>NZ_JBIVQO010000001.1:726593-1064826 GCF_044755265.1 Streptomyces sp. NPDC092370 | reverse complement strand
TCGGACCTGCCGAGCCCCTGATCGCGAATGCCGGAGCGCCGCACCACGGCCACCGGATCCGCCCGAGCCCACACCCCGATCGTCGGACCTGCCGGACCCCCCACCGCGGATGCCGGATCCGCCGGAGCCCACACCCCGGCCGTCAGACCTGCCCGAGTCCCCACCCTCGGTCGTCGGACCTGCCGAGCCCCTGATCGCGAATGCCGGAGCGCCGCACCACGGCCACCGGATCCGCCCGAGCCCACACCCCGATCGTCGGACCTGCCGGATCCCCTGATGCGGATGCCGGATCCGCCCGAGCCCACACCCCGGCCGTCAGACCTGCCCGAGTCCCCACCCCCGGCCGTCAGACCTGCCCGAGCCCTCGACCGCAGATGCCGGATCCGCTGGGGCCACCTCCGAACCGGATGGGCCCGGGCCCGGCATCGCCGGAGTCCGGACGGCCCGGAGCCCCGCACCTCCGGAACCCGGAGGGCCCGGAACCCGGACGGCCCGGGCCCTCTCCGCTGCCCGGTCAGCCCGCGTCCGGCATATCCCTCCCCGTGCCGGGGTCCGGCCGGTCCTGGTCCGGGCGGGGCTGTGGGAGGACCGGCTGGAGGACGAGCATCCGCTCGACGAGGCGCAGGAACATCGCCACGTCCCGTATCAGGTCGTCGGCGTCCCGGCCGGTGGCCGCGCCCTGGATGCCCGCCTCGGCCCGGGCGCGGCGCCGGGCGCCGGAGGCGAACAGGGCGCTCCAGTCGGTCAGTTCGGGTGCGATCTCGGGAAGCACTTCCCAGGCGCTCCGTATCTTGGCCCGGGCCCGGGGCGAGGTCTCCGGCCGACCCCGGGCGGCGAGCACCGCGGCCGCGGTGCGCAGGGCGGCGAGGTGGGCCGTCGCGTAGCGCTCGTTCGGTGTTTCCAGGCCGGCGGCCTCGTCGAGGCTCGCGCGTGCCTGGGCGAGAAGGTCGAGGGCGGCGGGCGGGGCCGTGGCCCGGCGCAGCACGGGGTGCACGTCGCTCGCCGGTCCGGTCAGTGAGGGGGCAGGGCCGGTGGCGCGGCGCCGACGGGCGGCTGCCGCGTGGTAGCTGGCCATGACGAACCTCCTGTCGTCTGTGTGACGGCACGTCCGGTCACGAAGTGCCGTATGTGACCCATCGTGAGGTATGGCACTGACAATCCGTTCTGACCTGCTGCTTTGCCTCGATCGTAGGTTCGGAGTAGTTTTTGAACTGACCAGTCAGTTCAATTCAGGGGAGACTCATGGGGGAACGGACGGGAGGAGTGCGGATCGCCGCCGACGGCCTCGGGATCAAGGGGCCACGGGGGTGGGCGGTCCGCGGCGTCTTTGTCGACGCGGGGCCGGGTTCGCTCGTCGCGGTCGAGGGCCCGTCCGGGTCCGGCCGTACCTGCCTGCTGCTCGCGCTGACGGGGCGGATGAAGATCTCGGAGGGCACGGCCGGCGTCGGCGACGCGAGACTGCCGAAGCAGATGGCGGCGGTGCGGGGCGTCAGCGCGCTGGCGCACGTCCCCGGGGTCACCGACCTGGACCCGGCGCTGACCGTCGGGGAGCACCTGTGGGAACGGGCACTGCTCCAGCAGCGGTTCGGCGCGTCACTGCGCGGACTGCTGCGCCCCCGTGCAGAGCGGGCGGCCGAGGCCGGGCAGCGCGTCGACGCGGCGCTCGAAGCCGCCGGGCTCGACCTGGAAGCCCTGCCCAAGGGGCCGCGCACGGCCGTGCGCGATCTGGAGCGCCTGGAGGCGCTACGGCTGTCCATCGCGCTCGCCCTGATCGGCGAGCCGCGGCTGCTGGGCGTCGACGACACCGACCTCAAGCTCTCGGAAGGAGAGCGGGAGGAGGTCTGGGCGCTGCTCAGGTCCCTGGCCGAGGCCGGGACGACGGTCGTGGCGGTGTGCAGCGAGGCTCCCGAGGGCGCCGTCACGGTCTCCCCCAAGCGGAGCAACCAGGAGCCGGTCGCCGAGGGCGACGAGGCCGACCAGGGAGAGGGGAGGGCCGATGCGCTCGCCGAAACTGGCCGCGCTTGAGCTGCGCCGCTTCGGGCGCGGGAAACTGCCGCGGGCCGCACTGGTGGCGCTGCTGGTGCTGCCGTTGCTGTACGGCGCGCTGTACCTGTGGTCGTTCTGGGACCCGTACGGCCGTCTGGACCGGATTCCCGTGGCGCTCGTGAACGACGACAAGGGGGCGACCGCCGACGGGAAGAGGATCACGGCGGGCGACGACATCACGAAGGGCCTGCGTGACAGCGAGACCTTCGACTGGCGGGAGGTGAGCGCCGCCGAGGCCCGCAGGGGCGTCGAGGACGGCAGCTACTACCTGTCGCTCAGCATGCCCGCCGACTTCAGCGAGCGGATCGCCTCCAGCTCCGGGAACACCCCGGAGACCGGCGCCCTCCAGGTGCGCACGAACGACGCGAACAACTACATCGTCGGGCAGATCTCCCGGACGGTCTTCAGCGAGGTGCGGCAGGCGGCGTCCACGAAGACGTCCCGCTCGTTCCTGGACAAGATCTTCGTGTCGTTCTCCGACATCCACGGCAAGACCGTGAAGGCGGCGGAGGGAGCCGACCGGCTCAAGGGCGGCATCGGCAAGGCCGAGAAGGGCTCCAAGGACCTCGCCGACGGCCTGCAGGACGCCAAGGACGGCAGCGGCAAGCTCTCCACGGGCCTGAGGAAACTCCACACCGGAGCGGGTGACCTGGAGGACGGCTCGAAACGGGTCGCGGAGGGCACGCAGACGCTCGCCGACCGGGTCAACGGCACCGCCGGCAAGGTCGGCCCGTTCCTCAAGGGCAACGAGAAGACGATCGGCGACACCGCCCAGCTGGTGGCCGACTCCTCCGGGGCGATCCGCAAGCACCTGGACACCCTGGTGAGGACGGCCCCGACCGCGGCCAAGGGCGCCCGCGCGGCCTCCGGCACGCTGAACGACGTCTACGCCCGGCGCTGCGACGATCCCGTCCTGCCCGACGCGGCCTGTTCCGACCTGAAGAAGGCCAAGGACGCCGCCGCCGACGTGACCACCATCGCGGACGACCTCAACACGCTGATCGCGGACCAGGACGGTGATCTGGACAAGCTCGACAAGAACCTCGCCACCCTCCAGAAGCAGTCCCAGGCCCTCGCGAACCGCGCGCCGCACCTCTCCGAGGACCTCGCCGACGCCGTCAAGAAGATCAACAAGCTGAACGACGGGGCGGCGAAGGTCGCCGCCGGCGCGAAGAGGCTGCACAAGGGCCTCGGCACGGCCAAGACCGGCGCCGTCGACCTGGACACGGGCGTCGGCAAGCTGAAGACGGGCGCGGACGACCTCAACGGCGGCATCTTCAAGCTCGTCGGCGGCTCCGGGAAGCTCGCCGGCGGTCTGCACGACGGGGCGGAGCAGATCCCCGACTACGACGAGCGGGACCGCGACCGGCGCACCGAGGTCATGGCCGACCCCGTGCGGCTCGCCTCCCACGACCTGCACAAGGCGCCCAACTACGGCACCGGGTTCGCCCCGTACTTCATCCCGCTGTCCCTGTGGGTCGGCGCGATGGTGGCGTACATGCTGATCGTGCCCATGAACCGGCGGGCGCTCGCGGCCGGCGCCCCGGCGTGGCGGATCGCGCTGGCGGGCTGGCTGCCGGTGGTGGCGATCGGGGTGCTGCAGACGGTGGCGCTGATGTCGGTGCTGCACTGGGCGGTCGGCCTGGAGATGGCGCGAGCGGCCGGGACGGTGGGGTTCCTGTTCCTGGTGACGGCGTGCTTCGCGGCGATCGTGCAGTGGCTGAACGCGCGCTTCGGGGCGGCGGGCCGGATCCTCGTCCTCGCGCTGCTGATGCTCCAGCTGACCTCGGCGGGCGGCACCTACCCCGTGCAGACCAGCCCCGGGTTCTTCAACGCCCTCCACCCGTTCCTGCCGATGAGCTACGTCGTCGAGGCGCTCAGGCGGCTCATCACGGGCGGGGGACTCGAACCGGTGTGGCACGCGTGCGTGGTGCTGACGGCGTTCACCGCCGGCGCCCTCGCCCTGACCGCCGTGGCGGCCCGCCGGCGCCAGGTGTGGACGCTGGACCGGCTGCATCCGGAGCTGACCCTGTGAGCCCCACCGTCACTCCCCCCGGAAAGGTTCCTGTGACAATCAGGACCATGGAAAGCAGCAGTGCCGCGTCGGGCGGCAGCACGCGCCGCGAGGCCACCCGGCAAAAGCTCTACGAAGCGGCCGTCACGCTCATCGCCGAGCAGGGGTTCTCCGCCACGACCGTCGACGAGATCGCCGAACGTGCCGGGGTCGCGAAGGGCACGGTCTATTACAACTTCGCGAGCAAGTCCGTCCTCTTCGAGGAACTGCTGCGGCACGGAGTGGGTCTGCTGACCGCCTCCCTGCGGGAAGCGGCCGAGCGGACCGAGCGGGAGGGCGGCACCAAGGTCGACGCCCTCGACGCGATGATCCGCGCGGGCCTGGTCTTCATCGACCGCTACCCGGCCTTCACCCAGCTGTACGTGGCCGAGCTGTGGCGCACCAACCGGACCTGGCAGTCCACGCTGATGGTGGTCCGGCAGCAGGCCGTCGCAGTCGTGGAGGACGTCCTGCGCGACGGCGTGGCGGGCGGCGAGTTCAGCGAGGAGATCGACATCTCGCTGACGGCGTCCGCGCTGGTCGGCATGGTTCTGGTGGCGGCCCTCGACTGGAAGTCCTTCCAGGCGGAACGCTCCCTGGACGACGTGCACGCGGCCCTGTCCCGGCTGCTCCAGGGACGGGTGAGCGGCTGCCGCTGATCGCGCGGACATGAAGGCGCCGGTTCGGTGTGGCCGCGTCCCCCGCGGGCCACACCGAACCGGCGCCTTCCGTGCTCCCCCGTGCGTCCCCCCGCACGACCCCCGTTCGGTCGTCCCCCGGTACTCCCCCGTGCCTCGCTCCCGCCGACACCGCCGGCGGAAGGAGCGGATCGTGGGCCGGCCCCTGCTCCGGCGCCCCGTGTCGCCGGTGCCGGAGCCGAGCCCCTCTCCGTGTCTCCACTCTCTCGTCCGCGCAGGTCGTCCCCCATCCGCGCCCGTACTCAAGTCCCCGGCTAGGTACGGATACTCAGTCCTGCGCACGCGACCCCAGAACGCTCCGCGGCCGGCTGGTCACGATCACCTCCGCGCCGGTACCCCGAGCCGCCGGGATCGCCGTCGGAGGGGCTGTCGGCGGAGGCTGCGGGAGGGGGCCGATAAAGTCCCTGGCATGGCACGGATTGCGGTGATCGGCGCCGGGATGGGCGCACTGACGGCCGCCGCCCGGCTGGCCGTCGCGGGCCACCGGGTGGCGGTGTACGAACGGACGGACACCTATGGCGGAGCCCTGCGCCGCTTCGAGCGCGACGGGTTCTCCTTCGACACGGGCCCCGCCCTGCTCCCGCTGCCGGCCGTGTACCGCGACCTGTTCGTCAAGACCGGCAAGGAGCCCCTGGAGTCCGCTGTCGAGCTCGTCCAGGTCGACCCGTCGTCCCGTCATGTGTTCGCGGACGGTACCGAGGTGTCACTGCCGAACGCCTCGCGCGCGGGCGTCGTCGCCGCCCTGGACGAAGGGCTCGGCGCGGGTGCCGGGCAGCGCTGGGGCGACTTCCTGGTCCGGGCCCGCGAGGCCTGGGACCGCACCCGTCGGCCGCTGCTGGAGGAGCCGCTGTGGCCCGACTGGCAGGTGCTGGGCGAGCGCGAGCCCTACCCGTCGGTCCCCCACAGGCGGCTGCTGCGCACCCGACGGGCCGGCACACTCGCCGAGGTCGGCGCCTGGGAGCTGCGCGACCCCCGGCTCGCGGCACTCCTGGAGAGCCACGCCCTCCTGTACGGCCTGGATCCCCGGCTCACCCCGGCGAGCGCGGCCGTGCTGCCGTACATGGAGCACGCCTTCGGCACCTGGTACGTGCGCGGTGGTCTGCGCGAGCTGGCGCGGGCGGTGTATGAGCGGTGCCTGGCCCGGAGGGTCGAGTTCCACTTCGGTGCCGACGTCACCGGCGTGCTGGAGAAGGACGGCCGGGCGTCGGGGGTGGAACTCGCCGACGGGTCGGTGGCGGAGGCGGACGTCGTGGTCGCCGGCGTCGCGCCCGGCATTCTGGACCGGCTGACGGCGGGAACCGCAGTACGGGGCGAGGGCGAGGTGCACCCGCAGCCCGCGGCGATCGCCAGGCTGACTCTTCTGCTGGCCCTGCGCGGCGCCCGCCCCGAGGGCACGGCGCACCGCACGGTGGTGCACACCGGGGACCGGCAGGCCGAGTGGGACGCCCTGTTCGGCACGGCGGCCGGGAGTCCGAGTCCCACGGTCGCGGTGCTACGGCCCGGCGATCCGCGCCTGGCCCCGGCGGACCACGAGGCGGTCACCGTCACGACGGTGGTGCCCGCGCGGCCCGGTCGGTCTCACGACGGCCTCGCCGACCACATGCTCACCGTCGCCGAACGGGCCGTGCCCGGCCTGCGCGACCGGCTCCTGTGGCGCGAGGTGCGCACCCCGGCCGACATCGAGGACGTGACGGGAGCGGAGGGCGGGGCGGTCCCCGTCCCGGCCCTGGCGGCGGCCGGCGGCCGGCTGCTGCATCCGTCCAACAGCACACGGGTGCCCGGCCTGTTCACCGTGGGCGGCTGGACCCACCCGGGCGGCGGGCTGCCGCATGCGGGGATGTCGGGCGCGCTGGTGGCGGGACTGATCGTGGAGGGCCCGGAGTTCCGCGGTTCGCAGTGAACACGCCGCGCCCCCGGGGTTCGGGTTTCAGAAACGGTACTGCTCGTCGAACCCGTTGCCCTGCGGCTGCTGCCCGCCCCCCTGATAGGGGTACGGCTGCTCGGGCGGCAGTTCCTGCCCGTACTCGTCGGTGTCGCGCTGCTGTGGGACCCACACCCCGCCGGGCGTGGTCTCGCCGCCGTAGGTGCCTGCGTACTGGTCCTGGGCGTAGCCCTGCTGGCCGTAGTACTGCTGGTCGCCGTACGTGGTGTCGTGCGTGGCCTGGCCGTAGGTCGAGGAGCCGATGTACGGGTCGGAGTAGGCGGCGTACTGCTGCTGGCCGGTGGCGTCGTAGCCCTGCTGCTGGCCGTAGCCGGAGTGGTCGTAGGCGTAGGACTGGTCGGCGGCCTGGGCGGCGTACTGATCGTGGGTCTGCTGCCCCCCGCCCTGGTACCCGTGGTTGTAGACGCCGTAGGAGCCGGTGTCCTCGGGCATGGGCTGCGGCTCGTAGACGGCGGTGGTCTCGGCGGAGGTCGGCTGGCGGGTCGGGCGGGCCGGGGTGAAGACGTCGTCGCGGTCGTAGTCGTCGTCCTCGCCGTAGGCGGCGGGGTCACGGCGGTAGGCGCCGGCCTCGTCGTCGTAGCCGCCCTCGGCCTCGAGCCCGGAGACCTCCAGGGTCGGCTCCCGGCGGCCGCGCTCCCCGCGGCGGCGCTTGCTGCCGCCCAGCGCGGGCGCGTTCATCGCCCAGCCGGCCGCGAAGCCGCTGCGGAACGACAGGGTGACGTAGGTCTGCCCGACCGCGAAGGCGGCGGCGCCCAGTCCGATGACGACGACCGACGGGATCAGAACACCGACGACGACACCGAGGAACCCGGCGAAGGCAAGCAGCCGCCAGCGCAGCCGCGCCTTGTACTGCAGCAGCACCTCGCCCAGCAGCCACAGCGCGACGATGCCGAACGCGATGTAGAGGACCGCCCAGCCCATGTACGCCCCTCTCCCAGTGGCCGCTACGCAGTGTGTCGTATACCGGTGCGAACGGTCTAGGCCTGCGATGAGTGGTGCAGGCCCAGGTTCTCGTAGATCTCCAGTGTCGCGGTGGAGTTGTTGAGCGTGATGAAGTGCAAGCCGGGCACGCCTTCGGCGAGCAGCCGCGCACAGAACTCCGTGGCGAATTCGATACCAATGGAGCGTACAGCGGCCGGATCGTCTTTTGCTGTGAGGATCCGCTCTTTCAGGGCGGCCGGGAACGCGGCGTTGGTGAGCGACCCGATCCGCTCCAGCGTCTTCACGCTCGCGATCGGCATGACCTCGGGGATGATCGGGGTGTCGCAACCTGCGGCCGAGACCCGGTCGCGCAGCCGGAGGTAGTCCTCCGGCTGGAAGAACATCTGCGTGATGGCGTAGTCCGCGCCCGCTCGGCACTTGTCGACGAAGTGGCGGACGTCGGTGTCCCAGTCGGCGGAGCGGGGGTGCATCGCCGGGAAGGCGGCGACGCCCACGCAGAAGTCGCCGGAGGCCTTGATCAGCTCGACGAGTTCGGCGGCGTAGGCGAGGCCCCGGGGGTGCGGCACCCAGTCGCCCATGGGGTCGCCGGGCGGGTCACCGCGCAGGGCGAGCATGTTACGGATCCCGGCGTCGGCGTACTGGCCGATGATGTTGCGCAGGTCGGCCACCGAGTGGTCGACCGCGGTGAGGTGGGCGATCGGGGTGAGGGTGGTGTCGGAGGCGATCGCCTCGGTCGCCTTGACCGTGCCCGCCCGGGTGGAGCCGCCCGCGCCGTAGGTCACGGAGACGAAGTCGGGCGCCACCGCCTCGACCCGGCGCAGCGCGTTCCACAGGTTCCGCTCGCCCTTCGGGGTCTTGGGGGCGTAGAACTCGAAGGAGTACGTCGTCTTGCCGGCCGCGAGCATGTCGCGGACGGTGCGCGCGTGGTCCGACCTGATGGATGCGGTGCCGAGGGCCATACCGGCAGGTTAGCCAGGGGCGGTCGGTCCCCCAACCAAGGAACGACATTTGCCCGGATTATCCGCTTGTTGTCCACCCCTTGGACAAACCGTCCCGACTACTGTCCCCGCAGCCGCTTGGCGAACTCGGCCGCAGCGGCCCCCGGGTCGTCGGCCTCGGTGATCGCCCGGACGACGACGACCCGCCGGGCACCGGCCTCCAGGACCTGGTCGAGATTGCCGAGGTCGATGCCGCCGATGGCGAACCAGGGGCGGTCGGTGCCGAGGGCGGCGGTGTAGCGGACGAGATCCAGGCCGGGGGCGTGGCGGCCCGGCTTGGTGGGGGTCGGCCAGCACGGGCCGGTGCAGAAGTAGTCCACGCCCTGCTGGACGGCGGCCGCGGCGGCCTCGGTCCCGGCGTGGGTGGACCGGCCGATCAGGATGTCGTCGCCGAGGAGCGCGCGGGCCGCGGGGACCGGGAGGTCGCCCTGGCCGAGGTGCAGGACGTCGGAGCCGGCGGCGTGGGCGACGTCCGCACGGTCGTTGACCGCGAGGAGCTTGCCGTGCCGCGCACAGGCGTCGGCGAAGACGGCCAGGTGCTCCAGCTCCTCGCCCGCCTCCATGCCCTTGTCGCGCAACTGCACGATGTCGACCCCGCCGGCCAGCACGGCGTCGAGGAACTCCCCGAGGTCGCCTTGCCGCTTGCGCGCGTCGGTGCAGAGGTAGACGCGGGCGTCGGCGAGCTGGGCCCGTGCGGCGGCGGTGCCGGTCATGCGTGTCCCCCAGAGTGTCGGTGGCGTGCGGGCGGGGCCCGCACGCGCGTCAGCGGCAGGCGCGTGCGTCCGCCCGGGTGCCGGCGGGGCGGGGCCCGCGAGCGTCCCCGTCCGGCGACGGGTGTCCCGCGGCGAACGCCCCGGGCACCTTACGCCCGCCCCGGCCCTGCCGGGTACGTGCTCGCCCATGACGGGCGCGGCACTCCCCCGGGCCGTGACCACTGGGCCACGGCCCCCACGTCGGGCTGGTGTTCAGGCCCGGCCCCGCTCACACGGCACCGGGCGGTTGTCCGTCGCGGCCGGGTCAGACCGCGAGCGCCTGGGCGCGGCGCTTCACCTCCGTGCCGCGATTCTCGCTGAGCGCCTGCGCGGGGGTGCCGGGCAGGCTGGGGTCCGGGGTGAAGAGCCACTCCAGCATCTCTTCGTCCGTGAAGCCGTCGTCCCGCAGGAGCGTCAAGGTCCCGGACAGGCCCTTGACGACCTTGTCCCCGTCGATGAAGGCGGCGGGGACGTGCAGCGCGCGGTTCTCACCGCGGCGTACGGCGATGAGCTGGCCGTCCTTGACCAGCTGCCGCACACGCGTCACCTCGACGCCGAACTGTTCGGCGATGTCGGGGAGGGTGAGCCAGGCGGGGACGAGAGCATCGATCTTTGCGTCAATCTCGGTCACGGAAACAAGCCTGCCATTTGCCACTGACAGTCGGAAGTCGGCCCCGTCCACCCGGGCGGACGCGCCGGGTCCGGCAGCACTGCCCCGGGCCCCGGGCAACGGCCCCGGCGCCTACGCCGTCGCGGCCTTCAGGGGCCTGGCCGGATCCACCAGCAGGAGCGGATTCATCCGCGTGCCCGACTCGATCAGGCGCCGGCCCTGCGCCAGGTCCCGCGGCCGGCCGACCGCCAGCAGCGCGATCAGCCGTTCATCGCGCAGCCAGCACACCGTCCAGGCCGGTCCGGAGGACTCGCCCCGCCACAGGGTCGTGTCCGCGGCGGCGTGGTGCCCGGCGTACTGGACGAACCGCCCGAACTGCTCGGACCAGAAGTAGGGCACCGGGTCGTACACCGCCGGCGCCTCCCCCGTGGCCCGGCCGACGATGTTCACGGCGACCGTGCGCGGCCCCTGGAGGGCGTTGTCCCAGTGGTGGACCAGCAGGCGCTCGCCGTAGCGCCCGGAGGGGAAGGAGGCGCAGTCGCCGACCGCGTACACGTCCGGTACGGACGTGCGCAGGTGCTCGTCGGCCAGGATCTCGGCGTGGGCGCCGAGCGCGATGCCGGACCCGGCCAGCCAGGCCGTGGCGGGGCGGGCGCCGATGCCGACGACGACCGCGCCCGCGGGCAGCCGGGTGCCGTCGTCGAGGAGCACGGCACCCTGCTCGACGCGCTCCACGCGCGCGTGCGTCCGCAGTACGGCGCCCGCGTCGGCGTACCAGCCGGCCATCGGGGCGGCGACCTCGGCGGGCAGCGCCCCGGCGAGCGGCCGCTCGGCGGCCTCCACGACGGTCACCGCGCAGCCCGCCTCGCGCGCGGCGGTGGCGAACTCCGCGCCGATCCAGCCCGCGCCGACGACCACGATGTCGTGCCGGCGGGCCAGCACCGGGCGCAGCCGCTCGGCGTCGTCCAGGGTGCGCAGCAGATGCACGCCGGGCACGCCCTGCGCGCCGGGCAGCCGGACCGGCTCGGCGCCGGTCGCGACGACCAGGACGTCGTAGGGCACGGGCCCGTCCTCGGTGTCCAGCTCGTGGTCGGCGGGGCGCAGGCCCAGCACCTCGCAGCCGAGCCGCAGTTCGATGCCGAGGGCATCGAAGTCGACGTCGAAGGCGGAGCCCTCGGACTTGCCGAGCAGGACGGCCTTGGACAACGGCGGCCGGTCGTAGGGCTGGTGGGGCTCGGCGCCGATCAGGATCACATCGCCGGTGAAGCCCTGCTCGCGCAGCGCGACGGCGGTCTGCACCCCGGCCATGCCCGCGCCCGCCACGACCACGCGCCGGGGCGCGGACGAACCTGGTTCCTGCGTCTGCTCGCTCACCTGATCACCATAGACACCTGACGGATTGTCAATCAGTGCTCATGCGCCGTGACCTGCTCCACAACGCTCGTGCCGTTGCCCCGCTGGGACTCCCACTCCCAGCTCTCCTCCAGCCGCACCCGCCCGTCGGGCAGCTCCACGACCGCCGAGACGCAGTGCCCCGAGGACGTGGTGCCGTCCCGCTTGAGCTGCACGTACCGGAAGTCCAGCCGGTCACCTTCCCGGATACCCACGAGATACCCCCGTACGACATCGCCGCCGCTGTACTCGGCCCAGATCCCGCCCTGCCGCTCGTGGTACGTGAACCGGGTGCGGGTGCCCACCTGACCTGGCGCCTGGTCGGCCACCGGGGCGAGGACGAGACCGTCGAGGGATCGGGCCATGGGCGGAGGCTCCCTTACTGCGGCATGCGGCATCGGGCTAGGGTGGCCAACGTAAAGCACTCGCGGGAGCCCGGACGCACCGGGCTGAGAGGGAGGCTGGCGGCCTCCGACCGTACGAACCTGATCCGGGTCATGCCGGCGAAGGGAGGGGCTGGACGCCCATGTCGCCTACGTCCACCACATCAGACGTGCTGGTCATCGGGGGCGGGATCATCGGTCTGGTCACGGCCTGGCGGGCCGCGCAACGCGGGCTCGCCACGGCCGTCGTGGACCCCGAGCCCGGTGGCGGAGCCGCACAGGTGGCGGCCGGCATGCTGGCCGCCGTCACGGAACTGCACTACGGCGAGCAGACCCTGCTCGGCCTCAACCTCGCCTCCGCCCGGCGCTACCCGGACTTCGCCGCCGAGCTCACCGAGCTGACCGGCCAGGACCTCGGCTACCGCCGCTGCGGCACGCTCGCCGTGGCCCTGGACGCCGACGACCGGGCCCACTTGCGCGAACTGCACGCCCTTCAGCAGCAGTCGGGGCTGGACTCGCAGTGGCTGTCGGGGCGCGAGTGCCGGCGCCTGGAGCCGATGCTCGCGCCGGGCGTGCGTGGCGGGCTCCGGGTCGACGGTGATCACCAGATCGACCCGCGGCGGCTGGCCGGGGCCCTGGTGGCCGCGTGCGAGCGGGCCGGCGTGGTCTTCCACCGGGCGTGGGCGGAGCGGCTGACCGTCGTACGGGACCGGGCCGCGGGGGTCGTCCTGGCCGACGGCACCGCGCCGGCCGCCGGCCAGGTGGTGCTCGCCGGGGGCAGCCTCAGCGGGCGGCTCGCGGGTGTCCCGCGGGACGTGCTGCCTCCCGTGCGCCCGGTGAAGGGGCAGGTGGTGCGGTTGACGATGCCGCAGCGGCACGGGCCGTTCCTGAGCCGGACGGTACGCGCGGTGGTGCGCGGCAGCCACGTCTACCTGGTGCCGCGCGCGAGCGGCGAACTCGTGATCGGGGCGACCAGCGAGGAGCTGGGCTGGGACACCACCGTGACCGCGGGCGGCGTCTACGAGCTGCTGCGGGACGCACACGAGCTGGTCCCCGGCATCACCGAGCTCCCGCTCACCGAGACCCGGGCCGGGCTGCGCCCCGGCTCCCCCGACAACGCGCCGCTGCTCGGCCCCACCGGCCTGGAGGGGCTGTCGCTGGCCACCGGGCACTACCGCAACGGCGTCCTGCTCACGCCGGTGACCGGCGACGCCCTGGCCCACGTCCTGACGACGGGCGAACTCCCCGAGGAGGCCCGGCCCTTCACGCCGAAGCGCTTCACTCCCGCCACCGCACTCACGGAGCAGCCCGCATGAACATCTCCGTCAACGGGGAGCCCCGGGAGGTCCGGCCCGGCACGGCTCTCGACACCGTCGTGAGGTCGCTCACCGCCTCGCGCTCGGGTGTGGCCGCCGCCCTCAACGAAACCGTCGTCCCGCGCACCGAGTGGCCCTCCACGCCCCTGGCCGAGGGAGACCGCGTGGAAGTCCTCACCGCCGTCCAAGGAGGCTGACCATGGCCGACGATCCGTTTGTCCTCGGTGGCACGTCCTTCGCGTCCCGCCTGATCATGGGCACGGGCGGGGCGCCCAGCCTCGATGTGCTGGAGCGGTCGCTGGTGGCGTCCGGGACGGAGCTGACGACGGTCGCGATGCGCCGGGTGAACGCCTCGGTGCACGGCTCGGTGCTGTCCGTCCTGGACAGGCTCGGCATCCGGGTGCTGCCCAATACGGCGGGCTGCTTCACCGCCGGGGAGGCCGTCCTCACGGCCCGCCTCGCGCGCGAGGCCCTCGGCACCGACCTGATCAAGCTGGAGGTCATCGCCGACGAGCGCACCCTGCTGCCGGATCCGATCGAGCTGCTGGACGCGGCGGAGGCCCTGGTCGACGACGGGTTCACGGTGCTGCCGTACACCAACGACGACCCGGTGCTGGCGCGGAAGCTGGAGGACGTGGGCTGCGCGGCGATCATGCCGCTGGGCTCGCCGATCGGCTCCGGGCTCGGAATCCGCAACCCGCACAACTTCCAGCTGATCGTGGAGCACGCGCGCGTGCCGGTGATCCTGGACGCGGGCGCGGGTACGGCCTCGGACGCGGCGCTGGCGATGGAACTGGGATGCGCGGGTGTGATGCTCGCCTCAGCGGTGACACGGGCGCAGGAGCCCGTGCTGATGGCCGACGCGATGCGGCACGCCGTGGAGGCGGGGCGGCTGGCGTACCGGGCGGGGCGGATCCCGCGGCGGCACTTCGCGGAGGCGTCGTCTCCGGTGGAGGGGATGGCCGCGCTGGATCCGGAACGGCCCGCCTTCCGGTAATCGGCGGGACACACGTCACAGGTCGGCTGCAGTCCCGCCTCGAAATCCGGCGGGGGACGGGGCTGTCGGTCGTGACTCGTACACTCGCCTGCGTGGACACGACCCTTCAGGACCCCTTGGTCGGGCAGGTGCTCGACGGCCGGTATCGCGTCGACGCGCGGATCGCGGTCGGCGGGATGGCCACGGTCTACCGGGCCGTGGACACCCGGCTCGACCGGGTCCTCGCGCTCAAGGTGATGCACCCCTCGCTCGCGGTCGACGCCTCGTTCGTGGAGCGGTTCATCCGCGAGGCGAAGTCCGTGGCCCGGCTGGCGCACCCGAACGTGGTGCAGGTCTTCGACCAGGGCACCGACGGCTCGTACGTCTACCTGGCCATGGAGTACGTCGCGGGCTGCACCCTGCGGGACGTGCTGCGCGAGCGCGGGGCCCTGCAGCCGCGGGCCGCCCTGGACATCCTGGAGCCGGTGCTTGCCGCGCTGGGCGCCGCGCACCGCGCCGGGTTCGTGCACCGCGACATGAAGCCGGAGAACGTTCTGATAGGGGACGACGGCCGGGTCAAGGTCGCCGACTTCGGTCTCGTCCGGGCCGTTGACACGGTGACGAACACCACCGGCGCCGTCCTCGGCACGGTCTCGTACCTCGCCCCCGAGCAGATAGAGAACGGCACCGCCGACCCCCGCGTCGACGTGTACGCGTGCGGCGTGATGCTGTTCGAGATGCTGACCGGCGACAAGCCGCACGACGGGGACTCCCCCGCCGTCATCCTGTACAAACACCTCCACGAGGACGTCCCGCCGCCCTCGGCGTCGGTGCCGGGGCTGGCGTACGAGCTGGACGAGCTGGTCGCGTCGGCGACCGCGCGCAACCCCGACCTGCGCCCGTACGACGCCGTGGCGCTGCTGTCGCAGACCCGTCAGTCGCGCGAGGGGCTGAGCGCGGACCAGCTGGACGCACTGCCGCCGCAGGCGGTCACCCTGGAGCACGACAACGCCGGCGACCGTACGAGTGTGATCCCGCGCTCGCTCACGGTGCCGCGTCTGCTGCCCGTCGGCGAGGACGCCGAGCCGGAGGTGCTCCGCACCAGCCGGCTGGAGACACCGCCTCCCCCACCACCCGGGCGGCGCCTGCCGCGGCGCGGCGTCGTCTCGATCGTCGTCGCCCTGCTGCTGGTCCTCGGCGTCGGCGCGGGCGTCTGGTACATCAACTCCGGACAGTTCACGAAGGTCCCGGCGTTGCTGACGAAGACCGAGGCGCAGGCCAGGGACCAGCTGGAGGAGGCCGGGCTCAAGGTCGGCGAGGTCAGCCACGCCCACAGCGACACCGTCGAGCGCGGCACGATCATCGGCACCAACCCCGCGCCGGGCGCCCGTATCCGCGTCAACGACTCGGTGTCGTTCACCATCTCAGACGGCCCCGAGACCGTGCGGGTGCCCGCCCTGGCGGGCCGGAAGCTGGAGGAGGCGCGGGACCGGCTGAGGGAGGACGAGCTGGAGCCCGGCATGGTCACCCGGGAGTTCAGCGAGGAGGTGCCGCGGGGCTCGGTGATCTCCGCGCGCCCGGCGGACGGCACCAAGGTGCGCTCCGGTACGGCCGTCGCGCTGGTCGTCAGCAAGGGCGCCCGCATCGACATCCCCGACGTCACCGGTGACGACGAGGCCGACGCCCGGGCGGAGCTGGAGGACGCCGGCCTCAAGGTGAAGATCGCCGCCGAGCGGGTCAACTCCTCCGAGTACGACAAGGGCCAGGTCGTCCGTCAGACGCCGAAGTCCGGCGGCCCGGCGGCCGAGGGCGACACCGTGACGCTGACGCTGTCCAAGGGCCCCGAGATGATCGAGGTCCCGGACGTGGTCGGCGACAGTGTCGACGACGCCAGGCAGGCGCTGGAGGGCGCCGGGTTCGAGGTCGACGAGGACCGGGGTCTGCTCGGCCTGTTCGGCGACGAGGTCAAGAGCCAGTCCGTCGAGGGCGGCCGGACCGCGCCCAAGGGCTCGACGATCACCATCGAGATCAAGTGACGGGCACGGCCGGGGCCCGTGGACGGGGCAGGGCCGGACGCATGACACCCTGAACGGGTGAACAGTCAGCTGTCCGGTCCCTCCCGCAACCCCGTGGGCGGCCACGTCCCCGTGGCCGGTGGCCTCCACTCCGTAGGTCTGTCGTACGCCCGTGACCTGAAGGCGGAGACCGTCCAGGTCTTCGTCGCCAACCCGCGCGGCTGGGCCACGCCGGCCGGCAACCCGAAGCAGGACGAGGCCTTCCGCGCGGCCTGCGCGGCCGAGTCGATCCCGGCCTATGTGCACGCCCCCTACCTGATCAACTTCGGCTCGCACACCGAGGCGACCGTGGAGCGCTCGGTGGAGTCGCTGCGGCACTCGCTGCGGCGCGCGCGGGACATCGGGGCGCTGGGCGTGGTCGTGCACACCGGCAGCGCGACCGGCGGCCGCGAGCGGTCGGTGGCGCTGAAGCAGGTCCGGGAGCACCTCCTGCCGCTGCTGGACGAGCTGACCCACGACGACGACCCGTTCCTGCTGCTGGAGTCGACGGCCGGCCAGGGCGCCTCCCTGTGCTCACGGACCTGGGACTTCGGCCCGTACTTCGAGGCGCTGGACGCCCACCCGATGCTCGGCGTGTGCCTGGACACCTGTCACATCTTCGCCGCCGGGCACGACCTGACCGGCCCGAGCGGGATGCACCAGACGCTGGATCTTCTGGTGGACACGGTCGGCGAGGGCCGGCTGAAGCTGATCCACGCCAACGACTCCAAGGACGTGGTGGGCGCGCACAAGGACCGGCACGAGAACATCGGTGTCGGCCACATCGGGGAGGACCCGTTCCGGGCCCTGATGACGCACCCCGCAACCGAGGGGGTGCCGCTGGTCATCGAGACGCCGGGCGGCAAGCAGGGGCACGCCGGGGACGTGGAGCGGCTGAAGAAGCTGCGCGACGGCTGAGGCGTCAGATGCCGGGGCCGTCCCCGGGCTCCTCCTGGTAGGAGTAGCGCTGCTCCTGCCAGGGGTCGCCGATGTTGTGGTAGCCGCGCTCCTCCCAGAAGCCCCGCCGGTCGGCGGTCATGTACTCCACACCGCGCACCCACTTGGGGCCCTTCCAGGCGTACAGGTGGGGCACGATCAGGCGCAGCGGGAAGCCGTGCTCGGCGGTGAGCAGCTCGCCGCCCTTGTGGGTGGCGAACAGGACGTGCTCGTCGGCGAAGTCGGACAGCCGGAGGTTGGAGCTGAATCCGTACTCGGCCCACACCATCACATGGGTGACGTCGTCCGCGGGCGGGGCGAGGTCGAGGATGGTGCGCGCGGGGATGCCGCCCCACTCCGCGCCCAGCATGCTGAACTTCGTGACGCAGTGCAGATCGGCCACGACGGTGGTGTGGGGCAGGGCGGTGAACTCCTCATGGGTCCAGCAGTGCTTGCCGCCGTCGGCGGTGGCTCCGAAGACCCGGAACTCCCAGCGCTCGGGCCGGAACTTGGGGACGGGCCCGTAGTGCGTGACCGGCCAGCCGCGCTGCAGCCGCTGTCCCGGGGGCAGCTCGGGCTGCGTCGCTCCTGCTGGATCGCGCCCTTCTCCCGATTCGTGTTCCAGCGACTGACCCATGACTCCATCCTGACAGACCTCGGGTGGTGCCCCTGACCGGGACCACCCCCAAGCCGGACAAAATCAACTAAGCATGCCCTTACTTACTAAGCGAAGACTTACTGGACGATCTTCTTCACCAGTGGAATCATGCGGCACAACCTGTCAGTTCCCCCGCATGGAAGGAGCCTCTGCAATGCAGGGCGACCCCGAGGTTCTCGAATTTCTCAATGAGCAGTTGACCGGCGAACTGACGGCGATCAACCAGTACTGGCTGCACTACCGGATCCAGGACAACAAGGGCTGGACCAAGCTCGCCAAGTACACGCGTGAAGAGTCCATCGATGAGATGAAGCACGCGGACAAGATCACCGAGCGCATCCTCATGCTGGACGGTCTACCCAACTACCAGCGGCTCTTCCACGTGCGGGTCGGCCAGACGGTCACCGAGATGTTCCAGGCGGACCGCCAGGTGGAGGTCGAGGCGATCGACCGCCTCAAGCGCGGCATCGAGGTGATGCGCAGCAAGGGCGACATCACGTCCGCGAACCTCTTCGAGTCGATCCTCGAGGACGAGGAGCACCACATCGACTATCTGGACACGCAGCTGGAGCTGATCGACAAGCTCGGCGAGGCGCTGTACATCGCGCAGCAGATCGAGCAGCCGAGCTAGCGGGTCCAGGGCATGTCGCCCTAGGCGGCGTCTTCCAGTTCGGCGAGCACCGGCTCGCCCCGGTCGGCCAGATCGCGGCGAGGGCAGGATCCCCTGCCCAGGATCGCCTGGATGCGGCGCACACAGGACCCGCAGTCCGTGCCCGCCTTGCAGGCGGAGGCGATCTGGCGGGGAGTGCAGGCGCCGCCGTCCGCGTGCTGCTTGACCTGCTGCTCGGTGATCCCGAAACAACTGCAGACGTACACGCGGTTCACCTCCCGACGGGGGTCGTTCTCTGGCGCCGTCCCCGTTGATCGGTGAGGCTAACCTAACCTTACCCGGCGGGTCCGGAGCGCAAAAGTGGAGAGGGGCGCGGATCGTGTGATCCGCGCCCCAGTCCATGCCCCGGTAACAGGCGGTCCCGTTACTGGTCCCTGTACATCTCGGCCACGAGGAACGCCAGGTCGAGCGACTGGCTGCGGTTGAGCCGCGGGTCGCAGGCCGTCTCGTAGCGCTGGTGCAGATCGTCGACGAAGATCTCGTCGCCGCCGCCCACGCACTCGGTGACGTCGTCACCGGTGAGCTCCACGTGGATGCCGCCCGGGTGGGTGCCGAGGGCCTTGTGGACCTCGAAGAAGCCCTTGACCTCGTCGAGCACGTCGTCGAAGCGGCGGGTCTTGTGCCCGGAGGCCGCCTCGAAGGTGTTGCCGTGCATCGGGTCGGTCACCCAGGCCACGGTCGCACCGGAGGCGGTGACCTTCTCGACCAGCTCGGGGAGCTTGTCGCGGACCTTGTCGGCACCCATGCGGACGATGAAGGTCAGCCGGCCCGGGTCCCGCTCGGGGTCGAGGCGCTCGATGTACTGGAGCGCGTCCTCGGCGGTGGTCGTCGGACCCAGCTTGATGCCGATCGGGTTGCGGATCTTCGAGGCGAACTCGATGTGCGCGTGGTCCAGCTGCCGGGTGCGCTCACCGATCCACACCATGTGAGCCGAGACGTCGTACAGCTGCCCGGTGCGGGAGTCGACCCTGGTCAGGGCGGACTCGTAGTCGAGCAGCAGCGCCTCGTGCGACGAGAAGAACTCGACGGTCTTGAACTCCTCCGGGTCGGTCCCGCAGGCGTGCATGAAGTTCAGCGCGTTGTCGATCTCGCGGGCGAGCTGCTCGTAGCGCTGGCCGGACGGGGACGACTTCACGAAGTCCTGGTTCCAGGCGTGCACCTGGCGCAGGTCGGCGTAACCGCCGGTGGTGAAGGCGCGCACCAGGTTCAGCGTGGAGGCGGACGCGTGGTACATCCGCTTCAGCCGCTCGGGGTCCGGGATGCGGGCCTTCTCGTTGAACTCGAAGCCGTTGACGGAGTCGCCGCGGTACGTCGGCAGCGTCACGCCGTCACGGGTCTCGGTCCCCTTGGAGCGCGGCTTGGAGTACTGGCCGGCGATGCGGCCGACCTTCACGACCGGCACCGAGGCGGCGTACGTGAGCACGGCACCCATCTGGAGCAGGGTCTTGAGCTTGTTGCGGATGTGGTCCGCGGACACGGCGTCGAAGGCCTCGGCGCAGTCGCCGCCCTGGAGGAGGAACGCCTCTCCCTTGGCGACGGCCGCCATCCGGGCGCGCAGCTGGTCGCACTCGCCCGCGAAGACGAGCGGCGGATACGACTCGAGGTCCGCGATCACTGCGCGCAGAGCCTCGGTGTCGGGGTACTCGGGCTGCTGCGCCGCGGGCAGGTCTCGCCAGGTGTTGCCAGCACTCGCGCTGGTCTTAGCGTTCACGGTCACGACCTCAACACTACGGGTTCGTGTCGGGCGTCCTGACCCATGCCCAGCAATTGAGACACCCCGTACACCCCTCGGACGTGGGGTAAGGTGCCTGCCATGTTCGCGCACTCGACCCAGACCTGGTGGTGGACCGCTCATCCGGCGGCCCGCTGACTGCGCGTACTCACGACTTCGCGAAGGCCGCCCGAGGGGCGGCCTTCGGTCTTTCCCGGGGTCCGTTCCTCTCTCACCGAGATGGAGCACGGACCCATGAACCTGCTCGGCTTGTTGGACGACCCCCGCCCGTTCGCCCTGCTGCGCCGCCGCACCCCGGGCCACGACCACGAGCTGGTCGAGGTCCTGATCGGCCCGGTCGCCGCATACGACCGCCTCGCCGACCTGCCCGACACCTGCCTCGCGCTGGTGCCCTTCCGGCAGATCCGCGAGCGCGGCTTCGACGTCCGCGACGACGGCACGCCCCTGCTGGCGCTCACGCCCCAGGAGTCCTGCGCCGTCCCGCTGGCCGAGGCCCTGGAGCAGCTCCCGGCGTACGACGTCCGCGTCAGCGGCGGGGGCGGTGGCTTCGACATCCCCGACGAGGAGTACGCGCGGATCGTCGGGCGCGTGCTGGAGGAGGAGATCGGCCGGGGCGAGGGCGCCAACTTCGTGATCCGGCGCACGTACGAGGGTGAGATCCCCGGATTCGGGCGGTCCGACGCCCTCGCGCTGTTCCGGCGGCTGCTGGAGGGCGAGCGGGGGGCGTACTGGACGTTCGTCGTGCACACGGGAGAGCGGACCCTGGTCGGGGCGAGCCCCGAGGTGCACGTGCGGATGTCCGGGGGCACGGTCGTCATGAACCCGATCAGCGGGACGTACCGCTACCCCGCCGAGGGGCCGACGCCCGAGCACCTGCTGGACTTCCTCGCCGACGGCAAGGAGGTCGAGGAGCTGTCGATGGTCGTCGACGAGGAGCTCAAGATGATGTGCACCGTCGGCGACATGGGCGGGGTCGTGGTCGGGCCCCGGCTGAAGGAGATGGCGCACCTCGCGCACACCGAGTACGAGCTGCGCGGCAGGTCCTCGCTGGACGTGCGGGAGGTACTGAAGGAGACCATGTTCGCGGCGACGGTCACCGGCTCGCCGGTGCAGAACGCCTGTCGGGTGATCGAGCGGCACGAGAGCGGCGGGCGCGGGTATTACGCCGGGGCGCTGGCGTTGGTCGGCCGGGACCCGGGCGGGGTCCAGACCCTGGACTCCCCCATTCTCATCCGCACCGCCGACATCGACGCGGGCGGGCGGCTGCGGGTGCCGGTCGGCGCGACCCTGGTGCGTGGTTCGGACCCGGCGAGCGAGGTGGCCGAGACGCACGCCAAGGCGGCGGGTGTGCTGGCGGCGCTGGGAGTACGGCCGTCACGGCCGCGTGCCGAGCACACCCGCGCACGTCTGGCCGACGACCCGCGCGTGCGGGCCGCGCTGGACGGACGCCGGGCCTCGCTGGCGCCCTTCTGGCTGCGCATGCAGGAGCGCGCGGACGAACTGGCCGGCCACGCCCTGGTCGTCGACGGCGAGGACACCTTCACGGCGATGCTCGCGCACGTGCTGCGCTCCGGCGGCCTGGAGGTGAGCGTGCGGCGGTACGACGAGCCGGGGCTGCGGGAGGCGGTGCTCGCCCACGAGGGAACCGTGGTCCTCGGCCCCGGGCCGGGAGACCCGTCCGACCTGGCGGACCCCAAGATGCGGTTCCTGCGCTCCCTGACCGCCGAGGTGATCAGAGGCGAACGCCAGGGCGTGCTGGGCGTCTGCCTCGGCCACGAGCTGATCGCGGCGGAGCTGGGGCTGGACATCGTGCGCAAGGAGGTGCCGTACCAGGGGGCGCAGACGGAGATCGAGCTGTTCGGACGGCGGGAGACCGTCGGCTTCTACAACAGCTTCGTGGCGCGCTGCGACGACGAGACGGCGGCCGAACTGGCGGCGCACGGGGTCGAGGTCTCGCGCGCCGCGAACGGTGAGGTGCACGCGCTGCGCACCGCCGGGTTCGCCGGCGTGCAGTTCCACCCCGAGTCGGTGCTGACGCTGAACGGGGCGCGGGTCGTGCGCGAACTCGTGGGGCGGTTGCGGAGCGCGGGCGCGCCGTCGGTCTGACCCGGCTCCGGTCGGGGCCGCCCGGCCCCGGCCGGTACCGACGGCCGGGCGGTCAGCCGAAGAACACCCCGACCTCCTCGTACAGCGCCGGGTCCACCGTCTTCAGCCGGGCCGTGGCGTCCGCGATGGGGACGCGGACGATGTCCGTGCCGCGCAGGGCGACCATCCGGCCGAAGGCGCGGTCGCGGACGCAGTCGATGGCGTGCAGCCCGAAGCGGGTGGCGAGCCAGCGGTCGAAGGCACTGGGGGTGCCGCCGCGCTGCACATGCCCGAGGACCGTCGTGCGGGCCTCCTTGCCCGTGCGCTTCTCGATCTCCTTGGCGAGCCACTCGCCGACCCCGGACAGCCGGACGTGTCCGAAGGAGTCCAGGGACCGGTCCTTGAGGACCATGTCGCCGTCCTTCGGCATCGCCCCCTCGGCGACGACCACGATCGGCGCGTACGACGCCCGGAAGCGGGAGGTCACCCAGGAGCACACCTGCTCGACGTCGAAGCGCTGCTCGGGGATGAGGATGACGTTGGCGCCGCCGGCCAGGCCCGAGTGCAGGGCGATCCAGCCGGCGTGCCGGCCCATCACCTCCACGACCAGGACACGCATATGGGACTCGGCGGTGGTGTGCAGCCGGTCGATGGCCTCGGTCGCGATCCCGACGGCGGTGTCGAAGCCGAAGGTGTAGTCGGTGGCGGACAGGTCGTTGTCGATCGTCTTCGGGACGCCCACGCAGGGCACGCCGTGCTCGTCGGACAGGCGGGCGGCCACGCCGAGTGTGTCCTCGCCGCCTATGGCGATCAGCGCCTCGACCTCCAGCCCGGCGAGGGTCTGCCTGATCCGGCGGATGCCGTTCTCCACCGTCAAAGGATTGGTCCGCGAGGAGCCGAGGATGGTGCCGCCGCGGGGCAGGATGCCGCGCACGGCCGGGATGTCGAGACGGACGGTGGCGTTCTGAAGGGGTCCTCGCCAGCCGTCCCGGAAGCCGGTGAAGTCATAGCCGTACTCCTGCACGCCCTTGCGGACGATGGCCCGGATGACGGCGTTGAGGCCGGGGCAGTCGCCGCCTCCGGTCAGTACTCCGACGCGCATGGAACAGTCCCTTCGCCGCGGGTGTCTGACGAAGGGTCAGTGTGACGTGCGCCTCACTCGTCGTCGAGGCCGCGCTCTATCGCGTACCGCACGAGCTCCACGCGGTTGTGCAACTGGAGTTTGCCGAGGGTGTTCTGGACGTGGTTCTGCACCGTGCGGTGGGAGATGACCAGGCGTTCGGCGATCTGCTTGTAGCTCAGGCCCTTGGCGACCAGGCGCAGCACCTCGGTCTCGCGGTCGGTGAGCCGGGGCGCGCTGGGTTCGTCGGTGTCCGGGGCGGGGCCGGGCTCGGAGGCCAGGCGGCGGTACTCGCCGAGGACCAGCCCGGCGAGGCCGGGGGTGAAGACCGGGTCGCCGACGGCCGTGCGGCGGACCGCGTCCCGCAGTTCCTCGGTGGAGGCGGACTTCAGCAGGTAGCCGGTCGCGCCGGACTTCACCGCCTCCAGGACGTCGGCGTGCTCGCCGCTCGCCGACAGCACGAGGACCCGCAGCGCGGGGTTCGCGGCGACGACCTCCTTGCAGACCTGCACGCCGGGCTTGGCGGGCAGGTTCAGGTCGAGCACGAGCACGTCGGGCACGGCGGCCTTGGCGCGGCGCACGGCCTGGTCGCCGTCGCCCGCGGTGGCGACCACCTCGAAACCCGACTCGGCCAGGTCGCGGGCGACGGCGTCGCGCCACATGGGGTGGTCGTCGACGACCATGACCCTGATCGGGTCCCGCCGCTCCTCGGTGCTCTCCGTCATCGCTGCTCCGCCTTCCCCCGTGTGTGCGTCACGTCCTTCGGTACCTTCAGCTCGACCTCCGTGCCCTGGCCCGGAACCGAGATCAGCTCGGCGCTGCCGCCGAGGTCGCGCAGCCGGCCGCGGATCGACAGGGCGACGCCGAGCCGTCCCTCGCCCTCGGCCTGGACTAGCCGTCCCTCCGGAATGCCGGGGCCGTCGTCCCGCACGGTCACGATCACCTCGTCCGGCTCGTCCTCGACCAGGATCCACGCGCGCGCGTCCTCACCGGCATGCCGGCGGACGTTGTCCAGGGCGGCCCCCACCGCCGCGGCCACCTCCCGGGCGGCGACCGGCGTCAGCGGCACGGGCGCGCCGGGCTCGGCGAGGCTGACCCGGGCCGCGGCGAACGGTGCGAGCAGGGTGCGCAGGTCGACGGGGCCGCTCTCGTCCGGCTCCTCGTCGACGGCCCGGACGAGAGCGCCCTCGGCAGCGTCCTCCGAGACACGGGAGACGGGCACCAGTCCGCCGGAGACCAGCGTGCGCAGCGCGACCTCCTGCTCACCGGCCATCCTGCCCAGCTCGGCGGCCTCTCCCCCGATCACGGCCCCGCGGCGCTGCACCATGGCCAGCACCTGGAGCACGCTGTCGTGGATGTCCCGGGCGAGCCGCTCGCGCTCCCGGGTGGCGGCCTCGATCTCCAGGGCGCGGGCGAGGGTGCGCTCGGAGGCACGGGCGACCTCGACGACGTAACCGATGGCGATGGAGGCGATGCAGACCAGGAGGACGTTGTGGACGGTGTCGCGGGCCGGGCTGCCGCGCTCGATCAGGTTGGCGACGGCCACGAGGCCGGAGGCGAGGGCCGCCCAGCGCCAGCCGCCCTTGATGGCGAAGGCGAGGACGGCACCGGCGGTCCATATCGACGGCAGGGTCGGCCCGCCCGCCTGGATCCGCTCGTACGCGTCGGCGGCGGGCGTGAGCAGGATGCCGGTGACGGCGATGGTGAGGTCGGCGGCGAGGAACCGCTTGGTGCAGCGGGCCGCGTTCGCGACCCGGGGCAGTGTGGCCAGGGTCCATGTGCCGAGCACGGCGTAGTAGGCGACGGCGATCCAGGGGCGGGTGAACTCGTCGTAGGCGGTGGCGAACAGACCGACCGCGTAGAGCATCGTGAGCACCCGGTAGGCGGTGAGCGCACGCCACAGCGGCTGTTCGACCGACATCCTCATGACACGCTCGCGCTTGGCCATCTCCCCCGCCCCGTCCGACGCCCCGGCTAGGGCTCGGTCCGCCGCTGCTCCGTCTGCTTTTCCTTCTCGGCCTGTTCCTTCTCGGCCCGCGCGAGTGCGGCCCTGGCCGCCTTCTCGGCTTCCTTCTCCGCCTTCGCCGCTTCCGTGAGCTGCCTCTTCATGGCCGTCGCGTACATGTCGACGTACTCCTGGCCGGACAGTTTCATGATCTCGTACATGACCTCGTCCGTCACCGCGCGCAGCACGAACCGGTCGTGCTCCATGCCCTGGTAGCGGCTGAAGTCCAGGGGCTCGCCGATCCGGATGCCGGGCCGCATCAGCTTCGGCACGACCTTCCCGGGCGGCTGGATCTTCTCCGTGTCGATCATCGCGACGGGGAGGACGGGTGCGCCGGTGGCCAGCGCCACGCGCGCGAGGCCGCCCGGCTTGCCCCGGTAGAGCCGCCCGTCGGGCGAACGCGTGCCCTCCGGGTAGATCCCGAACAGCTCACCGCGCTCCAGCACGTCTATTCCGCTCTTGATGGCGGCCTCACCCGCGCCGCGCGCACCGGAGCGGTCCACGGGAAGCTGCCCGACGCCCTTGAAGAAGGCGGCCGTCAGCCGGCCCTTCACGCCGGGCGTGGTGAAGTACTCGGCCTTCGCGATGAAGGTGACCTTGCGGTCGAGGACGGCGGGCAGGAAGAACGAGTCGGAGAACGACAGGTGATTGCTCGCCAGGATCGCAGCGCCCTCGGCGGGTACGTTCTCCAGGCCCTCCACCCAGGGTCTGAAGGCGAGCTTCAGCGGACCCCCGATGGTGACCTTCATCGCGCCGTACAACAACCGAGTGCCTCCTGTATGTGTCGATCAGACCTTAACCCGGAGCGCCGTCAAAGGCGCCGACGGCCCTGGTCGGTGTCAGTGCGGTCGCGTACGGTGAAGGTCCCGCGAACGACGTGCGACCCCTTCCATGACGTTCCGTGACATCCCGTGATCGTGTCAGTCCCTTCTCACGACCAGGAGGCCGAAGGTGCCGGTCCTTGCCGGAGCCGAGCCGTTCCACCACGAGGGCGGGGAGGTCGCCGTCCTCCTCTGCCACGGCTTCACCGGATCACCGCAGTCGCTGCGCCCCTGGGCGGAGTACCTCGCCGAACACGGCA
The DNA here is from genome assembly GCF_044755265.1 of Streptomyces sp. NPDC092370. NCBI lineage: Bacteria > Bacillati > Actinomycetota > Actinomycetes > Kitasatosporales > Streptomycetaceae > Streptomyces > Streptomyces sp. NPDC092370. The sequence continues at coordinate 1,038,377 of NZ_JBIVQO010000001.1, read as the reverse complement.
TGACCGTCTCCCTGCCGCTGCTGCCCGGGCACGGCACCCGCTGGGAGGACCTGCGGATCACCGGCTGGCAGGACTGGTACGCGGAGGTGGACCGCGAGCTGCGCCTGCTGTGCGAGCGCCGCGAGACGGTCTTCGTGGCCGGTCTGTCGATGGGCGGGGCGCTGGCACTGCGGCTGGCCGCGAAGCACGGCGACGCCGTCCGCGGCGTCATGGTCGTCAACCCCGCGAACAAGGTGCACGGCCTGGCCGCGCACGCCCTCCCGGTGGTCCGCCACCTCGTCCCCGCGACGAAGGGCATCGCCAGCGACATCGCCAAGCCGGACAGCAGGGAGCTCGGCTACGACCGGGTGCCGTTGCACGCGGCGCACTCGCTGCGCCGGTTCTTCCAGGCCACCGACCGCGAGCTGCCGCAGGTCACCCAGCCGGTGCTGCTGCTGCACAGCCCGCAGGACCATGTGGTGCCGCCCGCCGACTCGGCCCGGATCCTCGGCCGCATCTCCTCGACGGACGTGAAAGAGGTCATCCTGGAACAGAGCTACCACGTCGCCACGTTGGACCATGACGCGGACCGGATCCACGAGGAGAGCCTCGCGTTCATCCGCCGCATCGCGTCCGGCCTCGCCAAGGAGCCCGGGCTCGGCAAGGAAGGGACGACCGCAGGTGGCTGAGCACGACTCCGACCGCGAGGGCCGGGAGCCGGACGAGAAGGGCGTCCCGTTCGACGAGGAGGCCGCCTGGGCGGCGATCGTCGCCGGATACGGCGAGGAGCCGCCGGACCCGCCGGGCGCCAAGCCGTTCAAGTCGATCGAGGACCTGGCCCTGCCGGCGGCCGGGACCAATGACATCGTGATGGACGGCGACCGGGGCGATACGGCCGTGAAGTCCGGGGACGCCGTGAAGCCGGCCGAGCCGGAGGAGGCCGAGGTGCCCGAGGAGAAGCCGGCGGAACCCGCGAAGCCGCTGGGCGGCTCCGTCTCCTTCGCGCCCGGTGTCGGCCCGCGCGACTACTCCGTGCGCGAGCCCGCCGAGGACGACTTCGACGAGGACGACGAGGGCCACTTCGTGCCGCCGGAACCACCCCCGGTGCCCACCGCCGACCCCACCGCCAAGTTCGCCTGGCTCGGTGTGCTCGGCGGGCCGGTGCTGCTCCTGCTGGCCGTGCTGCTCGGCTGGGACATGACGTGGTGGCTGGCCACGCTGGGGATCGGCGGGTTCGTCGGCGGGTTCGCGACGCTGGTGATGCGCATGCGGACGGACGACGAGGACGATGACGACCCCGGCCGGGGCGCGGTCGTCTAGGAAGCCGGGACCCTGAGGGCGGCCAGGACCGGGAGGTGGTCCGTGGCCGCCCTCAGGTCCGCGTCGGACACCCCGGGCTGTCCATGGGGGTCCCCCCGCTCGAGCGGAGCCGGGAGTGGGGTGGGCACACCACAGCCCAGCACCTGGATGTCCGCGGTCGCGAAGATCGCGTCGATGCGCTGGTAGGGGTCGGTGGGCGTCCAGGTGTGCTCGCCGCCCCAGGGAGCCGCGGCCCGGCAGTCCGTCAGGACGTCGGCGAGCCGGCGGAAGGCCGGTCCGTCGGGGCGTTCGTTGAGGTCGCCGCCGGCGATCGCGTGCTCCACACCCATGCTCGCGAGCCGGTCGAGAAGCATGCCGGACTGCTCGTAGCGCTCGTCCTTCTGCAGGGACAGGTGGCAGCTGAGCACGCCGAGGCGGGTGCCGGCGATGCGGACGACCGCGGTGGCGAAGCCGCGGCGGTGCAGGCCGGGGGTGGGGGGCAGGAGGATGTCCTCCGTGCGTTCGACGCTCACCCGGAGCGAGCTGAGGATCGCCGGTCCTGTGGTGGTGGCGCCGCCGGTGACGATCACGAGGTCGGACGCGAGGGCCAGGCGGGCGAGTTTCTTGCGCCAGCGGAAGAAGCGGGGTGCCTCTTGGAGGAGGACGAGGTCGGGCTCGCACGCCCTGATGACCCGGGCCAGGGCGTCGGTGTCGTCGCGCAGGGAGCGGATGTTGTAGCTGAGGACCCTGATGACCGCGGAACCGTCGGGTTCGGTACGGGAGTTGGGGAGCAGCGGCATGTGATCAATCTACGCCCAACGGGTCGGGGCGCGGGGATCGTGCGCGAGTGCCGGCCGTGTGTGGCTGATCGCGCCGTTCCCCGCGCCCCTGAAGCGCGTCCCCCCGGGGGGCGTTTACATGATCGGGGCGGGCTCGCGGGCCAGGTCGGCCGCGCCCACCAGGCCTGCCTTGTTGCCCAGTTCCGCCGCGCGGACCTCGGCGACCGGGCGCCAGTTGCCGCCGACCAGCCAGCGCTTGTACGACTTGCGGATCGGTCCGAGGACCAGCTCTCCCTCGTCGGAGAGGCCCCCGCCGACGATGAACGCGGAGGGGTCGAAGAGGGAGGCCAGGTCGGCGAGGCCCGCGCCGACCCAGCGGGCCAGTTCACGGTAGGAGTCGACGGCCACGCGGTCGCCCTGCCGGGCGGCCATGGAGATGTGCTTGCCCTCGATGCCGTCGGGGGTGCCGTTACCGAGGCCGAGCAGGATCTCGGCGTTCTCGGGGGTGGCATTGGCGCGCTGCTTGGCGTACCTGACCAGCGCCCGGCCCGACGCGTACTGCTCCCAGCAGCCCTGGGAGCCGCAGCCGCACAGCAGGCCGTCCGGCACCATGCGGATGTGGCCGAACTCGGCGGCCACGCCGAAGTGCCCGCGGCGCAGCTTGTTGCCGATGATGATGCCGCCGCCGAGGCCGGTGCCCAGCGTGATGCAGATGACGTTGCGGTGACCCTTGCCGGCACCGAACTTGTACTCGCCCCACGCCGCGGCGTTCGCGTCGTTCTCCACGACCACCGGGAGGCCCACGCGGGCCTCGACCTTCTCCTTGAGCGGCTCGTTGCGCCAGTGGATGTTGGGCGCGAAGTAGACCTCGGAGCGCTGCCGGTTCACGTAGCCGGCGGCACCGATGCCCACGCCTCCGATGTCGTGTCCGACGCGTGCGCCGTCCACCGCCGAGGCGATGGCGTCCACGATGCCCTCAGCCGTGCCCGGGGTCGGCACCTTGTGGGTCGAGAGGATGTTGCCTTCCTCATCGACCACGCCGGCCGCGATCTTCGTGCCGCCGATGTCGACGCCGATGGTGAGTCCCATGAATCCCTCAGTTTCGGTCGAGCCCCGCTACGGCCAACGGTACCCGAGGCCCCGCCGTCGGATTCGCCGTCGTCCGCACGCTGGGCACCCCGAAGGGCCGCTCCGCAGCCGCCGCGCGACCGGAGCCGGGGGCTCAGTCCAGGTCGATGCGCTGCCCGGGACCGGCGTCGTCGCCACCGTCCCGGCGTCCGTCCTGGTCGCGGGGGTCGTCCCTGTCGTCGCGGCCGGTCCAGCGCCGCTCCTGGGCCTGGACGGCCGAGCGATAGGCGGCGAGCAGCTCGTTCCCGGCCGCCGCCAGGTGGTCGAAGACGTCCGGATTGCGCTCGATGACGGGTTCCACGGCCTCCTTGGCCTGCTGGACGGCCTGCCGGACGGCCTGCTCGGCGGCGGGCCCCGCGATCGCGCCGAGCAGCGGGGACCGGACACCCGACAGTTTCTCCGCGACGGCGTCGACGAGCTTCTTCAGCTCCTCGGCCGCGGAGCCGGGAGGCGTGCCGTACCGGGTGCGGCGGCGGTCCTTCTCCGCCTGGAGGTCCTCGGCGCACGCGGTCGCCCAGGCGTCGGCGTCGGTCGCCCGCATCTCGTCCGCGGCCTCTTCGCGGGCGGCGTCGGACGGGGGGAGCTCTTCGCTCATGACGGACTCCTGACTACGGTTCGTCCCTACGACGGTACCCGAACGGGCGTAACCGGTTCACGGGCCGGGCGGACCTGTCTCTCCCCGGTTCCGCCCCACCGGGTCACCGGCCCTGCGGCCACTGCTTCGGGTCGGGTGTGAAGCGGATGCGCAGCTCGCCGTCGCGCAGCGCGGCCCCGTCGACGGTGCAGCGGCGCAGCGCGGAGGGCAGCGAAACGATCCGCCGGAACGGCCCCGCCGTGACGACGAGTTCGTCGCCGCGCCGGACGAGGTCCAGTTCCTCGCGTATGGCGCCGGGCAGCGGGATCCGCCAGACGAGCACGCCTTCCTCGTCGAGCCGGTCGGTCACCGGCCAGTCGGCCTTGGTGGCCGTCTGCTCGGCGCCGGGCACGGCGAGGGCGGTGAGATCGTCGGTGCCGCGCGGGTCGCGTCCGAGGTGGGCCACGGTGCGGACGTCGTACGACTCCCGCCACTCCTCCAGCGTCTTGCGCTGCTGGGCGACCGGGCCGGCGAGCCAGGTGTCCGGGGAGGCCTCGGGCAGGACGCGGTTGGCGACCACGACGTCGGTGCGCAGTCGGCGCAGGGCGAGACCGAGGCCGGCGGTGCGCAGCGCGTCGGCGCCGGCCGGGCCGGGCTCGGCGACCAGCCGTACGACGGTGTCACGGTCGGCGACGACCGCCTCGACGGCGGCCAGTTCCAGGTCCCAGCGCGCCGCCGCGTCGTAGAGCCACTCGGCGGGCATGGGCACACCGGCGAGGCGGCCGAGGACGGGGCGCAGGGCGCGGGCGGCCTGCCGCTCCGGTGGGAGCAGGCGGCGCAGGTAGCGGCGGAGTTCCTCGGGCAGGGCGAGCAGGGCGAGGGCCTGCGGGGCCGGGGGGAGGTCGACGACGAGGGTGCCGTACTTCTCCGAGAGCGCGACGTCGCGCAGGGCGCGCAGCAGGGCGAGTTCCTCGGCGCCGGGCAGGGGCGTGAGCTCCTCGGAGTCGAGGCGGGAGGCGCCGAGGAGGTCCAGGGCGGAGGAGGCGCGGTCCTGGAGGGCGGTGAGGTCCCCGCGGAAATCCTGGGCGGCGTCGGGGCGCCAGGCGGTGAGGTGAGGGGCCGCCCGCACCGGGGCCGGGCCGGTCGTCACCCCCAGGGCGGCACCGAGCGTGTCCGTGCGATCGGTGCCGAGGACGAGGGTGCTGGTGCCCTCGGCCGCCGCGGCCAGGGCGGTCGCGGCCGCGAGGGTGGTACGGCCGCTGCCGCCGGGCCCGGTGATCAGGATGGTGCGCATGGGTGTGACGGTACCGGCCGCCGGCCGGGCGCCCGGTGTCGCCGCCGGGGCCGTCCGGGTGTGCGGCCGGGGCCGTCCGGGTGTGCGGCCGTGGCTACTTGCCCGCTTCGACCCTCTTCTTCAGGCCGGCCAGCGCCCGGTCGATGATGACCTTCTCCGCCTTGCGCTTGATCATGCCGAGCATGGGGATCTTGACGTCCACGGTCAGCAGGTAGGTGACCTCGGTGCCGCCCGCGCTTGACGGCTTGAGGATGTACGAGCCGTCGAGGGACCGGAGCATCTGGGACTTCACCAGCGTCCAGGACACCTCGTTCTCGCCCGTCCAGGTGTAGCCGAGGACCTGGTCGTCCTTGATCGCGCCCGCGTCCATGACGAGGCGGACCTGCTCGGCGCGTCCCTCGGCGTCGGTCTTCAGGACCTCGGCCTCCTTCACCTCGCCCGTCCAGTCCGGGTAGCGGGCGAAATCGGCGATGACCGCCATGACGTCGGCCGGGGCCGCCTCGATGGTGATGCTCGAGCTGGTGTGTTCCGCCATCGCCGTGGCTCCTCCGGATACGGGCCGAATATGAGGTCGTGCGCACGTGAGTGCAGCGTGAAGGCTACCGCGCACGGGACCCGCCGATCTCATCCGACCTGGGGCGTCCTCACCACTCCAGCGCCCAGGGCGCTCCGGTCGACGCGAAGTGCCCCACGTTCACACACTCGGTCGCCCCGATCCGCATCCTCTTCACCAGCGGCTGGTGCACGTGCCCGAAGAGGGAGTAGCGGGGCCGGGTGCGGCGGATGGCGTCCAGCAGGGCGCGGCTGCCGCGCTCGAAGCGGCGGGCGACGGTGTCGTAGACCAGCTCGGGGACCTCGGGCGGGATGTGCGTGCAGAGCACGTCGACCTCGCCGACGGCCTCGATCTTCGCCGCGTACTCCTCGTCGCTGATCTCGTAGGGCGTCCGCATCGGGGTGCGCAGGCCGCCGCCGACGAAGCCGAAGACCCGGCCGCCGATCTCGACGCGCTCGCCGTCGAGGACGGTCGTGCCGGGGCCCGCGTACTCCCGCCACAGCGGCGGCATGTCGACGTTGCCGTAGGTGGCGTACGTAGGAGAGGGGAACGCGGCGAACAGCTCGGCGTACTGCTTGCGCACCGCCTCCTCGATCACCGCGGCGCGGTCCTCCTGGAGGCCGGCCCACAGCTCGGCCCCGAGCACCCGGGCCTCCTCGAAGCGGCGGGCGGTGCGCAGCGCGACGATGCGGTCGGCGTTCTCCACGCCGAACAGGTCGGGGAAGATGCCGCGGGAGTGGTCGGCGTAGTCGAGGAAGAGGACGAGGTCGCCCAGGCACACCAGGGCGTCGGCACCCTCGCCGGCCCTGGCCAGGTCGCGGGCGTTGCCGTGGACGTCGCTGACCACGTGCACGCGGGTGCGGTGTTTTCCGCCTGGTGTGGATGCCATGACGATCAAGCGTAAGCGTGTGCGGCACACGTGAACAGTGGCGATCCTACCTGCGGTTACTGGCCAGTCAGTTAGCCCGTGGACTACTGTGCGCGAAGGAATACCCAACTGTGTGACGCAGCGAACATCTCGACGGAACCCCCTGTCGGAGAAGCCATACCGGCGGGTAACGTCCGGGCAGTCCAGTCGTGCTCTGCATTTCAACAAGTGAATGCCTGAGTACCTCCCCGAGCCTTGGACCGCACCGTCGCAGCACACACCGTCGTGGCGCCGGCGCCCTATGAGGAGCAGCAGTCTTGCGCGAGTTCAGCCTTCCGGCTTTGTACGAGGTCCCTGCGGACGGAAATCTGACCGACATCGTCCGCAGAAACGCCTCGCAGCACCCGGACGTCGCCGTCATCGCCCGCAAGATCGGCGGCAGCTGGCAGGACGTCACGGCCACCACCTTCCTCGCCGAGGTGCACAGGGCGGCCAAAGGACTGATCGCGGCCGGGGTCCAGCCGGGCGACCGGGTGGGCCTGATGTCCCGCACCCGCTACGAGTGGACGCTGCTGGACTTCGCGATCTGGAGCGCGGGCGCGGTGACCGTGCCGGTGTACGAGACCAGTTCGCCGGAGCAGGTGCAGTGGATCCTCGGCGACTCGGGCGCGACGGCCTGCGTCGTGGAGTCGGACGCCCACGCGGCCGCGATCGAGTCGGTGCGCGACCGGCTGCCGGCGCTGAAGCACGTGTGGCAGATCGAGGGCGGCGGCATCGAGGAGCTGGGCCGGCTCGGCCAGGACGTCACGGACGAGACGGTCGAGGAGCGCGGCTCGTTCGCCAAGGCCGACGACCCGGCGACGATCGTCTACACCTCCGGCACCACCGGCCGCCCCAAGGGCTGCGTGCTCACCCACCGCAGCTTCTTCGCGGAGTGCGGCAACATCGTGGAGCGCCTGCGTCCGCTGTTCCGCACGGGCGAGTGCTCGGTGCTGCTCTTCCTGCCGCTCGCCCACGTCTTCGGACGGCTGGTGCAGATCGCGCCCATGATGGCGCCGATCAAGCTCGGCTGTGTCCCGGACATCAAGAACCTCACCGACGAGCTGGCCACGTTCCGCCCGACGCTGATCCTGGGCGTGCCGCGCGTCTTCGAGAAGGTCTACAATTCCGCGCGCGCCAAGGCCCAGGCCGACGGCAAGGGCAAGATCTTCGACAAGGCCGCCGACACCGCGATCGCCTACAGCAAGGCGATGGACACCCCGTCCGGCCCGTCCCTCGGCCTGCGGATCAAGCACAAGACGTTCGACAAGCTCGTCTACAGCAAACTCCGCGCCGTCCTCGGCGGCCGGGGCGAGTACGCCATCTCCGGCGGCGCTCCGCTCGGCGAGCGCCTCGGGCACTTCTTCCGCGGCATCGGCTTCACGGTCCTCGAGGGCTACGGCCTGACCGAGTCCTGCGCGGCCACCGCGTTCAACCCGTGGGACCGGCAGAAGATCGGCACGGTCGGGCAGCCGCTGCCGGGCTCGGTGGTGCGGATCGCCGACGACGGCGAGGTGCTGCTGCACGGCGAGCACCTGTTCAAGGAGTACTGGAACAACCCCGGCGCGACCGCGGAGGCGCTGGCCGACGGCTGGTTCCACACCGGTGACATCGGCACCCTCGACGAGGACGGCTACCTCAGGATCACCGGCCGCAAGAAGGAGATCATCGTCACCGCGGGCGGCAAGAACGTCGCCCCGGCCGTGATCGAGGACCGCATCCGGGCGCACGCGCTGGTCGCGGAGTGCATGGTGGTGGGCGACGGGCGGCCGTTCGTGGGCGCGCTGGTCACCATCGACGAGGAGTTCCTGGGCCGTTGGTGCTCCGACCACGGCAAGCCGGCGGGTTCCACCGCGGCGTCGCTGAGCGAGGACCCGGACCTGCTGGCCGCGATCCAGGCGGCGATCGACGACGGCAACGCCGCGGTGTCGAAGGCGGAATCGGTGCGCAAGTTCCGCATTCTGACCTCCCAGTTCACGGAGGAGTCGGGCCACCTGACGCCGTCGCTGAAGCTGAAGCGGAACGTGGTGGCGAAGGACTACGCGCACGAGGTCGAGGCGATCTACGCGAAGTGACCCACGGCCGGGCCGGCTATGGCGCGGTGTCCTCGCTGAGGACCCGCGCCATCGTGCGTTCCGCGAGCGCGGTGATGGTCACGAAGGGATTGACCCCGAGCGCCCCGGGCACGGCGCGAGGACGGCTCCCGGTACCCCGTCGCCGGGATGCCCGCGACGGCCGGTCCGGTGAAGACGCCCGGTGCCGCCGGGGCCGACGGTGCCGTCACCGGAGTGCTCCCCCCGGGGCGCCGACCGCCAGGCTGGTGGCCGAGGCCCCGGTGACGTCACCTGCGGCAACCTCCGCGCCGAAGAGAGCATGAAAGCTCGCGCTGCCGCCTCATACCTTGCTCTTCAGCCAGGCGACGATGCGGTCATACACGCCCGGCGCGCTCAGCAGGGAGCCGCCGTGCGCGGATCCGGCGACGACCTGCGTCTGGATCCGGCCGCTGGGCACGCCCTTCTCCTCGGCTGTGGCCTTCAGGTCCGTGGAGTGGACGGGTGGCACGAAGTCGTCCTCGGAGTGGACCAGGTACATCGGGGCGTCGGCCGGGTCGACCCAGTTCTTGGAGACCATGCTGCGCCAGGTGTCCCAGCAGGAGGGGTGGAGCGTGGTCGAGGTGTCGTCGGAGTCGGGGTAGCAGCGGGCGAGGATGGCCGAGTTGTCCCGGAGTTTGCGCTTCTTGGCGTCGGTAGAGGTGTTGCCGTCGTTCCACGCCCGGTAGGGCGAGGCGACGGGCGAGAGGGCGACCACGCCCTTGAGTCGCAGGGTGCCCGCGCCGTGCGTCGCCGCGTCGGTGGCGAGCTGGCCGCCGGCCGAGGAACCGAGCAGCAGCACGCGGTCGGGGTCGACGTCGAACTCGGCGGCGTGGGAGCGGATCCAGGCGACGGCGTCGGCGACGTCGTCGCGCTGGGCCGGCCAGCCGGCCTCGAAGTTGAGCCGGTACCTGATGGCGAACACCTGGAAGCCCTCGGCCGCGAAGCGCTCCGCCGAGGAGGACCAGTCGGTCTGGTGGTACCAGTATCCGCCGTGGATGAGAATCAGCGCGGGCTTTGGCCCGGAGCTGCTCGCGTTCCAATGGGCGTCGAGGGTCTGACGGGCGTGGGGGCCGTACTTGTGGGTGGCCTTCGTGGCCCCGGCCTGCACTTTCTGTGTCGTGCGGGCCTCCTGGGCGGCCGGAGCCGTCGACGCGGTGGTGGAGAGGGCGGCGGTGCCGGCCACGGTGAGGGCGGCGAGCGCGGGCAGCAGTAAGCGGCGCATGGGTGTGTGCTTTCAGACGAAGAAGAGGGGGTGAACGGCCGGTCCGGCGACGGCTGCGAGCTGCCGCGGGACCGGCCGTGGTGCGGCCGGGACTTCGGCGCGTCAGCGGATCACGGAGCCGAACGTCTCACCGGCCGCGGGCAGGCCGCCGGTGCCCGGCTGGAACGTCGTGACCGGCTGGGTGCCGCCGCTGAGGACGTTCCCCCACGGCACGGCGTGCGCGGAGCCGTACGAGACGGGCCCGTTGGGCAGACCGAGGTAGAGCTCGGAGCCGGTGGCGTGGAGCGCGGTGCCCACCTTCTGCCCGTTGCCCAGGGCACCGGGAATGCCGAACTTGCCCGGGTAGACCGTGTTGATGAAGGCGCCGTTGGTCAGGCTGAAGGTGTAGACCGTGCCGCCGTCGGTGGCGCCGGTGCTGTCCTCGCCGGGCACACCCACCGCGAGCAGGGTGTTCTGCGCGGTGCTGACCGCGCCCGGGGCGGTGTTCACGGCCGACAGGGACTGGGCGAAGCTGTCATTGGCCTCGGTGGCGCCCGGGACACCGGAGGAGCCCTGGTAGATGCCGGAGACCTGGGTGAACCCGGAGGCCGTGAGACGGAAGGTGTCGACGCGGCCCGCGTTGACGGCTTGGGCGCCGTCCTCACCCGGGGATCCGACGGCCAGGAGCGACTCGGTGCCGTTCGCGGAGGCGCCTGCCCGGTACTGCACCAGGGCCAGCGACGCGCCGAACCGGTCGTCGGCCTCCGCGCCGCCCTCGACGGTGTCGAGGTCCTGGTCCAGACCGGTCACACCGGTCGGCAGCTTGTCGGCGTTGAGGGTGTGGCTGAACAGGGAGACACCACCGGCGGCGGCCAGCGTGCCGATGGCCTCGCCTGGGGCGCCCACCACGAGGTGCTGCGGCGAACCGGCGAGGGAGGAGCCGAACTTGTCGCCCTTCTCCAGGGCGCCCGGCACGCCCGACTTGTCCTGATGGATCAGGACGTTGGTGGTGCCGGAGCCGCGCACATAGATGACCCCGCCCGCGTCGGTCGCACCCCCGGCGGCGTCCTCGCCGGGCGCGCCGACGGCCAGGTACGGCTCACCGGCGAGCGTGGTGCCGGCGGCGAGGGCGGCGCCGAACTGGTCGCCGGACTCGGACGCCATCGCCGCCAGGGCGCCGCTGCCCGAGCCCTGCTCCAGGCTGACGGCCGCCTTGCCGGTGGTAAGCCCCGCCGGGGCGCCGTAGAGGACGTTGACCATGCCGGCGTCAGCGGCCGATCCCAGGTCTTCGGACGGGGCGCCGACGACAAGGTCGGTGCAGCCGTCGAGGTTGTGGTCGAAGGTGGCGAGCGTCGTGCCGAAGTGGTCCTTCGCCTCCGAGCCGCCCGGCACCGCCTCGAGGTCCTGGGTGATCTCGGCGGTGCCTCTGCCGCCGCCGTGCACGACGCGGACCAGTCCCGCGCCCGCGTCGCCGCCGACGGCCGCGTCGGGGTCGGCGACGGCGGTGTCGCGGACGCCGTCGCAGTTGAAGTCGGTGACGGGAGCGGCCTGCATGGTGGCGTCCAGCCACGAGCGCAGGTTGTCCACGCGGGTGCTGACCGCGCCGGTACGAGTCTCGTCCGGGTTCTGGCCGAAGCAGCCGCCCTGCCAGGATCTGGTGGCGATGGCCACGACCTCGTAGCCGCCGGCTCCGCCGGTCCGGGCGCGCAGGGCCGGGCCGCCGGTGTCACCGGCGCAGACGGCGACGCCGTCCTTGCCGGCCAGATCCAGGGTCTCGGTCGCCATCGCGCCGGCCGTGAAGGCACCGGCGTGCAGCTTCAGCGGTGACCACTCCGTCTTGGTGCGGCCGAACCCCGGGACGGTGAGGGTCTCGCCCGTGGTGGGCATGGTGGTGCCGACCGCTGCCGGTGTGACGCCGGTGACCGGCGTGGCGAGCCGGGCCAGGACGACATCGCGGTCGGTGCGCGGCACGAGCTCCACGACTTGGCGGACCTGGCCGGCGGTGCTGGTCAGGTCGGTGCGGCCGATGGTGGCGGTGGTGGTCTTCGCGGGCTTGCCCGCGCGGATCTGGAAGCTCTGCTGCGGGTTGTCGGCGAAGCAGCTCGCGGCGGTCAGCACCCAGCGGGGGTCCACGAGCACGCCGGAGCAGGCTCGTTCGCCGGAGCCGATGTCGAGTCGGGCGGTGAAGGTGAGAGTCCCGTCGGTGCTCGGGCTGCCGGTCACGGCCTGCGCGGAGCCGCTGGTGAACGCGCCGGTCAGCAGGGCGGCCACGACCGCCGTACTCAGCAGCGCCGTGCGCGGGCGGAGAGGAGACACGTTCGTTTCCTTCGGACTTCGGGTGGGGACGGTGGCCGTACGCGGCCGCCGTGCGGTGGGCGGGTGCGGTCTCGGCACGTGGATCAGCCGGTGACGCGGATCTCCAGGAGCACGGCGGGCGGCTCGCCCAAACCTTCGCCGACGCCCTTGAGTTCGTTCTTCGGGACGTCGACCGTCTGGCTCTTGCCCTCGGCGGTCAGCTCGGCCCGTACCGGGTGACTTTCCGTCTGGATGCCGAAGACGTTGGGCAGTTCGAGGGTGAGATGACCGGTGGTGTGCGTGGCCTTGAAGCAGAACTCGCCGGCGCCGACCCGGGTCATGACCTTGATCTGGTCAGCGGCTTCGTTGCAGGTGGCCAGGGTGATGCGACCGTCGCCGCGCTTGAGGGCGATGCCCTGCTCGGCGAGGATCCGGTCCGCGTCCGGGTAGGCGAAGTCCTCGACCGCGACCGGCGGTTGGGCTCCGGCAGCGACGCCGGGGGCCGCGCTCGGGGCGGCGGTGGCCAGAGCGGTGCCTCCGGCTGCCACCGCGCCGACCATGAGGGCGGCGAGCAGGACTTTTCGGGCTCTGGATATCACGGAGGATTCCTTCCGGGAAGCGACACGCGAGAGCATGTGAATACGGGCCGGGCGACAGACGTCGATCGGCACCGCAGGCATGCCGGAACGGCATGCCGAGAAAGGATCCAGGAACGCAGACAGATGGCGATGCGCGTGAAAACACCGGGAATTCAACCCGGTGGCACGACTCCCCCTCGTTCCCCCAGAACGCGTTCCTGCGTGATCGCTGAAACGCCCCCTTCACAGCCGCCCGGTCCCGGCGGCGATCGCACGGTAGCAAGTAATCGCCACCTAAACACCCCACGAGTGAAACACGTGACTTACACTCTTTGGTCACATTTTTCGTATGCGTACGACACCTTAACAGCCCATTTATGCCGTATCTGCCGGCGCTTCACTGAGCCTTCACCGTCGTTTTGTGTGGCTGAAGTCACAGCCTGGCGCTCCGCGCGCGTGCGTCCGAAAACCGTCTGCCCGCGTTGCGCGCGAAATAGGAGACTGGAAATCACGGCGTATTCTCAGTGAGGCCGAAGTTCGGTGACTGGTCCGTCGGTTGACCAGAAACGAAATGGGTGCTTGTTCCTTGACTGAGAGATCCGGAGCCCGGACCGGCATATTCCGGTTGGCCGGGAGAAACCAACACGCACACGTCGGACAACATTCCGCCCGGGCGCTTTGCCTGGCCCTTTTCCTGTCCCTCACCGTCGGTCTGCTCGGCGTCCCGGCCCATGCGGCGGCAGCCGAAGCCGTCGACCCCGAAGAGACGAGCACCGACCACATCCCCGCCACCCCGCGAGGGGAGGTCCTGAAGGCCTGGAAAACAGGCGGACCCGGTGTGAAGGCCGCCGCGGAGGCGGCGCTGCTGGGCACGGACGCCCAGGTGCGCGCGTTCCTCGACAGTGAGCGTGCGGTCGCCCAGCTGTCCGACGACCGGGTGTCCACCGTGCAGGTCTTCTCGGCCGGCGGCCGGGGTGTGCGCGAGGCCGCCGATAAGGCGCTGGCCGGGACACCCCAGGACCTGGACACCTTCCTGAAATCGGGCTGGCGGGCGCCGCTGGAGCAGGACCAGCGGGTCCGCGCCGTCCAGATCGTCAGCACCGGCGGGCCCGAGGTGCAGCAGGCCGGCCAGGCCGCCCTGAACGGCACCGCCGAGGACGTGCGGCGTTTCATCGCGGAAGGCCAGTACGACGCCCGGCGCAACGACGAGCGCGTGGAGGTCGTGCAAATCCTCAGCACGGGCGGCCCCGCCACCCGCGAGGCCGCGCAGGCCGCGCTGAACGGCACGCCCGAGGACGTCACCGACTTCCTGACGGTGGGCCAGCACATCGCCCGGTCCCGGGACCAGGAACAGGCCACCGTCGAGGACCTGGTCGCCCTGGTGAAGGAGGCCGGCCGACAGGCACGGGTGGAGACCGAGGCCGCCAAGGAAGCCTCCGCACGCGCCATCGCGGCGACCAAGCTGGCCAAGGAAGCCGCACAGAAAGCCGCTGCCGAGACCGCGGCCGCCAAGGACGACGCGACCAAGGCGTCCAACGCCGCCGGCCGGGCCGCCGACGCCGCCCATGGGGCCGCCAAGGCGGCCCAGGAGGCCATCAGCGCCGCCCGCGCCGCCAACACGTCGGCACGGATCGCCGCCAACGCCGCGTCCCAGGCGGCCTCCGCCGCCGCTGCCGCCGCCCAGGCCGCCTCCCGCGCCCGCAGCGCCGCCGCCGACGCCGCCACGAACGCGGGCAAGGCCGATGCCGCGCGCAAGGCCGCCAAGGGCGCCTACGCCGCGGCCGAAGGCGCGGAGACCGCCGCCAAGGCCGCCGACCACGCGGCGACCGCGGCCGACGAGGCCGGCAAGGCCGCGAAGGCCGCCGCCGGCGCGGGCGCCAACGCCGACAGCGCGGCGGCCGCGGCACAGGAGGCGAGCGGTCACGCCAACGTCTCCGCCGCCCAGGCCCAGCGGGCCCGGGACGCGGCCGCCGACGCCCGGCGGCAGGCGGCCGAGGCCACCCGTGCCGCGAACCGGGCGGTGACCCTGGCGGGGAAGGCCGCCCAGGCCGCCCGGGAGGCCCGGGACGCCGCCAACTCCGCGGCCGTTCACGCCCGCAACGCCGGCAAGGCCGCCGAAGAGGCGGCCAAGAACGCCGGTGAAGCCGCCACCGCCGCCACCGAGTCCAAGAAGCACGCCACCGAGGCCAAGAAGGCCGCCGACGCCGCGACCGCGGCCGTGGTGAAGGCCAAGAACACCTTCGACCTGGCTCGGGAAGTGGAGACGGAAGAACTCGCCGATCGCCGGTACACCGAGGTCGAGACGGCCAAGGCCCTGAAGACCGCGGACGACGAGCGCAAGGCGCGTGAGCGGAAGGCCGCGGCGGACAGCCGCGCGGCCGACGAGGAGGCGGTGCGTCTGGCCTCCGAGGTGAACGCGCCGGACATGGACCTGCCGACCGCCGCGGCCAAGGCCCGCAAGATCGCACTGCACGTCGCCAAGACCCGCGGCCCGTGGAGCGCCACCACGGCGGAGGCCGCCCTGGCGGGCTCGGACGCACTGGTTGTGGAGTACATCCGCTCCGGCTTGAAGGAAGCGGCCCAGCGCGACGAGTACGCGCGTACGGTCAACCTGGCGTGGCAGTCGGAGTACGACACCGTCCGTACGGCGGCCAAGACCGCGCTGAACGGCGACGCGGCACAGATCGGCGCCTTCATCGCGACCGGTCAGCACGAAGCGGCCCGCAACGACTACCGCATCCTGGTCACGCAGCTGATGCAGGACGCCGGCGCCGCGGTGAAGAAGGCCGGCCAGGAGGCACTGGACTCCGGCTCCGCCGACAAGATGCGGGCGTTCATCCACACCGGGTACTACACGGCCCGGACGAGCGACGAGCGGGTCCGCGCCGTCCAGTTGCGCAGCACGGGCGGACCGGAGCTCAAGGCCGCGGCCGACGTGGCGGTGGCCGGACCGCCGCAGGTGCTGCACCGGTTCATCGAGGTCGAGCAGTACCGCGCGGCGCGCCAGGACAAGCTCACCGCGACCCATGTCTCCCGGGTCCAGGGTCTGATCGCCGGGGCCGCGAAGATCGCGGCGACGGCACAGCAGGACGCCGCTCTGGCCGCCAAGGTCGCGGCCGAGGCCATCAAGGCGGCCGAGGACGCGGCGAAGCACGCGAGCGACGCTCGGGAGTCGGCGAGACAGGCGGGCGAGTTCGCCAAGGAGGCGGACGCGCACGCCGACGCGGCGGAGAAGTCCGCGGCCGACGCCGCTGCCTCCGCCAAGAAGGCCCGGGCCGCCGAAGCCGACGCGAAGCGGGCCGCGCGCTCGGCCGACCTGTCGGCCGACCGTGCCACGGCGTCCGCCGCAGCGGCACAGGTCTCCGCGAGCGACGCCTGGGCCGCGGCGGACGCCGCGTACGCCTCGTCGATCGAGGCCGGCAAGGACGCGGACGCCGCGAGCAAGGCGGCGGACGCGGCGGGCGACGTGGCGTTCCGCAAGCTCCAGGAGGAGATCCGCAAGCACTTCGCGGACGTCGTCGCCGAGAACGAGGAACGCGCTCTGCTCAGGGAGGACGAGGAGTTCGCGGAGTACATGGCCAAGCTGAACGAGATCGACTGGGGGCAGTTGTTCTCCGAGGGCGGCCACTTCACCCTCGACGTCCTCGGCCTGATTCCCGGCTTCGGCGAGGCCGCCGACGGCGTCAACTGTGCCTGGTACTTCGGTGAGGACCAGAAGATCGACGCGGGGCTGTCCTGCGCCGGAGCCGTGCCGTTCGCCGGGTGGGGCGCCGCGGGCGTCAAGTTCGGCAAGTGGGGCACCAAGGCGGACGACTTCTTCCGCAAGCTGTTCGGCAAGAACCCGGCGTTCGCGCTGTGCGCGCGGTCGCTGCGCGCCATGTCACTCGCACGGGCGGCGAGTTCGATCAGCTGTCCGGTGGGCTTCCAGAACCTGGGCAACGACGTGTTCCAGTCGCCGGGCGGCCTGGTGTACATGCGGGAAAGCGCGACCAAGCACCGCATCGACCATGTCATGGAGCACACGCGGCCCAAACCGGACAAGCCGCGGCACGGCGTCTTCAAGCAGAAGGACCAGGGCCAGCTCCTGGCGCTGATCGACGACGCCTGGAAGAAGCGCGGCGACCCGATCCTCAAGCGGGGCAACAAGGTCTTCCCCGTCGAATACGGGGAAGCGATCGGAGACGGCGGCGAGAAGTTCTTGTGCATCGTCACCCGGTACAAGAGCAAGATGTACCGCGTCATCAGCGCGTACCCGTCGCCGTCGAGGGAGTGCCCGACGGAGTGATGTGCCCGGCCGGGGCCAGAACTGGCTGAGCCCCGGCCGCGTGTCCGGACGAGAATCATCCCTTGATTGCCGACGTACGGCGAAAACCACGAAGGGCAACCACCATGCTTCCCCTCGACCGCCTCCGGGAGCTCCTGCGCGAGCTGGACGACCCCGACCCCGAACACCGGGAGATGCCCCGGAATTACGACGTTCCGGCCGCCCGGCAGCGCTTTCGGCGGTTCGCCGACGCCTTGGAGGGGCGGTTCGGACCGTCCGTGTCGGCCGGCATGGGGCAGGACTCGAGCTTCCTCGGTGCCGCTTCGGTCCCTGCTGAGGCCACGGGGACGGGCCGGCCCCTGTGGGTGCTGATAAGCAATTTCGGTCCCTTCGTCACCGCCGGAACGGGAAGGCGATGGGGTCTGCCCGGCTGTGAGGAAGGCCTGGACGACGAGTTCGTGACCTGGCTCGACGAGCTGTGTACCGAACTCGGCTGTGTCTACGTGCCCATCGCACTGCTCATGGAGCCGTACGACGGACCGACTCACCTGGGGGACGACGAGGCCGGCGAGGCGCTTCTGGCGGCGCTGGCGGCGGCCTCGTCCGCGGACGAGGAGGAAGAAGAGGAGGAAGACGATCTTCCGCTGGCCTGGTACGACCGGTACTTCCAGTACATGTGAGGCGTGGCCGGACCGCCCTCAGGGCGCCATGTCCTCCGCGAGCACCCGCGCCATCGTGCGTTCGGCGAGGGCGGTGATGGTCACGAAGGGATTGACCCCGAGCGACCCGGGCACGAGCGAGCCGTCGGTGACGTACAGCCGGGAGTATCCCTTGACCCGCCCGTAGTCGTCCGTCGCCCGGCCCAGCACGCAGCCGCCCAGCGGGTGGTAGGTGAAGTCGTCGGCGAAGACCTTGCTCTTCGAGCCGAACAGGTCGTACCGGTAGATCGTCGCGTTGGCCGCGTTGATCCGGTCGAAGAGCTTCTTCGCCATGGCGACGGAGACCGCGGAGTGGGCGGCCGTCCAGCCGAGCCGCAGCCGGTCCGAGCCGGTGTCGTAGGAGAAGGAAGCCCGTTCCGGGTTCCTGGTGATCGCCAGGTAGAGGCTCACCCAGTGCTCCAGGCCCGTCGGCAGCGGGGCGATCTCGGCGAAGACCGGGTTGGCGGCGTTCGCCCAGTCGTCGATGCCCATGACCGGCATGGTCGACTGGTTCGCGCCGACCGTGTCCCACAGGTGGTTGGCCCGGCCCAGCATCACGTTGCCGTTGGTGCCCCAGCCGGCGCCGACACTGGCGTCGAGGCCGGGCAGGGTGCCCGTCTCCCGGGCGCGCAGCAGCAGTTCGGTGGTGCCGAGGCTGCCGCCGCCGAGGTAGAGGTACGTGCAGCCGTACTCCTTCGTCCCGACGACGCGGCCGGTCTCGTCGATGCGGTCGGCGGTCAGTACGTAGGTGCCGTCCGGCGCGCGGCTGATCGCACGCACCTTCTCCAGGGTGTGGACGGTGACCTTGCCGGTGCCGAGCGCGCCGGCGAGGTACGTCTTGTCGAGGCTGCGCTTGCCGTGGTTGTTGCCGTAGATGACCTCGCCGCCGAGCGCCGACTTCGGGGCGGTGCCGGCCGCCTCGCGCCGCATGTGGCCGAAGTCGTAGACGCTGGGCACGAAGGTGGTCCGCAGGCCGGTCTTCTCGGCGTGCTTGCGGGAGACGCGGGTGAAGCGGTACCACTCCGTCGACTCGAACCAGGCCGGGTCGACGGTGTTCACCCCCAGGGCGGCCCGGGCGCGCGGGAAGAACGTGCCGTACATCTCGTCGGCGTCGACGGTCGGGAACTGTTCGGCGAAGTACGACCGGGGCGGGGTGACCGCCATGCTGCCGTTGACCAGGGAGCCGCCGCCGACGCCCCGGCCGACGTAGACCGACATGTGGTCGAAGTGCACGCGGTCCAGGACGCCCGGGTAGCGGCCGATGTCCCGGTTGACGACGTCCAGCCAGAGGAAGGAGCCGAGGGGGGCCTCGGTGCGGGTGCGGAACCACATGGAACGGTGGTCGGGTGCGCTGGTGGTGCAGAAGACCTTGCCGTCGGGGCCGTGGGTGTTCCAGAGGCGGCCCATCTCCAGGACGATCGTGCGGATGCCGGCCTGGCCGAGACGGAGAGCGGCCACGGCGCCGCCGTAGCCGGAGCCGACGACGATCGCGGGGGCGGTGTCGACTGCGTCGGGCTGAGCGGCCCGGGCACTTTCGAGGCCGATGCGCGTGAAGCCGAGGGCGGCTGCGGTCTGCAGGGCTGCCACGCCCAGGATTTGACGTCTTGTCAGGTGACGATGCGTCAGGTTAGCTGTCATGGGCGCAGCATCGGCGGATTATGCGGTTCCGCCTAGTGGGGTGCGGCTTGATCCTTGTGGGCGGGTGCGGGTGGTGGCTTGTCGCGCAGTTCCTCGCGCCCCTTGTTTCCCTAGAGCAAGCTTCTGAGCTTCTCCGCCAGCAGGTCCCAGCGCCACTTCTCCTCGACCCACTCCCTCCCCCGCTCGCCCATCCTGCGGCGCAGCTCGGCGTCGCCGAGGAGGACCGAGATGCGGTCGGCCGTCTCCTCCGGGTCGCCGCCTCTCACCACCCAGCCCGTCTCGCCGTCCAGGACCGCGTCCGGGGCGCCGCCCGAGTCGCCGGCGACGACCGGGAGACCCGTCGCGGAGGCCTCCAGGTAGACGATGCCGAGGCCCTCGACGTCGAGGCCGCCGCGCCGGGTGCGGCAGGGCATCGCGAAGACGTCACCGGCGCCGTAGTGGGCGGGCAGCTCCGACCAGGGCACGGCGCCGGTGAAGCGCACGGCCGAGGAGACCCCGGTCTCGCGCGCGAGCCGCCGCAGGTCGTTCTCGTAAGGGCCGCCGCCGACGATCAGCAAGGCGGTGTCGGGCTCGGCGGCGAGGATGCGGGGCATGGCCCGGATCAGGGTGTCCTGGCCCTTGCGCCGCACCAGCCGGGAGACGCAGACCACCACCGGCCGGTCCGTCAGACCCAGCCGGGCCCGCACCTCGTCGCCGCCCGATCCGGGGTGGAAGGTCTTCTCGTCGACGCCGGGCGGCAGCTGCGCCATGCGCGCGGCGGCCTCGGGCGTCAGGGCGGGGGCGATGCGCGAGCGGGTGTACTCGCCGAGGTAGGTGATCGTGTCGGTGGCGTCGCCGATCCGCCGCAGCAGCTGCCGGGCGGCCGGCAGCTGGGCCCAGCCCGCCTCGTGGCCGTGCGTGGTGGCGACCAGCCGCTCGGCGCCCGCGTCGCGCAGCGCCGGGGCCATCAGACCGAGTGGGGCCGCCGCCCCGAACCACACCGAGGTGCAGCCGTGCTCCCGCAGCAGCCCGACGGCCCGGCGGGTGGCGCCCGGAGTCGGCAGCAGCATGGTCGTGCGGTCCCGTACGACGGTGAAGGGCTGCTCGGCGTCGAAGGCGCGGGTCGCCTCTACGCCCTCCCGGCTCCGCTTCCACGTGGACGCGTAGACGACCAGCTGCTGCGGGTCCAGCCGCAGCGCCATGTTGTGCAGGAACGCCTGGATGCCACCGGGCCGGGGCGGGAAGTCGTTCGTCACGATCAGGGTCTTGCGCACGCCGCCGACCCTACCGAACCGCCCCTCACAGCTCCGCGCCGCGGCAGATATGGCACGCTCACAGGCGGCGGGCCCATCATGGCCCTCGACACGGCATGCGAACGGGCGGGATCACGTGAAGACGACGGGCTTGAGGCGGTCCCCGGCATGGCTGCCGGTGGTCTGGTGTCTCACGAGGCTGTTGCTGCTGCTGTTCGTCCTGAAGGTGTACGTCTTCCCCGGCCCGGACGTGACCAGCGACGTGCACGTGATCTACCAGGGCTGGTACGGCGTCCTGAGCAGCGGAACGTTCCCTCTGCACGATGTCACCTGGCAGTACCCGCCCGCCGCCGCGCTGGCGATCCTCTCCCCCGGCCTGCTGCCCTTCCTGGACTACGCGACCGCGTTCTTCGTGCTGGTCTGCGTCACCGACGCGGCCGTGCTGGCCCTGATGACCTGGGCGGGACGCCGCCCGGGCCGGTCGCTGCGCGGTGCCTGGGTGTGGGTGATCGGCGTGCCGCTGCTCGGGCCGACGGTGTACGCCCGCTACGACGTGATGGTCACGGCGGTGGCGATGGCCGCGCTGCTCGCGGGCGCCCGGCACCCGCGGGCGATGGGTGCCCTGGCCGCCTTCGGCGCTCTGCTGAAGGTCTGGCCGGTGATGCTGCTGCTGGCCGCCCGCCGCCGTAGCGCCTGGGTGTCGGCCCTGGTGACGGGCATCGCGGTGACGGGTGTGTTCGCCGTGGCCATGCCGGGTGCGTTCGCGTTCCTGACGTTCCAGCGGGACCGGGGCACCGAGGTGGAGTCGCTGGGCGGGCTGGTCTTCCATGTCGCCCGGCACTTCGGCTGGCAGGGTGAGGTGAAGCTGAACTACGGATCGATCGAGTTCCTCGGGCCGTATGTGAGCGAGGTGAGCACGGGCGCGCTGTTCCTGACCGGGGCGGCCTTCGGCTGGCTGGTGCTGTGGCGGCTGCTGGCCCGGCGCTTCGCGGAGCACACGCTCGCCGACGCGGCCTTCGTGGCGGTGCTGATGTTCACCACCACCAGCCGGGTGATCAGCCCGCAGTACATGGTGTGGCTGGTCGGGCTGGCGGCGGTGTGCCTGTACTTCCCGGGGAGCCGGATGCGGCTGCCGGTCGTCCTGGTACTGGTGGCGAGCTTCGTGACGGTGCTGGAGTTCCCGCTCTACTTCGGCAGCGTGGTGGCCGGCGACGGCCTCGGTCTGACCCTGCTGTTCCTGCGCAACGCTCTCCTGGTGGCCGCCACGCTGACCGCGGCCCGGGCCCTGTGGAAGGCGACGGTCCCCGGTACGCTCCCCGCCCCCGTGCCCCCTCAGCCCGCCCGCGCCGGGGAGACTCCCGTCTCCTCCTGAGCCGGGACCCACCGCGCCAGCAGTCCGGCCAGGCCACACTGCACACCCGTCGCCAGCGCGAGCGCCAGGCACACCCCGGGCAGCCCCAGCCCGGCCAGGCCGTAGGCGAGTCCGAGCTGGACGGCCGTCCCGAGCACGCTCACCCGCAGCAGCACCGAGGCTCCCCCACTGCCTTCGAAGACCCCGCCCAGCGCGATGAGGCAGCTCATCAGCAGCAGGTAGGGGCCGGCGCAGCGCAGGAACAGCACGCCCTCCCGCGCGACCGTGGGCCCGGCGCCGAAGGCGGCCATGATCCAGGGGGCGGCGACGGACAGCACAGCGGCCGCGGTGAGCCCGAGAGCACCGGCGAGAAGCACGGCCTGCCGGCCGATCGCCCGCCGCTCGTCCAGCCCGGCCCCGCACGTGTGCGCGGTGTGGATGGAGGCGGCCTGCCGGACGGCGTAGAAGGCCATGGTCGCCACGTACATGACCTTGTAGGCGATCGCGTACGCGGCCACCGCCGTCACCCCGAGCCGGGCCACGATCGCGACCAGGACGAGGGTGCCGGTCTGCCGCACGGTGAAGTCGGCGGACATGGGCAGGCCGGTCCTCAGCGTCCGCCGGAGGCAGGCGCCCGGGGACTCGCCCGGTTGCACCCCGCGGGCCGTCCGCAGCAGGGCGTTGCGCCGGACGGCGACGAGTCCGGCCCCGAGCGCCACGCATCGGGCCAGCACCGTCGCGGCGGCGGCGCCCCGGACACCGTGGAGGTGGATGAAGAGCGGGTCCAGAACCAGTACCAGGCCATTGGCCAAGAGGGCGAGGCGCATCGGAGTTCGGGTGTCGCCAGTGCCCTTGAGGAGGCCGTCGACGAGTTGCTGCGCGAAGAAGACGGCCATGCCGGGCAGGGAGACCGTGAGGTAGGCGACGGCGAGCGGGAAGGCGGAGCTGTCCGGTCCGCCCAGCACCAGCCGGGCCAGCGGTTCACGCCCCAGCAGGCCGCCCGCCACGACCAGGGGTGTCACCAGGGCCCACAAGGCCCATCCGCCACGCACCGCGGCCCGCACCGCGCCGGGGTCGCGGGCGCCCCGGGCGTGGGCGACCAGCACGGTCGTGCCGGAGCCGAAGACCAGGGCGATGCCGAGCAGCACGTTCTCCGTGTTGGTCGCCACGGCGACGGCGGCCACGGCCGGCCCGCCCAGTCCGGCGACCCAGACGGTGTTGATGATCCCGGCGGCGACGGGGGCGAGCAGGGAGAAGTAGACGGGGCGGGCGAGCAGCACGAGCTGTCTGCGGTGGGCGTTCACGGTGGCGGTCCCCCTGAGGTCGAGCGACCTCGAACCGAGCTATATCGATTCGAGGTAGCTCGTTAAGAGGTAGCATGCAGTGTCATCCACCCGCAAGGAGGACCATGCTGGAGCTGTCGATCCTGGGCTTCCTGGCCGAGGAGCCGCTGCACGGCTATGAGCTGAAGGAGCGCATCAAGGCGCTGACCGGGCATGTCCGGCCGGTGAGCGACGGCGCGCTCTACCCCGCGATCACCCGGCTGACCACAGCGGGCCTGCTCGACCAGCGCACCGAGCCTGGCGCGAGCGCGGCCCCGCGCCGGATCCTCGCCCTCACCGGGAAGGGCCGCGAGGAGTTGCTGCAGCGCCTGCGTCACCCGAAGCAGACCGAGATCACCGACCAGGTCCGCTTCAACACGGTCCTGGCCTTCCTGCGCCACCTGCCCGACCGGCACGAGCAGGCCGCGGTGCTCCGCCGCCGGCTGGAGTTCCTGGAGACCCCGACGAGCTTCTTCTACGCGTCCGGCAAGCCGGTCCGTGCCGAGGAGGCGGAGGACCTGTTCCGCCAGGGCATGCTCAGGGTGGCCCGCGCGACGGGCGAGGCGGAACGGGCCTGGCTGCGGGAGGCCGTCGAGGTGCTCGACCGGCCGGAGTGAAACCGCCGATGGTCCCGCTCGCACGTCAGCCCAGCTGCCCCCGCAGGGACTCCCGCCACTCAGTCGTGAAGGCCTGCGGTGTCGTCCCCAGTACCTCCCGCATGGCGTCCTCAACCGCCCCGGCCCGCTTCCCGTGCGCCCCCACGGCCCGGTAGAACGCGCGCAGCCGGGACTCGCCCCAGCGGTCGGCGATCAGCCGGCACGCCGTCCAGCCACTCTCGTATGCGCGGGCCAGGCGGCTCGCGTCGCCGGTGAAGCCGAAGTCCTCGTCCTCCGGCAGCGCGGCGGGGATCCGGCCCTCGCTCACCGACCGGGACAGCTCGGGCGCGGCCTCGGCGGGGGTGCGGCCGGCGGCGCGGTAGCCGACCCAGTCGGCGTACCCCTCGGACAGCCACAGGGGTGTGGCGGCGGTGGTGCGGGCGCGGGTGGCGACGTGGGTGGTCTCGTGGGTGACGACGACCTGCTCGCCGGGGCCGCCGAGGAGCGCGAACGCATCCGGGTTGACGATGATGCGGTCCGCCGGTGCCCGTCGCCGCGCGCCCGTCTCGCCGGTGGTGACCGCCGCGATCCCCCGGTAGGAGGAGGCGGGCGAGCCGAGGAGCCCCGCCATCCCCTCCAGTGACTTCGGCACGAGCACTACGACCCGTCTGCTCCAGTCCGCGCCCCACGCGTCCGACACGGCGGGCACCGCACGGTCGGCCAGGTCCGCGAAGTCGCTCAGCGACCGTCCCGACTGCCCGACGCCGAGGACGAGGCTGTGGCGTCCCCGGACGAGCTGCACCGTCCCCTGGTCCCAGAGCTGCTGCGCGGACTTCCGCGCGGGCCGGTCGGTGTCGACGGACCACTGCCCGCCCACGTCGCGGCTCAGCCGCAGGGTGCGACCGGCGGTCACCGGCGCCGGATCGTACCCGGCGACGCGATAGCGCAGCTCGGCGTCGGCCGTGGCCGTGTCGCCGCTGCGGCGCAACCCGGTGACGCGGTACGACCAGGCGGCCACGGGCATCGCGCGCAGCCGGGCGAAATCGGTGCCCCGGCCCGTCCGTTCGTAGGCCCGCTCGTCGCGGTCGAGGACCGCGGCGGCCCGCCGGTCCAAGAGCCGCTGGACGTCGGCCGTGGCGCTGTCCGCGGCCGGCCGCCCGCCGCACCCGGCCAGGGCGACGAGCAGCACAACGAGTGCCACCACCCCGGATCCCGACCTTCGACCAGCCACGTTCCCGATCGTACGGGCGACGGGCCGCGCGGGTCAGACCCTGGTGACCGACGAGACGGGC
The DNA here is from genome assembly GCF_044755265.1 of Streptomyces sp. NPDC092370. Taxonomy (NCBI): domain Bacteria; kingdom Bacillati; phylum Actinomycetota; class Actinomycetes; order Kitasatosporales; family Streptomycetaceae; genus Streptomyces; species Streptomyces sp. NPDC092370. The sequence goes on along the minus strand of NZ_JBIVQO010000001.1, from coordinate 1,013,304 downwards.
ATCATCCCGACCGGGTCGTAGCGCACGGGCGCGCCGGGGTAGGGCGCGTGGATGACCTGGCCGTTGCCCGTGTACATCCCGACATGGCTGGCGTCGCCCCGGTAGACGACCAGGTCACCGGGGCGCGCCTCGGACAGCGGGACCTGCCGGCCGGCGTAGCGCTGGGCCTGCGAGGTGCGCGGCAGGGCGACCCCGGCCTGTGCGTACGACCACTGCATCAGGCCCGAACAGTCGAAGCCCGAGGGCCCGTTGGCCCCCCAGACGTAGGGTCTGCCGAGCGCGCTGCGGGCGGCGGCGACGGCGGCGGACCCACGTCCCGAGGCGGCGGTGGCGCCGTCGAGGCCGGCCATGCCGCCGCGCCCGGAGCGGGAGGCGCGGCCGTAGGCGTCGCGCTCGTCGTCCGGCAGGGAGTTGAGCAGCCGCCGGGCCGCGGCGAGCTTCCGCTCGACGGTCTTCTTGTGGGCGGCGACGGCCTTGCGGCTCTTCTCCAGTTCGCGGAGCTTGCCCGCGGCCTCCTCGCGCTCCTGGGCGAGTTCGCGCATGGCGTCCTGCAGCTCCCTCAGCTCACCGGCCTGGTGGGCGGTGAGGCGGTCGAGCCGGGACGCGCGGTCGAGGTAGTCGTCCGGGTCGGCGGAGAGCAGCAGGGCGAGGGAGGGGTCGATGCCCCCCGAGCGGTACTGGGCGCCGGCGAGCGAACCGAGGGACTCGCGCATGGAGTTGATCCGCTGCTGCCGGCGGGCGATGCGGTCCCGGGCGGTGCCGACCTCGGCGCGCAGCTCGTCGGCGCGTTCGTCGGCTTCGTTGTAGGCCTCGGTCGCCTTCTCGGCCTGCTCGTAGAGCCGGTCCACCGTGGCCCGGGTGTCGTCGTACGGTGCGGCGCCGGCCGGTACCGCCCCCAGGGCGGCGGCGGAAACGGACAGGAAACCGACGGCGACACTGGCGCCCCGGTCGAACCCGGACGTGGCAAGGCGGCGATGGGACCCCACGGGAAGCCGCTCTCCTTCCGCTGGCGGACTTGGAACGCGGCAGACAGTAGCCCCGTGACAGGGTGCCGCCAACGACCATCCGTGGGTGTCCGGCACGACGCCCCGCCGCTGACGCAGGTCAATGGCGGGGCGTGGGCTCACTCGGAGCTGTCGTGATTCGCCCGAACGGCGGACGTGGTGTCCGATCTCCGGGACGCCGGGGAGAGTTCGAGGGACCTCGCGGCGCGAGGATCAGACCCGGACGCCGAACATGAACGGGCCGCCGATGGTGTTCATCGACTCGTAGCGGACGACCGTGCCGGTGCGCGGGGCGTGGATGATCTGCCCGTTGCCGGCGTAGAGGCCCACGTGGTGCAGGTCGTTGAAGAAGAAGACCAGGTCGCCGACCTTGAGCTGGCTGACCGAGTAGATCTTGGTGCCGGCTCCGGTCTGCGCCTCGGAGGTGCGCGGGATCTGCACACCGGCGGCGGCGTAGGCCCGGGAGGTGAGGCCGGAGCAGTCGAAGGAGCTCATGCCGGTGGCGCCGTAGACGTAGGGCTTGCCGAGCTGGCCCTGGGCGAAGGCGAAGGCGGCGGCGGCACGGCCCGAGCCGGGCGGGACGTCGGCCGTGAGGGCGTCGCGCTCACTGGCCCGGCTGGCACGGTTCTGCTCCTCGGCGAGCTTGGCCTTCTCGGCGGCGGAGAGGCTGTTGAGCAGCTTCTGCGCCGAGGCGAGCTTGCCCTGGACTTCCTTCTTCTTCTCGCCGAGTTCGGTCCGGGTGGAGGCGAGGTCCTTGAGCTTGTCGGAGGCCTCGGCGCGCTCCTGGGCGAGTTCGCGCTGCTTCTCCTGGACCTTCTTCAGCGCCTCGACCTGCTGGCTGCTCAACTGGTCGAGCGTGGAGGCCTTGTCGAGGTAGTCCTCGGGGTTCGCGGAGAGGAACAGCTGGACGGAGGGGTCGATGGAGCCCGTGCGGTACTGCGACGCGGCGGCCAGACCCAGGCCGTCGCGGAGCTCGTTGAGCTCCTCCTGGCCGCGGGCCACGTTGTCCTGGATGGTGGAGATCTCCTTCTGGAGCTTCTCCTGCTTCTCCTTGGCCCCGTTGTACTTCTCGGTGGCCTGCTCCGCCTCTTCGTAGAGCTTGTCGACCTTGGCCTTGACCTCGTCCTTGCTCGGCTTCTCACTGGGGGCCGCGTTGGCGGCCTGCGAGCTGAAGGCGACGGCAGCGGCGGCGGCGGTGGTCAGCACGGTCACACGTGCGCGGCTCGGCTGCTTCGGACGACGGTGGGACGCCACGGGTGAAAAGCTCCTTCTGGCCCCTCCGCCGTCTCTCCCGATGAGTGATCACCCGAGCGGAGGTTCGGCCTGACCCTAGTGACCTTCCTGTGATCAGTTCAAATCCTCAGATGAAAAATCGCGTCACGGTAGGCCAACTTTTCCTCTGGACTCACAGGCGGTAAGGCCCTCTTGACGCAACGTGGCCCACAGACGCCATCAATTCAGGCATCACGCCCGGACGTTACGCATGGTGCGTACGCCCCCTAGGCTCACGAAAGGCGCTTGAGGAGCATGGCCGAGGCGACCGGGCGGGCGCCCGCGCGGGCCACGCCGTCGGCGACCTCGCGGTCCGTGGACGCCACGATGACCGGGCGGCCCGGCGGTTCGGCCCGCACCAGCTGGCGGATGAGCTCGTCGGCGGTGACGCCCGGCTTCGAGAACAGCACGCGCACCCCGCGCGGCGGGGCCAGCAGCACCGGTGCGGCGAGTTCGGCGCCGTCGAAGACGCAGGTCACCTCCGCGCCGCTCTGCGCGGCCAGCTGGGAGAGCTGTCCGAGCAGCCTGAGGCGCTGCTTCTCCAGCGGCATCTGCGGATAGCCGGTCTTGGTGACGTTGTAGCCGTCGACGACCAGATGCGCCTGCGGCAGCGCCAGCAGCTGGTCGAGGACCTGCGGGTCGTTCTCGGACAGGGCGCGGGCGGCGATGTCCTTGGGGGTCATCCGGCCCGGCTCGACGGCGTCGACTGTCTCGGCGGGCCGCACCGACACGGGCGGCAGGGCCAGTTCACGCCGGAGCCCCTGGGTCGCGTCCAGCAGGGTGTCCAGCAGCAGGCGTACCCGCATGTCCTCGACGCTGCGGCCCTCGCGGGCGGCCCGACGCGCGGCCTCCAGGGCGGCCTCGGTCTCGCCCAGCCGGGACTTCAGCCGCCGGGTCTCGCTCTCGGCGGCGGACACCTGGGCGTGCCCCTCGGCGCGGATGGCCTCGATCTCACCGTGCACCTTGCGCAGGGCGGCCTCGCCGCGCTTGACGTCGCTGAGGGCGGCGCGCAGCTTGCGGTGCAGGGACTCGGTCTCCTTCTTGGCCGATTCCAGCTCCGTGCGCAGCCGCTCGGTCTCGGCCCGGGTGTGGTCACGGGCCCGGTCGAGTTCGGCGCGCAGCCGCTCCAGCTCGGCCCGGCTCTCCTCGTCGGCGCGCTCGGCGTCGGCCCGCTGGGCCTCCTCGCCGGCGGCGGTGACCAGCTTCACCCAGCCGGGCGGCCGCAGTACGTAGGCCGCGGCCGCCACGTCGAGCGGGTCCGCGGCCGGGGGCGGGGAGCCTGAGTCGAGAGCGCCGGTCAGTTCCGGCTGGGTCTCTCTGAGGTTCTCCCCGATGCGCTGCCGGAACAGCGGATCGGTCTCCAGCGCCGCGGCCATCGCGTTGCCGGCGAACTTGGCCCTGCGGTTCGGGGCGAACCTGGCGTACTGCCTGAGCTGGGCGGGCAGCTCGCCCACCGTCAGCGAGCCGAAGCCGTCGGAGACGATCTGCACGACCCTGCGGCGCACACCGTCGGGCAGGGGACGGTCGAGCACCTCGGCGGCGCCGTCCCCCGGCCCCCCGCCCGTGGTCTCCACCATCCGTCACACCCCAATGCCTGTGCGGGGCCGCCTCCCGTCAGGAGCCGGCGCCCGGCCTGTCCACGAGTTCCACCTGGTCCACCGCGTTGCACCAGCGGCAGCGCACCGACTCGATGCTCTCACTGAGCACCTCGCGCTCCTCGACCTTCGGCTCTCCGGCCAGGTCGAGGTGGACGTACTCGACGACCTTCGACGAGCGGGTCACGTCGAACCTCGTGAGGTTGCCGCAGAGGGTGCAGCGCCACCGCGTCTCGGCGGTCGGCAGGGGAACCGTCATCGTGACCTGTTCTCTTTCCTTCTAGTGTCCGTGACGCGACCGGCATCCCCGGTGCGTATGGCTCGTAACCCTACGGCCTGGCGGGTCCTCGCCGCCTGCCCGTCCACGGCGGCGAGGCGACCTGGGTGGTTGCGTCCGTTTGCGTCATGCTTTGTGCTCATGATCTCCAAGTGGAGTGCGTCGATCGTCCGGGCCGGCAGATCGGTCAGGGGGTCGTCGGCGCCGGTGACGTACTCACTGATCGCCCTGTGCTGTCTGTCCTTCCTGGCCGGACCCGCCTCGGGCCTGAACCCGGCGTACGGCACCGGCGACGAGCTCCTGGCCGTACAGCGGGCCTACTTCCGGCGCTGGGGGGTGATTCCCGCAGAACTGTTCGAAGGGTCCGCGGGGTCGGCCCTCACGCCCGCGACGGCGCTCTTCGTCCACGGCAGCTGGGTGCACCTGCTCGGCAACATGCTCTTCCTCTACGTCTTCGGGGCGATGACCGAGGAACGGATGGGCCGCGTGCAGTTCACCCTGTTCTACGTCGGCTGCGGCTACCTGGCCCTGCTGGGCTACACCGTCGCCAACGCGCACTCCGAGCAGTCCCTGGTCGGCGCCTCGGGGGCGATCTCGGCGGTCCTCGGCGCGTTCCTGTACCTGTTCCCCCGCGCCCGGGTCACCAGTCTCCTGCCGTTCCTCTTCTTCCTTCCGGTGCGCTTCCCGGCGTGGGTCGTACTGCCGTTCTGGGCGGCGCTGCAGTGGCTGGCGGCGGGGCGGGCCTCGGACGGGCCGGGGGTGGCCTACCTCGCCCACCTCATCGGGTTCGGTCTGGGCTTCGGCTATGCGTCGGTCCGCTACGGCCGCCCCACCAGCCCTACTAGAGTGAAGGCCGCCCCTGCTCCGGCCCCCGAGGGAGAGAACCAGCCGTGATCACCGCGATCGTCCTGATCAAGACCAGCGTGGACCGGATCCCCGAGATCGCCGAGTCGATCGCGGCGCTGGACAGCGTCAGCGAGGTCTTCTCCGTCACCGGCACCTACGACCTGATCGCGATGGTCCGGGTGAAGGAGCACGAGGACCTGGCGGAGGTCATCCCGGGCCGGATCAGCAAGATCCCCGGAGTGGAGGGGACCGACACGCACGTGGCGTTCCGTACGTACTCGCAGCACGACCTGGAGGCGGCATTCTCGATCGGCCTGGACAACTGAGGCCGTCGCGTCCCGCCCCGCGCGCGTGACCTGCTCACGGACACCCCCGAACCCGCCCCGCGGATGATCGTCCCGGGCAGCCGCCCACCGGCTCAGGCGGAGGTGTCCGGCACGCAGCGCCCGTCCTCGGTGCGGTAGTTCCACTTCGCCCCGTCCGTCACGAGCTCCCGCACCGCCCGCACGAACCGCTCCACGTGCTCGTCCGGCGTGCCCGCGCCGAAGCTGACCCGGATGGCGTTGAGCGACTTCTCCCCGGGCACGGCCTCCGGCGACCCGCACTCCCCCTGCGACTGCGGGTCGCTGCCGAGCAGCGTGCGCACCAGCGGATGGGCGCAGAACAGCCCGTCCCGCACGCCGATGCCGTACTCGGCGGACAGGGCGGCGGCGAAGTGGGAGCTGTTCCAGCCCTCGACGACGAAGGAGAGCACCCCGACCCGCGGGGCGTCGTCCCCGAAGAGGGACAGGAACCGCACCTGGGGAACGCCGGCGAGACCCTCCCGGACCGCGCGGATGAGGTACTGCTCACGGGCCACGAGGGTGTCGAAACCGGCCTCGGTCAGCGCCTTGCAGGCCGAGGCGACGGCGTAGGCGCCGATGACGTTGGGCGAACCGGCCTCATGGCGGGCGGCGCTGTCGTGCCACTCCACGTCCACTCCCCCGTCATCCCGCCGGCCGACCTTGCGGCTGGCGCCGCCGCCCGCGAGATACGGCTCGGCGGCGCGCAGCCAGTCGGCCCGTCCGGCCAGGACGCCCGAGCCGAAGGGCGCGTACAGCTTGTGCCCGGAGAAGGCGACCCAGTCCACGTCGAGGCCGGCGACGGACACCGGGTGGTGCGGGGCCAGCTGGGCGGCGTCCAGCACGATCCGCGCACCGTGGGCGTGCGCGGCCGCGGCGAGTTCCCGTACGGGCCACAGCTCGCCGGTGACGTTCGAGGCGCCGGTGACGCAGACCAAGGCCGGCCCGTGGCCCCCCTCGGTCGACACAGACCGGCCGGCCAGGGCGCGCTCCAGGGTCTCGACGGCCTCACGGGGGCTGCGCGGGGCGTCGAGGCACGTCACGCGGGCGTTGCGCCAGGGCAGCAGGGCGGCGTGGTGCTCGGTCTCGAAGACGAAGACCTGGCAGTCGGCGGGGAGCGCGGCGGCGAGGAGGTTGAGGGAGTCGGTGGTGGAGCGGGTGAAGATCACCTGGTCGCCCTCGCGGCAGTCGAGGAACTCCGCGACGGTCCGGCGGGCGTTCTCGAACAAGTCGGTCGACAGCTGGGACAGGTACCCGGCCCCGCGGTGCACGCTGCCGTAGTACGGCGCGTAGGCGGCCACGTCGTCCCAGACCCGCTGGAGGGCCGGGGCGCTGGCGGCGTAGTCGAGCGCGGCGTAGGTGACTTCGCCCCCGGTCACGAGCGGGACGGTGACATCCCGGCCCAGAACGGGCAGCGGGGCACAAACAGACTGATCGGCGGCAACGGTGGAGACGGACATGGGTGAACTCCCGTGACGGCAGGTGGAATCCGCCCGCGAGCACATACGGCTACAAGCGGGGGTGAAGGAAAGAGGGGATGCGGAGGCGGGGCTCTGCGGCCCTATCGCATTCGCTGGTTCACGAGAGACTCCTCGTCACGCGCTTGCCACAGACCTCGCTGCCTGCGGCCTGGTCTTCACCCGGGGCACCCCGCCACGGACGGAGGGTTGCCGGACAGTCGGCCGGGGCCTCATGACTGTCACTCATGACCTGCCGGGAACGTACGCGAAAAGATCGGCGTCCCGCAACCCGAGTCCGGATCGCGGGACGCCGTCCCGGTTCCCTACGTGTTGCTCGCGGCCACCCAGCGCTCCAGCGTCCGCTTCGCCGCACCGGAGTCGATCGACTCGGCCGCCTTCACCATCGCGGCGCGGATCTGATCGGCCAGTGGCGCGGTGGTGGGCTCCAGGGCCACCAGGGCCGCGGCCGAGTTCAGCACCACCGCGTCCCGCACCGGCCCCGTCTCTCCGTCCAGCAGCCGCCGCGCGACCTCCGCGTTGTAGGAGGCGTCCGCGCCACGCAGAGCCTCGACGGGGACCAGTTCGAGGCCCACGTCCCGGGGGTCGAAGGCCTCCTCGGTCACCTCGCCGTCCCGGACGATCCAGACCCGGGACGTGGCCGTGGTGGTGAGCTCGTCGAGGCCGTCGTCACCCCGGAAGACCAGGGACGAGTTGCCGCGTTCGGCGAACACGCCCGCGACGATCGGCGCCATGCGGGGGTCCGCCACGCCGACGGCCTGGGCCCGGACCCGGGCCGGGTTGGTCAGCGGGCCGAGGGCGTTGAACACCGTGCGGATACCCAACTGGCCGCGGGCCGCGCCCGCGTGCCGCAGCGCCGGGTGGAACTTCACCGCGAAGCAGAAGGTGATCCCGGCCTCCTCGGCCACCTCGGCGACCCGGTGCAGCGGCAGTTCCAGGTTGACCCCGAGCTTCTCCAGCACGTCGGAGGCCCCGGACGCCGAGGACGCGGCCCGGTTGCCGTGCTTGACGACCTTCGCGCCGGTGCCCGCGACGACGATCGAGGACATCGTGGAGATGTTGACCGTCTTCGCGCCGTCACCGCCGGTGCCGACGATGTCGACCGTCGCCCCGGGCACCTCGATCACGTTGGCATGCTCGTACATCGCGCGGACCAGGCCGTTGATCTCCTCGACGGTCTCGCCCTTGGCGCGCAGGGCCACGACGAACCCGGCGATCTGCGCCTCGGTCGCCTCACCGCGCATGATGCGGTCCATCGCCCAGGCGGTGTCGTCGGCGCCCAGGTGCCTGCCGTCCAGCAGGCCGTTCAGCAGCAGGGGCCAGGAGCGGCCCGCCGCGGTGTCGCCTCCAGCGGGGGTCACAGCGCTCATAAGCCGCTCCAGGGTCAGGCGTCCCGCACTACGGGACGAGAATCTCAACGAGGTCCACCCTATCCAGCCCCGAGCGCGGCGAAGGGCCCCGTCCGACGATCGGACGGGGCCCTTCGGTGTGGCGTGGCGAAGCAGTGATCAGTGGTGGCCGTGGCCGCTCGTGATCTCCCGGTACTCCTCGGCGGTGGGCTTCGGGATCTGGGCACCCTCGCCGTAGTAGGCGTCGCTGAGCTTGGCGCGCAGCTTCTCGGAGCCCTTCACCTTGCGCTCGACACCGTTCTCGTCGACCGTCGGGCCGATCTCGGCCGGCTTGTACTGCTCGTGCGCGGTGAGCGTGTACATCTGCTCCTGGCTGAGCGGCTCGTGCACCTCGATGAACTCACCGTGCGGCAGGCGCTTGATGATGCCCGACTCGCGGCCGTGCAGCACCTTCTCCTTGTCCCGGCGCTGCAGGCCGAGGCAGATGCGCTTGGTGACGATGAAGGCGATGACCGGTCCGACGAAGAACCCGATCCGGACGAACCAGGTCACCGCGTTGATCGACAGATGGAAGTGCGTGGCGACGATGTCGTTGCCACCGCCGATCAGCATGATGATGTAGCCGGTGACCCACGCGACACCGACGCCGGTGCGGGTCGGGGCGTTGCGCGGCCGGTCCAGGATGTGGTGCTCGCGCTTGTCCCCGGTGACCCACGACTCGATGAACGGGTAGAGGGCGATGATCGCGAGGAACACACCGAAGAGCACCAGCGGGATGAACACGCCCAGGACGAGGGTGTGGCCCCAGAGGTTGATCTCCCAGCCCGGCATCGCCCGGATCAGGCCTTCGGCGAAGCCCATGTACCAGTCGGGCTGGGCACCGGTGGACACCTGGTCGGGCCGGTACGGGCCCAGGACCCAGATCGGGTTGATCGTCGCGATCGCGGCGAGGGCCGAGATGAGACCGAAGACCAGGAAGAAGAAGCCTCCGGCCTTGGCCATGTAGACCGGCAGCAGCGGCATGCCGACGACGTTCTTGTTGGTCCGGCCGGGACCCGCGAACTGGGTGTGCTTGTGGTAGAAGACCAGGATCAGGTGGCCGACCACGAGCCCGAGCATGATGCCCGGCAGCAGCAGGATGTGGATCGAGTAGAACCGGGCGACGAAGTCGGTGCCCGGGAACTCCCCGCCGAACAGGAACATCGAGATGTACGTGCCCACGATCGGCACGGACAGGATCGCGCCCTGCGTGAAGCGGACACCGGTGCCGGAGAGCAGGTCGTCCGGGAGCGAGTAACCGGTGAAACCGGTGAACATGCCCAGGACGAACAGCAGGAAGCCGAACAGCCAGTTGATCTCGCGCGGCTTGCGGAACGCGCCGGTGAAGAAGACGCGCATCATGTGCACGAACATGCCGGCGAGGAAGATGATCGCCGCCCAGTGGTGGATCTGCCGGATGAGCAGACCGCCGCGGACGTCGAAGCTGATGTCCAGGGTGGAGGCGAACGCCTCCGACATCAGCTGCCCCTGGAGCGGCACGTAGCTGCCGTGGTACTCCACCTCGTTCATCGACGGGTGGAAGAACAGCGTCAGGTACACACCCGTGAGGATGATGATGATGAAGCTGTAGAGGCAGATCTCACCCAGCATGAAGGACCAGTGGTCCGGGAAGATCTTGCGCATGTTGGCCTTGGCCAGGGAGTAGATCCCGAGGCGGCCGTCGGCCCAGTCGGCTACCCGCTCACCCGCGGGCGCCTTGCGGCGTGTCTGTGCAGTGCTCATCCGCGCTCCCAGAAAGCAGGGCCGACGGGCTCTTCGAAGTCGCCGAGCGCCTCGAGGTAGCCCTCGTCGTTCACGCCGATGCGGAGCTGCGGCAGGGCGTGACCAGCGGGACCGAAGATCACTCGGGCACCGTCGGAGAGGTCGAAGGTGGACTGGTGGCAGGGGCAGAGCACGTGATGCGTCTGCTGCTCGTACAGGGAGATCGGGCAACCGACGTGGGTGCAGATCTTCGAGTACGCGACGATGCCCTCGTGCGACCACTCGAGCTCGCGCTTGTCCTTGATGTTCTCCGGCTGGATCCGGACGATCATCAGGGCGGCCTTGGCGATCTCGTTCTGGAAGTCGTGGTCGTGCTCCTCCAGGCCCTCGGGCTTGGCGAAGGTCAGCGAACCGACCGCGACGTCGGAGGGACGCAGCGGCTCGTTGGTGTTCATGTTGACGAGCAGCTTGCCCTTGGACCAGAGCGTGTGGCGGAGCTTCTCACCAGGCAGCGGGCCGAGGTCGCGCAGCAGCACGACTCCGGAGAGCGGCACCAGCGTGAGCGCCCCGAGCATGGTGTTGCGGATCAGCTTGCGGCGGCCGAGCGCGGACTCCTTGGCGCCCTGCTTGAAGTCCGCGAAGACCTTCTCGCGGACCTCGGGCGTCGCCTCGATCGGGTGCCGCTCGTCGGCGACCTCCACGTCCGACATCAGGGTGCGGGCCCAGTGGACCGCGCCCGCGCCGATGCAGAACAGCGCGATGCCGAGCGTCATGCCCAGCGCGAAGTTCAGGGCGCTGATGTGGCCGAGCGGCCAGATGTAGACCGCCTTGTCGACCGGGATCGCCACGAACGCGGCGATGAAGGCGATGGTGGCCAGCATCGACGTCGTGAACATCAGGGCGACCGCGCGCTCGGACCGCTTGGCGGCCCGCTCGTCGACGTCCTGGATGCGGTGCTCGTGAGGCGGCAGGCCCGGGTCGGCGAACGGGTGCTTGTCGTCCGCGACGCTCACCGCGCCGTGCCCGTGCTCGTCATGTCCTGCGGACTGCGCGGCAGGCAGGTTCTCTTCTGGAATGTCTTGGCTACTCATGACTTCTTGGCCTTTGCGGTCCGGGCGGCGACCCACACGGCGACGGCGATCAGACCGCCGAGACCGAAGATCCAGCCGAAGAGGCCCTCACTGACCGGCCCGAGGCCACCCAGTTCGAGGCCGCCGGGGCTCTCGGTCTTTTCGCTGTTGACCGCGTCGAGGTACGCGATGATGTCCTTCTTGTTCTTCTCCGACAGCGTGGTGTCGGGGAAGGACGGCATGTTCTGCGGGCCGGTCTGCATGGCCTCGTAGATGTGCTTCGGGGAGACGCCCTCGAGGCTCGGCGCGTACTTGCCGTGCGTCAGCGCGCCGCCCTTGCCGGTGAAGTTGTGGCACTGCGCGCAGTTGTTGCGGAACAGCTCACCGCCCTTGGCGATGTCGGCACCCTGGGGGCCGTACTGCTCCTCCGTCGGGACGGACGGACCGGCGCCCAGCGAGGCGATGTACGCCGCGAGCTGGTCGATCTCGGCCTGCGAGTAGATGTTCTTCTTCTCCGGGACCTGGGGGCCCTGGGAGGTGGCGGCCGGCATCCGGCCGGTGGCCACCTGGAAGTCTACGGCCGCTGCGCCCACACCCACCAGGCTCGGCCCGTCGGAGGTGCCCTGACCGCCGGTGCCGTGGCAACTGGCGCAGCCGACGGCGTAGAGCTTCTTGCCCTCCTCGATGGTGAGGGACTGGGCGGTTTCGTCGGCCTGCGCCTGGCCCGCGGGTGCGAACACGGCGTACAGCCCCCCGGTGCATGCCAGCGCGAGGAGTAGGACGACGAGCGCCGCCAGCGGGTGGCGTCGTCGTGCGGAGAGCTTTTTCACGGATTACCCCGGTGTCAGGATCTTCTGCGTCGATGCTTCTGGGATGCGCGCTTCTTCGAGCACGCGCGGATGCGGGCCCTGCTACTTGATCATGTAGATCGTGGCGAAGAGACCGATCCAGACGACATCGACGAAGTGCCAGTAGTAGGACACGACGATCGCGGCCGTCGCCTGCTCGTGGGTGAACCTCCGGGCCGCGTAGGTCCGGCCGAGGACCAGCAGGAAGGCGATGAGACCGCCCGTCACGTGCAGGCCGTGGAAGCCGGTGGTCAGGTAGAACACCGAGCCGTACGGGTCGGAGGACAGGGACAGGCCCGCCTCCTTGACCAGCTCCGTGTACTCGAAGACCTGACCTCCGATGAAGATCGCACCCATCACGAAGGTGACGATGAACCACATCCGGAGCTTCTTCACGTCACCGCGCTCGGCGGCGAAGACGCCGAGCTGGCAGGTGAGTGAAGAGAGCACCAGGATGGTGGTGTTCGTCGCCGAGAACGGGAAGTTGAGATGGGCAGCCATCTCCTTCCAGTGATCGGGACCCGTCACCGATCGCAGGGTGAAGTACATCGCGAAGAGGGCCGCGAAGAACATCAGCTCGGAACTCAGCCAGATGATGGTTCCGACGCTGGTGAGGTTCGGCCGGTTGACCGACGGGTGCGCGTGCCCGGTTTCTACTGTCGTTGCTGTCGCCACGACCGACATTATGTCGGTCGCTTATCCCGCCCTCACTCCGGGGGGTGCCGTTCGGAGTGTCTGAGCCGGTCGTACCGGTGTTGACGTGGTCTTCAAGGGAGTAGCATCCGGCCCAACGGGCCTGTCCTTACGACGCTGACGTCACGGAGGAACAATGCAGCCGACCGCCACGGTGCTGGTCTACAGCGACGACTCCAACACCCGGGAGCAGGTGCGGCTCGCCACGGGACGAAGGCCGGCTCCGGACGTTCCCGTGGTGGAGTTCGTGGAGTGCGCGACTCCCGCCGCGGTGCTCACGGAGCTGGACCGGGGTGGGATCGACGTCTGTGTGCTGGACGGCGAGGCCGTGCCGATGGGCGGCATGGGGATGTGCCGGCAGATCAAGGACGAGGTGTTCGACTGCCCGCCGGTTCTGCTGCTGATGGGACGGCCCCAGGATGCGTGGCTGGCGACCTGGAGTCGTGCGGAGTCGGCCGTGACCTTGCCGGTGGAACCGGTGGAGTTCGCGTCCGCGCTGGCGTCCCTGCTGCGGGAGAAGGCGGCCTTGAACGCCTGAGGACTCGGCGCTTCCGCTTGTATGGCGACCTGGGTGCGTGGGGGGTTGTTCGCGCGGTTCCCCGCGCCCCTGAGGGCGTTCAGACGCTCTGCGGGCGCAGGCGGGCTCTGTCGGCCGCGGTGGGGCCGTCCGGGGTGCCGCCCACGAGGGCGCTGCCGGTGCGCCACTTCGCCCAGTCGAGGTTCCAGTCGCCGAAGCCGTTGCCGAAGGGCGCCATCGTGTCGCCGCCGGAGTTCACGACCTTGACGATGTCGCCCTCGCGGACGGTTTCGTAGAACCACGCCGCGTTCTCGGTGCTCATGCCGGTGCAGCCGTGGCTGACGTTGGCGTAGCCCTGGGAGCCGACGGACCAGGGGGCGGCGTGGACGTACTCGCCGCTGTGGGTGACCCGGACCGAGTGGTGCACCACCAGGTCGTAGAAGTCCGAGGCGCCGATGCTGGCGCTGGTCATGCGGACGGTGCCCTCCTTGGCCAGGACGACCTTGACGCCGTTGCGCGTGTCGTAACCGGGCATGCCCGTGGTGACCGGGATCTCCCGGACGATCTCGTCGTTCTTGTAGACGGTCATCCGGTGGGCGGCTGCGTCCGTGAGGGCTATGAGCTTGTCCGCGGTGGTGATGGTCAGCGGCTTGGCCTTGCCGCCCCACATCCGGTCGCCGATCTTGATGCCCTGGAGGTTGCTGCGGACCTGGACGGTGGCCCGGGCGGGCCAGTAGTCCTTGGGACGGTAGTGCAGCTTCTTGTCGTCCACCCAGTGCCAGGCGCCGTCCGTGGCGGGGGTCGAGGAGACCTTGAGGGCGCGTTCCACGACGGCCCGCTGGGCCTTGACCTTGACGGGCTGGCTCAGCTCGGCCGTGATCGGCTGGCCGACGCCGTAGGTGCCCGCCCTGGGGCCGAAGGTGACGTCCAGGCGCTTCTTGGTGGTCGGCTTGCCGGTGTCGAAGGTGACGACCTTGCGTCCGGGCGCGCCGTCCTCGTCCTCGGTGCTCACCCGGACCGTGTAGCTGGCGTTGGCGGCGAGCGGGGAGGTGCTGTGCCAGCGGCTGCCGTCGGCGGCGAGTTCGCCCGCCACGTAGCGTCCTGAGGCGTCGTGGGCGGTGACGTCCGTGATGCGCCCGCCGGAGTCCTCGACGACTTCGAGGGGCTTGTCCGGGTCGGCCTTCTCGCGGCCCTCGGAGGGGGCGTTGAAGGACACCTGGTCCGCGGCGTCGTAGGGGCGGGCGGCGAGCGGGTTGCCGTCCGAGCCGCAGGCGGTGACGCCCGCGCAGAGGGATATCACCAGCAGCGTGCAGCCCACGGCGGTGCGGGGGCGGGAGATCACTGTGTGGCTCATGACCCCACGCTAGGAAGCAGGGTCAACAGCGGCACGCCGAATGACTCGTACGAGTGACATGTATTGCGGCAGAAGAAGGGGCCCGGACCCTCCTCTCGGAGTGTCCGGGCCCCTGTGCGCTCGGCGCGTGTTACTGGGTGCGGTTCTCACCGCGGTAGTACTCGAAGACCCAGCCCCAGACCCCGATCAGGATGATCGGCAGCGAGAAGTACATCAGCCACCAGCCGATCGCGATCGACAGGAAGGCGAGGGCGCCGCCGATGGCCAGCGAGAGCGGCTGCCAGCTGTGCGGGCTGAAGAACCCGACCTCGCCGGCGTCGTCCGCGACGTCCGCCTCCTTGTTGTCCTGCGCGCCCACGTCGACCCTCTTGGCCGTGAAGCCGAGATAGAAGCCGATCATGATGCACAGGCCGAAGGCCAGGAAGAGGGCCGTGGTGCCGGCCGGTTCCTGCGACCAGAAGCCGTAGACGACCGCCATGACGAGCACGAATGCGCTCAGCCACATGAACATCTTGCCCTGGATCTTCACTTGCCGGCCTCCTTGCCGCCAGCGAGGGCCTTGTCGCCGTGACCGGTGTTCTCGAGCTGGTCGAGAGCGGCGATCTCGGGGTGGTGCAGGTCGAACGCCGGGGATTCACTGCGGATCCGCGGCATGGTGATGAAGTTGTGCCGCGGCGGCGGGCAGGAGGTCGCCCACTCCAGGGAACGGCCGTAGCCCCACGGGTCGTCGACGCCGACCGGCTTGCCGTACTTGGCCGTCTTCCACACGTTGTAGAAGAACGGCAGGATCGACATGCCGAGCAGGAACGAGCTGATCGTCGAGATCGTGTTCAGCGCGGTGAAGCCGTCGGCCGCCAGGTAGTCGGCGTAACGGCGCGGCATGCCCTCGGCGCCCAGCCAGTGCTGGACCAGGAACGTGCCGTGGAAGCCGATGAACAGCGTCCAGAAGGTGATCTTGCCGAGGCGCTCGTCCAGCATCTTGCCGGTCCACTTCGGCCACCAGAAGTGGAAGCCGGAGAACATCGCGAAGACCACGGTGCCGAAGACGACGTAGTGGAAGTGGGCCACCACGAAGTAGGAGTCGGAGACGTGGAAGTCCATCGGCGGCGAGGCCAGGATGACACCGGTCAGACCACCGAAGGTGAAGGTGATCAGGAAGCCGGTCGCCCAGAGCATCGGCGTCTCGAAGGACAGCGAGCCCTTCCACATGGTGCCGATCCAGTTGAAGAACTTCACACCGGTCGGGACCGCGATGAGGAACGTCATGAAGGAGAAGAACGGCAGCAGCACACCGCCGGTGACGTACATGTGGTGCGCCCACACCGTCACGGACAGACCCGCGATCGCGATGGTCGCGCCGATCAGACCCGTGTAGCCGAACATCGGCTTGCGGGAGAAGACCGGAATGACCTCGGAGATGATGCCGAAGAACGGCAGGGCGATGATGTACACCTCCGGATGGCCGAAGAACCAGAAGAGGTGTTGCCACAGCAACGCGCCGCCGTTGGCGGAGTCGAAGATGTGGGCGCCGAACTTGCGGTCCGCCTCCAGGGCGAACAGGGCCGCGGCCAGGACCGGGAAGGCGAGCAGGACCAGGACACCGGTCAGCAGCACGTTCCAGGTGAAGATCGGCATGCGGAACATCGTCATGCCCGGGGCGCGCATGCAGATGATCGTGGTGATGAAGTTGACCGAGCCGAGGATGGTGCCGAAGCCGGAGAAGGCCAGACCCATGATCCACATGTCGGCGCCGATGCCCGGGGAGCGGACCGCGTCCGAGAGCGGGCTGTAGGCGAACCAGCCGAAGTCCGCGGCGCCCTGCGGGGTGAGGAAGCCGCCGACCGCGATGAGCGAGCCGAACAGGTACAGCCAGTAGGCGAACATGTTCAGCCGCGGGAACGCCACGTCCGGCGCGCCGATCTGCAGCGGCATGATCCAGTTCGCGAAGCCGGCGAACAGCGGCGTCGCGAACATCAGCAGCATGATCGTGCCGTGCATCGTGAACGCCTGGTTGAACTGTTCGTTCGACATGATCTGCAGACCAGGGCGGGCGAGCTCGGCGCGCATGAGCAGCGCCATCACACCACCGATGACGAAGAACGCGAACGACGTCACCAGGTACAGCGTGCCGATCGTCTTGTGATCCGTGGTCGTCAGCCACTTGACCACGACACTGCCGCGGTTCTGGCGCCGGACCGGCAACTCGTCCTCGTAGTGGGACCCAGCTGCCGCGGCACCCTTGGGTTCATTCAGGATGCTCACAGTACGTTCGACTCCCGGTTCTTCTCGTGGCCCGCCTGCTCGATGCCGGCGGGAACGTAACCGGTCTGCCCCTTCTTCACGAGGTCCTTGAGGTGCTGCTCGTAGCGCTCGGGGGAGACGACCTTCACGTTGAACAGCATCCGGGAGTGGTCGACGCCGCAGAGCTCGGCGCACTTGCCGAGGAAGGTGCCCTGCTTGTTGGGGGTCACCTCGAAGGCGTTGGTGTGGCCCGGGATGACGTCCTGCTTCATGAGGAACGGCACCACCCAGAACGAGTGGATGACGTCACGCGAGGTCAGGACGAAGCGGACCGTCTTGCCCTCGGGGAGCCAGAGGGTCGGGCCCGGGTTGTTGGTCTGCGGGTTCCGCGTACCGGGGGTGCCGCAGTCGTAGGTGCCGCCGGCGTTGGCCGGGAAGGCCTCCTTGAAGCGGTCCGGGATCGCGTCCAGGTCCTTGGAGGTCTTCGCGTCACCGGAGGAACCGGCGACGGGCTCGATGTAGTTGAAGCACCAGCTCCACTGGAAGCCGACCACGTTGACCGTGACGTCGGGCTTCTTCTTGAGGCTGAGCAGCTCGGACTCGTCACGGGCGGTGAAGTAGAACAGCACCGAGACGATGATGAGCGGGACCACGGTGTACAGCGCCTCGATGGGCATGTTGTACCGGGTCTGCGGAGGAACCTCGACCTTGGTGCGGCTGCGCCGGTGGAAGAAAGCACTCCACAGGATCAGACCCCACACCAGCACGCCGACGGCGAGCGCAGCCGCCCAGGACCCCTGCCACAGGGAGAGGATCCGCGGAGCCTCTTCCGTGGTCGGGGTGGGCATACCAAGGCGGGGGAAGTCTTCCCAGTTGTACGAGCAACCGGTGGCTGTCGCCAAGACCAGGCCCGCGGTCAGTGCCTGCAGCAGCTTCCGCCGCATCGGGCGCCGCGGCGAGCGGTCGGAGCCGTTGGGACTCACGTAGCGCCTTCCCGAGAGTCTCGCCCGCGCGGATCGGCTGCGGCCTGGCCTTCTCGCTGGTCGGTCGCGGCCCTGCGTCGGGCAGGGGTTTGGATGTTTATGCGGAGCAAACCCTAGCCGACGCCTTCCGGGGGTTCTCGGGGAGGGGTGCCTACTCACCCGGGTGGTTCGCCGATTTGGCGGCTGCGGGTGGTTTGTGGCTGTTCGCGCAGTTCCCCGGGCCCCAGAGGTTCGCTGTCCCCGGGGACGTTCTAGCGTTGCCGTGTGGCCTACTTCGACGCTGCTTCCGCTGCTCCGCTGCATCCGATCGCCCGGCAGGCTCTGCTGGCCTCGCTCGACGAGGGGTGGGCGGATCCCGCACGTCTGTACAGGGAGGGGCGGCGCGCCCGGGTGCTGTTGGACGCGGCACGGGAGAGTGCCGCCGAGGCGGTGGGATGCCGGCCGGACGAGCTGACCTTCACCTCGTCCGGAACCCGTGCCGTGCACACGGGGATTGCCGGGGCGCTGGCCGGGCGGCGGCGGGTCGGGCGTCACCTGATCGTGTCCGCGGTCGAACACTCCTCTGTACTGCATTCGGCGGAGCTCCTCGAGGCGGCCGGAGGGAGCGTCACCCAGGTCGGGGTGGACCGCACCGGGTCGGCGGATCCGGCGGCCTACGCGGCTGCCCTGCGCGAGGACACCGCGCTGGCCTGTCTCCAGTCCGCCAATCACGAGGTCGGGACCGAGCAGCCCGTCGCGGCGGTGGCCGAGGTGTGCCGGGAGGCCGGGGTGCCGTTGCTGGTGGACGCGGCGCAGTCGCTGGGGTGGGGGCCGGTGGAAGGGGACTGGTCACTGCTCGCGGCCAGTGCGCACAAGTGGGGCGGGCCGTCCGGGGTCGGGCTGCTCGTCGTGCGCAAGGGTGTGCGGTTCGCGGCGCAAGGGCCGGTGGACGAGCGGGAGTCGGGGCGGGCACCCGGTTTCGAGAACATCCCGGCGATCGTGGCGGCGGCCGCGTCGCTGCGGGCCGTACGGGCGGAGGCGGCCGAGGAGGCGGCGCGGCTGCGGGAGCTGACGGAACGGATCCGGGCACGGGTGCCGCGGCTGGTCCCCGACGTCGAGGTGGTGGGGCATCCGGTGCGCAGGCTGCCCGGGGTCGTCACCTTCTCCTGCCTGTACGTCGACGGCGAGGCGCTCCTGCACGAACTGGACCGCGAGGATTTCTCCGTCTCGTCCGGATCGTCCTGCACGAGCAGCACGCTGACGCCGAGCCATGTGCTGCGGGCCATGGGCGTGCTGAGTGAGGGGAACGTGCGGGTTTCGCTGCCGCCGGGCGCTGCCGAGGAGGAAGTGGAGAGGTTCCTGGCCGTCCTTCCCGGGACCGTGGCGGCGGTCCGGGAGAAGCTGGGCGCGCCGGCCGCCTCCGTGGTCGCCCGCGAGGAGGACGTCCTGGTCGTGGATTCCCTCGGCAAACGCTGCCCGATTCCGGTGATCGAGCTGGCGAAGGTCATCGGCGATGTGCCGGTGGGCGCTCTGGTGCGGGTGCTGTCGGACGACGAGGCGGCCCGGCTGGACATTCCCGCGTGGTGCGAGATGCGCGGTCAGGAGTACGTCGGGGAGGAGCCGGCGGACCGGGGGACCGCCTATCTGGTCCGCCGGGTGGGCTGACCGGCCCGACGGGGCGCGGGGGACTGCGCGACCGGCCCCCGCGCCCACGAACGGACGACGATCAGGAAAGATGCGCCTGCACTTCCGCCGCCGCCTCGTCCCCGTAGGCCTTGGTGAACCGCTCCATGAAGTGCCCGCGCCGCAGCTGGTACTCCTGCGTCCCCACCGTCTCGATGACGAGCGTCGCCAGCATGCACCCGACCTGCGCGGCGCGCTCCAGGGAGACGCTCCACGCCAGACCCGAGAGGAAACCGGCGCGGAAGGCGTCGCCGACACCCGTGGGGTCGGCCTTGCGCTCCTCGTCGGGCGTGCCGACCTCGATCGGGTCATCGCCGGTCCGCTCGATGCGTACGCCGCGCGCGCCGAGGGTGGTGACCCGGTGGCCCACCCGGGACAGGATCTCGGCGTCGCTCCAGCCGGTCTTGGTCTCGATGAGGCCCTTCTCGTACTCGTTGGAGAAGAGGTACGTCGCCCCGTCCAGCAGGATGCGGATCTCCTCGCCGTCCATCCGGGCGATCTGCTGGGAGAAGTCAGCGGCGAACGGGATGTTCCGGGAGCGGCACTCCTCGGTGTGGCGGAGCATGGCCTCCGGGTCGTCGGCACCGATGGAGACGAGGTCGAGACCGCCGACGCGGTCGGAGACGGTCTTGAGCTCGATGAGGCGGGCCTCGCTCATGGCGCCGGTGTAGAAGGAGCCGATCTGGTTGTGGTCGGCGTCGGTCGTGCACACGAAGCGGGCGGTGTGCAGTGTGTCGGAGATGCGGACGGAGTCGGTGTCGACGCCGTGCCGCTCCAGCCAGGCGCGGTACTCGTCGAAGTCCGCGCCCGCGGCGCCGACCAGGATCGGCCGGGTGCCGAGCTGTCCCATGCCGAACGCGATGTTCGCGGCGACGCCGCCGCGGCGGACGTCGAGCTTGTCGACCAGGAACGACAGCGAGACCGTGTGCAGCTGGTCCGCTACGAGCTGGTCGGCGAAGCGGCCGGGGAAGGTCATGAGGTGGTCGGTGGCGATGGAGCCGGAGACTGCGATGCGCACGGCGTGGACTCTCCTGAGGGAGGCGGACCTTGACGGTTCACGCTATCGGGTGGGCGGGGCGGCTCTGAAGGAATCGAAACTACCCGATAGTAGATCTTTCTCCGTGAGCTCGACCGTGCCTACGGTGCCGCTATGACGAACCTCAAGGTCCACGTGGCCGCTCCGGTCGACCTGGAAGGCGAACTGGCGTCGCTGCCGGGTGACGGGGCACGGATGGCTCCGCACTGGGCGGTCCCCGACCGGGTCGCCTCGCGGCCGGTCTCCCCGGCCCTGATCCACGGCGTGTCCGTACCCCCGGCGTCCGCACGGCTGCTCGACGCCATGGAGGACTACGGCGACTGAACGGCGCATCAGCGGGAACCGTGTGCTCCCCCGCTGCGTCCCATCGCTGTCCCCCGTAAAGGGGAGGCGGGATACGACCCACCAGCGGGCCCGTAGGTGACGGGCCGGGTCCCATGGGACAGCTGTGCAGCCGAAGGAGCGATGCGGTGAACACCGAGCGACCCGACAACGACGACGACGCCAGGGAAGCGGGCGGCGCGACCGCCGGCGCCCGGGAGGCCGAGCGGCCGGGTCCGGCGCACGCCGGAACCTCGGCGCGGGCCGAGGCGTCGGCCGAAGCCGAGGTGTCGCCGGGTACCGCCGGGTTCGACGAGGACGCCGGGGACGCCGGGGCGGCCGAGTCCTCCGGCGCCCCCGGTGACGGGGAGCGGGCTGCTGAGGCCAAGCCGGCGGAGGGCGACGAGGCCGAGGCGGCGGCCCCGGCGGCCGTCGAGCACGGCGGGCCGGAAGCCGCACGGACGGATGAGCGTGGTGCGCCGGAAGCCGCACAGGCCGACGAGCACCGTGCGCCGGAAGCCGCTCAGCCGGACGTGCCCGACGACCGGCAGGCCGACGACCGGCAGGCCGACGACGGGCGGACCCCGGCGACCGGGGGCCGGGAAGCCGCTGCCGAGTCGGCCCCGGATCGCGAGCCCGCCTCCGAAGGCGCGGGCGCCGAGGAGGCCCACCCCGCCCCGGCACCGGAGCCGTCCGGCGACGCCGCCCCGGACGACGCCGGCACTCGGAGAACCCGCCCCGGCACCACCCCGCGACCGGCCCACGACGCCGCCGCGGACGACACCGGCGCCGGGACAGCCCACCCCCGTGCCGCCGCGGCGCCGGGTGGCGGCCTCCCCCGCGACGAGGAGGATCTGTTCCACCACGCGGGTGGCCGCCCCCGCACGCCCGCGATCATCGCCTCCGTCGCCGCCGCCGTGCTGCTGATCGGCGGGGGCGGAGCCTGGCTCGCCTCCACCGCGTCCGGTGGGGCGGGTGGCGGTACGACGCCCGGTGCGCCCGGTGGGGACGGCACTCCCCCGCCGCTCGCACTCGACGGGCACTCGGAGTCCACGACGGACGGCCGGAACGGCATCGCGCCCGGCGAGCCCAACCCCTACGGCGCCACGTACCGGGCCGACGGCGCCCTGCCGGACGGTCCGGGCAAGGCGCCGGTGTACCGGGCGCGGGGCGAGGTGAGCAAGGAGGACGTGGCCCGGCTGGCGAAGGCCCTCGGGGTCGAGGGGACGCCGAGGGCGCAGGGCGAGGCCTGGAGGATCGGGGGTCAGGACGGGTCCGGGCCGAGCCTCCAGGTGAACAGGCAGGCGCCGGGGACCTGGACGTTCAGCCGTTACGCCCCGGGCACCGACAACTGCAAGGGCACCGACACCTGTACCGCCCCGCGGTCCGGGGGCTCACCGGTGAGCGAGGAGGTGGCCGAGAAGGCCGCCGCGCCCGTGCTGAAGGCCGTGGGCCAGGACGACGCGAAGCTCGACGCGAGCCAGGTCACGGGGGCCCAGCGGGTGGTGAACGCCGCACCCGAGGTCGGCGGACTGCCCACGCACGGCTGGGCCACCGGGATCACCGTCGGCTCGGACGGGGAGGTCGTCGGCGGCAGCGGTCAGCTCAAGACGCCGGTGAAGGGCGACACCTACCCCGTGGTCGGCGCCGAGAAGGCGCTGGAGCTGATGAACGGGCAGCCGAAGAACGATCACCGGATGGGCATCGGCGGCTGCGCCAGTCCCGTGCCGCTCGAGGACCGCCGGGAGCAGCCCTGCGAGCAGCCGGCGAGCGGCGCCGGGAAGCAGGACGCGGTCACGGTCGAGAACGCGGTGTTCGGGCTGGCCGCGCACGTCGTGGACGGACGGCAGGCACTGGTGCCGTCCTGGCTGTTCGAGGTGACGGCACCGGGCGCGAAGGACCCGTTCACCGTGACGTACCCGGCGGTGGAGCCGAAGTACCTGGTCTCCCCGGAGACGGAGACGGACGGGCCCGGTGACCGGCCGACGTCGGCTCCCGGTCCTCGCGAGGTGAAGGTGGACGGCTACCGGGCCGAGGGCTCGGAGCTGACGGTGACCTTCACGGGCGGGGTGTGCGCCGACTACGACGTGAAGGCGAGCGAGAAGGGCGACGAGGTAACGGTCACGGTGACGTCGACCCCGTGGCAGGGCAAGGTCTGCATCATGATCGCCAAGCAGTTCCAGAAGACCGTGCAGCTGGACGAGCCGCTCGGTGACCGGGCCGTGGTGAACGCGGACGGCAAGGCGGTCCCGCTGGCCAAGGAGGGCGCGCGGCTGCCGGCTCCCCCGACGCGGGAGCGGTAGGAACGGGCGTACAGCACGAGGCGGCGACCCCCTCGCAAGGGGGGTCGCCGCCTTCGTCGTGTGCGCGGCCGCCTGGGGCGGCTCGGCAGGCTCAGCTGAAGGAGTCGCCGCAGGCGCAGGAGCCCGTCGCGTTCGGGTTGTCGATCGTGAAGCCCTGCTTCTCGATGGTGTCCACGAAGTCGATCGTGGCACCGCCCAGGTACGGGGCGCTCATGCGGTCGGTGACGACCTTCACACCGCCGAAGTCCTTCTCCACGTCGCCGTCGAGGGCGCGCTCGTCGAAGAAGAGCTGGTAGCGCAGACCGGAGCAGCCGCCGGGCTGGACGGCGACGCGCAGCGCGAGGTCTTCGCGGCCTTCCTGGTCGAGCAGCGCCTTGACCTTGGACGCGGCGGCGTCGGTCAGGATGATGCCGTCGGTGACGGTGCTGGTCTCGTCCGATACGGACATCTACATCTCTCCCGGGTTGTACGGAGACTGCTTGCCGACGGTTCCAACCGGCGGGGCCCCGGATTCATTCCGGAGCCGGGCGCTCGATCTCGGCTCCTTTTCATGCTCGCACACGCACCGGGAACCGGAAAACGGCTCTTTCCGGGTCTTCCCGGGAATGAACGGCGCCTCACCGGGATTCACGTCACACCGACGCTATGGCCATCGGCAAAGTGACGTGAAGCGGTTATGATAGATAGCGTCAAATCGACGAAAAGTCGCAGAAACAGAAAGGGTGCGTGTCGTGACCACCGCCCAGACCCAGGACCTCGACGTACAGCCGACGCCCCTCGCCCTGCTGCTCCTCGGCCGTGAGGCCGACCCGAAGAGTGAGCGCGGTGTGGAGTGTCCCGGCGACCTGCCCTCGCCGTCCGACCCGGACCTGGTGGAGCGCGCCCGCAAGGCGAAGGAGAAGCTCGGGGACAAGGTGTTCGTGCTCGGCCACCACTACCAGCGCGACGAGGTCATCCAGTTCGCCGACGTGACCGGCGACTCGTTCAAGCTGGCCCGGGACGCGGCCGCCCGCCCGGAGGCCGAGTACATCGTCTTCTGCGGCGTGCACTTCATGGCGGAGTCGGCGGACATCCTGACGTCCGACGACCAGAAGGTCGTGCTGCCCGACCTCGCCGCCGGCTGCTCGATGGCCGACATGGCGACGGCCGAGCAGGTCGCCGAATGCTGGGACGTGCTGACCGAGGCCGGCATAGCCGAGCAGGTCGTACCCGTCTCGTACATGAACTCCTCCGCCGACATCAAGGCGTTCACGGGCAAGCACGGCGGCACGATCTGCACCTCGTCCAACGCCAAGCGCGCCCTGAACTGGGCCTTCGAGCAGGGCGAGAAGGTCCTCTTCCTCCCGGACCAGCACCTGGGCCGCAACACCGCCGTGCGGGACATGGGCATGTCCCTGGAGGACTGCGTCCTCTACAACCCGCACAAGCCGAACGGCGGTCTGACGGCCGAAGAGCTGCGCGCGGCCAAGATGATCCTGTGGCGCGGCCACTGCTCGGTGCACGGCCGCTTCAGCCTGGACTCGGTGAACGACGTGCGCGAGCGCATCCCGGGGGTGAACGTCCTGGTCCACCCCGAGTGCCGGCACGAGGTCGTGGCCGCGGCGGACTACGTCGGCTCGACGGAGTACATCATCAAGGCCCTGGAGGCCGCGCCGGCCGGTTCCAAGTGGGCCATCGGCACGGAGCTGAACCTGGTCCGCCGGCTGGCGAACCGTTTCGCGCCCGAGGGCAAGGAGATCGTCTTCCTCGACAAGACGGTCTGCTTCTGCTCGACCATGAACCGCATCGACCTCCCCCACCTCGTCTGGGCCCTGGAGTCCTTGGCCGAGGGCAACCTCGTCAACCGCATCCAGGTGGACAAGGAGACGGAGGCCTTCGCGAAGCTGGCCCTGGAGCGGATGCTGGCCCTGCCGTAGCCGTCGCCCTGCCCCACGTCACCCCGAGCGCGGTTTCCGCTCGGGGTGCGCGGGGTCGAGGCTGAAGACGCTGCCACCGGGAGTGGCCGCGACCAGGGCGCCTTCCAGGAGCCGCACCGGGGTGGCGCCCCAGTTGGTGGCGTTGCTCTGGGCCCGCGGCTGCGTCTCCCACAGCAGCGTGCCCTTCTTCGCGTCGAGCGCCCCGACGCGGCCGCTGGCACTGGCGAGGTACACGGCGCGGGTCCGCGGGTCGTACGTCGCCTCGCCCGGCTGTTCCAGGCTGGTCGGGGTCTGCCACAGCGGTCGGCCCGTGCGGGCCGACACGGCGGTGACCCGTCCGCTGGAGGTGGCGAACCACAGAGTGCCGTCCGCCAGTGCCACCTCGCCCTCGTACTTCTCGGCCAGCTTCGTCGTGCTCTGCGCACCTGTGCCGGGGTCCACCAGCCGGATTCCCGCATACGGCGCGTCCTGCCCCATGAGGATGTTCCCGTCCTCGTCCCGAGTCGGGTCAAGGAACAGGAGCCGGCCCTCGAAGGCGCCGAGCAGCCCGGCCCCGATCGGGACGCTCAGCCGGCGCGCCGGGCCGTCGGCCGGGTGCAGTGCCATGACGAGACCGTCCTCCCCTCCCTCCTCCGGGCCGCACTGCAGGTACAGCTTCCGGGTGACCTCCGTGATCCCGCAGGCGTGCTTCGCGGGCAGCCGTTCCGTCCAGCGCGCGGCGCCGGTGCGGGCCGAGCGGGCCGTGACCGAGGTGCCGTCGCCCTCCGGGATGACGACGATGCCGCCGGAGAAGGCCACCTCAGACCACTCGTCGTTCACCTCGCGGTCCCAGAGCCGGTCACCGGTCCCGGTGTCGAACGCGAAGACCCGGGTCGTGCCTTCACCCGGGGGTTCCTGCCGCACCAGGACCGTGTCGTCCCAGAAGGCGAGGATCACGAACCTGGAGAAGTCGTCGCCGGTGACGGACGCCGCCGGGCCCGCGCGCCAGACGGTCTCGCCCGTCTTCCCGTCCAGGCGGACGGGGAGGATCCCGTCGCCCGCGCAGTAGACGGCCCCCTCGTACGCCCGGCACTCCGGCCCGCCCCGCGACCCGCCGGCCTGCGGCTGCTGCGCCTTCCGCACACCGCGCCCGGCCGTCTCGTACACGGTCGTCTGCCAGGGCTTCCAGCCGGCCGGCGGTGCCGCCCACCGGGAGTTCGCGGACGGTGAGGTGCCCGGCCGGTCGGTGCTCCGCGCCCAGCCGGGGCCGAGCGTCAGATAGGCCGTCAGGCCGAGGACGACGGCGCCGACCGTGCCCGTCGCTGCGAGCAGCGGGCGGACACGACGGCGGGGGCGGGTGGCGCCCGGCGGGTCGGCCACGGTCGCGGGGTGGAGGGGCTCGACGGCCGGGAGCCTGTTCGCGCGAAGCGGCATGGTGGCCGGGTCGCCGTCCGCCGGCGCGGGCAGGACGGCCACCAGCTCCCGGGCCAGTTCGTCGAGTCCGGGCCGGTCCGCGGGCTCCTTGGACAGGCAGCGCCCCAGCAGCCCGCGCAGCGGCGCGCCGACGCCGTCCAGCACGGGTTCGTCGTGCACCACCCGGTACGCCGTCAGATAGGGGCTGTCCGCGTCGAAGGGGCCGCGTCCGGTGACGGCGTACACCAGCAGTGCCCCGAGTGAGAAGACGTCCGACGCCGGGCCGACCGTGCGGGCGTCGACGAGCTGTTCGGGGGACATGAAAGGTGGTGTGCCGATCATCTGGCCGGTTTCGGTCAGCGTCTGGTGGTTCTCCGCCGCGCGGGAGATGCCGAAGTCGATGACACGCGGGCCGTCTTCGGCCAGCAGGACGTTGGCCGGCTTCAGGTCCCGGTGCACCACCCCTGCCCGGTGGATGTCGCGCAGGGCCTCCACCAGGCCCAGGGCCAGACCGCGCAGTTCGGCGTCCGGAAGGGCGCCCTGGTCGCGGATCCGCCGGGCGAGTGAGGGCCCGGGCACGTACTGGGTGGCCATCCAGGGCCGGGCCGCCTCGGGGTCCGCGTCCAGGACCGGTGCCGTGAAGGCTCCGCTGACCTTGCGGACCGCCGCGATCTCCTGCCGGAACCGGGCGCGGAAGACGGGGTCCGCCGCGTACTGGGCGTGCACGACCTTGATGGCCACGTCACGGCCCGAACGCGCCCTGGCCCGGTAGACGACGCCCATCCCCCCGGCCCCGAGCCGGTCGAGCAGCCGGTAACCGCCGACCGACTTCGGGTCGTCGCTGTGCAGCGGCACGCCTGAATCCCCTTAACGCGTAAAGCAGTTCGAGGCCACAGGATACGGAACGCACACGCGGGCGGGGGGGGCCCCGCCCCCGGGGGGGGGGGGGCCCCCCCCCCCCGGGGGGGGGGGCGCCCCCCCGGGGGGGGGGGGGGGGGCCCCCCCCGCCGCCGGGTCAGGCCGTCACACGTTCGCGGGCTCCGGCTCCTCCGCGTCCGCCCGCTCGGCGGGCAGGCCCTTCTTCTCCGCGCGCTTCTTCGCCCGGCGCTCCTTGCGGAGCTCGACCATCGCGTAGAGCGTCGGCACCAGCAGCAGGGTGAGCAGCGTCGACGTCACCAGGCCGCCGATCACGACCACGGCCAGCGGCTGGGCGATGAAGCCGCCCTCACCGGTGATGCCGAGGGCCATGGGCAGCAGGGCGAAAATGGTCGCCAGGGCGGTCATGAGGATCGGACGCAGCCGGTGCCGACCGCCCTCGATCACGGCCTCGACGACGCCGTGGCCCTGCTTGCGGTACTGGTTGATCAGGTCGATCAGCACGATCGCGTTCGTCACCACGATGCCGATCAGCATCAGCATGCCGATCATGGCCGGGACGCCCATCGGGGTGCCGGTGGCGATCAGGAGGCCGATCGCGCCGGTGGCGGCGAACGGGATGGAGACGAGCAGGATCAGTGGCTGGATCAGGGACCGGAAGGTGCCCACCAGCAGCATGAACACGATCGCGATGGCCGCCAGCATCGCCAGGCCCAGGTTGGCGAACGCCTCGTCCTGGTCCTCGGAGACGCCGCCGATGGACGCCGTGGCGCCGTCCGGGAGCTTCAGCGCGTTGATCTTGGACTGAAGCTGGGCGCTGACCGCGCCGGTGTTGTCGCCGGCCGGCTTCGCGGTGATGGTGGCCGCGCGCTGCCCGTCGATGCGGGTCATGGAGACCGGCCCGTCGACCAGCTTGACGGTGGCGATGTCGCCGAGCTTCACCGTGCCGCCCAGGCGCAGGTCCCGAAGCTGCTTCAGGGTCGTGGCGGGCTTCGCCGAGCGGATGACGACGTCGCGCTCGGTGTCGTCCAGGACCGCCTTGGCCACGGTGGTGCCGCGGACGGCCTGGGCGACGGCCGCACCGAGGGTCTGGTCGTCGAAACCGGCCGCGGCCGCCTCGTCGTTGGCCCTGACCGAGATGCGCGGCACGCTGGTCGCCAGGTCGCTGGAGACGTCCGTGACGTCGTCGAGGGAGGCGACCGCCTTGCGGACCTCCTCGGCGGACGTGCGCAGGACGTCGGCGTCGGCGGCCTTCACGACCACGCTGAGGTCCTGGCTGGCGAAGCCGTCACCGGCGGCGACCGTGGTCGTGCCGATGCCCTTCAGGCCCGCCAGACCCTTCTCGATGCTGCTCTGGACGTCCTCGTAGGACGCCGAGTCGTCCAGCATCACCTGGTACGAGGCCTGGTTGCTGTCCGTGCCGCCGCCGAAGGCCGCCATGAAGCCGGACGAGCCGACGGTGACCTGGTAGTCCTTCACGCCCTCGGTGGCGGCGAGCAGCTGCTCGACCTTCTTCGCCCGGGCGTCGGTCGCGGCCAGGCTGGTGCCGGGCTTCAGTTCCTGCTTGACGGTGAGGACTTCCTGCTCGCCCTGGTCGAAGAAGTTCGTCTTCAGCAGCGGCGCCATGCCGAACGTGCCGGCCAGGACGACGACGGCGATGGCCACGCTGGTGAGTCGGCGGCGGGTCGCGAAGCGCAGGACGGGGACGTAGATGCGCTGGAGGCGGCTCCTGGCCTCCTTCTCCTCGGCCAGCCGACGTGCCTCGGCCGCGTCCTCGGGGGTGCCCTTCGGGGGCCGCAGGAACCAGTACGACAGGACCGGCACGACCGTCAGGGAGACGAGGAGGGACGCCAGCAGGGCGGCCGTCACGGTCAGGCTGAACGAGCCGAACAGCTCGCCCACCATGCCGCCGACCAGGCCGATCGGCAGGAACACCGCGACCGTGGTGAGCGTCGAGGACGTCACCGCGCCGGCCACCTCGCGGACGGCGTTGAGGATGGCCGAGTGACGCTCCTCGCCGTAGCCGAGGTGACGCTTGATGTTCTCCAGGACCACGATCGAGTCGTCGACGACCCGGCCGATGGCGATGGTCAGGGCGCCCAGCGTGAGGACGTTCAGCGACAGGTCGCGCGTCCACAGCACGATCAGGGCGAGCACCACGGACAGCGGGATGGACACCGCGGTCACGACCGTCGAGCGGATCGAGGCCAGGAAGACCAGGATCACCAGGACCGCGAAGAGCAGACCGAGCGCGCCTTCGGTGGTCAGGCCCTTGATGGACTTCGACACGGCCGGACCCTGGTCGCTGACGACCGTGAGGGTCGCGCCGGAACCGAGGTCCTTGCGCAGGTCGGGCAGCTTGTCCCGGACGGCGTCGGAGATGGCGACCGCGCTGCCGTCGCGGTCCATGGTGACGGCGACGGAGAGGCTGGGCTTGCCGTCGGTGCGGGTGATGGAGTCGGCCGTGGCCTCCTGCTGCTTCACCGTGGCGACGTCACCGAGCCGCACCGGCTTGCCCTTGGCGCCGGGCTCGCCCGTCACCATCAGGTCCTGGATCTGCTTCAGCGAGGTGAGACCGCCGCCGACCTGGACCGTGCGGTTGGCGCCGCCCTCGTCGAAGGAGCCGGCCGGGACGGTCGCGCCGCCGGCCTGGAGCGCCTGGGAGAGGGACTGCGAGGTCAGACCCGCCCTGGCGAGCTTGGCGTCGTCGGGCGTAACGGTGACCTGGACGTCCCGGACACCGTCGACGGTGACCTGGCCGACGCCGTCGATGCTCTTCAGGTCCGGCACGACGGTCTTGTCGACCTGGTCGGCCAGGGCCTGCTGGTCCCGGCCGGAGGTGACGGCGAGGACGACGGTCGGGATGTCGTCCGTGGAACCGGCGACGACCTGCGGGTCGACGTCGTCCGGGAGCTGGACGCGGGCCCGGTTGACGGCCTGCTGTACGTCGGCGACCAACTGCTCGGTGTCATTGCCGTAGTCGAAGGACGCCATGATCACGGCGTTGCCCTCGCTGGCGGTGGAGGTGACGCCGCTGATGCCGTCGACGGCTTCGAGGGTGTCCTCGATCGGTTCGACGACCTGCTTCTCGACCACGTCCGGTGACGCGCCCTGGTACGGGGCCAGCACCGACACCATGGGCAGTTCGATGGTGGGCAGCAGCTGCTGCTTGAGCTGGGGTATCGCGATCGCCCCGAAGACGAGCGCGATGATCGACATCAGCCCGATCAAGGCCCGTTGCGCGAGGCTGAACCTGGACAGCCAGGACATGGGTGAGGGTCTCTCTCCTGTTTGGCGGCAGAAGCGGCAGCGGACGCGCAGATGAGCGCCCGCCCCTACACCCTGAGCCATGGGGGAACCGGGTTTCGTAGGCCCCAGGTCCATTTCCTTATGCGGCGCATACTCCCGCCGCAGTACGCCCGGGTCGATCTCACTCCACCCTTGGACGGACCAGGCCGGATTCGTACGCGGTGACCACCAGCTGGGCCCGGTCCCGGGCGCCCAGCTTCGCCATGGCCCGGTTGACGTGCGTCTTCACCGTCAGCGGGCTGACTTCGAGGCGCTCGGCGATCTCGTCGTTGGAGTGCCCGCCGGCGACCTGCACGAGCACTTCGCGCTCCCGGACGGTGAGCGAGTCGAGCCGTTGGCCGCGGGCCGGGTCGCGCTCGTCGTCGGCCGGGTCCTGCGTGGCGAGGAACCGGGCGATCAGGCCCGTGGTGGCCGCCGGGGAGAGCAGCGCCTGGCCGCCGGCCGCGATACGGATGGCATTCAGCAGTTCCTCGGGCTCGGCGCCCTTCCCGAGGAAGCCGGACGCTCCCGCGCGCAGCGACTGCACGACGTAGTCGTCGACCTCGAACGTCGTCAGGATCACCACCCGGACCTCGGCGAGGTCGGGGTCGGCGCTGATCATGCGGGTCGCGGCGAGGCCGTCGGTGCCGGGCATGCGGATGTCCATCAGGACGACGTCCGCGCGCCGCTCCTTCGTCAGCCGCACCGCCTCGGCGCCCTCGGAGGCCTCACCGACCACCTCCATGTCGGGCTCGGAGTCGACGAGCACGCGAAACGCGCTGCGCAGCAGCGCCTGGTCGTCGGCGAGCAGGACACGGATGGTCATGCGGGGTCCTCCTCGATGGGTGTGCGGTTCTTGACCGGCAGGATGGCATGGACGCGGAAGCCGCCGCCGTAGCGGGGACCGGTGGTGAGGGTGCCGCGCAGGGCGCTGACGCGCTCGCGCATGCCGAGCAGTCCGTGGCCGCCGCCGCTGTGCTGGGTCTCGTTCCCGCCGCTGCCGTCGTCGAGCACGGTGATCTCGATGTTCGGTCCGACGCGTACGACGCTGACCTCCGCCTTGGCCCGGGGCCCGGCGTGCTTCTGCACGTTGGTGAGGGCCTCCTGGATGATCCGGTAGGCGGCCAGGTCGACGGCCGCGGGGAGGGTGGTGCCCTGGTCGGCGCGGGCGACCTCGATGTGCAGGCCGGCACTGCGGAAGGTGCCGGTGAGGTCGTCGAGGCGGTCCAGGCCCGGTGCGGGTTCGGTCGGGGCCTCCGGGTCGCCGGACTGCCGCAGCAGGCCGACGGTGGCGCGGAGCTCGTTGAGCGCGGAGCGGCTGGCCTCGCGGACGTGTGCGAGGGCCTCCTTTGCCTGGTCGGGGCGCTTGTCCATGACATGGGCGGCGACTCCGGCCTGGACGTTGACCAGGGCGATGTGGTGCGCGACGACGTCGTGCAGGTCCCGGGCGATGCGCAGGCGCTCCTCGGCCACCCGGCGGCGGGCCTCCTCCTCGCGGGTGCGCTCGGCCCGTTCGGCGCGCTCCCGGATGGCCCGGACGAAGGCGCGGCGGCTGCGGACGGCGTCGCCGGCGGTGGCGCCGATACCGGTCCAGGCGAAGATCGCGAGATTCTCCTGGGCGTACCAGGGCAGGGAGCCGGCCGACATGGCGGCGCCGGTCAGCACGGTCATGGTGAGCAGGCCGACGCGCCAGGTGGTGGGGCGGTCGGTGGTGGAGGCGACGGTGTACAGGGCGACGACGGCGGACATCGCGACGGGGGCGCGGGGGTCGCCGGTGACCGACTCGACCACGGAGACGGTGCCGGTGAGGGCGAGGACCGTCATCGGAGCCCGGCGGCGGAAGACCAGGGCGGCGGCGCCGAGGGCCATGAGGACGAGGCTGAGGGAGTCGGGGGTGCGCAGCGCCCAGCTGACGCTGTCCCGGTGCCGGGGCTCCACGAACGAGCCGGCGACCATGCAGATCAGGACGGCCGCGGCCAGGACCGCGTCCATGGCCAGGGGATGCGCCTTGGCCCGGCATCGGGCCCGCGCGAGAGTGCTCACGGCTGTTCACGGTAGCCGGGCCGGGGGCCGCGCCCCCAGCCCCTCCTCGGCCCGACCATGGGGTGCGGCACTCAGCCCGGGATCAGACCGTCGTCGCTCAGGAGTTCCCTGACGTCCTCCAGCGTGGCGTCCGGAGACGGCAGGATCAGTTCCGAAGGTTCCAGAAAGTCGTCGGGCAGGGGGTCGCCCAGGTCCCGGACCCTGGCCAGGAGGGCCTGGAGGGTGCGGCGGAAGCCGGGGCCGTCGCCGTTCTCCATCTCCGCCAGGAGTTCGTCGTCCAGCCGGTTCAGCTCGGCGAGGTGGCCGTCGGCCAGTCTCACCTGGCCCTCCCCCATGATCCGTACGATCATGTCGCCCTCCTAGGCGTGGACCCCTACTGCTTGTCGAAGCGCGGTGTGTCCTGCGGCTGCTGCGGGGCCTGCTGCTGGCTCGTGCCACCTTCGAGGGCCTGCTGCCCGCTGCCCGAGCCTCCGGCCAGTTCGGCCTTCATGCGCTGCAGTTCCAGCTCTACATCCGTACCACCGGAGAGCCGGTCCAGCTCGGCCTGGATGTCGTCCTTGTGCATGCCGGAGGGGTCGTCGAGGGCGCCGGAGGCGAGCAGTTCGTCGATCGCGCCGGCGCGGGCCTGGAGCTGGGCCGTCTTGTCCTCGGCGCGCTGAATGGCCAGGCCGACGTCGCCCATCTCCTCGGAGATGCCGGAGAAGGCCTCGCCGATCCGGGTCTGCGCCTGGGCCGCGGTGTACGTCGCCTTGATCGTCTCCTTCTTCGTGCGGAAGGCGTCGACCTTGGCCTGGAGCCGCTGGGCCGCGAGGGTGAGTTTCTCCTCCTCGCCCTGGAGCGTCGCGTGCTGGGTCTCCAGGTCGGTCACCTGCTGCTGGAGCGCGGCCCGGCGGGAGAGCGCCTCGCGGGCCAGGTCCTCACGGCCCAGCGCGAGCGCCTTGCGGCCCTGGTCCTCCAGCTTGCCCGACTGCGACTGCAACTGGTTCAGCTGGAGTTCCAGACGCTTGCGGGAGGTCGCCACGTCGGCGACGCCGCGGCGGACCTTCTGCAGCAGCTCCAGCTGCTTCTGATACGAGTAGTCGAGGGTCTCGCGCGGGTCCTCGGCCCGGTCCAGGGCCTTGTTCGCCTTCGCGCGGAAGATCATCCCCATACGCTTCATGACACCGCTCATGGGCTTCGCGCGCCCCCTTCTGACCGACTCCGGCAGCTGCTCCTGCGACAGAACCCACAGTACGGGCCCTGCATCCATTACCGCACTGTTCGGGGACGGATGCGCTCATCCCCAAGGACGACTGCGTACGCTCCCGCTCCGGCGCAGGGAGTAGGTGATCCCCGGGGCCACCGGAGCCGTACACCCCGGGAAAGGTCCGGAGGCGTATGCAACGTCCCCTCTGTCCCCTTAGTGACGACTGGTGTTGCCGGATCGTTCCCCACGGGAGTGGGGTCCATGCCCAAAAGCCCTTACCCTTGGGTTTTGTGTTCCGTAGCCGTGCGAAGGATGAGAAGGCCCAGGACGCCGACAAGGCGCCGGTGACCGACTCCAGTCAGCCCCGTCACCCCGAGGCCCCCAAGGGCCGCCCCACGCCCAAGCGCAGCCAGGCCCAGTCCTCGCGTCGCAGCGTGGCCAACACGTCGATGACGCGCAAGGAGGCCGCCAAGCGACAGCGCGAGGAGCGCCGTGCCGCGATGGAGCGGCAGCGCCAGGCGCTGGCGAGCGGCGACGAGCGGTATCTGCCCGCGCGCGACAAGGGACCGGTCCGCCGGTTCGCGCGCGACTTCGTCGACTCGCGGTTCAACATCGCGGAGTTCTTCCTGCCGATGGCCGTGGTCATCCTCGTGCTGAGCATGGTGCGGGTGGGCGCGCTGCAGAACATCGCCCTGCTGCTGTGGCTCGTGGTGATCGTGCTGATCGTGCTCGACTCGTTCGTCACGTCCTTCCGTCTGAAGAAGCAGCTGAACGAGCGCTTCGCGGGTGACAACAAGCGCGGCGCCGTCGCCTACGCCCTGATGCGCTCCCTCCAGATGCGCCGGCTCCGGCTGCCGAAGCCGCAGGTCAAGCGTGGAGAGCGGCCCTGACCACGACGCCGTTCTCCGGGGGTGCGGCGCAGGCCTGGCTGGACAGGCTGGGCGGGCTGCGCGATGTCGTCCGGCAGGAGCTGGTGGCCCGCCAGCTGGACGAGCAGATAGTCGGCCGGTTCCCGGTCGGTCAGCGCCTGCGGGTGCTCGACGTGGGGATGGGCCAGGGCACGCAGGCGCTGCGGCTGGCCCGGGCCGGGCACCAGGTGACCGGTCTGGAGCAGGACTCGACGATGGTGGCCGCGGCCCGGGAGTCCCTGGCCGGGGAACCGGAGGGTATCCGGGAGCGGATGCGCATCATCGAGGGCGACGGCCGGGACACCGGAGTGCACTTCCTGCCCGGCAGTTTCGACGTGGTGCTGTGCCACGGCGTCCTGATGTACGTCGAGGAGCCGGACCCGCTGCTGGCGGGTCTCGCCCGGATGCTCGCGCCGGGCGGGCTGCTGTCCCTGCTCGTGCGCAACGGTGACGCGCTCGCCTTCCGGCCGGGCCTGTCCGGTGACTGGCCGGGGGCCCTGGCCGCCTTCGACACGGTGTCCTACCGCAACCGGCTGGGGCTCGACGTGCGCGCGGACCGGCTGAAGGACCTGACGTCGACGCTCGCGGGGATCGGGGCGCCGCTGCACGCCTGGTACGGGGTGCGGGTGTTCACCGACACGGCGGCGGACGGCGCGGAGGTCCCGGCCGACGTGGAGACGCTGCTCGCGGTGGAGGAGAAGGCCGGGCGGACGGATCCGTACCGCGGGGTGGCCGCGCTGCTGCACCTGTGTGGCGTGCGCGGCTGACACACGGACGACGCGCACGAGGGATGGGCGGGGACCGTCGGCCCCCGCCCGGGGCTCACGCCTCGGCCGCGTGCAGGCTCATCGGCCCGTAGATCTCCGCGGCGTCCTCGAACAGCCGCACCTGGTCGGCACCGCCCTCCTGGAGGGCCTTCCAGTGCTCTCCGATCCAGGACTCGGCGTCCCCCTGGGTGGGGAACTCCTCCGGCGGCACCGCGGGCTGGACCTCCGTCCCGTCGGTCTTCTCGAACCGCCACGTCCATGCCGCCATGTACGCCTCCCATGTGTGTGAGCACACTGCACAGCGAAAAGCCGGATCTTGGTCCGGCTCCCGCCCCGAGCCTATGCGCTCCGCCGGGTGTCCCGTCACAGGACTGCGGGTGACCGGTTGCGCGCGGGTTGTCACCCCCGCCTCCCGTCCGTGCTCGCGCGGGGGCTCCATCCGGGGTGCCAGGCGCGCAGGAGCCGGGCGGGCAGGCGAAAATCGGTGCCGTGGAACTCACTCTGCTCGGCACCGGCGCCCCCGAGGGCCTCCCCCGCCCCGACTGTCCCTGCGCGGCCTGTGCGGCCGCCCTCGGCCCGCACGCGCGGGCGGCCACCGCGCTGCTCCTGGACGGAGCTCTGCTGCTCGACCTGACACCGGGCGCGGCGTTCGCGGCGGCGCGGGCGGGCCGTTCCCTGACCGGCGTACGGCAGGTGCTGCTGTCGCATCCGCACGACGGGCCGGCGGTGGAGGTGCCCGCGGGGCTGCCGCAGCCGGGACGGGTGCCGGACGGGCGGGAGTTGACGCTGCTGACGGGGCACCGGGTGCGGGCGGTGGCGCTGGACGCGCCGGGCACGGGGTACGCGGTGACCGGGCCGGAAGGGCAGCGGCTGCTGTATCTGCCGCCGGGTGGGGCGCTCGCGGGCCTGGAGGCACCGGCCGAGTCCTACGACATGGTCCTGGCGGACGTCGTGGGCCGGCCGGACGCACTGGCGAAACTGCGGGCGGTGGGGGCGGTCGGGCCGACGACCGATGTGGTCGCCGTCCACCTCGACCACGACGTGCCGCCCGGCCCCGAGCTCGGGCGGCGGCTCGCGGCGGCCGGGGCGCGGGCCGTACCGGACGGGGTGACGCTGGCGGTGGGTGCCTACGAGGACGTGCCGGACGTGCCGCGGCGGACGCTGGTGCTGGGCGGGGCGCGGTCGGGCAAGTCGGTGGAGGCGGAGCGGAGGCTGGAGGCCTTCCCGGACGTGCTGTACGTGGCGACGGGCGGCTCGCGCAACGGTGACACCGAGTGGTCCTCGCGGGTGGCGGCGCACCGGGACCGGCGGCCGGGGTCGTGGCAGACGGTCGAGACCTGCGATCTGGTGCCGCTCCTGGAGGCCGAGGGGCCGCCTGTCCTCATCGACTGTCTGTCGCTGTGGCTGACCGACGCGATGGATGCCGCCGGGGCGTGGGACGACGCGGTGTGGGCGGAGCGCGGGGAGAAGGTGCTGCGGGAACGGGTGCGGGAGCTCACGGAGGCGGTGCGGTCCACCCGGCGGACCGTGGTGGCCGTGTCGAACGAGGTGGGCTCGGGAATCGTGCCGGCTACGGCGTCGGGGCGGCGGTACCGGGATGAACTCGGGCGGCTGAACGCGGGGTTCGCCGACGAGTGCGAGCACGTGCTGCTGGTGGTGGCGGGGCAGGCCGTGGTGCTGCGGGACTGACGAGGGCCACGGCTGTGCCCCCGGGCGGCTACGGGGTTTTGCGGGCGATCACCCGGTAGGTGTTCGCGCAGCGCGTGCGGCGGGCCACCGGTGCCAGGAGCAGGTCCGCCACCGCCGCCAGGGCCACCAGCGGGATGCCCGCGCGGAGCAGAACCGTACGGGCGTGCCGGTGGACGAGGTGCGGGGGGATCGCCCGCCAGGGGGTGTCCGGGGCCGGCAGGGCGTGGGAGAGGGCCAGGGACATGGCGCCCGCGAGGTCGTGGGGGACGTGCACCGGGCGGTGGTCGAGTGTCAGGACCGTGCAGCCGGCCGCCTCCAGTTCCGCCCGGAGGTTGGGCGGGGGGATCAGGTGGAGGTGGCGGGGCTGGTCGTGGGCGAGCCACCAGCGGCCCAGGAGGACGGAGAAGAGGCTGCGGGGGTCCAGGGTCTCCAGCAGCAGGTGGCCGCCGGGGCGCAGGACGGACAGGGCCGCGTGGAGTTCCGCTCGGGGGTCCGGGGTGCCCTCCAGGTGGTGGAGCATGCTGACCACGTCGTAGCGAGCGCGCAGGGGGGCGGCGATCCGAGGGTCCGTCAGGCTGCCGACGTGGGCCTCCTCGACGCGGTCGGCCGAGCGGGCGCAGACCACGCGCGGGGTGGGGTCCAGGCCGTCGAAGGCCGTGTACGGGAAGAAGCGCCGGGCCGTGGCCGGGAAGCGGGCGTACCCCGTCCCCACGTCGAGCCAGCTCTCCGGCTCACCGAAGCGCAGCATCGCGCGGGCCGCCGAGCGGTGGCGGCGGGGACTCGCGCGCAGGGCCAGGAGGCCGTCGCTCGCCGGGTCCCTGGGCGCCCCGCGCACGGTCCGGTGATAGAGGGCCAGGCCCTCCGCGGTGAGACGGGGGTTCTGGAAGGTGTGGCCGCAGTCGCGGCACGCGTCGACGGTGAAGTTGCCGGGCTTGTACTGCCGCAGGTCACCGGTGCGCAGCCGGTTGCGCAGCCGGGCGGAGCCGCACCAGGGGCAGTCCTCCCGGCGCGGTTCGTGGACCCGAGTGGTCGCCTGCGGGGCGGAGGGCGCTGAGGGGGCGGGGTGTGCGGGCATGGGCGGCTCCCGGGCGCGGCGGCGTACGGCAAGGACGTACGGCGGGGACGCCGCACGAGCCACGTACGACAATCCTCTGCAAAACGGAACGTATGGGATGCCGATCTCAGGTGCAACGACGTCGCCTCGACGGAGTGGTGATGTGGCGCCGTGCCGTTCGGCCGGTGCCGGTACTGTTCGGCGAATGAGCTCGCTTAATCTCGACGACTTCACCGATCTGATCGAGCGTCCGGACGGCGGGATCCGCCGTGACGCCGAGGCGCGCCGGGAGCGACAGGTCGTGCCCCCCGGATCGCTGGGGCGCCTCGACGAGCTGGGTGAGTGGCTGGCGGCGGCGCAGTCAGCCGTGCCGGTGCGGCCGGTGGAACAACCGCGGGTGGTGCTCTTCGCCGGTGACCACGGCATCGCCGAGCTGGGCGTCTCGGCCCGGCCGGCGGGTGGCGCCGGGGAGTTGGTGCGCGAGGTGCTGGAGGGCGGCCGGCCGGTGTCGGTGCTGGCCCGGCGGATGGGCGTGCCGGTGCGGGTGGTGGACATGGCCCTGGACTGCGACCCCGATTCGCTGCCCGAGGCCGTCGTACGGCACCGGGTGCGGCGCGGCAGCGGGCGGATCGACATCGAGGACGCGCTGACTCCGGAGGAGGCCGAGGCGGCGTTCCGGGCCGGGGTCGCGGTGGCCGACGAGGAGGCCGACTCGGGCACGGACCTGGTGGTGCTCGGTGATGTGAGCGTCGGCGGGACGACGGTGGCGGGGGTGCTGGTCGCGGCGCTGTGCGGGGTCGACGCGTCGGTCGTCACCGGGCGGGGCGGGCTGGCGATCGACGACCTGGCGTGGATGCGCAAGTGCGCGGCGATCCGGGACGCGCTGCGCCGGGCGCGGCCTGTGCTCGGGGATCAGTTGCAGCTGCTGGCCGCGGTGGGCGGAGCGGACGTCGCCGCGATGACGGGCTTCCTGCTGCAGAGCGCGGTGCGCAAGCTGCCCGTGGTGCTGGACGGGGTCGTGACGGCCGCGTGCGCACTGGTCGGACAGCGGATCGCGTTCCGGGCACCGGACTGGTGGCTGGCCGCGCACGACAGCGGGGAGCCCGGACAGGCGAAGGCACTGGACCGGATGGCCCTGGAGCCGCTGCTGTCCCATGGAGTGACCGTCGGCGAGGGCGCGGGCGGTCTGCTGGCGCTGCCGCTCGTGCAGGCCGCGGCCGCGCTGGCGGCGGAGCTGCCGGAGAAGCCGAAGGAGTCCGAGGAGCCGGCCGGGCCGGCGGTGTCCGAGGCGTCCGAGGCGTCCGAGGCGCCCGAGGCGGCTGCCGGGCAGTAACACCCCCGAGATCCAGGTCACTCACGCCTGGCTCAACGTCGTCCCGTTCCGGTCGGTCTTGGAACGTGGTGTCGGTTTGACTGAGTCGCAGACACCCTCAGACGTATCCCCGCACGGACGAGGACGACCGCCGGATGACCACGCTCGCCCGCTGGGCCCGCGCAGAGTGGGGTGCTCTGTTCGCCACGGTGCGCGGGCCGCTGGCCGAGCGGCGGTGGTGTGCCGTGCCGATGGCGGTCACGGCGGTGTGTCTCACGGCCCTGCTGCACCTCGTGCACCACCAGGCGTGGGGCTATCGGTTCGTGCAGGACGTGGGCGGTGTGCGGGCCGCTGACCCGTTGTGGGCGGCGCTGCTGCGGACGCCGCTGTCGCTGTTCGTGCCGGCGCTGGATCTGCCGGTGTGGGGCGCGCTCGCGCAGATCCTGCTGGTGTTCGGCCTCGCGGAGCTGTGTCTGGGCTGGTGGCGGACCCTCGTCATCGCCTACGTCGCCACGCTCGCGGGCACGCTGTACGCGCGTCTGGGCATCTGGCTCGGTCCGGGCTCGCCGCTGGGTCTGCCCGCCTCGGACCGGTGGGTGGTGGACGCCGGGCCGTCGGCGGCGGTGGTGGGTCTGGCCGTCTTCCTCGGGTGGCGCTACCGCGCCTGGGTCACCGCCTCGGTGGTGGTCGTGGCGATGGTGGTCGAAGTGGCACTGAAGGAGAACCTCGCGGGCAAGGAGCACCTCGCGGCGATCGTGGCGGTGCTGGTGCTGTGCGCGGTCGTCGAGCCGCGTCAGCGGCGTTCGAGGGACCGGGCCGGTTCGGGGTCGGGCGCGCCGCCGATCCAGTCCTGAAAGGTGCGCCGGGGGCCGGCCCAGCGGCGGTCGTGGTGGTAGGCCCGCAGGCCGGACTTGGCCCGGGCACGGGGCCGGTTCCGGTAGAACCGCTTGGCCCACGGGGAGGTGGGGCGGGCCAGCCGTACGGCGCCGATCAGGGCCACGAGGGGAACGATCAAACCCAGGACGGCGATGCGGACCTTGCCTTTGAACAGGGCGATCAGGGCGAACGCGAAGTTCACGAGGACGTTCGCGAGGACGACGGCGCGGTTCTGCTGCTGGTCCTCGTCGAGGTCGTTGACGCCCAGCGGCGAGAAGCCGATCAGGAGCAGGCCGACGAGGGAGGCGGTGAGGATGACCATCTCCACGCTCTTGCGGCCGTCCGGGGTCCAGTAGACGTCGGCGAGATGCAGAACCAGGGCGAATTCGTCGAGGACGAGGCCCGCACCGATGCCGAAGATCACCGCGGCCAGCGCCGAGCCGAAGCCGTACTGGCCGCCGGCGACCGCGCCGAAGCCGCCGATGATCGTCAGGATGACCCCGGGAACCACGTGGTGCACGTGGACACCGCCGCTGCCGCTGATGTTGCGGAAGGGGCCCTTGCCCGCCCGGATGAGACGGGTGATACCCCGGGTGATCACGAAGGTCAGGACGAAGGAGACGAGAGCGAGAAGCAGCGGCAGCTTGCCGGGTTCCATGATGTTTCGCTCGAACCATCCCATATGCGAACCTTATCCTCGGCTGCCGTTCGCGCTCTTCTGACCGGCCGGTAGCCTGCGCCGGTGCCCCGTACCTCGCCCCTCGACGGCCTCCGCTTCGCCTTCGGCACCCTCACGGTGATCCCGGTCCGGGTGACCCGATGGGACCGGGAGGCCGCGCGCGGCGGCATGCTGTGCGCTCCGCTGGCCGGGCTGGCGGTGGGGGCGGCGGCCGCCCTGCTCGGGCTGGTGCTGCTGTCCCTGGGCGCGGGGGCGCCGCTCGCCGCCGTGGCGACCGTCGCCGTGCCGGCCGTGCTCACGCGCGGGCTGCATCTCGACGGGCTCGCGGACACCGCCGACGGACTGGGCAGCGGGAAGCCCGCCGAGGACGCGCTGCGGATCATGAAGCAGTCGGACATCGGGCCGTTCGGGGTCATCACCCTCGTCCTCGCCCTGCTCGCGCAGGCCGCCGCGCTCGCCCAGGCGTACGAGGCCTCCTGGGCCCGGGGCGCGTCCGCCGCCGTCGTCGCCGCGACACTCGCCCGGCTGGCCCTGACCCTCGCGGCCCGGGCCGGGGTGCCGGCGGCACGGCCGGAGGGGCTGGGGGCGGCGGTCGCCGGTGTGGTGCCGCTGTGGCGGGCGGTGATCACCGCCGTGGCCGTCGCGGGGGCCGCCGCGGCGGCCGGGGCCCTCCTCGGGCCGTACGACGCGGCCCGCGGCGTGCTCGCGGTCGTGGTTTCCCTGGCCGCCGCCGAGACGCTGCTGCGCCACTGCGTCCGCCGCTTCGGCGGGGTCACGGGAGACGTCTTCGGCGGTCTGGCGGAGACGGCGGCGACCACGGCGCTGGTCGTTCTGTCACTGGGCTGAAAATGTTTCCTCGCCCCTCTCCTGCACGGGCCGCTCAGCCGCCGGCTTCCCGCCCCGGCCGGGCCGGCCGCACGATCGGCACGGCCCGACCGGGCTGAACGTCACCCCGTACCTCCCGCGCAGGCTCAGGGCGGCACGCCGGGCCGCGGTCACCACCGCCGCGGACGTCGCCGTGTACGCCGTGGGGTGCGTGCTGCTGACGGAGGGTCAGGCCGTGCCGTCGGTGCTGGTGTCGGCGGTCGCGGTGGTGCTGTTCCTGCCGAACGCGCTGCCGGTTGTCACCCCTGGCCGCCGGTCCCTCGCCGACCGGATCGCGGGCACGGCGGTCACCGGGATCGGGTTCGGCAGGCCCGTCGCCACACCCCTGGCTCGTTTTCCTTGAGCAGCGAACTGAGCTGCCCCCACGGATGATCTCCGGTCCCCGGCACCGCGCAGTGCACCGCCGCGCCCCGC
This sequence comes from Streptomyces sp. NPDC092370, assembly GCF_044755265.1. NCBI lineage: Bacteria > Bacillati > Actinomycetota > Actinomycetes > Kitasatosporales > Streptomycetaceae > Streptomyces > Streptomyces sp. NPDC092370. Next base: position 971,068 of record NZ_JBIVQO010000001.1, on the reverse strand, counting down.
GCCCGGGCAGGGCACGGTACGTGCCCCAGGGGCCCTGCCGTGTTGAGGGCGAGGGTCCCGCGGCCGACGCCCCGGGCGGCCACCACCGGCTCCTGGTGGTGCTCGAACCGCTCGGGCACGGACGGCATTTGTTCGGGGAAGGCGCCGTCGTCCCGTACCAGTCGCGGTGCCGGGTGACGTCACTGACGGCGTCGGTGGCGCCGCGGCGGCCGTGTGGGAATCACGCAAAGCGGCACGGAGGGCGCTCCAGAAGGCGAGGAGTGTGACCCGGTTCACCGGTGTGAGGGGTCGAGAAATGGCCACTACGCCACCGGCAGGTGAACGCCCGCAGGAAGGAACGAACGGACCCACGCGCGTAGTCTCGACGTCGAGTGTTCGCCGTACCGGGGAAGGCCCCGTGGATACCGGACCCTGAGGTCGGAATAGGGTCGGCTGTCGGGCCCGGTCGACCCACATCGTTCGACCACTGCAACTTCACATCGGAAGCGAGATTTCACCACCGTGACTGCTCTCACTCTCAGCACCACCGCGGCGTCCGGCCTGCGGGCCGACGCGATCGTGATCGGTGTCGCCAAGGGTGCCAAGGGACCGGTCGTCGCACCGGGCGCCGAGGCCCTGGACAAGGCGTACGACGGCAGGCTCGCCGGCGTTCTGGAGACTCTCGGCGCCTCCGGCGGCGAGGGCGAGGTGACGAAGCTGCCGGCGCCGTCCGGCTTCAAGGCACCGCTCGTCCTGGCGGTCGGCTTGGGCGCGGTCCCGGAGAAGGACGCCGACTACGACACCGAGACCCTGCGCAAGGCCGCCGGTGTCGCGGCCCGCGCCCTGGCCGGATCCAGGAAGGCCGCCTTCGCGCTGCCGTTGACCGACGCCGCCGACGCCGGCGCGATCGGGGAGGGCGCGCTGCTCGGCGCGTACTCCTTCGACGCCTACAAGGCCAACGGCCGGGACCCCAAGGCGAAGAACGGCAAGGCTCCTCTCGCCGAGGTCGCCCTGCTCGGCGGCAAGCCCCGCGACAAGGCGTACAAGGCCGCGATCGAGCGTGCCGTCGCCGTGTCCGAGGAGCTCAACCGCGCCCGCGACCTGGTCAACACCCCGCCGAACGACCTGAACCCCGAGTCGTTCGCCGCGATCGCCCAGGCCGCGGCCAAGGAGCACGGCATCAAGGTGCAGGTGCTCGACGAGAAGGCCCTGGTCAAGGGCGGCTACGGCGGCATCCTCGGCGTCGGCGCGGGCTCGGCGGCGGGACCGCGCCTGGTCAAGCTGTCGTACACCTCCTCCAAGGCCAGGAAGCACCTCGCCTTCATCGGCAAGGGCATCACGTACGACTCGGGCGGCATCTCGCTGAAGCCGGCCGGCCACAACGAAACGATGAAGTGCGACATGAGCGGGGCGGCCGCCGTGTTCGCCGCGGTCGTCGCCGCCGCGCGCCTCGGCCTGGAGGTCAACGTCACCGGCTGGCTCGCCCTGGCCGAGAACATGCCCTCCGGTTCCGCTACCCGTCCGGGTGACGTGCTGCGGATGTACAGCGGCAAGACCGTGGAGGTGCTCAACACCGACGCGGAGGGCCGGCTGGTGCTGGCCGACGCGCTGTGGGCGGCGTCGCAGGAGAAGCCGGACGCGATCGTGGACGTGGCGACGCTGACGGGGGCGATGGTGCTGGCGCTGGGCAACCGGACGTTCGGGATCATGGGCAACGACGACGCGTTCCGTGCGGCGCTGCACGAGGCGGCGGAGGAGGTCGGGGAGCCTGCGTGGCCGATGCCGCTGCCGGAGCACCTGCGCAAGGGGATGGACTCGGCCACGGCCGACATCGCGAACATGGGCGAGCGGATGGGCGGCGGTCTGGTCGCCGGTCTGTTCCTGCGCGAGTTCGTGGGCGAGGGCATCACCTGGGCGCACCTGGACATCGCCGGGCCGGCCTTCAACGAGGGCGGGCCGTTCGGGTACACGCCGAAGGGCGGCACGGGGTCGGCCGTACGGACGCTGGTGCGGGTCGCGGAGCTGACGGCCGCCGGGGAACTGGGCTGATCCTCGCCCGGTAGCCCGGCCTCGCCGGCTGTGCGGCGGAGGTGAAGCATCGCCGAAGAGCCCGGTCCCGCCGGTTGTGCGGCGAGTGCGAGGGCGTGGGGGGCTGGTCACGCAGTTCCCCGCGCCCGTACGCGTGAGAGCTGGTCGCGCCCGCGCGGCGCAGCCGCACATCACACACAGCCCCGCGCCCCTTCCGGGCGAGCCTCCCGGCCGTCGACCGCCCGCACGCGTGAGAGCTGGTCGCGCCCGCGCGGCGCAGCCGCAGATCAGACACAGCCCCGCGCCCCTCGGGCGCCGCGCCTCGGGGCGGCTCATCCGAACGTGGGGTGTCTCACACCGCAGCCCGGCGTCTCCTTGTGTGCTGACAAGTGCGAAGATGGGGCTCGGCAGGACAGGGCCCCACCGAAGGGCCGAAGAACGAGCGGCCGGACACCAGCCGCCTGCCGGTCATCGAAGACCGGCTCACGGCGCACATGCATGGAGGACGTGACGTGGCGAACGACGCCAGCACCGTTTTCGACCTAGTGATCCTCGGCGGTGGCAGCGGTGGTTACGCCGCCGCCCTGCGCGGGGCGCAGCTGGGCCTGGACGTCGCCCTGATCGAGAAGGACAAGGTCGGCGGCACCTGCCTGCACCGGGGATGCATCCCCACCAAGGCCCTGCTGCACGCGGGCGAGATCGCCGACCAGGCCCGCGAGAGCGAGCAGTTCGGCGTGAAGGCCTCCTTCGAGGGCATCGACATCGCCGGGGTCCACAAGTACAAGGACGGCGTGATCGCCGGCCTGTACAAGGGCCTGCAGGGGCTCGTCGCCTCCCGCAAGGTGACGTACATCGAGGGTGAGGGCCGGCTGTCCTCCCCCACGTCCGTCGACGTGAACGGCCGCCGCGTCGAGGGCCGCCACGTCCTGCTCGCGACCGGCTCCGTGCCGAAGTCGCTGCCCGGCCTGGACATCGACGGCAACCGGATCATCTCCTCCGACCACGCCCTCGTCCTGGACCGCGTGCCGAAGTCCGCGATCATCCTGGGCGGCGGTGTCATCGGCGTCGAGTTCGCCTCCGCGTGGAAGTCCTTCGGCACCGAGGTCACGATCGTCGAGGGCCTGAAGCACCTCGTCCCGGTCGAGGACGAGAACTCCTCCAAGCTTCTGGAGCGCGCTTTCCGCAAGCGCGGCATCAAGTTCAACCTGGGCACCTTCTTCCAGAAGGCCGAGTACACCCAGGACGGCGTCAAGGTCACCCTCGCCGACGGCAAGGAGTTCGAAGCCGAGGTCCTGCTGGTGGCCATCGGCCGCGGCCCGGTCTCCCAGGGCCTGGGCTACGAGGAGCAGGGCGTCGCGATGGACCGCGGCTATGTCCTGGTCGACGAGTACATGCGCACGAACGTGCCGACCATCTCCGCCGTCGGTGACCTCGTCCCGACCCTCCAGCTCGCGCACGTCGGCTTCGCCGAGGGCATCCTGGTGGCGGAGCGCCTGGCCGGTCTGAAGACCGTTCCGATCGACTACGACGGTGTCCCGCGGGTGACGTACTGCCACCCCGAGGTCGCCTCCGTGGGGATCACCGAGGCCAAGGCCAAGGAGATCTACGGTGCGGACAAGGTCGTCGCTCTGAAGTACAACCTCGCGGGCAACGGCAGGAGCAAGATCCTGAACACCGCGGGCGAGATCAAGCTCGTCCAGGTCAAGGACGGTGCCGTCGTCGGCGTGCACATGGTCGGTGACCGCATGGGCGAGCAGGTCGGCGAAGCCCAGCTGATCTACAACTGGGAGGCGCTGCCCGCCGAGGTCGCGCAGCTCATCCACGCCCACCCGACCCAGAGCGAGGCGCTCGGCGAGGCCCACCTGGCCCTGGCCGGCAAGCCCCTCCACGCGCACGACTGATCCCCTCGGTCGACGAACGCGACGACACAGACTTCCGCACTTTCCGTAAGGAGCAACCGAAACCATGGCGGTTTCCGTAACCCTTCCGGCGCTCGGCGAGAGCGTCACCGAGGGCACTGTCACCCGTTGGCTGAAGGCCGAGGGCGAGCGCGTCGAGGCCGACGAGCCGCTGCTCGAGGTCTCCACCGACAAGGTCGACACCGAGATCCCTTCCCCTGCCTCCGGCGTGCTGTCCTCCATCAAGGTCGCCGAGGACGAGACGGTCGAGGTCGGTGCCGAGCTGGCCCTGATCGACGACGGCAGCGGCGCGCCCGCCGCCGCCCCGGCCCCGCAGGCCGAGCAGGTCGCCGAGCCCGCTCCCGAGCCGGCCCCGGCCGCCCCGTCCACCGAGCAGGCCGCCCCGGCGCCCGCTCCCACCGCCGACGCCGCCACCGGCGGCGGCTCCGCCGAGGGCACGGACGTCGTCCTGCCCGCGCTCGGCGAGTCCGTCACCGAGGGCACCGTGACGCGCTGGCTGAAGTCGGTCGGTGACAGCGTCGAGGCCGACGAGCCGCTGCTCGAGGTCTCCACCGACAAGGTCGACACCGAGATCCCGGCGCCCACCTCGGGCACTCTCCTGGAGATCGTGGTCGGCGAGGACGAGACCGCCGAGGTCGGCGCCAAGCTCGCCGTCATCGGCGAGGCGGGTGCCGCTCCGGCCGCCGCCCCCGCGCAGGAGGCCCCGGCCGCCCCGGCGCAGCCCGAGCCCGCCCAGGCCCCGGCCCCGCAGCAGGCCGCTCCGGCCCCGCAGGCGCCGTCCGCCCCGGCTCCGGCCCCGCAGGCGCCGTCCGCCCCGGCTCCGCAGCAGCAGACCACCCCCGCTCCCGACCCGGCCCCGGCCGCTCCGGCGCCCGCCCCGGCTCCGGCCCAGGCCCCGGCCGCTCCGGCCGCCGCCAAGCCGGCCGACGACGGCGCCTACGTGACCCCGCTGGTGCGCAAGCTCGCCGCCGAACAGGGCGTCGACCTGGCCGCCGTCAAGGGCACCGGCGTCGGCGGCCGTATCCGCAAGCAGGACGTCGTCGCCGCCGCCGAGGCCGCGAAGGCCGCCACCGCCGCACCGGCCCCCGCCGCCGCTCCGTCGGCGGCGAAGAAGGCCCCGGCGCTGGAGGCGTCGCCGCTGCGCGGCCAGACCATCAAGATGCCGCGGATCCGCAAGGTCATCGGCGACAACATGGTCAAGGCCCTGCACGAACAGGCCCAGCTGTCCTCGGTCGTCGAGGTCGACGTCACCCGCCTGATGAAGCTGCGCGCCCGTGCCAAGGACGCGTTCGCGTCGCGTGAGGGCGTCAAGCTCTCCCCGATGCCGTTCTTCGTCAAGGCCGCGGCCCAGGCGCTGAAGGCGCACGCGCCGATCAACGCCAGGATCAACGAGGCCGAGGGGACCATCACCTACTTCGACACCGAGAACATCGGTATCGCGGTGGACTCCGAGAAGGGCCTTATGACCCCGGTCATCAAGAACGCGGGTGACCTCAACCTCGCCGGTATCGCCAAGGCGACGGCCGAGCTCGCGGGCAAGGTCCGGGCCAACAAGATCACCCCGGACGAGCTGTCCGGCGCGACCTTCACCATCTCCAACACCGGGTCGCGCGGCGCGCTCTTCGACACGATCATCGTGCCGCCGGGCCAGGTCGCCATCCTCGGCATCGGCGCGACGGTCAAGCGCCCCGCCGTCATCGAGACGGAGGAGGGCACGGCCATCGGCGTCCGCGACATGACGTACCTGACCCTGTCCTACGACCACCGACTGGTGGACGGCGCCGACGCCGCCCGTTACCTGACGGCGGTCAAGGCCATCCTGGAGGCGGGCGAGTTCGAGGTCGAGCTCGGCCTCTGACCTCCCTCGCCGGTACGGCTGTTCGGTGCCCCCGCTCGGATCGTCTCCGGGTGGGGGCACCGCCCGTTTTCGGGGGTGCGGGGAACAGCGCGACAAGCCGCACACCACGTGTCAGCCGAACGGCGCGCCACACACCCCGTGTAAGTCTCGTCTCACCTGCGCGAAGCGCCCTCGTCGGCCTCACCCGCGGCGCGAACCGGCCGTATTGTCTAAACGTCGATCCCGCGTAAGGAGCCCTCATGACCGCGCCCGTCATCCACTCGCTCCGCGAGCAGATCCGCGAGCACATCCTGGAGGGGATCATCAGCGGACGCTGGCAGCCGGGCGAGCGGATCGTCGAGCGCCGGATCGCCACCGAGCTGGAGGTCAGCCAGACCCCGGTCCGTGAGGCCCTGCGCGAGCTGGAGTCCCTGCGTCTGATCGAGTCCGCTCCGAACAAGGGCGTGCGCGTCCGCAACCTCACGGCCGCCGACCTGGAGGAGAGCTACCCGGTCCGGGCCGGCTTGGAGGCCATCGCCGCGGAGCTGGCCGCCCAGGGGCTCGCGGAGGACTGCTCGGCGCTGGAACCCCACGTCAGCGCCCTGTACGAGGCTGACCGCGTCTCCGACGGCACGGCTCAGGTCCGCCACACCGTCGCCTTCCACCGCGAACTGGTCCGCGCCGCGGGCAACTCCGTCCTGCTGCACACCTGGGAGGGCCTCGGCATCGAGGTGTTCACGGCCCTGTCCATCCGCTGGCTGGGCACGCAGCAGCAGTCCTACGCCGAGGAGCACGAGGAGCTGGTCGCCGCCTTCAAGCGCCGTGACCCCCGGATCGCGGAACTCGTGAAGGCGCACGTCCTGGGCTGCGCGCCCCGGGCGTGACACCCGAGCACCCCTGCGCTCAAACGCCTCCGACCTGCGAAAACCGTTCGACAACAGGTCACCGCGTGCCACCGTCGGAGGCACCCCGTGCCTACTTTCTCGTGATCAAGAAGTTTTGCCCCTCAACCCTTTGATCGATCATCGATCAGCGAGTTACAGTCGCCGACGGGCTTCCACCCGAGCCCCTCGCCCTGTCCTGCCAAAGACAAAGGGCACCCCCGATCCCCTTATGTGAGGGAACCCCCTTCGACTGAGGAAGGCGGCGACATGACCGACCCCAACGCCATCCAGCCGAGCGAGCTCGACCAGCTCCCCGACCGGGACCCGGAGGAGACCGCCGAATGGCAGGCCTCCCTGGACGCGGTCACCAAGGCTGCCGGGCCGCACCGTGCCGCATACCTGATGCGCCGCACGCTGGAGCGCGCCGAGGGCGCCGGCATCGCGCTGCCGAAGCTCCTCGAGACCGACTACGTCAACTCCATCCCCACCTCCGCCGAGCCGGCCGTGCCCGGTGACGAGGCGATGGAGCAGCGGATCACCGCGTGGAACCGCTGGAACGCGGCCGCGATGGTGACCCGGGGCAGCAAATACGGCGTGGGCGGCCACATCGCCACCTTCGCCTCCGCCGCCTGGCTGTACGAGACGGGCTTCAATCACTTCTTCAAGGGCAAAGAGGCCGACGGCTCCGGCGACCAGCTCTACATCCAGGGCCACGCCTCCCCCGGCATCTACGCCCGCGCGTTCCTCGACGGCCGTCTGAACGAGGAGCAGCTCGACAACTTCCGCCGCGAGTCGGGCGGCAACGGCCTGCCCTCCTACCCGCACCCGCGCCGCCTGCCCTGGCTGTGGGAGTTCCCGACCGTCTCCATGGGTCTGGGCCCGCTCTCCGCCATCTACCAGGCGCGCTTCAACCGCTACCTGACCAACCGCGGCATCAAGGACACCTCCGCCTCGCACGTGTGGGCGTTCCTCGGCGACGGCGAGATGGACGAGCCCGAGTCGACGGCGGCCCTGGCGCTCGCGGCCCGTGAGGAGCTGGACAACCTCACGTTCGTCATCAACTGCAACCTGCAGCGCCTGGACGGCCCGGTCCGCGCCAACTTCAAGATCGTGCAGGAGCTGGAGGCCCAGTTCCGCGGCGCCGGCTGGAACGTGATCAAGACGCTGTGGGGCACAGCCTGGGACGAGCTGTTCCAGCTCGACACCACGGGCGCGCTGGTACGCCGGCTGCGCCAGGTACCGGACGCGCAGATCCAGACGTACCAGACGCGCGACGCGGCCTACATCCGCCAGGACTTCTTCGGCGCCGACCCGGCGCTCGTGGAGATGGCGAAGCTGCTGAGCGACGACAAGATCCTGGAGTGCTTCCACCTCTCGCGCGGTGGTCACGAGGCGCGCAAGGTGTACGCCGCGTACAAGGCGGCCGTCGAGCACAAGGGCGCGCCGACCGTGATCCTGGCCCAGACGGTCAAGGGCCACACCCTGGGCGAGGGCTTCGCGTCGAAGAACGCCAACCACCAGATGAAGAAGCTCTCGGTGGACGAGTTCAAGGACATGCGCGACCTGCTCGGCCTGCCGATCAAGGACAGCGACTTCGTCGACGGCGTGGTCCCCTACGGCCACCCGGGCGCCGACTCCCCCGAGGTCCGCTATCTCCAGGAGCGGCGTGCCACCCTCGGCGGTCCGGCCCCGACCCGGCGCGTCCACCCGGTCGCCCCGCTGCCCGCCCCGGCTCAGAAGGCGTTCGCGTCCTTCGACAAGGGCTCCGGTTCGCAGAACGTGGCCACCACCATGGCGTTCGTCCGCCTCGTCAAGGACCTGGTCCGCGACAAGGAGACGGGCAAGCGCTGGGTGCCGATCGTCCCCGACGAGGCGCGCACCTTCGGCATGGAGTCGCTGTTCCCCTCGCTCGGCATCTACTCGCCCAAGGGCCAGACGTACGAGCCGGTCGACCGCGACCAGCTGATGTACTACAAGGAGGCCAAGAACGGCCAGATCCTCAACGAGGGGATCACCGAGGCCGGTTCGATGGCCGACTTCATCGCCGCCTCGACGTCGTACGCGACGCACGGCGAGACGATGATCCCGTTCTACATCTTCTACTCGATGTTCGGCTGGCAGCGCACGGCCGACCAGATGTGGCAGCTCGGCGACCAGCTCGGCCGCGGCTTCCTCGTCGGTGCCACGGCCGGCCGCACCACCCTGACCGGTGAGGGCCTGCAGCACGCCGACGGCCACTCCCCCGTCATCGCCGCGACCAACCCGGCGGCGCTGACGTACGACCCGGCCTTCGCCTACGAGGTCGCCACGATCGTCAAGGACGGTCTGCGCCGGATGTACGGCGAGGCGGCCCCGGACGAGGACCAGAACGTCTTCTACTACCTGACCGTCTACAACGAGCCGCTGCCGCAGCCCGAGAAGCCGTCCGCCGCCGGTGTCGACGAGGGCATCGTCAAGGGCCTGTACCGCTTCAACACGGCGGAGTCGGCGGGCATCACGCCCCCGGCCAACGCCCCGCGGATCCAGCTGCTCGGCTCCGGTACGGCGATCCACTGGGCGCTCAAGGCGCAGCGGCTGCTCGCCGAGGAGTGGGGCGTGGCGGCCGACGTGTGGTCGGCGACGTCCTGGAGCGAGCTGCGCCGGGACGCCCTGGAGGCGGACGCGGCGCTGCTGCGCGGCGAGGAGCGCGTGCCGTTCGTGCGGCAGGCGCTCCAGGGTGCCGAGGGCCCGGTGCTGGCGGTCTCCGACTACATGCGCCAGGTCCCGGACCAGATCGCGCAGTGGGTCGAGCAGGACTGGTCCTCGCTGGGCGCCGACGGCTTCGGACTCTCGGACACCCGTGAGGCGGCCCGCCGCCACTTCGGTGTGGACGCCGAGTCGATCGTCGTCGCGGCACTGGCCCAGCTCGCGGGGCGCGGCGAGGTCAAGGCGGTGTCCGTGAAGGAAGCGCGCGAGAAGTACGGTCTTTGAGTCCTTCGAGTCCTCCCCTTCCCGCAGGTCGGGGATTCCTGGCTCAGGCCGCCTCCTGGAGCAGCGCTCCAGGGGGCCTCGCGCCGTCATCGCCGGCCGGGTCAAGACCGGCCCGGTGTGGCATCACGCGTGCGGAGTTCTTGTCCCGTGGGGACACGGCTCCGCACGCGTCGCACCTGTAGGTGCGCCCGCCCGTTGGCCGTGCATGGTCACGACACCGGCCAGCGACCACAGGCACGGAGTTCGCATGGTCGTCTCGAACTCGGACCGCTGGATCGGCAGGCCCTCGCTTCGGCGAGGGCCTGCTGCATGATGTGGCCATGCGCGCTGCCCGGTTGATCAAGATGGTGCTGCTGCTCCAGTCCCGGCCCTCCATGACCGCCGCCGAACTCGCCCGTGAGCTGGAGGTGTCGGAGCGGACGGTCACCCGGGACGCGCAGGCGCTGTCGGAGGCGGGCGTGCCGGTGTACGCGGACCGGGGCCGGGCCGGAGGCTACCGGCTGGTCGGCGGGTACCGGACGCGGCTGACCGGCCTGCACCGCGGCGAGGCCGAGGCGCTGTTCCTGTCCGGGGTGCCCGGGGCGCTGCGCGAGATGGGCCTGGAGGACGCCGCCTCGGCGGCCCGGCTGAAGGTGTCGGCGGCGCTGCTGCCGTCCCTGCGGGACGCTTCCAGGACGGCCTCCCAGCGGTTCCACCTGGACGCGCCCAGCTGGTTCAAGGAGCCGAAGACGCCCGCGCTGCTGCCGGCCGTCGCCGACGCGGTGTGGGACGACCGGCGCATCAGCGCGCGCTACCGGCGCGGGGAGGACGAGGTGGTCCGCGAGCTGGAGCCGTACGGGCTCGTGCTGAAGGCGGGCGTCTGGTATTTGTGCGCCCGGGTGGCCGGCTCGGAGTCCTTCCGGGTGTATCGGATCGACCGGTTCACGGCCGTGGACGCGGGCGGCGAGCGCTTCGAGCGGGAACCGGACTTCGACCTGCCCGCGTTCTGGGAGGAGCGGGCGGAGCAGTTCGCACGGTCCATTCTGCGGGCCCGGGTCGTGGTGCGGCTGTCCCCCGACGGTGTGCGCGCACTGCCCCACGCCCTCGACTCGATGACTGCCCGGGAGGCGCTGGCGGACGCGGAGGGCCCCGACGGTGACGGGTGGGTGACCGTGACCCTGCCGGTGGAGTCCGAGGAGGTCGCCCACACCCAGCTGGCGACCCTCGGACCGGAGGTGGAGGTGCTGGCGCCGGGGAGCCTGCGCGAGCGGTTCGCCGCGGACGCGGCACGGCTGGCCCGGCTCTACCGGCCGGGGGACGACGCATAACGATCCCGCGCACTCCGGGTGCGCCCCTGTGTCCCAGGGCCGATGCTTGACCCGTGATGGACGAGACGGAGTTCTGGGAGTTGGTGGACGAGGCCCGGGAGGCAGCCGAGGGCGACCCGGAGGAGCAGGCCGACCTGCTCGTGGACCGGCTCGCCCAGCTGGACCCGGACTCGGTCCTGGACTTCGCCCGGCACTTCGAGTCCCGCTACAACCGCGCCTACCGCTGGGACCTGTGGGGCGCCGCCTGGGTACTGCTCGACGGGGCGAGCGACGACGCCTTCGACTTCTTCCGATGCTGGCTGATCGGCCAGGGCCGCGACGTCTTCGAGGGTGCCGTGCACGACCCGGACGCGCTCGCCGATCTGCTGGGCGACTTCGACGAGGAGATCGACGGCGACGGCGAGGAACTCGGCTACGCGGCGGACGAGGCCTACGAGCAGCTCACCGGTGTGGTCGCCCCCGACCTGGGAATCGCGCCGGCGCCGCCCGAACCCGAGGGCACGCCCCTCGACTTCGAGAACGAGGGGCTGCTCGCCGAGCGCTACCCCCGGCTGTGGCAGCGTTTCAGGGGCTGAGCAGGCGGCCCTGCGGCGGCTCGCGCCGGACGGAAGGCACGCGTGGGCCCGGTCGGCCCGCACCGCGTGGTGCAGCGGAGCCGCGTTGGCCTGGTCGAGGGCGGACGCGGTGACCGCGGCCGGGCCCAGGGCGACCGTCACGGCCGCGCGGAGCATCGCCCAGGGACCGCGCACGGCCTCCGCGCACGGCCTCCGCGCACGGCCTCCGCCCGCGTCCCCGGGCGCCGCGCGTCCCCCGCCTTCGTACGACCGTCGCTCATGCTCCCCGCCTCCGGTCGGCTGTCTGTGGGGACCGACCGTAGGGGGCGCGGATCTCAGGACGCTGGGCGTTCGCTGTGACCTTGCCGTGGGCCGTCCGGCCGGCCCTGGAGCCGGGCGGCGAGCTGTCTGATCTCGGGCAGGCGGGCGTGCAGTGCGGCGCCCGGGCAGCTGGTCATGTAGCCGTCGTTGTGACCCGCGACGGCGGGCAGCCGGGCGGTGGTGCCGGCCGCGTACCGGCTCAGGCCGTTGCTGGAGACCAGGCGGACGTCCGCGCGCGGGTCGGTGCCGGTCAGGCCGAGCTTCCAGGCGGACAGCGCGGCGATCGCGCGGATCATGGGGTGCGGCACGGGCATGCCCTCGGTGAAGGTGCCGAGGGCCGCGACGCCCGCCGTGCGGTGGTTGAAGCCCTGGGTGTGGGCGCCCGTGACCGCGCGCTCCACGCCCCCGGCGCGGCCCTCGTAGACGGTGCCGCAGCGGTCGACGACGAAGTTGTAGCCGATGTCGTCCCAGTCGCGGGTGCCGGTCTGGCCGGTGTACAGGTCCCGGATGATGCGGGGCGCGTCGGCGCAGTCGTAGCCGTTGGGCGAGTCCGTGTGGTGCACGAAGACGGCGGCGACCCGGTCGTCGTAGCGGGGGCGGGGTTGCGCGCGGGCGGCGTCGCCCAGCCACCGTGCTCTGGGCACGATGGGCGGGCGGGGAGCGGTGTGGGGCGTGGCGGCGGATCGGGCCGGGGCGGCGCGGGAGCCGGTCTCGGCGGCGTTCTCGACGCCGTGGGCGCACAGCAGCAGCGCCACGGCGGCGGCGACGCCCGGCAGGCAGCCGAGCACCAGCCGGGCCGCGCGCGGCAGACCGGCTGTGCCGGGTGTCCCGGCGACGGAGTGCCTGCGTGCGCCACGCCGTCTTCGCGAGACACGCATGATCCCACTGTCGGCCTGATCCGGTCCGTCCGCGATGTGTGATGTGCCACCCGGTGGAACCATCGTCACGGTCCGCGACGTTTCTCCGTGTGCACGCTCGCGTGGCCGATTCCGATCATCCACGCGCGCGTGACTGATCACCGGGCCCTCCCCCCGCGTATTAAGGGGTTCCGAGAGAAAGGCGGCGTGCGTGGACCTGCTCGACATCCTGCTGTTGCTGGTCGTCCTGGCCTACGCGGCGTCCGGGTACCGGCGCGGCCTGGTGGCCGGCTGCGTGTCGCTGGCGGGCTTCGTGGGCGGTGCGGTCGTCGGCGTGTGGATCCTGCCGTGGGTCATGGACCTGGTGGAGCCGGGGACCACGCGGGCGACGGTGACGGCGGTGTTCACGGTGCTGCTCCCGGCGGTGGTGGGGCATGAGCTGGCGGGGCGCCTCGCGCTGCGGCTGCGGCGGGAGCTGGACCGGGGACCGCTCAGGGTGGCGGACGGGATCGGCGGGGCCGTGGCCAACTCGGTGGCCGTGCTGATCGTGGCGTGGGTGGTCGCCAGTGTCCTGGGCGCGTCCTCGTCGCCGCTGGTCACCTCGGCGATCCGGGACTCGCGGCTGCTCGGCGCGGTGCAGCGGACGATGCCGGACACGACGCCGGCCTGGTTCTCGGGGGCCACCTCCGCGCTCACGCAGGCGGGCTTCCCGCAGGTCTTCAACCCCTTCGAGAACGAGTCGACGGCCGAGGTCGCCAAGCCCACCGGCGACAGTGTCACGGCCGCCGCCACCGAGGCCGCCAAGCGGAGCACGGTGAAGGTCGAGGGCGTCGCGGGCACGCAGGGCCGCGAGGGCAGCGGGTTCGTGTACGCGCGCGAGCGGGTGATGACCAACGCCCATGTGGTGGCCGGCATCGACGAGCCGACCGTGCAGATCGGCGGGGTCGGGCGGACGTACGAGGCACGCGTGGTGCTCTTCGACCCGCAGAAGGACGTGGCCGTGCTGTACGTGCCGGGTCTCAGGGCGCCCGTGCTGCGGTTCGACGACGACGCCGAGCGCGGCGACTCCGCGGTCGTCGCGGGCTATCCGCAGGACGGCGACCTGAACCTCCAGGCGGCCACGGTCGCGAACCGGGTGCGGGCGACGGGCCAGAACATCTACAACGACGGGACGGCCACCCGGGAGATCTACTCGATCCGTTCCACGGTCCGCCCGGGCAACTCCGGCGGCCCCCTGCTCACCACGGACGGCCGGGTGTTCGGCGTGGTCTTCGCCCGCTCCACCTCGGACGCCGAGACGGGCTACGTCCTGACGGCGGACGAGGTCGCCTCCGACGCGCGCAACGCGGCGGGCGCCACGGCACCGGTGGACACGGGCGAGCCGGCCGCCTCGTAGCACCGGTTCACAGGAATCGCCCCATGAACACGTCGTCGACGTACTTCCCGTCGAGCAGGAACTCCTCGGGCAGGATCCCCTCGACCACGAACCCCTCGGCCGCGTAGAGCGCCCGGGCCGGGGTGTTGTGCGCGAGGACCCGCAGGGTGATGCGGCGTGCGCCGCGCCGGCGGGCCTCGTCGGTGGCGGCCCGGACCAGCGCCCGCCCGACCCCCCGGCCGCGTGCCTCCTCGGCGACGGCGAGTCCCTGGATCTGGCGGACGTGCCGGTTCGAGTCGAGCGGAGTGGGGAAACCGAGGTGGACATAGCCCGCGAGCCGGTCGCCGAGCTCGGCGACCAGGCAGTCGTCGGGGGTGTGCCGCTCGCTGAAGAAGGGAGCGTACGGCGGCTGCGGCTCGGGCATCACCGCGTGCAGGTGCGACCAGGTGAGCCGGTCGAGCAGGGCCAGCTCGCCGTCGTCGTCGGGCCGGGCGGCGCGGATGCGCGGTGCGGGGAGCTCGGGCATGGGCGTCACCCTACGGCGAGCGGACCGAGACCTTACAAGGGATGTGCGGAGCCACCCGGCAGGATGGGTTCATGGAGCATTCAAGAGTGGCGGTGGCGGGTGCGTCCGGTCTCATCGGCAGCGCCCTGGTGCGGTCCCTGATCGCCGACGGACACGAGGTGCGCCGCCTGGTGCGCGGCACGCCCCGGGCGGCCGGGGAGATCCGCTGGGACCCCGAGGGCGGGCACGTGGACGCGGCCGGGCTGGCCGGGTGCCACGCGGTGGTGAACCTCGCGGGGGCCGGCGTCGGCAACCGTCGCTGGACGGAGGCCTACAAGCAGCGGATCCGCGACAGCCGGGTGAAGGGCACGGCGGCGATCGCCGAGGCGATCGCCTCGCTGGAGGGCGCGGACCGGCCGCGGGTCTTCGTGAACGGCAGCGCCATCGGCTACTACGGCGAGACCGGCGAGCGGACGGTGGACGAGAGCGCGCCCGCGGGAGAGGGTTTCCTGCCCGAGCTGTGCGTGGAGTGGGAGGGGGCCGCCGCGCCCGCCCAGGGGGCCGGTGTGCGCACGGTGTTCACGCGGACCGGGCTGGTCGTCTCCCGTGAGGGCGGAGCCTGGCAGCGCCTCTTTCCGCTGTTCCAAGCGGGGATGGGCGGACGGATGGGCGACGGGCGGCAGTACTGGTCGTACATCGCCCTGCACGACGAGGTCGCCGCGATCCGGCATCTCGTCGACACCGACGGCCTGTCCGGGCCGTTCAACGTCACCGCCCCGACCCCCCTGACGAACCGTGAGATCACTGCGGCGATGGGACGCGTGCTGCATCGGCCGACGCTGTTCGCGGTGCCCGCGCCCGTCCTGCGGAGCGTGCTGGGCGAGATGGCCGGGGACGTCCTCGGCAGCGCCCGGGTGCTGCCGACGCGCCTGCTGGAGTCGGGCTTCCGGTTCGCGTTCCCGGAGATCGAGGGAGCGATCCGGGCGGCGCTCTGACGGCCCCCGCGTCCGGCCGGAACGGGCCCGCGCGACGCGGACCGGCCGCCTGTCCGAGATCCGACCGACAGGTCCGAGACAGTTCCTCGATCCGCGCACCAGCCTCCTGCGACCACTTCATGCCCACAAGACGTCCGAATGCGACCGCCGTGCGACCGTGCCCTGTTCATGCGCGACTCCCGCTGACCGATCACGGCCCTACCCTCGACCAGAACTCGCGTATCCCGGCGGCCTGTTGAGGGCATGACGTCTCCAGCGCCCGCGCAACCTCGAGGAGGGGCACGTGCTTGAGCCCGCGTACCAGGCGGACGTGGTCGTCGTGGGGGCCGGGGTCGCCGGACTCTCGGCCGCGCACCGGCTGACCAGCGCAGGAGTGACGACCATGGTCCTGGAGGCCGCCCATGGGGTCGGCGGCAGGATGGCGACGGAGAAGGTCGACGGCTTCCGGCTCGACAGGGTCGGCCAGTTGCTGTCGACGGCGTATCCGGAACTACGACGGACGCCGGGTCTCGACGGGCTGGTGCTGCGGCCCTTCGCGCCCGGCGTCCTGCTGCACGGCGACGGACGCCACCACCGGGCCGGCGTCCAGCCGGGCTCAGGGGGCGCACGGGGCGCACTGCACGCGGTGCGCGCCTTGGCGGGTGCTCCCCGGCCGTCGTCCGCGCCCAGGCCGCCCAGGCGGCCGGTGGCCGTGCCCGGACGGCAGGTCTCCGTCCCCCGGAGCCGGTCCGGCGCCCCGCTCGGCACGGCGGTCGACCAGGCCCGGCTGGGCGCCGCCCTGACCCGGCTGGCGGGCACACCGGCCGAACGGCTTCTGGCCCGCCCGGAGTTGCCCGCCGGTGAGGCCCTGGCGGCACGCGGGCTGCCCGCCCGTACGATCGACGGCTTTCTGCGTCCGCTGCTCGCCGCCCTGCTGTGCGATCCGGGCCTGACGACGTCCAGCCGGTGCGCGGACCTCGCACTGCGTTCCTTCGCCCGGGGCCGGCTGTGCCTGCCGGAGGGCGGCGCCGAGGCCCTGCCGGAGCTGCTCGCGCGCACGCTGCCGCCGGGCACGGTGCACACCGGCGTGCGCGTCACCTCCGTCTCGACGACCTCGGTGACCACCGCCGAACACGGCGAGATCCGCTGCCGGGCGGTGCTGGTGGCGACGGACGCCCGGGCCGCGGCGGAGCTGTTGCCGGGTCTTCGGGTGCCGGAGTTCCATCCGGTGACGGTGGTGCACCACACGACCGACGAGCCGCCCGAGACGGAGGCGTCGCTGCTGCTCGACGCGGACCTGGGCGGGCCCGTCGCGCACACGGCGGTGATCAGCCGGGTCGATCCGTCCCGGGCACCGGCGGGACGGGCACTGGTGTCCTCGACGGTGCTGGGACGGCCGCCGGGGGACGTCGACACGGCGGTGCGGATGCATCTGGCGCGGCTGTACGGGGTGTCGACGGCCCGGTGGGAGACGCTGGCCGTGCACCACACGGCCGAGGCGGTGCCGGCGATGCGGCCGCCGCACGACCTGCGGCGGCCGGTGCGGTTGATCGCCGGGCTGTACGTGTGCGGGGATCACCGCGACACGAGCACGGTCCAGGGGGCCCTGCACTCCGGGCACCGGGCCTCCGCGGCGATCGTGGCGGACCTGGGGGCGGGGCGGTCGATGCACGCCGCGGACCCCCTGCCCTCCGTGCCGCGGGCCGCGTAGGCGACGCGCCGGGCGCGGGTGAGCTGTGCGCGGGTGAGCTGTGCACGGATGCGCCGGGCACGGATGCGCCGGGCGGGGTGCACCGGGCACGGGTGCGAGCGACGCACAGGCACTCCAGGAAGCCCGGCTCACCCGGCGCATCAGCCTGCCCGCCGGGCGCGGGTGCGCGGGTGCGCTGTGCACGGGTGCACTGTGCGCGGGGGCACCGGGCGGGGGTGCACCGGGCACGGATGCACCGGGCACGGGTGCGAGTGACGCTCAGGCACTCCAGGAAGCCCGGCTCACCCGGCGCATCAGCCTGCCCGCCGGGCACGGGTGCGCTGTGCACGGGTGCACTGTGCGGGGGTGCACCGGGCACGGATGCGCCGGGCGAGGGTGCACCGGGCACGGGGGCGAGCGACGCTCAGGCACTCCAGGAAGCCCGGCTCACCTGGCGCATCAGCCTGCCCGCCGGCGAGGGTGCGTGTGCGCGGGTGCACTGGGCACGGATGCGCCAGGCGGGGGTGCACCGGGCGGGGGTGCACCGGGCACGGATGCACCGGGCGGGGATGCACCGGGCACGGGTGCCAGCGACGCACAGGCACTCCAGGAGCCCGGCTCACCCGGCGCATCGGACTGCCCGCCGGGCGCGGGTGCGCTGTGCGGCCTGCCGCGCCCACGCGGCGCGGCCGCACCTCGGCACAGCCCGGCGCTCCTACAGAAGGGCCGCCACCTTGTCCCGGTACGTGCGCACCGGGACCGCGTCCTTGTACGGCTCCAGCCGCCGCTCGAAGTCCCTCACGTACTCCACCGCCCGTACCGAGCGCATCTCGGCCGCCTGGCCTGCCGCTTCGGCGGCGAGCTGGCAGGCCTGGTCGAGTTCGCCGAGGCCCAGGCGGGCGGTGGCCAGGACGATCCGGCAGAAGAGGCGGCTGCGGGCGTAGGACGGGGCCCGCAGCTGCAAGGAACGTTCCGCGTGCTGGGCCGCGGCGCGGAACTGCTGCAGGTCGCGGTGGCAGTGGCCGAACTCGTCGGCGAGCTGCGCCTCGTCGAAGAACCTCGCCCAGTGCGGCACGTCGTCGCCGGACCGGGCCGTCTCCAGGGCGCGTTCGGCGCGGACCAGGGCCGCGGTGCAGGCCCGGACCTCGCCCAGCACCCCGTGTCCGCGCGCCTCGGAGGCGTGCAGCAGGGCCTGGACGACGGGCGGGCCGGAGGTGCCGACGCCCTGCTGGGCCACGCGGGCGAGCTGGACGGCCTCCCGCCCGTGCCCGAGGTAGACGGCCTGGCGGCTCATGGTGACCAGCACATAGGCACCGTAGGCCCGGTCCCCGGCCGCCTGGGCGAGCCGCAGCGCCTGCACGAAGTAGCGCTGGGCGAGACCGTGCGCGGCGATGTCGTACGACGTCCAGCCCGCGAGCCGGGTCAGGTCGGCGGCGGCCGCGAACAGCCGGCGGCCGGTCTGCTCCCCGTAGGTGCCGCGCAGCATGGGCTCGCACTCGTGCTCCAGGTAACGCACGAGGGCCTGGCGGGCGTGGCCGCCGCCGTAGGCGTCGTCGAGGGTGCGGAACAGCTCCCCGACCGAGCGCAGGGCGGCGATGTCTCCGGTGGTGACCTTCTGGCCGGGGCCGCGTTCGGCCTGGCCGCGCTGGCGGGGCAGGGACGGCACGCCCTGCTCGGCCGTGGCCGTGGGGCGCAGCAGGGGGCGGCCCTGTGCCGGGATGCGGGCGGCGGCCGGCTCGCCCCGGGCGACCTTCTCGTCGGCGCGGCCGATCAGCCAGTCGCGGCTGGGCACCACGAGCCCGGCCGGGGTGAAGGCGATCTTGCGGAGCTCGGTGTGGCTGCCGGAGTCCTTGCGCCACAGCCCGCTGACGATGTCGACGGCCTCCTCGGGGGTGGCGGCGAACTCCAGCCCCGCGTAGACGGGGGCGCAGGCGTCCAGGCCGAGATCCTGGGCGGTGAGGCGGCGGCCCAGCCGCCGGGTGAAGACCTCGGCGATCAGGGCGGGGGTGGTGCCCCGGGGCTGCTGGCCGCGCAGCCACCGGGTGACGGAGGTCTTGTCATATCTGAGGTCGAGCCCGTGTTCGAGACCGAGCTGGTCCACGCGACGGGCGAGTCCCGCGTTGGAGAACCCCGCTTCTGCGATGAGCGCGGCGAGCTGTCGGTTGGGGGTGCGCTGCGCGGGTCGTTCCGTCATCTGCGGTGCGGTCTCCTGCCTTACGGCCTTGTGGTGTGCGCGGGATTGCCTGTGAGCAGGCCTTATGCCTAGCCGAACGGCGCGAATGTAGCGGAGAGTAAACACCCCATCACACATTTTGGGGGACATTCATCCGATCGTGTGAGGATTGACCCCGGGACTGACGCGTCCGGGCCGGACGTACAGTGGCTTGGGCGCGATACGTGCCTTACACACCCGTCCGAGGGAGGCGCTTGCCGTGAGTGAGCTGCGGTTCGTCCGCATGGGGTTCGGTGACGAGGCCGTCGAGTACCAGGAGGCGTGGGACGAGCAGCGCCGGGTGCACGCGGCGCGCTTCGCGGACGAGATCCCCGACACCGTACTGCTCCTGGAGCACCCGCCGGTCTACACGGCCGGGCGGCGCACGGCGGACAACGAGCGGCCCCTCGACGGCACGCCGGTCATCGACGTGGACCGCGGCGGCAAGATCACCTGGCACGGCCCCGGCCAGCTGGTGGGTTACCCGATCCAGAAGCTCCCGCGCCCGGTCGACGTCGTCGCGCACGTGCGCCGCCTCGAAGAGGCCCTCATCCGCACCTGCGCCGAGTTCGGCCTGGAGACGAGCCGGGTCGAGGGCCGCAGCGGCGTGTGGGTCCTGGGCGACCCGGTCGAGCGGCGCCCCGCGCTCGGCGGGCTGTCGCTGGACTTCGACCCCCGGCTGCACGACGAGGAGTTCGACCCGCGCATGAACGGCCCCGAGTACGCGCCATCCAACGCGGGCCAGCGCCGGGAGGACCGCAAGATCGCCGCGATCGGCATCCGGGTGGCCAAGGGCGTCACGATGCACGGCTTCGCGCTCAACGTGAACCCCGACAACAAGTGGTTCGACCGGATCATCCCGTGCGGCATCCGCGACGCGGGCGTCGCCTCACTGGCCGGCGAACTCGGCCGGGACGTGACGATCGAGGAGGTCCTTCCGGTGGTCGAACGCCATCTGCGGGAGGTCCTGGAGAACGCCGAGCCGAAGCCCCGGGAGATCGAGAAGACGCCGGCGGCATAAATCGGCCCGTGGCGGAGCTAGAGGGGTAGCGCCCACACAGGCATTCAAATCAACGGGCGTACCCTTGAGGACGCCGAAGAATCAATCGCTAGGGAGCCGGTCGTGTCCGCAGTCGCACCCGACGGACGCAAGATGCTGCGCCTGGAGGTCCGCAACAGCCAGACCCCCATCGAGCGCAAGCCCGAGTGGATCAAGACCCGGGCGAAAATGGGCCCCGAGTACACCGCGATGCAGAAGCTCGTGAAGAGCGAGGGGCTGCACACGGTCTGCCAGGAAGCCGGCTGCCCCAACATCTACGAGTGCTGGGAGGACCGCGAGGCGACCTTCCTCATCGGCGGCGACCAGTGCACCCGGCGCTGCGACTTCTGCCAGATCGACACCGGCAAGCCCGAGGCGCTCGACCGTGACGAGCCCCGCCGCGTCGGCGAGTCCGTGGTCACGATGGACCTGAACTACGCCACGATCACCGGCGTCGCCCGTGACGACCTGGAGGACGGCGGGGCCTGGCTGTACGCCGAGACCGTGCGCCAGATCCACGAGCAGACCGCGGGCCGCGAGGCCGGCCGGACGAAGGTCGAGCTGCTGGCCCCGGACTTCAACGCGATCCCCGAGCAGCTGGCGGAGGTCTTCTCCTCCCGGCCCGAGGTCTTCGCGCACAACGTCGAGACGGTCCCGCGGATCTTCAAGCGCATCCGCCCCGGCTTCCGCTACGAGCGCTCCCTGAAGGTGATCACCGAGGCCCGCGACTACGGGCTGGTCACCAAGTCGAACCTGATCCTCGGCATGGGCGAGACCCGCGAGGAGGTCAGTGACGCGCTGAAGCAACTGCACGAGGCGGGCTGCGAGCTGGTCACCATCACGCAGTACCTGCGGCCCTCCGTGCGTCACCACCCGGTGGAGCGCTGGGTCAAGCCGCAGGAGTTCGTCGAGCTGAAGGAGGAGGCCGAGCAGATCGGCTTCTCCGGCGTGATGTCCGGGCCGCTGGTGCGCTCCTCCTACCGCGCCGGACGGCTCTACGGGATGGCCATGGAGAAGCGGGACGGGCACGTCGCGGCGCAGGCCGTCTGACGAACCGCCACCGCCTCTGCCCACCCAGGGGCGGTACAAGCGTGTGAATTCGCGCACAAGGAACTACTCGCCGGTAGCGACCGATTTGACGCGGTCCTGACCGTCCTCGCAGATGAGGGCACATGTCAGGACCGCGTCGGCGTTCCACCACTGCGCGCCGGGGCTTCACGGGTGTTTGACCGGCCGGTCACGCCCTGGTAACACCAATCAGTGACGCTGAACTCACAGCACGTACACCCGCTCCCGAGGGGGGACCTCACCCATGCAGGCCGCGCCGCCCGTCCGCGCCACCGCGATTCCGTCCTTCACGACCGCGTTGCGTGCCGTGGAGTCACTGCTGATGAGCAGCGGTCAGCGCACCGCCCGCCGCAACGCCTGGACCTCCGTGCTGGAGGATCGCCGTCGCGCCAAGGACCGGGTCGAGGCGCAGCGCGTCATCGAGCAGTCCCTGTCCGTCCGTCCCTGACCTCCGGCCCTGCCCAGGAGCCCCGCGGACACTGCCGTCGTCGGCGCTTGTGGGGCCACGTAGACTGCGTGGCATGGCGAGGAAGGAACCCGCAGCGGACGCTGCGAACCCCGGGCGACTGAAGCAGATCGCTCTGACCTACAAGATGACCCGCAGGGCCGACAAGAAGATCGGTCTTGTACTCGCGGCAGTCGGAATCGTCACCTTCGGTGTCTTCCTCGCGATCGGTTTCTTGATCGGTCACCCCATCTATCTCGGCATCCTGGGCCTCCTGCTCGCCTTCCTCGCGTCGGCGATCGTGTTCGGGCGCCGGGCCGAGCGGGCCGCCTTCGGGCAGATGGAGGGACAGCCCGGTGCCGCCGCGGCGGTGCTGGACAACATCGGCCGTGGCTGGACGACGACCCCCGCGGTGGCGATGAACCGCAACCAGGACGTGGTGCACCGCGCGGTCGGCAAGGCCGGCATCGTCCTGGTCGCCGAGGGCAACCCGAACCGGGTGAAGACCCTGCTGGCCGCCGAGAAGCGGAAGATGAACCGCATCGTCGCGGACGTCCCGGTGCACGACCTGCTCGTGGGCACGGGCGAGGGTCAGGTCGAGCTGAAGAAGCTGCGGACCACCATGCTGAAGCTCCCGCGCGTGCTGACCGGCCCGCAGGTGACGGCCACCAACGACCGGCTGCGCGCCCTCGGTGACCTGATGAGCAACATGCCGCTGCCGAAGGGCCCGATGCCGAAGGGCATGCGGCTGCCGAAGGGCGGGCCGAAGGCGCGCTGACAGCCCGCACACGACATGGACGAGGGGCGCCCGGATCGATCCGGGCGCCCCTCGTTCTCGTTTCCTGTCGCGGTCGGTCCGCGGTCGGTCTCAGATGCGGACCTCGACCGTGCCCGCGGTCGCTGTCAGATGCGGACCTCGACCGTGCCCGCCATCCGGTCGTGCAGCCCGCGGCCGTCGCGGTCCCAGATCAGGGCCGGGATCGCGAGGAAGAGCAGGACCGTGCGCAGTGCGGCGCGCCACGGGCTGACCCGGCCGGTGTCCAGGGCCAGCACCCGCAGGCCGAGGAGGCGCTTGCCCGGGGTGAAGCCGACCGTGCCGAGCGTGAGGACCATCAGCGCGAACATGATGAGCGGCGCCCAGATCTGGGCCGCCTCGTTGTAGCTCTGGGTGATGAGACCGTATGCGATCAGGAGGCACAGGCCCCAGTCGACGGCGAGGGCGCCCAGCCGGCGGCCCGGGCGGGCGATCGAACCGGACCCTTCCTCGGGCAGACCGAGCTGTTCGCCCCGGTATCCGAAGTCGACACCGGCCTCTTCCGCGGCCGCGCGGGGCCCGGAAAGCCACGATCCGAGTGCTTGCCTGTTGTCCACCCGTCCACGGTACTGCGCCCGTAAATGACCAGGGCACGGCGGGGTGTGTCCGGGCTACGGTGGAGAGGGGGCCGGTTAACTTGTGCGAAACAAATGAGTCACGCCAGAGAAATCACCCGTCCCTAGGGTCGAGGTCAGCGTGTGCCACCCGCACTGGCCGCACGAACGAACTACCACCCCGGCGGGACGGTCGGGAGTAGGAGGAGCTGGATGTTCCAGAACGCCGACGAGGCCAAGAAGTTCATCGCGGACGAGGACGTCAAGTTCATCGACGTCCGCTTCTGCGACCTCCCGGGCGTGATGCAGCACTTCACGGTGCCTGCGGAGGCGTTCGACGCCGACGAGGAGCTGGCCTTCGACGGCTCCTCGATCCGGGGTTTCCAGGCCATTCACGAGTCCGACATGGCGCTGCGCGCGGACCTCTCGACCGCCCGGGTCGACCCGTTCCGCCGTGACAAGACGCTGAACATCAACTTCTTCATCCACGACCCGATCACGGGCGAGCAGTACTCCCGTGACCCGCGCAACGTGGCGAAGAAGGCCGAGGCCTACCTCGCGTCGACCGGTATCGCCGACACCGCGTACTTCGGTCCCGAGGCCGAGTTCTACGTCTTCGACTCCGTCCGCTTCGCGACCAGCGCGAACGAGTCCTTCTACCACATCGACTCCGAGGCCGGCGCCTGGAACACCGGCGCCCTGGAGGACAACCGTGGTTACAAGGTCCGCTACAAGGGCGGCTACTTCCCGGTCCCGCCGGTCGACCACTTCGCCGACCTGCGCGCCGAGATCTCCCTGGAGCTGAACAGGGCCGGCCTGCAGGTCGAGCGCCAGCACCACGAGGTGGGCACCGCCGGCCAGGCCGAGATCAACTACAAGTTCAACACGCTGCTCGCCGCGGCCGACGACCTCCAGCTCTTCAAGTACATCGTGAAGAACGTCGCCTGGCGCAACGGCAAGACCGCGACCTTCATGCCGAAGCCGATCTTCGGTGACAACGGTTCGGGCATGCACGTCCACCAGTCGCTGTGGACCGGCGGCCAGCCGCTCTTCTACGACGAGGCCGGTTACGCGGGCCTGTCGGACACCGCCCGCTACTACATCGGCGGCATCCTCAAGCACGCCCCGTCGCTGCTGGCCTTCACCAACCCGACCGTGAACTCGTACCACCGCCTGGTGCCGGGCTTCGAGGCGCCGGTGAACCTGGTGTACTCGCAGCGCAACCGCTCCGCCGCGATGCGTATCCCGATCACGGGCTCGAACCCGAAGGCCAAGCGCGTGGAGTTCCGCGCACCCGACGCCTCCGGCAACCCGTACCTGGCCTTCTCGGCGCTGCTGCTGGCGGGCCTGGACGGCATCAAGAACAAGATCGAGCCGGCCGAGCCGATCGACAAGGACCTGTACGAGCTGGCTCCCGAGGAGCACGCGAACGTCGCGCAGGTCCCGACCTCCCTCGGCGCGGTCCTGGACCGCCTGGAGGCCGACCACGAGTTCCTGCTCCAGGGCGACGTGTTCACCCCGGACCTGATCGAGACGTGGATCGACTTCAAGCGCGCGAACGAGATCGCGCCGCTGCAGCTGCGTCCGCACCCGCACGAGTTCGAGCTGTACTTCGACGTGTGATCGACGCCTGATCGAGGCATGACGCCCGCGCCCCCGCTGTCGTTTCCGACAGCGGGGGCGCGGGCGTATGTTCTATTCTTGGGGCAGGACCACACGGGGGTGGAGTGGGAATGCCCGAACGCGAACAGGACGACCAGGAGCGCGAGTTCGACCTCACATGGGCGGACGGCGCCGAGCACAAGGAGCCCTCCGCCAGGGCCCGTATGCTCGCCGCGCGCTGGAAGGAAAACCCGCCCGGGCCCGTGCCGTTCCGCCCCGACCCGGAGCACGTCTCGTCCCGCCACCGTTCCTCCTGGATCTCGACCGCCGTGGTGCTCGGCTGCGTTGCGGCGGTGATCCTGCTGCTGGGGTACCTCGACTTCAGGGCGCCGTACTAGAGGGGTGTCCGGCGGCACATCGCGCGCCCGCCGCGGTCCGCGTGCCCTACGATCCCCGAACCGGCGGGTGGAGCGGGGGGCGGGCGTGAACGAGGACATCCAAAGCGGAGAAGCGGCCGCCGCGCGGCTGGCCCGGGGGGTGCCTCTCGGTGAGGTGATCGATGTCGCCGATCCGGCCGCCTGGACCGGGCTGGACGCGGGCGTGCGGGCGTGGGGCCGGTACAAGAGCGGGAGTCTGCCGGACAAGGCATGGGTGGACGGGCTGGACCGGGCGACATCGCCTGCCCGGCCGGGGAGCGTGATCTGGCTGTTCCGGTCGTCCCGGTGGCAACCGGAGACCGTCTCCGCGCCCTCGATCGAGGCCCGGCTCGCCGTGGCGCTCTGCCACCCGGACGGCCGGATCCGTGAAGCGGCGCTCGCCCGGGTCGCGGACCGCCCCGCTCTGCTGCCGCTGATGGTCGTGCGCGCCGCGGACTGGGCCGCACCGGTGTGTGAGAGGGCCCGGGAACTGCTGCGGGCGTGTCTGGACGTACGCACCTGCGTCGCGCTCGCACCCCTGATCCTGCGCGTCGGCCGCCGCGAGCGGGGAGTGTACGGCGTGGACCTGCTCGGCGCGATGCTCCGCCGGGCGCCGCACGGAGCGCTCTCCTTGCTGTTCGTCCACCCGGAACGCGCCGTACGACGATTCGCGTACCGGATGGCCGCCGAGGAGTCGCTGCTCTCCCCCGCCCGGCTCGCCCGTACCGCCGCCCGGGACGACGACGCCGTCATCCAGAGCCTGTGCGCCGAGGCGGCCCTGGCCGCCGTGCGCGAGGACGGCGACGTCGACGTCGACGACGTACTCGAACCGCTGCTCGCCGCCCGCAATCCGCGGGCCCGGTCCGCCGGGGTCACGGCCCTGCGGCGGGCCGGGCGTCCCGGGCGGGCCCTGGAGTTCCTGGCCGACCGGTCGGCCCTGGTGCGGGCCTGTGCGCGGTATGTCGTACGGCAGCACGGGACGGATCCCCTGCCCTGGTACCGGCAGCGATGCGCGGCGGCGGGAGACTTGGCGCTGCCGCCCGGCGCGGTCATCGGCCTGGCGGAGTGCGGGGAGCGAGGCGACGCCGGGTTGCTGCGGCCGCTGCTCACCCACCGCGTGCCGGCGGTACGGGCCCGGGCGGTGGCGGGCCTGCGCACGCTGGACGTGACGGTCGTGGAGGAGCTGCGGCCGCTTCTCGACGACCCCGCCCCGGGCGTCGTACGCGAGGCAACGGCTGCCCTGTTGCCGTCCGCGGCCCTGCTGCCCGAGGCATGGCTGACCGAGCGCCTCTCGGCGGAGCGGCCCCGGCATGTTCGGATCGCCGCGCACCGGTTGGCGCAGGCGCGCGGCTGGGTCGTGCGGCTTCCGGCCGATTCCGGGCGGGCTGCTAGCGTCCGCCGGTGTGAGTGACAGCGTGTACGTGGGCAACGCCGGCGAGGACGCCGCGCTGGACCGGGGATGGCTCCTCGGGCATTTCAAGGACGCCGGGGGTCCGCGGCACAGTGAGGCCGTGGAGATCAAGTGGGGGGTTCATCCTCGGGGGGACGGGCGGGCGGAGTGGGTGCGGGGGGAGGAACGCACCGCGCTGCTGGTGCTCGTCAGCGGGCGTTTCCGCGTCGAACTTCCCGGTCGCAGTGTGCTGCTGGAGCGGCAGGGCGACTACGTCGTGTGGGGGCGCGGCGTCGATCACTCGTGGGTCGCGGAGGAGGAGTCGGTCGTGCTGACGGTGCGGTGGCCGTCCGTGCCGGGGTACGCGGTGGCCCGGGGCGGCTGACGGCTTTGCCGGCCCGGGGGCCGATCGCGACCGCTTCATGGGGAGGGCCGGGTGCACACTGGCTGTGGGACGAGTGCGTGAGCTGCGGGGTGATGCAGATGCACAGCCGCTTCCGGAGCGACCGGCGGTTGACCACCCGGATGGGGGTCACGCTGTTCCTGCTCGGGCTGTTGTACGTGGGGTTCGTCGCCGCGTTGATCGTGCTGCTGAAGTCGTGGGTGCTGGTCGTGGTGATCGCGGCGGCGCTGCTCGGCGCGCAGTACTGGTTCTCGGACCGGATCGCGCTGTACGCCATGCGCGGGCGGGTCGTGGAGCGGGAGGAGTATCCCGAACTGCACGCCGTGATCGACCGGCTGTGTGCCCTGGCCGACATGCCGAAGCCGGTGGTGGCCGTGTCGGGTATGGACATGCCGAACGCGTTCGCGACCGGGCGGAACCCGGACCACGCGGTGGTCTGCGTGACGACCGGGCTGCTGCGGCGGCTGGAGCCGGCCGAGCTGGAGGGCGTGCTCGCGCACGAGTTGTCGCACGTGGCGCACAAGGACGTCGCCGTGATCACCGTCGCGTCGTTCCTCGGTGTGCTCGCTGGGCTGATCGTGCGGTTCGCCTTCTACTCGCAGTTGTTCGGCTCGGGCAGGAGGGACCAGAACACCGCTGCCGTCTTCGCCGCGGTGATGGGTGTGTCGGCGGCCGTGTACGCGATCAGCTTCCTGCTGATCCGCGCCCTGTCCCGGTACCGGGAACTGGCCGCTGACCGGGCGGCCGCCCAGCTCACCGGCAGGCCCTCGGCGCTGGCCTCCGCGCTCACCAAGGTCTCCGGCGACATCGCCCGCATCCCCACCAGGGACCTGCGCACCGCCCAGGCCTTCAACGCCTTCTACTTCACGCCGGCGCTGGGCCGCGAGCCCGGCATCGCGCGGCTCTTCTCGACCCACCCGAGCCTGGAGGAGCGGCTCGGCCAGCTGGGCCGGATCTCCGTCGAACTCGGCGAGGCGGCACCGGGAGGAGTGTGAACGGAGCATGGGGCTGCTGGACATCCTGCTCGGCCGGACGAAACCGGTCGTGGCGGATCTCGACCGGCTCTTCGCGCTGCCCTCGGCGGCCGTCTCGCTGGAGGCCGCCGCGGGTTTCAGGCCGACCGGGCAGGGCGCGGTCTGTTTCGCCACAGTCGAGGGTGCGGCGTTCGAGCAGTCCCACCACGAGGTGCGGGCGCTGCTGGACGCCGACACCGACCGTGACGGCCCGCCGGTGGAACTGCGGCAGGACGACTACGGCTACTCCTGGCTGGTCTCGCGCCGCGCCCCGGACCGGCTCCCCGCGCTGGTGAACGATCTGCACGCCGTGAACAGCCAGCTGGAGGTCAACGGATTCGGCCCTCAGCTGCTGTGCTCCCTGGCCGGGTTCGAGGACCTCTCCGGCCGGCGGCTCGCGCTGGTCTACCTCTACAAGCGCGGCACGTTCTATCCGTTCGCGCCCCTGCCGGACGGCACGCGGAGGCGCGACAACGCACTCGAACTCCAGGTGCGGTCCGCGCTGGCCGGCGATCTGCGTATCGAGCAGGACCTGAGCCGCTGGTTCCCGGTGTGGGGAGCGCCGGGACTGTGAACACCCCTCGCGGGCCGTGGGCCGGGTGAGTGAATGGCCGTATGAGTGAGCTGATCCCTTTCACCCACACCATCGGCGGCGAACGACTCAGCGGTCTGTCCACCGGCGCCGGTGAGCGGGCCCGGCCCACGGTCGTCCTGCTGCACGGCGCCGGCCGCGGCAGCAAGGAGCGGCTGGTGCCGCTGCTGACGGAGTTCGCCGCACACGGCTGCCATGCTCTCGCCTTCGACTTCTCGGGACACGGGGAGAGCACCGGCCTGCTGCGGGAGCTGAGCCTGCGCCGGCGCTTCGAACAGGCCGTTTCCGTCATCGACGCGCACGCGCGCGGGGACGGGCCGCTGGTCCTGGTCGGCTTCAGCATGAGCGGCCAGACGGTGGCCGATCTCGTCCGGCACTACGGGCACCGGGTGGCGGCCCTGGGGCTGTGCGCGCCGGCGGTGTACGCGGCCGA
This sequence comes from Streptomyces sp. NPDC092370, assembly GCF_044755265.1. Lineage (NCBI taxonomy): Bacteria > Bacillati > Actinomycetota > Actinomycetes > Kitasatosporales > Streptomycetaceae > Streptomyces > Streptomyces sp. NPDC092370. The sequence continues at coordinate 941,887 of NZ_JBIVQO010000001.1, read as the reverse complement.
GGCGTGGGACGTGCCGTTCGGTGAGGGGGACGGGCGGTTCAGCGAGATCATCCGCACGCCCGGGAGCTGGCGTGCGGCGCCCGCGCTCGACGTTCTGCGGGCGTTCGAGGGACGGGCGGTGCTCGTGGTGCCGGGCACGGACGAGGTCATCCCGCCCGCCGTGACGGAGGCCTGCTCGGAGGCGCTGGCTCGGCGCGCGCAGTTCACCCACCGGGAACTCCCTGAGGCGGAGCACCGGTTGGGCCTGTGGTTCCGTGACCATCCCGACGACCGGCGGGAGTTCGTCACCGCCGTCCTGACCGGGCTCGGCGAGCAGGGCTGGACGGCGACCCGCGCATGGGTGTCCAAGCAGCTCCCGGAGGGCCGTACGCTCGACAAGTCGTCCTTCCTGAGCGGGGGCTGGAGTGCCCAGATGCGGCGGCTCACCCTCGACGACGGCACCGGGCTGGTGCTGCGGACCTTTGTGAAGCCCTTCTTCCGGCGGCACGCGCCCGGGCTGCTGGCCCGCGAGGCGGAAATCCTCACGCTGCTCGCGGAACAGCGGGGCGTACCGGCCGCCGAGCTGATCGGCGTGGACGCGACCGGCGAGCACTGCGACCATCCGTCCCTGCTGATGTCCGTACTGCCGGGGCGGGTTAGGGTCGACGAGGAGGAACTCGGCACGCGGGTTGACCTGCTGGCCGCCCAGCTGGCCCGGATCCACCGGGTCGTCCCCCGGGAGCGTCCACGGACCTACCAGGCGTGGACGTCACCGGCCGCGGTCCCCCCGGGCTGGGAGCGGGCCGTGGACGTCATTCGCCGCGATCCCCCGCCGTACGACGGCTGCTTCCTGCACCGGGACTTCCACCCGGGGAACGTCCTGTTCACGGGCTCGGGGGCCGGTCTGCGGATCAGCGGTGTCGTCGACTGGGTGGAGACCTCCTGGGGACCCGCCGACCTCGATGTCGCCCACTGCTCAACAGCGCTGGCGCTGCTGCACGGGCCGGAGTACGGCCTCGGCTTCCGCGAGCGCTACGCGGCACAGGGCGGCAGGCGCCTGGCCGACGGCCCGGAGCATCTGTACTGGCGGCTGCTCGACGCCCTGGCCTACGTCCCCGACGCGGCGAAGCTGGCGGGCCCCTGGCGGGAGCTTGGCCGGATCGACCTGACACCGGAGGTGCTGGGCGGGCGGCTGAAGGCGTACGTGGCGGGGCTGCTGCAACGGTACGCCTGAGGCGTGGGAGGGGTGCTTGTCAGTGGCGTCCGCGATGATGCAGAGGATCCGGGTGTGACGAGTGGAGGCCGTCATGGGTACGCAGCGGTACATCGGCGTGGCGGAGCGGCGGGCCCGGCTCGCGCTGCGCCAGCGGCTGGCCGGGCGGGCCCGGGCCGGGACGCCCGAGGAGGTCGCCGGTTCCCTGGTCGCACTGCACGGCACGGACCCGGCGACGGTGTACCTCGCGGTGGGCGGCCGGCTCGCGGACTCCGCCGGGACCGTGGAGGAGACCGGGCGGGCCCTGTACGAAGACCGTTCCCTGGTGCGGATGCACGGCATGCGTCACACGGTGTTCGTGTTCCCCACCGAGCTGGCCGCCGTCGTGCACGCATCGACGGGTCTGGCGGTCGCCACCCGCGAACGGGCGGCGCTGCTCGCGCACATGGCGGCGGCCGGGGCGCCGGACGCGGCATGGCTGAAGGACGTGGAGGAGTCGACGCTGGCCGCGCTCGCCCGGCGCGGGCAGGCGACCGCCGGGGAACTCGCCGAGGACGAGCCGCGCCTGCGGGAGCAGTTCGTGTACGCGGCCGGGAAGAGCTACGAGGGGATGCACTCCGTCTCGACCCGGCTGCTGAAGGTGCTGGGTGTGGAGGGGAAGGTGGTGCGCGGCCGGCCGCTCGGCTCCTGGACGTCCAGCCGGTTCCGCTGGGCCGTGGCGCCCGAGCATCCCGAGCTGGACACGGCCGGGGCGCAGGCGGAGTTGCTGGGACGGTGGCTCGCCGCGTGCGGTCCGGCGACCGAGGCCGATCTGAAGTGGTGGACGGGGTGGCGCGTGACGGAGGTCCGCAGGGCTCTGGCCGCGATCGGGGCGGAGCCCGTGGCGCTGGACGAGGGCACCGGGTACGTGGCCGGAGGGGACGCGGACCCCGTGCCCTCGCCCGACGAATCCTGGGCCGCGCTGCTGCCCGCTCTCGACCCCACCGCGATGGGGTGGCAGCAGCGCGACTGGTATCTCGCGCCTAAGCTGCGGCCCCGGTTGTTCGACCGCAGCGGCAACGTCGGGCCGACGGTGTGGTGGAACGGGCGGGTGGTCGGCGGCTGGGCGCAGCGCCCCGACGGGGAGATCACCTGGCGGATCCTCGACGAGGAGGGCATCGGCCGGGAGGCCCTCGCCGCGATCGAGTCGGAGGCGGAGCGGCTCGGCGGGTGGGTGGGGGCGACCAGGATCACGCCGCGTTTCCGCACACCGCTGGAGAGGGAGCTGGCGGCGGGCTGAGGGGCGGCACGTCCGGGCGCCGCTCGGCCGGCCGGCACCCGGGACGGGCGTCGCCCCTCACGCGCGCCGGGACGTGTCCGTCTCCCGTGGCCGGGATCGGCCCGCCTCCCGTACGTACACTCCCGCTGCCGCCGCCGTCGCCGCCGCCTCGGCGGCCCGGTCGGCCAGGGCCTCGTCGAGCCGGCCGCCGCTGATCAGCAGGTGGTAGTAGAGCGGGGCGGAGACCGCGCGGATCACCTCGTGCGGGTCGGTGCCCTCGGGCGCCTCGCCCCGGTCGACGGCCTGCCGGACGCAGGGGGCCCACTCCCGGACGCGGATGTCGTAGAAGCGGTGCAGGGCCGCGGCCGTCTTCCCGTCCCCCGTGGCGGCAGCGATCAGTGCCTTGAACAGCGGCCCCTGCCGAGGGTCCGTCAAGGTCCGCTGCACGAGCCGGGCGTTGGCCGTCAGATCGCCGAGCAGTGACCCGGTCTCGGTGCGCGGCGCGGACTGTTCGGCCATGTCCTCCAAGAGGTCCGCCACCAGACCCGGCACGGTTCCCCAGCGGCGGTAGACGGTCGTCTTCCCCACTTCGGCGCGGCGCGCGACGTCGGCCAGGTCGAGGCCGGTGAGGCCGTGCTCGGTCAGGGCGTCCTCGGCCGCCCGCAGCACCGCCTCGCGCACCCGTGCCGTGCGCCCGCCGGGCCGGATGGTTCCCGGCTCCCCTCCGTCATCCATAACGGTACTCCCGTTCCGTTAGCAGCTCCACCCTGCTACCTTAGTGACCGTTAACGGAACTACAGGCCCGTTAAAGCGGAATTCACTCCTGAAAGGGGCCCGGAATGGAATACAGGCGACTGGGCGCGTCCGGACTCATGGTCCCCGCGCTGAGCTTCGGAGCCGGCACCTTCGGCGGGCGGGGCCCGCTCTTCGGCGCATGGGGCACGACAGACGCGCAGGAGGCGCGCCGGCTGGTGGACATCTGCCTGGACGCGGGGGTCACGATGTTCGACACCGCCGACGTCTATTCCGCCGGCGCATCCGAGGAGGTGCTCGGGGAGGCGATCAAGGGCCGCCGGGACCAGGTGATCGTCTCCACCAAGACGAGCCTGCCCATGGGCGACGGGCCGGGCGACGCCGGTTCCTCCCGCTCCCGGCTGATCCGCGCCTGCGAGGACGCCCTGCGCAGGCTCGGCACGGACCATCTCGACCTCTTCCAGCTCCACGCCTTCGACGCCGGGACGCCGGTCGAGGAGGTACTGGCCGCGCTCGACTCACTGGTCCGGTCGGGCAAGGTGCGCTACACCGGCGTCTCCAACTTCTCCGGCTGGCAGGTGATGAAGTCCCTCGCGACCGCGGAGCGGCACGGCCACCCGCGTCATGTGGCCCACCAGGTGTACTACTCCCTCATCGGCCGCGACTACGAGTGGGAGCTGATGCCGCTCGCCCTCGACCAGGGCCTCGGCGCGATCGTCTGGAGCCCGCTCGGCTGGGGGCGCCTGACCGGCAAGGTCCGCCGCGGCACACCGCTCCCGCCCGGCAGCCGGCTGCACCGCACCGCCGACGACGGCCCGCCCGTCTCCGACGAACACCTCTACGACGTCGTCGACGCACTGGACGAGATCGCGCAGGAGACGGGCAAGGGGGTGCCCCAGATCGCCCTGAACTGGCTGCTCCGGCGGCCGACCGTGTCCTCCGTCCTCATCGGTGCCCGGGACGAGCGGCAGTTGCGTGAGAACCTCGGCGCCCTCGGCTGGAGCCTCACCCCCGAGCAGGTGGCGAAGCTCGACGCGGTGAGCCACCGCCCGGCGCCCTACCCCTACTTCCCCTACGAGCGGCAGGAGGGCTTCGCCCGTCTGAACCCACCGGTGTTCGCGGCACCCGGCCGGGCGGCGTGAGCGAGCACCGGGCACCCCGCCGCCCGGGGCACCCGGCGCTCGGACCGGAGCGGACGGGTCAGCGGGAGTAGCGCATGAACGCCCGCACCATGTGACACGTCGTGGCCGACGGCGGGTGGACGCCGATCAGTTCCGCCGTGTCGCGGATCGTCTCGTCACGGGCCTGGTTCGGCATGTAGACGCCCGAGTCGAGCAGGGCGATGGCGAGGCGCATCGCCTTGAGACGGCGGTTGTGCGACACGTACCACTCGCGGGGCCGGCCCGGCGGCAGCGGCCGCTTCTCCACGGGCACGTAGGGCAGGTCGAGCAGGACGGGACGCTTCGCGGTGGACTGGGTGGGCAACGGCTTCGACGTCAGGGCGGCAGCGGGCACAGGCATCCTCCTGTCGCGGTCGGGCGGCTCACCGAAGACGTCGGCATCCCCGGCGCCACCCTCGAACACTGCTTACAGTTTACCGCCCGGCACTGACAACGGGCAGTCCGTAGGGACTGGTAAATGCCCAGGTGAGCACGGGAATTGGCGACCTGTCACGGTAGCTCCACGAGGGACGGGAGGGGCGTCAGAAAATCGAACAAGATGGTCGGCGCGTACCGTGTGCACATGGAGATCTGGATCAATCCCGCGTGTTCGAAGTGCCGCAGCGCCCTGACGCTGCTCGACGCCGAGGGCGCCGACTACACCGTCCGCCGCTACCTGGAGGACGTGCCGAGCGAGGACGAGATCCGTGGCGTGCTGGAGCGCCTCGGGCTCGAACCCTGGGACATCACCCGTACCCAGGAGGCGGACGCCAAGGAGCTCGGGCTCAAGGCGTGGCCGCGGGACGCCGGTTCGCGCGACCGCTGGATCACGGCACTCGCCGAGTACCCGAGGCTGATCCAGCGCCCGATCATCACCGCCGACGACGGCACGGCGGTGGTCGGCCGCAGCGACGAGGCCGTGCGTGACGCCCTGTCACGCTGACCGGTCGCCAGGCCTCCTGTGGCGCAGGTCACTTGGATGACTCCTGAAACCGCTGAGTAACCCCGTTCGGTATCTCGTACATAGCGGCGTACGCTCCCCTACCTCTTCAGGAGGCGCGCATGTCGCGCAGGAGAACACTCGGCACGAAGAAGAAGATCGCGCTGCTGGTGAGCGCGGCGACGGTGGCGGGAGGCGGGGCCTTCGTCATGGCGAGCACGTCGAACGCCGCGCCGACCCCCAAGTCGGCGTCGGAGTCGACGGTCTGCCTGGGCCTCGCCACCGCCCTCGGCAACAACCAGAAGTTCATCGCGGACCAGCGGGCCAGGCCCGACGCACAGTCCGAGGCGCGGATCGCCAACCGCGAGGCGGTCGTCGCGGAGATCAAGCGGAAGCAGGAGGCGTCGGGGTGCGCCGTCGGGGAGTCGGCTCAGGACTCCCAGACCGCACAGCCGTCGCAGCCCGCGCAGCCTCCCGCGGCGTCGGCCCAGCCGTCGCAGCCCGCCGCCTCCGCCCCCGCGGGGAACGCCGGCGGTGCCGCGGCCTCCGGACAGCAGGTGTGCAACGGCTCGACCGTCACGCTCTCCGGCGAGGGCGGTGCGGCTGCCGCGTCCAGCAACCAGTTCCCGGCGGGCACGAAGCTGAAGGTCACCAACCTGGACAACAACAAGTCCACGACGGTGGAGGTCACTTCGGTCTCCGGCAGCTGTGCGCTGCTCAACAACGCGGCCTTCGAACAGGTCCGTGAGCCCGGCAAGTTCCTGATCCGCCGGGCCCTGATCGAGAAGGTGGGGTGAGGCCGTACCACCGACTGAACGGATGAGGCGGCGGCCACCCCCTCGGCCGCCCTCCTCGTACGTGTCACCGGTCCTGCCGCCCCCGGCCAGGGGTGGCAGGACCGGCGCGTCGGGGCCGTGCGGCGGCGGTCACCGGCTCGACGGAGGGGAGCCGGGGACCGGCGCCCCCCGCACCACGCCCTCCGAGCGTGAGGTGCGGCACAGCGGGACCAGGTAACACGGGGTTCACATTCGGGCAATGGCCGGGAAATCGCCTGTTGCCAGGCTGCCGGGCAGCAGACGCGGCGCATCGGTGCCGCAGCGCCGCAGCACCCGCGATACGCGCCCAGACACACCCCCGAAGGATGTGGCCCGTGACCTTCAAGGCTGAGTACATCTGGATCGACGGCACCGAGCCGACGGCCAAACTGCGTTCCAAGACCAAGATCATCGCGGGTTCCCCCGCCGGTCTCGACGCGCTGCCGATCTGGGGCTTCGACGGGTCCTCCACCAACCAGGCCGAGGGCCATTCCTCGGACTGTGTGCTCAAGCCGGTCTTCACCTGCCCCGACCCGATCCGCGGGGGCGACGACATCCTGGTGCTGTGCGAGGTCCTGAACATCGACCTCACCCCGCACCCCAGCAACACCCGTGCGGCGCTGACCGAGGTGGCGGAGAGGTTCGCGGCGCAGGAGCCGGTCTTCGGCATCGAGCAGGAGTACACCTTCTTCAAGGACGGCTACCCGCTCGGCTTCCCCAAGGGCGGCTTCCCGGCCCCGCAGGGCGGCTACTACTGCGGTGTCGGCGCGGACGAGATCTTCGGCCGTGACGTCGTCGAGGCCCACCTCGACAACTGCCTGAAGGCGGGCCTCGGCCTGTCCGGCATCAACGCCGAGGTGATGCCCGGCCAGTGGGAGTTCCAGGTCGGCCCGCTGTCCCCGCTGGAGGTCTCCGACCAGCTGTGGGTGGCCCGCTGGCTGCTCTACCGCACCGCCGAGGACTTCGACATCGCCGCCACCCTCGACCCCAAGCCGGTCAAGGGCGACTGGAACGGTGCCGGCGCGCACACCAACTTCTCCACCAAGGCGATGCGCGAGGGCTACGACGCGATCATCACCGCGTGCGAGTCGCTCGGCGAGGGCTCCAAGCCCCTCGACCACGTCAAGAACTACGGCGCCGGCATCGACGACCGCCTGACCGGTCTGCACGAGACCGCCCCGTGGAACGAGTACTCCTACGGTGTCTCCAACCGCGGCGCCTCGGTCCGCATCCCGTGGCAGGTCGAGAAGGACGGCAAGGGCTACATCGAGGACCGCCGCCCGAACGCCAACGTCGACCCGTACGTGGTGACCCGCCTGATCGTCGACACGTGCTGCTCGGCGCTGGAGAAGGCCGGCCAGGTCTGACCGCCGCGCTCCACGGCTCCCGAGGGGGCGCCCACCGTTCCCGGTGGGCGCCCCCTCGCGTGGTCAGTGGGGCGTGCCAGGGTGGGGAGATCGACGGGGGCCTCGCGGTCACGGTGCTGACGGAGAGCGGGCGGTCACACGCGGCTCTCGCGCGGAGTTGGGGAGCTGGTGGAGCGGATCGGCGGTGCCGGCGACCGCTTCCTCGTGGTCCGGTGGATACCGGCCCGGCCGAGGGGCTTCCTCCGGGCGGCCCGTGACGAGGGCGGTGCGTATGCCCTCCAGCACCGCACCGGGTTCGTCCCCCACCCGTGGGGGCCTGGGTGAGCGGCCCCGCCCTCGTCGCCGGGGTGAGGGCGCGCCGGGCGTGGCAGCAGGACGGCTGGGACACCGAAGTCGCCTCCGAGCGCGAGGAGTCCGGCCTGCCCGAGGAGCCTCCCGCGCCCGTGCCCGAGGTCGCCGCGCGGGCCGAGCGGTACGTCCGTCCACGCTGGAAGGCACGGCCGAAGTGTTGGCCGGAGCTGCCGACGGACAGGACCGCAAGCACCATCAGCACCGGCACAGCGGGACATGCTCCGGGACGGCTGCCTGGGCATCGAGGCGGTACTCCGCGGGACGGTGTACCTGATGACGGGCCGGGAGGACGCGTCCCCCCTGTCTCCTGCGCAGGCCCGCGTGCTGTCGATCGGCTGCGGCCGGATCCGGTCGACGAGCAGGAGACGTGGTCCGGGCCGACCGGCCCGGACCGGCTGGAGCGGGGTCTTCGCGGCCCTGGAGGACGCCGGCATCGTCGCGCGGGAGACCTCCACCTGCCGCCGGGGCTGCGGCATGGCGGAGGTCGGCGCGGAAGCGGACGGACGGGGCGACGGGGCCCGGCTTCGTCTTCTTCCACCGCCAGGGCACCCGCGCCGCGGCGGAGGGACACGGCCTGTCGCTGTACTACGGCGGGTTCGACGACTCCGAGAAGACCACCACACGGCCGTCGGACACGAGGTCGTGGCGGCGCTGACGTCGGCCGGGCTGTCCACGCGGTGGGACGGCGCCCCGGGCAAGGCCGTCGACGTCACATCACTGAATTGCCGCGAGGGCCTGGTGGGATGAGGTGCGGGCGGTCCGGTGGTCCGCCCCGCGGATGTCCAAGCAGTGAGAGGAGACTCCCGGCAATGGATCGCCTCTGCTTCAATGGGCCCATGGCCGGCTACCAGAAGCACACCGCGACGGGTCGCCATGACCTCGAGCCCTTCTGGCCGTCCCGCCAGGACCACGACTTCGACCGGGTGTGTTGCCGCGCGATGAACGCGCCGGCCCTCTAAAGCCGTACACCCCGGCCTTCGGCCAGCGCGAACCGCGTACGTCCCTCGGCGAGCCCGACCACGAATCGCGGCCGTCGACCTCCCCGACGAACTCCTCGCGCGAAAGAGCTGACCTCTCATGGCGACCACTCGTTCTCTGTCCACCACCACCTTCACCCCCTCCGTGACTCCGAGCCCCCGGCACCGGCTGCGTGCCGTCGACCGGGAGGAGGTGGTGACCGTCGCGGATCTGCTGCCGCCGGGTGCCACCTGGCTGCCGGCGCCGCAGCACACCCTGCCCGTGCTGCCGGGGCAGCCGCCGATGATCGGCTACCTGGTGCTCGTCCCCGCCGACCAGCAGCCGCCGTTCCCGGTGGCGGTGCCCGATCTGCCGCAGGCCACCGGACCGGAGTCCGGTGCGCAGCCGGGCGGCGAGCCGCTGATCCGCGTCGACACGGTGCAGCGCATCGCTCAGGTGGCCGGGCGGCCGCTCGACCTCACGTACCTGGAGTTCGAGCTGCTGGCCCATCTGGTGGCGCACCCGGGCCGGGTGCACACCCGCGACCAGCTGGTCGGCACGGTGTGGGGCTACGGGCACGTGGGTGACGGCCGTACGGTCGACGTCCATGTGGCCCGCCTGCGCCGCAAGCTGGGTGCCGAGCACCGCGACACGATCCGCACCGTGCGCCGCGTGGGATACAAGTACGTGCCGCCGACGGCTCACTGAGGCCCGGCTCCGCCTGGCCCGTCGCGTCTGCTGACGGCAGATCCCCGTTCCGGCCCCCCGCCCGACGGGGCAGAGTCACCGTCATGAGGCTTCTGATGCTGGGTGGTACGGAGTTCGTGGGGCGGGCCGTCGTGGAGGCGGCGCTGGGGCGTGGCTGGGAGGTGACCGTCTTCCACCGGGGGCGGCACGAAGCGCCGCCGGGCGTGCGGTCGCTGCGCGGCGACCGCACCGCGCCCGGCGGCCTGGCCGTCCTCGCCGACGACCCGGGCGAGTGGGACGTCGTCGTCGACACCTGGTCGGCGGCGCCCCGCGCGGTGCGGGACACGGCGCGGCTGCTGCGGGGCCGCGCCGGCCGGTACGTGTACGTGTCGAGCTGCTCGGTGTACGCGTGGGCGCCGCCCGCCGGATACGACGAGGACGCGCCCCTGGTGGAGGGCGCGTCGGCCGACGCGGAGCAGACCGCCTACCCGCAGGACAAGCGGGGCGGCGAGCTCGCCGTGCTGGACGCCTTCGGGGCGGACCGTTCGCTACTCGTGCGGTCCGGGCTGATCCTCGGCCCGTACGAGAACATCGGCCGGCTGCCCTGGTGGCTGGGCCGGACGGCGCGCGGCGGCCCCGTACTGGCGCCGGGCCCGCGCGACCTGCCCTTGCAGTACGTGGACGTCCGCGACCTGGCCGGGTGGATCCTGCACGCGGCCGAGCGGAAGCTGAGCGGGCCGTACAACCTGGTCAGTCCGCAGGGGCACGCCACCATGGGCACGCTGCTCGACACCTGCGCGCGGGTCACCGGCGGCGCCGCCGAACTCCGCTGGACCGAGCCCGGGGTGATCCTCGAGGCGGGCATCGAGCCGTGGACCGAGCTGCCGGTGTGGGTGCCGCCGGGCAGCGACCTGCACGACGCCCTGCACCGTGCGGACGTCTCCCGGGCGGTCGGGGCCGGGCTGGTCTGCCGGCCCGTCGAGGAGACCGTGGCGGACACCTGGCGCTGGCTCCGGGACGCCGGGGGCGTGGCACCCCAGCGCCCGGACCGGCCTCGCTCGGGCCTCGACCCGGAGGTGGAGGCGAAGGTCCTCGCGGCCGGCACGGGAGCGTGAGCCGCGCCCGCCGGGCCGCGGTGCACGTAACTCCTCGCGGCCGACACGGGGAGCATGAGCCACCGCCCACCGGGCCGCGGTGCACGTAACTCCTCGCGGCCGGCACGGGGAGCATGAGCCACCGCCCACCGAGCCGGGGTATACGTAACTCCTCGCGGCCGGCACGGGGAGCATGAGCCACCGCCCGCCCGGTCGGGGTGTACGTAGCACCACCCCCGGCCGGGTGTTCCGGCCCCGTGACCGCGCACGCCCGCTCGGCGAGACTGACGCCATGACCACGGACACCAAGAACGGCGACGGGCGGACGACACGGCGGGGCATCGGGCTCGCCGCGGTGCGGGGGCTCACGCTGGCCCTCGTCTCGCTGCCGGGGGCGGTGCTGTGCTTCTGCCTGTCCCTGGTCTCGATCGCGCTCATTCCGATCGGGGTCGGGATCGTCACCACGCCGTACGTGCTGACGGGAGTGCGGGCGTTCGCGAACTCGCGGCGGGTGCTCGCGGCGGAGTGGGGCGGGGTGCGGATCCCTCCGGCGTACCGGCCGCTGCCCGAGGGCGCCACCCCCTGGGCGCGCACCTTCGGGATGCTGCGCGACCCGGCGACCTGGCGGGACCTGCGGTGGCTGCCGGTCGACATGACCGCCGGGTTCGTCACGGCGCTGCTGCCGGCGGTGTTGCTCTTCTATCCGCTGGAGGGGTTCGCGATCGCGGCCGGGCTGTGGCGGGTGTTGGACGGGGCAGACGGGTACTGGTACGGCTTCGTGCGGGTCCACGACCAGACGTCCGCGTTCCAAGCGGCGGCCCTGGGCCTGGTCCTGCTGTTCCTCGCGCACTTCCTCACCCCGCGCCTGCTGCACGTCCACTTCCGGCTCACCCGGGCGGTGCTCGGCGGCAACCAGGGGGAACTGGCAGAGCGGGTACGGGTATTGACCGAGACGCGGCGCGACGCCGTCGACTCCTCCGCCGCCGAACTGCGGCGCATCGAGCGGGACCTGCACGACGGGGCCCAGGCCCGGCTGGTCGCCGTCGGCATGGACCTGGGCACCATCGAGGCGCTCCTCGACAAGGACCCGGCCCAGGCGAAGGAGCTGATCACGCAGGTCCGCAAGTCCTCGGTGGAGGCCCTGACCGAGCTGCGCGAGCTGGTGCGGGGCATCCACCCGCCGGTGCTCGCCGAACGCGGCCTGGGCGATGCCGTGCGGGCTCTGGCGCTGCGGCTGCCGGTGCCCACCGAGGTGAGCGTGGATCTGCCCGGGCGGATGGAGGCTCCCGTGGAGTCGGCCGCGTACTTCGCCGTGAGCGAGGTGCTCACCAACGCCGTGAAGCACTCGGGCGCCGACCGGATCTGGGTCGACCTGCACCGGGCGGACGGCATACTGCGGGCGATCGTCACGGACAACGGCAAGGGCGGTGCGGTGATCGGGGCCGGTTCGGGGCTGGCCGGGGTCGAGCGGCGACTGGGTACATTCGACGGCGTCCTGGCCGTCAGCAGCCCCGCGGGCGGCCCCACCATGGTCACCATGGAGATTCCTTGCGCGTAGTCCTGGCCGAAGACCTCTTCCTGCTGCGCGACGGACTCGTCCGGCTGCTGCAGGCGCACGGCTTCGAGATCGCGGCGGCCGTCGAGACCGGGCCCGAACTGGCCGCCGCGCTGGCCGAGCTGGAGCCGGACGTCGCCGTGGTCGACGTACGCCTGCCGCCCACGCACACCGACGAGGGCCTGCAGTGCGCGCTCGACGCCCGCCGGAAGCGGCCCGGGCTGCCGGTGCTGGTGCTCTCCCAGCACGTGGAGCAGTTGTACGCGCGTGAGCTGCTCGCCGACGGCAGCGGTGGGGTCGGTTATCTGCTGAAGGACCGGGTGTTCGACGCCGAGCAGTTCGTGGACGCCGTACGGCGGGTCGCCGCCGGCGGCACGGCGATGGACCCGCAGGTCATCCAGCAGCTGCTGAGCCGCCGTTCGGGCGACGACCGGCCGCTGGCGCGGCTGACGCCCCGGGAGCGCGAGGTGCTGGAGCTGATGGCGCAGGGCCGGTCCAACGCGGCGATCGCGGGGAAGCTGGTCGTCACGGAACGGGCGATCGCCAAGCACACCGCCAACATCTTCGCCAAACTGGGCCTGGAGGTCTCGGACGACGACAACCGCCGCGTGCTGGCGGTTCTCGCGTATCTCGACCACGGCCGGTGAAATCGGACCGGCTCTTCACCGCCTGTGGGTGGTCGGCAACTCCCGGTGCTCCAGGGGATGTTGAGAACACGGAGTCCTCACGAATCTCGCATCAATTTCCGGGACCCCTGAACACCCGTGGGACGGGCTGCGTATGGAAGGGAGCCGCTTCACTCCTGTCGGGCGCCTCGATGCCCCCGAAAAAGGAAGTCAGAGGAGTTCCATGGGACGCAACACAAGAAAACGCCGTACGCCGCTGGCCACCAAGGCCATTGCCGCATCGGCGGCCCTAGCGCTCGGTGGGGGCGGGCTGATCTGGGCAAACTTCTACGCCTCGGCGCACGAGGAGAACTCGGCGAACCAGACGAAGTCCGCGGGCGCGCAGATCGCCACGATCCAGTGCCCGGACGTGGGACAGAAGCTGACCGATGTGCCGGACGGCGCTCGCGAGGGGGTGGACAAGGAGCTGGCCAACCTCGACAAGCAGATCAGCGAGGCCTACACCCGTCTCGCCTCCACGCGTCAGGCCCAGGCCGGTGACGCGGGCTTCGTCAACAACGCCATCCTCGGCCCACTGAAGTCGAAGCGGGTCGCGGTCATCGACCGGATCGGCATCAACATCCGGCGGGTGGGCGGACAGGCCCCGGGCAACCTCGAGCAGCTCGCCGAGTGCAAGGGCATGGCGGCCGACGCCAACACCAACGACGGCCAGGCCGGGGGCGGTCAGAACAACGACGGCCAGAACGACGGCGGCCAGAACGACGGCGGTCAGAACGACGGCGGTCAGGACCAGGGCCAGGACAACGGCGGCCAGGACAACGGCGGTCAGGGCCAGGGCGGCAACGGCGGGCAGGCGGGCAACGGCCCGGTGGCGGACGACTTCATCAACATCGAGAACGTCCAGCCCAACTCCCGCAACCTGCCGAACGGTCTCGCCGCGAACGGCGACGGCGGTTCCACGGGCACCTTCACCACGAACTGCGGCACCAACGAGAACGAGAACCGCAACTCGGACAACGTGATCGTGGCGCCCGGCGTCTCCAACGGTGCCAAGCACCAGCACGACTACGTCGGCAACCAGAGCAACAACGCCTTCGCGAGCGACGAGGACCTGGCGAACGCCGACACGTCCTGCCAGAACCAGGGCGACAAGTCGTCGTACTTCTGGCCGGTCATCCGCCTCCAGGACGGTTCGCAGGACATCGACCAGGGCCAGCCGGGCGGTGGCCAGGACGGCAACGTCGGCAAGATCGTCGAGCCGGCCGAGGCCCAGCTGAAGTTCGTCGGCAACCGCACCAGCGACGTCGTCGCCATGCCGAAGGCCCTGCGCATCATCACCGGTGACGCCAAGTCCTTCACCAACGGCCTGAACAACGCCAACACCTCGTGGAGCTGCACCGGCTTCGAGGACCGGCAGGTGACGGACAAGTACCCGATCTGCCCCGAGGGCAGCTCCGTGGTGCGCACGTCCAACTTCCAGAGCTGCTGGGACGGCCAGAACATCGACAGCGCCAACCACCGCACCCACGTGGACTTCGTGGAGGCGGACGGCAGCTGCTCGAACGGCTTCAAGGCCATCCCCCAGCTCCAGGTCCGGCTGGTCTACGACATTCCGGCACCGCAGATCAACAACGGGCAGCTGCAGGGCGCCTTCGCGGTGGACTCCTTCCCGGAGCAGCTGCACAAGGCGATCACCGACCACAACGACTTCATCAACTTCTTCGACGAGAACGTGATGAACGAGATGGTCCAGTGCATCAACAACGGCGAGGACTGCCAGTAGTAGTCCTCATCCGGTGACGCGGAAGGCCGGCGGTGGGAATTCCCACCGCCGGCCTTCCGCTGTTCCGGCCGGCGTGCTCAGCGGTTGTGGCCGCTGCCGCCGTCGTGACCGCTGCTGTTGTGGCTGCCGCCGGGGTTCATGTGCTCGGAGCCCTCCTCCATGGTCCCGCCGAGGGTTCCCTGCAACGCCGTGACCGTCTTCTGCTGGCCGACGGCGACCCACTTGCGGCCGACGAGGTAGTAGCCGCCGTAGTCCTTGGCGCTGTTCAGCCACTCGCGCTGGCCCCGGTCGGTGGCGAAGGTGGCCAGGACGTACTTCTCCTTGCCCTTCTTGCACAGCGCCTGGCGGATGGTGTCCGCGTCGGTCTGCATGTTCGGCTTGCAGTCGGCTTCGGCCGCGATGTGCTCCAGGCTGCCGCTCACCGCCTCGGGAACGGCCGCCTCGTCCTTGTCGCCGGATCCGCCGCAGCCGGTCAGCGCCAGTATCGCCACCGCGCCGCTCAGCGCGAGCATCGGTCGGGTCACCCTCATCTGTTCCTCCGGTCCTTGTCACGGCACGGTCCGGACGCATGCCGCACGGAGCCCCGGCACGAGGCTCTCGCCTTCGATACGGCTGCGGGGCCCGGCATGCTCAAATCGCGCTGCCCCCCAGTGCGCTCCTGTGCGAAGGTGTCCGGGTGGATCAGGACTGGGAAGATCGTATGGCCGCCCTGTGGGACCGTATCGACGACTACGCCGAGACGGAGGAGGGCGGGGCACGCTTCCGCGCCGATGTCGACGCCCTCGTCGCCGAGCTGCCCGAGGGGAGCCCGCTCGGCCTGTTCGAGCAGGCCTGCGCCTGGGACTCCACCGGCCGCTCCGACAAGGCGGTCCCTCTCTACCGGAAGGCGCTGGACAACGGCCTCGCCGACGTCAGCAGCCACAAGACCCGCCGGACGAAGATCCAGCTGGCCAGCTCCCTGCGGAACATCGGCCGGGCCGAGGAGGGCGTCGCCCTGCTGACGCCCGAACTGGTCGCGCCGTCCGACGAGCTGGACGACCCCGTACGCGCCTGTCTGGCCCTGTGCCTGTCGAGTCTGGGCCGTGACAGGGAGGCACTGGCGCTGGCCCTGGGCGCTCTGGCCCCGCATCTGCCGCGCTACCAGCGGTCCATGGCGAACTATGCCCGGCTGCTCGTGGAGCCCGGGGAGCACCCGGGGGCGTGACGCTCCGCAGCCAGGTGACCATCCAACGATTCGCTCGTTCTGCTGAACGTGCAGTCACAGGATGTCGCCCAGCGCCCCGCACCCCCCTACGCCGCCGGCCCGGTCGTCGACGTCGAGCAGGCCGAGGCCGCACTTGTCGAGCACTACCCGCGGCTCGTCCGGCTGGCCTACCTGGTGCTGCCGGCCCGGCTGGGCCGCAGCCGCCGCGTCCTGACCGCGCATGCCCTCACCCAGCGGGCACTCCCCCGCAACCGCACCCCGGCCCCGGTGATCCCGGCCCAGTCCACGGGCCGGGACAGCGACCCGGGCTACGCCCTGATCCGCCTCCAGGTGCTGCGCACGGCACTGGAGGCGGGGGTGCCGCTGAAGGCGAGGGCGTGGCCCAAGAGGTCCCAGCTGCCGCCGCTGCTGCCGCACGTGTGGGGCCTGAAGCTGTTCCCGCGCTCCGGCGGCGCCGACGAACTCGCCCTGGACCAGCGGCTGGCCACCCTGTCGGGCCCGGCCCGGGCCGCGTACGCCCTGCGTGGTCTGGAGCGGCTCACGGACGACGGGGTCTGCGAGGTCCTCGCCGCCGCGGGCGTCGCCGACCCGGAGGGCGCGGTGCTGGAGGCCGACGGGATTCCCGCCCAGCACGGGCTGCTCGATTCCCCCGAGTTCGACCCCTGCTCGCTCCAGGCCCGGCCCACCGACCTGATGCGCCGCCGTCAGCATCTGCAGGCCGCGCTGACCGCCGGCGCCGCGCTGCTGGTGTGCGGGGCGCTGCTCGGTCTGCCCGGCGAGGGCTGGGGCCCCGAGGGCGCCGCGGCACCCCCGTACGCGCGCAACCCGGCCGCGCAGGCCGCCCTGGACCCGGCGAAGCTGACCCGGGTCCCGTCCGGCGTGTGGCGCCATTCGGCGCGCACCGACTTCTCCGTGTGGCCGGCCCGCGGCGACCGCACCGGCGACAAGGCCCTGCTGCGCCGCGCCCTGGCCGTGTGGGCCCGCCCCGGCGAGACGGTCCAGGTGTCGGTGACACCCGGCACCCTCTCCGGCGGCCCGGCCGGACCGCCCCAGTTGCTGTACGCGGGGACGGTCGACGCGGCGCGCGTGGTGATCCTCTACGACGGTCTGCGCATCACCCGCTACGCCGAGCCGAAGGAGGGCACGCAGGGCGCCGCCCTCGACTTCGCCCGGGTCGACGGGGCCGACCGGGCCGAGGCGGGCGCGCTGGTCCTGGGCCGGTCCGACGGCAACGTCCGCTATCTGACGGCACCTTGGGTGAAGAAGGCCCGCGAGCGGGACCTGATGCAACCGAGGTCCGGCGCGATGGACCTCACGCTCACCGACGGAGTGACCGCGCCGCTGGCCAGTCCGGCCCTGCGGTCCGGACCCTGCACCTCGTGGAACGTGCTGGAAGTGACCGACGGTTCCAGGACCCGGCTGCTGACCGACCTCGGCGAACTGGTCCCGGCGCGGCTCACCGTCGGACGGCCGGGCTCCCCGGGTGAGGTGTCCGGCACCGCGGCGCTGCGCACCTGGCAGCCGTTCGCCTGCTCGCTGGGCACGGTGCGCTCGGCCGGGGCGCGGAGCGTCAACGCCTGGGCGTTCAACGAGCAGCCGCTGCCCGACGCGAGCGGTTCGGCGGCGTGGGTGTGCACCCGGGCCGAGACCTGGCGGGGCGGCGGGGCACGGGTGCTGGCGCAGTTCCACACGCCGGGCGGGACGCACGGGGCGGTGGCGGCGAAGGCCGAGAACGTGCCGGCGTGCGGGGCCCGTGACCCGCATGTGCTGGCCGGGGTGCTGTGGAAGTCGAGGGGCGGCGACTGGTACCTGCTCGCCGCCGGCGGCCGCGAGACCGCGTCGATCCGGGCGACGGGCGCAGTGGAGGGGTCGGCGCGGAGCAGTCTGCTGACCGTGCCGGCCGAGCAGGGGGCGCAGGCCCAGCTCACGGGGACCCTGAAGGACGGGCGTTCGCTCGGCGGACTGCGCTGACGGGCGCTTCCGGCGCCCGCCGGGGGTCTCGGGTGGAGTTCCGCGATCGATCCAGCCCGTTCGAGGCCGGAATCGATCGGTAAGGTGTTCGTATGACTATCGGGGTTCGCCGCAGAATGGGAGTCGAGGAGCGGCGGCAGCAGTTGATCGGCGTCGCCCTCGAACTGTTCAGCCGCCGCTCGCCCGACGAGGTCTCCATCGACGAGATAGCGTCGGCCGCGGGCATCTCACGCCCGTTGGTGTACCACTACTTCCCCGGCAAACTCAGCCTGTACGAAGCGGCGTTGCAGCGGGCCTCGGACGATCTGGCGGCCCGTTTCGTGGAGCCGCACGAGGGTCCGCTGGGGGCGCGGCTGCTGCGGGTGATGCGCCGCTACTTCGACTTCGTGGACGAGCACGGGCCCGGCTTCTCCGCCCTGATGCGCGGCGGCCCGGCGGTCTCCGCAGGCGGAGCCTGCTCGATGAGCACCATCTCGACGACCAACGCGCTCGTCGACTCCGTGCGGCAGGCCGCGTATGTCCAGATCCTTTCGCACCTGGGTGTGACCGACCCGCCCGCGCGCCTCGAACTGGTCGTGCGGTCCTGGATCTCGCTCGCCGAGTCGACGGCGCTGATCTGGCTCGACGGCCGGCGCATCCCGCGCGAGGAGCTGGAGCCCCAGCTCGTCAACGACTTCGCCGCCCTCGCCGCCGTCAGTGCCGCCTACGACGAGGAGATGGCCACGCTGCTGCGCGGCATCATGAAGGACGAGCCGGCCGACGGGCCGTTCGCGCACCTGGCCGGCCGGCTCATGACACTGGCGAGCTGAGCGGGCTCAGCTCTCGAACTTCGTGTATGAGGGATCCAGGTCACGGACCTCGGCGGAGGCGTGCAGCGCGAGCCCCTCGGGCTGCTTCAGGTACGTCCGCAGCAACTCCAGCGCCGCCCGGGTGAGCCGGGCCTTCGTCTCGTCGGTGCGTCCGGCGAGCAGCGCGATGTGGATGTGCACATGGGCGTGCCCCTCGGTTTCGGGGCCGACGACGATGTCCTCGGTCGGGCGGAACCGGCTCTTGCAGGCCGGCGGCTTGGCTGCCGCGATGTCGACCGTCGCCTCGTGCAGCGCTTGGGCGAATCCGCGCCGGTCGAAGCCGTCCGCGAGGTCGGCGGAATAGTCGACGGTGATCTGCGGCATCAGTACTCCTGTTCTAGGCCAGTGGGCTCACCTTAGACAGGCCCCAACCGCAGGGCCAGCATCGCGATGTCGTCCTCGCGGTCGCGGCCGAAGCAGCCCAGCAGCACGTCGCAGAGGGGGTCGAGACCGGCCGGGGCGTCGGCGGCGGCCGTGCGGAGCTGGTCCATGGAGGTCGTGAGGGGGACGCCGCGGGTCTCGATGAGGCCGTCGGTGACCATGAGCAGGCGGTCGGTGCGGTGCAGACGGCACTCGGTCGCCGGGGGCCGCTCCAGGCCCAGCCCGAGCAGCGGACCGCAGGCGTCGGCGTACCGGGCGACGCCGCCGTCGCGCAGGATCAGCGGCGGGATGTGGCCGGCGTTGGCGATCCGGACCCGCCCGCTGCCGGGGTCGACCAGGGCCAGGCACACGGTGGCCGTGACATCGGGGTGGTACCGCTGGAGCATCCGGTCGAGGCGGGCGGCCAGCACGACCGGGTCGCTTTCGTCGACGCAGTAGGCGCGCAGGGCGTGACGGATCTCGACCATGACGGTGGCCGCGTCCAGCGAATGCCCGACGACGTCCCCGACCGCGGTGAGCACCCCGTCGTGGGTGCTCAGGGCGGCGTAGAAGTCGCCGCCGATCTCGGTCTGCTCGGAGGCGGGCACGTAGCGGACGACGATGTCGACGCCCGGCAGGTGCGGCAGCTTGTGCGGCCGGGGCAGGAAACTGTGCTGGAGGGTGAGGGCGACATGCCGCTCCACCCGGTACATCAGCAGCGGTTCGGCGGCGAGCGCGGTGGCCTGGGCGAGGCGGGCGCGCAGTCCGTCGTCCGCGGGGTCGCTGATCGCCGTCCGCCGCACGGGCGTGGCGAGGCACACCGTGGTCCGGCCGTTCTGGGCACTCGCCACGGTCAGGCGGGCGTCCTCCTCGACGCCCGGCCGGAAGATCCCGGCCGGCCACAGCGGCGCGGGCACGACACTGGTGTGCACGCCGGAGCGGCCCTCCGCGAGCCGGGTGACCAGCCGTGCCGCCGCCTGGTGGGCATCGCCGCCCCCCGCGGCCGGGCGGCCCCGGGCGGTGCCGCGGTGGGACTCGCCGTCGGGGTCGATGACGTACACCACGGCGGGCGAGTCGGTGAGGGCCGCGGTGCCTTCGGCGGCCGCGCCGGCCAGTTCCCGAGGACAGCGGGCCGTCTGCACGGCGATGATGGCCTCGGCCAGCAGCGTCAGCCGCTGGACGACGGTCTCGGCGCCCGTGCTGCGGCGGGCTCCGCGTACGGCGGCCCGGACGACGGCCTGGATCTCCAGCGGCTCGGCGGGCACGGTGAGATACGCGTCGCCGCCGGCGTCGAGTCCCCGGCACCGGTCGCCGGGCGCGGTCGCCGCGGCGGAGAAGTGGACGACGGGCAGTGCGGCCGTGGGCGGTCGGGCCCGGACCCGGCGGCACAGTTCGAAGCCGCTCATGTCGGGCAGGCCCACGTCGACGAGGGCCACATCGGGCAGGGTGCCCTCGCGCAGTCGTACGTCGAGTTCGACGAGCGCCTCGCCGCCGCTGGCGACGGGCACGACCCGGTGGCCGGCCCGTTGCAGCACCGCGCCCATGGCGTACCGGCTGGCCGCGATGTCGTCGACGACCAGCACGGTGGTGCCGGGGCTGTGCTGCCTGCCGCTGGCGTCCATGTCGGCGGCCCCTCGGGGCGTGTGGGTGGGGCGGACCGTGGGTCACGGCCCGCCCCACCCAACGTAGTGCGCTATCCGGTGGTCCGGGTGAAGACGGCGACCGTGCGCCCCGGAACGGCGAACGTGCCCGATTCGGCCGCGTAGGACGAGGACTTGACGGTAGAGTCCGCCCCCGCCGCCTGCACCGGGTGCAGCCGGTAGCCGGTCCCGGCGAGAGCGGCGACCCGCTGTTCCTGCCGCTGCGGCGTGGCGTTGAAGACGACGACGAGGTCACCGAGCCGCATGGTGATCACCCCGGGTGTCTCGTCCTTGCCGGACAGCGGGAAGGAGAGCCGGGACTGCACCTGCTCGGCGGTGCCGAGGGAGAAGTCCTTCTCGGTGCTCCGGATCCGCAGCAGGTCGCGGTACGCCGCCGAGGTGCCCTCGATCTGCTCGCAGCCCACCTTGACCGTGCTCAGCAGAGGCTTGGCGTACGGCCACTTGTCTTTGTTGTCGGCCGC
This sequence comes from Streptomyces sp. NPDC092370, assembly GCF_044755265.1. Classification (NCBI taxonomy): domain Bacteria; kingdom Bacillati; phylum Actinomycetota; class Actinomycetes; order Kitasatosporales; family Streptomycetaceae; genus Streptomyces; species Streptomyces sp. NPDC092370. The sequence goes on along the minus strand of NZ_JBIVQO010000001.1, from coordinate 920,844 downwards.
CATGGGCAGTCCGCGGCCGAAGCCGTTGCCGTCCTCGCACCTCCAGTGGACGGCGTTGAACCAGTCGCCGCTGTCGTAGGAGTTGCGGTCCAGGGACTTGGAGCGCAGCAGGTCGGTGCCCGCCTGGGAGAGGGCCGGGCCCTGCGAGAGGGTGGCCGTCGCCATGGCGAGGACCTGCATCCGGGCCCGGTCGGCCGCGCTCGCCGAAACGGGCAGCTTGAAGGCGAGCGCGTCGAACAGGGACTCGTTGTCGTGGGCGTCGGCGTAGGCGAGGGCGTCGCCGGGGGCGTCGGCGTAGCCGGCGGGGGCGCCGTTGTAGTCGACCTCGGAGCCCTTGACCTCCTTGCCCGCGGTGTCGGTGAAGCGGTACCGGGCGAGGTTGCCGGAGAGCCCGACCTTGATGAGGTCCTGGTAGTGCAGCAGGCGGGCCTTCTGCTCGGCGGGAGTGCCGTTGTTCTTCGAGGAGTTGGGGTCGGTGTACAGGCCGGACGCGAAGCCCTGGACGCCGGGGTCCTCGTCGAAGGGGCCGCCGCCGCGCACCGCGTCACGGGCACGGTCGGAGAAGGTGGCGATCCCCGTCCCGGCCATGTTCTTCTGCGTGGCCTGCGTGAACCGGGCGTCGTCGGCCACCTCGCCGAAGTTCCAGCCTTCGCCGTACAGGATGATCTTCTTGCCGTCGACGCCGTCCTCGGCGAGGGTGAGCGCGTCGAGGGCCTTCCTGACGGCCAGGATGTTGGCCTTCGGGTGGTGGCCCATGAGGTCGAAGCGGAAGCCGTCGACCTTGTACTCCTTGGCCCACGTGACGATCGAGTCCACGACCAGCTTGCCCATCATGGCGTTCTCGGGGGCGGTGTTGGCGCAGCAGGTGCTGTTCGCGACCGAGCCGTCGGCGAGGAGCCGCTGGTAGTAGCCGGGGACGATCCGGTCGAGAACGCTCGTCTTGTCCTGGCCGCTGGCGGCCGTGTGGTTGTAGACGACGTCCATGACGACCCGCAGCCCGTCGTCGTTGAGTGCCTTCACCATCCTGCGGAACTCGACCGTGCGGGCCGTGCCGTCCGGGTCGGTGGCGTAGGAGCCCTCGGGGACCGTGTAGTGGTACGGGTCGTAGCCCCAGTTGTAGGCGTCCTTCGCGGCGATCTTGCCGACGCACTCCTGCTGCCGGTCGGAGTCGGCGGGGAAGGAGGCCAGGTCGCAGTCGGTCGTGGCCTGGTCGGCCTTCTTCTCCGGGATGGTGGCGATGTCGAACGCGGGCAGCAGATGCACGTACGAGGTACCGGCCTTCGCCAGCTCGCGCAGGTGCTTCGAGCCGTCGCTCGCCTTGTCGGCGAAGGCGAGATAGGTGCCCGGGTGCTTCGCCGTCCGGTCCTCGACGGAGAAGTCGCGGATGTGCAGCTCCTGGATCTGGGCGTCCCGCAGCGGCACGGCGCCGGGTTTGGTGTACGCCGACCAGCCGGAGGGCTTGAGCGCCTTGTCGTCCAGGTCGACGACGAGGCTCCGCTTCGAGTCGGCGGTGAGGGCGAGGGAATAGGGGTCGGTGACCTTGTTGGTGACGACCTCGCGGGCGCCGGGCGCCCACACCGTCACGACGTACCGGTAGGGCTTGCCCTTCCAGGACTTCGGGCCGGTGACGGACCAGACGCCGGTGGTCGCGTCGCGCCGCATCAAGACGGTGGAGCCACCGATCTCCAGGGACACCCGCTGCGCGGTGGGCGCCCACACGGACAGCGTGGGACGCCCCTTGGAAAACGTCGGCCCCAGGTCGGCCTTCGTCGCGTCGTACAGGTCGTCGAGGACACCGGCGATCTGAACGCCGGTCGCCGCGAGCACGGCCCCGTTCACGGCGTGCTGGGTGGCGACGACCTGACCGCGCAGGGCCTCACGGACCCGGTCGCGGTCGCGCGGGTCGACGGTCCAGGCGTCGTACGCCTTCAGGTGCGGGAACTTCGCCTTCTGGGCGTCGGTCAGCTCGCTCTTCGACAGGCGCAGCCACTTCGCGTCACCGGTCAGGGCGCCGTCCTTCACCGCGATGGAGCCGTCGCGGGCGTAGAGCAGCTGGGTGGAGGCGGCGGCGTCCGAGCCGTTCCAGGCGAGGGTGTTCCGGTCGATCCAGACGGCCTTGGAGGTGCTCGGGTCGAGAGCGGCCGCGCTGCCGACGGGCTGCGGGAGCAGGTACTTCTCCTGGCCGTTCACCAGCCACACCTCGTGGCCGTTCGCCTTGAGGTCGAGCGACTGGTCGGAGGGCAGGTCCTTCTCGTCGCCCTTGTGCAGGATGTAGCTGAGGCTGGTGGCTCCGTCGGTGAGCGGTACCTCGAAGACTGCGCCATAGGTATCAGTCTTGACCGGCTTGAGGGGGTTCGACCAGTCGGTGGGGTCGGCTGCGCCGGTCCAGACGTGCAGGCCCCAGCCGTCGTAGTTCCCGTCGGCCCGGTGGTAGTGCAGGACGGCCTTGCTCTTGTCGGGCGCCGGGTACTCGGGGCGCTCGGTGGTGACGGTGTCCTTGCCCTGTTCGATCCAGACCTCGCCGGTCTTGGTGACGTCGATCGTGCGGTCGGTGGAGACGTCCTTGGTGCCGTCCTTGTCGATGACGAGGAAGCCGACGTTCGAGGCGCCGGGCTTGAGCTTGACCCAGGCGAAGGCGCCGTAGGCGTCCCGGCCGGTGAAGGGGTGGCTCTTCGGCCACTCGGTGGCCTCGCCCTCGGCGAGGTCGCCCCAGGCGTACAGGCCCCAGTCGGCGTAGTCCCCGTCGGCGCGCTTGTAGTGGACGATCGCGTAGTCGCGGGAGGACGCGGTGGGCGGCTCCGCGGCGGGCGGGGTGCCGGTGGTGGAGGCGGCCAGGGTGCTCGCGGTGCGGCCGGCCGAGTCCACGACGACGGCCTTGTAGCGCAGGGCGGTGCCGGGCGGCACGTCCTTGCCGATGGTGTGGGTGACCTTGTAGGGGGCGTGGTCGGCGGAGCCGAGGACCCGCCACGTGCCGTTGCCGGTCTGCGCGGCGAAGACGACCCGGTTGAGCCGCCCGCCGTCGACGTCCGCGGTGACCTCGACCGTGCCGGTGGCGCCGGGCGCCGGGGCCTTGAGGGTGAGGGTGGGCTCGGTGGCGGGCGGAGCGAGCCGGCCTGCCGCCTTGAGCACGATCGCCGAGCCGGCCGGGACGGTGACGGTGAGCTTCTTGTCGCCGTCGCTCTTCGGGGCGGCGTCGGTGCCGTGGATGCCCCTGAAGGTCATGCCGGCCGAGCCGGTCGGGAAGGTCGCGGTCTTCTTCTCGCCGGCGTTGTTGAAGGCGACGACGTACTCGGTGCCGGTCTTGGCGTCGGTTCGGGAGAAGGCGTAGACGCCCGGGCCGTCGGCCGCGTACCGCTGTTGCTGGACACCGTCGGTGAGGGCCGGGTGGGCCTTGCGGAGGGCCGCGAGGGCGCTGATGTGCCGGTAGAGCGGTGCGCTCGTGTCGTAGGCGTCCTCGGCGTGGGTGCGGTCGGTGCCGATCCGGTCGTCGTCGAGGTAGTCGGCGGTGCGCGAGGCGAACATGCTCTGCCGGGCGTCCTTGTCGCCGCCCGGGCCGGTGAAGCCCTGCTCGTCGCCGTAGTAGACGACGGGGTTGCCGCGGCTGAGGAACATCAGCTCGTTGGCGAGCTTGTCCTTCTCGAGCAGTTCGGCGTCGGTGGCCTCGGGGTTGTCCTGGTTGAGGAAGAACCCGATCCGGCCCATGTCGTGGTTGCCGAGGAAGGTGACCTGCTCGTACGCGTTGGCCTTGCCGGTCGTGTACTTGTAGTCGTCACCGAAGACACCCGCGAGCTTCTGTGCGCTGCCGCCCTGTGAGGCGTACTGGCGGGCCGCTTCCTGGAAGGGGAAGTCGAGCGTGGCGTCGAGCCGGCCCCGGGTGACGTACGGGGAGGTGACGGACGTGTCGGCCGAGTACACCTCGCCGAACATGAAGAAGTCGTCCCGGCCCTGCCGGGCCGCGTAGGCGTCGAGGGCGGTGGCCCACTGCGTCCAGAACTCCATGTTGACGTGCTTCACGGTGTCGATCCGGAAGCCGTCGACGTCGAAGTCCCGCACCCAGCGCTGGTAGATCTTCTCCATGCCGTGGACGACCTCGGGCCGCTCGGTCCACAGGTCGTCGAGGCCGGAGAAGTCGCCGTGGGCGGAGCTCTCACCGGCGAAGGTGGAGTCGCCGCGGTTGTGGTACATCGTCGGGTCGTTGAGCCACGACGGCACCTTGTTCTTCTCGGTGACCACCGGTGTGCGCGGGAAGGAGTCCCGGTCGACCGCGGGGAAGCCGCGCCGCCCGTCCGCGTAGTCGGCGTCGTCGAAGGGCACGCCGTCCTTCGTCAGGTACGGGAAGGCGCCCTTGGAGAGGTAGTCGTAGGACTTCTCCTTGTAGTCGACGACGTCGGCCGTGTGGTTGGTGATGACGTCGAAGAAGACCTTCATGCCCTTGGCGTGGGCCTTGTCGATGAGGGTCTCGAGGTCCTTGTTGGTGCCGAAGTGCGGGTCGACCTGAGTGAAGTCGGTGATCCAGTAACCGTGGTAACCCGCCGACGCGTTCGCCCCGGTGCCCTGTACGGGCTGGTTCTTGAAGATCGGGGACATCCAGAGGGCGGTGGTGCCCAGGCCCTTGATGTAGTCGAGCCGCTTGGTCAGGCCCTTGAGGTCGCCGCCTTGGTAGAAGCCCTTGTCGGTGGGGTCGTAGCCGGTCGACAGGCGCGAACCGGTCAGGCCGCCCTTGTCGTTGCGCGGGTCGCCGCCCGCGAAACGGTCCGGCAGGACGAAGTAGAACTGCTCACGGGTGGCGTCGTGCCGGGCGGGCTCGGCGGCCAGCCGGGCGTCGGACGGAGGCGCCGGCGGGGTGGCCGCCCCGGCGGCGAGCGGCTGGACGAGTGCCGCGGTCAGCGCGGCCGCCATGACCGCGGCGACCCGTCCGGCACGGGCGGTTCGGCGCCTTGAGGGCGCACGCCATCTCGGTATCACTGACGTGGACTCCTTGCGTTGCGGCTCTCTCGGGTCCGACCCCGCGCGACCGTATCGCCGCCGAAACCCTTACAGCAAGAGTCTTGAAACCATTGGAAAGAACTTTCAACCACCGGAGTGGGTCCGGAGCGAGGGCCCCAGCGCCACGGGATGTGCCGCAGGGGCCGCTCGCACCGGGAACGGGTGTCCGTCCGCGTCAGCAGCCGGACTTGCCGACGTGGATCGCCAGGGCCGTGTTCGCGCCCAGGGTTGCCGTGAACTGGCCGCCGGAGTTCACCGTCACCGGCGTGTTGTTCTGCACGTTGCAGTACGTCCCCGCCGGCAGGGAGGTCTGGTAGGTCCGGGTCAGGGAGCCCGACTCGTGGTTGACGGCCACGAAGCCCTTGGCGCCCCGGCCGAAGGCGATGGCGTCGCCGCCGTTGTCCCACCAGTTGGTGACCGCCTGGCCCCGGGTGGCGTTGCGGAAGCCCACCATGGACTTGATCTCCGGCCAGTTGTGCTGGCACTTCCAGCCGTCCTGCCAGCAGGCGTTCACCTGGCCGCCGTTCGGCGGGCCGGCGTCGTGGTCGGTGAACTCGTAGCCGGAGTTGATGTCCGGGGCGCCGTAGGGCCAGGCCAGCATGAAGACGTTGGCCAGGGTGTACGTGGCGTTGTCCTTGTAGCTGAGCGTGGAGCCGTTGCGCTCGGTGTCGTGGTTGTCGACGAAGACGCCGGAGACGCCGCTGCTCAGGTAGCCCCAGCCCTCGCCGTAGTTCTTCAGGTAGGCGAGGTTCTCGTTGTTGAAGACCCGCTTGAGGTCGTAGGCGTAGCGGAACTCCTGGACGTCGCCGTTGCCGGTGTACTCGGTGGGCTGGACGGCCTCGCCGGCGCCGTGGATGACCTCCTGCTTCCAGTACACCGACGGATTGCTCAGCCGGGACTTGATGGCGGCGAGGTCGGCCGCGTCCATGTGCTTGGCCGCGTCGACGCGGAAGCCGTCGACGCCGAGGGAGAGCAGGTCGTTCATGTACCCGGCGATCGCGCCGCGGACGTAGGCCTCACCCGTGTCGAGGTCGGAGAGGCCGACCAGCTCGCAGTGCTGGACGTTCCAGCGGTCCTGGTAGGTGTCGATCCGACTCGTGCAGTCGTCGAAGTCGGGCGCGGAGTAGAGGCCGGGGTAGGTGTACTTGCTGTACGACGAGCCGCCGGTGCCGGTGCCGCTGCCCGCCGCCATGTGATTGACGACGGTGTCCACGACGACCTTCACACCGGCCGCGTGACAGGTGTTCACCATGTTCCGGAAGGCCGTGCGGTCGCCGAGCCGGCCGGCGATCCTGTAGCTGACCGGCTGGTACGAGGTCCACCACTGCGGCCCCTGTATGTGCTCGGCAGGTGGGGAGACCTGCACGTAGCCGTATCCGGCGGGGCCGAGGGTGGTGGTGCACTCGCGGGCGACCGAGGCGAATTTCCACTCGAAGAGGACGGCGGTGACGTCCTTGGTGCCGGGTGGGGAGGCCTGTGCACCAGTCGGGTTCATGACAACCGCAGCCGCGGTGAGCGCGGCGGCGGCGAGGTATCTGCGTGCCATGTGGGGTTTCCTTCTTCGTTGAAGGTTCTTGCTGCAAGGTTCAGAAACCTTGCGGTGACGCAGATGGTAAGGGCCCGCCGCCCGAAAGGGCAGCGGGCCGTACGAAATTCAAAGGAAAAATCAGGCGCGGTCCCCCGCGGTCGCTGTGGTCCACCACACCGTGGTGTCGGCCGGCACCTTGGCCTCGTCGTCGACCTCGACGATCTCGCCGCTGGCCACCAGCACCCGGCCGTACGCCGGCATCGCCACCGACTCGCCGGTGGTGTTCGCGACGCATACGAACTCCCCGCGCCGGAAGGCCAGCACGCCCTCGGGCGCCCGCAGCCACTCCACGGACGTACCCGCCCCGAGGTCGGCCTGCTCACGGCGCACCGCGAGGGCGGCGCGGTACAGCTCCAGGGTCGAACCGGGCTCCCCGGTCTGCGCCTCGACACTCAGCTCGCCCCAGCCCTCCGGCTGCGGCAGCCAGCTGCCCCCGGCGCCGAAGCCGTACGACGAACCCGTCCGGGTCCACGGGATCGGCACCCGGCAGCCGTCACGGAAACCGTCCTGACCCGCGCCCCGGAAGTACGCCGGGTCCTGGCGCACCTCGTCCGGCAGGTCGACGACGTCGGGCAGGCCGAGTTCCTCGCCCTGGTAGACGTAGGCCGAGCCGGGCAGCGCCAGCATCAGCAGGCTCGCCGCCCGGGCCCTGCGCAGCCCCAGTTCGCGGTCGCCGGCCAGGCGGATCTGGGTGCCGAGGCCGGGCGGGTTGGCGAAGCGGGTGGCGTGCCGGGTCACGTCGTGGTTGGACAGCACCCAGGTGGCGGGGGCGCCGACCGGGCGCATGGCCTCCAGGGTGCGGTCGATGACCTCGCGCATTTGTGCGGCGTCCCAGTGGGTGCTCAGGTACTGGAAGTTGAAGGCCTGGTGCAGCTCGTCCGGGCGGACGTAGTTCGCGGTCCGCTCGATGGTCGGCGTCCACGCCTCCGCGACGAAGATCCGCCCGCCCCTCTCCGGCTGCCGCCCTTCTGACGAAGGCCCTTCAGGCCCCTCCCTTTCCGCGTACTCGTCGAGGATCAGCCGCCACTGCCGGTAGATCTCGTGCACACCGTCCTGGTCGAAGAACGGCATGACCTCGTTCCCCAGCAGCTTCACCTGATCGTGGGATCCGAGGTCGGGCAGCCCTTCCGCCTTCACCAGGCCGTGGGCGACGTCGATCCGGAAGCCGTCGACGCCCATGTCGAGCCAGAACCGCAGGATGGAGCGGAACTCGTCGCCGACGGCCGGGTGATTCCAGTTGAAGTCGGGCTGCTCCGGGGCGAAGAGGTGCAGGTACCACTCGCCGGGCGTGCCGTCGGGCTCGGTGACACGGGTCCAGGCCGGGCCGCCGAAGATCGACTCCCAGTCGTTGGGCGGCAGTTCGCCGTTCTTCCCCTTGCCGGGGCGGAAGTGGTAGCGCTCCCGCAGGGGGGAGCCGGGGCCCTCGGCGACGGCCCGCTTGAACCACTCGTGCTGGTCGGAGGAGTGGTTCGGGACCAGGTCGACGATGATCCTGAGGCTCAGCCGGTGGGCGTCGCGGATCAGTGCGTCGGCGTCCAGGAGGTTGCCGAACATGGGGTCGACAGCGCGGTAGTCGGCGACGTCGTAGCCGGCGTCGGCCTGTGGCGAGGCGTAGAAGGGGCTGAGCCACACGGCGTCCACGCCGAGGTCGCGCAGGTACGGCAGACGGGTGCGGACACCCTCCAGGTCGCCCATGCCGTCGCCGTTGCTGTCGGCGAAGCTGCGCGGGTACACCTGGTAGATCACCGCGTCCCGCCACCAGTCGCGGCACTTGGCGACGGCCACTGCGGACGTGGGGGTGGGGGCAGGTGCGGCTGAGTGCTGGCTCATGTCGTCCTTGATGCGTAACAGGAGGTCGGTCATGGAAGGCGTGGGGTGGGGTGACGAGGCGGCCGCGGCACAGCGGGGTCGGATGGGCGCCGCGGCCGCCCCGGGCTTGTGAAGTGCGGTTCGGCGGTGCCCCGAGGGGCGCGCGCTCACCCCTTCGTGCCACCGGCGGTGAGCCCGGTCACCAGGTTCTTCTGCACGAGGTAGAAGAACGCGGAGACGGGTATCGCGATCAGGACCGCGGTGGCGGCCATCAGATTGCGCTGGGCGTCGTGCTCGCTGACGAAGCTCTGCAGGCCGACGGCGAACGTGTACCTCTCGTCGTCCAGCATGAACACGGTGGCGAAGGCGACCTCACCGAAGGCGGTGATGAAGCTGTAGAAGGCGGCCACCGCCAGGCCCGGCCGGGCGAGGGGCAGGATCAGCCGGAAGAACGTGCCGAAGGGCGAGAGGCCGTCGACGCGGCCGGCCTCGTCGATCTCGAACGGGATGGTGTCGAAGTAGCCCTTCAGCAGCCAGGCGCAGTAGGGCACCGCGGTCGAGCAGTAGACCAGGACCAGACCCAGGTAGGTGTCGACGAGCTGGAGATCCGACAGGATCTGGTACATCGGCACGATCAGTACGGCGATCGGGAACATCTGCGTGCACAGGAGCACCCACATGAACTTCTTGTAGCCCGGGAAGCGCATGCGGGACACCGCGTACCCGGTCGTGGCGGCGATGACCACTCCGATGACCGTGGTTCCCAGCGACACGATCAGCGTGCTCTGGAGCCAGTGGAAGAAATTGGTCTCCTGGAGCACGAAGGTGTAGTTGTCCAGGGTCATCTTCGACCAGATGCGGCCAGGGTGCAGGTAGTCGTCCTTGTCCGGGCCGAGGGACAGGAAGATCAGCCAGGCGATCGGGAAGAGCGCGATCAGGCTCGCGAGGATCAGCAGGCCGTGGGACAGCAGGCTCCCGGCCACGCTGCGCTCGCCGCGCCGGCGCACGCGGGCGAGTCCGGGGGCGACGGCGGGCGCCGGGGCCTCCCCCGCGGACTGCTGGACGGTCGTGGTGCTCATGGGGACTCCTGCCTCAGATCGCGAGCTGCTGCTCATCGCGGTTCAGCCAGCGGCGGTAGAAGGAGGTGAAGACGATCAGGATGCCGAGCAGCAGGATGCCGTATGCGGCAGACTGCGCGAAGTCGCGCGGTTGCTGTCCGAAGCCGAGCTGGTAGGCCCAGGTGACGAGGATCTGCGCGTCCGGGGCGGTGTTGCCGAACAGCAGGAAGATGATGGCGAACTGGTTGAACGTCCAGATCACGCCGAGCAGCACCACGGTGGAGCTGACCGACCTGAGGCCGGGCAGGGTGACGTAGCGGAACTGCTGCCAGTGGCTGGCGCCGTCCATCTCGGCGGCCTCGTACAGGGAGGAGTCGATGGACTGCAGGCCGCCGAGCAGGGAGACCATCATGAGCGGCACGCCGCACCAGGTGTTGACCATGATCGCGGCGAAGCGCTGCCAGAAGGTGTCCTCCAGCCACGCCGGACTCGGCAGGTGCAGCGTCTCCAGGGCGGAGTTGATGATGCCGGAGTCGGCGAGCATGAAGCGCCAGCCGAAAACGGTGACGAAGGTCGGCACGGCCCACGGCAGGATGAGCATCAGCCGGTAGAAGGTGCGTCCGCGCAGCTTCTGGTTGAGCAGCAGGGCGAGGCCCAGCCCGATGGAGTAGTGCAGGGCGACACACAGGGCCGTCCACACGATCGTCCAGATGAAGTGGGACCAGAAACGCTCGTAGGCGGTCTCCCCCCACAGGATGTCGGCGTAGTTGTCGAAGCCGATGTACTTGTAGGTGGCCTCGATCTCGTTGACGCCGATCGTCCGGGCCGTGTTGAGGCTGGTGGCGTCGGTCAGCGTCAGGTAGAAGCCGTAGGCCAGGGGATACAGCACGAGGACGCCGAGCACGACGGCCACGGGCGCGATCATCGCGTAGGCGTACCAGTGCTTCTGATAGCTGTGCTTGAGGCGCCGGCCCAGCCCGGACCGGGGACCGCGGTCACCGCTCCGCTTGCCGGTCGCTCGGTCGATGGCGACTGTCATGTTCGACAACCTTCTTCGCGAACTGGAGATCAGCTGGAGATCAGGGGTACGGCACGCAGGACGGTGGCCGCCGGATCCTTCCCCCCTCTGTGTCGCGGAGGATCCGGCGGCCGCACGGCCTACTTGCTGTAGTCCGGGAGCAGCTTGGCGATGGCGGTCTCGGCGCTGCTCAGCCCCTGGTCCAGGGACTTCTTGCCACCGGCGATCGCGAGCAGCTCGTCGTCCAGCGGCGTCCACAGCGAGCTGTACTCGGGGAGCTCCGGACGCGGCTGGGCGGCGGTGAGCACGCCCTGGTAACCGGCGATGCCCGGGTCGGCCTTGACCTCGGCGGTGTAGGCGTCGTCGCGCGTCGGCAGCGTGTTGTTCTTGAGCGCGATGGCCTCCTGGGCCTTCGCCGAGGTCATGAACTTCACGAACTTCAGCGAGGCCTCCTGGTGGCCCTTGTCCGAGCCCGCGTACACCGAGAGGTTGTGTCCGCCGGTCGGGGCGCCCGCCTTGCCGGTGGAGCCGGCCGGGACGGTGGCGATGCCGAGGTTGTTCTTGTCCTTGAAGGCCGAGCCCTTGTAGAAGTTCGTGATCTCCCACGGGCCCTGGATGATCGAGGCGACCTTGCCGCTGACGAACGCCTCCTGGATGTGGGCGTAGGCGTCGGCGGTGGTGTCGGCCTTGTGCAGGCCCTTGCCCTTGAACAGGCTCTGCCAGGTGCCGTAGGCCTTCTTGGCCTCGGGCGAGGTGACCGTGATCTTCTTGGCGTCGACGTCGACGGTGTCGGCGCCCTCGCCGTAGAGGAAGGAATGGGCGTAGTAGGACTGGGTCGAGCCCCAGTAACCGTCGACGCCGGTCTTGCCCTTGATCGTGGCGGCGGCCTTCTTCAGGTCGTCCCAGGTCTTGGGTGCCTCGACGCCGGCCTTCTCGAACAGGGCCTTGTTGTAGACCAGGGCGAGGGTGTCCGTGGTGAACGGCGCGCCGTAGGTCTTGCCCTCGTACTGGGCCTGCTTGATCAGGTTGGGCTTGAACTTGTCCTGCTCGGCGAGGGCCTCGGTGCCGTCCAGCGGCAGGAAGAAGCCCTTCTTGGCGAAGGCGGGGGTCCAGCCGACCTCGGAGCGCAGCACGTCGGGAGCACCCTTGGAACCGGCGGCGGTGTCGAACTTGTTCTGCGCCTGGTCGAAGGGGACGTTGACGTACTTGACCTTGATGCCCTTGTTGGCGGCCTCGAACTCCTTGACGAGGGCCTTGTAGGTCGGCGCCTCATTGGTCGCGTTGGAGGTGTCCCACCAGGTGATGGTGACCGGGCCGCCGGCCTCGTCGCCGCTGTCGCTTCCGCCGCAGGCCGTCGCCGCCAGGGCGAGGGACGCCACCAGCGCGGTGGCCGCTATGCCACGCCGCATGAGTTCTCCTTGAGGGTGAAGCCCGTTCGTGCTGCCGACTGCGCCGTTGGCCGCCGGGCGTCGGTGAGATTAGCCGCGCTGCAACGCATTGCGAAAGACCTTGCAGCAAAAAGTTGCAAGAGGTGCGGATGGTTATCCCGCCGTGACCTCCCCCCGGCTGCCTGACGCCGGGACTTACGGCTGTTCGGCGGGGAGTCGGACAGCTGTGCAAGACTCTGCAAGCACTTGCCATACGTATCCGCCGGGGGAATCATCCGTTGCGGATCGGACGCCGACCACGACTTCGAGGGATCGCAATGACCCAGCAACCCGCAGCGAGCCGTGCGACGGCGCGCACCCGGCGTCCCGTCGGTGTGCAAGGAGATCCCCGGCCGCTACAGTCCAGTGCTGTGACCACACGGCTTGCCGACATCGCTGTGCAGGCGGGGGTGAGCGAAGCGACCGTCAGCCGCGTCCTCAACGGGAAGCCGGGCGTCGCCGCCACCACCCGCCAGTCCGTGCTGGCCGCTCTCGACGTGCTGGGCTACGAACGCCCGGTGCGCCTGCGCCAGCGCAGCGAGGGGCTGGTCGGACTGATCACCCCGGAGCTGGAGAACCCGATCTTCCCGGCCCTGGCACAGGTCATCGGCCAGGCGCTGACGCGGCAGGGCTACACGCCGGTGCTGGCCACCCAGACCCCGGGCGGCTCGACCGAGGACGAGCTGACCGAGATGCTCGTGGACCGCGGGGTCGCCGGCATCATCTACGTCTCGGGACTGCACGCGGACACCACCGCCGACATGCAGCGCTACGACCGGCTGCGGGCCCAGGGCGTGCCCTACGTGCTGGTCGACGGTTTCTCGCCGAAGGTGCAGGCGCCGTTCATCTCCCCCGACGACCGTGCGGCGATGAGCCTCGCGGTCACGCACCTGGTGTCCCTGGGGCACACGCGGATCGGCCTGGCCCTCGGGCCCAAGCGGTTCGTGCCGGTGCAGCGCAAGATCGAGGGGTTCGTGCGCTGCATGCAGGACCAGTTGGGCCTCGGTGCCGAGACCGTCGAGACGGAACTGGTCCAGCACTCGCTGTACACGCTGGAGGGCGGCCAGGCGGCGGCCACGGCATTGATCGGGCGCAACTGCACGGCCGTGGTGTGCGCCAGCGACATGATGGCGCTGGGCGCGATCCGGGCAGCCCGGCAGCTCGGTCTGGACGTACCGAAGGACATCTCCGTGGTCGGCTTCGACGACTCCCCGCTGATCGCCTTCACCGACCCGCCCCTCACCACCATCCGCAAGCCGGTCCCGGCGATGGGGCAGGCGGCCGTGCGCACGCTGCTGGAGGAGATCGGCGGGACACCCGCGCCCCACAGCGAGTTCGTGTTCATGCCGGAACTGGTGGTGCGCGGTTCGACCGCCTCGGCGCCCGGGGAACGCGGTCGCTCCTGAGACCTGTGGCCTGATGTCGCCGTAGGACATGCGGCCCGGCCCGGGCCGCGGGATGATCGGTGGAGAAGTCCCTTTCTGGCAGACTTTGCGCCTATGAGTGAAACGACCGTAACGAAGCCGGAGGGCCGGGAAGCGGCCCTCCCGGACCCCGTTGCGGCCGGTACGGGGCATGGTCCGCTGCGCCGGCTGCGCACCCCCCGCCGGCCCCGGTTCTGGTTCGAGATCCTGCTGATCGCGGTGAGTTACTGGACGTACTCGCTCATCCGCAACGCCGTGCCCGAGCAGAAGGCCGAGGCGCTGCGCAACGCCGACTGGATCTGGCAGGTCGAGCGGCAACTGGGCATCGCCGTCGAGGAGTCGGTCAACCACGCCGTGAACTCGGCGCATTGGCTCATCGTCGGGATGAACTACTACTACGCGACACTCCACTTCATCGTCACCCTGGGCGTCCTGGTGTGGCTGTACCGTCGCCATCCCGGCCGTTACGCGGCAACCCGCCTGTCGCTGTTCGCGACGACGGCCGTCGCCCTGGTCGGCTACTACCTGTATCCGCTTGCGCCCCCGCGGCTGATGAACGGCGGCGGCTTCATCGACACGGTCATGGTCCACCAGACCTGGGGTTCGATGGCGTCCGGCGACCTGAAGCACATGTCCAACCAGTACGCCGCGATGCCGTCGATGCACATCGGCTGGTCCGTGTGGTGCGGGCTGACGATCTTCGCACTGGCGAGCGTCCCCTGGCTGCGGGTGCTCGGCCTGCTGTACCCGGCGCTGACCCTGGTGGTCATCGTGGCCACGGCCAACCACTTCTGGCTGGACGCGGTCGGTGGCTTGCTGTGCCTGGCCTTCGGGTTCGGGGTGGCGACGCTCTGGTACGGCAGGCAGCCCTACGTGCTGCCGAAGGTGGTGCCGACGCCCAGGCCGGGCGGGACCCGGCCCGCGGCCGAGCTGTCGGACACTCCCTAGCGTTCGGCGATGCCGTAGAACAGTTCCTCCACGACACCGCGCGCCCGGCGTGCCGTCCGCCGGTACGCGTCGAGCATGTCACCCGCGTGGCCCGGGCCGTACCCCAGGTACCTGCCCACGGCGGCCAGTTCCCTCGGCTCCGTCGGAAAGGTGTCCCCGGCCCGGCCGCGCACCAGCATCACCGCGTTGCGGACCCGCGTCGCGAGGACCCAGGCCTCGTCGAGGATCGCCGCGTCCTCGCCCGTCATGAGCCCGGCCTCGCGGGCGGCGGCCAGGGCCTCCCGGGTGCGCGTGGTGCGCAGGCCAGGCTCCGCCGAGCCGTGCCGCAACTGCATGAGCTGCACGGTCCACTCCACGTCGGACAGGCCGCCCGGCCCGAGCTTGGCGTGCAGCTTGGGGTCGGCGCCGCGCGGCAGCCGCTCGGACTCCATACGGGCCTTCAGCCGCCGGATCTCACGTACGGCCTCGTCGGCGAGCCCGTCCGCCGGGTAGCGCAGCGGGTCGATCAGCTCGATGAAGCGGCGCCCCAGCTCCTCGTCGCCGGCGACGGGCTCCGCCCGCAGCAGCGCGTGCGACTCCCACGTCAGGGCCCACCGGCGGTAGTACGCCTCGTACGACTTGAGGGTGCGGACCATCGGGCCGGACTTGCCCTCCGGGCGCAGGTCGGCGTCGATCAGCAGGGGCGGGTCGGCGCTGGGGATCTGGAGCAGTCTGCGCATCTCGGAGACGACCTTGTTGGCCGCCTGGGAGGCCTCCCGCTCGTCGACGCCGTCGCACGGCTCGTGCACGAACAGCACGTCCGCGTCGGAGCCGTAGCCCAGCTCGTGACCGCCGAACCGGCCCATGCCGATGATGGCGAAGCGGATGGGCAGGCCGTCCTTCCAGCCGTCGTGCACGACCGCGCGGAGCGTGCCGGCCAGCGTCGCGGCGGTCAGGTCCGACACCGCGCCGCCGACCCGGTCCACCAGGGCGCCCTGGTCGGCCTCGGCGGCCTGCTCCTCGGTGCCGTAGGAGCCGACGATGTCGGCGGCGGCCGTACGGAACAGCTCGCGGCGGCGCACACCCCTGGCCGCGGTGACCGCCTGGGCGCCGCCGTCGGCGCGTCGCACCGCGGCGAGTATCTCCTGCTCCAGATGGGCGCGCGGACGGGGTTCCAGGCCGCCGCCGTCCCCGTCGCCGAGCAGGGCGACCGCCTCCGGGGCGCGCATCAGCAGGTCGGGCGCGAGGCGGCCGGCGGACAGCACGCGGGCGAGGTTCTGCGCGGCGGCGCCCTCGTCGCGGAGCAGCCGCAGGTACCAGGGTGTCTTGCCGAGGGCGTCGGAGACCTTGCGGAAGTTGAGCAGGCCCGCGTCCGGGTCGGCCGAGTCGGCGAACCAGCCGAGCAGCACGGGCAGCAGGGTGCGCTGGATGGCGGCTTTGCGGGTGACGCCGGAGGCGAGGGCCTCCAGGTGCCGCAGGGCGGAGGCCGGGTCGGCGTAGCCGAGAGCGACCATGCGTTCCCGGGCCGCCTCGGTGCTCAGCCGGGCCTCGCCGGTGGCGAGTTGGGCGACCGCGTCGAGCAGCGGCCGGTAGAAGAGCTTCTCGTGCAGCCGGCGCACGACGCCCGCGTGCCGCCGCCACTCGCGGTGCAGGTCGGCCACCGGGTCCTTGCGCAGCCCGAGGGAGCGTCCGATGCGGCGCAGCTCGGCCTCGTCCTCCGGGACGAGGTGGGTGCGGCGCAGCCGGAACAGCTGGATGCGGTGCTCCATGGAACGCAGGAAGCGATAGGCCTCGTCGAGCTGGGCCGCGTCGGAACGGCCGACGTAGCCGCCCGCCGCGAGGGCCTCGAGGGCGTCCAGGGTCGTACCACTGCGCAGGGAGGTGTCGGCCCGGCCGTGCACCAGCTGGAGCAGCTGCACGGCGAACTCGACGTCCCTGAGGCCACCGGGGCCCAGTTTCAGCTGGCGGTCCACCTCGGCGACGGGGATGTTCTCCACGACCCGGCGGCGCATCTTCTGCACGTCGGGCACGAAGTTCTCGCGCTCGGCGGCCTTCCACACCAAGGGCTGGACGGCGGCGACGTACTCCGCGCCGAGGTCGAGGTCGCCGGCCACCGGACGGGCCTTGAGGAGCGCCTGGAACTCCCAGGTCTTGGCCCAGCGCTGGTAGTAGGCGAGGTGACTGGACAGGGTCCGCACGAGGGGGCCGTTGCGGCCCTCGGGCCGGAGGTTGGCGTCGACGGGCCAGATGGAGCCCTCGACGGTGGTCTCGGAGCAGACCCGCATCATGTGCGAGGCGAGCCGGGTGGCGGCGCGCACGGCCTTGGTCTCATCAGTGCCCTCGGTGGCCTCCCCGACGAAGATGACGTCCACGTCCGAGACGTAGTTCAGCTCGTGGCCGCCGCACTTGCCCATCGCGATGACCGCGAGCCGGCACAGGGCGGCGTCCTCGGGCGCGGCCGCCTCGGCGATTCCGAGGGCGGCGCGCAGGGTGGCGGTGGCGAGGTCGGCGAGCTCGGCGGCGGACTCGGCGACGCCGGTGGTGCCGCAGACGTCCCGGGCCGCGATGGACAGCAGGCAGCGCCGGTAGGCGACGCGCAGGGAGACCGGGTCGGTGGCTTCGGCGAGACCGGCTTCGAACTCCTCCACCCCGGGGTGCAGGTCGTACGCCTCGTACATGACGAGCGCCTGCCAGTCGTCCGGGTGCCGGGCGAGGTGGTCGGCGAGGGCGGTGGAGGCACCGAGCACGCCGAGGAGGCGGTCGCGCAGGGGCTTGGCCGCGATCAGGGTGTCGAGCAGTTCCCGGCGGGCGCCGGGGCTCTGCTGGGCCTCCAGCAGCCGGACGAGGCCGAGCAGCGCGAGATCGGGGTCGGCGGTGGCGCCCAGCGCCTCCAGCAGCACCGGGTCGTCGCGCAGGGCCGCGAGCTCGGGGCTGTCCAGGAGCCGCTCGGCGGCGGAGGCGTCGGTGAAGCCGTGCCGCAGCAGTCGTGTGAAGGTACTGCTCCTGCGCCCCGGCGCCGCCGTCATCCGGACCTCCCTCGCACTGTTCCTCGGACGTCCATCGGATCAAGGTCGTACGGCTTTGAGCCTAACCGCACGGGCCGGGGGAAGCGCCGGTGAGTTCGGCAGGCGGACGGGCGCGCGCGGCGACCGGGGCGGGGCGCGGCTACGGGGGACCGGCCGCGGCGTGTGAGCGACGGTACGGCGGTTTCCGGCCACAGCGGGTACGCGAGGGCCATTTCCGGTACGGCGCGGGTCGTGCGGCCGTCCACTCGGTGGCGCGGTGCGCCGTTTTCGGCTTCGGTGAGGGGAGCCGTTCAGCCGGCTCCAGCCGGACGAGGCGGCTTCTCATGAGGCCGGACGAAGGAGTCACGCCATGGACATCACTCTCGAAGTCATCCCGCTGCCCGTGACCGACATCGACCGCGCCCGGGACTTCTACCGGGACAAGGTCGGCTTCCACGTGGACATCGACCAGGAGGTCATGCCCGGGATGCGGATCGTGCAGCTGACCCCTCCGGGTTCCGGCTGTTCGATCGCCCTGGGCGAGTCGATCTGGCAGATGACTCCCGGCCCCACCCCGGCCCCGGGCTCCTACCAGGGGCTGCAACTGTGCGTGGCCGACATCAAGGCGGCCCACGCGGAGCTGGTCGCGCGCGGTCTCGACGTCTCGGAACCCGTCCAGTACTCCCCGGACGACGGCGCCACGTTCATGCACTTCCAGGACCCGGACGGCAACGGGTGGGCGGTGCAGGAGTACCGGCGCAGGGCCACGGAGCCGCTGCACCAGCTGCTGGCGGATCTGAAGCGGCAGCAGGCCTGAGGGCCCGGGAACCCGGTCAGGAATCGAGAAGCACGGGTGCCGGAGCGCGATTAGCGTCGTGGTCATGACTTCCATCGCATCCGTCACCCTCGAGGTGGCCGACCCCGCCGCCGCTGGCCGTTTCTACTCCACCGCCTTCGGCCTGGACGACCGGCTGCGCCTGCGGGCGTCGCAGGCACCGACCTCCGGCTTCCGCGGGTTCACGCTGTCGCTCGTGGTCGCCCAGCCGGCCGATGTGGACGCCCTCGCCGAGGCGGCCGTGCAGGCCGGCGCGACGACGCTGAAGCCCGCCGCCAAGTCGCTGTGGGGCTACGGGGGCGTCGTGCAGGCCCCCGACGGGACGATCTGGCAGATCGCGACGTCGTCGAAGAAGAACACCGGCCCGGCGACCCGGCAGGTCGACGAGGTCGTCCTGCTGCTCGGCGTGGAGGACGTGAAGGCCAGCAAGCAGTTCTACGTGGAGCACGGCCTGGCCGTGGCGAAGAGCTTCGGCGGCAAGTACGTCGAGTTCGACACCGGTACGGGCCCGGTCAAGCTGGCCCTGTACAAGCGCCGCGGCCTCGCCAAGGTGGCCGGTGTCTCCCCCGACGGCACGGGCTCGCACCGCCTCACCATCGGCAGCGACGCAGAACCGTTCACCGACCCGGACGGCTTCGCCTGGACGACGGCGTCGGAGAACGCGTCGGTGTGAGCGCGCCGGGGGGGACGCCCGCCGGCCCCGGCGAAGGGGACCCGGGCGCGCCGGGCGCGCGAAGCGGAGAGGGGCCGACGGTCCGTGACCACCGGCCCCGGCTGACGCGGCAGCGAGAAGGTGTACGGGAACATGCTGACGGTGCATCATCACGTCATGCTTACGAGTCTGCTGCCAGGGTTGCGCCATTTCAGAACCCCATTCGCCGTTGGCACTATCTGCGCGTTCCAGGCCTGGATAGTCTTCGGACAGTGGGTGCCAGCGCGAGACAAAGCGCATGGGTTCATAGAACGGCTTTACGTGCTCGGAGAGGTGGCCGGACGGCCAGTGGTTGCATCTCTTATCACAGTCGTTATCTACCTGATGGGCGACGTTCTCAAGATTTCGACGCGGCTGGCAGCGAGGATCAACTACGGGAAAGAGCCGGACGCTCGCCACACAATCATCACTTTGGAGTCCTATCACGCGCTGCGCACTTACCTAGAAAGGCTTGATCATGACGACGACCAGCGAAGCAATATAGACAATCTAATGCTTGCCGTTATAGCCGAGTTCCCCGACGTTAGGATGCGTCTTATTGCGAACCACTTGGACGTGTATATGGAGCACGATCGTTTCGACTCAGAGGCGGAGTTCCGAGTCAATATCGGCGTGTATTCACTCAGTCTGTGGATCCTTCTCTCGATATACTGGTCTCCTTGGGCACTGATGGGCCTGCCTATCTCGGCCGTGTTCTTCAGGAACGGAATTAAGGCGCTTCGCGAAGCCAACACCATAATCGTCCAAAGTCTCGTTTCGGGTATTGCGAGTTCACGCACATACGAGCAGGAGGAACGGCGGCTGAAAGAAATGGATGCCTGGTAGACCAGCACTACCAGCGATGACAGGTCTCACCTTAGGCTCCCGGTAGTGCTCTGCTTCGCCGCGCGGCATCCGGTCACGGGTGGTTCGGCTGGTCGCTCCCGTAAAGACGATCAGGGGAGCCATGCCGTCCCGGTACAGGGCCGCCGTGGTGTCGGCGACCCCGAGGTCATGGCTCCCCAGGCCGATGGCGACCGAGCACGGGCGTACCTCGTGACCCATCTGCTGGAAGTCCCAGAGTCGTCGCGCATCCGCCCATGACTGCTGCGAGATCACTTCTTGCCTCCGCCTTCCACTGCCGAGTCGGGCACCTTGAAGTCGTACGTCCATGAGAAGCGCGTGGCCGCGTGCACGCCCAGCGCGAATTCGACCACCGTGCCGTCAGCCGTGAACGTCGTTCGGTGCAGCTCTACGACCCACTCACCGGGGGCGAGCTGCAGGAGCTGGACTTCGTCATTGGTGGGGACTCGGGCGAACAGCGTCTCTCGCATGTGGTCGATCTCGTACCCCGCGTACAGCACGCGGAACCCCCCGCCCCTGCCGGCCGGGCCCGGAGTCGGGTCGACGATGCGCGTGCCCTCGACGTGTTCCGGGCGGTAGTACCTGCTCTCGCGGCTGCTGGGGTCATCCCCGCGCCGAAGCCGGGAGAGCGTCACCAGGCTGCTCGCGAACACGGTATGCAGGCGCTCAGGCATTTCTATGCGTCTGTTCTCCTGGACGCCGGCGAGAACGTGAAGGCGCTGAGCAGCTACCTCGGACCCAACGATCCGGGGTTCACGCTCAGGGTCTACACGCACCTGATGCCGAGGAGCGACCCGCGGGCCCGGAAGGCCGTGGACGGCCTGTACAAAGGCGCTGTTTCATTGTCTGCCCCAAGGTGAGCCCGCCTCAGTCGACCTGGGCCAGCTGGCCCAGGTCGTGCCGCAGGTCTTGGAAGCTGAGGAACCTCCACGACAGAACATGCAGTTCGAGTGCCGCCAGTTCGTCTCGTAGCTCACCAAACTTGGCGCGCCGCCTGACAGGCTCAAGGGCGGTTATCCTCCTCCATCCCGCTGACTTCGAGCGAAGGAATCACCAGGCACTACCAAATCCGCTACGCTCGCAGGGCTCGCACTCACTGAGTACGCAGGGAGTAGGCAAACGTGTCAACCGACATTCCGTCGCAGTCGGCACCCTCAGACGAGGTGACTGAGTCGCCGCCGAACACACCGCAGACGCAGACTGAAAGCACTGGCACAGGAATCACAGGCGGCGAGATCGCGGCCATTTTCCTTTTGTGGTTATTCGGAAGTGCAGCCTTCAGTAAAGCCGGACCTCACATTGACGATGGAGGACCCGGCTTTCCTCCAACTTGGTCAGATTTCCAGGGAGGCCTTTGGATCTTGCTTGGAATTTGCCTTCACATCTTTGCATTCCGTCTAACCAGGACGGCAGGCATCAAATCAGATTCGCGTGACCAGGTACGGGTACAAGCGGCAGAACAGCAATTGGAAGCTTCGCTGGCGAGGACCGAGGTAACTTCGGAAGACATCACTGTCCAGGAGCGCGCCAGATCCTCACTCGCACTCGCTAACCTGTGGTCGGTGACCCACGCACGTCTGAGTCAATACCATGGAATCGCCTTGAAGCAGGCTAGGAAATCCTTCCGAAACGCGCAATTTGCCATGCTTCTGGGGTTCGGACTGCTGGTCACTTTCACAGTAATGGCGATTCGAGCGGAAAGCACTGCCGCGAGCATCGCGGCGGCGACACTCGGAACTGTGTCAGCAGCCTTGGCTGGATTTGTTGGACGGACTTTCATCCGATCTCAAGAAGCATCAGCCGCCCACCTGCAACGCTACTTTGATCAACCCTTGGAGTTGTCGCGCTACCTCGCAGCAGAACGCCTGATTGCGGACTCCGAGTTGAACGGCGACCAACGCGCCGAAGTACTCGTGACGGTGCTGCAGGCAATGGTTGCTGCCCCTGGCCAGGCACCGCCAGGGGCGGCTACTGACCCCGCCCAAACGGGAGCGCCTCAACCGTAGCTGACCCGGGGAGCCGTGGGAGCGAGGGCGATGCAGGTGCCGGCTCCCGAACCGGTTCAGGCTATGTGCGGCACAGAGAGGAGGCCCTGCGCCGTCTCACTCATCCCTGACGCAGGTTTCGCCCTCGCTGTTGTTCACCTCAGGTACGACCAGGCGGAGCCAGACGGCCCAGAGACGGCCCATGGGTGGTGAAGCGACAAGGGGGCCGACGGTCATGGGCCGTCAGCCCCATTAGTCGAATCCACCGCAGATTCCGCCCTGACCTGCCCTTACAGCGCCGGCAGGTTCTTCCGCAGCTCGAACGCCGTGACCTCGGACCGGTACTCCTCCCACTCCTGCCGCTTGTTGCGCAGGAAGAAGTCGAAGACGTGCTCGCCGAGGGTCTCGGCGACCAGGTCGCTGCGTTCCATGAGGGTCAGGGCCTCGCCCAGGTTCTGGGGGAGCGGCTCGATGCCCATCGCGCGGCGCTCCGCGTCGGAGAGGGCCCAGACGTCGTCCTCGGCGCCCGGCGGGAGTTCGTAGCCCTCCTCGATGCCCTTGAGGCCGGCGGCCAGCAGCAGGGCGTAGGCCAGGTACGGGTTCGCGCCGGAGTCGAGGGAGCGGACCTCCACGCGCGCCGAGCCGGTCTTGCCGGGCTTGTACATCGGGACGCGGACGAGCGCCGAGCGGTTGTTGTGGCCCCAGCAGATGTACGACGGGGCCTCGCCGCCCGCGCCCGCCGTGCGCTCCGCGCCGCCCCAGATGCGCTTGTAGGAGTTGACCCACTGGTTGGTGACCGCGGAGATCTCCGCCGCGTGCCGCAGCAGGCCCGCGATGAAGGAGCGGCCCACCTTGGAGAGCTGGTACTCCGAGCCCGACTCGTAGAAGGCGTTGCGGTCGCCCTCGAAGAGCGACAGGTGCGTGTGCATGCCGCTGCCGGGGTGCTCGGAGAACGGCTTCGGCATGAACGTGGCGTGCACGCCCTGCTCCAGTGCCACCTGCTTCATGACGAGGCGGAACGTCATGACGTTGTCGGCGGTGGAGAGCGCGTCGGCGTAGCGCAGGTCGATCTCCTGCTGGCCCGGCGCGCCCTCGTGGTGGGAGAACTCCACCGAGATGCCCATCGACTCCAGCATGGTGATCGCCTGACGGCGGAAGTCCATGCCGACGTTGGTGGGGGTGTGGTCGAAGTAGCCGGAGTTGTCGGCGGGCGTCGGGCGGCTGCCGTCCAGCGGCCGGTCCTTCAGCAGGAAGAACTCGATCTCCGGGTGGGTGTAGAACGTGAAGCCCAGGTCGGAGGTGCGGGCGAGGGCCCGCTTGAGCACGTAGCGCGGGTCGGCGAAGGACGGGGAGCCGTCCGGCATGAGGATGTCGCAGAACATGCGGGCCGTGCCCGGGGCCTCCGCACGCCAGGGCAGGATCTGGAAGGTCGACGGGTCCGGCTTGGCGATCATGTCGGACTCGTAGACCCGGGCGAAGCCCTCGATCGCGGAGCCGTCGAAGCCGATGCCCTCGTCGAAGGCCTGTTCCAGTTCGGCCGGGGCCACGGCGACGGACTTGAGGAAGCCCAGCACGTCCGTGAACCACAGGCGTACGAACCGGATGTCGCGCTCCTCCAACGTCCGGAGCACGAACTCCTGCTGCTTGTCCATCTTCCGCTTCCCCATCCTTGCTGGTCAGGCCGCCTGTCTTCCGTACCACGGGAGGCGGTCGGGCACCTGAGCATCCCACCACACCACCATTTCGAACGCGTTGCGGACCATGATCGCCCGGGCGGCCCGGGGCCGAACGCCTCGCCTACGGCAGGTGAACTGCTCTTGCGCCCATAGTGCCTGCTCGCGCCGACATCCGTAACGGCCGGTTCCTCTCGCTGCGCGTCCACTTCATGTGCGTCTCGTAGGCAACTTTAATTGGCGTGCCCCTGCTGCCGGCCTCGCCGGCATCGGCGGGACCCCCGGGGCCGCGATGCCGGCCCACCTCGCCGGCTCGGGGCAGCCCGCTCCGGTCACCGTCGTGCACGGCGACCGCTCGCCCGCCACCCACGCCCTGCGCACCGGCCACGAGGCCTACGCCGCCGAGCTTGCCCGACGCGTCCGTCCCCTTCTGGTACGAGCAGGACGCCCCGGCGGGCACCCGCTCCGGCCTGGTCGACCTCACCGGCGTCCCGGTCGCGCCGGGCACGCGGCGCGTACCCGTGCGGGCCACTGCGCTTCATGCAGGCGGTACGGGCCCAGCCGATCGGCAAGGGCGTGGCACCGGCCGACATCCACCACGAGGTGTTCGGGCCGGACCCGTGGCCCGCGGGGCAGGCGCAGCGGGGATCTGCCGGACGGACCCTGAGGGCCGGGCAAGCCCCGAGGGTCGGACAGGCCCCCGGCGTCGGACAGAGCCCGAGGGCTCCCGCGAGATCCTTAGCAGCAGAACCCCGGTCGGTTCCGCCACGATGTCCTCCGCCGTGACCGGTCCGGTGAGGTGAAGAACGCCTCCTCGGCCCGGCGCAGGGCGGTGCGCAGCCGGCAGGCGGCGTTTTTGAGGGGACAGGGGGTGGGGCCCTCGCAGTCGACGACGTCGCCGCTGCCCTCGAAGGCGCGGACGACCGCACCGACCGAGGCGGTACGCCCCTGCTCGGTGAGGGTGAGGCCGCCGCCGCGCCCGCGGCGGGCCGCGAGCAGATGCATGTGCTGGAGCTCGGCGACGACCTTCGCGAGATGGGCGCAGGGCACGTCCATGCCGCCCGTGACCTCCCGGGTCGTCGGGCGGGACCCGCCCGCGAGGGCGAGCCGCATCAGGACCCGCAGGGCGAGGTCGGTGGAGCGCAGCAGCCGCACGCAGGCGGCGTAGGTGACGAACGATTCCGCGGTTCAGATGATCCGGCGGGAGTGCGGGGCGCCGGGGTCGGTGAACCTGTCGTGCGGCTGTCGGTGCCGTATCGATTCGGCCCATTCCCGCGGCCGCTCTACGAGGCGCCCCGTCTCCCCCACTACGATCAGCCGACCCGACCGTCACTTTCCCCCGAAGGACACCTCATGGGCTCCGCCAACAAGACCGGCACGGACCGCAAGGCGCGCATAGAGGAGATGCGGCGCGCCGAGCAGTCCCGTGAGCGCCGCAACCGGATCCTCACCATCGCTGCCGGCGTGGTGGTCGTCGCCGGTCTCGTCGTCGGCGGCGTCGTGCTCGTGCGGTCCCAGGACGACGACAAGGGCAGTGGTGCCGTGGCGAGTGACTCCTCGGGCAAGGGCAGGTTCGTGACGGGCAAGGACGGCGTGAAGTCCTGGGAGGGGAAGCTGGCCCGCAACCACGTCACCAAGGCCGTGAAGTACGCCTCCGAGCCGCCGGTCGGCGGTGACCACAACCCGGTCTGGATGAACTGCAACGGCGACGTCTACACCGAGCGGCTGAACAACACCAACGCCGTGCACTCGCTGGAGCACGGCGCGGTGTGGGTGACGTACAACGCCGCCGCGAAGAAGGCCGACGTCGACGCGCTCGCGGCGAAGGTGAAGAAGACGCCGTACACGCTGATGAGCCCGGTGGACGACCAGAAGGACCCGATCATGCTCTCGGCGTGGGGCCACCAGCGCACGGTGACGGGCGCGAACGACCCGGACGTGGACGCGTTCTTCGAGAAGTTCGTCCAGGGCGAGCAGACCCCCGAGCCGGGGGCCGCCTGCACGAACGGGCTCTCCAAGTGAGGCACCTCGGACTGATCGCCGGGGCCGCGGCGGCGGCGCTGGTCGCGGCCGGCGCGATCACCTACGCGGTCGCCGGGGACGACGGCGGCAGTGTGACCCCCTCCGCCGAGTCCGCGGACGCCGGGTTCGCGCGGGACATGGCGGTGCACCACCAGCAGGCCGTGGAGATGTCGTACATCGTGCGCGACCGCACCGACGACGAGGAGGTCCGGCGCCTCGCGTACGACATCGCGCAGACGCAGGCCAACCAGCGCGGCATGATGCTCGGCTGGCTCGATCTGTGGGGTCTGCCCAAGGTGTCCTCAAAACCGCCCATGACCTGGATGGACATGGGCGGCATGGCCTCCGGCGAGGACGGTGCGCTGATGCCGGGCATGGCGACCAACTCCGAGATGAAGAAGCTCGGCGAGCTCAGCGGGAAGCGGGCGGAGGTCTTCTACCTCCAGCTGATGACGGACCATCACCAAGGGGGCGTCCACATGGCCGAGGGCTGTGCGGACCGGTGCGCGGTGGGGGTGGAGAAGCGGCTCGCCCAGGGCATGGTGGAGGCACAGCAGTCGGAGATCTCCCTGATGGCGGACATGCTCAAGGAGCGTGGCGCGGCGCCGCGGTCCTAGAGGCAGCCTGCGCGTAAGCCTCGAATCGCCCTTCAGCGCGGCTTCCTGGCTCTTCTCGGCCTCCGTAGAGCGCTTCTTGGGCTGGACCATTTTCTGGCATGAGCGGTTCATCGCGAGAGTGACGTCCGTCGAGTGATGGGTGTCGTACCGGACGCGCCGGCGAAGGCCGACAGCGCGGACGGCAACCGGGTCGTCCCGGACATCGCGGCGATCGCCGACCCCAACACCGGCTTCCTGGTGGGGCAGACGCACACCCTCCCCGACGGCGGGAAGCAGGCCTACAGCGAGTACCGCATCGGCGGGACCTCGCTCGCCGCGCCGACCATCGCGGCCATCCAGGCCCTGGCCCAGGAGGCCCGCGGCGGCAAGGTGATCGGCTTCGCCAGCCCGGCGATCTACGCGAAGTCCGGCTCGGAGGTCTACCACGACGTCACCGACGACCCGACGGGCTCCGGCCTCGCCGTGGCCCGGGTCGACTTCGTGAACGGCTACGACGCCACCGGCGGTCTGGCCACGTCCGTGCGCAGTCTCGGCAAGGACGGCTTCCTCGCGGCCGTGAAGGGCTACGACGACGTCACCGGCGTGGGCTCGCCCGCCCCCGGCTACGTCGAGTCCTACCGGCGCCACTGACCTCCGCGAGGGGACCGGGGTGGTGTGGGGTGACCCACACCACCCCATTGTGTCGCTCTGACGATTACACTGGACGGCGTGCCTCAACTACGTCTCGCCCTGAACCAGATCGACGCCCGCGTGGGCGACCTCGCCGGCAACTCCGAGTCGATCGTCCGCTGGACCCGGCACTCCGCCGAGCAGGGAGCGCATCTCGTGGCGTTCCCGGAGATGGTGCTGACCGGGTATCCCGTCGAGGACCTGGCGCTCAGGTCGTCCTTCGTGGAGGCCTCACGCGCGGCGCTGCGCACTCTCGCCGCGCGCCTGGCCGAGGAGGGCTTCGGAGAGCTGCCGGTGATCGTCGGCTACCTCGACCGCAGCGCGACCGCCCAGCCGAAGTACGGCCAGCCGGCCGGCGCGCCGCAGAACGCGGGCGCGGTGCTGTACGGCGGTGAGGTGGTCCTGAACTTCGCCAAGCACCACCTGCCCAACTACGGCGTGTTCGACGAGTTCCGCTACTTCGTGCCCGGCGACAGCATGCCGGTCCTGCGGGTGCACGGCGTGGATGTCGCCCTGGCCATCTGCGAGGACCTCTGGCAGGACGGCGGCCGCGTCCCCGCCGCCCGTTCGGCGCAGGCGGGCCTGCTGGTCTCGATCAACGCCTCCCCCTACGAGCGCGACAAGGACGACACGCGCCTGGAGCTGGTCCGCAAGCGGGCCCAGGAGGCCGGCTGCACCACGGCGTACCTGGCCATGATCGGCGGCCAGGACGAGCTGGTGTTCGACGGCGACTCGATCGTGGTCGACAAGGACGGCGCGGTCGTGGCCCGGGCGCCGCAGTTCGCCGAGGGCTGTGTGGTCCTGGACCTGGATCTGCCGGCGGCGTCGGCCGACGCCCCGACGGGCGTGGTGGACGACGGCCTGCGTATCGACCGCGTGGTGCTCTCGGAGGAACCGCTGGCCCCCTACGAGCCCGAGCTCACGGGCGGCTACGCGGACCGCCTGGACGACGACGAGGAGGTCTACTCGGCGCTCGTCGTGGGTCTGCGGGCGTACGTCGCGAAGAACGGCTTCACGTCGGTCCTGATCGGCCTGTCGGGCGGTATCGACTCGTCGCTGGTGGCAGCGATCGCGTGCGACGCGGTGGGCCCGCAGAACGTGTACGGGGTGTCGATGCCGTCGAAGTACTCCTCGGACCACTCCAAGGACGACGCGGCCGAACTGGCCCGCCGTACGGGGCTGAACTACCGCACGGTCGCGATCGAGCCGATGTTCGACGCGTACATGGGCTCGCTGGGCCTGACGGGCCTGGCGGAGGAGAACCTCCAGTCGCGTCTGCGCGGCACGCTGCTCATGGCGCTCTCCAACCAGGAGGGCCACATCGTTCTCGCCCCGGGCAACAAGTCGGAACTGGCGGTCGGCTACTCCACGCTCTACGGCGACTCGGTCGGGGCGTACGGCCCCATCAAGGACGTCTACAAGACGTCGATCTTCCGTCTCTCGGAGTGGCGCAACCGGGCCGCCCGGGAGCGCGGCCAGACGCCGCCGATCCCGGAGAACTCCATCACCAAGCCCCCGAGCGCGGAGCTGCGCCCGGGCCAGGTGGACACGGACTCGCTGCCCGACTACCCGGTGCTGGACGCCATCCTTGAGCTGTACGTCGACCGGGACCGGGGCGCGGACGAGATCGTGGCGGCCGGGTACGACCCGGCGCTGGTCGCGAAGACGCTGCGCATGGTCGACACGGCGGAGTACAAGCGGCGGCAGTACCCGCCGGGTACGAAGATCTCGGCGAAGGGGTTCGGGAAGGACAGGCGGCTGCCGATCACGAACGGGTGGCGGGAGTCGCTCTGACGGGCCGGGCCGGGAGTCGCTCCGACGGGCCGGGCCGGGAGTCGCTCCGACGGGCTGGGCCGGGAGTCGCTCCGACGGGCTGGGAAGGAAGGACTTGATGGGCAGGTGAATACGTGCCCATGGTGAGGTCGTGGCCGACGGCCTCTTCGAAGCCCTGACCGACCCCACGCGTCGCACCGTCCCGGACGGGCTCTGGACGGCGGCGGCCCGCGGGATCTCGTCCCCCGGGCCGCCGCACGCCGAAAGCCGTCAGCGGTGTACCGCTTCCGCCTTCTGCGGGACGTGGCTCGCCACGATCCGCTCGCGTCCGGCGACCGGCGCCCGGCGGCGGTCCACCGCCCAGGCCAGGGACGCCACGACCAGACCGAGGACGGCCAGGGCCACGCCGGCCGTGGCCGGGGAGGTGACGCCGAAGCCCGCGGCCAGGGCGAGGCCGCCGATCCAGGCGCCGCCGGCGTTGGCCAGGTTGAAGGCGGCCTGGTTGGCCGAGGAGGCCAGGGACGGGGCCGAGGAGGCCTTCTCCATGACCATCAGCTGGAGCGGGGAGCCGGTGGCGAAGGCCGCCATGCCGAGCAGGATCACGGCCACGGCGGCTGTGAGCTCCGTGCGCATCAGCAGCGGGAACAGCGCAAGGACCGCCACCAGCGAGGTGAGACCGCCGAACAGGGTGCCCCGCAGGGAATGGTCGGCCAGGCGGCCGCCCAGCAGGTTGCCGGCGGTCGCGCCGACGCCGAACAGCGCCAGCAGCAGGGTGACGCTGGCGTCGGCGTAACCGGCGGCGTCCGTGAGCATCGGCGTGATGTAGCTGTAGGCCGCGAAGAGGGCGCCGAAGCCCGCCACGGTGGTGCCGAGCGACAGCCAGACCGGCAGGGAGCGCAGGGCGGCGAGTTCGCCGCGCAGGCCCGCGGCGGTGGTGTGCTGGTGGTCCTGCGGGACGAGGAAAGCGAGCGCGGCGATCGCCGCCAGGCCGATGGCGCTGACGCCGAGGAAGGTCGCCCTCCAGCCGAGGTGCTGGCCCATGAGGGTCGCGACCGGCACGCCGACGACGTTCGCGACCGTCAGGCCGAGGAACATCAGCGAGACCGAGCGCGCCTTGCGCTCGGGGGCGACCATGTTCGTCGCGACGACGGCGCCCACGCCGAAGAAGGCGCCGTGCGGCAGGCCGCTCAGGAAGCGGGCGGCCAGCAGCCAGCCGTTGTCGGGCGCGAGGGCCGACAGGGCGTTGCCCACCACGAACAGACCCATCAGGCCGATCAGGACCGTGCGACGGGACATCTTCGCGGTGACCGCGGCCAGCAGCGGGGCGCCGATGACGACGCCCAGCGCGTACGCCGACACCAGGTGGCCGGCGCTGGGTATCGAGATGTTCAGGTCGTCCGCGACATCGGGCAGCAGCCCCATCATCACGAACTCGGTCGTACCGATGCCGAAGGCGCCCACGGCGAGGGCGAGCAGGGCCAGGGGCATGAAGGAGCCTTTCGAGACTTGCTTGGAGATCCGTACGCGTATGTTCAAGTACGGAACAAAGTCTCGCAGGCGCACTGTTCCACGCGGCGACGCCGCAGCTGCCGATATCTGCTGAAAGAGCCCTGACCAGCGGTTTTCAGGAACCGCTTGTGGCGACCCTCACACGGGCCGCGACCGGCAGATGGTCGCTGCCCGTCCGCGGGAGGGTCCACGAGCTCTCCGGCGTCAGGCCCCGGACCATGATCTGGTCGATGCGTGCCATCGGGAACGACGCGGGCCAGCTGAAACCGAACCCGTTGCCGGCCGCGCCCTGCGTGGAGCGCATCTGGGAGGTGACGGCGTTGAGCGCCCGGTCGTTCATGGTGCCGTTCAGGTCGCCGAGCAGGACCACGTTCTTCAGCGGTTCGTGGGCGATGGCCTCGCCGAGGTAGTCGGCGCTGCGGTCACGCTGCCGGGCCGTGAAGCCGGCCTCCATCTTCACCCGCACCGACGGCAGATGGGCGACGTAGACCGCGACCTGCCCGGCCGGGGCGGTCACGGTGGCGCGCATCGCGCGGGTCCAGCCCATGTCGAGGTCGACGTCCCGGACGCCGGTCAGCGGGTACTTGCTCCACACGCCGACCGTGCCCTGCACCGAGTGGTAGCGGTACGTCGACGCCAGCGCCTTCTCGTACGTCGGGACCGCGGCCGGCGACAGCTCCTCCAGCGCCAGCACGTCGGCGCCGGAGGCCGCCACGTCACGTGCGGTGCCCGACGGATCCGGGTTGTCGGCGTTGACGTTGTGGGTGACCACGGTGAGGTCACCGCCGGTCGCGGTCTTGTCGCTGAGCTGGCCGCCGAAGAGGTTCAGCCAGACCACGCACGGCAGCACCACCGCGATCAGCGCGGTCGCGGACCTGCGCACCAGCGCGAGGACGAACAGCAGGGCGACCGGGATACCCAGCCAGGGCAGGAACGTCTCGATGAGGCTGCCCAGGTTGCCGATCCTGTTCGGGATGCGCGAGTGCAGCCCCATGACCAGGGCCAGCAGCACCGCGCACCCGGCCACGATCAGCCCGCGGCGCCAGATCCGCGGATCGCCGCGCCAGGGGCCCGCCAGCCGGTCGAACAGGCGCCGAAGCCGGGTTCCCTGGTGCTCGGGACCCGAGCCGCCGTTGTCCGTCTCCGTCATGTACGCCTGCTGCGCCATACCGTCGCCTCACTGCCTGCCGTGCACACCATCGCCCCCGTGTCCTTACGACCCTAGGGGATGATCCGTTCCGTTCCCGCCGTCCCTCGACGGCCGTACGGGGGCGATGACGTTCGAGTCCCCGCGGCGAGTTCCGCTCACGCCCGCTGAAAGCGCCACTGTGACGAAACGCGCACACTAGGGCCTGCTGGAGACCGAACTGACGGGTGGTGAGCTGTCGGGCCGCAGCCCTTCGAGCAGGGTGTCGACTATCTGCTCGGCGAGGTCGTCGGGGAGGTCGGAGTCCGGGCGCAGCACGGCGCGCACGAGCATCGGGCCGACGAACAGGTCGTTCAGCAGTTCGAGATCGAGGTCCGCGCGCAGTTCACCGTTCTCCTGACCGCGCCTCAGGACCTCCAGGCCGAGCCGGCGGCGCGGGGCGATGACGGTGGCGTGGTACGCCGCCCAGAGCTTCGGACTGCTCTTCATCTGGGCCTGGACGCTGTGCAGGATCGCCGAGGAGCGGTTGGCCAGGCCGCGCCGGCGCACCTGCTCCAGCAGGACCACGAGGTCGTCGCGCAGCGAGGTGCCGGGCAGCGGCGGGTCCGGCGGCTCGGCGGTGCGCACGACGTCGACGAAGAGTTCCTCCTTGCCGCTCCAGCGGCGGTAGATGGTGGCCTTGCCGACCCCGGCGGTGCGGGCGATGCGCTCGATGGACAGCTCCGCCAGGGGCACGCCCTCCTCCAGGAGCTTCATCACGGCCTCGATGATGGCGCCCTCGACGGCCTCGCTTCTGGGGCGGCCCCTCCCGGGGCCGTCGTGCGGGGGGTGCCGTTCGGCGAGGCTCACGTCGCTGCGTCCTTTCCTGACCGGGTGGAGACCGTTCCTTGCTGCGCGGGAGTGAATTCTCCCGCAGGCCTACGACCTGGTGTGCGAAAACTCCTCTTCCCCCTCCGTCCCCTGGGACGCCGACGGCTTGCCCGGCAGGAACAGCGCCACGACGACCGCGCCGGCCAGGGCGACGCCCGCGCCCCACAGGGCGGTGATGTGCATCGCGTGCAGGAACGCGTCGTAGGCCGGGGCGACCAGGGACTCGCCCCGCGGGCCCAGCCCGGCCGCGACACCGAGGGTGGCTTCGATGGACTCCCCCGCGGTGTGGCGCAGGGCCGGGGGCAGCGCGCCGAGTTCGTCCTCGATGCTCGTGCGGTACGCCGTGGACAGCACCGAGCCGAGGACCGCGACGCCGAGGGCGCCGCCGACCTGCCGGAAGGTGTTGCTGAGCGCGGAGGCGGAGCCGGCCTTCTCGCGGGGCAGGGCCTGCATGATGACGACGCTGACCGGCGTCATGATGTGCGCCATGCCGGCACCCATCAGGAAGAAGATCACTTCCAGGATCCAGATGGGCGTGTCACCGTCCAGGGTGGCGAAGGCGGCCAGCATGGCGGCGATGACGAGCAGTCCTCCCGCGGTCGTGGCCTTGTTGCCGAAGCGGTCGACCACCAGCCGGGCGCGCGGCGCGAAGATCAGCTGGGAGGCGGCCAGCGGCAGCATCAGCAGACCGGTCTGCAGCGGCGAGTAGCCGCGCACGCTCTGCGTGTAGAAGACGGAGAAGAAGGTCACGCCCATCAGCGCGAAGAAGACCAGCGCGATGGCGGCGATGGCGGCCGAGAAGGCCTTGCTCCGGAAGTACGTGACGTCTATCGACGGATGGTCGCTGCGCTTTTCGAACACGACGAACGCGACGAGCACGGCGAGACCGGCCCCGATGGAGGACAGCACGGTGACGTCGGTGAAGTCGGCGTGCTGGCCGCCCTCGATGATGCCGTAGACGAGCAGGACCAGGCCGACAACGGACAGCACCACGCCGACGGGGTCGACCCGGCCGGGGTTCGGGTCACGCGAGTCGGGCACCAGCCAGAGCATCAGCGCGAGCGCGAGCAGCACGATCGGCACGTTGACGAGGAAGACCGAGCCCCACCAGAAGTGCTCCAGCAGCACGCCGCCGGTGATCGGGCCGATGGCGACGGCGAGGCCGACGCCGCCCGCCCAGATGCCGATGGCCTTCGGCTGCTCCTCGCGCTCGAAGACGTTCATGAGGACGGCGAGGGTGGCGGGCATGACGAACGCGGCGCCCAGTCCCATCACGGCCCGGAAGGTGATCAGCTCGCCCGGCGAGCCGGAGAACGCGGCGAACGCGGAGCCGATGCCGAACACCGCGAGACCGCCGAGCAGCACCTTCTTGCGTCCGAGCCGGTCACCGAGCAGCCCCGCGGTGAACAGCAGGCCCGCGAAAACGAGGGTGTAGGCGTTGATCGCCCACTCCAGCTGGCTCTGCGTGGCGCCCAAGCCGGTGGGGGCCGGGGTGGAGATCGTCTTGATGGCGACGTTCAGGATCGAGTTGTCGAGCACGACGATCAGCAGGCTCAGCATCAGCACGCCGAGGATCGCCCAGCGGCGCCGGTGCACCGCTTCCGGTACGCGGGGGCCGGTGGGGGCGGCCGGGTCGGCAGAGGTAGTCATGCGGTCGAGCCTAGAACCATTCCGATACGATACCGTCTCGTATCGGAATACTCCCACCCGTCTCTTCATACAGCACCCGCTTGGGGAACCCGGGGAGGAACTCACAGGGGCTCCCCTAGCCCTCGGTGGCACGAGGTGCCACCATGGACGTGGTCCGGGGACGCCGTCAGGGCGCCTCGAGATGACGTGTTAGGAGCCGTGTAATGACGCAGCTTCCGGCTGCCCAGACTGCTCGGGCGAAGTCCTCCGACAGCGGCAAGGCGCTGTACGGGGGCAAGGGCACCCGCCGTATCACCGTGCGCGACATCGCCGCCGCCAAGGAGCGCGGCGAGAAGTGGCCGATGCTCACCGCGTACGACGCGATGACGGCGTCCGTCTTCGACGAGGCCGGCATCCCGGTGATGCTCGTCGGCGACTCGGCGGGCAACTGCCACCTCGGGTACGAGACGACCGTGCCCGTCACCCTCGACGAGATGACGATGCTGTCGGCGGCGGTCGTCCGGGGCACCTCGCGCGCCCTGATCGTCGGCGACCTGCCCTTCGGGTCCTACCAGGAGGGTCCGGTGCAGGCGCTGCGCTCGGCGACCCGGCTGGTGAAGGAGGCGGGCGTGCAGGCCGTGAAGCTGGAGGGGGGCGAGCGGTCGCACGAGCAGATCCGGCTGCTCGTCGAGTCCGGCATCCCGGTCATGGCGCACATCGGGCTGACCCCCCAGTCGGTCAACGCGATGGGCTACCGCGTGCAGGGGCGCGGCGAGGAGGCGGCCCAGCAGTTGCTGCGGGACGCGAAGGCCGTACAGGACGCGGGCGCGTTCGCGGTGGTGCTGGAGCTGGTACCCGCGGAGCTGGCCGCCGAGGTGACGCGGGTGCTGCACATCCCGACCGTCGGCATCGGGGCGGGCCCCGAGACCGACGCGCAGGTGCTGGTCTGGACGGACATGCTGGGTCTGACCGGCGGGCGGATGCCGAAGTTCGTGAAGCAGTACGCCAACCTGCGCGAGGTCATGGGTGACGCCGTGAAGGCGTTCGCGGACGAGGTCGTCGGCGGAACGTTCCCGCAGGACGAGCACTCCGTCCACTAGAGCCACAGCGGTACCACGGACAGCCCGTCGATCGTCCCCCGTCGACGGGCTGTCCCCCTTTCCGGAAACCACCGGCGGCGGGCTATCGGTGATCTGTCGGCGCTTTGTCGGTGGCGCCTGAGACCGTCTGTCCCATGACGCGAATCGACAATCAGACCAGCGGCGCCGCTGTGACCGTGCGGGGGCTGGTGAAGCACTACGGGGAGACCAAGGCTCTGGACGGGGTCGACCTGGAGGTGCGGGAGGGCACCGTGATGGGGGTGCTCGGGCCGAACGGGGCCGGCAAGACGACCCTCGTGAGGATCCTTTCCACGCTGCTCGCGCCCGACTCGGGGCAGGCCACGGTGGCCGGGTACGACGTCGTACGGCAGCCGCGGCAGCTGCGCCGGGTGATCGGCCTCACCGGGCAGTACGCCTCCGTCGACGAGAAGCTCCCCGGCTGGGAGAACCTGTACATGATCGGGCGGCTGCTCGACCTGCCCCGCAAGGAGGCACGCGCGCGTGCCGACGAACTGCTGGAGCGGTTCTCGCTGACGGAGGCCGCCAAGCGGCCCGCGAGCACCTACTCCGGCGGTATGCGGCGGCGGCTCGACCTGGCCGCCTCGATGATCGGGCGGCCCGCCGTCCTCTTCCTCGACGAACCGACCACCGGGCTCGACCCGCGCACCCGAAACGAGGTGTGGGACGAGGTGAAGGCCATGGTCGGCGACGGCGTGACGGTGCTGCTGACCA
Organism: Streptomyces sp. NPDC092370; assembly: GCF_044755265.1. Taxonomy (NCBI): domain Bacteria; kingdom Bacillati; phylum Actinomycetota; class Actinomycetes; order Kitasatosporales; family Streptomycetaceae; genus Streptomyces; species Streptomyces sp. NPDC092370. The sequence goes on along the minus strand of NZ_JBIVQO010000001.1, from coordinate 885,486 downwards.
CGCAGTACATGGAGGAGGCCGAGCAGCTCGCCTCCGAGCTGACCGTCGTGGACAAGGGCAAGGTCGTCGCGGGCGGGGGCATCGAGGAACTCAAGGCCAAGGTCGGCGGGCGGACCCTGCGGATCCGGCCGGCCGACGCCCTGCACCTGCGGCCGCTCGCCGCGCACCTGGACGACCTCGGCATCACCGGGCTCGCGACCACCACCGTGGACAGCGCCTCCGGGACCCTCCTCGTACCGATCCTCAGCGACGAGCAGCTGACGGCCGTCGTCGGTGCCGTCACAACCCGCGGCGTCACGCTCGCCGCCGTCACCACTGAACTTCCCAGCCTGGACGAGGTGTTCCTGTCCCTCACCGGCCACCGCGCCAGCGCACCGCAGGACACCGTGCCCACCGAGGACCGCGAAGAGGTCGCCGTATGAGTGCCGCCACCGTTTCCCACCCCTCGACGACCGACGACGCCCGGATCACCCTGCGCGGGCACCTGCGGCACACCAGTGCCCTCGTCCGCCGCAACCTGCTGTGGATCCGCCAGGACCCGGAGTCGATGGCCGACGCGCTGCTGATGCCGGTCATCTTCACCCTGCTGTTCGTGTTCGTGTTCGGCGGCTCGATCGGGCAGGCGCTCGGCGGCGGGCAGGACCAGTACGTCCAGTACGTCATCCCCGGCATGATCGCGATGATGAGCATGACGCTCTCCCAGGGCGTCGGCACCGGCTTCAGCCAGGACTTCAACTCCGGTGTCATGGACCGCTTCCGGTCCCTGCCCATCGGCCGGGGCTCGGTGCTGTTCGCGAAGATCTCGGTGGAACTGCTGCGGATGATGTTCGCGACCGCCGTGCTGATGATCGTCGCCGTCGCCGTCGGATTCGAGATCACGAACTGGCCCGGGCTGTTCGCGACCGTGGCCCTGTCCACGGCCTTCGCCTCGTCGATCATGTGGGTGTTCCTCACCCTCGGCGTGATCATGAAGAGCGCGCAGTCCGTGCAGGCGATGGGCTTCCTGGTGCTGTTCCCGCTGCAGTTCGGCTCGTCGATCTTCGCGCCGACGACGTCGATGCCGGGCTGGCTCAAGGCGTTCACCGACTACAACCCGCTGTCCACGCTCGCGGACGCCTCGCGCGGTCTGATGGTGGGCGGGCCGGTCGCGCACGACCTGTGGGTGACGCTCGGCTGGTCCGTGGCGATCACGGCTGTGATGGCGCCGGTCGCCATCCACAAGTTCCGGACCAAGAGCTGACCGAACGCGCCCTGACCGCGTCAGACGAGGGCGGCGGCCTCCTCCAGGGAGAGGCCGCCGCCCTCGGCGTACGCGGCCTCGTACGCCGGGTCGCCGAGGACCGCACGCGCGCGTCGTTCCGCCCGCTCGCGGGCCTCGCGCTCCTGCCGCTGGGCGACGTGGCAGGGTGGCAGCAGCGCGTCGAAGGCACCCAGGCAACGGGCCGCGTCCACGGCGCGCGGCCCGCCGTCGAGGCCGGCCAGGGCCCAGGCACCGATGATCAGGTACCCCGAGCGCATATGGGGCGTGATGGCCTCGGACAGCGGGTCGGCGGCCCGCTCCAGCGCCTTGCGGATCCGGTCCAGGCACTCCTCGTACCGTCCCTCCGTGGCGTCCAGCCACGCCTCCGCGCCGAGGATGTAGGCGTCGAAGACGATGAAGTGGGCGATCCGGAAGTCCTGCCGCAGGCGCCGCAGATGCTCACGCGCCTCCGGGACGCGGCCCGTCACGCCGAGCCGGCCGGCCAGGAAGAGGCGGGCGGCGGGCATGGCCTCGTTGTGCGAGTCCTCGTGCTGGGCGATCACCTCGCGCAGCAGCCGCTCGCCGCGTTCGCCCTCGCCCGCCTCCAGCAGCGCGCTGCCCAGCCGGGCGCCGAGGACGGCCGCCTGGGCGCGGGCGCCGAGGTGCTCGGCGTGCCCGACGGCCGCCTCGTAGTCGGCGGCCGCCCTCACGTAATCGCCCTTGCGTTCGCGGGCCTCGGCGCGCGCGGAGAGGGCCTCGGCGGTGCCCCAGGCGTCGCCGAGGCGCCGGTAGATCTCCAGCGACTCGTCGGCGTCACGGGCGGCGTCCCCCTCCCAGTCGGCGCGGTTGGCGAGGAAGTTGGCCCGCATCTGGAGGCCGGAGGCCAGCTCCCATTCAAAGCCGGGGGTCTCCCGGCAGGTGCGGATGGAGGCGTCGATGATGACGCGCAGCCGGTCCATGTCGCCGGTCAGCATCACGGCGAAGAACCAGAGCAGGCCGGGAAGCCGGCAGTTCTGCGGGAGGCCGGGTTCGTAGGTCCGGGCGATGGTCCGCAGCTTCTGCTGGGACCGCGGGTTCTGCCAGGCGTCCAGTTCGGTGTCCATGCAGGCGAGATGGGCCAGGTGGATCCCGCGCCGGGCCTCCCACAAGATTTCGCCGGTCATCGGGGGCGGGGCGTCGGTGCAGCGCTTCCAGACCGCGGTGGCGGGACGGACCGGCTCCGTGAAGGGGTCGGGGCCGAGCGCCATGACCTCGCCGTACCAGTTGCGGGCCTCGATGCGCAGGTCGCGCATGTGCCAGTACCAGACGAGGGACAGCGCCAGGCACAGCGCCTCCTGCTCGTCGCGCAGGGCGACGGCGTGACGCAGGGCGGTGCGCAGGTTCTCGTACTCCCGCTCCAGCCGGTGGATGGCGGCGAGCTGGCCGGAGCCGCGCAGCAACGGGTCGGTCGTGCGGGCGAGTTCACGGAAGTACGTCAGGTGGGCGCGCTCGACGTCGGCGCGCTGCCCGGACTCGTCCAGCCGTTCGGCGGCGTATTCCGCGACGGTCTCCAGCAGCCGGTAACGCATCTCCCCGTCGGCGGGCCCGCCGGGCGGGGCGGCGACGACCAGGGAGCGGTCGACGAGAGAGCCGAGCGCCTCCAGCGCGACCGGTCCGCACACCGCCTCGGCCGCGGGCAGGTCACAGCCGCCGGCGAACACCGACAGCCGCCGCAGGACGTCCCGTTCGTCCTCGTCGAGCAGATCCCAGGACCAGTCGACGACGGCTCTGAGGGTCTGCTGGCGGGGCAGCACGGTGCGACTGCCGGAGGTGAGGAGGCGGAAGCGGTCGTCGAGCCGGTCGGCGATCTGGCGGGGAGTGAGCATCCGCAGCCGGGCGGCGGCGAGTTCGATGGCCAGCGGCAGTCCGTCGAGACGCCGGCAGATCTCGGCACACGCCTCGGGATCGTCCTCGATCCGGAAGCCGGGCCGGGCCGCCGCGCCCCGGTCGGCGAGCAGCCGCAGCGCGACCGGCTCGGGCAGCGGCTCCACCGGGCGCAGCAACTCCCCCGGCACCCCGAGCGGTTCACGGCTGGTGGCCAGGACGGTGAGGTCCGGGCAGCGCGCCAGCAGCTCTTCGGTGAGCCGGGCGGCGGCGTCGGCCACGTGCTCGCAGTTGTCGAGGATCAGCAGCGTGTGCGGTCGGGAACAGTGTTCGGCGAGCCGCTCGACGGGGTCGTCGAGCCGGTCGGCGACGGCCGCCCGGATGCCCTCGGCGCCGGCTCCGTAGAGCACGGTCTCGCGGGCCCCGACGGCGGTGAGCACGGCCTCGGGCACGGCGGCGGGGTCGTCGACCGGGGCGAGTTCGGCGAGCCACACGCCCCCGGGCATGGCCTGCCGTACGGTCTCGGCGGCCTCCTGCGACAGCCGGGTCTTCCCCGCGCCGCCGGGCCCGAGCAGGGTGACCAGCCGGGCCGCGGCGAGATCCCCGCGGATGGCCTCGATGTCGGTCTCCCGGCCGATGAACGAGGTGAGGCGGGCCCGGAGATTCCCGGCGGACCTGCCCGGCCCCTCGGCGGCGGGTGCGGATGCGGGCGTGTCCTCCAGGCGGAGCAACTGGGCGTGCAGGGATCGCAGTTCCGGCCCCGGGTCGGCTCCGAGACGGTCGGCGAGCAGACGCCGCACGTCCTCGTAGGCGTCCAGTGCCTCCGCCGTGCGGCCGGACTCCCGCAGGGCGCGCAGGCGCAGGGCCTGGAGGGGCTCGTCCAGGGGGTGGCCGTCGCACAGCGCGGTCAGCTCCGGCAGGGACTGCTCGGCCAGGCCGAGGGCGAGGGCGGCGGTGTGACGGGCGCGCAGCACGTCCAGGCGGCGGGTGTCCCAGCGGGCCGCCTCAGCGGTGCGGTCGGGCAGGTCGGCGAGGGCCGGGCCGTGCCACAAGGCGAGGGCGTCGTCGAGGACCACGGCGGCCTTGGCGGGGTCGCCGTCGGCCAGCGCCCGCCGCCCTTCGCCGGCCAGCCGCTCGAACCGGTGCAGGTCGACGTCGTCGGGCGCGGCCGTGAGCCGGTACCCGCCCTCCGCGGAGGCCACGGCGTCCGGCCCGAGCGTCCGCCGCAACCGCCCCACCAGTGCCTGCAGCGCGCCCGGCGCGTCGGTGGGCGGGTCCGCGCCCCACACCTCGTCGACGAGCACCCCCGTAGGCACGGTGCGTCCCGCCCATAACGCGAGCACGGTCAGCAGCGCACGCAACCGCGCCCCACCGACCGAAACGACCGTCCCGTCGGTGCGGAGCGCCTGCGTGGTGCCGAGGATGCGGTAGTGCACGGGTTCATTGTCTCCGGGGATACGGGGGCGGGTCACGGCGGTTGACGGCGCGGCGGGCGTTCAGGGGGCGGTGCCGGAAGCAGGCGCGGCGTCAGGATCCTCGGCGGCGCCGGGCCCGGCCGGCCGGAGGGGAGAGCCGGGAGTCCGTGCCCGGCACGTTCAAGGTCACCACCACCCCCGATTCACGCGAGTACCGTCCCCTCCCGTCCGCCGACGGCTCCGTCTCGGTCTCCGCGAACCGCTTCGGGCACCGGTCCACCGTCCGCAGCCCGCGCTCCCCCCGCACGGGCTCGTAGGAGCGCGAGCCCGGCGCCGTCTCGGCCCAGGTCTGGGTCAGCACCTGCACGGCCCGCACGCGGCCGCGGGCCTCGGGCCAGTTCGCGCCATGCCGCTCCACGCACAGCAGCCCGACCGCCCGGGTCCCGCCCCCCGGTTCCGGGCGCCGGTCCTCCTCGGCGTCCGGGTCCGCTCCCAGGGCCACCGGGAGGCCCGTCTCCTCCCGGACCATCCGCACCCCACCCACGTGTTCCACGGGCCCTGCGATCTTCGTGAGCTGGTCGCGCCAGCCGCCGCCCAGCACGGTGTCCGGGGCCAGGAGCAGCAAGGGCCAGCTCACCTCGTCCCCCACCGAGAACGGCGTGCCGCAGCACTCCATCTGCCAGTCCTCGTAGTACACGTGCCAGAGCCCCATGCGCCCACCCTCCCCGGAACCGACCGCCCGCGCGAGACGTTTTTCACCTGCGCCCAGTACTGTCGGGCCGTCCCACCCCGTGTCGATGAGTGCAGGGAGCCCCATGACCACCGCCATCACCCGCCACAGCGAGCGGCGGATCAGTCCCGTCTTCGTCGGGATCCTCGCCGTGACGGCGGTCACGGGATGGGCGACCTGGACCGGGTTCGCCGAGCAGCCCGGCGTCGCCGTGTTCCTGTTCGTGACGGCGGCATGGATCGTCTCGCTGTGCCTGCACGAGTACGCGCACGCGCGCACCGCCCTGCACAGCGGCGACATCTCGGTCGGCGCGAAGGGCTATCTGACCCTGAACCCGCTCAAGTACACACACGCGCTGCTCAGCATCGTGCTCCCCGTGATCTTCGTGATCATGGGCGGGATCGGACTGCCCGGCGGCGCCGTGTTCATCGAGCGGGGGCGGATCCGGGGGCGCTGGAAGCACAGCCTGATCTCGGCGGCGGGCCCGCTGACGAACGTGCTGTTCGCCGTCGTGTGCACCGCCCCGTTCTGGCTGGACGCGCTGGACGGTGTGCCGAACGACTTCCGCTTCGCGCTGGCCTTCCTGGCTCTGCTCCAGGTGACGGCCGCGCTGCTGAACTTCCTGCCGGTGCCGGGCCTGGACGGCTACGGCGTGATCGAGCCCTGGCTGTCGTACGGCATCCGGCGCCAGGTGGAGCCGTTCGCGCCGTTCGGTCTGCTCTTCGTGTTCGCGCTGCTGTGGCTGCCGGCGGTGAACGGCGTCTTCTTCGACGTGGTCGACACGATCCTGAAGTCTCTCGGGATCAGCGACTTCGAGACGTACTGCGGTCAGGAGCTGTACCGCTTCTGGCAGGGCTCGAACGAGTTCTGCTCGGCGGCCCCCTGACGGGCGCGCGTCAGCCGGTGACGGACTTCCGCTGCTTGGCGCGCCTGGCGTAGTACCAGCACATGTTGGACGACAGGCCCGCCAGCAGCACCCACACGATCCCCAGGAAGCTGCCCCGTGTGAAGGAGACGACGGCGGCGGCCACGGAGAGGACGCAGACGATCAACGCGTAGAGGGCGAGGCGGGGCATGGGGTCGACTCCTGTCGGGGGACACTGCGGCACTGCTGCTGCCGTCCAGTGTCCCCCATGGACCTCACCGGCTCACACGTCGGTGACGCGCAGCCCCGCGTGCGCCTTGTACCGGCGGTTGACGGAGATCAGGTTCGCCACCAGCGACTCCACCTGGTGGGCGTTGCGCAGCCGCCCGGCGAAGATCCCGCGCATCCCGGGGATCCGCCCGGCCAGGGCCTGGACGGTCTCGACGTCCGCCCGCACCTCGCCGAGCACCATCACGTCGGTGTCGATCTCGTCGATCTCCGGGTCCTGGAGCAGGACCGCGGACAGGTGGTGGAAGGCGGCCGTGACCCGGGAGTCCGGGAGCAGGGCGGCGGCCTGCTCGGCGGCGCTGCCCTCCTCGGGCTTGAGCGCGTAGGCGCCCTTCTTGTCGAAGCCGAGCGGGTTGACGCAGTCGACGACGAGCTTGCCGGCCAGTTCCTCGCGCAGGGACGCGAGGGTCTCGCCGTGGCCGTCCCACGGCACGGCGACGATCACGATGTCGCTGCGGCGCGCGGTCTCGGCGTTGTCCGCGCCCTCGACTCCGTGGCCGAGCTCCTCCGCGGCGTCCCGGGCGCGCTCGGCCGCCCGCGAGCCGATGATCACCTTCTGTCCGGCCTTGGCGAGCCGGTAGGCCAGGCCCTTGCCCTGCGGCCCGGTTCCGCCGAGCACCCCGACCACGAGTCCGGAGACGTCGGGCAGGTCCCAGGGGTCCTTGGCGGGCGCCTTCTGGGGGGTGTCGGTGGCAGCACTGTCGGTAGAGGTCATGGCCCCGACTCTACGACCGTGCCGCCGCCTCCCTCGGCTCAGGTCAGCTCCGTCACGGGCACCCGCCGGAAGGTGATCGTCTCGTAGGCGCCGAAATCGCCGGTCTCGTAGAGCAGGCCCACGGTGTCCGCGTCGATGTGCACGAGATCCGAGTAGGCGGCGGGCAGGCCGTCCACCGTGTACGCCGGGCGCCAGGTGGTGCCGCCGTCGGTGGAGACGCGGATCGTCATCAGGGCGCGGAAACCCGGGTCGGCGGGGCCGGAGCAGAGCAGCAGGCCGGGGTCGTGGAGCTGGAGGACGGCGGCCTGGCAGACGGGGGCGACGAGTCCGGCCTGCGGGCGGAAGGGCTTCACCAGGGTCTGTCCGCCGTCGGCCGAGTGGGCGTCGGCCCGCGTGCCGGGAGAAGGCGAGTCGTTGCGGGTGTTGAAGTAGACGCGGCCGTCGGGCAGTTCGGCGGCGGTGGTCTCGTTGGCGTTGATGTAGCCGTCGGTGTTGTCGTCGACGTAGCCGATGCGCCAGGTCGCTCCCCGGTCGTCGCTGAGCAGGCAGTGGCCGCCGTTGTACCGGCCCTCGGTGCCGTTGTCCGTGCCGGTGGGCGGCAGGGAGTGGTTGGCGGGGACGACGACCCTGCCGGTGCTCAGCTGGATGGCGTGGCCGGGGGTGGTGGCGTACCAGCGCCACTCGGGCCGCTTGGTCTCCCGGGTGATCTCCCTCGGCGCCGACCAGGTGCGGCCCTCGTCGTCGCTGTGCCGCACCCAGACCCGGCGACCGTTCACCGCGCTCACCGTGCCGCGCCGGATGGCGTCCTCGGTGGCGGCGGCCGCGTTGCGCACGTGCACGAGAAGGACGCGGCCGGTGTCGAGGACGACCGGGGCCGGGTTGCCGGCGAGGGCGTCGCCGTTGCGCGCGGCGACCTGGAGCGGGCCCCAGGTGCGGCCGCCGTCCGAGGAGCGTTTGAGTACGACGTCGATGTTCCCGAAGTCCTCCCGGGAGCCGACGCGGCCCTCGCAGAAGGCGAGCAGGTCACCGATGGGGGTGCCCCCGCTCGAGCGGAGCCGAGAGCGGGGGACGGTGACGACGACGGCGGGGATACGGAAACTGGCGTACCCCTCCTGTCCGGCGCGGAAGGGGACGCTGGTCTCGGTCATCGGCGGGTTCCTCCGGTCGTTCGACAGGGGTACGCGTGACCGGTCGGTCTACCCAGGCCGGGCGAATGCGCGGTGAACTCCACGTCACGAGTGACCGGCCGGGGCAGGATGCGGTCCCATGGATGCGGTACGGGTCGCGCTGCTGCGGGAAGTGCTCGCCGGGACGGAGTGGCTGGTGGCCACTCGGCGGTTCGCGGGGGCGCTGCGCGGCTCGGTGGTGTCGCACGGGGGCGCGCTGCTGCTCGTCGGCACCCCGGAGTACGAGCCCTGGCATCTCGCCGCTCATCTGGTGGACGAGGCCGCCTGGTCGGGCACGCCGGAGCTGGCCCCGACGCTGGTACGGCACGCCGCCCGCCCTTCGGATCCGGCGCATCTGGCGGTCGGTCTGGGCCGGCTGGAGGCGGCCCGGCGGGGCGAGACCCTGCTGGTGGTCGCCCCCGGGAGTCCCGCCGCACCACTCCTCGAACGGGTGTCCGACGCACGCCGCGCCGGTGCGACGGTCCTGGCCCTCGGCCCGGGCCGGGGGGATCTTCCGTCCGTGGCGCACGAAACCCTGCCCGTCCCCGACGGCTCGGAGCTGGACCTCGACACGGTGCAGCACCTGGTGAGCGCCGCGGCCGGGGAGAACGCCCTGCCGACCCCGCGGGGGCGACACCGTTTCCGGGACCGGATGGCGCGGCTGGCGGAACACCTGACGGCACCGCCACCGGCCCGCTGGTGACCCGGGAGCGGCCCCGGACGTCACGGGCGCCCGGGGGCCGCGGCAGCCGCGGCCCCCGGGCGCGGGTGGGATCAGTTCTCGTCGTCCCGGCTGCCCGCCGGGGCGTCGTGCCACTTGGGGTCGTTCTCCCACTGGAGGTTGCGCTCACGGGCGGTCGCCATCGCGTGCTCGGCCTCCGCGCGGGAGGCGTACGGCCCGAACCGGTCCTTGTTGGGGCACTCCGGCCCCTCCTCGACCTTCTTGTGCTCCAGGCAGTAGTACCACTCACCCGGCTTGCCGACCGTCCGCTTCTTGAACAGGGCCATGACCAGCTCCTCTCGCCTTCGACATGTTCCCCCATGGCCGCTGGTTAGACTCGCTGGCATGTCTGGCCAGTCGCTGCTCGTACCAGGGGAGCTGTCCCCCACCCGTTCCGTGCCCGGAAACATCCGCCGTCCCGAGTACGTCGGCAAGCCCGCGCCGACGCCGTACACCGGACCGGAGGTGCAGACGCCCGAGACGATCGAGGCGATGCGCGTGGCCGGCCGGATCGCCGCCCGGGCGATGGCGGAGGCCGCGAAGCTCATCGCCCCCGGGGTGACGACCGACGAACTCGACAAGGTGGCGCACGAGTACATGTGCGACCACGGCGCCTACCCCTCGACGCTGGGTTACCGCGGCTTCCCGAAGTCGCTGTGCACGAGCGTCAACGAGGTCATCTGCCACGGCATCCCGGACTCGACCGTGCTGCGCGACGGCGACATCGTCAACCTCGACGTGACGGCGTACATCGGCGGGGTGCACGGCGACAACAACGCCACGTACCTGGTGGGTGACGTCGACGAGCAATCGCGGCTGCTGGTGGAGCGGACCCGGGAGTCCCTGGATCGGGCCATCAAGGCGGTCAGGCCGGGCCGGCAGATCAACATCATCGGCCGGGTCATCGAGTCGTACGCCAAGCGCTTCGGCTACGGCGTGGTCCGGGACTTCACCGGGCACGGCATCAACTCGTCGTTCCACTCGGGCCTGATCATCCCGCACTACGACAGCCCGCACGCGACGACGGTCATCCAGCCCGGTATGACGTTCACGATCGAGCCGATGCTGACCCTGGGGACGCACGAGTACGACATGTGGGACGACGGCTGGACGGTCGTGACGAAGGACCGCAAGCGGACGGCCCAGTTCGAGCACACGCTGGTGGTGACGGACACGGGCGCGGAGATCCTCACGCTGCCATAGACCATCCCCCGCAGACCACCGCCCGGCCCGCTCTCCCCGGAGAGCGGGCCGTTTTTGCTCGCACCGGGTCCGCCGTCCGGGTTTTTACCGACGCCCCGTCGGGAAGTTTACCGACATCCGGTCGGCAAGAGGATCGGCTCAGGTGACCCCAACCTCGGAAAGCGGGCCCATGGAACCCTTCTCGACGCTCCTTCGGACCGCCTCCCGCGAGCAGCACGAGGAGGTCAGCAGCTCGACCTTCATCAGCGACCTGCTGGCGCACAGACTGGGGGTCGACGCGTACGCGCGCTACACGGAGCAGCTGTGGTTCGTGTACGGCGCGCTGGAGTCCGGCGCCCGGCAGCTGGCCGGTGACCCGGTGGCCGGCCCCTTCGTCCGCCCGGAGCTGTTCCGCGTGACGGAGCTGGAGCGGGACCTCGAGCATCTGCGCGGCCCCGGCTGGCGCGGGACGGCCGACGCGCTGCCTGCCACGCTGAAGTACGCGGAGCGGATCACCGCATGCGCCCGCACCTGGCCGGCCGGCTACATCGCCCACCACTACACCCGCTACCTCGGCGACCTCTCCGGCGGGCAGATCATCCGCGACACGGCCGAGAAGACGTGGGGCTTTTCGAAGAAGGGCGACGGGGTCCGCTTCTACGTCTTCGAGGAGATCCCCAACCCGGCCGCCTTCAAGCGGACTTACTGCGCACTGCTGGACGCGGTGCCCGGTGACGAACTGGAGCGGCAGCGGATCGTGGCCGAGTGCAAGCGGGCGTACGGGCTGAACAACGAGATGTTCGAAGCGCTGGCCGAGGAGTTCCCCCTGACGGCGTGAACGGGCGGGGCCCCACCCGCGCGCGGCGGGGGGTCCCGGATGCCGGCCCGGGTCTCAGCCGGTCCTGTGCCGCTCGATGTCCTGTGCCGCTCAGATGCCGAACGGGCCGTTGTGGCAGACGGCCCCGCCCCGCTCGATCCCGGCGGTCTCGGCCTCGAGCGCGCCGGAGTACGGGCCAGGTCCTTGCGGTACTCCTGACCTTCGTCGACGGCGGAGGCCGCCGCCGCACCGGCGGCGGTGAGGGTGACGAGGGCCAGATCGGATCGAATGCACCTGAGAGTCCCCTCGCGGTGGCGCCAGGTCACGCCCAGAGGTCCGCGTGCGCCGCCTCGCACACACGCTGTGCCACCCGTACGGACGCGGTCCGCCCGGGTCAGCGTTCCAGGTGGACCCGGCCGCCGACCTCGGTCCACCCGCCCGGCTGGGGCGCGGTCAGGATCTGCGAGCCCGCGCCCTGGGTGATGTTGAGGGCCCGGCCGAGCCGGTCGGTGAGCAGCAGGGCCGCGGCCCCGGTCGCCTCGTCCTCGTCGATGCCGTCGCCCCGGCCGGGGAAGGCCCGGGCCCGGATCCGTCCGGCGGGCTCGTCCTCCCACGCCCAGGCGTACACCCACTCCCCGGGCGGCGGCACGGCCAGGTCGTCGACCTCGGCGGCCGTGCGGTACTGCCGCAGCGTCCGCGCCGGCACCCACTCCGCGCGGGCCTCGATCCAGCAGAACTCCCCGTCCTGGCGGGCACCGACCACTCCGGCGGGCGTGACCAGCTCGGGCACGTCCAGCAGCCATGCCGCTCCCACGCAGGGATGCCCGGCGAAGGGCAGCCGCAGCGTCGGCGTGTAGATGTCGATCAGTCCGCGCTCGGGGTCGTCGACGAACACGGTCTCGCTGAACCCGACTTTCGCGGCGAACGCCTGCCGCTCGTCCCGCTCAGGCATCACGGACCCTTCGCGCACGACCCCGAGCTCGTTGCCGTACCCACCGTTCGGTCCACAGAAGACGCGCAGCACGTCGTAGTCAGTCACGAGGGGAATTCTCACATCGCCGGAGCAGCCGGGTCGCCCCAGGTGGCAGCACCGCCGGGCAGGGGCGCACACCGGTGACGCAGGAGCGCAGTCGACCTTTGACCCTCCCTTGACCCAATCGTGAGAGCGACTTTGAGCCACTTAGGTAATCCTTATGTGCCGTCTTAGGTGAGCCTCACCTTCCTGCCTCCTGGAGCCCATATGCGACCCGCCCGTCCCGCTTCCGCCGTCATCGCCGCCGCGGCGGCCCTGGCCGCCGTCACCGGCTGCACCGAGAAGAGCGACGCGAAGGACGGCGACCACGTCATCAACGTGACGGCGACGGACGACAAGTGCGAGGTGTCGAAGAAGGAGTTCCCGGCCGGGCACGTCGAGCTGGCCGTCGAGAACAAGGGCTCCAAGGTCACCGAGGTCTACGTCCTCTTCCCCGACGACCGTGTGGTCACCGAGCGGGAGAACATAGGCCCCGGCACCAAGCAGCGGGTCACCGCCGAGGTGAAGGCCGGTGACTACCAGATCGCCTGCAAGCCGGGCATGAAGGGCGACGGCATCCGCCAGGCCGTCAAGGCCACCGGCGGCAAGGCCGTCAAGCGCGACCCGCGTCTGGACAAGGCCGTGGCGGCCTACCGCGCCTATGCGCAAGCCCAGGCCGACGAGACGCTGCCGAAGGCCGGGGCGTTCGCCGAGGCCGTCAAGGACGGCGACCTCGAAGCGGCGAAGAAGGCGTACGCGCCCTCCCGCATCGGCTGGGAGCGCACCGAGCCGGTCGCCGAGTCGTTCGGCGACATCGACCCCAAGGTCGACGTCCGCGAGGACGGTCTGGAGGACGGCCAGGACCCCGCCACCGACTGGACGGGCTGGCACCGCCTGGAGAAGGCCCTCTGGCAGGACAAGAAGATCGGCGACCGCGAGAAGGAACTCGCCGATCAGCTCATCAGCGACCTGAAGGACTGGCAGAGCCGGGTCGGCAAGGCCGAGATCACCCCGACCTCCATGGCCAACGGCGCCAAGGAACTCCTCGACGAGGTCGCCACCGGCAAGGTCACCGGCGAGGAGGAGCGCTACTCGCACACCGACCTGGTCGACTTCAAGGCCAACGTCGAGGGCGCGCAGAAGTCGTACGACCTGCTGAAGCCGGTCGCCGAGGAGAACGACGCGGCTCTCGTCACCGAACTCGACGAGCAGTTCGCGGCCCTGGACAAGCTGCTCGACCGGTACCGCCCGAACACGACGTCGTACGACTTCACCTCCTACGACAAGGTCGGCAAGGCCGACCGCAAGGAGCTCTCGGACGCGGTCAACGCCCTGGCGGAGCCGCTGTCGAAGCTCGCCGCGGCCGTGGTGAAGTAGTCGGGGCCACGATGACGGACGAGACCATGCCCTCCCCCAGCCGCCGTTCCCTGCTCGGCTGGGGCGGCGCCGGCCTGGCGCTCGGCGCGGCCGCGGCAGGCGGCGCGGTGGCGATGGCCCGCAGCGAGGACGACATCGAACCGGCCGGTTCGGCGATCGCCTTCCACGGACCGCACCAGGCGGGCATCGCCACCCCGGTACAGGACCGCCTGCACTTCGCCGCGTTCGACGTGACGACCGACGACCGTGAGGCCTTCGTCCGGTTGCTGAAGGACTGGACGGCGGCCGCCCGGCGCATGACGGCCGGGCACGCCGTCGGCGAGGGCGCCTACGGCGGCCTGGCCGAGGCGCCCCCGGACGACACCGGCGAGGCACTGGGCCTGAAGCCCTCCCGCCTGACCCTCACCATCGGCTTCGGCCCGTCCCTGTTCGAGAAGTTCGACCTCGCGGACCGCCGCCCAAAGGCCCTGGTCGACCTGCCGAAGTTCGCGGGCGACAACCTCGACAAGGCCCGCAGCGGCGGCGACCTGTGCATCCAGGCCTGCGCCGACGACCCCCAGGTCGCGGTCCACGCCGTCCGCAACCTGGCCCGCATCGGCTTCGGCAAGGTCGTCATCCGCTGGTCGCAGCTCGGCTTCGGCAAGACGTCCTCGACGACGCCCGAGGCGCAGACACCGCGCAACCTGATGGGTTTCAAGGACGGCACCCGCAACATCGCGGGCACCGAGACGGACCGTCTGAAGAAGTTCGTCTGGGTGGACGACAAGGACGGTCCGGCGTGGATGCGGGGCGGCTCCTACCTCGTCGCCCGCCGCATCCGCATGCACATCGAGACCTGGGACCGCACCTCGCTCCAGGAGCAGGAGGACATCTTCGGCCGGGACAAGGGCGAGGGTGCCCCGGTCGGCAAGGCCAAGGAGCGCGACGAGCCGTTCCTGAAGGCGATGAAGCCCGACGCGCACGTCCGGCTCGCCCACCCCGACACCAACCAGGGTGCGACGATCCTGCGCCGCGGCTACTCCTTCACCGACGGCACGGACGGCCTCGGCCGCCTGGACGCGGGCCTGTTCTTCCTGGCCTACCAGCGGGACGTCCGCAAGGGCTTCATCCCGATCCAGCGCAGCCTGGCCACGGACGCGCTCAACGAGTACATCCAGCACGTGGGTTCGGCCCTCTTCGCCATCCCGCCGGGCGTTCGCGACAAGGACGACTGGTGGGGCCGGACGCTGTTCTCCAAGGAGGCCTGAGCCCGTGTTCTCCAACTACCTGATCGGTCTGCGCGAGGGCCTGGAGGCGAGCCTCGTCGTCTGCATCCTCATCGCCTACCTGGTCAAGACGGACCGCAGGGACGCCCTGAAGCCCATCTGGGCGGGCATCGGTGTGGCGGTGGCCCTCGCGTTCGGCTTCGGCTGCGCCCTCGAATTCGGCTCCCAGGAGCTGACGTTCCAGGCGCAGGAGGCGCTCGGCGGTTCGCTGTCGATCCTCGCGGTCTGCCTGGTGACGTGGATGGTGTTCTGGATGCGCCGCACGGCCCGTCACCTCAAGTCGGAGCTGCACGGCAGGCTGGACGCGGCGCTGGCGATGGGCACCGGCGCGCTGGTCGCGACGGCCTTCCTCGCGGTGGGCCGCGAGGGCCTGGAAACGGCCCTGTTCGTCTGGGCCTCGGTCCACGCGGCGAGCGACGGCACGCCCCGCCCCCTGCTCGGCGTCGCCCTCGGTCTCCTGACGGCGATCCTCCTGGGCTGGCTGTTCTACCGGGGCGCGCTGCGCATCAACCTGGCCAAGTTCTTCACCTGGACCGGCGGCATGCTCGTGGTCGTCGCGGCCGGCGTCCTGGCCTACGGCTTCCACGACCTCCAGGAGGCCGACTTCCTGCCCGGCCTCACCGACAAGGCCTTCGACATCTCCGGCGCGATTCCCCCGGACAGCTGGTACGGCACACTCCTCAAGGGCGTCTTCAACTTCCAGCCGGACCCCACCACGCTCCAAGTAGCCGTCTGGCTCCTCTACTTGGTGCCGACCCTGGCCCTGTTCCTCGCACCGGCCCGGACCACGGCGCCGGCACCGGCACCGGACAAGGCGTGATGACGCACCGCCACCGGCCCTGAGGCCGGGCGGGCCCGCACCCGGCGGCAGCCGAAGCCCCCGGCCCTCACGCCACCCCCGGCCCGGCCGCCGGAGGCACCCGGTAGGGTTCGCCTCCGGAAAGGGGAAGGTGAAGGTACCCGATGAGCAGGGATCGCGACCCTCGTACGCTCCGCAGGCCCGCCCGGAGCGCCCTCATAGCAACCTCGGTGACCGCTTTGGCACTGACGGCCAGTGGATGTGTCGTGGTGCACGGCGAACGGGAGATCCTCCCGGCCACGACCCGCGCCGAAGCCGCCGAGGCCCTCCAGGAGTTCACGGCCGCGTACAACGAGGCAGACAAGGCCTACGACGGCACCCTGGACGCCGACCACACCACCGGTGCCCTCGCCGACATCGACTCGGCCCGCCTGAAGGCCGGGAAGGCCAACAATCCGGCCGGCAACCCGAACCACACCCCGCTGAAGCTGACCGACGCGAAGTTCACCATCCCCAAGAAGGCCGGCTGGCCCCGCTGGTTCGTCGTCGACGCGGCCGGCAACAAGGGCGGCAGCGCCCGCTGGCTGCTGGTGTTCACCCGCAGCAGCCTCGACGACCCGTTCCAGGTGGCGTACCTGACGCTCGTCGCCCCGGACAAGGTCCCGCAGTTCGAGAAGGACGCCGACGGCTGGGCCGAGCCCGTCCCCGCCGAGTCGACCGACCTGGCCACCGGCCCCGGCGACCTGAGCCGGGCGTACGCGACGTACCTGAAGGGCGGCGGGAAGACCTTCACGGACGGCCCCCACACCAGCCAGTGGCGTGCTCTGCGCCAGAAGAACTCCAAGAAGCCGGGCATGGTCACCCAGTACATCGACGAGCCGCTGACGAACGGTGACTACGCACCGCTGGCGCTGCGCACGACGGACGGCGGGGCGCTGGTGTTCTTCACCACGCGCCACTACGAGAAGCAGACCGCCCACACGGGCACGTCCGTGCCCGCCCCGGGCAAGGACGTACTCGCCCTGACGAAGGGCGAGATCAAGCAGTCCCTCACGATGGAGTTCGTCTCCAACGAGGTGGCACTGGATCCCAAGGGCCGGGGCAAGGTGACCGTCCTGGGCCGGATCCAGGGCCTGACGTCGGCGGAGGGCTCGTAGCTCGGGCCCTCACGGCACGGTCGCCGACCGGCTTCAGTGCCGCCGTGTGGGCCAGGCAGCCCCGCTGGCGTGGTCGGAGTCCTCACCGGCGTACCGTCCGCCGACCTCCGTGAGCACCTCCAGTAGGCTCAGCGGATCCGGCAGCGGGTGCTCGGGCCCGCGCACCCACCGCACCGCCCGCCCCTCACCGGGCAGCCGCGCGGGCGGCACGAGGACGTAGGAGCCCCGGCAGTGCCAGCGCAGCCCGGGGTGCTCGTCCATCGTCTCGGGATGGCAGTCCAGTTCGCACGGCCACCACTCGTCCTCGTCCTCCGGCGTACCGCGCGTGAGGGTGAAGAAGAGGAGACGGCCGTCGTCGCTCTCGGCGACCGGCCCGACCTCGACGCCGGCGGCGAGCAGCCGCTCCAACGCGTCGCGACCGGCATCGAGGGGCACGTCGAGTACGTCGTGCACCATGCCGGTCGCGGTGATGAAGTTGGCCTGCGGCTGATGGCGGGCCCAGCGCTCGATCTGGGCGGGGTCGGTGGTGGACTGCGTCTGCCAGGCGAAGGACACCGGGTGCCGGGCGGGGGTGGGACAGCCGACCCGGTCGCAGGAGCAGCGGTACCCGGACGGGTGGGCGGCGGGCGCGAGAGGCAGTCCCGCGTCGGCGGCGGCGAGCAGCAGGGCCTCACGGCCGCCGTCCCCGGCGGCCTCCTTCGGCCGGCGCCCGGCGCGCAGCCACTGGGTGAATTTGCCCTGCAGGCCGGTCCGGCCGCCGAACTCCGCGCTCATCTATCCCCTCGCCTCGCCGTCGTGCGGAACAGCATGCCTCATGGTCCCATCTTCCCGCGCACCGGGGGGCCAGTGCCCACATCCGGGACAGGAGGGAACGCAACGTACACCGGGCACCCGATGGGAGGAGAACCGGCGAGCCCCGCTCTCCCCCACGATCGGGTGTCATTGCCTGCTTTGCCATGACATGGCGCCCTACCGTGGTCGCCATGGTCACAAGGATCGCGCTGACGGGTCTTGCCTCCGTGGCTTCCGTGGTCTCGCTGACCCTCACGGGACCCGGCGGCCGCGCCCCGACCCCGCTGGAGTGGGGCGCGGGGCCGCTGACCGTGGCGGCCCTGCCCCGGATCACGTATGTCGCGCACCGCGGCGGCGCCCGTGAGGTCCCCGAGAACAGCATGGCGGGGCTGTCCGCCGCCTACGAACGCGGGACGGCGCAGGTGCTCGACTTCGACACCCGGGTGCTGCGCGACGGCACACCGGTGGTGTTCCACGACGAGACCCTGAACCGCACCACCTACCTGGGCGGCGAGGTGCGCGCCATGGACGCCCGGGAGTGGCAGGGCGTACGGCTGCGCCCGAAGGACAGGCTGCCCGGGAGCTGGCGGTCGGAGCGGCCGCCGACGGTCGCCGAGGTGCTGGATCGTTTCGGCGGGCGGATCGTGCTGATGCTGGAGGCGAAGGACCCGCGCGGTCTGGACCGGCTGGCCGAGCTGATCCGGGCCCGCGGCCTGACCCGCTCGGTCTTCGTCAACTCCAACGACCCCGAGGTGGCCCGGCGCGTCCACCGCCTCGGGCTGCTCTCGCAGTTGTGGCGCTCGGCGCAGCAGCTGCGCACGGACCGCCCGGAGCGCTGGCGGTCGTACGTGGACCTGCTGGACGTGGACCACCGTGCGCGCGACACGGATTTGGCGCGCGCGGTGAACTCGGGGATCGCCCGGGTGTGGGCGCACACCGTGGTGACGGACGCGCAGCGGGACCGGGTGCTGGCCCTGGGCTGCGGGGGTGTGATCACGGACGCGCCGGGACGCCTCGCCCGGACCGCTCAGCGCGGGGCCAGGCCGTGAAGGGCGTAGTCGACGAGGGTGTCGGTGTACTCGTGGGAGATCGGGCCGGTGTGCTGGAGCCAGCGCTGGGCGAGCGGGGAGACGAAGAGCTCCAGGGCGATGCGCGGGTCGATCTCGGGCCGCACCTGCCCGGCGTCCTGCGCGGCGCGCAGCCGGGTGATGTAGAGGTCGAGTGAGGGCTGCATCAGCTTGGCCACGAGCTCGCGTCCGAGCTGCTCGTTGACCACACCTTCGGCGGCCAGCGCGCGCGAGGGCGCCTCGAACCTCGGGTCGCGCAGTTCGTCGACGGTGGCCCGCAGGACGGCCTTGAGATCGGCGGCGAGGTCGCCGGTGTCCGGGAAGGTGTGCGGCGCGGGCCCGGCCTCCGGCACGGAGGGTTCGGCGAGGTCGAGGAACGCCTCCATCAGGACGTCCGCCTTGGACGACCACCAGCGGTAGATCGTCTGCTTGCCGACACCGGCGCGGGCGGCGATGCCCTCGATGGTGGTCTTCGGGTAGCCGACCTCGACGACCAGCGCGAGGGCGGCGTCGTAGATGGCGCGGCGGGACTTCTCGCTGCGCCGGGTGGAGTCGGGTGCGGGCTTGCCCGGAGCGGGCTGGGTGGACTTCTGGACGGCCATGGCCCGAATTTATCAGGTTGACAAGACGGAGCGTCTCGCGGACAGTGGAGTGTGTTCACGAGACGAACCGTCTCGTCACGGTAGATGGTCACGAGAGGAGCAGAGATGGCCCGAGGCGGAGCCGGAAACATGCTGGGCGTGGGCGGATCGCGCCGGAACCTCGGCCGCAGGGCGCTGCGCGGCAACGGCCGGGGCGACCGGATCGGCGGCGGTGTCGACCCGCAGGCCCAAAAACGCGAACTGCTGCGCACGCTCCAGGAGAAGCGACAGCGCAAAGCACAGGAGGAGGGCACGGCCGGCACGGCGTCGTGAGCCTCCCCCGTGCAGGGGAGAACGACCCCCCTCGCGCGGGATCCTCCCGGGCCGTCCGGCGGATGTACTGAGGCGGTCGCGACCCCGCGACCGGCGGACACCCGCCCACGGACACCCGGGAGGACCCGGCTCATGAGCGCATGGACCAGACGACGGCTGATCACCTCGGCGGCCACGGCCGTCCCGGCCGCGGGCCTCGCCACCGTGGCGGCCCCACCCGCGCGGGCGTCTGCCGCACCGGCCCGCCCCGGGGACGTCGACGTGGCCGACGTTCTACGGGCCCTGCCCGGACTGCGTCTGATCGAGGAGCGGCAGGACGCCGAACCGGGGTACCGGCACTTCATACTGGGCCTGCGCCAGCCGGTCGACCACACGAACCCCGCCGCCGGCACCTTCGAGCAGCGCCTCACCCTGCTCCACACCGCCGCCGAACGCCCCACCGTGCTGTTCAGCACGGGCTACCAGGCGGTCCTCACCCCACGGCGGACCGAACCGGCGATCCTGCTCGGCGCCAACCAACTCCAGGTCGAGCACCGCTACTTCGGCGCCTCACGCCCCGCGGACCCCTTCTACACCCACCTCACCGTCCGGCAGGCCGCCGACGACCACCACCGCGTCGTGCGGCTCTTCCGCCGGCTGTACCCGGGCGCGTGGATCTCCACCGGCGGCAGCAAGGGCGGCATGGCGAGCGTCTACCACCGCCGCTTCCATCCCCATGACGTGGCCGGCACGGTGGTCTACTCGGCGCCGAACAACGTCGACGACCGGGACGACTGCGCGTACCTCCGCTTCCTGGAGACGGTCGGCACCCCCGCCGGCCGGGAGGCCCTGAAGGCGGCCCAGCGGGCGATCCTGCTGCGCCGGGCCGGCCTCGCCGCCCGCTACGAGGCCTGGGCGGCCGCCACCGGCGACACCTTCCGGCTCGTCGGCGGCGCCGACAGGGCACTCGAAATCGCCGTCCTGCGCGCGCCGTTCATGTTCTGGCAGCGCGGCACACCGGCCGACGTCGCCGCGATCCCCGGCCCCGGGGCGACGGACGACGAGCTGTACACCTGGCTGGACGACACGGCCGGCCTGGCCCTGTACGCCGACACGACCGCCCGGAACTACGTCCCGTACTGGTACCAGATCGGCACCCAGCTCGGGTACGGCACTGTCCCCACCGCCCACCTGGCGGACCTGCTCCGCCACCCCGGCGCCGCCGAGCCGCGCAGTTTCGTCCCCCGGGACATCCCCCTGCGCTTCGACCGGGCCGCCATGCCCGACATCGACCGCTGGGTCCGCCGCCGCGGCAGCCGGCTGCTGTTCGTCTACGGCACCCAGGACCCCGCCGTGGCCGAGCACTTCCACCCCGGCGGTCCCGACGCACGGGTGCTGTGGGTGCCGGGCGGCAACCACGGCGCCGACCTCGCGGACCTGTCCCCCGCCGACCGGACGGCGGCGCAGGACGCGCTGGTCCGCTGGGCGGGTCAGGAGTACGTCACGCACACGCCGGGCACGTGACTTACGTGCCGCGGTGGTTGACCTTGCGCCAGTAGTGGTGGCTGTCCGTCCCGCAGGTGTTCCTGTACGAACCGCCGTCGACACCCTTGAGGTCGCAAGCCCTTGGATCCCTGGTAGCCAGAGGCACAGGCTGGTGGACCTGGCGCCGGCCCACGTGCGGACGTCGACGGCCGACAGGGCCGTGAGGCTCTCGCACCGCGCCGTGGCCGCGACGGTGGACATGCCGTCGCGGCCGACGGCCGCCGTGCCCGCCGCGCCCGGCACGAGTCCGGCCACGGCCAGAGCTGCCGCCACCAGCGGAGCGATCAGCAGTTTCTCGGGAGGGTCCGCCCGTTTCGGTGGTACGCGTTGCTCACGCCCGAGGGCGCGAAATGATCCTGTGCGTACCTGACAGAAGCTCAGGAGGGCGGCCAGGCGTCTCCCCAGTCGGCGTCCCGTGCGGCCTTGTACAGGTCGCCGTGGCGTTTGGTGACGGTGCCGCGACGCAGGGACGGTTCGCTCTCGCACAGGTCCAGGAGGACCTGGCCCTTGCGGATCTGAGGGCGCCGGACGACCCGGGAGGGAGCCGGTTCGACGGGGAAGCGGGCGGCGGCGACGTAGGCGAACTTCTCGTCCTCGTAGGCGAGCGAGCCGCCCTTGACCTGGCGGTGCAGGGAGGAGCGGCTGACCCGGGCGGAGAAGTGGCACCAGTCCGTGCCGGGCGCGATGGGGCAGGCGGCGCTGTGCGGGCAGGGGGCGGCGATGCGGAAGCCGGCGGTGATCAGCCGGTCGCGGGCCTCGATGAGGCGGGCGTAGCCGTCGGGGGTGCCGGGTTCGACGATCACGACGGCCTGCGACGCCGCCGCGGCGGCGTCGACGAGGGCGGTGCGATCGGGGGCGGTCAGCTCGTTGAGGACGTAGGAGACGGTGACGAGGTCCGTGCTCTCGAGGGTGAGAGCCGCCCCGAGCCGGGAGCGCTGCCAGCGCACGTCCCTCAGATCCGGGTTGGCCGCAGCGATCTCGCGCCCCAGGGCGAGCGCGGGCTCGGCCCAGTCGAGCACGGTGACGGGCCGCTGACCGCCCCAGACCGCGCTCACGGCCCAGGCCGCGGCGCCCGTGCCCCCGCCGAGGTCGGTGTGCCCGCCGGGCACCCACGCAGGCGCGGCGTCCGCGAAGGCCGCCAGCGCGGAGCGCACCGCCTCGAAGGTCGCGGGCATCCGGTAGGCGGCGTAGGCGGCGACGTCGGCCCGGTCCCGCAGGATGGGGGCGTCGGTCGGGGTGGTCCCCCGGTAGCTGGCGATCAGCCGCTCGACCGCCTGCGAGGCCTGCCGGGGCGGCAGCCCGTCGAGCAGACCGGCGAGGGCGGCACGGAGGTTTTCGGCCGGGGGCGCGGGGGCGTTCACCCGGCGATTCTACGAGGCGGGCCGGGCCGCCGCCGCGCCCGCCCGGAGGAGGGACCCCGGGCCGGGGCGGCCACCGCGGCCCGGAACGGGAGCCCGTCGAGGCCACCGCTCCAGGCGGCGCGCCCGCCCGGGGGACGAACCCACCGACGCCATGGGGGCAGGGCCGCGCCCGCGGGGGAGATTCCCGCCCGGGCCCCCGCCCCCCCGGCCCCGCGGCCACCGGCCCGACCCCGCTGGCATCACACGGTGCCGGTGCGGGCCTGCTCCAGGGCTTTCGGACGTCCTTGACCTGCACGGTCAGGGAGGCCGTGCGGATGATGTGGCTCACGGCGAGCTTCGGCGGCGCCGTGCTGCCCGGAGCAAGGACCACACCCGCCCGAAAACATTCCCACCCGGCCCCCGACCACCGGCCGACCCCGCTGGCACCACACCTCCCGGAGCAGGGACCACACCCGCCCGAAAACATTCCCCCCCGGCCCCCGGCCCCCGACCACCGGCCGACCCCGCTGGCATCACGCCCCGGGGCCGTCCACGACCGCCCACCCCCGAGGCCGCCGAGGCCGCCGAGGCCGTGAGGTTCAGGGCGTCACCGTCGCCCGACGCGCCGGCTCATCCCTCGCTGGAACCCTCGGAGAGGTCACCGCACCGCCCGCGCCACCCGGGACGCCGCCGCGGCCCTCGGGGCGCTGTCCGGGCGGCGGCGGCGCGGGTGGACCGCGTTGGTGAGGAGGACCAGGAACGTGTCCGTGGCGGGGTCGAGGACGAGGGACGTGCCCGTGAAGCCCGTGTGGCCCGCCGCGCCGCGGCCCGCCAGGTCGCCCATGAACCACGGCTGGTCGAGGGAGAACCCGAGACCCGGCGGGGTGAAGAGCAGCTCGACGAAGTCGGGCCCGAGAATGCGGGCGGGGCCGTGGGAGCCGCCGGCGAGGAGGGTGCGGCAGAACACCGCGAGGTCCCGGCCGGTGGAGAACAGCCCCGCGTGGCCGGCCACGCCCCCCAGCGCCCAGGCGTTCTCGTCGTGGACCTCGCCCCGCAGCATCCCCCGGTCCGCCTTGGCCCACGGCCGCCGCTGATCCTCCGTCGCCGCGGCGCCCGGGCACGGCCCGAAGTCCGTCGAGGTCATGCCCAGCGGCCGGGTGATGCCGTCGTGGACGAGGACGTCGAGGGTGCGGCCGGTGATGCGCTCCAGGACGTACTGGAGAAGGAGCATGTTCAGGTCGGAGTAGCAGTACGCGCCCGGCGCCCCGACCGGCGCCTCCGCCCGCAGCAGAGCCAGCCGCTGGGCGTCGTCGGCGCAGTCGTACAGCGGGAGTTCGGGCCGCAGGCCGGAGGTGTGGGTGAGCAGCTGCCGCACGGTGATGCCGTGCCGGGCGGCCCCCGTGAAGTCGGGCAGGTACGCCCCGACCTTCGCGTCGATGCCGAGCGTGCCACGCTCGATCTGCTGCACGGCGGCCACGGATGTGAACAGCTTGGTGAGGGACGCCAGATCGAAGGGCGTGCCGACGGTCATCGGGACCCGGTCCTCGGAGGGCAGCTCCACCCCGGCGTCGGTGTCGGGGTCGTAGGCCGCGTAGCGCACGGCCCAGCCCGCCGCCTCCTCGACCGCGATCACCGGGCCGCGCCCGACGACCAGGACGGCGCCGGGGGCCCAGGGGCGCTGCCCCGTGGTGAGGACGTGGACCTCCCGCACGAGGTGGCGCAGTTCCGCGGGGTCGAGGCCGGCCCGCTCGGGCGTGCCGTCGCGCAGTCTGGGTGCGCTCAGCTGACTGCTCCCTCCACGCTCGGGCGGCCGTTCTTCTTCTTCCAGGGTCGGCACATTCCCATGAAGCAGGCCAGTGCCACCAGTGCGGCGGCCAGTTGGACGACGGCCATCGGGACGGCGGTGTCCTCCCCGGCGACACCGACGAGCGGGGAGGCGATCGCGCCGATGAGGAAGGAGGACGTACCGAGCAGGGCCGACGCGGAGCCGGCGGCGTGCTTGGTGCGCATCAGGGCGAGGGCCTGGGTGTTGGGCAGGGTGATGCCCATCGCGGACATCAGCACGAACAGCGCGACGGCGACGGGCGCCAGTCCGACCTCGCCGAAGACGCCCAGGGACATCAGCAGCAGCGCGGTCGCGGCGGCGATGACGACCGCGAGGCCGATGCCCAGGACCCGGTCGAGACTGACCCGGCCGACGAGGAGCTTGCCGTTGATCTGGCCGACGACGACCAGCCCGACGGAGTTCACACCGAACAGCAGGCTGAACGTCTGCGGGGAGGCGCCGTAGATCTCCTGGATGACGAACGGTGACGCCGAGATGTAGGCGAAGAGGGCGGCGAAGGCGAAGCCGCCGGTGAGCATGTAGCCGGTGAAGGAACGGTCGGCGAGCAGGGTCCGCATCGCACGCAGGGCCTCGCCGACACCGCCGCTGTGGCGCTCCGCGGGCGCCAGCGTCTCGGGCAGTCGCGCCCACACCAGGACCCCGATCAGCACGCCGATGACGGTGAGAACGACGAATACGCCCCGCCAGTCCGTGACCCGCAGGACCTGCCCGCCGATCAGCGGTGCCACGACCGGGGCGACCCCGGAGATCAGCATGAGGGTGGAGAAGAAGCGGGCCATGGCCATGCCGTCGTAGAGGTCGCGCACGACGGCCCGGGCGATGACGATGGCGGCGGCGCCCGCGAGGCCCTGGGCCAGCCGGCAGGCCACCAGCAGCTCGATGGTGGGGGCGAGGGCGCACAGCACGGTGGCGACGACGAAGACGGCGAGCCCGGCGAGCAGCGGGCGGCGGCGCCCCCACCGGTCGCTCATGGGCCCGACCACGAGCTGCCCGAGCGCCATGCCGGCCAGGCACGTGGTGAGCGTGAGCTGGACGGTCGCGGCCGGCGCGTGCAGGGAACGGGTGACCTCCGGCAGGGACGGGAGGTACATGTCCATCGCCAGCGGAGGCACGGCGGTCAGGCTTCCCAGGAGGAAGGTGACCAGGAGCCCGGTGCGGCGGTGCGCGGTGCGGTCGGGCCGCTCCGTCCCTGCGGCCTCCTGCGCGGTGTTCGATATGGACGCCCCACCCTCGGGCATGAGTCCCTCCCTCTGAATGTCGATCGCCCCCTATGCTCTCAGCCCGTACGGACTGCTCGGGGTCACGAGGTGGAGGCGGGACGCGATGACGGTGGACACGGTGCGGTGGGGGATCCTGGCGACCGGAGGGATCGCGGGCGCGTTCACCGCGGATCTGATCGACCTGCCGGACGCGGAGGTCGTGGCGGTCGCGTCGCGGTCCGAGGCGTCGGCGAAGACGTTCGCGGAACGGTTCGGGATACCCCGGGCCTACGGTGACTGGAACGCGCTCGCGCAGGACGAGGACATCGATGTCGTCTACGTCGCCACCCCGCACACCGCGCACCGGGCCGCCGCCGGACTGTGTCTCGCGGCCGGGCGGCACGTGCTGTGCGAGAAGCCCTTCACGCTGAACCTGCGCGAGGCGGAGGAACTCGTCGCGCTGGCGCGCGAGCACGGGCGCTTCCTGATGGAAGCCATGTGGATGTACTGCAACCCGCTGGTGCGGCGGCTGAAGGCGCTGGTCGACGACGGCGCGATCGGCGAGGTGCGCAGCGTCCAGGCCGACTTCGGGCTGGCCGGCCCGTTCCCGCCCTCGCACCGGCTGCGGAACCCGGAGCTGGGCGGCGGCGCGCTGCTCGACCTGGGCGTGTACCCGGTGTCGTTCGCCCAGCTGCTGCTCGGGGAGCCGTCGGGCGTCGCGGCGCGGGCGGTGCTCTCCGAGGAGGGCGTCGACCTCCAGACGGCGGCGGTGCTCTCCTTCGACAGCGGCGCGCTCGGCTCGGTGCACTGCTCCATCGTGGGCGGTACGGCGACCTCCGCCTCGGTCACCGGCTCGAAGGGCCGGATCGACATCCCGCACGGTTTCTTCTTCCCGGAGGGTTTCGTCCTGCACCGGGACGGCCGCGACGCCGAGGAGTTCACCGCCGACCCGGCGGACGGCCCCCGCAACAGCATGCGCCACGAGGCGCTGGAGGTGATGCGGGCCGTGCGCGCCGGTGAGACGGAGTCCCCGCTGGTGCCGCTCGACGGCACGCTCGCCGTGATGCGGACGCTCGACGCGATCCGGAACCACGTCGGCGTCCGCTACCCGGGCGAGACCCCGGACGAGGACCTCACGACGGAGCTCACGCCGGCTTGAGCCCTGGTCCCGCAGCGTGTGGATGCGGCTCCCGTACGCTGCGGGCGCATGAATGCCAAGCACAATGCGATCGCGGTGGTGACCGGGGCGGGTTCCGGCATCGGCCGGGCGGTCGCCGTGGAACTGCTGCGCGCGGGCTGGTCGGTGGCACTGGCGGGCCGGCGCGTCGAGACGCTGGAGGAGACGGCGGCCCTGGCGCCCGAGGGCCCACACGGCGGCACGAGCGGGGGCACGGCCGGGAGGGCGACCGGGGGCACGGCCGGGAGGGCGACCGGGGGCGCCGCTCTCACCGTACGGACGGACGTCTCACGCCCCGAGGATGTGAGCGCCCTCTTCGCCGCGACCGTCGAGCGCTTCGGCCGGGTCGACCTGCTGTTCAACAACGCGGGCACGTTCGGGCCGGGTGGCGTGCCGGTCGAGGAGCTGCCCTATGAGGCGTGGCGGCACGTGGTGGACACCAACCTCAACGGGGCGTTCCTGTGTGCGCAGGCGGCGTACCGGCAGATGAAGGAGCAGGACCCGCAGGGCGGCCGGATCATCAACAACGGCTCGATCTCCGCCCACACGCCCCGCCCGCTGTCGGTGGCCTACACGGCGACCAAACACGCCCTGACGGGCCTGACGAAGGCCCTCTCTCTGGACGGGCGGCCGTACCGGATCGCCGTCGGGCAGATCGACATCGGCAACGCGGCCACCGACATGACGTCCCGTATGCAGACGGGTGCCCTCCAGGCAAACGGGGAAGTCGCCCCGGAACCGGTCATGGACGTCGCGGACGTGGCCCGCACGGTGCGGCACATGGCGGAGCTGCCGCTGGAGGCGAACGTGCAGTTCGCGACCGTACTGGCGACGGCGATGCCGTACGTCGGACGCGGCTGAGCACGCGACGGAGTTCGTCAACTCGTCAACCTGCACAACCGGAATACAAACGTCCGCCCCATTGCGGCCGATAGGGAGCCTATGCTCAACTCTTCTACACGAAAGCTTCACAGTTGGAGCAGACGGCTTCCGCAGGCCACATCCAGGGGGGCGGCGGCAGTCGTTCCACCGCACCGGGTGGGGGTGGACTTCGCGAGGGACCGCGAAGTACGCACCGGTGCGCGTGGAACGGCTGCCGCACACGCCAAGGACCGGACGCCCGGCGTTCAACGACTGGCCTGAGGTCGCACCAGGATCACCGCCCGAGCAGCCGGTCGACCTCTGCGAGCTGCGCGCCGGTCAAGGCCCCCTTCTCCAGGGCGCCCGCGTTCTCCTCCGCCTGGGCGACCGAGCGGAAGCCGGGGATGGGAACCGTGCGCGGGCTGCTCGCCCACAGCCAGGCCAGCGCGCCCTGGGCGAGCGTGCGGCCCTCGCTGGTGAGGACCTCCCTGAGAGCGTCGACACGGGCGAGCCACTCCGGGTCGGCGCCGGACCCGTCGCCGAAACCCGGCAACCAGGCCGGTGGCCTGCTGCGGATGTCCCCGGCCTCCAACCGCTGCCCCTCCCGGCGCTTCCCGGTGAGCAGCCCCATGGCGAGCGGACTGCGGTTGATGCTCGCGAGGCCCGCCTCCTCGCACAGCCGCAGCATCGCGGGCGCGTCCTGGAGGACGTTGAGCGCGTGCTGGACGGCGGCGCAGTGCGGCCCCTCGGCGAACACGGCGGCGCGTGCGGGATCGTCGGTGCTCCACGCGTAGGCCCGTATCAGTCCCTCGCGGACCAGTTCCTCGCACGTGTCCCGGAGCAGTGCGGCGCGCTCGGGGTCCGTGTCGGAGAGGTGGAACTGGTAGAGGTCGACGTAGTCGGTGCCGAGCCGGCGCAGGGACGCGGTCAGGGCGCGGCGCAGATAGGCCGGGGAGTCGTCGCCGCCGGTGAGGGTGCGTGTCTCCTCGTCGAACACGTTGCCCCACTTGGTGGCGACGACGACATCCGCCCTGCGCTTGCCGAGGGCCCGGCCCAGCACGCGTTCGCTGTGCCCGGCCCCGTAGGTGTCGGCGGTGTCGAAGAAGGTGACGCCCCGGTCGAGGGCGCCCCGCACCGCCCGCACCGACTCCTCGTCGTCGACCTTGCCCCAGCCGAGCGGCTGCCCGTCGAGGGCCTGCCATTCACCGCCGATCGCCCAGCAGCCGAAGCCGAGTGCGCTCACCTCGATGCCGCCGCGTCCCAGCGGCCGTGTGGTCTCCATGCCGGGAGAGGCTAGAAGTTGGAGCGCACACGAACACAAGCCCCTGCGGGAAAGGGGTTTCAGGCCTGCCCGGTCTCGAAGCGCGTGATCCGGCCGTCGTCGTCCACGGTGAAGCTCCACCGGGTGCGCATCTCGCCCCAGGTGTCGTTGCTGTAGCGGGCGATGAGGGAACGGCCGCCGTTGGACTCGTTGTCGACCTCCATGTGGCCGTGGGAGGAGAAGATCTCCCGCTCCACCCAGTCGGCGAGGTCCCGCTCGGAGCCGTCGTCCGTCATGGTCGCGCCCGGCGCGAGGAGCTCCATGAAGCTCTCGCGGTCGTGGTTGTTCACGGCGGCCACGAAAGCACGGACGGCCGGATCGCTGAGGCGCGTGGTCTGAATCGTCATACGAGCCAGCCTCGTACCGGCCACCGCCCCACGCCACCCGTGCCACCCGAACGGCGTCCCGGGCGGCTCCGCCGGGTGTCGCCCGGGGTCGCGGGTGCGACGGTGGAACCCGACGGGGGATGCCCTTCTGTTCTGCTGTCCGCTCCGGGAGACGACGTGACGCGTAACGACCGACGTGATCTGGGCCTGCTGCTGCTCCGGCTGGGGGCGGGGGGTGTGCTGGCCGCCCACGGCGCGCAGAAGCTGTTCGGCTGGTTCGGCGGGCACGGCATCGAGGGCACCGGCCAGTTCATGGAGTCCGTCGGCTACGCCCCCGGCAAGGCGAGCGCGACCGCAGCCGGCCTCGCGGAGACCGGCGGCGGTGCCCTGCTGGCCCTGGGCCTGGCCACCCCGGCCGCGGGTGCGGCGGCGGCCGGCGCGATGGCGGGCGCGGCGGCGGTGCACGCCCCGAACGGCTTCTTCAATCAGGGCGGCGGCTACGAGTACGCGGCGACGCTCGGCCTCACGGCGGCGGGCCTGGCCGTCACCGGCCCGGGCCGCCTCTCCCTGGACCACCTGCTCGGCCACGCGGTCAACCGCGGCTGGATGATCCCGGCGGCCTTCGCGGCGACGGCGGCAGGCACGGCGGTGGTGGTGGGCGCCCGGACGAGGCGCCTGCGGAAGGCGAAGGAAGGAGAGCAGGAGGCGTTGTTCGAGGAGGAGCAGATGGAGTAGCAGCGGCAACGGGGCGTTGTCAGACCCTCGTGCCAGGCTGCGTCCATGAGCGACCGGACGCCACCCGCACCCGACCTCGAATCCGACCTGTGGGCCACCGTCGACGTGTTGACGCAGTGGCTCGACACCAACCGCCCCGTCGAGGGCCGCGAGGGCATCCTCCTGCGCATCCTGAAACTGTCGGAGGAGGTCGGCGAGGTCTCCGAGGCGGTGATCGGGGCGACGGGCCAGAATCCGCGCAAGGGCATCACGCACACGTGGGAGGACGTGCAGGCGGAGTTGTGCGATGTCGTCATCACGGCGTTGGTGGCATTGCGGACGCTGACGCCGGAGGCCCGGGAGGTGTTCGAGGGGCATCTGGAGCGGGTGCGGGAGCGGTCGCTGGGGTCGGCGGTCCAGTGACCGCTCCGCACTCCGGTTGATTCAGAGCCGCTGCTCCGGCATCGACGTCGGCGACCTGGACCGGGGCGTCCGGATCGACGCCCCGGGCTCGGTGTGGCCTCGTTCCTGCAGCGTCTCGGCCGCACCGGCCGGCGGCTCGGTGCCGGCCGCACCTGTCTGCTCCCGGCCACTCGACTCCGGCATCCTCACCGCAGCGGCGCTGCTGCCGCTCTGGTCCGCGGCTGGGTGGAACCGGTTTCGCTCCTCCGGATCCCCGGCACATCGCCGCGCAACGGATGCTGGCGCTATTGCCTCCAGGAGCACCGGGTGGGCGACCGGCTCTGGAAGGAGTGGTGGGGAGCTCTCGGTCCTTTCGGACCTTCCGCCGAGCCGATCTGCGCCACTTGGTCGAGGAGGGCATCCTGGGTCGGGCCGGGCGCATGCTGTTCATCGGCTCCGAGGCAGAAAAGCGCTTCGGCTGCCGGCACTTCACGGACCTCACCGCGGTCTTCACAGCCGCACCGGAATTCACCGTGCTGTCCGGCCGCACCGAGATCGGTACGACGGACCCCGCGCTGCTCACCGACGGGGTCATCGGCCCCCGTGTTGATCAGGCGGTCGGTCCCTTCACAGCGCGTCCAGGGCGCTCACCTTCCACCCGTCGCCCGTGCGGTCCATCGTCATCCGCACCCGGTTCTGGTCCACGCGGGCCCCGGAGACCTGAGTGCTCTCGGTGACCTGGTTGACGAAGAGCAGGACCACGACCTTGTCGGGGGAGGCCGAGACGACGGAGGCGGCCGGGGTGCCGCCGGAGGAACCGGGGGCGGCGACCGTGGCCTTCACCACGCCGTGGTACTTCTGGGCCGTCGGGGCGACCACGGTCTTCGTGGTCTTGCCGTACTCGTCGCGGAAGTCGCCGGTCAGGTGGACACGGGCCCTGGAGAAGTCCTTGTCCAGGCGGCGGTAGTCGTACGACAGGACGATCGGCGCCGCCTTTCGCGCGGCCGCGAGCGCCTCGGCCCGGGCCGTCTCCGTCAGGCGCCCGTCACGGTACTGCCATCCCAGGGCGGCGAGCGCGACCAGGCCCAGGACGAGCAGGACGGCAAGGAGCAAGGTGAGCGGCCTCCGACGGCCGCCGGGGCGGGCCTCGCCCGGTTCCTGTGGCGCGTCTTCCTCGAACGACGCCGGTGACGGCTCCGGCGGGTCGTCCCAGCCGTGCTTCGGGGCCTCGACGAGGACGGTGCGTCCGGCGCGTGGCCGTTCGGCCCGGCGCGGGGACTCCTCGTCGCCGGCCGTCGCCGCGCCCGCTTCACGGTGGCCGCGCTCCGCGCGCTTCGCCGCCGCGCGGGCGGCCGCCGTCATGATGCGCCGGGTGCCCGGAGCGGGGGCGCGGCCGGTGGTCGTCTTCGGCATGGTGGTACTCCTCGTACTGCTCGTCGGTGCTGGTCGGTCGGCGGATCGGCCCGTGGGTCAGCCGACGAACTCGACGTCGGACGTCAGCCAGCGGCCGTCCTTGTGCACGAGGTCGAGCTGAAGCCGGTACGTGCGCGCCTCCCCCTCGGGCGCGGCGGTGTTGGTCACCTTGCTGTCGGCGACCACCAGTACCCGGGCCGAGTCCTCGTCGGAGCGGACGATGCCCGCCTCCAGGACCTGGCCCTCCGACACGGACTTGTTGTGGGCCACCAGCTTCGTCAACTGGTCCGTCTGCGCGGTGAACTGCTTCTTGAACTCGCCGGTCGCGCCCGCCAGTACGTTCGCGCTGTCGCGGTCGTAGTGCCGGTAGTCGAGGGAGGTGAAGTTCAGCGCCGACTGGCGGGCGGCGGCCAGGATGCCCTGGCGTCGCTGGTCCGCCTCGCGCTGCTGGTAGAGGCCGAAGGCCAGCCAGAGCGTCAGTGCTGTGGTGACGACGGTCGCCGCGACGAGTCCCGCCGTCAGCACTCCGGGTCGCCCCGGCCTCATGCCACGGGGCCAACGAGCAGCCATTGCCATGACTCCTTTCCGAACACGGCCTGCTGGCCGCCCGTCGAGCCGATCTCGACGTTTGTTCCGTCCGGGCCGGTGGTGGTACCGGTCTCCGGGTCGTACGGGGTGACGTACGTCGCCTGGTCCGCGCCGCCGCCGGCGGGCGATGCGCCCGGGGCGTTCTGCGCGCCTCGTACCGACGACTGGCTGCCGCGCGGGAGCGTGCAGCGGGCGTCGGTGTTCGCCTCGCGGGTGCTGGTGTCCGCGGGGTCCCGGCGGGCCGTGCCGTACCCCTGGGTGCAGGCCGGCGGGTCGTCGGCGTTCAGGACCAGGCCGAAGTGGGTGGTGCCGTCGCCCGGGACGACCGTGTAGCTGCCCGCGACCATCAGCGGGAAGGTCACCAGGGCCTGTTCCACTCCAGGGAGGCGGGCCAGCGTGACCTGGCCGCCGCTGATCAGGTTGGCCAGCAGGACCGACAGCTGCGGCCCGGTCGACTTCAGCAGCGAGTTCAGCTCCTGCGCCGCCGGCCGCGCGTTGCCGATCAGCTTGCGCAGGTCCCCGTCGCTGGCTTTCAACTGGGCCGAGAGCGCCGCCAGATCACGCGCGAACGACTTGATGGACGAGCCCTGGTCGGCCTGTGTCTTCAGGACCTTGCGTGAGTCCTCGATCAGGGCGATCGTCTCCGGCAGCGCCTCGGACGCCGACTCGACCAGGGTGTTGCCCGAGTCCACCAGGCGGCTCAGGTTCGGCCCGGTACCGGCGAACGCCTTGCCCAGCTCGTCGATCGTGACGCCCAGATCGTCCTTGCCGACCGAGTTCACCAGGCGGTCCAGGCTGAGGACCATGTCCGTCGTCGACAGCGGCACCCGCGTGCTCTCGCGCGGGATCGTGCTGCCGTTCAGCAGGTACGGGCCGCGGGAGGTGCGGGGCTGGAGGTCGACGTACTGCTCGCCCACCGCGGAACGGTTCGCCACCACTGCCAGCGTGTCCGCCGGGATGCGCGGCGCCCCGTCCTCGATGTCGAGCGCGACCGAGACGCCGTCCGGGCCGCTCAGGCGCAGTGCGCCGACCTTGCCCACCGGCACCCCGCGATAGGTGACCTCGGCGCCGGGGAAGACGCCCCCGGAGTCCGCGAAGTCGGCCCGCACGGTGTAGCCGCGGTCCAGGACTTCGTCCACCAGGCCCGTGTACTCGGCGCCGACGTACGACACGCCTACGGCGGTGAGGGCGGTGAAGGCGATCAGTTGCGCCTTGACCGTACGGGTGATCACGGCTGGACCCCCTTCAGCATCAGTTCGGCGAGTGCGAGGTCGATCCCCTCGGGCCAGTCGCCCCCGGCGCGGTGGCCGCCGGAGCCGTAGCCGGCGGTGCACACCGGCGGGCACAGCGGGTCGTCGCCGCCCGAGGGGGCCGACGGGCGCGACGGCACGCTCGGACCGCTCGGCAGCGCGGTGGGCTTCGGCACGTCCGGGAGATCCGGTGCGTCCGGGAGATCCGGTACGTCCGGCAGGTCCGGCAGGTCCGGGGGCGCGGGAAGCTCCGGCACCTGAGTGTCCCCGCCGTTCCCGCCACCCGGCTCGTCCGTCAGGTTGCCGTAGATCCCGGCCAGATCGAGGTCCGCCGTGACGTGCAGGTTGACGTAGTCACCCTTGATGGCGTCCACCACGTTGCGCGGGAACGGGTACGTCGTCAGCAACTCCAGGGAGTTGGGCAGGTCGCTGCCCGCCTTGTTGAGCTGTCGCAGGATCGGCCGCAGCTGCTTGAGGTTGGCGACCGTGTCCTCGTGCGAGGCATTGATCACCTTGGTGCCGGTCTTGCCGAGCTTGGACAGGGCGGTGAGCATCCTCGTCAGGTCGCGGCGCTGGTCGGCCAGGACCTTCAGGGCGGGCGGCATCGTGTCGACGGCCTCGGCGATCGTCGTCTTCTCCTTGCCCAGCCGTTTGGCCAGCCGGTCGACGGCCTTCAGCGCGCGGACGATGTCCTGGCGCTGGTCGTCCAGACCGCCGATGAAGGTGTCGAGCTCCTTGAGCAGGGACCTGACCCTGTTCTCCCGGCCCTCCAGGGCCTTGTTCAGCTCCGTGGTGATCGTCTTGAGCTGGGCGACGCCGCCACCGTTGAGGAGGGCGGACAGCGCGGACAGCACCTCCTCGACCTCCGGGTTGCGGCCGCTGCGGGACAGGGGGATCACATCACCGTCGCGCAGCCGGCCGACCGGCGTGCCTTCCGGCGGCCCCGCCAGCGCCACGTACTTCTCGCCGAGCATGCTGGTCTGCCGCAGACCGGCGACGGCGTTGGCGGGCAGTTTCACCGAGTCGGCGACCCGGAGGCGGACCCTCGCGTGCCAGCCCTCCAGCTCCACCTTCTCCACCGCGCCCACGGTGACGTTGTCGACCTTGACCGCCGACTGCGGCACCAGGTCCAGGACGTCGCGGAACTCGACGGTGACGTGGTAGGCGTGACCGTCGGCGGCGGCTCCGCCGGGGAGCGGGACGTCGTACCAGCCGTTGATCTCGCAGCCGGACAGCAGCAGCGTCCCGACGGCCGCCCATGCGACGGTCCCGCCCTTGCGCAGGGGCCTCATGCGCGCGCCCCCAGGATTCCGCCGAGGGTGCGGTCGACCGTGCCGGTGCCCGAGGTGCTCCGGGGCACTTCGGGCAGGGAGTCGAAG
Organism: Streptomyces sp. NPDC092370; assembly: GCF_044755265.1. Taxonomy (NCBI): domain Bacteria; kingdom Bacillati; phylum Actinomycetota; class Actinomycetes; order Kitasatosporales; family Streptomycetaceae; genus Streptomyces; species Streptomyces sp. NPDC092370. The sequence continues at coordinate 850,761 of NZ_JBIVQO010000001.1, read as the reverse complement.
AGGTCCCTCAGGTCCCCGCAGTCGGTCTTCTCCCCGGTCGTCTTCAGGATCGAGCACAGCAGAGCGGCCGGATCCTGCGGGTGGTCGGGGTTGTTGCGGGTGTCGAGGGTGCCGGCGGCGGGGTTGTAGGCGTTGTGCAGGTTCGACATACCCGTCGGCGCGACCTCCAGCAGCTCCTCCAGCGCCGCACGCTGGGTGACGAGCACCTTGGTCACCTTGCTCAGGCCCTCCACGTTCTTCGTCAGCGACTTCTTGTTCTTCTTCACGAAGGCGGACACGTCACCGAGGGCCGTGGCGAGGTGTTTCAGCGCCGCCGCCAGGTCCTTGCGCTCGCCCGCGAGCTGCTCGGCGACCTTGGCGAGGCTGCTGTTGAACGACCGCACGCTCTTGTCGTCCGCCGCCAGCGCCGCCGTGAACACCTGGAGGTTGCGGACCGTGCCGAACAGGTCCGTGCGGCCGTCGGAGAGAGTCGTGACCGCCTCCGAGAGGTCCCCGACCATCCGGTGGAGGTTCTCGCCCTGGCCGTCGAGGTTGTCGGCGCTGACGCCGAGCAGCCGTGACAGGGCGCCGTCCTTGTTGGCGCCCTCGGGGCCGAGCGCCTCGGCCGTGGTGTGCAGGCTGTCGAAGACGCGGTCCAGTTCGACCGGTACGGCCGTACGCGACTCGGGGATCTCGTCCCCGTCCCGCAGCACCGGGCCGCTCCGGTACACCGGCAGCAGCTGCACGTAACGGTCGCTGACCACCGAGGAGTTGATGATCGCGGCCTGCGCGTCCGCCGGGACCTTGTGGTCGGTGTCGTACTCCAGCTCCACCCGCACCCGGCCGCCCTCCGGCGTGATCTTCTTGACCTCGCCGATCCGCACGCCCAGCACGCGGACGTCCGAGCCGGGGTAGATGCCGACGGTGCGGGGGAAGTACGCCGTGACGCGGGCCGGCTCGGTCCGCGGCCACAGGACGTAGGTCAGCGCGGCGACCACGGCCAGGGCGGTCAGCAGGGCCAGGGGCTTCTTCCATCGGTTGCTCACCGCTCGCCTCCCGTCCGCGGCACGACCGGGGCGGCGACCAGGTTCTGGACGTAGGAGTCGAACCAGCGGCCGTTGCCGAGGGTGTTGGTGAAGACTCGTACGTAGGGGGCGAGGAGCTTGATGCTCCGCTCCAGGCCGGCTTGGTTGCGTTCGAGCATCTTCACCACGGTGTTGAGGCCCTTGAGCGCGGGCCCGATCTCCTTCTCGTTGTCCTGGACCAGGCCGGAGAGCTGGATGCCGAGCGCGGCGGAGGTCTTCAGCAGCTTGTGGATCGCCGCACGCCGCTTGCTGATCTCCTTGAACAGCTTGTCGCCGTCCTCGACCAGGGCGGTGAAGTCGCCCGACCGGTCGGCGAGTACGCCCGTCACGCCGTTCGCGTGGTCGAGGAGCTCCCCGAGGGCCTTGTCGCGCGAGGCCACCGTCCGGGAGATCCGCGACAGGCCCTTGATGGACTCCCGTACTTCGGAGGGCGAGTCCTCGAAGGTCGTCGAGATGGTGTCCAGCGCCTTGGCCAGCCGCTCGGTGTCGACTTTCTCCGTCGTGGTGGTGAGATCACTGAACGCCTGCACGACGTCGTACGCGGGGACGGTCCGCCGCAGCGGGATCTCGCTGCCGGGCTCCAGGCGGCCTTGTCCCTTGGGGTGCAGGGCGAGGTACTTCGCGCCGAGGATCGTCTTGACCCGGATCGACGCGCCGGTCTCGGTGCCGAACCCCGGCTCGTCCTTGATCTTGAAGGTGACTTTGACGTGGTCGCCGTCCAGGCCGACCTCCTCGACCTTGCCGACCTTGACCCCGGCGATCCGCACCTCGTCGCCCGGCTTGAGACCGCCCGCCTCCGCGAAGGCGGCGCTGTACGTCTCGCCGTCGCCGATCACCGGCAGGCGGTCGGCGTTGAACGCGGCCACGGTCAGCAGCGCGAGGACGGTGAGTCCGACGGCGCCGATGACGACGGGGTTCCGCTCCCGGAAGGGGCCGAGGCGCGGACGGCGCAGCCGTATCCCCGGCAGCTTCGGCAGGTCGACCCGGACCTTGACCAGCGGCTGCGGACGCGGCCTGCGGCGCGGCAGGAGCCGTACCCTCGGCAGCCGTACGCGCGGCAGCTTCGGCGGTTCCACCCGCACCTTGACCAGCGGCTCCGGGCGGCGCTTGCGGCTCATGCCCCACACCTCGCCCTCGCCACGTGCATCTCGGGCGTGAGCACCTGCTTCGTCTTCGGCAGCACGATCCGGCCGTCGAAGTCGCACAGGTAGAAGTTGAACCACGAGCCGTAGGACGCCGTCCCCGTCAGCTCGTTGAGCTTGTTCGGCAGCCTCTTCAGCACGCCCTCCACGGTCTTCTCGTTGTCGTTCAGCGTCCCGGTGAGGTCGGTCAGCTCCGCGATGTCGTCCTTCAGCGGCGGACGCGCGTCCTTCAGCAGGCCCGAGGTGGCCTCCGTCAGATCACCGATGCTCACCAGCGACTCCCCGATGGGCTTGCGGTCGGCGGACAGGCCCGAGATGACCCGGCGCAGCTGCTTGAGCAGTCCGGAGAAGCGGGCGCCACGCTTGTCGAGCGTCTTCAGCACGGTGTTGAGGTTGTCGATCACCGAGCCGATCAGCTTGTCGCGGCCGGCCAGCGTCGTGGTGAGCGACGCCGTGTGCGTCAGCAGGCTGTTGACGGTTCCGCCTTCGCCCTGAAGGGTCTTGATGATCTCGGTGGCGAGCTGGTTGACGTCCTTCGGGCTGAGCGCGGCGAACAGCGGCTTGAAGCCGTTCAGCAGCGCGTTCAGGTCGAGGGCGGGCTGGGTGCGGGCGAGCGGGATGGTGCCGCCGGGGCGCAGCCGGGTGCCGTCGCCGGCGCCCTCGGTCAGCGCGACGTAGCGCTGACCGACCAGGTTGCGGTAGCGGATGACGGCGCCGGTGCTGGTGAGCAGCGGCCGGTCCCGGCTGACCGTGAAGGTGACCTCGGCCAGCGTCCGGTCCTTGATCCGGATGCCCTCGACCTCGCCGACCCGCACTCCGGCCACCCGGATGTCGTCGCCCTCCTCCAGGCCGGTGACGTCGCTGAAGACCGCGCGGTACTCGTGCTCGGGGGTGAAGGAGATGTTCACGATGGTGGCGGCGAGCAGCGCCGTCGCCACCATCGTCACCAGCGCGAAGAGACTGAACTTGATCAGGGGGGCGGCGGTCTGCCGGGCTCCTGCGGTGCTCATGCGACGCTCACCGCCGTCCCGCGCGCCATCGGCCCGAACAGCAGCGTCGCGACCGGCGGCACCTCGTCCGCGGGCACGCCCAGCACCGGCGCCACGAGCGAGCCGACGGCCCGCTGCTCGGCCCGGGTGGCGGAGACGCCGAGCGGACCGCCCGAGGCCGGATTAGCCTTCTTCGAACCGTCGTCGAGGTGGGCGCCGGGCGCCGGCACCGGAGGATGCGGCAGCTCACGGCAGTCGGGGCCGGACCGCTCGCCGTAACGTGGTTCCTCACCCGGTTCGTACGCGCCCTGCGCCCGTACGACCTCCAGCGTGATGTGCATCTTTCCGCCCCGGAACGCCTCCTCGGACGCCTTGTCCTGCCGGACCAGGCCGGCCAGCAGACAGGGGTACTGCGGGGAGTAACGGGCGAACAGCTCCAGCGTGGGGCGGGAGACCCGGCCGAGGGTGATCAGCCGGTCGCCGTTCGCGTCGAGGAAGTCCTCGGCGGTGCCCGCGACAGTCGCCGTGGTCGTCAGCGCCGCCGCCAGCCGGTCCTTCTCCTCGACGATCGTGCGGCTGGTGGTGACGGTGTTGCGCAGGATCTCCATCAGGTCGGGCGCGGCGTCGCCGTAGACCTCGGCGACGTCGGCGAAGCGTGCGATGTCCTCTTTCAGGGACGGCAGGTGCGGATTGAGGCGGCGCAGATAGGCCTCCACTCGCGTGAGGTTGTCGCCGATCCGGTCGCCGCGTCCCTCCAGGGCGGTGGCGAACGCGGAGAGCGTGGCGTTGAGCTTGCCGGGCTGGACCGTCCGCAGCAGGGGCAGCAGGTCGTTCATCAGCTGCTGGACCTCGATGCCGACGCGGGTCCGGTCCTGGGTGATGACGTCCCCGGCGCGGATGGGTCGGCCGGACGAGCCGGCGGGCGGGACCAGGTCGACGTACTTCTCGCCGAACAGCGTCTTGGGCAGCAGGCGGGCGTGCACGTCGGACGGGATCGCGGCGACGTGCTCCGGCTTGAGCGCGATGTCGAGCGTCGCCTTCGTCCCGTCGGCCCGCACCTCGCGCACCTCGCCGACCAGCAGCCCGCGCAGCTTGACGTCGGCACGCGGATCGAGCTGGTTGCCGAGGCTGTCGGCCTCCAGCGTGATCCGCACGACCGGCGTGAACACCTGCCGGTAGACGGCGACGGACAGGGACAGCAGCAACGCGAGCACGGCGATGAAGACGACGCCGTACAACCGCAGTCTCAGCACCCTCATACGGCGGCTCACCCCGCGATCCGTACGGTCGTGCTGGCGCCCCAGATCGCCAGCGACAGGAAGAAGTCCAGGACGTTGATCGCCACGATCGAGGTCCGCACCGCACGGCCCACCGCGACGCCGACGCCCGCCGGGCCGCCGCTCGCGTAGTAGCCGTAGAAGCAGTGCACCAGGATGATCAGGACGGCGAAGACCAGCACCTTCCCGAAGGACCACAGCACGTCCACCGGGGGCAGGTACTGCTGGAAGTAGTGGTCGTAGGTGCCCGTGGACTGCCCGTAGTAGCCGGTGGTGATGGTGCGGGCGGCCAGGTACGAGGACAGCAGGCCGATCACGTAGAGCGGGACGACGGCCACGAACCCGGCGATCATCCGCGTCGTCACGAGAAACGGCAGCGAGGGCACGCCCATGACCTCCAGCGCGTCGGTCTCCTCGCTGATCCGCATCGCGCCGAGCTGGGCGGTGAACCCGGCGCCGACGGTCGCGGAGAGCGCGAGCCCGGCCACCAGCGGGGCGATCTCACGGGTGTTGAAGTACGCCGAGAGGAACGCCACGAAGTTGGAGGTGCCGAGCTGGTTGAGCGCGGCGTACCCCTGCAACCCCACTTCCGTGCCGGTGAAGAACGACAGGAAGGCGATCACGCCGACCGTGCCGCCCACGACGGCGAGCGCGCCCCGGCCGAAGCTCACCTCCGCGAGCAGTCGCAGGATCTCCTTCTTGTAGCGGCGCAGGGTGCGCCCCGTCCACGCCAGCGAGCGGCCGTAGAAGGAGAGCTGGGTGCCCAGGGCCTCTAGGGACTTCAGTGGGCGGTCGATGAGTCTCATCGGCTAACCCCTTTGGGGGACGACCTGGAAGTACACCGCGGTCATCACGAAGTTGGTCACGAACAGCAACATGAAGGTGATCACCACCGACTGGTTCACCGCGTCGCCCACACCCTTGGGTCCGCCCTTCGCGGTCAGTCCCTTGTAGGAGGCGACGATCCCGGCGATCGCGCCGAACACCAGCGCCTTGACCTCGGCCGCCCACAGGTCGGAGAGCTGGGCGAGCGTGGTGAAGGAGGCCAGGTAGGCGCCCGGGGTGCCGTTCTGGAGAACGACGTTGAAGAAGTAGCCGCCCGCCACGCCGACCACCGACACCAGGCCGTTGAGCAGCACCGCCACCAGCATCGACGCCAGCACGCGGGGGACGACCAGCCGGTGGATGGGGTCGATGCCCAGCACCTGCATCGCGTCGATCTCGTCGCGGATCTTCCGCGCCCCGAGGTCGGCGCAGATCGCCGTGCCACCGGCGCCCGCGATCAGCAGCGCGGTGACGATCGGCGAGGCCTCGCGCAGCACGGCGAGCACGGAGGCGGCCCCGGAGAAGGACTGGGCGCCCAACTGCCGGGTGAGGCTGCCGATCTGGAGCGCGATGACCGCCCCGAACGGAATGGAGACCAGGGCCGTCGGCAGGATGGTGACACTCGCGACGAACCACGTCTGCTGGATGAACTCCCGTGCCTGGAAAGGCCGTCGGGGAATCGTCCGGACGACGTCCAGCGCCATCGCGAAGAGGCTGCCCGAGTGCCGCAGCGCTCCCACCGGTGACAGGCTCACGCGCCGGCCACCTCCTTCCGGTGGAGCGCCGCCTCACGCCGGGCGATGGCCTCCCAGCGGGGTGGCCGGTCGATGCCCGGCCCCGGCAGCAGGCGGGGAGCCGGCGCCTGAACACCCGCGCTGTCGTCGATCTGCGCGAGCTCCTGCTCGACCTGGGCGGCGTCCTTCTCCTCCGCCATGCCGATCGGTCCCTGCATCCGGCCGTTCAGGAACTGCCGTACGACGGGCTCGTCGCTGGCCAGCAGCTCCTCGCGCGGCCCGAACATCACCAGCTCGCGACGGAACAGCAGCCCGATGTTGTCCGGCACCTGGCGGGCGGAGGCGATGTCGTGCGTGACGATCAGGAAGGTCGCGTCGATCTGGGCGTTGAGGTCGACGATGAGCTGGTTGAGGTAGGCCACGCGGACCGGGTCGAGGCCCGAGTCGGGTTCGTCGAAGAGGATGATCTCCGGGTCGAGGACGAGGGCCCGGGCCAGCCCGGCGCGCTTGCGCATCCCGCCGGAGATCTCGCCGGGCAGCTTCCCCTCCGCGCCGATCAGCCCGACCATGTCCATCTTCTCCAGCACGATGCGCCGGATGTCGCTCTCGGACTTGCGGGTGTGCTCGCGCAGCGGGAAGGCGATGTTGTCGTACAGGTTCATCGAGCCGAACAGCGCGCCGTCCTGGAACAGCACGCCGAAGAGCTTGCGCACCTCGTACAGGTCGTGCTCGCGGAGCTTGGTGATGTCCCGGCCCTGGATCGTGATGGAGCCACGCTCCGGCTTGAGCAGACCGACGAGCGTCTTGAGGAACACCGACTTGCCCGTGCCGGAGGGGCCGAGCATGACCGAGACCTCCCCGGCGGGCAGCGTCAGCGAGACGTCCTGCCAGATGACCTGGTGACCGAAGGACTTGGTCAGCCCTTCCACACAGATCTCGACACCCATCCGGTCCACCCTTCAGCCCGTGGGGCAGTGCCCCTGGAGCAGCTCTGACATCTGCTCTACGGGGAGGGGCCGGGCGTCCGTCGCTCAAGTGGCGGATTTTTTTCGAGCGGGTTTCCGGGCGGGTTTCCGGGCGCTACGGGAGTGGGTTTCCGGGAGCGCTACGGGAGTGGGCGCACGGTGGGGTCGGACAGGGAGGCGGAGGGTGTGGCGGGAGCCTCCGGGGCCTGCGGGATGGCCGCCCGGCCGGTCGGCACGGCGGAGGGCTCCACCGGCAGCTCGGGAACGTCGGGCCTCGGTATCTCGGGCAGCTGAGGGACCTCGGGCGCGGACAGCGAGGGGAGCGGCGACACGGGGATGCCCGGCACGTCCGGAACATCCGGGACCTCCGGCAGCGACGGCACGGACGGCACCGACGGCACCGACGGCACCGACGGCACGGACAGCGGGGTGAACGATGCGCCGGCGGGGGCATCGACCGCGCCGCGCTCGGCCGGCACAGCCGCGGGCCCCTCCCCCTGAGGCGTACGATTCCCGCCACCGCCGTCCTGCCGCAACGTCTCCGCGTCCGGCGAGGCGACCGCGGGCCGAGGCGCCGTACCGCCCCCACCTCCGCCGCCGTCGAGGGCGTACGGCAGCACGAACCCCGCCACCGCCAGGGACGCCGCCGTCGAGGCGACCGCCACGGCCTGTCCCCTGCCGACTCCGCGCGGCCGTCCCCAGCCGATCAGGAACAGCGCGAACCCGAGCGTGGCGGCCAGCGACTGCCGCAGCGTCCGCCGGGCGCGGGCCAGCAGCGACTCGACGGTCCGGTAGCTCAGCCCCATCCGGACGGCGACCTGGCCGACGTCCAGGTCCTGCGACTTCAGCCGCAGCGCCTCGGCCTGCCGGACGGGCAGCTCACCACTGCGCACCGCCAGCCACTTCGCCTCGGCCCGGTCGCACACCGCCTCCTCGACGGGCACCGGGCCGGGGACGATGAGCGTCGGGCTGATACGCACCTCGGCTTCGCGGTTCACCTGCCGGTAGCGGTCGACGCACAGCCGCATCGTCACCGTCGTCAGCCAGGCCGCCAGCCGCTCGTCGTCCAGGTCGGGGCGCTCCGCGGCGCGCAGCATCGCCTCGTGCACCGCGTCCTCGGCGTCCTCCGCACTCATCGACCTGCGCCGGGCCACCTTGAGCAAGTGCTCGCGGTGGCTCCACATGCGCCGCCAACGCTCGTCGGCGGCGCGCCTCTCCGCAGGTGTCTCTGCGGGCATGTCCGCAGGCATGTCCGTCGCCATGAGGGCCCCTTCGCGCTCACCCACCGGTCTCGTGCTGTCCGGCGGGTGGGGCGACATTACCGCCGAGTATCGGCGGTTGTGGAGGGGGAGGCGGCCATCGAGTCCCCGCTGTTACTGGTCAGTGGGGCGTCGCTGGGCAGCACGTCGTCGCCGGGGAGCTCGATGTCCGGGTCGGGGACGGGGAGTTGCGGCTCCTGCGTCTCCGGGGGCTCGGTGGCCGGACGGGACGGGGTGGGGGCCGGTGAGGCGGGGGCCGACGACGGGCGGGGCGGGACGGCGGTCGGACGCCCGGAGGGGGTGGGTGCGGCTCGTTCCGGCTTCGAGGGCGATCGTGACGGCTCGGAGCGCGCGGAGGAGGACCCGGCCGAGCGGTCCGGCACCACCCGGTGCCCTTCCAGGAAGTACGCGTACCAGGCCCGGACCGTGCGCAGGTAGGCCGCCGAGTGGTTGTAGCCCAGGATCGCCCGGTCCAGCTCGGCGGGAACGGAAAGATCCCGCCGGCCCGCACACAGGTACCGTCCGGCGGCGAGTGCCGCGTCGAAGACGTTGTTCGGATCCCTACGCCCGTCGCTGTTGCCGTCCGCGCCCCAGCGGGCCCAGGTCGACGGAATGAACTGCATCGGCCCGACCGCGCGGTCGTACGCCGTGTCCCCGTCGTGGGCGCCGCCGTCGGTGTCCCGGATCAGCGCGAAGGCCACGCCGTCCAGCCGCGGCCCGAGGATCGGCGCCACGGTCGTACCGTCCGAGGTGACCCTGCCGCCCCGCGCCTGTCCCGACTCCACCTGCCCGATCGCCGCCAGCAACTGCCAGCGCAGCCGGCAGCTTGGCGCCTCACGCGCGAGCCGGTCCTCGGCCCGCCGATAGGCGGCGAACACACTCGCCGGCAGCGCGCCGCCCACTTCCTCCTCCGCCGCCGGGCCGCCCGCGCGCTTACCGGTCCGCAGCGGCGGCAGCTCGGTCCGGTACGGGGCGTCGCCGGACACGCTCGGTCCGACCTCGGCGGGTGCCTGCCTGGGCGCCGGTGCCACGGCCCGCGCCGGAACCGCCCCCGGCGCCTGCGACGCGGTGAGCGCCGCCATCGCCACCACTGCGGCCGCCGCACCTCTGACACGTCTGCCCCTGTGCCCTGCCACGTCCTGCTCCCCTCCCTGTGAGCTTTCTGTCGTTAGCTCTACGGGGGTGGGGGGCGGGTCCGTCGCGGGGTTTTGCGCACGTTGCCGCTACGGAGGTTTCCGCAGGCGGGTGACGAGGGGCTGGGCCGCTCCGCAAAGGTCCGGCACGTTCAAGGGCTCGCCCTGCGGCAGCACGGCTGGAATCCCTACGCGCAGGCCGCCTCGTCGCCGTGGACGCGTGTGCCGTACCACGCGGTGCGGCGGCCCGGGCTGGTGGAGAAGGTGGAGAAGCTCACCGCCAGTGAACAAGGCCCGCGCGCAAGGCCGCGGGCAGCGGCAGACGAGTCGGGCTGTACGCCGGGTTCTGTCACCCGGTCGCCTCGCGGCGGCCGGGGAGACGGCCATCCATCTAGGACCGGTGTTGCCACCGGCCTCGTGCGGTCTACCCGCGGACTCGGGCGGGCAGCCCTCGATCGTCCGCGCAGAGACACCGAGGTGTCTCCTCTTGACCTTGCTCCGGGTGGGGTTTACCTAGCTGCCCAGGTCACCCTGGGCACTGGTGGTCTCTTACACCACCGTTTCACCCTTACCGAGGACCGAGGTCCCCGGCGGTCTGCTTTCTGTGGCACTGTCCCGCGGGTCACCCCGGGTGGCCGTTAGCCACCACCCTGCCCTGTGGAGCCCGGACGTTCCTCGGGAAGCTCCCCGTCAGGGGGACTCCACGCGGCCGTCCGCCCGGCTCGTCTGCCGTGTGGACCATGGTACCCGGGGGACGTCCCTCTTCGGTCCCGCGGCCGTCGCCAGCACCGAGCCCGCCAGGATCAGGGTGAAGGCGACCCCAATCCCCAGGGTCAGCTGCTCGTCCAGGAAGAGCGCGCCTGCGGCGACCGCCACCGCCGGGTTGACGTACGTGATCACTCCGGCCCGGGTCGGGCCGATCTCCTTGATCAGCTCCAGGAAGGCAACGAACGCGATCGCGGTGCAGACGATGCCGAGGCCGGCGAGGGCGGCCAGGACGTCGGCCGAGGGCATGGCGGCGGGCCGGGTGAGGTATGCGGCCGGGGCGTAGACGACGGCGGCGAACGTGAGGCAGGGGGTGATCAGCTGGAGGGTCGGGACGTCCTTGAGGTGCCGGGCGGCTATCAGCGGGGCGGTGGCGTAACCGACGACCGTCACCAGCACCTCGGCCATCGACAGGGCGTCGCCGCCGGTGAGGTGCGGCAGAGTCAGGACGGTGACGCCCGCGAGGCCGAGGGCCAGGCCCGTGATGCGGCGGGCGCCCACCCGCTCCTCCGCGCCGAAGAAGCGGGCCAGGAGGACGGCGACGATCGGCACGCCCGCGATGAGGAGTCCGGCGGTGGAGCTGGACAGATGGCGTTCGGCGTCGGTCAGGGTCCACCAGGGGCCGACGATCTCGATGACGGCGAAGGCCAGCATCGGCTTCCAGTGGGCCCGGACGGTACGGCCGAGGCCGCCCTGGCGCAGGGCGAAGGGGAGCAGGAGTGCGGCGCCGAGGGCGCAGCGTGTGAACACCACCATGGACGGGGACAGGTCCTCCACCGCTACCTTGATCATCAGGTAGGGGACGCCCCAGACCACTCCCATCAGGGAGAACAGGAACCAGCCGCGTGCAGTCATGAGGGTGAGTCTCGGCCGTCTCACCCCACGGCGTCTTGAACGCTGTTGCGGTACGCCGCCGGGGTCACGCCCAGCACCCGGCGGAACCAGCGGGTGAGGTGCGCCTGGTCGGCGAAGCCGACGAGCACGGCGACCTCGGCGGGGCGCAGTCCGGCTTCCAGGAGGCGGCGGGCCCTGGCCACCCGGTGCTGGGCGAGCCAGGCGTAGGGCGGTACGCCCATGGTCGTGCGGAAGGCGCGCAGGAGCTGGTAGCGGGAGAGGCCCAGGTCGGTGGCGAGGGAGGCCAGGGAGGGAGGCTCCAGCAGTTCGTCGGCCAGGCGGTCGCGTACGGTCCTGGCGATGCCGTCGGCGCCGGTCACGGTGTCGCTCGTCGCCCGGGCCGTGGAATGGCGGCGAGCCAGGGCCGTCAGCAGCCAGGGGAGCCGGGACTCCGCCTCTAGAGGATCGGGGCAGGCGCTGATGTCGGTGTGGGCGGCGCGCAGGGCCGCCGCCAGTTCCGGGTCCTCGAGGACGGGGTCTCGGAAGTGCGGGAGGCCGCCGACGGTGCCGTCGGTGAGGAGGGCCGGCTCGGCGTAGAGGGCCTGGTAGGCGTAGCCGTCGCAGGCGGCCGGGCCGCCGGTGTGCATCTCGCCGGGCTCCAGGACGACGATCGAGCCGGGGTAGGAGTGGATGTGCCCGCCCCGGTACGCGATGACCTCCGAGCCGCCGACCGTGACGCCGATGGTGAACTCGTCGTGGGCGTGGGGCGCGTAGACGTGCTGGTCGAAGTGGGCGGTGAGGAGGTCGAGGGGCGGGCCGGCGCGGCCGAGTCGTGCCCTTGTCCATCGCGCCTGTTCCCGTATCCCCATGTCGCCCACCCCCGCCCACAGGGGATCAGAGGAGGTCGGCCGTGTCCAGGTCGAAGGCGAACGGTTCCGGAAGAGCGATGGGCTTGCCGAAGGGGCGGGCGCAGTGCTCGCGGTAGTCGTCGTCCTTCGGCTCGCTGAACACCGTGACTTGCGCCGTGTCCCGGTCGACGAGCAGATAGAGCGGGATGCCCGCGCGGGCGTAGCAACGACGTTTGGCCTCGCGGTCGGCCTGCGGCTTGGTGGAGGTCACCTCCATCACCATGGCGACGCCGTCGCAGGGCATCCAGGAGCCAACCCCGCCGAACAAGTCGAGCCGGAGGGGGCCGAAGGTGACGTCGGGAACCAAGTGGTTCTTGGGGCAGACGCCGCCGCGTGTCAGCTTCAGCCCTTTGTTCCCGGAGAAGTCCATGTCGGTCCGGGACTGCTTGATCACCTGCCTCACGATCCTGCTGATGTACTTCTCGTGATCCCCGTCCGGCGGCGGCGTCACAACGATCTCCCCCTCGATCAGCTCGGCCCGGAAGCCCTCCGGCGTGTCCAGGGCGAGGAAGCCCTCCAGCAGGACGTCTTCCTGCGAGAGCGGCTCGTGGGCCATGGCAGTCATGTCACGCCCCTCCTTCTGTCGCCCGCCAGACTGGGACATCGCCGAACCACCCGTCCGTGAGATCGCGAACCGTTCCCTCGATCGTGGCACACGATCGCGGCCCCCGTGAGAAGGCCGGACGGCTCGCTTGACCCTGCCGCAGCGTCAACGTCTTCACTGGTGGCATGCGGATCGGAGAACTCGCCACGGTCGTCGGCGTCACCACGCGGGCCGTGCGGCATTACCACCATCTGGGGCTGTTGCCCGAGCCGGAGCGGCGGGCCAACGGGTATCGGGAGTACGGGTTGCGGCATGCCGTCGTGCTGGCGCGGATCCGGCGGCTGACCGAGCTGGGGCTGGGGCTCGCGGAGGTGCGGGACGTGCTCGCGGACGATGCCGGGAAGGACCTCGTCGAGGTGCTGACCGAGCTGGACGAGGATCTGGCGCGGCAGGAGGAGGCACTGCGGGAGCGGCGGGCGCGGTTGCGGGCCCTGCTGGACGCGGAGGGCGGGGTGCCCGCCGAGGGTCCGGTGTCGCCCGAGCTGGCCGCGCTGTTCGCCGGGACGGCGCATCTGTCGGACTCGCCCATGGCCGCCAAGGACCGCGAGATCATCGCGTTCCTGGAGACCGCCATGCCGGCCGGGGAGCGTCGGCGGCTGGTGTCGTCGGTGGGTGAGGCGCTGGGGAGTCCGGGAGCGCTCTCGCGGGCCGGTGAGGCGTACGCGCTGCTCGACGCGCTCGTCGACGCCGAGCCGGACGATCCGCGCGTCGCCGCGGCGGCCCGGGTGCTCGCCGACTGTATCCCCACGACGCTGTTCCCGGGGGGCGGTGAGCTCGATCCGCACGACGGCGTCCTGCGCGCGTTCTACGACGATCTGGCCCCGGCCCAGGCGGAGGCGGTCCGCCGTGCGCTGCGGATCCTCGCCGAGGAGCGGCGGTGAGAGCCGGGTGGCTGCTGGCCCGGCACGAGGTGCGGTTGCTCGGGAGCCTCGCGCTGTGGGTGGTGCGGCGTACGCACGGCACGAAAAGCGGGTCGGCTTTCGGGTACGCGCGTGGGCAGGGCGCGATGACGGCCGGGTTCGCCTTCGTGTGCCTGGTCGAGACGGTCGCGTTGTCCGTGTTGTTGCGGCAGTGGCCCGCCGTGCACGCGGCGGTTCTCTTCCTGGACGTGTACACGGTCGTGTTCGTGGTCGCGCTGCACGCCTCGTCGGTCGTACGTCCGCATGTGCTGCACGTGGAGGGCGGCTCGCTGCGGATACGGCGGTACGTCCATGTCGATCTGTGCGTGCCGCTGGAGCGGATCGCCTCGGTGCGGCGCGAGCTGCGGATGACGCACGAGCGGGCCGAGGACGAGCTGGACGTCGAGGTGGGGTCGCGGACCACCGTCACGCTCACGCTGACCGAACCGGTCACGCACGTCACCTTTCTCGGGCGGCGTCGCGAGGTGCGGCTCGTGCGCTTCCACGCCGACGACGCCGACGGTCTGGTCCGTGCCCTGGGCCGGGCGCGCGTCTGAGCTCCCACCACGTCCCCGTACGCTGTCGGCGGAGTTCGATCGAAGGAGTGCTCGTGCTTGTCCTGCTGCCGCCGTCCGAGGGCAAGGCCTCTTCCGGCCGCGGTGCCCCGCTGAAGCCGGAGTCGCTGTCGTTGCCGGGGCTGACCGCCGCCCGGGAGGCCGTCCTCGCCGAGTTGGTGGAGCTGTGCTCCGGGGACGAGGACAAGGCGCGTGAGGTGCTGGGGCTGAGCGAGGGGCTGCGGGGCGAGGTCGCGAAGAACGCGGAGCTGCGGACGGCGGGGGCGCGGCCGGCCGGGGAGATCTACACCGGCGTGCTCTACGACTCCCTGGGCCTGGCGTCCCTCGACACCGCCGCCAAGCGGCGTGCCGGGCGTTCGCTGCTCGTGTTCTCCGGGCTGTGGGGTGCGGTGGGGGTGACGGACCGGATTCCGTCCTACCGGTGCTCGATGGGCGTGAAGCTGCCGGGGCTCGGGGCGCTGGGCGCGCACTGGCGTGCGCCGATGGCGTCGGTGCTGCCGGAGGTGGCCGGGAGCGGGCTGGTGCTGGATCTGCGGTCCGCCGCGTACGCCGCCGCCTGGAAGCCGAAGGGCGAGGTCGCCGGGCGGACGGTGTCGGTGCGGGTGCTGCACGCGCCGACGCGGAAGGTGGTGAGCCACTTCAACAAGGCGACGAAGGGACGGATCGTGCGCAGCCTGCTGACCGCCGGGGCCGACCCCACGGGGCCGGCCGAGCTGGTGGAGGCGCTCGGGGATCTCGGCTACGTCGTGGAGGCGCAGGCGCCGGTCAAGGCGGGGCAGGCGTGGTCGCTGGATGTGCTGGTGGACGAGGTGCACTAGCGGGCGTTGCAGCATAAGCAACGCCCTTTGCGTGCTCTGCATGCCGACGGCAGGATGAGGCCATGGCCTCCCCTGCCCTGCCCGCCTCGGTACTGGACCACGCACCCGTCGTCCCCGTCGTCGTCATCGAGGATGCCCGGGGCGCCGTACCGCTGGCGCGGGCGCTGGTGGCGGGCGGGCTGCCCGCGATCGAGGTGACGTTGCGGACGCCCGCGGCCCTGGAGGCGATCGGGGAGATCGCCCGGGAGGTGCCCGGGGCGGTGGTCGGGGCCGGGACGGTGATCCGTCCCGGACAGGTGACGCAGGCGGTGGCCGCGGGCTCCCGCTTCCTGGTCAGTCCCGGCTGGACGGACGTGCTGCTGGAGGCGATGCGGGCGTCCGGGGTGCCGTTCCTGCCGGGGGTGTCGACGGCGTCGGAGGTCGTGGCGCTGCTGGAGCGCGGGGTGCGGGAGATGAAGTTCTTCCCGGCGCAGGCCGCGGGTGGTACGGCGTATCTGAAGTCGCTGTCGGGGCCCCTCCCCCAGGCCCGTTTCTGCCCCACGGGCGGGATCGGCCCGGCCTCCGCCCCGGACTACCTGGCCCTGCCCAACGTCGGTTGTGTGGGCGGGAGCTGGATGCTGCCGCAGGACGCCGTCGCGGCTCGCGACTGGGACCGTGTGGAGGCGCTGGCCCGGGAGGCGGCGGCGCTCAGCGCAGGTGGGACGTGTCGTTGAGGAGGCGGACGCTGGCGTTGCCGTCCGCGTAGTAGGCGACCACCGACAGGGACGCGGCCGACAGTTCCATGCGGAACAAGGACTCCGGCGGGGCGCCCAGGGCGAGCCGGACGAGCGTCTTGATCGGGGTCACGTGCGTGACGAGCAGGACCGTTCGGCCCGCGTGGGCAGCGACCAGCTTGTCGCGGGTGGCGGCGAGCCGGACGGCCGTCGCCGCGAAGCTCTCGCCGCCGCCGGTGGGTTCGGCGTCCGGGGAGGCCAGCCAGGCGTTCAGGTCGTCGGGGTGGCGCTCGCGCACCTCGGCGAAGGTGAGTCCCTCCCAGGCACCGAAGTCGGTCTCGCGCAGCCCGTCTTCGATGGCGACGTCGAGCCCGAGGCGGGCGGCGACGATCCCGGCGGTCTCCCGCGTACGGGCGAGCGGTGACGACACGACGGCCTGTACGGTGCCCCGCCGGGCCAGCATCGCGGCGGCCCGTTCGGCCTGTTCCCGGCCGGTGCCGGAGAGGGAGGGGTCGGTTCCGCCGCTCCCGGAGAACCTCTTCTGGGGCGTCAGCGGGGTCTCGCCGTGGCGCAGCAGGACGAAGGTGGCGGGGGCGCCCATGTCGGCGGGCGCCCAGCCGGGGGCGGCCACGGCTGCGACGGCGCGGGTGTCGGCACGAGCGGCGTCCTCGGCGGCTCCGGGAGCCTCCGGGGCCCCGGCGGCGCGCCCGGCGGCCGCGTCCAGCTCGGCCGTGGAAGCCGATTGCGACCGCTGCTCGCCCCTGGCCCCCGCGTCCATCGCCTCGTTGGCCAGCCGGTCCGCGTGCTTGTTCCGCTCCCTCGGCATCCACTCGTACGTGACGCGCCCGGGCGGGAAGACGCGGGCCGCCTGCGCCGCCAGGGGCTTCATGTCGGGGTGCTTGACCTTCCAGCGGCCCGACATCTGCTCGATGACGAGCTTGGAGTCCATCCGGACGTGGACCGCGGCCGACGGGTCCAGCGCGTGGGCGGCGCGCAGGCCCGCGAGGAGGCCGCGGTACTCGGCGACGTTGTTCGTGGCGACCCCGATGTACTCGGCGGTCTCCCGCAGGGTCTCCCCCGTCGCCGCGTCGCTGACCACGGCCCCGTAGCCCGCGGGCCCCGGGTTGCCCCGCGACCCGCCGTCGGCCTCGACGATGAACTCCCGCACCGGGACGGCTCCCTGAACGCCTAGAGACCGGACTCGGACGTGCGCACCAGGATGCGGCGGCAGTTCTCGCAGCGGATCACCGTGTCGGGAGCCGCCTTGCGGATCTCGGCCAGCTCGGTGATGGCGAGCTCCTGTCGGCAGCCCTGGCAGCTGCGCGCGTACAGCTTGGCCGCGCCGACACCGCCCTGCTGCCCGCGCAGCTTGTCGTAGAGCCCCAGCAGGTCGGCGGGGATCGAACCGGCGATGACCTCGCGCTCCTTGGTGACCGTGGCGACCTCGCCGTCGATCTGCTCGAAGGCCGCGTCACGGCGCGCGGTCGCGTCGTCGATCTTCGACTGGACGGAGGTGACGCGCTCGGTCAGCTCCGCGACCCGCTCCTGCGCGGACTCCCGGCGCTCCATGACCTCCAGCACCACGTCCTCCAGATCGCCCTGCCGCTTGGCGAGGGAGGCGATCTCGCGCTGGAGGTTCTCCAGGTCCTTGGGGGAGGTGACGGCGCCGGAGTCCAGGCGCTGCTGGTCGCGGGTGGCGCGCTGGCGCACCTGGTCCACGTCCTGCTCGGCCTTGGTCTGCTCGCGGGCGGTGTCGCTCTCCTCGGTCTGCGCGGCCACGAGCAGGTCGCGCAGCTGGATGTGGTCCTTGCTCAGCGACTCGATCTCGGCGTGCTCGGGCAGCGACCGGCGCTTGTGCGCCAGCTGCTGGAGGCGGACGTCGAGGTCCTGGAGGTCGAGGAGTCGGATCTGGTCGGCGGGCGCGGCGTTCAGTTCGGGGCTCCAAGGGGGTCAGAAGTGGTTGAGGCCGCGTGCGCGGTCCAGGGGTCGGTGACCGTCTTCGAGACGTGGACGCGCAGGTCCCATCCGTGCCGGTCGGAGATCTCGTCGAGCTGGCTCGCGGCCAGCTCGCACCAGGGCCACTCGGTGGCCCAGTGCGCCGCGTCGAGCAGCGCGAGGGGATTGTGGGCGCGGGCCTCCGACACCGGGTGGTGGCGCAGGTCCGCGGTGAGGAAGGCGTCGGCTCCGGCCGCGCGGACGTGGTCGAAGAGACTGTCGCCGGAACCGCCGCTGACGGCGACGGTGCGCACGAGCGCCTCGGGGTCGCCGGCGACGCGGATGCCCTGCGCGGTGGCGGGCAGCCGCTCGGCGGCGCGGGCGGCGAGCTCGCGGACGGTCAGCGGGTGGTCCAGCGCGCAGAGGCGGCCGAGGCCGCGGCGGCCCTCGGGGTCGGTGGGGTCGGGCACGAGCGGCCCGGTGATCCGCAGGTCCAGCGCGCCCGCCAGGGCGTCGGAGACACCCGGGTCGGCGGTGTCGGCGTTGGTGTGGGCGACGTGCAGCGCGATGTCGTTCTTGATGAGGGTGTGCACGACACGGCCCTTGAAGTGCGTCGCCGCGACCGTGGTCGTGCCGCGAAGGTAGAGCGGGTGGTGGGTGACGAGCAGGTCGGCGCCCAGCTTCACCGCCTCGTCGACGATCTCCTGAACCGGGTCGACGGCGAACAGGACCCGCGTGACCTCCTGGTCGGGGTCGCCCACGACGGTGCCGACCGCGTCCCAGGACTCGGCCCGCTCGGCGGGCCACAGGGTCTCCAGCGCGGCGATGACTTCAGACAGACGGGGCACGGGAGCAAGGCTACCCGCCTGATCTGTGGCGTTGCACCGCCACCGTCCGCTCTCGGCGCCCGTCGCCCCGATCAGCACAATCGCCCCCTTCACCTCAGGCGAATCGTTCCTGGAACACCCTTATGTGTGAAGCCTGCGCCCGAGGAACCCTGCCCGCGCGTGTGACAACTACGTTCGTCACTGGAGGTGACCGAACGATGACGGTCTGTGCGATCGAACCTTCGCCGGGACACGAGGACGAGGACGGGACCGCGCCGGCAGGCTGCACACTCACCGCGGACGGTGCCTACGGAGCGCGTCTCGCGTCGGCCGGCGACTCCTGGTTCCCGGAGCGCTGGACCCTGGACGGCCCCGAGCCGTACGCGGTGCCCCTGCCCCGCAATCAGCCGGAGGAGCCCGGCACCGAGGTGCAGCCGATGGGTGACGGGCGGGTCCTCATCCACCGGGTGGTGGCCGCGCGGCACGTCTTCTCGCTGCTGTACCCGACCGGGCCCGGCACCGGCGAGCTGCCCCTGGGCGCGGTCGAGTGCGCGGACGAGACCGCCCGGCTGCGACTGCTGCCGCCCGCCCCGGGCGGTGAACGGGCCTACGCCCTCGCCGTGGGGCCGCGGTCGACGTCGGTGTGGCTGGTGGCGGGCGGCGCCTTCGGACCCGAGCGGCTGGCCGAACTGCCCGGCCGTTGCACGGGCGGGGTCTGGCTGGACCGGACGGGGCGGCTGCTGGCGCTGGACCGGGAGGCCGGGGGGCGCGTCAAGACAGTCGTGGTGGACCTGGACGGCGGTGGAGAGGTGTCGCCGCTGCTGCAGATCGCCGCCGAGAGCGACGACCGGCTGCTGCTCGCCGACCTCGACAGCGGACTGCTGATCGTCCGCTCGGACGCGCCCTCGCCGGGGCAGGGCCGGCTGGGCTGGGGCGTGCTGGGCAGCTCGCTGCCGGTGCGCTTCCCGGAGTGCCTGCGGCTGCGCGACTGCTCCGTCACGCCGTTCGCGATCCAGCCGGGACAGGTGCTCACGCCCGAGAGCTGCGCGGTGGCGCTGCGGCTGGACGGGCCGGCGGGCAGCTGGGTCGGTGTCTGGCGGCCCGCCGAGCGGCGGGTGCACCATCTGCGGGCGCCCGAGGGGTGGCTGGCGGGCACGGGCTTGTGGACACCGGAGGGGGTGCTGCGGCTGCCGTACGCGACGGAGGCCGTGCCGTGCGGGGTGGCGTGGGTGAGTCCGCCCGGGGCCCCGCCGCCGGATCCGGAGCCGGCAGCCCCGGTTCCGGAACCCCCCGGAGGGCCCGGGGAGCACGAACCCCCGGCCTCGTCAGCGCCGCCCGCCCCTCCTCCGGCGCCCTCGGCGCCACGCCCCGTACCCCTGCGGGAAGCACCGTTGGGACGCCTTGTAACGAACTAGTGCCGGTTGGCGTGGCCGCCTGGATTCGAGGTCAGGGGTGCCGGTTAGACTCACCCGGCTCTAAAAAGATCATGTTGACGGGGTGAATCCATCCGATGAGCGACGCCAGCACGAACCAGCCGCGTACTGCCCTCAAGGACTCCGACGAGCTCCGCCCCGGGGGGACCCCCACCGTCCGGCAGACCTCCTCCGGCCCCGGCCGGCACCGTGGTGAGGTCTCCACGCAGGACGGCGAGACGGCTCCGCGCGGACGCCACCGCAAGCCGGTGGCGGAGACCGAGCAGGCCGTGACCGCGGCCTGACGGCACGTCAGTCACCAGACGGCGAACGGCCCTTCCCGCCACCAGCGGGGAGGGCCGTGCCACGCCTTTCACCCGCACCCGCGTGCTTCACCCGTGCGCGCGCCCTTGCACCCGCTTCCGGGTCCGTCACCCGCGCTTCAGCCCCAGTACTTCCACCGCCGCGAACGTCTCCCCCACCGGGCGGTCCGCGTAGTACGGCCCGAGGACGGCGTTCAGCTCGTCGTACGTGAAGGTGTCCTGCTTGCTGTCGAACTTGGCGGCGATGCGCGGTCGTTCGACGACGGCCACCGTCCCGCCGTGCACCACGAGGAGCTGCCCGCTGACGTGCGCGGCGGCGGGTGAGGCCAGGTAACCGACGAGGGGGGCCACGTGCTCGGGGGCGAGCGGGTCGAGGCCCGAGCCGGGGGGCTGCTCGACGCCCGCGAAGACGTCCTCGGTCATGCGGGTGCGGGCGCGCGGGCAGATGGCGTTGGCCGTGACGCCGTACTTGCCGAGGGCGAGAGCGGTGGAGGTGGTGAGGCCGACGACCCCGCCCTTGGCCGCCGCATAGTTGGGCTGCCCGGCGGAACCGGCGAGGAACGCCTCCGAGGAGGTGTTCACGATCCGCCCGAACACCGGCGCCCCGGCTCGCTTGGACCGCTCACGCCAGTGCGCGGCGGCGAACCGGGTGGTGTTGAAGTGCCCCTTGAGGTGCACGCGCAGGACGGAGTCCCACTCCTCCTCGGACATCGAGAACACCATGCGGTCGCGCAGGATGCCGGCGTTGTTGACGAGGATGTCGAGCCTGCCGAACGCGTCGGCCGCCGACTCGACGAGCGTGCGCGCCTGCTCGAAGTCGGAGACGTCGCCGGTGTGGGCGAGGGCGGTCCCGCCCGCCGCACGGATCTCGGCGGCGACCTCCTCGGCGGGCCCGGCCGAGGCCTCGCCCGTGCCGTCGCGGCCGGGCTGTCCGTAGTCGTTGACGACGACCGCGGCACCGAGCCGGGCGAGTTCCAGCGCCTCGGCCCGGCCGAGCCCGCGGCCCGCGCCGGTGACGATCGCGGACAGTCCCTCCAGGGGCAGCGCCATGGCGTGGGCCCTCACATCTCGATACAGGTACGCAGGGCCGTCCCGGTGCGCATCTGGTCCAGGGCCTCGTTGATGTCGGCGAACGGGACCCGGTGGGTGATCAGCCCCGCCAGGTCGACGCGGCCCGCGCGCCACAGGGCGATGGTGCGCTCGTAGGAGCGCGGCACGTCTCCGCCGCCGTACAGGGACGGCAGGATCCGCTTCTCGTCGAAGAACAGCTCGAACATGTTGAGCTGGAGGAAGTCGTCCATGGCTCCGGCGCCGACCACGACGAGGGTGCCGCCGCGCCGGGTGGCGTCGTACGCGGTGCGTGCCGTGGCGGACCTGCCGACGACCTCGAAGACGTGGTCGAAGCCCTCGCCGGCCGTGATCTGCTGCTTGGCGTCGGGCAGTTCGCCGGGCGGGATCGCCCGGGTGGCGCCGAACGTGAGCGCCGACTCGCGGCGCGCGGCGATCGGGTCGACGGCGACGATCTCCGCGGCGCCCTTGAGCCGCGCGCCCTGGATGACGGAGATGCCGACACCCCCGCAGCCGATGACCGCCACCGACGAACCGGCCTCCAAGTCGGCCGTGTTGAGCGCGGCACCGAGGCCGGTCGTCACCCCGCAGCCGATCAGGGCGGCGATGTCGAAGGGCACGTCGTCGGGGATCGGCACCGCGCAGCCGGCGTCGACGACGACCTCCTCGGTGAAGGTTCCGGTGCCGGCGAAGCCGAAGACGTCCCCGCCCGGCCGTGTGAAGTTGGGGGTGCCCGCGTTCATGAACCCGGCCAGGCACAGCTCGGTCTGCCCGCGCTTGCAGGCGGGGCAGGAGCCGCAGGCGGGCAGCCAGCACACGACGACCCGGTCACCGGCCTTCAGGTGCGTGACGCCCTCGCCGACCTCGACGATCTCGCCCGCGCCCTCGTGCCCGGGCACGAAGGGCGCGGGCTGCGGCAGCACCCCGCTCATGGCGGACAGGTCCGAATGGCACAGCCCCGTGGCCCGCACCCGGATCCTCACCTTGCCGGGCCCGAACCCCACCGCCTCGACATCGTCGAGGACCTCCAGCTTGTCCTGGCCGATCTCGTGCAGTACGGCTGCGCGCATGGTGCGGGCTCCCCTCGTACGGCGTTGTGGACTCAGGTGTGTTCGACGATGGTGTCGGCGAGGACGGGGGCGTCGTCACGCTCCACGCCACCGACGGCGACCCGGGTGGTGCCGGGCGTGTGCCACATGCGGATCCGCAGGGTCTCCCCCGGGTACACGACCCCGGCGAACCGGGTGGTGTACGACCGCACCCGGGTCACGTCCCCGCCGAGCAGCGTGTCGACGACGGCCTTGAGTGTGATGCCGTAGGTGCACAGGCCGTGCAGGATGGGCCGTTCGAATCCGGCGACCTTGGCGAACTCCGGGTCGGCGTGCAGGGGGTTCCAGTCGCCGGAGAGGCGGTAGAGCAGGGCCTGGTCCTCGCGGGTCGGCCGCTCCACCGTCCGGTCGGGTGCGCCGGGGGGAGGTTCCAGTCGGGCCGAGGGGCCGCGGTCGCCACCCCAGCCGCCCTCGCCGCGGATGAAGATCTGCGCGTCGTTGGTCCACAAGGGGCCCTGGGTGTCGACGACTTCGGTGCGCAGCACGAGAACGGCAGCCGTGCCCTTGTCGTACACGGCGGCGATCCGGTGGGTGGCGGTGGCGTTGCCCGTCGCCGGGATGGGCCGGTGGATCACGAGGCTCTGGCCGCCGTGCAGGACGCGGGCCAGGTCCACCTCGATGCCGGGCATGGACAGCCCGCTGGTCACGCCGGGTTTTCCGCCGCCCGCGACGGTGGCGAAGCTCGGCAGGACGTGCAGCCGGGACTCCAGGGTGTAGCGCAGTTCGTCGGGATCGGTGGCGGGAGTGCCCGCGCCGAGGCCGAGGTGGTAGAGCTGCACGTCCCTGTGGTCCCAGGAGAGCTCGCCGGTCCGTGGTTCGGCCGCGAGCGCCGTGGCTGCGTCGATGGGCATGGGGCTCCTGATCGCCGGAGGAGGGACCTCGGTACGGCCGTCCGCACCGTCGGCCGCACCGAGGCCGTCTGGGACCGAACGGGAACACGAACTGAAACGCGTTCCAGTCCCGCGCCCTCTGTATAGCCGAGGCCACGGCACTTGTGAAGCCTCCTGACGCTGTGTCAGACGGCTCGGCTTCCGCCCGACGCGAGGCACGCGCGACCGGCGGGGGCGGGACATCTCCGTGACGACACGGCCGTGTACGTTGGCCGATGGTCCGCGCCACCACTTGTCGAGGGCGCCGGCAACGGCTAGGGGAAGAACTGGAGCACATGGGACGCGTCGCCGTCATCACCGCGCCGAACATCGGATACCGCAACACGGGCATGCTGACCGTGGACTTGGCATTCGACTCCCTGCGGCGGCGGATGGGCACCGCGTTCGACGCCACCTGGTACACACTGCACATGCCGGAGACCGTGCCGCTGCGCGACGGTGCGCGCGGCACCGCGTTCCCCTTCCGCTTCCGTCCGCTGGCCGAGCACCTCGACTCGCTCCGCGACCATGACGCGGTCGTCTTCTGGGGCGATTTCCTGCACACCCGGCACTATCTGGCGCAGGACGCGACGAACCGCCTGCTCGACTTCGGCTTCGCCGTGGACCGGAACGACGCCCGGGGCCAGTTGAACCGGGCCCTGCTGTTCGCGGACCAGCCGGACGAGGTCCTCACGCGGACCCTCAGCTACGGCGGGACGATCCTGCACAACACGCAGTCCGACTACGAGGACAAGGAGTACGGCCCGCTGTTCTCCCGTCTGGTGAGGCGCAGCCACCGGATGTGGGTGCGGGATCCGCTGTCGGCGGCGAAGATCGCGCATCTGCGGGGGGACCGTACGACCGACCACTTCGGTTCGGACGCGGCGCTGCTGTCCCGCCCCGGCGACCTGGACCATCTCCCGACCACGCCGTGGTCCCGGTCGGTTCCCGACGGCGGTGCGATCGGCGTCTTCCTCGGTGCCCGTACGCCGATCCCCGACTGGCTGCCCGCCTTCTGCCAGGGCCTGTCCGACCGGCTGGGCGCCCCGCTGGAGTGGCTGCCCTGGTTCGACCGGGAGGTCCCGGCCCCGGTCGGCCACATCACGGCCCGCCCCGGGGTTCCCACCGTCGGCGATCTGGTCGGGGTCCTCCCCCGCTACCGGCTGGTCATCACCGACACGTACCACCTGGCCGTCAACTCCTGGGGCGCCGGGACCCCGGCGGTGTGCGTCGGCGCGCCGGAGCCGACCCCCAGGACGCACGACGACTACCTGACGCTGAGCGATGTGAAGAAGCACGTCTTCCACATGGCGTACGACGCGACGGACTTCTACCTGACCACCCGGGAGGGGTACGGGCAGGACCTCGGCCGGATCGCCGACCTCCTGGAGGGTGGTGGCGCCGACGCCGTCGCGGCGCGCATCCGCGACCACGCCGACCACTCGGGGGCGTCCTTCATGCGGACGCTGGCCTCGCTGCTGGACACACCCCGCCCCGCCCCGGGCCCGTGACCGACCGGCCCGTCCGCGTGCTGCCTGCCGAGGACCAGGCCACGAGGAGCGGCGCGTTCGCGCCGTTGCCGGGCATGGAGGACGACATCGGGGTCGTCGCCCAGGTGACCGCGGGGGGCCCGATCCCTCAGGCGGCACTCGTCCACCGCCCGGAGTCACCCTCCTCGCCATCGGACTCTCCGGCAGGAGCGGCCCGGAAGCTCTTTGCGAGGCCCGCCGCAAGGGCCGGCACCGAGCCGCCGCGCCCCTCACGGAACCTGGGCCGCCCGCCGTGGCAGCCACACCCACATCAGCACGACCCCGGCCGCCGGCACCCCGGCCCCCACCCGGAACGCGAGTGCGCAGCCGGCTGCCATTTTTCGCATCCTGGCGTGCGCTTGTTCCGGCAACTGGGTCTGCGGTAGGTCGCGCCCGCGACGCATCGGGCTCGCGGCGAGGATGAGTCAGCTGAGCGCCACCACACCCGTCGTGATCCATAGGGCTGGCCGGTACCTGACCGCGTGGCCGAGAACACCGCCGTCGATGTGCGTGTCAGGAGGCTGATCTGCGAGTTCGGGTACTGTACGGCCGTGGGAGAACGGGCGACCATCGGCGATGTCGCGGCCCGGGCCGGGGTGGGCGTCGGCACGGTTTCGCGCGTCCTGAACGACAGCAGGAACGTCAGCGAGGACACCCGCCAGCGGGTGCTGCGGGTGATGCGGGATCTGGAGTACCGGCCCAACCGGCGCGCTCGCGCCCTGTCCACGGGACGCACCCAGAGCATCGCCGTCATCGCACCCTTCGCCACCGAGCCGTCGGTCGTCGAGCGGCTACGCGGCATCTCACACGTGCTGCACGGCAGCGACCACGACCTCACTCTGCTCGACGTGGCCACACCGGATCAGCGCGATCAGCAGTACCGGGCGGTGGCGGCCGGCGACCGCTTCGACGGCCTGCTGGCGATCTCACTCGCTCCCACCGACGAAGAAGCGAAGCAGCTGGCACGGGCCGGTCTGCCCACGGTGCTGCTGGACTGTGAGCACCCGGACCTGCCACGTGTGGTGATCGACGACGTGCGCGGCGGCATGCTGGCCACGCGTCATCTGCTGCAACTCGGCCATCGTCGCATCGCGTTCATGGGCGACGTCGCCGACGACCGTTTCCGTTTCAGCGCGAGCGTCCGTCGCCGCGAGGGCTGCGAGCTGGCGCTGCAGGCGTACGGCCTCACGCTGGAGGAGCCGTTCGTGCGGGTGGGACCGCACGGCCGCGCCGTGGCGCACCGCCTCACCGACGAGTTGCTGGCCCTTCCGGAGCCCCCCAGCGCGATCGTCACCGCGTCCGACACCCGGGCGCTGGGGGTGATCGAAGCGGCCAACTCGGCGGGCGTGAGGGTTCCTCAGGAACTGTCCGTGGTGGGCTTCGACGACCTCGACGTGGCGGCCTACGTAGGGCTCACCACGGTACGCCAGCCCCTGCGCGCCAGCGGCGGGGCCGGCGCGCGCCTGCTGCTGGAGCGCATCGGCCGGCCCCTTGGCGCCCCCGTCGAGCAGATGCTGGAACTGGAGCTCGTGCCCCGGCGTACGACGGCCGCCGCGGGAGCCTGATCCGCGCTGCGCCGACGGCGGTGGATCGGTTTCCATTAACTTCCACAGCACGGCACCGACCGCTGCTCGTACGCGAATCTTTGCCTCACAAGTTCACCGTTTTTTACGGTAATTGGGGTACTGTCCACGATGGAACCGGCTCCACATCTTCCATTCGTTCCCTCTTCCCCCCAAGGGTGAC
The DNA here is from genome assembly GCF_044755265.1 of Streptomyces sp. NPDC092370. Lineage (NCBI taxonomy): Bacteria > Bacillati > Actinomycetota > Actinomycetes > Kitasatosporales > Streptomycetaceae > Streptomyces > Streptomyces sp. NPDC092370. Next base: position 824,439 of record NZ_JBIVQO010000001.1, on the reverse strand, counting down.
GTATGCACAGAGCAAGACGGGTGCTGCTCCGGCTGGCGACGGGTTTGGCGACCCTCGCGATGCTGACCGGCATCACTACTCCCGCTTCCGCCTCCCCCCACGACCCGTCCCGGACGGGCACACGGCAGTACACCGCTGACGACGACTACACAGCCGTCTGGTCCCGCGCGGACGCCCTGAAACTCCGGCAGGACAGGACCAACACCGCCCCTCGCGTGTCACCCGACTTCCCGGTGATGACCGACAAGGTGTGGGTGTGGGACACCTGGCCGCTCACCAAGCTCAACACCCAGACCGCCACCTACAAGGGCTGGCACGTCATCTTCTCGCTGACGGCCCCGCGCTCGGTGTCGTTCGGCGACCGGCACTGGTACGCGAAGATCGGCTACTTCTACTCGCGTGACGCCAAGAGCTGGAAGTACGGCGGCGACCTGTTCCCGGCCGGCACCTCGTTCGGATCACGTGAGTGGGCCGGCTCGACGGCGCTCATCGGCGACAAGGTGTACTCCTTCTACACCGCCTCCGGGCGCGACAACGGCGGGGTCGACCCCAACGACGCGCTGCAGCGTCTGGCGCAGGCGACCGGCAAGATCCACGCGAACAAGAACCGCGTGTGGTTCTCCGGCTTCCGGGACCACCGCATCATCGCCCAGGCCGACGGCAAGCTGTACCAGACCCTCGAACAGTCGCAACAAGGCCCGATCATCTACGCCTTCCGCGACCCGTTCGTCTTCCGCGACCCGCGAGACCGCAAGATCCACCTGCTGTTCGAGGGCAACACGGGCGGGACCGCGGGCACGTACCAGTGCACCGAGCGTGACATAGGTGACGTCCCGGCCGGACACCAGGTGCCGGAGGACGCGAAGTACTACACGGGCAACATCGGGCTGGCCACGGCCGACGGCGGCAGCATGCGCAACTGGAAGCTCCAGCCCCCGCTGCTCTCGGCCAACTGCGTGAACCAGCAGACCGAACGGCCGCACCTGATCATCCGCGGCGGCAAGTACTACCTGTTCACGATCAGCCACAAGTTCACGTTCGCGCCGGGGCTGAGCGGCTGGGACGGCCTCTACGGGTTCGTCGGCCCGGGGCTGCGCAGCGACTACCGGCCGCTCAACGGCAGCGCGCTGGTCCTGGGCAACCCCGAGGACGCCCCGACGCAGCAGTACTCGCACTACGTGATGCCCAACGGGCTGGTGGAGAGCTTCATCGACACGGTCCCGACGGCTGACGGCGGGACCCGCTTCGGCGGCACCCTCGCACGCACGCTCGTGCTGTCCTTGAAGGACGACAGGACGAGGCTGGCCGGTCAGTTGGACTACGGCTATATTCCGTAAACCGAGCTGAGCAGGTCCGGGGGGCGGCTGATCCGATCAGCCGCCCCCCTCATGACCGCCACCGTCCACAGCGCCGGACTCCATCTCGCCAAGGTGCCAAGCCGTCCGCCACACCAGGTCGTCACCTGCCCGATCACTCACCGCCACGTCCAACGCCCCCGCACGCGGACCGGCGGAACCGGACGGGTCCGGACGTCGGCCGGCCAAGGGGAGCCTGTCGGTACGGGGCGGCACCATGACGGCTGGCAGATGACGGACACGACCGCGCTCCCGAAGCCGCTGTGCCTCACCGGCCCCGGCCTGCGCGAGCAACTGAAGGCCGGCCAGACGGTGAAAACATCACCGCGCTGATGCTGGTTGGCGAGGACTACGTCCGCGATGTCATCCACGCCTTCAATGAGCGGGGGTTCGACGCGCTGGACCCAAAACGGAGCCGGGCGATCAGTGACCGGCTAGGTGTCACCAAGGCAGCGTGTGGTCGCAAAGGACTGTCGGCCCTGGCAGCGGTCAGGAGTTGAGTGCCGTGCGCACAGTGGTGGCCATCAGATCGATGGCTTCCTTCCCGGCCGGTACCGGCCCGGTGTGGGTGAAGTAGTGGTCGACACCCTCGAAGCAACGGTGGATGACCGGGACGCCGGCAGCTTCCAGGGCCTTGGCGTACGCATCACCCTCGTCACGCAGGCGGTCGTTCTCCGCGGTGATGACCAGGGCGGGCGGCAGCCCGGCGAGGTCGTCGGCCAGGCCGGGCGACACCAGCGGATGGGCGAGGTCGGCGGGCTCAGGGATGTAGGCGGCGGTGAAGACCCGCATGAGCTGAGGGGTGAGCAGGGGCTTGACGATGGGTGACTGCTTGGTGGCCGGGTCGGCGAGCTGGTCGAGCGGTGCGGAGTCGATGATCTGGAGGCGGGGCGTGAAGGTGCCGCGGTCCCGAGCGGTGCGGCACACCGCGGCCGTCAGGTTGGCCCCGGCGCTGTGTCCGCCCACGGCGAGTCGCGAACCGTCCCAGTTGTTGGCGGTACCGTTTTCGGCCACCCAGGCGGTGACGTCGTACGCCTGGGTGACGGGTACGGGGTACGGCCGCTGCGGGGCGACGGCGTAGTCCACGTTGATCACGACGCAGCCGGCCGTGTCGGCTATGTAGCGGCAGATGTGGTCGTCCTGCTGGGGGCGGGCGATCACGAACCCGCCGCCGTGGAAGTTGACGTACACGGGGGCAGGGGCTGCGGCGGCGGCCGACGGGCGGTAGACGGTGCACGTCACCGGTCCGGCGCCGGTCTCCACCCGGATGGATTCCGTGCGCTTCGGGATGTCGGTGAAGCGCAGGTCCTTGTGCACGCGGCTCATCATTCGGCCGAGCAACAGCTGAACCCCTCTGGCCTGGATCCTGAGCCTGAACGACATGACCGGCACCCATCGCTACAAAGTTAAAATATCAGGATTCCTGATAATGGAGGCTCGCTCCTCGTCGCGCAAGGGGCAACCACGACCGGGGCTCAGGCCGCTGCCGCGGCCTTTGGCCGCCTCCGACGGACGCAACCACGCCCCGGGGCGGGGGATCGACCGGCTCGGCGACCGGACCTTGCCCGGACTCCGGTGGATTCCCAAGGAAAGGTCAAGATTTCGTTAGGGTGCCAAAGCAACGGAATAGTTGCCTGGACGTACAAGGTTCAGGATCCACGTACCCCGACGCACCCCGGCCTGGAGGCCCTCTTCCATGACGCAGACGACGACAGACCGCGCCGCCGGCAGAGCGAGCGGGGCCGTGGTCCCGGTGCTCGCCTTCGCGGGCATCGTTGTCGCGGTGATGCAGACCCTGCTCGTTCCGGTGATCAAGGATCTGCCGCGACTGCTGGACACCGCCCCCAGCAACGCCACCTGGGTCCTCACCTCGACGCTCCTCTCGGGCGCGGTCGCCACCCCGATCATGGGCCGCCTCGGCGACCTCTACGGCAAGCGCCGCATGCTGATCCTGAGCCTCGCGGTGATGGTCGTCGGCGCCCTGGTCAGCGCGCTCACCAGCGATCTGCTGCTCATGATCACCGGCCGCACCCTCCAGGGCTTCGCGATGGGCGCGATCCCGCTCGGGATCGGCCTGATGCGCGACATGCTGCCCCGCGAGAAGCTCGGCTCGGCGATGGCCCTGATGAGTTCCTCCATAGGCGTCGGCGGCGGTCTCGCCCTGCCCGCCGCCGCCCTGGTCGCCCAGCACAGCGACTGGCACGCGCTGTACTACGGCGCCGCCGGCCTCGGCGTGCTGGCCATCGCCCTCACCCTCCTCGTCGTACCGGAGTCCCCGATGCGCGCCGAGGGCACCTTCGACCTGCCGGGCGCGCTCGGCCTGTCGGCCGGACTCGTGCTGTTCCTGCTGCCGATCACCAAGGGCAGCAACTGGGGCTGGACCTCCGGCACCACGCTCGGCCTGTTCGCCGCGTCGGCGGTGGTCCTCGTGCTGTGGGGCGTGATGGAGCTGCGCCTGAAGGCCCCGCTGGTCGACCTGCGCACCACGGCCCGCCCTGCCGTGCTCTTCACCAACCTCGCCTCGATCATGGTCGGCGTCTCCTTCTACGTCGTCTCCCTGGTCCTGCCCCAGCTGCTCCAGCTGCCGACGTCCACCGGCTACGGCCTCGGCCAGTCGATGGTCGTCGCGGGTCTGCTGGTCGCGCCGCTCGGCCTGACGATGATGTTCACGGCGCCCGTCTACGCCCGGCTGTCCGCGAAGTACGGCCCCAAGGTCACCCTGATCCTCGGCCTGCTGATCATCGCGATCGGCTACGGCGCCGGCCTCGGCCTGATGAGCGCCGCCTGGCAGAGCCTGGTCATCTCGGTCCTCCTGGGCGCTGGCATCGGCCTGGCCTACTCCTCGCTGCCCGCGCTGATCGTGGGCGCGGTCCCGGCGTCGGAGACGGGTGCGGCGAACGGCCTCAACACCCTGATGCGCTCCATCGGCACGTCGGTGTCGAGCGCCGTGATCGGCATGGTGCTGGCCGACACCGCGAACAACGTCGGCGGCGTCGAGATCCCGACCATGCACGGCTTCCGGCTCTCCTTCCTGATCGCGACGGGCGCGGTGGCCGTGGGCCTGCTGCTGGCGCTGTTCCTGCCGGGCCGACGCCCGTCGGGCAAGCCGCAGTCGCGCGCGAGCAGCCAGGAGGACGCGGCTCTGGAGCGCGCCGAGCGGGTCCTGCGCGGCTTCAGCGGCCGGGTGCTGGGCGCCGACGGCTCGCCGGTCGCCCGCGCCAAGGTCACGCTGATCGACCGCCGCGGCCGGCAGGCCGGCGCCACCCTCTCCGCCGACGACGGCAGCTACGCGCTCACCGTCCCCGCCCAGGGCTCCTACGTCGTGGCCGCCCGGGCCACGGGTCACGGCCCGCTCGCCTCGTCCGCGACCCACGCGGGAGACGAGCGCCCGGTCGACCTGGACCTGTCGCTCCCGGGCGAGACGGTCTCCGCCTGACGCCGGCCCACCCCTGCTACTCACCGGTACCCCCTGTCGCCGCGCGGCAGGGGGTACGGCACGATGGGCGCCCTGAACCGTCGTACGACCGAGAGGAACCCGATGCCCGCGGCCCCGAAGCCCGAGATCCTGGCCGCGTTCGAGGCGGCGAAGGGGTTCATGCCCACCGGCGAGGGCCTGGCGCTGTACGCGGCGGCCGTGGAGGCCGGGCGGCTCGGGCTGCCGCTGCTGGAGGTCGGCACGTACTGCGGCCGGTCCACGGTCCTGCTCGCCGACGCGGCCCGCGCGGCCGGGGTGAGCGCGCTCACCGTCGACCACCACCGCGGCAGCGAGGAGCAGCAGCCGGGCTGGGAGTACCACGACCCGGAGACGGTCGACCCCGAGATCGGCCTGATGGACACGCTGCCGACGTTCCGCCGCACGCTCCACCGGGCGGGCCTGGAGGAGCACGTGGTGGCGCTGGTCGGGCGTTCCCCGCGGATCGCGTCGTTGTGGCGGACGCCGCTCGGGTTCGTCTTCATCGACGGCGGTCACACCGACGAGCACGCCACCGCCGACTACGAGGGCTGGGCCCCGCACGTCGCCGAGGGCGGCCTGCTGCTCATCCACGACGTCTTCCCCGACCCGCAGGACGAGTTCACCGGCCAGGCCCCGTACCGCGTCTACCTCCGGGCGCTCGCGTCCGGCGCCTTCACGGAGGTCTCGGCGACGGACTCACTGCGGGTCCTGCGCCGCACGGGCCCGGGCATCTGAGGGAACGGCTGGGCGGGTGAACTGCGCCCCGTCCGCCCCCTCCCGGTCGGCCCACGGGCGGCGTGGCGAGTCGGCGGGCGACGGGCCACTGCCCAAGGATCCGGGCGCGTGGCACACACCTTCGAAGAGCTCGTGGAGAGGCAGCGCGCGGCGGACGAGGCGTACGCGCTCGTGCGTCACCTCCAGGACGCGTACGGGCCGCCCACCCAGACCAAGTGGAGCGACCAGCAGACCACCACCTGGGAGACGGCCTGGCGCGCCTGGCGCGATCTCGCCCGGGACGTCCAGGCGGCGGTGACCGGGTACGCGAAACAGGAGGGCACGCCGCGTCACGAGGTCGAGGCGCGCGTGAAGGAGGCGGTACGGCACGGGGACGGCGGCGGGAACGGGACGTAGCCGGCATCCGATCGGGCCGTCATCGGCCCGCCGCCCCCGCTGACGGCCGCTAGGGTGGCAGGCGTGTCGTACGCAGGCCCGGATTTCGAACCGCCCCAGCCCCGCCGCCCCCGCCGCGGCCCCCTGACCGTGGCGCTCGCCGCGCTGGTGCCGGGGGCGCTGCTCGGGTGGCTGGTGTACGAGACGGTGGGCGGCTCGGGGGACGACGGCGGTTCGGGTCAGGCGGCCGTACGGTCCTCGCCGCCCACCGCGTCGAGCGCGCCCTCCGACGACGCCAAGGAGCCGAGCCCCTCCCCTGAGCCCACGGCCCCGTCCTCGGTCTCCGCGTCCGCCGCCTCCGGCCCGCTCCAGGGCAAGGTCGTCGTCATCGACCCGGGGCACAACCCGGGCAACTTCCAGCACGCGTCCGATATCAACCGCAAGGTGGACATCGGGACGAACCGGAAGGAGTGCGACACCACCGGCACGTCCACCAACGACGGGTACACCGAAGCGACGTTCACACTGGACGTGGCGCACCGGATGCGCACTCTGCTGGAGGAGCAGGGCGCCACGGTGAAACTGACACAGGACGGCGACCGGCCGTACGGGCCGTGCGTGGACGAGCGGGCCCGGATCGGCAACCGGGCGAAGGCCGATGCCGTGGTCTCGATCCACGCGGACGGCTCGGGCGCGGGCAACCGCGGCTTCCACGTGATCCTGCCCGGCGCGGTCAAGGCGGGCGCCGCGGACACCGGGGCGATCGTCGGCCCCTCCCGCGATCTCGGCGAGCGCGTCGCGGGCCGCTTCGTGGCCGTCACCGGCAGCGCGCCCTCCAACTACACCGGCGACGGCGGCGGTCTCGTCACGCGTGAGGACCTGGGCGGTCTCAATCTGTCAACGGTTCCCAAGGTGTTCATCGAGTGCGGCAACATGCGCGATAGCAAGGACGCGGCGTTGCTCACCAGCGGCGCGTGGCGACAGAAGGCGGCGCGAGGAATCTCTGAGGGAATCGTGAGTTTCCTGCGCGGGTAGTACCGGACCGGCAGATCCCGGCGGACACCCTGATCGGGCGGACGATAGGGTCCTCCTTACGATGAGGGGCCACCCCCGCGCTTCACACCGAGTCCGGACGGCGGCATGGTGACAGCGACGCCTCTACCGACGACGAGACGACCTACGAAGGACCTGAAGTGAATATCCGCTCTCTCACTCGAGGCGACGGCGTGGTGATCGGAGCAGCGGTGTTGCTGTTCATCGCGTCGTTTCTCGACTTTTACTCGTCCGACGGCGCTCCGGAGGGCCTGGAGATGCCCAGCCTGTGGGGCAGCGGCCCGGTGCTGATGGGCGTGGTACTGGCGGGCGTCGTCGGCGCCGCACTCGTCGTCGTCGGCCGCGCTCTGACGCAGACCCCGAAGGTCGCCGGTCTCGAACTCGGCCAGGTCGGCGCCGCGCTCACGGTGTTCGCCGCGTGGAGCGCCCTCGGCAACATCTTCGACCCGGCGAGCGCCAACAACAACTTCGGCTCCTCCTCGGACGGTCCGGACGCCGGCATCGGCCTGATCCTCGCCCTCGTCGCCACGTTGCTGATGGCCGCCGCCGCCCTCGCCACCCCCCTCGTCCCGGCCCTCAAGGGCGCCCTTCTCCCGGCGCCCCGTCCGGCCGCCCCGCAGCCCTACGGCGCCCAGCCCCCCGGTGGTTACGGCTACCCGGGCGCGCAGCAGCCCGGTGGCTACGGCCACCCGCAGCCGGGCCAGCCGCAGCAGGCCGGGCAGCCGTTCGGCGGGCAGCCCCAGCAGGCCCAGGCTCCGCAGCCGCCGGCCGGGGACTTCTCCCCGTTCTGGTTCGCGGTGCCCGTGCCGCGGCCGCTGTTCGCGGAGGACGGCTCACCCACGCCGATCGCCGAGCTCGCCCCGGGTACCTGGTACCTGGCCGTCGAGCAGCGCGGAGCGGCCCTGGTCGCCCAGACGCAGGACGGCCGCCGCGGTGTCCTCCAGGACACGTCGGGCATCCAGCGCGGCTGAGCCCCACGCCCCCTCACGGCCCCTCGCCCTTCCGGGTGGGGGGCCGTTGCCGTACAGTCGGCGTCCCGTCAGCTGACACACCGTCAGGAGGCAGGCATGCGGCTCGGTCTCGCGCTCGGCTACTGGGGCCGCGGCCCGTCCCCCGACCATGTGCGCCTGGCCCAGGAGGCGGAGCGGCTCGGCTACGACTCCGTCTGGACGGCGGAGTCCTGGGGATCGGACGCCTTCACCCCGCTCACCTGGATCGCGGCCCACACGTCCCGGATCCGCCTCGGCACGGCGGTCGCGCAGATGGCGGCCCGGTCACCGGTGACGACCGCGATGCACGCCCTCACCCTGGACCACCTCTCCGGCGGCCGCGTGATGCTGGGCCTCGGGCTTTCGGGCCCGCAGGTCGTCGAGGGCTGGTACGGCCGCCCGTTCCCGGCCTCCCCGCTCACCGCCACCCGCGAGTACGTCGACGTCGTGCGGCAGGTGCTGCGCCGCGAGGCCCCCGTCGAACTGGCCGGCCGCTTCCACTCCCACCCCTACCGGGGCCCGGACGCCACGGGCCTCGGCAAGTCCCTCAAGCCGATCACCCACCCGCTCCGCTCCGACCTGCCGATCCTGCTCGGCGCGGAGGGCCCGAAGAACGTCGCCCAGACGACCCGCGTCGCCGACGGCTGGCTGCCGCTGTACTGGTCCCCGACGCGGCCGGAGGTGTACGGCCCGGCCCTGGGCGACCTGCCCGAGGGGTTCCTCGTCGCCCCCATGGCCCAGGTCCGGGTCTGCGACGACGTCGCCGAGGGCCTGCTGCCCGTCAAGGCCATGCTCGGCTTCTACATCGGCGGGATGGGCCACGCGGCGCGCAACTTCCACGCCGATCTGATGGCCCGCATGGGGTACGAGGAGGAGGCCCGCGGGATCCAGCAGCTCTTCGCCGAAGGCCGCCGCGAGGAGGCCGTGCTGGCGGTCCCGGACGCCTTCGCAGACGAGATCTCCCTGGTCGGCCCGCGCGAACGGATCGCCGAGCGGCTGGAGTCGTGGCGCAAAGGGCCGGTGACCGACCTCCTCGCCCTCGCACCCGACCCGCACACCCTGCGGGTGCTCGCCGAGCTCTCCCGGTGAGCGGCGGCGGTCACCAGAAGATCGCGATCGCCTCCAGCGTCACCTCACGGGTGTCCTCGCGCCAGCCGGTCATCTTGCCGAGGCAGCGGGCCGTGAACGTGCCGGCCGGGATCGAGCGGCGCGCGTTTCCAGGGGCTACGACGCGCATGTACACCGGGGGCCGCTCGGCACCGTACTCGGCACGCAGCTCGAACCCCTCCGCCACGTCCGGTACGCGGGCGAACACACCTTTGACCGAGACGAACTCGCCGATACGGCTCAGGGTCACCGCACGACCGTCGGCCAGGTTGTCGGCGAGGTTCCGGTTCGGGACGACGGTCAAGGTGGTCAGGTCGGCGTGGACGATGGCGTCGGCCCGGTCGAAGGCCTCCATGACCACGCCGATCACATTGATCGGCTTGTCCTTGCGCACGAACTTGCGGAACGTCTCCTGGCTGACGTCCCGCTTCAGCCGGAACCGGAACAGCCACGTCAGCACTCGGCTCCAGAAACCGACACTCGTGTCGACCTTCGTCCGCAGTTCGACGGCCTCCTCCAGCGCGGACCGGTAGTTGCCGAGCTCGTACAGGTCCATCACCGCCTGCTCGTCCAGGTACAGGCAGATGCTGTACGCCGACTGCCAGCGCCGCAGGTGCCTGCGCCGCTCGCGGGCGTGGCGCACCAGCACCACCGCGAGCGCCACCGCGCCGGCGGCCGTGACCAGCCAGACCGTCATCCACGGCCACCACAGGCTCCACCACAGTGCGTCAGTGACAGCCACGGATCTCCTTGAAGGCTTCGGAAAGGGACGAGTCGGCGGCGTCCACCATCCGTCCGCCCGTTCTCGCCGCCGCGCGCCGCAGCTGGCCGGCGTCGGCCTCGCCGACGTGGACGGGGTAGGTGTGGACGGCGGTGCGCACGGCGGCGGGCAGCGCCTGGTGGCGGCGTACGAACTCCGCATACGGCAGGCCCGCGTTGTTCTCTCCGTCCGTCATCAGGACGAGCGAGACGGAACGGTCGGGGTCGGCGTCCAGTGCGCGGGCGGCGGTGCGGTAACCGTGGTCGAGGGCGGACCACACGGCGGTGGCGTCACCGTAGCCGCCCCGGGCGACGGTGCCGGCGAGGGCCGTCAGGTCCTTCGGGCCGGTGACGGTGACGGTCTTCTCCTCCAGCACCCGCCCGCCGAAGCGGACCACCGTCAGCCGCTCGCCCCGGTGGAAGCGGGTGAACTTGCCGGAGGCGGAGGGGTCCGCGCCGCTGAGTCCGGCGAAGGCCTCGCGCAGCGCGGCCATCCGGGCGCCGCGCATCGAGCCGGAGAAATCGAGCAGGAAGACCACCTGGCTCGTGGTGCGGCGGTCGGGGTCACCGTAGTTGGCCAACAGGGTTTCGACGACGGCGGGCCGGTCGGGATAGAAGAGCGCGTTGCCGACCGGTTCACGCAACGGCGCGTCCCGGGCGACGGTCGTGTTCACGGGGCGGCGCTGGGCGCGCCGCATGATCTGCTGCTGCACAGAGTCGCGCCGCAGCCACTGCGTGACCTTGTCGTACGCGGTGCGCTGGGCCGGGTTCAGCAGAAGCAGCGGGAAGTCCGCCAGGACCATGCCGTCCTCGGGGCGTACGACCTCCAGTCGGTCGTCGAGGCGTCCGGTGGCGTTGAGGGCGAGCAGATCGGACTCGTACGTGATGAGGGCGTTGGCCTCGTCCTGGTGGTCCACGTAGGAGTCGACGAGGGCGGGGCCGGTGTCGGCGGTGAAGTGCTGGCCTGAGCGGAAGCCGCGCAGCCGGTCGCAGGAGACGTCCTCGTAGCGCAGCGCGGCCCCGGTGCCGGCCGCGGCGGTGGCGACGCCGACGAGGGCGGCGAGCCCACTGCCGGCACGCCGGGGGTCGGCCATGCCGAAGCGGACGGTGCCGGTGGCTGCGGCGTCCGCGATGTCCGCCCAGGTGAGTCCCGAGCCGGGCACCTGGGCGCGGAGCGTACGTGCCACGTCCGGCTTCAGGCCGATGACGACGGGGGACGTCATGGTGGGGGTGCGCAGCAGCCCCCGGATCGCGTTCTTGCCGGTGAGACGCAGGTAGTGGTCGGAGGACAGCCAGGCGAGGTCGTACCTGTCACGGTCCGGGTTCTTCGTCTCGGCGTCGGCCCGCTGGTCCAGGAGCAGGTCGACGCCGGTGGCGTCCTTCAACTCGCCCAGCAGCGGGGCCAGTACGGCGAGATCGGGACTGGCGAGCACGCGCAGCCGCACCGTGTCACCGCCGTCGTCAGCCGAGCAGGCGGTGAGGAGGCCGGCCACGAGCGCCAGGCAGAGCGCCAGCAGGCCCGCGCCGCGCCTCACCGGCCGCCCGTCCGGTCCGGGCAGTCGCCGACCATCTCGATCATCTTCTCCAGCAGGGGCAGGCTGGGCAGCACCGCCCGGGTGTCGTCGGAGGAGGAGGTGGGCACCGGGATGCGTCGCTCGGTGAGGAACCGGGCGAGTTCGTCACTGGTGGTGCCGCTGGTGGCGTTGCGGGAACGGAATCCCAACTCCATGGCGCGGTACTGCAGTTCGGGGTCCTTACTGACCAGTTCGCCGAGCCGGGCGCCGTCGCCGGTCAGCGCGACGAGCTGGGGTTCGGTGACGAAGCGTGTGGACGGGTAGAGCAGGACGCGCTCGTCGTCGGTCGCGCCCCTGGCGGCCTCGTGCCCGATCTGGTGGGCGAGGAACTGGTGCTCGTAGATCACTGAGATCGGGGCGATGCTCTGCCCGTCGGGGGACAGATACGTTTCGGCCCGTTCGGAGGACGGCAGGCCCTGTTCGACCAGGAGCGGCTTGATCTTCCGGGCGAGTTGCTCGGCTTCGGCCTCGGTGTCCGGTGCGTCATTCCCGTGCTCGACGAAGGCCACGAGTCCGAGATAGGTGCCGGCGGAGTTGGCCTCGCAGATGTCCGAGGTCTGGGCGAGGATCCTGTTGCCGTTGCGGACGTGGTCGTCGCGGTCGATCTCGTCCCAGCGGTAGCCGCCGCCGTCCCTGGGGCCGCGCTGGACGTCGTTCCTCTTGCCGTGTGCGAGATCGAGGAACTTGCGCATGTCGAGGGTGTAGTACATCGGCCGGCCGCCCGAGCCCGGCAGGGGCTTGGCGACGCCTTCCGCCGTGAGCACCTCGGCGTAGTCCCGGTAGGTGGCCAGCACGATGGGGCTGACGAACGGGCGGTACAGCAGCACGGGACGGTTCGCGCGGGCGCGCTCCCGGCTGATCAGGTCGGCGGCCGGCTGGCCGGAGGGGAAGACGACGTCGTACGGCTCGTAGTCCTGCTTGGCGATCTCACGCGAACCCATGTTGGTGATGTGCACGCGGAAGCCGTGCTTCATCAGCAGCCGCTCGACGACGGGGTCCTGGAAGAAGTCCCTCTTCGAGGCCATCTTGGCCTCTATGGTGACCACCTGCCGCAGCGGCAGCAGCAGGTTCCCGGAGGCCACGAGCAAGACGAGCCCGATGACCGGGACGGACAGCGCCGCCGCCAGCGCTCTGCGCAGGCGACGACGCGGGGGTCTGGTGACGGTTAACCGCGGCTCTTCGGTAGCGGGTCTGTTCGCGGGCACCTGCGTTCTCCCCCCGTGACACCTGCGTTCTCCTCGTGTTGCCGGGCCAGGATGGTCGGTGATCCGGGTGTACCCGGAACGGGCCTTTTGGGAACGTCGGTTGAACGCGGAGAAAAGGGCGCACGGCGAACGGGTCGGGTTTCAACGGGGCCGTACGGGCTATCCGGTGAACATGTCCCCTCGATATCGCAACGGTGCGAATCAGGCCGGCACGATCGTCGCGGTCGTGGCCGACATCATGGCCCTCATCCTGGGCCTGTGGATTTTGATGTACCTGCTGGAAGCCAACCCCGGCAACTCGTTCGTCCAGTTCATCCACGACGCGGCCCGCTGGCTCGCCGGCTGGTCGCACGACCTGTTCACGTTCGACGAGGCCTGGGCCCGAGTGGTCTGCGGCTACGGTCTGGCAGCGGTGGTGTACCTGTTCATCGGCCACGCCATCGCCAATCGAGTGCACCGGCACTGAGAACGCCGTTCGGGGGCTCGCCCTCAGGGACGCGGGAACTGCGCGAGCAACCACACACCGCGCGCGCCCGCGGCCCCGGCGAGCCCTCGAGCGCTCAGGCGCAGCACTCCGCCTCGAGCCCCATGGGCAACTGCTCCCCACCGAACACCTGGCACGTGGCCTCGTGACCCCCGAGCGCGGCCACGGCCAGCAACAGCGACCCCGCCGTCCACGTGGTCAGCTCCCGCGGCCAGATCGCGTCGTCGTCGAAGACGTATCCCGTCCAGTACAGCCCGCTCTCCGGGTCGCGCAGGTGCTGGATGGACTGAAGGATCTCCAGCGCACGGTCCGATTCCCCCATCGCCCACAGCGCGAGGGCGAGTTCGGCGGACTCACCGCCCGTGACCCACGGGTTGGGAACCACGCACCGCACCCCCAGCCCGGGGACGACGAACCGGTCCCAGTCCTCCTCGATGCGGGCCTTGGCCGCCGCACCGGTCAGCGCGCCGCCGAGCACCGGGTAGTACCAGTCCATCGAGTAGCGGTTCTTGTCGAGGAACCGCTCGGGGTGGTGGCGTATGGCGTGCCGCAGCGCACCCGCCGCCAACTCCCAGTCGGGTTGCGGCTCTTCCCGCTGCTCGGCGATGGCCAGCGCGCAGCGCAACGCGTGGTGGATGGAGGAGCTCCCGGTCAGCAGGGCGTCCGTCGTCTCCGTCCCGTCGTCGTCGCGCCGCCAGCCGACCTGCCCGCCGGGCTGCTGGAGGCGCAGCACGAACTCCATCGCCGCGTACACCGCCGGCCACATCCGGTCCAGGAACGCGTCGTCGCCGGTGGAGAGGTAGTGGTGCCAGACGCCCACGGCTATGTAGGCGACGAAGTTGGTCTCCCGGCCCCGGTCGGTGACCGCGTCGAACTCGCCGTCGGTGTAGGCCGCGTACCAGGAGCCGTCCTCGTTCTGGTGCCGGGCCAGCCACCCGTAGGCGCGCTCGGCGGCCTCGTGCTCGTCGGCCGTGTCGAGGGCCATGGCCGCCTCGACGTGGTCCCAGGGGTCGAGGTGGTGCCCCCTGAACCAGGGGATCGCCCCGTCCTCGCGCTGCACGGCGAGGATGCCGGCGACGGTCGCGGCGGCCTGCCCGGCGGTGAGGACCCCGGGCAGGACCAGATGTTCCGTCCGGGGAGTGGTCACGTGGCGTCCGCCCCGGTGTCGGCCAGACGCGGCAGGTGCGGCTTGGTCGCGTACGCCACGAAGCTCTTGCCGATCAGCGGGTTCAGCGCCTGCTCGGCGACCCGGGTGGCCAGGGGCTTCTTCATGATGTCCCAGACGAGCAGCTTGTGGTACGCCCGCACCGGCAGCGCCTTGTCGTTGTCGACACCGAACGCGCACTTGAGCCACCAGTAGGGCGAGTGCAGGGCATGGGCGTGGTGCGTGCCGTAGGGCTCGAGGCCGGCCTCACGGATCTTCTCCAGCAGTTCGTCCGCCTTGTAGATGCGGATGTGGCCGCCCTCCACCTCGTGGTAGGCGTCGGAGAGGGACCAGCAGACCTTCTCGGGGCCGTAGCGCGGGACGGTGACGGCGATGCGCCCGCCGGGCTTGAGCACCCGGACCATCTCCGCGAGGACGCCCTTGTCGTCCGGGATGTGTTCCATCACCTCGGAGATGATCACGACGTCGAAGGACTCGTCGGGGAAGGGCAGCGCGAGGGCGTCGCCCTCCATGGCCGTGGCGGTGGCGCCCTCGGGGGCCTCGCCGGCCTCCTTCATCGCCGCGAACCACTTGGCGACCTCGCGGATCTCCTCGGCGTTCTGGTCCAGCGCCACGACCTGCGCGCCCCGCCGGTAACACTCGAACGCGTGCCGCCCGGCACCGCAGCCGAGGTCCAGGACACGGTCACCCGGGGCGAGCGGGAACCGGGAGAAGTCGACGGTCAGCACGTGGCCCTGCTTTCGGAGTTGACGCCTTCTACATCTGTGGGAGCCGCGGATCCCGCACCGGCCGCAGCCCCCGGTCCGGCACTCGCCGGAGCGACGGCCCCGGCCGGGGAATCGGCTACCGCCGAACCGGTGGCGGCTCCGGTCGCGGAACGGCCGGGAACCCGGTGCGCGGAGCGGGTGTCTTCCGTCGCGGAACGGTCACAGGCGGCGGAGGTCGTGCGCCCGCCGTCGCTCCCGGCCCGGGCGATGGCCTCGCGGTATCGGGCCACCGTGCCCTCGGCGGCCCTGGCCCAGGTGAAGTGCCGCAGTACCCGCTCGCGCCCGGCCGCGCCGAGCCGTGCGCGCAGGTCCGCGTCGCCCAGCAGCCGGCCGAGGCCCGCGGCCAGCGCGCCCGCGTCGCCGGGCGGTACCGCCAGGCACGTCTCCCCGTCGCGGCCGGCGACCTCGGGGATGGCGCCACCGGTCGTGGCGAGCAGGGGCGTGCCCGTCGCCATGGCCTCGGCGGCCGGCAGCGAGAAGCCCTCGTAGAGCGACGGCACGCACGCGACCTGCGCCGAGCGCACGAGGTCGACGAGTTCGGCGTCGGAGATGCCCTTGACGAACTCCACGGCTCCGGCGAGGCCGTACCGCTCCATCGCCTGGGCGACCGGCCCTTCGGCGGGCCGCTTGCCGACGACGACGAGATGGGCGCCGGGGTGTTCGGTCCGTACCTTGGCCAGCGCCTCGACGAGATGCACCAGGCCCTTGAGCGGCACGTCCGCGCTGGACGTCGTCACGATCCGGCCCGGCACGACCGGCACCGACGGATCCGGCGAGAACAGGTCGGTGTCGGCGCCGATGTGAACCACGTGGATGCGGTCCCGCCGGACACCGAGGTGGTCGATGATCTCCTGCTGCGACGTGCCGGAGACGGTGAGCACGGACGGCAGCCGCCGCGCGACGCGCTTCTGCATGCGGGTGAAGGCGTACCACCGGCGCACCGAGCACCGCCGCCGCCGGCCGTCCGCCGCGTCCAGCTCCAACTGCCGGTCGACGGTGATGGGGTGGTGGATGGTCGTCACCAGGGGAGCGCCGACATCGCCCAGCAGGCCGTAGCCGAGGGTCTGGTTGTCGTGCACGACGTCGAACTCGCCGCGGCGGGCGCGCAGATGGCGGCGGGCGCGCAGCGAGAACGTCAGGGGTTCGGGGAAGCCGCCCGTCCACATCGTCGCGACTTCCAGCGCGTCGATCCAGTCGCGGTACTCGCCACGCCCCGGCGTGCGGAACGGATCCGGCTGGCGGTACAGGTCGAGGCTGGGCAGCTCGGTGAGGCTCAGCCCGTCGTAGCCCTCGTCGAGCACGGGGTACGGCTGGGCGCCGATGACCTCGACCCGGTGTCCGAGGCGGGCCAGTTCGCGCGAGAGGTGCCGGACATAGACGCCCTGGCCGCCGCAGAACGGGTTCCCTTTATAGGTGAGGAGCGCGATGTCGAGCGGTCGCAAGCCGTCGGCAGCGGGGTCCTCCGGGGCCCCGGCCTCCCTGGCCTCAGCGGTCACTCCGAGCCCCCTTCTTCCTGCACTGTCCCGCGACATTACGCCGGGACGCTAATCTAGAACAAGTTTCAGACTTGATCGTTCGGAGGCTCCGAATCTACCGGCAGGTAAGGGCGCTGTGACCGGTGGATCAGGTGATTCACGCCACGGCCGGTGCCGTGCCATGCTGTGTGATCACTCGTCCTCACGGACGGTCACGGAACGGGATTCGAACCATGCCCGCAGAAGCCAAGGTGAGCGCCAAGGTGAACAAGCCGGCCAAGGTGGAAGCCAGAGCGGCGGCCCCCGCCTCCGCCCCCCTCACGGAGCGGCAGGAGGCCCGGCGGCGCCGCATTCTGCACACCAGCGCGCAACTGGCCAGCAGGGGCGGCTTCGACGCCGTGCAGATGCGGGAGGTCGCCGAGTCCTCGCAGGTGGCTCTCGGCACGCTGTACCGCTACTTCCCTTCCAAGATCCACCTCCTGGTCGCCACGATGCAGGACCAGTTGGAGCACATGCACGGCACCCTGCGGAAGAAGCCCCCGCAGGGCGAGACGGCGGCCGAGCGCGTCGCGGAGACGCTGATGCGGGCCTTTCGGGCGCTGCAGCGCGAGCCGCACCTGGCCGACGCGATGGTCCGCGCGCTGACCTTCGCCGACCGCAGTGTGAGCCCGGAGGTCGACCAGGTCTCCCGCCAGACGACGGCGATCATCCTGGACGCGATGGGCCAGGAGAACCCGACTCCGGAGCAGCTCTCGGCGGTCCGGGTCATCGAGCACACCTGGCACTCGGCGTTGATCACCTGGCTGTCGGGGCGCGCCTCGATCGCCCAGGTGAAGATCGACATCGAGACGGTGTGCCGCCTGATCGACCTGACGGCACCGAGGGCGGCCCATTAGAACGCGTGCAACCAGGAGCGCCTGAGGACAGTCCTGAGAAGGGTGAGCCTTCGTACGCCCCGGCGCGAGCCCGAACGGCGCGGCCTTCGTCTGTGGCCGGTCGGCCTCGCCCTGTCCACGGCCTTCGCCACGGCCGTACTGGTCGCCGCCACGGTGTTCTTCACGGGATGGGACCTGCTCGACGCACGCGGACTGAAGCCGGAACGCCGCGTCGACTCCAAGACCCTGTTCGACCTCGTGAAGTTGTCCTTCGGCGTCGTCGCCGGAGCCGGTGCACTGGTGGCCCTGGTCGTCGCCTACCGACGCCAGCGAGTCGACGAGGACGGCGCCCTGCGGGAAAGCACCCGGCTGCACACCGAGCGCTTCACCGCCGCCGTCTCGCAACTCGGCGACGAGTCCGCTGCCGTCCGTCTCGGCGGGGTGCACGCCCTGGCCGGACTCGCCGACGACGCCCCCACCCGCGCACTTCGCCAGACCTGCATCGATGTCCTGTGCGCCTACCTGCGGCTTCCCTACACGGCGGAGGCCGATCTCGTGGCGGGCGAGGTGGAAGCCCGCCAGACCTACCTCGCTCTTCGGGAAGTCAGGCATACGGTCATCCGGCTCGTCCGGGACCACCTGCGGCTGCCTGTCCAGCATCAGCATTCGTGGCAAGGCCATGACCTCGACTTCACCGACGTCACCTTCGACGGCGGTGACTTCTCCCGTTCGGTGTTCTCGGGGGGGATGGTCAGGTTCACCGGAGCGGTCTTCCCGGGGGGCACCACCTCCTTCTCGGGCGCGTGCTTCTCGGGAGGCACCGTCGACTTCACTGGAGCGACGTTCTGCGGCGGTGCGATCGCCTTCACGGGCTTGGAGTTCTCCGGTGGCACGGCCGACTTCTCCGGTAGCGCGTTCTCCAGCGGCAGGGTCGACTTCAGCGGGTCGGTGTTTTCCGGCGGCGTGATCGCCTTCGGTGGCTCGGCGTTCTCCGGGGGCACGGTCGACTTCAGCGGCGCCGCGTTCTCCGGCGGCACGGCTGACTTCAGCAACACGATGTTCTCCGCCGGAAGAGTCGGCTTCGACGGCGCGACCTTCTCGCGGGGAATGGTCAGCTTCGAGTCCGCGGAATGCACCGGCGGCCGCGTCGGATTCAACGGCGCCCGGTTTTCAGGAAGCACGGTCAGGTTCGACGATGCCACCTTCTCCGGCGGCAGAGTCACGTTCACGGACACACTGTTCTCCGCCGGAGTCGTCGGCTTCGCGGGCGCCGCCTTCATAGGTGCCGCAGTCCGCTTCGACAACCGGAGCCTCTCCGGCGGCCGAGTCGACTTCACGAACGCCCGAGGTACGGCACCGACGGGATTGCTGCCGGCAAGCGGACCGAATTCACCGCCACCGGGGCTTACCGTGCCCCCGGGCTGGTGACCGTCCAGGGCGCGGCGGCGTACGAGGGCCCTGGCGCGACATCGGGCGTTTCACCTTCGGCCGGCCGACGCATATCACTCTGACAGGCGGGTCACGCTCCGCCCGGACAATACGCAGGAGGGGAACCGGCGACGTGGGGGCACAGAGCGGATCTTCAGGGGGAGTCCTCGCGTCTCCTCCTCACCAGCTGCCGCGAGCAACCACTCACTTCACCGACCGCACGGCGGAGATCGCGCGCTTGCATCGAGCGGCCCGCGAGGGCAACGGCCTGACCGTGGTGTCGGGGCAGGCCGGTGTGGGGAAGAGCGCGCTGGCGGTGTGGTGGGCTCACCAGGCGATGGACTGTTTCCCTGACGGGCAGCTCTACACGGACCTGCGTGGCTACCACGCACTGCCCCCGCAACGGCCCGAGGAGGCCCTGCACGCCTTCCTGCTGGCCCTGGACGCTCCCATGGGCCATCTGCAGGGACGCCTCGACGCCATGTCCGCACAGTTCCGTTCCATGGTGCACGGCAAGCGCCTGCTCATCATCGCCGACAACGCACGCCACGCCGACCAGGTGCTGCCGCTCCTGCCAGGGACTCCTGGATGCAGCGTGGTCGTCACCAGTCGTAGCGATCTGGCTGCCCTGGAGGTGACCCAGGGAGCCGGGCGCGTGCCCTTGCGGCCACTGCCCCGACGCGATGCCATCGAATTGTTCTCCCGCGTTTCAGGACAGGCCGAGAGCCGACAGATCACGAGCCTGATCAGTCAGTGCGGCACTCTGCCCCTCACCGTGCGGATCGCCGCGCAGCAGGCTCACACGCCCGGCGACATCGCCGATCTAGTCCGAGACCTGTCCGACACCGAAGACCGGCTGACAATCCTGACCAGTCCGGACGAGGAGACGGGAATGCGCATGGTGCTCTCGTGGTCGTACAACAGTCTCACCCCGGCCAAGGCACGTGCATTCCGGCTGCTCAGCCTGCACGCGGGCCCCGAGTTCTCCTCCGACTCCGCCGCCGCACTGATCAACATGCCGCCGACCGCGGCACTGCGCGTGCTCCGCGCCCTGAAGGCCGACAACCTGCTGGAGGAGATGTCGAACAAAAGGTTCCGGTTCCACGACCTGGTGCGCGATTACGCCGAGGAACGGGTCCTCGCCGAAGAGCCGGTGGCCGAACGCGACGCCGCGGTGCGGCGTGAACTCCTGCACTACCTCCGTCTCTGTGATCGCGCCGACCGGGTGCTGGCTCCACAACGCCGGCACGTACCCCTGGACGAGGACGAGGACGAGGAAACGTCACCCCCGTCGGCGCCCGGCTTCGCCGACCCTGCCGCAGCCCTCGCCTGGTGTGACACGGAGATCGCCAACATCGTCGCCGCAGTCGACCAGGCCATGAAGCGGGGCATGCACGACATGGCGTGGAAGATCCCGGTAGCCCTCATCTACTACTTCGTGGTCCGCCATCACCACACCTACCGTCACGACCTGTCCGCGACGGCTCTGCAAGCCGCCCGCCTGAACCGGAACGCCTGGGCGGAGATCTGGGCTCACATCTGCATGGGCGGAGCACTCGGCGAGGTCGGGCGGCACGCCGAGGCGGCCGAGAACTTCAGCGCCGCGCTCGCCCTCAGCCGCAGGATCGGCGACCGGAAGTGGGAGAGCATCGCCACCTCCAACCTCGCATGGACGCTGCGGATCGCGGGCCGCTACGAAGAAGCCTATGTGCAGCAGAAGCGGGCCCTGGAACACCACCGTGCCGAGCAGAACGAGCGCAGCCAGGCGATCAGCCTGAACGAACTCGGCACGATCAGCCTGCTCCTCGGCAATCCCGAGAGGGCACGGGAGCACCTGCTTGCCGCACTGGACATGTCCCGTGCAGCGAACGACGTGCTGACGGAGGCCGCGGTGCTTCACCAGTTGGGTGAGGCCGGCACGCGCATGCAGGACGCGGAGGCCGCGGCTGGGTGGTACGAGCAGG
This sequence comes from Streptomyces sp. NPDC092370, assembly GCF_044755265.1. Classification (NCBI taxonomy): domain Bacteria; kingdom Bacillati; phylum Actinomycetota; class Actinomycetes; order Kitasatosporales; family Streptomycetaceae; genus Streptomyces; species Streptomyces sp. NPDC092370. Next base: position 803,675 of record NZ_JBIVQO010000001.1, on the reverse strand, counting down.
CCGTCACGCTTCGGCGCCTCGCGGATGACCGCCCCGGCCTCGCCCACTCCCTCGTGGAACTGGGCCGACTGCGGATCGAATCGCGCCGGGCCGAGGCCCGCACCCATCTCGAGGAGGCTCTGTGCCTCCTGGAACTGCTGGAAAACCCCTTGGCGGAGGAGGTACGCGACCTCCTGGATCGCTTCCGGTGACATACGGGCGGGAGAAGCGACCCGGGGCACGCGAGGGACCTACGAGACGGGTTCCCTTCGCCGGCATGGTCCGGATCAGGTGATGGGGGTCGCCTTCCGGTCGCCGGGTTCCGGCCCGGCGCCTTCCGGCCTCTCAGCCCTACCGTCGCAGTCGGCACCAGCGGAAGCCGAAGCCTCCTGCCGACGTCGGCCACTCCGGTCGGACTCCCTCACTCGCCTCGTAGGCCGACTTCCAGGATAGAAGCTCCCATAACGGAATAAAACCCCTCTCGTCATGATTGTTCGGGCGTTATTCCTCCGGCGGGAACACCGCCTCCCCGCCGTCCCGCAGCGTGATCGTGATCGCCTCCGTGGGACAGCTCTCCGCCGCCTCCAGCACCCGTTCGTTCGCGTCCATGTCCGGGGCGAGCGGACGGGACTGGCGGGCGGCATCCAGACGGAAACCGTCCGGTGCGTGGTGGAGGCACTGCGCGGAGCCGATGCACAGGGAGCGGTCGACCTCGACGTGCCAGCGGTCGCCCATCGCTACGCCTGCGCCGGGAGGTGGACCATCTTGTACTCCAAGTACTCGCCGTACCCCTCGGGACCGAACTCCCGCCCCAGGCCCGAGTTCTTGTAACCGCCGAACGGGCCGAGCATGTCCAGGCTGAAGGTGTTGACCGAGTACGTGCCCGTGCGCACCCGGCGGGCGATGTCGATGCCGTGCTCGACGTCGGCGGTCCAGACGCTGCCGCTCAGGCCGTAGTCCGAGTCGTTCGCGATCCTCACGGCGTCGGACTCGTCGTCGTAGGGCAGCAGGCAGATCACCGGGCCGAAGATCTCCTCGCGGGCGATGCGCATGGAGTTGTCGACGTCGCCGAAGAGGGTCGGCTCGACGTACCAGCCGCGGTCGAGGCCGGCCGGGCGTCCGCCGCCGGTGAGGATCTTGGCGCCTTCCTCCTGCCCGATGCGGATGTAGTCGAGGTTGCGCTGCTGCTGCCGCCGGGCCACCAGCGGGCCCACCTGGGTGGCCGGGTCCAGCGGGTCGCCGACCGTCAGGGCGCCCGCGGCGGCGGCGAGGGCGTCGGCGAACTCGTCGTAGCGGGAGCGCGGCAGGAGGATCCGGGTCTGGGCGACGCAGGCCTGTCCGTTGTTCATCCAGGCCGCGGGGGCGATGCCCGCCACGGCCGTCTCGACGTCGGCGTCGGGCAGGACGACGGCCGCGGACTTGCCGCCCAGTTCGAGCGTCACCCGCGTGAGGTTGCGGGCGGCCACCTCCATCACGCGCTTGCCGGCCGCGACCGACCCGGTGAAGGACACCTTGTCGATGCCGGGGTGCCCGACCAGGTACTCGCTCACCTCCCGGTCCGCGGGCAGGATGGACAGCACACCCTCCGGCAGCCCGGCCTCGCGGGCGATCTCGCCGAGCAGATAGGCGTCGAGCGGGGACTCGGGGGAGGGCTTGAGCACGACTGTGCAGCCGGTGAGCAGCGCCGGGGCGAGCTTGGCGGCGGCGACGAACTGCGGGACGTTCCAGGGGACCACGGCGGCCACGACCCCGACGGGCTCGCGGCGTACGAGGATCCTGCCCAGCACGCCGTCGCGTCGCTCCTCGTGGGTGAAGTTCCGGGCGACGGTGATCGCCGAGTCCCAGACCATCACCGCGCCGAGGGCCTGGGCGAGGACGCTCCAGGAGTAGGGCGAGCCGTTCTGGGCGGAGATCAGGCGGGCGATCTCGTCGTGCCGGACGGCGATGGCGTCCTTGATCCGGCCGACGACCTCGATCCGCTCGTCGAGGCTCATGCGCGGCCAGGGCCCCTCGTCGAAGGCCCGCCGTGCCGCCGTCACGGCCCGGTCCACGTCCGCCGTCGAGGCGTGCGGGACGCGTCCGATGACCTCCTCGGTGTGCGGGGAGATCACCTCGATGACGTCCTGGCCCAGGGGGTCGGTCAACTCCCCGCCGATGAACAGCTGTCCGTGTTCCACGAGCTCGGTCATGGCCGACTGCCTCTCCGGAAGCGTGCTCTGACGGTGCATCAGATATGCCCACTGATACCAGCCCCGCCCCGAGGAGTCCACGGACCGCACACCGCCGGGCGCCTCCCATGGGAACTCGTTCTAGTTATAGTGACGGGGAGCCGGCGACGGGGGAGCCCATGACACAGGTGACCGACCACGGCGGAGGCGTCCGGTCCCTCCGGGTCCCGATCCCGGACAACCCGCTCGGCCACACGCTGGTGTACGTCGTCGACACCGACCGCGGCCCGGTGCTGATCGACACCGGCTGGGACGACCCGGAGTCCTGGGACATCCTCGCGCAGGGCCTCACGGTGTGCGGCACCTCGGTCGCCGAGATCCACGGCGTGGTCGTCACCCACCACCACCCCGACCACCACGGCCTGTCCGGCCGGGTCCGGGAGGCGTCGGGCGCGTGGATCGCGATGCACGCGGCGGACACCGCGGTCGTACGGCGGACCCGCGAAGCCCGTCCCGAGCACTGGTTCTCGTACATGGCGGCCAAGCTCGCCGCGGCCGGCGCCCCCGAGGAGCACATCGCCCCGCTGCGGGCGCCCCGCCCGCGCACCCTGCCCGGCCTCTCCCCCGCCCTGCCCGACCGCGACATCGCCCCCGGCGAACTCCTGGAGCTGCCCGGCCGCCGCCTGCGCGCCCTCTGGACCCCGGGGCACACACCGGGCCACGTCTGCCTCCACCTGGAGGAGACCCACCCCGCCGAACTCCCCGGCCGGGGCCGCCTGTTCTCCGGTGACCACCTGCTGCCCGAGATCACCCCGCACATCGGCCTGTACGAGGACCCCGACGACACCACGGTGACCGACCCCCTGGGCGACTACCTCGACTCCCTCGAACGCGTGGGCCGCCTCGCCCCCGCCGAAGTGCTCCCGGCCCACCAGCACCCCTTCTGCGACGCCGCCGCCCGGGTGCGTGAGCTCCTCACCCACCACGAGGCCCGTCTGACCGCCCTGCTGGCCCTCCTCGCCGAACCCCTCACCCCCTGGCGGCTCGCCGAGCGCATGGAGTGGAACCGCCCCTGGGAGCAGATCCCCTACGGCTCCCGCACCATCGCCGTATCGGAGGCGGAGGCCCATCTGCGCCGGCTGGTGAAGCTGGGGCGGGCGGAGGCGGTGCCGGGGAGCGATCCTGTGACGTACGTGGCGGTGTGAAGACGACGCGGGGCAAGCGCGCCGCGCGGTGCGAAACGCGTCGCCGGACGGCTCGCCCGGATGCTACGAAACACCCATGGACCCCATGGAACGCCTCCTCGCCGAGCGCGCCTGCGAGCGCCTCGTCCTCGACTTCGTCCACCGGCTCGACCTCGGCGAACCCTCCTCGGTCGCCGAGCTGTTCACCGAGGACGGCGTCTGGCAGTGGCCGCCGGACGGGCGGCTGGTCAAGGGCCGCGAGGCCCTGCGTGCGTACTTCGGCTCCCGTCCCGCCGACCGGCTGTCCCGCCGCATGATGTCCAACATCCTGGTCACGGTGACGTCCCCGGACACGGCCGGGGCGATCTCCTACTTCACGACGTACCGCGTCGACGGGTACGGGGGCGGTGTCATCCCGGCCGGGCCGCCGGTCCAGATCGGGCACTACGAGGACACGTTCCACCGGACCGACGGGACGTGGCTGCTCGCCTCACGAACCCTCCACCTCCCCTTCGGCGGACCCACCCCACGCCCGAACGTGCCTGCGTCATAAGGCCCTTGACGTCCTGGGCGCCCCCTAGGATGGTCGGACGCAACGCACGCACCGGGAGAGATGCCCATGGGCACCGAAGAGGCCGCACGCACATCGACCGGCGGCGAGGCCCTGGAGGGCGGGTGCGCCGGGCCCATGGTGCCGCGGCTGGCGCTGGGCGCCCGGCTGCGCGGGCTGCGGCAGGAGCGCGGCATCGACCGGGCGGACGCGGGCCACGTCATCCGCGCCTCCGCCTCCAAGATCAGCCGGATGGAGGCCGGCCGCCACGGCTTCAAACTGCGTGACGTCGCCGATCTGCTCACCCTCTACGGCGTCACGGACGAGGCCGAACGCGCCACCTTGCTGGCACTGGCCGAGCAGGCCAACACCCCGGCCTGGTGGCGGTCCTACAGCGATGTGGTGCCCGCCTGGACGCAGACCTGCCTGGGCGCCGAGCAGGCGGCGAGCCTCATCCGCTGCTTCCAGGTCCAGCGGGTCCCCGACCTGCTCCAGACCGCCGACTACGCGCGGGCGGCCGTCCGGCTCGCCCACCCGGACGCGGGTGCGGCACAGATCGATCGCCGGGTCGCGTTGCGGATGGCCCGCCAGCGGATCCTGCACCGGCAGCCGGCGACCCGGCTGTGGGCCGTGATCGACGAGGCGGCACTGCGCCGCCCGGTGGGCGGCATCCCCGTGATGCGCGCCCAGCTCAGGCATCTCATCGAGCTCTGCCGGCTGCCGCAGGTCACGATCCAGGTCCTGCCGTTCGCCGCCGGCGGCCATGCGGCGGAGGGCGGCCCGGTCACCATTCTGCGGCTGCCCGGCGGGCAGTTGCCCGACGTGGTCTGCCTGGAGCAGCTCACCACCGCCCTCCACCCCGACCGGCCGGCCGAGATCGAGCGCTACTGGGACGCCATGAACCGGCTGGTGGTCGAGGCCGAGTCGCCGGACGAGACTCCGACCGTCCTGCACCGCATCCTCCAGGAGACCTGAGGGTCAGCGCTTGAGGGCCACCCCGCCGTACTGGTGCACCTCCGCGGGCAGTCCCAGGGCCGCGGCGTCGGGTCGCCAGCGTGAGCACGACGCCACACCCGGTTCGAGCAGTTCCAGACCGTCGAAGTAGCGCTCGATCTGCTCGGGGTTGCGCAGGATGTACGGGATCGAACCGCCCTCGTTGTACTGCTGGATGGCCCGGACGTAGTCCTCGCTGGTGTCGGTGGAGTCGTACTGCACCAGGTAGCTGCCGGGAGGAAGGGCGTCCACCAGCCGGCGCACGATCGAGCGGGCCTCGTCGTGGTCCTCGATGTGGCCCAGGATGCCCATCAGCATGAGGGCGACGGGCCGGTCGAAGTCGAGGGTCTTCCCGGCTTCCCGGACGATCGTCTCCGGCTCACGCAGGTCCGCGTCGACGTAGTTGGTGACGCCTTCCGTCGTACTGGCCAGCAGGGCGCGGGCGTGGGCCAGCACCAGGGGGTCGTTGTCGACGTAGACGATCCGGCTCTCCGGGGCCACCCGCTGGGCGATCTGGTGGGTGTTGTCCACGTTGGGCAGCCCGGTGCCGACGTCCAGGAACTGGCGGATGCCCTCCTCGCCGGCCAGGTGGCGCACGGCCCGGGCGAGGAAGTAGCGGGCGGCGCGGGCCCCGGTCTCGATGCCGGGGAAGATCTCGCGGAACGCGTCACCGGCCACCCGGTCGACCTCGTAGTTGTCCCTGCCGCCCAGCCAGTAGTTCCAGATCCGGGCCGAGTGCGGAACCGAGGTGTCGATCTTGGGGAACGGCTCCTGCTGGGAGTTCTCCACCTGGTCGGTCATGGACGCTCCTGGCGTGTGAGGTCGGGGAACCCCACGTTAGCCGGTCTGCGCCCCGAAGAGGATCAACTCCTCGGCAGCGCCCAGGAGTTCGACCTCCATCCGGCTCACCGTCGGACCGCACCCCGCCTGCGCAGGACCTCGCCCGGGGCCGGTCGCGTCAGTGGCGACGGGCCGGCGAGGAGGGCGGCGAGCATGGCACAGGCGGGTGCGGAGAGGGCCCTGAAGCCACCCCGCCCACCCGGTACCCCACGGATACGGGGAGATCGGCCCCACCCACCGGACGCAACCGCCGCCCGGGACGAAGCCGCGCCCCCCACCGGCGCACCGGCCGGCACGAGACCGTGCCACCGCGCAGGCCGGCGTCCCCGGGCGTCCCCAGGCGCAGCCCACCGTGCGGCCCCGGCCCCCCGGCCCCCCGGCCCCCTCGGCCCGATTTCTACGTGCGGGTACAGTAAGCGGGTCGTCATCACACCGTACGGGGGGAAGCCGGTGCAATTCCGGCGCTGACCCGCAACCGTATACCGCCGCTCCGAGGCGGTGAGCCGGATCGCTTCGTACGGTTTCGTGACCGGCTCACGTGCCCGGCAGATCGCCGGTGCACGGCACCGTCGAGGTATACGGAGCCGAGCCGCCGGGGTGTCCCGTGCTGCCCGGCTCCCCCACAGGGAGAGGCCCCCGCCGATCATGAACGTCCGCCGCAGCGCCGCGGTCCTGGCCGCCGTCGCCGTGATCGGCGCCGCAACCCCGGCCGCCGCCGCCCCGTCCCCGTCGCCCTCCCAGGCGTTCCCCTCCGCCCTGTACGGCGACTCGGACCCGAAGTTCGACGGCGTCTGGCGCCAGTCGCTCGCGCTGCTCGCACAGGACACGGTGGGGGTGAAGCCGGCCGCGAAGTCCGTGCAGTGGCTGGTGCGCCAGCAGTGCGAGAACGGCTCCTTCGCCTCGTACCGGCCCGATCCCGCCACCGCGTGCGACGCCAAGACGATGCTGGACACCAATGCCACGTCGGCGGCGGTGCAGGCCCTCGCCGCGCTCGGCGGGCACGAGGAGGTCAGCCGCAAGGCCGTCGGCTGGCTGAAGTCCGTCCAGAACCAGGACGGCGGCTGGGGCTACGCGCCCGGCGGCGCCAGCGACACCAACTCGACGTCGATCGTCATCGGTGCCCTCGTCGCGGCGGGCGAGAAGCCGGACCAGGTCGAGAAGGGCGGCAAGTCGCCCTACGACGCCCTGCTGAAGCTCGCGCTGCCCTGCGGCGGGGACGGCGGCGGCGCGTTCGCGTTCCAGCCGGACAAGAAGGGCAAGCTCACCGCCAACGCCGACGCCACGGCGGCCGGTGTGCTCGGCGCGCTGGGCCAGGGCATGGTCGTCAAGCCGGGCGAGAAGTCCGAGGCGACCTGCGAGAAGGCCACCACGCCCGAGCAGGCGGCGGCGAACGGTGCGGGTTATCTCACCGCCGCCCTCGCCAAGGACGGCGACCACCTTTTGTCCGCCCTGGCGGGTGCCGAGCCCCAGCCCGACTTCGGCAACACCGCCGACGCGGTCGTCGCGCTCGCCGCTCGGGGCGACACCGGGCAGGCGGAGAAGTCCGTGCGGTGGCTGGAGAAGAAGTCCGCCTCCTGGGCCGCGCAGAGCGGTCCGGCCGCCTACGCCCAGCTGATCCTCGCCGCCCACGCGACCGGCACGAACCCGCGCGACTTCGGCGGCGCGGACCTCGTCAAGCAGCTGGGCGCGACGGGCCCGGCCCCGCAGGCCGCGGGGAAGACCAAGGCCGCGGACGACAAGGAGGACTCCGGCTCGGACTTCTTCGGGGTCTGGTGGTACGTCGGCGTCTGCCTGGTCGCCGGGATCGGCATCGGGTTCCTGTTCACCGGCCGCAAGAAGCAGCGGCAGCTGTGATCCGCCGGGCCGTTCTGCTCCTCCTGGCCTCGCTCCTGCTGTGTGCGGGCGCGGGCCAGGCCCAGGCCGCCGGGTACCGGTACTGGTCGTTCTGGGAGCGCGACGCGGGCCGCTGGGTCTACGCCACCCAGGGTCCGTCCCTGGCCCGCCCCTCCGACGGCGACGTCCAGGGCTTCCGCTTCGCGGTGAGCGAGGACTCCGCGAGTGCACTCCGGCCGCGCGGCACGGCCGACTTCGCGAGGATCTGCGCGAAGACGCCCGCGCAGGAGGGCCGGAAGCGGGTGGCCCTGGTCATCGACTTCGGCACACCGTCGGACGCCCCCGGGGACGAGATCCCGCCCTCCGCCCGCACGGCCTGCGCCCGGGTCTCCCCCGACGCGACGACGGCCCAGGCCCTGGCCTCGGTGGCCGAGCCGCTGCGCTACGACACCAACGCCCTGTTGTGTGCGATCTCGGGCTATCCGGAGAAGGGCTGCGGCGAACAGGTCTCCCGCAAGCAGCAGAAGCAGAGGCCCGCAGCGGGGAAGAACTCCCCGTCGGACGACGGGCCGTCCCTGGGCCTGGTCGGGGGCATCGCCCTGGTGGTGGTCCTGGGTGGTGCGGCGGTCCGGCAGGTACGACGGCGTGGGTAGCAGCACCCGGTGCCTGCACCGGCACCGGGCTCAACTGCACCCCGGTGCCTGGTGGCTCTGGTCCCTGTCCCTCGGCACCGCGGCCACCCGCACCACCAACCCCCTGCTCCTCGCCCTCCTCATCACGGTCTCCGCCTACGTCGTGGCCACCCGCCGCCCCGACACCCCCTGGTCCCGCTCCTACGGCGCCTTCGTCAAACTCGCCCTCGCCGTGATCCTCGTCCGACTGCTCTTCGCCACCGTCCTCGGCTCGCCGATCCCCGGCACGCACACCCTCCTCACGCTCCCCGAACTCCCCCTCCCCGCCTGGGCCCAGGGCATCCGCCTCGGCGGCGAGGTGACCGCGGAGGCTCTCACCTTCGCCCTGTACGACGGTCTGAGGCTGGCCACCCTCCTCGTCTGCGTCGGCGCCGCGAACGCCCTCGCCAGCCCCTCCCGCCTCCTCAAGTCCCTCCCGGGCGCCCTGTACGAGTTGGGTGTCGCGGTCGTCGTCGCCCTCACCTTCGCCCCGAACCTCATCGCCGACGTCCGGCGCCTGCGGGCGGCCCGCCGTCTGCGCGGCCGCCCGGACCAGGGCATCAGGGGCCTGGTGCAGGTGGGCCTCCCGGTCCTGGAGGGCGCGCTGGAGCGTTCCGTCGCCCTCGCCGCCGCGATGGACGCCCGCGGCTACGGCCGTACCGCCCAGGTCCCCCCCGTGGTCCGGCGTACCACCACCGCCCTGACCCTCGGCGGCCTGCTCGGCGTCTGCGCGGGAACGTACGGCCTCCTCACGGCCGACGGCCCCGGCTACGGCTTCCCCGTGCTCCTCGCGGGTCTCGCCGCCGCCCTCGCGGGTCTCAAGCTCGGCGGACGCCGCTCGCTCCGCACCCGCTACCGCCCGGACCGCTGGGACGTGCGCGCCGGGCTGGTCGTGGCCTCCGGCGTGGCGGTCGCGGTCCTGCTCGCCCTCGCCGCGTCCCGCGACCCCGCAGCGCTGCACCCCGGTGTGGTGCCCCTGGTCACCCCCACCCTGCCCCTGTGGCCGGCCGCGGCCGTCCTGCTCGGCCTGCTGCCCGCTTTCGTCGCCCCCGATCCCGAGGAGCCGTCGTGATCCGCTTCGAGGATGTCTCCGTGACGTACGACGGGGCCGCCGGGCCCACCGTGCGGGGTGTCGACTTCGAGGTCCCGGAGGGCGAACTGGTCCTGCTGGCCGGTCCGTCCGGCGTGGGCAAGTCCACCGTCCTGGGCGCGGTCAGCGGACTCGTCCCGCACTTCACCGGCGGCACCCTGCGCGGCCGGGTCACGGTCGCCGGCTGCGACACCCGCACGCACAAGCCGCGCGAACTGGCCGACGTCGTGGGCACGGTCGGCCAGGACCCGCTCTCCCACTTCGTCACCGACACCGTCGAGGACGAACTCGCCTACGGCATGGAGTCGCTGGGCCTCGCCCCGGACGTGATGCGCCGCCGCGTCGAGGAGACGCTCGACCTGCTGGGCCTCGCCGGTCTGCGCGACCGCCCGATCGCCACGCTCTCCGGCGGGCAGCAGCAGCGCGTCGCGATCGGCTCGGTCCTCACCCCGCACCCGAGCGTCCTCGTCCTGGACGAGCCGACCTCCGCGCTGGACCCGGCGGCCGCCGAGGAGGTACTGGCCGTCCTCCAGCGGCTCGTGCACGACCTCGGCACCACGGTCCTCTTGGCCGAGCACCGCCTGGAACGCGTCATCCAGTACGCCGACCAGGTCGTCCTGTTGCCGAGCCCGGGGGCTGCCCCCGTGGTGGGCCCCCCGGCCGAGGTGATGGCCGTGTCCCCGGTGTACCCGCCGGTGGTGGACCTGGGCCGCCTGGCGGGCTGGGATCCTCTCCCGCTGACGGTCCGCGACGCCCGTCGCAGGGCGGCCGATCTGAGGCAACGGCTGGAGAGCGCCCCCAAGGGGCGCGGGGAACCGCGCGATCAAACACATTCGACCGGCACCCGCAAACCCTCCGAACGACCCACCCCGGTAGGCGCGGCCGAAGTCCGGGCCCTCTCCGTCACCCGCTCCCGCGTCCGCGCCCTGCGCCACATCGACCTCACCATCACCCCCGGCGAAACCATCGCCCTCATGGGCCGCAACGGCGCGGGGAAGTCCGCCCTGCTCAACTCCCTGGTCGGCCTGGTCCCGCCGAGCTCGGGATCCGTCCGGGTCAGCGGCAGCACCCCCCACCGCACGGCGCCCAAGGACCTCGTCCGCAAGGTCGGCCTGGTCCCCCAGGAGCCGCGCGACCTGCTCTACGCCGACACCGTCGCCGCCGAGTGTGCCGCGGCCGACCAGGACGCGGGCGCGGGCCCAGGCACCTGCCGGGCCCTGGTCACCGAGCTTCTCCCGGGCGTCACCGACGACACCCACCCCCTGGACCTCTCGGAGGGGCAGCGACTCGCGCTCGCCCTGGCCGTCGTGCTGACCGCCCGGCCTCCGATGATCCTTCTGGACGAGCCGACCCGGGGTCTGGACTACGCGGCGAAGGCCCGGCTGGTGGCGGTGCTGCGGTCCCTTGCCGCCGAGGGGCACGCCATCGTGCTGGCCACGCACGACGTGGAACTGGCGGCGGAGCTCGCCCACCGGGTCGTCCTGCTCGCCGAGGGCGAGGTGATCGCCGACGGTCCGACGGCGGACATCGTGGTCTCCTCCCCGTCCTTCGCCCCGCAGGTCACCAAGATCCTGGCACCTCAGCAGTGGCTCACGGTCGCCCAGGTCCGCGCGGCCCTCGCTCTCGAGACCACCACATGAGCACGCAACGGCAGGCCAGAGCCGTCCGCCTCGGCCCCCGCTCCCTCGCCGCCCTGGTCCTGGTCAGTGCCGTGGGGATCGCCGGTTTCGGCTGGCCCTTCCTCACCCCGCCCACCTCACGGCTCAGCGCGCACGCGCAGGACGCGCCCTGGCTCTTCGCGGGCCTGCTGGTGCTGCTGGTGGCGGTCGTGGCAGCGGCGATATCGGAGTCGGGCCTCGGCCCGAAGGCGGTCGCGATGCTCGGGGTGCTCGCCGCCGCCGGGGCGGCCCTGCGGCCGATCGGCGCCGGTACGGCCGGTATCGAGCCGATGTTCTTCCTGATGGTGCTGAGCGGCCGGGTGCTCGGGCCGGGCTTCGGGTTCGTCCTCGGCTCGGTGACGATGTTCGCGTCCGCGCTGCTCACCGGCGGGGTCGGGCCGTGGCTGCCGTTCCAGATGCTGGCGATGGGCTGGTTCGCGATGGGCGCGGGCCTGCTGCCCGGCCCGGACCGGCTGCGCGGCCGGGCAGAGCTCGCGATGCTCGCCTGCTACGGCTTGCTCGCCGCGTTCGCCTACGGCACGGTGATGAACATGGCGGGCTGGCCCTTCATGAGCGCCCTCGCCTCGAACGTGGCCTTCGACCCGCACGCGCCCGTCGCCGTGAACCTGGCCCGTTTCGTCGCGTACTGCGTCGCCACGTCACTCGGCTGGGACCTGGGCCGGGCCGTCGTCACGGTCGTCCTGACGCTCACCCTCGGCCCCGCGGTCCTCCGGGCGCTGCGCAGGGCCACGCGCCGGGCGGCCTTCGAGACGCCGGTCACGTTCGAGACCGCCGGGAAGTGAGGCTGCCCACGTGACACGGGTCATGTACGAGGCGGGGCCGTAGCGACAAGCCCCGGTCACAGGGTCCGACCTGCGCTGCGGTGCTGCCCTCCCTAGTAAGAGGGGCCTTTGCGCGCGCCCGGCGCGGCTGCTTCCGTGGACGACCGCTGCCCGCCGCCCCGCACGGCCCGCGGACCGGTTGCCGGTGCCGAACCAGGCCCACCCCACCGACCGAAGGCGGCGGCCCCCTGATCCCCGGGGCCGTCGCCTTCGCCATGCCCAGGGGGTTCCTCAGCCCGTGCTGACCGGCAGTTCCTTCACCCCGTTGATCCACGCCGACCGCAGCCGCCGCGGATCGCCGACCAGCTTCAGCCCGGGCATCGCGTCGGCGATCGCGTTGAAGATGAGGTTGATCTCCAGCACGGCGAGGGACTTGCCCAGGCAGTAATGGGGGCCGCCGCCGCCGAAGCCGAGGTGCGGGTTGGGGTCGCGGGTGACGTCGAAGGTGTCCGGGTCGTCGAAGACCTCGGGGTCGTGGTTGGCCGAGGCGTAGAACAGTCCGAGCCGGTCGCCCTCGCGGATGCGCTTGCCGCCGAGTTCGGTGTCCTGCGTGGCCGTGCGCTGGAAGGCGGCGACGGGGGTCGCCCAGCGCACGATCTCCTCCGCCGCCGTCTCCGGGCGGTCGTTCTTGTACAGCTCCCACTGCCCGGGGTGGGTGAGGAAGGCGTGCATGCCGTGGGTGATGGCGTTGCGGGTGGTCTCGTTGCCCGCGACGGCCAGCATCAGCACGAAGAAGCCGAACTCGTCGGAACTGAGGTTGCCCTCGTCCTCGGCCGCGACGAGTTGCGTGACGATGTCGTGGGCCGGGCACTGTTTGCGGTCGACGGCCATGTTCATCGCATAGGCGATGATCTCCGTGGCCGATTCGGCGCCGACCTCCTCGGTGATGGCGTACTCGGGATCGTCGTACGCGATCATCTTGTTGGACCAGTCGAAGATCTTGTCCCGGTCCTCCTGGGGGACGCCCATCAGCTCTGCGATCGCCTGGAGGGGCAATTCGCAGGCGACCTGGGTGACGAAGTCGAACGGCCCGGTGTGCGCGCGGGCCGCCTCGACGATGGAGCGGGCCCGGTTGCGCAGCCGCTCCTCCAGCGCCCGGATGGCCCGGGGCGTGAACCCGCGCTGCACGATCTGCCGGACCCGGGTGTGTTCCGGCGGGTCCATGTTCAGCAGGATGAGCCGCTGCGCGTCGATGGCGTCGCGTTCGATGTGCTCGTTGAAGCGGATGATCGCCGTGTTGAGGGACGACGAGAACAACTCCGGGTGCGTGGAGACGTACTTGACGTCGGCGTGCCGGGTGACCGCCCAGTACCCCTCGTCATGGAAGCCTGCGAGACCGGCCGGCTGCGGCACCCAGCAGACCGGTTCGGCCCGGCGCAGCTCGGCGAACTCCGGCAGGGGCACACGGTGGTGCAGCAGATCGGGGTCGGTGAAGTCGAACCCGTCGGGTAGCGCGGGACAGGGCATGGGCGGCTCCCACCACTCGTACCGACTCTGAGGTCTGACGTCCCATCAGCTGTGCGGAGTCGCGGTGACGGTAGTAACGGGTTCTACAAGTAGCAAGAGGCGCGGGCCCGCCAATTGTCCGCACGACCCTTGCGGTCACCGAGCGGGCCTCAGCACACTGCTTGCAGAACTAGAACGCGTACTAGTTCCGCTGAGCCTCCCGGAGAGGACCCGCACCCATGGCTGCCGAACCCGTGATCGTCGAAGCCGTACGCACCCCGATCGGCAAGCGCGGCGGCGCGCTCGCCCATCTGCACCCCGCCTACCTCCTGGGCGAGACCTACCGCGAACTCCTGGGCCGCACCGGCATCCCCGCCGACTGCGTCGAGCAGATCGTCGGCGGTACGGTCACCCACGCCGGCGAGCAGTCCATGAACCCCGCGCGCACGGCCTGGCTGACCATGGGGCTGCCGTACGAGACGGCCGCGACGACGGTCGACGCACAGTGCGGCTCTTCGCAGCAGGCCTCGCACATGGTGGCCAACATGGTCGCGGCGGGCGTGATCGACGTCGGCATCTCGTGCGGGGTGGAGTCCATGTCGCGGGTGCCGCTGGGGTCGGGTTCGAAGCACGGGCCGGGCAAGCCGTTCCCCGACGAGTGGAACGTGGACCTGCCGAATCAGTTCGAGGCGGCCGAGCGCATCGCCCGCCACCGCGGCCTGACCCGCGAGGACGTCGACGCGCTGGGCCTCGCCTCCCAGGAACGGGCCGCGCACGCCTGGGCGGAGGAGCGCTTCAAACGGGAGACGTTCGCGGTCCAGGTCCCCACGACCGAGGAGGAGCAGCACGCCGGGCAGGGCATGTGGCGCCTGGTCGACAAGGACGAGGGGCTGCGCGACACCACGGCGGAGGCCCTGGCCTCCCTGAAGCCGATCATGCCCACGGCGGTGCACACGGCCGGCAACTCCTCGCAGATCTCCGACGGGGCGGCGGCGATCATGTGGGCGTCGAAGCGGACGACCCGGGCGCTGAAGCTGCGGCCCCGGGCCCGGATCGTGGCCCAGGCGCTGGTGGGTTCCGACCCCCACTTCCACCTCGACGGCCCGATCGACGCGACCAGGGCGGTCCTGGGCAAGGCGGGGATGTCCCTCACGGACATCGACGTGGTGGAGATCAACGAGGCGTTCGCGTCCGTGGTGCTGAGCTGGGCGCGGGTCTTCGACCAGGACCTGTCGAAGGTGAACGTCAACGGCGGCGCCATCGCGCTCGGGCACCCGGTGGGAGCGACCGGGGCCCGGCTCATCACGACGGCCCTTCATGAACTGGAGCGCGCGGACAAGGAGTTCGCGCTGATCACCATGTGTGCGGGGGGCGGTTTGGCCACCGGCACGATCATTCAGCGGCTGTAGACGTCCAGGCGACGAAGGCGGTGAAGGCGGCGGGTTCGAGGGTGAGCATCGGTCCCGCCGGGTTCTTGCTGTCCCGTATGGCGACAGCGGCCTCCGGGGTTTCGGCGACTTCGAGGCACTGGCCGCCTTGGTCACTGCTGTACGTCGACTTACGCCAGGCCAGGGCCCCGAACGGCGCGCATTCGACGCAGTTGCCGCCCTGGTCGCTGCTGTAGCTGGACTTACGCCACTGGACCCCCGTCGGAAGCGCGTTGCTCTCCATAGCGTTCCTCCATTACACGCCGGATCAGCTCCGCCGAGTCCCTGAGGGAGAGCGCGGCGGCTTGGAGGTGATCGTAACGGAGCGAGCAGTCCTTGACGGTGTCCGGATTGGCGGTGGGATGCGCGCTGCCGTAACCCTCCGTATAAACGATGGCCGGGTCACTCGCGAAGCGGTAGAGGTCGAATGAGCCTGTCAGCCCCGCGTGCGCTCCAGCCGAGAACGGCAGGATCTGGACGTTGATCCGGGGGCTGCCCTCGAACGACAACAGATGGGCCAGTTGCTCCCGCATGTTCTTGGGCCCACCGATCTCCTGGTACAGAGCGGCTTCACTGAGGATCGCCCAGAAGACAGGCGGTTCATTCTTCTCGAAGATGCGCTGGCGGGCCAGGCGAACGGCAACGCGGTCATCAAGGTCCGTCTGATCGATCAGGCCGAGCACGGCGCGGGCGTAGGCATGGGCCTGAAGGAGGCCATGGATCACCTGCGGTTCGAAGGAGTAGATCTCGGTGGCCCGCGCCTGAAGTTCCGCCACATGCTGGAACCAGGCCGGAAGCCGACTGCGCAGCACCAGTTCGACCAGCCGGGAGAACAAGCCGTCCGTGCCCAGCGCCGCGTCCGCCCGTTCGCTGAACTCCGGCGTCGGAACCTTGCGGGCTGTCTCGATCTGCCCCACGAGTGAGCCGGTGTAGCTGAGGATTCCCCCGAGTTGCTTGAGCGTCAGCCCGGCCGCCTCCCTGTGGCGCCGTAGCTCATAGCCGTAGTAGTCGAGCGGGGACGCACCTGGGTCAAGGGCGTTGATGTTGGTCACGCAGAGCCCCTCTCACGCAACTCCGTCCACCACGGGACGGGTTGTATCCGTTCCGTAGCCGAGGGTAGTCACCGCACGTCAGGCTCGTCCTGTGAACGACTACATTCCCGCCCAGTACGCGATGCGCCTCACCGTCGGCTCGCACGCCCCCCGGCACATCCGCCGTATCGTCCGCTCCTTCCTCGACGAGTGGCACATGCCCGAGCTATCGGACGCCGTGGAGCTGGGCGTGACCGAGCTGCTCGCCAACGTCGTACGGCACGTCCCGGACCGCCGCTGCACGCTGCTGTTGCTGCGACAGCGCACCGGCGTACGGGTGGAGGTCACGGACGGCAGTGACGAACTGCCGTGCACACCGGACTCGTTGGACACGGACGCCGAGAACGGCCGAGGGCTGCTCCTGCTCGACGCGATGGCCGACAAGTGGGGCGTGTCGCTGTGGTCCGGAGGCGGGAAGACCGTGTGGTTCGAATGCGGGGCCGACTCGACAGTCTGCCGCAGGGAATGAACGCCCCCACCCGTTTCAACGTCTTCGTACAGGGTGCGACCGGCCACACGTACCTGTCACCGGCGCGTCGGCCGACCCGGCCGACGACCGCGAGCAGCACCCACAGCAGCTGGTGCTGCCAGGCCGTGGGCGAGACGGCGATCGTGGCGCAGCCGGTGATCGCGACCGCGAGCAGCGACTCGCCGTCGCGGAGACAGCGCACCGCCCGGCGCAGGGCCAGGGCCGACACGCCGGGTGAAACCCCGCTGACAGCGACCCGCGCGACCAACTATCTTCGTCAGCGCCAGTAGTTAGGGATGCTAACTAGGCTGACGAAAGGTAGAGGTGCATGAGCGAGTCGCACGTCTGGGACGAGGTCGACGCCTACTTCACCGCCCACCTCGCCCCGGACGACGAAGCCCTGGCGGCCGCCCTGCGGGACAGCGACGCCGCCGGGCTTCCGCACATCAATGTCGCCGGGAACCAGGGCAAACTCCTCCAGCTCCTCGCCCAGATCCAGGGCGCGCGCCACATCCTGGAGATCGGCACCCTCGGCGGCTACAGCACCATCTGGCTGGGCCGCGCCCTGCCCTCCGACGGGCGGCTGATCTCCCTGGAGTACGACCCCCGGCACGTCGAGGTCGCCGTCCGCAACATCGCCCGCGCCGGCCTGGACAAGCTGGTCGAGGTGCGGACGGGCCCGGCC
Organism: Streptomyces sp. NPDC092370; assembly: GCF_044755265.1. Lineage (NCBI taxonomy): Bacteria > Bacillati > Actinomycetota > Actinomycetes > Kitasatosporales > Streptomycetaceae > Streptomyces > Streptomyces sp. NPDC092370. Next base: position 786,749 of record NZ_JBIVQO010000001.1, on the reverse strand, counting down.
CTGGAGTCGCTGCCCAAGCTGGCCGACGAGAACCCGCCCCCGTTCGACCTGGTCTTCATCGACGCCGACAAGGCCAACAACCCGCACTACGTGGAGTGGGCGATCAAGCTCACCCGCACGGGCAGCCTGATCGTCCTCGACAACGTCGTGCGCGGCGGCCGGGTCGTCGACGCGGACAGCACCGCCCCTGACGTGATGGGCACCCGCGCCGCCATCGAGCTGATCGCCGGCCATCCGCGGCTGAGCGGCACGGCGATCCAGACGGTGGGCATGAAGGGCTACGACGGGTTCGCGCTGGCGCGCGTGCTGGCGTGAGCCGCGCCGTCACGCCTCGTGGTAGAAGCCCACGTTGACGCTGCGCGGGGCGGTGCGGTCCTGGACGATGATCTCGCCGCTGCCGCCCCCGGGCAGCGGGACGGTGCCGCCGTAGGCGAGGGGCTGGACGTACTCCCCCATGACCAGCCGCACCTCGGAGGACGGGTCGGGCTGGGAGCCGCGCAGCCAGGTGACCTGCCAGGTCCCCTCCGGGCCGCACAGGAACTCCAGGTGGACGCGGGAGACGAACAGCCAGTCGTCCGGCGTGCTCAGCCGGCACACGGACTTGTCGCGGCCCACCCGCAGCACCGAGCCCGGCTCGCTGGGCGCTTCGGCCATGAGCATGCCGGCCGTGGCACCCGCCTCCGCCTCCGCGACGGTGGCCATGGTGAGTTCGAGCACGTGCGCCCCTCCTGAGAACGTCCCCGGTGGGCCTGCCGGGTCTTTCGCCCGCCGCATGATAGAACGCCAGGCCGCACGGTGTCCGGCACAATGGCCTCATGACCGAGCGAAAGCCACCTGGCGTCGACTTCGAGTCCTGGGTCGACAAGCAGATCCGTGACGCGGAGGCGCGCGGGGAGTTCGACCAGCTGCCCGGAGCAGGCGAACCGCTCCCGCGTGACATGGAGAGCGCCTACGACGAACTGTGGTGGGTCAAGCGGAAGATGGCCCGCGAGGGCTTCTCCGTGCTCCCGCCGACGCTGGCGCTGCGCAAGGAGGCGGAGGACGCGCTGGAGGCCGCGCTCGCGGCCCCCTCGGAGCGGATCGTGCGGAAGATCATCGGCGAGATCAACGACAAGGTCCGCGCCATGATGTTCAAGCCGCCGCCCGGCCCCCCGCTGGGAAAGAAGCCGTACGACGTCGAGGACGTCGTACGGCAGTGGCGGGAGCGCCGGGCGGACCGGTGACCGGGGGATCCACCCCGGCTCACACGTGCAGCAGCCGTTCGGCCAGCTCGCGGTAGTCCTTCAGGGCCAGCCGGAGCTGTTCGGTGTCGGCGGACGACACCGACCTGCTCTCGCCGCCCTCGACGGACTGCCAGGAGTGGCGCAGGGTGCGCCGGCGCTGCGTGACGGCCTCGGTGAACCGGGCCGCTATCTCCTCCAGTACGTGGTCCGCCTCCTCGACGGCGGCCCGCGGCCCGTCGACGAATCCGGCGACGGCGTGCTGCAACTGCGAGCCGAGCTTGTCGCACTCCTCGTGGGCGAGGAGGTGGGACCGGTTCTTCGCGGCGCCGGCCTTGTCCATGCCGGTACCGATGCCGGTGCCGTGGTCGCCGCGGCGGCCTTCGGTGCCGCCGGGCCGGCCGGCGCCCGGCACATCCGTACCGTGCGCCGCGGCGCGGTCGGCGTCGGTGCCGTGCGTGACGCCACGGTCCGCGTCCAGGTCACGGCCGGTGCCGCGGTCCGCGTCCAGGTCACGGGCCGTGTCGTGGCCCGTGCCCGGTGCGGTCGGGTGGCGGCCGGTGCCCAGAGCGCTCTCGCCGCGGGCGTCCGGGGCAGCCGGCGTATGGTCGCCGGGCGGGCGGGTCATGTCGGTCATTGCCTCAACTCTCCTTCGCCTGACGTCGGTTCATCGCCCACGGCACATGGCCGCCGTGGGCCGGAGCCTTGCGGCCGCCGTTCAGTCCGGCACGGTGGTGCCCGTCGTGCCGAGCCTCCTCGTGGCGTCCGCCGGACGGGCCGCCGCCGTGGCGGGCCGGCTTCACCAGCTCCTCGAACAGGGCGCGGGCCGCCACCATGGCCTCACGCATGTCTTCCGTACCCTGGCCGCCGTCGCGGGCGTCCTCCGCGCGCAGATGCGCCGCGCGGTGCACGCGCCGGTAGCCGTCCACGTGGTGGGCGTGGTGCACCGACAGTGCGGCCAGCTGTTCCTCGTACTGCCCGCCGTCCGGGAAGCCCCGGGCACCGGCGACCTCGGCGAGCAGCCGGTCCGCCTCGGCGACGGCCTCGCGCGGCGAGTCGACGAACCGCTCCTGGGCGGCCGTCCAGCGCGCCTCGTACTGCTCGCGCTGTGCCGGTTCCAGCGACCGCTCCCGCAGGTCGCCGTGGCGCTGCACGCGCTCGGTCAGCTCGCGCTCGGCTGCTTTGGCGTCACCGTCGTGCCGGGCCACGGCCCGGTCGTACTCGGGTCCGAAGCGCCGCTTCAGGCTCGGGCCACGCCGAGCCCCGCGGGCGCGCAGGGTCATGACGGCCGCGATGATGACGACGACCGCCGCGATCACGATCAGAGCAATGATCAGGCCAGTGGACATGAATGCCTTCCGGGTTCTCGGCCCAACCGGCTCTCCTCGCGAGCCGGTTCGCCCGTCGGGTAGCCCCGAAGTCCGTATCCAAACGGCGCCCGGGCGCAACCGGGGCGCGAACACACGGCCGGAACTATTCGATTGCGTGTCCGGTGGGGCGCCTGTGAAGAATGCGGTTCATGACCTGGACCGTGACGCCCGAACCGTACGACTCCCCCGTCGCCGCCGCTCTCTGGCGGGCGTACTACACCGAGGTCAGCGACCGCTGGTACCTGCTGCACGAGGGGCGCCGCACCGACCCGGCCGAGCTGGAGCGGGAGATCGCCGCCCAACCGGGTGCCGATCTCGCGCCGCCCCGGGGACGGTTGCTGATCGCCCGGTACGGCGGTGAGCCGGCCGGCAGCGCGGGCGTACGGCTCCTGGACGGCACGACCGCCGAGCTCACCCGGGTGTTCCTGCACGCGTCGATGCGCGGCAGGGGTGGCGCCCCGCTCCTGGTCGGGGCCGCCGAGGACGCCGCACGCGCGCTCGGCGCCACCCGGATGATCCTCGACACCCGCGGCGATCTCGTCGAGGCCCGCGGCCTGTACGCCCGCCTCGGCTACCGGGAGACGGCACCGCACAACGACGACCCGTACGCCGAGCACTGGTTCAGCAAGGACCTGGCCTGATCTCAGGCCGTCTCCCCCGTGGGGCGCGTGCCGTAGGGCCGCTCGCGCCGCGATCCGCACAGTTCGCCGTTCATCTCCCGCACGAGGTCCGCCAGATCGGTCGGCCGGTCCGGCCCCCACCAGTCGCCGAGCAGCTCGGCGAGGGACTCCTCGCGGGCCTCGGCCAGCCGGTCGGCGACCAGGCGGCCCTGGTGGGTCAGGACCATGTCGAGGCCCCGGCGCACCGCGAGGCGGCGCTCCTCGGCCTGCCGCGCGGCCTCCATGACGACCGTCAGGGGCACGGGCATCGTGTCGGCGAGCATGCCCGGCTCCACCGAGCCGTAGCGCCGCATCCGCAGCAGCAGCCAGCTCGTCGCGGGCAGCAGGTCGTAACCCGCCCGCGCGGTGATCTTCCGGTAGATCTCGCGCCGCCCCGCGCGGGTGCCGAGCACCGACAGCGCGCGGCACACCTCGTCGTACGAGGAGCGTTCGACGGGGTTGCTGGCCAGGGTCTCGGTGACGTCGGGGGCGGTGACCGAGCCGCGCAGCCGGTCCTCCTTCAGGAACCAGGCCAGCACGAAGCCGAGGAGCGCGACCGGGGCGGCGTACAGGAAGACGTCCGTGATGGAGACGGCGTAGGCGTGCAGGGCCGGCGGGCGCAGACCGGGCGGCAGGGCGGCGATGCCGCGTGGGTCGGCCTCCAGCGCGTCGACCGAGACACCGGCCGGGAGCCGGGCGCCCCGGAAGGCGTCCGTGAGCTGGTCGCCGAGCCGGCCCGCGAAGACCGTGCCGAAGACGGCGACCCCGAACGAGGCGCCGATGGAGCGGAAGAAGGTCGCACCGGAGGTCGCCACGCCCAAGTCCTCATAGGGGACGGCGTTCTGCACGATGAGCACGAGAACCTGCATCACCAGGCCGAGACCCAGCCCGAAGACGAAGAAGAAGCCGCTCAACTCGGCGGTGGAGCTGCGCTCGTCGAGCTGATGGAGCAGGAGCAGCCCGAGCGTGGTGATGCCGGTGCCGGCGATCGGGAACACCTTCCAGCGGCCGGTGCGGCTGACGATCTGCCCGGATGCGGTCGAGGCCAGCAGCAGACCCAGCACCATCGGCAGCATGTGCACACCGGACATGGTCGGGCTGACGCCCTGCACGACCTGGAGGAACGTCGGCAGGTAGGTCATGGCGCCGAACATCGCGAACCCGACGACGAAGCTGATCACGGCGGAGAGGGTGAAGGTGCGCACGCGGAAGAGCTTGAGCGGCAGCACGGGTTCGGCGGCCCGCCGCTCCACGGCCACGAAGGCGAAGGCGAGGACGACGCCCAGGACCGCGAGGCCGACGATCCGCCACGACCCCCACGCCCAGGTCGTCCCGCCGAGCGAGGCGACCAGCACCAGGCAGGTGGCGACGGCGGCGATGAGGAAGGTGCCGAGGTAGTCGATGACATGCCGGCGCGCCGTGCGCGGGATGTGCAGGACGGTCGCGATCACGGCGAGCGCGACGACGCCGACGGGCAGGTTGACGTAGAAGACCCAGCGCCAGCTCAGATGCTGCGTGAACAGCCCGCCGAGCAGCGGTCCGAGCACACTGGTCGCCCCGAAGACGGCACCGAACAGTCCCTGGTAGCGGCCCCGTTCACGAGGCGGCACCAGATCGCCGACGATCGCCATCGACAGCACGATCAGCCCGCCGCCGCCGAGCCCCTGGAGAGCCCGGAACGCGATCAACTGGCCCATGTCCTGGGCCGTGCCGCACAGCGCGGACCCGATCAGGAAGATCACGATCGCCGTCTGGAAGAGCCTCTTGCGCCCGTACTGGTCACCGAGCTTGCCCCACAGGGGGGTGGCGGCCGTCGCGGCCAGCAGATACGCGGTGACCACCCAGGACAGGTGATCCAGACCGCCGAGATCGCTGACGATCGTGGGCAGCGCGGTCGACACGATGGTCTGGTCGAGGGCGGCGAGCAGCATGCCGAGGAGCAGCGCGCCGATGGAGACCAGGACGTTCCCTGCCAGCTGCTCCTGAGCTGTGGCGTTCTGGGGCGACAGTGTGGCGGCGTTCCCGTCACCGGCCATGAGACCTCCCGAGACTCCTGTGACATTTTCCATCGTGACCGCTGTGACCTGTTATGGCCCGCCGGGCCCTTTTGGAAGCCGTGGTTCCGGGGCTCGTCGACTGCGCTGTGGAGAAGATCTGGATAATCTCTGGAGTTCGCGAGGGGAGGGAGGAACGCGTGGAACCGCCGAACGGCCACCCGTGCCCGGAGTGCGGCGCACCCAGACAGCGGGACAACACCCCCGCCTGCGCCTGCACCCACCGCGCCGCAGAGGCCCTCCGCGACGCCCGCACGGCCCAGGCGGCGGCAGCGGAGGATTTCGACCCCCTGAGGATCCGCCCGTACGTGGAGATCGACGGTGGCGGGTCCGCCGGACCGGGCGAGGCGGCCTCACGTACGCCGGGCGAGGGGCACTCCCCCTCGGCGGCCGAGCCGCCGGGGCCCGCACGCCCGCGGGGACCACGAGCGCCGACCGAGGACGCCCCGCCCGTCGCGGCCCCGGCCGACTCACCCGGGACGACCCCGCACGCCTTCGGTCCGGACGCCGCCGCCGCTCCCCCGCGGGCACGTGACGGCGCGCCCCGGCGGCCGGGCACCGGCGCCGCGCAGGCACCGCACGCCGAGGCCCCCGGACCCACGGCCGCGAGCACACCGGGCCGGGCGGCGACGGACACCGGCGCTCCGCCCCTGCACCCGGGCGCCCAGCGGCTACCCGAAGACACCCACCGGCAGCCGGAAACCGGCCCCACGCAAGCCACGCGCACCCAGGGCCCCGGACCCACAGCCGCGAGCACACCGGCCCGGGCGGCGACGGACACCGGCGCTCCGCCCCTGCACCCGGGCGCCCAGCGGCTACCCGAAGACACCCACCGGCAGCCGGAAACCGGCCCCACGCAAGCCACGCGCACCCAGGGCCCCGGACCCACAGCCGCGAGCACACCGGGCCCGGCGGCGACGGACACCGCGGCGACGTTCCCGAGCGCCCAGGCCTCGCCCCCCGGGAGCGCCGCTCAGCCGGTCTCACCCGCCGACGCCACCATGCCCCTGCGCCCGGTCGACCCGGACGCGACGGCCGTACTGCCGGCCGCTCCCGCCGCCTCGGCGCTTCCGACGCCCCTGCCCCCTGCCGCGACCGAGCCGAGCGTCACCGACCTGCGCATGTTCGTCGGCACGGTGAGGGCAGACGGTGGCGCGCAGGAGGAGGGCCGGTCCGGCAGGCGTCGTCCGCGTCGGCGCAGCACCCTCCTGATCGCCGCCGCCGGTGCCTGCGTCGCCGTCGTCACGGCCGCCGGGTACGCGACCGGGCTGTTCTCCTACGAGAGCCCGTCCCGGGACACCGCCCTGCCGGACGGCATCCGGGCGGGTGTGCCGGACGCCCCGTCGAGCAGCGCGGCCTCCACGGCCCCGACGGGCAGCGCGTCGGCGGCTCCACCGGCACCCGCCGCACCGGCCCCCTCGCCCTCCCGCAGCGGGAGCCCGTCCGCCTCTCCGTCGCCGTCCGCACCGAGCGCCTCGGCGAGCCCGTCGCAGTCGCCCTCCCCGTCGGCACCGCCGACGTCCGCCCCCGCGACCGGCCCCGGCCAGGCACCCCCGGACAGCAGCCGCCAGAAGACCGGCCCCACCGTCCTGCGCCTGGGCGACCGCGGCACGGAGGTGACCGAACTCCAGCTCCGGCTGCGCCAGTTGTACCTCTACGACGACGACACCGACGGCACCTTCGACGACCGGCTCGAGGACGCGGTCCGCACCTACCAGTGGTCACGCGGCATCCAGGTGGACGACCTCGGCGTCTACGACCGGGAGACCAGGGCGAAGCTGGAGTCGGAAACCCGGGAGCCATGACCGGCCGGGCCGTCCTACTGTGACGCCGTGACTACTCAGGTGATCGTTCTCAACGGCGGTTCGAGCTCGGGCAAGTCCGGCATCGTCCGGTGCCTGCAAGACGTGCTGCCCGGTCCGTGGCTGGCCTTCGGCGTCGACTCGTTCGTGGAGGCGCTGCCCGCGAAGCTGCGGGACTCGGACGGCGGGATCACCTTCGCGGCGGACGGCGGTGTGAGCGTGGGCGCGGAGTTCCGGGCCCTGGACGCGGCCTGGACCGAGGGCATCGCCGCCATGGCCCGCGCCGGGGCCGGGATCATCGTCGACGACGTCTTCCTCGGCGGTCCGGCGTCCCGGCAGCGGTGGGAGAAGGCGCTGTCCGGGCTCGCCGTGCTGTGGGTCGGCGTCCGGTGCGACGGTGAGGTCGCCGCGGGCCGTGAGGTCGCCCGGGGAGACCGGGTCCGCGGCATGGCCGCGTCCCAGGCCCGCGTCGTGCACGAGGGGCTGAGCTACGACGTGGAGGTCGACACGACGCACACCGAGTCCCTGGAGTGCGCGCGCACCATCGCCACCCACGTGACCCGGGCAGCGGCTCAGCCCGGGTGACGCGCACGCGCCGGTTCGGTCCGGGTGGCTTGCCGCCACGCCCCCGCACGGCGGGACCGCAGGCGTTCGACCGCTCGGGCCGCCGCACCGGTCTCCGTCCAGGTGCCGCATGCACCGGCTCCGCTCCGGTGCCACATGCACCGGCTCCCTCCAGGTGCCACACGCGACACCTCCGCGCAGGCGCCGCGACCGCCGGCTTTGGGCAGGTGCCGCAACCGCCGGCTCCGCCACAGTGACACATGCACCGGCTCCGCCTCGGTGATTCATGCACCGGCTCCGCCCCGGAGACGTACTGCGTCCCCTCACCGCCAGGGTGGCCCGATCGACCGGGGTGACCCGATCAGCCGAGGCGACCCGATCGACCGGGGCGACCCGATCAGCCGAGGCGACCCGATCGACCGAGGCGACCCGATCAGCCGAGGCGACCCGATCGACCGGGCCTCAGGCGATGTGCAGGCGGATCGTCCCGTCCGCCGCGGCCTCCACGCGTACCTTCGTGAGGTCCTCGATCACCACGTCCGGCTCGTGGAACGCGGCCCGGGGCCCGATCCCGACGACCGTCATGCCGGCGGCGCGCCCCGCCGCTATCCCGGCCCCGGAGTCCTCGAAGACGACACAGTCCGCGGGGGCGATCCCCAGCTCGGCGGCGCCCTTCAGGAAACCCTCCGGGTCCGGCTTGCTCGCCCCGACGGACTCCGCGGTCACCCGAACCTCGGGCGGTTCGAGGCCGGCCGCTGCCATCCGCGCGGTCGAGAGCGGCACATCGGCGGAGGTCACCAGTGCGTGCGGCAGCCCTCGCAGCGAGGCCAGGAACTCCGCCGCGCCGGGGATCGCGACGACACCGTCGGTGTCGGCCGTCTCCTCGGCGAGCAGCCGGGCGTTGTCGGCGTGGTTCTGCTCCATCGGCCGGCCGGGCAGCAGCAGCGCCATGGAGGCATAGCCCTGCCGGCCGTGGACGACCTTCATGACCTCGTCCCCGTCGAGCCCGTGACGCTCGGCCCAGCGCCGCCAGACGCGTTCGACCGAGGCGTCGGAGTTGACGAGGGTGCCGTCCATGTCCAGCAGGAGGGCGCGGGCGGTCAGCACGGCGGTGGCCGTCATCGGCAGCTCCAAGGCTCGGGGCGCGTACCAGCGCGGGAGGGGGCGGACGGCGGATCGCGACCGTCACGTCCCCGGGAGGGACAAGGCGGCCCCGCCCGCCGGTCAGGGAAAACGGGCGGAGGCCACTTTGTTTCTCCACGGTACAAAACAAGTCGGCCTTCGCGCCAGGGGCACCCGCGGACATTCACCCGCTGTTCAGCTCGCCCGGCTCAGCCGGTCACGGCCTCCCACAGGCTCCAGACCCCGAGTGCCAGCATCACCAGCGCCGCGATCTGGGTGATCAGCCGCAGCGGCACCTTCTTCATCAGCGCCTTGCCGCCGACGATGCCGAGCCCGGCCACGGCCCACAGGGCGAGCACCGCCCCCAGGCCGACGGAGAGCGGATCGTCGTAGCGGGCGGCCAGGTTCGCGGTCATGATCTGGGTGAGATCACCGAACTCGGCGACCAGGATGAGCATGAACCCGGCGCCGGAGACCTTCCAGAACGACTGGTTCTCCGGCTTGCGGACCTCTTCCTCGTCCTCGCCCTTCCTCAGCAGCAGCACCGCGGCCCCGCCCAGGAAGAGCACGCCCGTGAGGGCCTGCACGATCTGCTGCGGCAGCAGCGTCAACACACTGCCGGCCGCGACGGCGAGCGCGACGTGCAGCGCGAAGGCGGCGGCGACCCCGGCGAAGACGTAGGAGGCGCGGTAGCGGGTGCCGAGGACGAGGCCGGCGAGGGCGGTCTTGTCCGGCAGTTCTGCGAGGAAGACGACGCCGAAGACGACGGCCGTCACGGTCAGGCTGATCAAGGGTTCCTCAATCGGTCGGGGCCGCCCCACCGAGAGTGCTGGACCTTCGCACACGACACCTCGGCACGGCAGCACACTCGACGCCCGCGCCGGACGGCACGGGCGTGCACTGCTTTACCGAAGGTCTCGCTGGCAGGTCCGGGAAAGGACCGGCCTCCGGGCGCCGGCTCAGACGAGCTGAGCAGTATGTCGACGGTCCGGCGAAGAGCTACTCCCCTTCTGCGCCGTCCATGCTACGCGACGCCGTCGGCGTGAAAACTTTCCGCCGGAACCTTGTCATGTCATGGCCGCGTCACTAACTTCTCACCGGGCGCACACCTGTGCGCAACACGGCGCCGCGAGCATTCCCTTGCTCGCAAGCCAACACCCCCCTCTGCCCAGGGAGTCCGCATGCCCAGGTTCTACGCGCGTCGACGGCTGAACGTGGCCGCGGCGGCCACCGCCCTCATATCCTCCGTGGCCCTCTTCAACGCCCCCACGGCCACCGCCGCCCTGCCCACCCCCGTGAGCGGCGCCACCGCCCGCTCCTACCTCGCCACGCTCACCGTGACGGCCGAGGACCGCACCGGCTACAACCGCGACCTCTTCCCGCACTGGATCACCCAGTCCGGCACCTGCAACACCCGTGAGGTCGTCCTCAAGCGTGACGGCTCGGACGTCCAGCAGGACTCCTCCTGCGCCGCCACCAGCGGCAGCTGGTACTCCCCCTACGACGGCGCCACCTGGACCGCCGCCTCCGACCTGGACATCGACCACCTGGTCCCGCTGGCCGAGGCCTGGGACTCCGGCGCCGACTCCTGGACGACCTCCCGCCGCCAGTCGTTCGCCAACGACCTCACCCGCCCGCAGCTCATCGCGGTCACCGACAACGTCAACCAGGCCAAGGGCGACCAGGACCCGGCCACCTGGATGCCCTCCCGGACGGCGTACCGCTGCACCTACGCCCGGGCCTGGGTGCAGGTGAAGTACTACTACGGCCTCTCGGTCGACTCGGCCGAGAAGTCCGCGCTGCAGAACCACCTGGCGAGCTGCTGACACGCTGATTCGTGTCGGGACCTCCCCGCTGACCTTCGCCGTTCCGTACCGTACGGGGCGACGGAAGGGGAACGACATGAGCGCACTGCGTCTCGGACCGCTGCTGAGGTACACCGACGGCTCGTCCGCGACCGTGTGGGTCGAGACGAGCCGTCCGTGCACCGCCGAGGTGCGCTGCGCCGACGGCGCCGGCGGCACGGCCCGCAGCTTCCAGATCGCGGGCCACCACTACGCGCTGGTCCCGGTGACCGGCCTCACGGCCGGCACGACCACGACGTACGAGGTGTTCCTCGACGGCGCACAGGTGTGGCCGCTGCCCGGCTCCCCCTTCCCGCCCTCGGCGATCCACGCGCCGGGGCCGGAGGGCGGCCTCGACGTGGCCTTCGGCTCCTGCCGCTGGGCCTCCCCGCCGGCGGGCGGCGACGATCCCGTCGGCCCGGACGCCCTGGACGCCCTCGCCACCCGCCTCGCGGCCGACCCGGAGGGCGAGCGGCCGCACGTCCTGCTGCTGCTCGGCGACCAGGTGTACGCCGACGAGACCTCCGACTCCACGCAACGCTGGCTGGCGGGCCGCCGCGACCTGAAGGAAGGGCCGGGCAACGGAGTCGCGGACTACGAGGAATACACACACCTCTACTACGAGTCGTGGCTCGACCCGCGCATCCGCTGGCTGCTGTCCACCGTGCCCAGCTTCATGATCTTCGACGACCACGACGTCATCGACGACTGGAACACCTCCGCCGCCTGGCTCGCCGACATGCGCTCCACCGACTGGTGGCGGGAGCGGCTGCTGAGCGGGCTGATGTCGTACTGGGTCCACCAGCACCTCGGGAACCTCTCCCTCGAGGAGCTGGCGGCCGACCCGGTGTACGGGGCGGTGTGCGAGGCCTCCGACGGCACCGATGTGCTGCGCACCTTCGCCGCGCGGGCCGACGCCGACGCGGCCTCGGTCCGCTGGAGCTACCGGCGCGACTTCGGGCGCGTACGCCTGGTGATGGTGGACAGCCGGGCCGCCCGGGTCCTGGCCGAGGACGAGCGCGCGATGCTCGACCCGGGCGAGGACGCCTGGCTGCGCGAGCAGGTGCGGGACACGCCCGAGGCGTACGACCACCTGCTGATCGGCACCTCACTGCCCTGGCTGCTGCCGCATCTGGTGCACGACGCCGAGGGGTGGAACGCGGCGCTGTGCGGCGGCGAGCGGGGCGACCGGTGGGCGCGGTTCGGGGAGAAGGTGCGGCGCGCCGCCGACCTGGAGCACTGGTCGGCGTTCCCCGAGTCCTTCGCGGGGCTGGCGGAGCTGATCGCCGAGGCGGGCTCGGGGCGGGACGCGCCGGCGACGGTGTGCGTGCTGTCCGGCGATGTCCACCACGCCTACATCGCCGAGCCCTCCTGGCCCGGCTCGGGTCCGGACGCCCGGGTGCTGCAGCTCGTGTGCTCACCCGTCCACAACTCGGTCCCGCTGTCGATGCGCCTGGCGTTCCGTATCGGCTGGAGCGCGCTGGCACGGGGCCTGGGCCGCGGCCTCGCCCGGCACGGCCGCCTCCCGGACCCGCCGGTCAGCTGGCGCAAGACGGGCGGCCCCTGGTTCGGCAACCAGCTCATGACGCTGACCCTGCGCGGCCGTACGGCGCGGCTGCGACTGGAGCAGGCCAAGGCCCGGCAGGGGGCGGGGCCGAGCCTGACGACACTCCTGGACACCGAACTCGCCCCCTGACCCATCCGTTCGGCCTGATTACTCCTGCTGTGGCGGGAGATGTACGGCGATGTCCCGTGATGCTAGTGAGGCATCCCACAGCGACGTCAATCCTTCCCCACGAACCCTGGTCCCTGCTCCCGGCGACGGCATGATGAGGCGGACCGTCCGCTTCCTGTCCGGCGGACCGCCGACACGCGCCCCACACGCCCGGGAGTCCCACCCTTGCCTGCGTCGCCCGAGGAAACCGAGGAAACCGAGGAATCCGTACCCGCCGAGGACTCCGCACCGGCCGCGGGACCCGCGGCCGTGTCCGTCGCCCTGGTGGGCGCCGGACCGCGCGGCACCAGCGTCCTGGAACGCCTGTGCGCCTCCGCCCCGGAACTCCTGGCGCCGGGGGTCCGGCTGACGGTCCATGTGGTCGACCCGGATCCGCCCGGCCCCGGCCGCGTCTGGCGCACCGCCCAGTCGCCCGAGCTGCTGATGAACACCGTGGCCTGCCAGGTGACCCTGTTCACCGACGACAGCGTGGACTGCTCAGGGCCGATCCGCCCGGGTCCGAGCCTGTACGAGTGGGCCGGCGGCGGCCTGGGCCCGGACGACTACCCGGCCAGGGCCGACTACGGCCGCTACCTGGAGTGGGTGTTCGCCGAGGTCGTACGGCAAGCGCCGCCGGCCGTACGGGTCGAGACCCACCGGGCCCGTGCGGTACGGCTCGACGACACTCCCGGCGACCGCCAGAGCCTCACCCTCGACGACGGCCGCACCCTGACCGGCCTGTCCGCGGTCGTCCTGGCCCAGGGACACCTCCCGGCGGCCGCCGGCCCCGATCTGCGGCGCCTGGCGGCCCACGCCGCACATCACGGTCTGCGCCACGTCCCGCCCGCCAACCCGGCCGACGTCGACCTGTCCTCCATACCCCCGGGCGAGCCCGTCCTGCTGCGCGGCCTCGGCCTCAACTTCTTCGACCACACGGCTCTGCTGACGACCGGCCGGGGAGGCCGTTTCGTCCGGGACGCCGGGCAACTGCGCTACCTCCCCTCCGGCCGCGAGCCGCGGCTCTTCGCCGGTTCGCGGCGCGGCGTCCCCTACCAGGCGCGCGGCGACAACGAGAAGGGGCCGTACGGCCGGCACGTCCCGCTGGCCCTCACCCCGGAGGTGATCGCGGGCTTCCGTAAACGCGCCGACTCCGGGGAGGCACCCGATTTCCTCACCGAGATATGGCCGTTGGTGGCGAAGGAGGTGGAGACGGTCTACTACGCCGCGCTGCTCCGGCGGGCCGGGGCACGCGCGGGGCGGGAGCGGGAGTTCACCGAGCGCTTCCTCGCCGTCCCGCACGGCGACCCCCTGGAGGCGGCACCCCTGCTGGACGCGTTCGGGGTGCCGGAGGCCGACCGCTGGTGCTGGGAGCGGATCTCGCGCCCGTACTCCGGACGGGACTTCGCCCATCCCGGCGAGTGGCGCGACTGGCTGCTGTCGTATCTGCGCGAGGACGCGGCACAGGCCGCCCTGGGCAATGTGCACGGGCCGTTGAAGGCGGCTCTCGACGTGCTGCGCGACCTGCGCAACGAGCTCCGGCTGATCGTCGACCACGGCGGCCTCGCCGGCGCCTCCCGCCGGGACCACCTGGACCGCTGGTACACACCGCTCAACGCGTTCCTGTCCATCGGCCCGCCCCGGCGCCGCATCGAGGAACTCGCGGCCCTGGTGGAGGCGGGGGTGGTGCGGGTGCTCGGTCCGCGGCTGCGGGTGTCGGACGAGGACGGGGCCTGGGCGGCGCACTCCCCCGACGTGCCGGGGTCGGCCGTCCGTGTGAAAACCCTCATAGAGGCCCGGCTGCCCGAACCCGACCTGCGGCGCACCGCCGACGACCTCCTGGCCGGCCTGCTGCGGAGCGGGCGGTGCCGCCCCCACACCGTGGACGGTTACGAGACGGGCGGGTTGGACGTCACCCCGCGCCCCTATCGGCTGATGGATCGTCAAGGAGTTGCACACAAAAGGCTGTTCGCGTTCGGAGTGCCGACAGAAGGCGTGCACTGGGTGACCGCTGCGGGAGCCCGCCCAGGGGTGGATTCGGTCACTCTTTCGGACGCTGACGCGGTGGCGAGAGCCGTTCTACGTGCGACTGGACCCGAAACGGGGCCCCAGGGGGAGGCAAAGCAGTGGCCAAATGTTGAACTTGAAAGTATCAATTAGGCGCACCTAACGTGGGTTACTCCGCGGTATCCGTCCCCGACCGGCCTCTCCAAGGCCGGCCAACCGAAGGAGAGACCCCCCACATGACCGCTCGCCTCAACGGCGCCCAGCCGTATGCGCTCGGCCTGTTCCGGATCGTCGTCGGTCTGCTGTTCGCCTGCCACGGCGCCGTCGCGCTCTTCGGCGTCCTCGGCGGCGTGGACGGCAAGGGCGGCACCGCCGCGACCGGCGCCTGGCCCAACTGGTACGCGGCCGTCATCGAACTCGTCGGGGGTGCCCTGGTCCTGCTGGGCCTCGGCACCCGCATCGCGGCGTTCATCTCCTCGGGCGCGATGGCGTACGCGTACTTCAAGGTCCACCAGCCCCAGGGCCTGTGGCCGATCGAGAACAGCGGCGAGGGGGCGGCCATGTACTGCTGGGCCATGTTCCTGCTGATCTTCACGGGGTCCGGCGCGTTCGGCCTGGACCGGCTGCTGAGCAGGCGGACCGCGGCACAGGAACAGCGCTCCGCGGGCCAGACCCCGGTGGCCGCCTGAGCCACCAGGCCATCCGGACACGCAGCGGCGCCTTCCCCCGGGGGGAGGCGCCGCTCCGTCTGCACCGGCCATCGATCCGGGCGACGGTGGCGACGACGGCCCATAGGGCAGCAATTCGGGGCGATCCGCGACGAGGTGAACAGTACGCACCGAACGTATGAGCCCCCCGTGAACCGCCCGTCACGCCCCAGGCGTACGCTCTATGGCTGTCATGGCCACTCCTGCCGCTCCCCCGCGACACCGCGGCACGGTCTGGCCCACGGGGGAGTCACGGGGAGTTGCGGTGCTGGAGCAAGTGGGGCTGCTGGTCGCCAGCCCATGGATCTACGCGGCGGTGGCCTTGTCCGTGCTGCTCGACGTGTTCCTGCCGGTGCTGCCCAGTGGCGTTCTGGTGATCACGGCGGCCATGGCCGCGGCGGCGGGCACCGCGGCCGACGTGCCCGACATCCTCGCCCTGACCCTCTGTGCGGCCACCGCCTCCGTCGTGGGTGACCTGGTGGCCTACCGGCTCGCCCGGCGCGGCGGCGCCCGGCTGGACCGGGCGATCTCCCGCTCCCGGCGTCTGACCACCGCGCAGGAGCGTCTCGGAGCGGCCCTCGCCCAAGGCGGTGGGGCCCTCGTCGTCCTCGCCCGTTTCGCTCCCGCCGGCCGCTCGGTGGTCTCCCTCGGCGCGGGCGCCGCCCACCGCCGCGCCCGCGACTTCCTGCCCTGGTCGGCCGTGGCCGGTCTCACCTGGGCCGCCTACAGCGTCGCCCTCGGTTACTTCGGCGCCCACTGGCTGGGTGCGAGCTGGGTGGCGACGGCGGTCTCGGTGGGGGCCCTGTTCGGCGCCGGGGCAGGGGCGGCGTATGTGATGCGGCGCGAGCCGCGGACGTCGTAGACCGCGCTGCGACCCACCACCACGACCACTCAGAGACCTGGAAGCGGCTGAGACATTGACCACCACGGCGTCCCGGGAAGCCTCTCGCACCAGACGGATCACGCTCGCCGCGAGACGGCACCCCCGGGCGATGCTGTGGATCACGGCCGGCGTGATCACTCTCGGATTTCTGATCGCGCTCCAGATCGTGGCGCACCACCTCGGCATACCGGGGCCCATCACCACGCAGGCCCGCGAGGTGATCCACGCCCCCAAGTCCGGATTCCTGCTGTACGCCAGCATGGCGCTGATGACGGTGGTGCTCACCTGGCGGCAACGGCTCACGGCCCTCGTCACCGCGATCGGCATCGACCTCGTCTTCCTGCTGGTCCGCTGGGCGACCGGCACCTATCCCGACGAAGGCCACCCGTTCGGCAACGGCGCGCTGTGGGTGATCCTGGGCTGTGCGGTCATCGCCCTCACCCGCCGCACCGGCCCCGAACGCGTCCTGATGCTGAAGGGCGTGGGACTCGGCCTGCTGCTGGTGACCGGCCGCAAGACCGGTGACACCTGGCTGCTGATCACGTCGAAGACCCGCCCGGTCGTCCTCGACCCGTACGTCGCCATGGCCGATCACGCGCTGGGCAACCCGTCGTGGCTGGCGGGCCGGCTCCTCGAGGCGAGCGGCCCGGTCGGCGAGCACGCCCTCGACTACGTCTACGCCCAGCTCGCGGTGGCCGCGGTCTGTGTGGCGCTGTACCAGCTGCGCAACGTGGCGGCCGAGCAGCGCTTCCCGCGCCACCACCTGGTGCGCACCTTCCTGCTGATCGGCCTGCTCGGGCCGGCTTTCTACATGATCTACCCCGTGGTCGGGCCGATGTTCGCCTACGGTCCCGAGGGCGGGCGCTGGGCGGCCGCGAACCTGTGGCCGAACACCCTGCCGCCGATCACCACCCCGTACGAGCTGCCGTTCGACGAGATCACCCCGCGCAACTGCATGCCCAGCCTGCACACGGCATGGGCCACCACGATCTTCATCCACTCCCGCACGGGACCGCGCGCTCTGCGCCTGGCCGGCACGTTCTGGCTGATCGCGACCCTCGCCGCCACCCTGGGCTTCGGCTGGCACTACGGCGTGGACCTCGTCGCCGGCGTGGTCTTCGCGTACACGGTCGAGGCCACGCTGCGCACGTACGACCTCGGCTGGGACCGCACGGGCGGGTGGCTGATCGCCTACGGGACGCTCGTCTTCGCGGCACTGCTGGCGTCCTACCGCTTCCTGCCGTTGGAGATGGCCGCATACCCGTGGCTCGCCGGCCCCCTCCTGCTGCTGGCGATGGCCTCGGTGGTCTACGGCTACCGGCGGACCACCGCCCTGTGGGAAGCGAAGGCCGCACCCGTGCCGCAAGCGGAACCGCGGCCCGAACTGGCGGTCTGAGGCCCCGGGACCAGGAGCCGGGCACTAGCTCGCTTTCCTGGCCGCGGCCCCGCGGACCTCGAGACCGTCCAGCAACTCGGTCGTGGCCTGCGCGACGGCCTCCACGGCGCGGTCGAACACCTCCTGATTGTGAGCGGCGGGGGCGCGGAAGCCCGAGACCTTCCGCACGTACTGCAGGGCGGCAGCGCGCACGTCCGCCTCGGTGGCCTCTTCGGGCATCGCGGGCGGACGCAGCGTCTTGATACTCCGGCACATGCCCCCAGTCTCACCCTTACGGCCCCCGTACGACAGCGGCTCCTGCCATGATCGCTCCGAGGCGGCCACCGTCCCGGGGCCGACCGACGAGAGGAATTCCTCGTGGCGAACGAACTCACCGTGGCCGTCCTGGGCCCCGGCGGCGTGGGCGGCCTGCTCGCGGCCCTGCTCTCCCGCACCGGCCACCGCGTGATCTGCCTGTCCGGCGAGAGGACCGCCGAGGCCCTGCGCACCGACGGCATCCAGGTCCGCAGCGCCCGCTTCGGCGACTTCACCGCCCGCGTCGAGGCCGACACCGAACTGCGGGAACCGGTCGACGCGTGCCTGGTCACCGTCAAGCACACCGCCCTCGACGCCGCGCTGGCGCGAGTGCCCGCCCCGGTGCTGTCCGACGGCCTGCTCGTGCCCTTCCTGAACGGTGTGGAACACCCGGCGGCCCTGCGCGCCCGCTACCGCCCCGACCGCGTCGCCCCCGCCGTCATCCGCGTCGAGTCCACCCGTGTGGCCCCGGGCGTCGTCGAACACGGCAGCCCTTTCGCGGAGATCGACCTGACCGGCACGGACGTGCCCCGGGCCCGCCTCGACGCCCTCGCCGAGGCCTTCGCCGCGGCCGGTCCGGCCACCCGCGTGCTGGAGGACGAGACGGCGGCCCTGTGGGCGAAGATGTCGTTCCTGGCGCCGTTCGCCCTGCTGACCACCGTCTACGGCCTCCCTCTCGGCGAGGTCCGCACCCGCCACCGCGACGAGCTGACGGCCCTGGTGGAGGAAACCGCCGCGATCAGCCGCGCGTGCGGCGGCCCGGCGGACCCGGCCCAGGCCCTCGC
Source organism: Streptomyces sp. NPDC092370 (assembly GCF_044755265.1). Classification (NCBI taxonomy): domain Bacteria; kingdom Bacillati; phylum Actinomycetota; class Actinomycetes; order Kitasatosporales; family Streptomycetaceae; genus Streptomyces; species Streptomyces sp. NPDC092370. The sequence goes on along the minus strand of NZ_JBIVQO010000001.1, from coordinate 768,331 downwards.
CCGCTACGACGCCTTCCCAGCGTCGACGAAGTCCTCGATGCAGCGCGACGCCGAGGCCGGCCGGCCCCTCGAACTGGACGCCATCGGCGGCGCGTTGCTCCGCGCGGCCGAGCGGCACGGGATCCCGGCTCCGGTGGTGGCCCGGGTGGTGGGCGAGGTACACCCGTCCGCCTGAACCACAGGAAGAACTCGCCTGCCAAATTCGAACAGGCGTATCATTGAGCCGTGGCTACGACCTATGACTTTCCGAGTGACCTCCTGGCCGGTCAGGAGGAACTCCATCAGGTCCGGGCCGAGCTCTCGGCCCTGCTGAAGCGGCTTCCCTGGTCGGTGGAGCCGCTGGACGGTTTCAGCGACGACAACGGCTGGCGCAAGGTGGAACGCCCCGCCTCCCCGGGCTGGACCGCCGACGAACAGGCCGAAGTGGAGAAACTCCGGCGGCGGGAGCACGAACTCGCGGTGTTCGTCAGCACCCACCGCTACTGGTCCGAGCTCGCCGGCCCCGAGCGGGTGACGGCCCGCTCGGAGCTGAAGCACGCCCACGAGGTTCCGCCGGAGGAGACCGGCGGAACCTCCTGACGCCTGGCCGGTCAGCCTTCGGTTGGGCTCCCGCTCTTGCCGAGGAGCTTGTTCATCTCACCGATCTCGGCGTGCTGGGCGCTGACGATGTCGTCGGCCATGGCCTTGGCGGGGGCGTAGCGGAGTGCCTGCGCCTGCTGTCCGTGGCTCCGCCGGGGCAGACCGCCGCCGGGCGCCGGCCCGTGCATGCCGAGCAGCCCCACCAACAGCTCCGGCACGCACAGCGGATGCCACCGCCGTACGGCGGATCGCGAGGCACGCTGCCCGGGACTGTTCACCCGCACATCGCAGGAACAGCCCCCACCCCGACTCGGACCGGGTCGGACACGCACGCGGTTCACCGCCAGGTGTGCGACGGGCCATAGCCCCATCGGATGAACTCATCAACCGCCTACAACCAGGCGGCTCCCCCGGCGGGTCGTACACCCGCACCACACGAATGATTCCGAGGGAGATCCATGAGCCAGCAGTACCCGCAGCAGCCGGACCAGCCCCAGCCGCAGCAGCCCGGCGACGGCGCCCCGGCGCCACAGCCGCCCAAGAAGCGCGGGGTGGGCAAGATCGCGGGACTCGGCTGCGCGGGCATCCTCGCCCTCTTCGTCATCGCCGCCGTCGCCACGGGCGGCGGAGGAGACGACAGCGCCGACACCTCGAACAAGGACAAGGCCGTCACCGCCGAGGGCCGGCCGGAGGGCAACAGCCCCAAGAAGAGCGGGCCGGCGCACGAGAAGACCCAGGCCGAGCAGTTCCGCGGCTGCGTCGCCGAGAACGGCACGGACACGGAGAAGTCCGCGGTCGAGCACGTCACGAAGGTGACCGGCGCGGACAAGCGCAACGACATCCTCGACGCGGCCGAGGTCTTCACCGACTTCAGCGGCGGCCTGACGGGCCCCCACCAGGGTGAGGGCAAACTGATCGCCTCCGCGTTCACCTCCTGCTACGAGTCGGAGAACGGCCTCGTCACGGTCTACGACAAGGACGGCGAACTCCTCGCCAACGCGAACTACTGAGCGGCCCCTGCCGCCTGCCGTGTACCGCCGGGCAGCAACAGGAAAGGCCCTCCAGGGATGCTCCTGGAGGGCCTTCGACCCGAAACTCGACGCTGTGGGCGCGGACGGTTTCGAACCGCCGACATCCTGCTTGTAAGGCAGGCGCTCTACCCCTGAGCTACGCACCCGGCTCCCGGACCACGCGCCCAGGACGAGTCGACAGCCTACATTGCCCGGGGCGCGGTACCGCAAACCCGTATCGCGGGACCCCGCCGGCCCCGCACCTGGGGTTAACCCCACCCCCGATCCGGGAGTGGCCCGGATCCCCCGGCGGGCCCCGGATCCATACGGTCGTAGAGCGCCCCGCAGCGCCCGTCGTCCGTCCAGGGGGAGATCGTCATGGCCCGCACCACCGGCACCACCAGCACCACAGGCACCGCCTCTGTCCGCGCCGCCGCCCTCATGGGTGCCGTCGTGGTGCTCGTCGCCGGTCTCAGCGCCTGCGGCGCGTCTGCCGGGGACGACACGGACCCCGACCACCGGTCCTTCGGCCTCCAGGGCCGCACCCTCACCGTCGACTCCGACGACTCGGCCCTGGAGATCGTCGCCGACGGCGGCAACCCGGCGGGCAGGATCGAGGTCACCCGCTGGTTCAAGGGCTCGGTCGTCGTCGGCAAGGAGCCCGAGGTCACCTGGGCCATGCGGGACGACCGCCTGGAGCTGCGGCTGAAGTGCTCAGGCGTCGTCGCCGACTGCTCGGCCAAGCACCGCATCGAGGTGCCCCGCGGCATCACCGTGAAGGTGCGGGACGGTGACGGCAGCGTCCGCGCCCGGGGATTCCGCGACCCCCTGGACATCCGCACCGGCGACGGCTCCGTCCGCGTCACCGACACCACCGGCCCCTTGGAGGTGCGCACCGGTGACGGATCCATCCGGGCGGACGTCTCCTCCCGCGACGTCCGCACCCACACCGGCGACGGCTCGGTCCGCCTCGAACTCGGCGTCGTACCGGACCGGGTGGAGTCCCGCAGCGGCGACGGGTCGGTGGACATCGCACTGCCCCGGGCCACGTACCGCGTCACCACCGAGACCGGCGACGGCGGCGTCGATGTGTCCGTGCCCCGCGACGAGACCAGCTCCCATGCGGTCTCCGCCCACACCGGCGACGGCAAAGTGACAGTCCGAACGGCGAACTGACCGGCCCGTGTGTTCGTCCTTATCCGGTGGGAGAATGACACCGGGCAGGGTGGACCACAGCACGGGAGAGGGATGTGACGGCGACACCAGCGCAGCCGTACTCGCCGTCGGTGCCGCGCGCGCAGGGTCCGCGCCGCCGCGTCCCCCGCACTCCCGGTCCGCTGCGCGACACGCTCACCCTGACGATGCTGCCGCTGCTGGCCGCACTGGCCCTGCCCGCCGCCTTCGCGGGCGGGGGCACCCGGCGATGGTTCGGCGGCCGGGCCGAGAACCAGCGGGCCGAGGCCCAGGCCGCGAAGGACGCCGCCGCGGCCGCTTTCTACGAGCTGGACACCGCCCAGCGCGACCTGCGCATCTCGATCGAGACGATCAGCGCCGTCGACGACTCCCCCGCCGCCCGGCGCGCCGTCGCCGACTTCCACGACCTCGGCCGGCGCATCGACGAGGCCAGCCACCGGTACATCGACGCCGTCGACGCCCACGACCTCGACCGCGACGACCTGGAGGCCTCCGCCGCCTCCCGCGCCCGCGGCGAGCTGACCGCCGCCAAGGAGGAACTCGGCCGGGTCAAGCAGGAGCTCGACCGCTTCACCGACGGCCTCGGCCCCCTCCTCGGCAAGGCCGAGACGCAACTGGCCCGGCTCGCCCCCGCGGTCGAACGCGCCCGGCAGGCCCTGCTCGCCGCCTCCAACGCCCTCGACGCCGTCCGGGCGTCGGGCCTGACGGCGGACGACCTCGCCGCCCGGCTCGCCGCCCTCTCCCCGGAGCTCACCAAGCTGAACCAGGGCGCCGGGCAGCACGGCGTGCCGCAGACCCTGGAGCGGGCCGAGCGGGTCACCCGCGCGGCCGAGGCGGTCCGTGTGGAGGCCGAGCGGCTGCCGGACCTCGCCGCCGAGATCGACCACCGGCTCGTCTCCCTGCGCACCCGCGCCCAGGCCCTCACCACCCGCTCCGAGCAGGTCGAACCGACCCTGAGCGAACTCCGCCGCCGCTTCACCGCGGCCTGCTGGCAGGACCTGCAGCACGTCCCCGACGCCGCCGCCGAGAACGTCCGCCGGGCCGAGACCAGACTGGCCGAGGCCCACACCGCCCGCGGCGAACAGCGCTGGGCCGACGCCACGGCCCTGCTGTCGACCGTCCGAGCCCTGCTGAACAGCACCGACGAGGCCGTCTCGGCCGCCGGCGACCGGCTGCGCCGTCTGAACGCCGTGCAGAAGGACCCCCAGCAGGAGATCGAGCGCACCCGCTTCGCCATCCGCGACGCCCAGCGCCTCGCCATGGCCGGCCGCAACACCCCCGACCCGCGCCACGCCCGCCCCCTGGACGACGCCGTGTCCCGCCTGGACCGTGCCATCGCCACCCTGGAGGGCCGCCACCCCGACTACTGGCACTTCCTCACGGAGACGGAAGCGGTCCGCCGGACAGTGGCACGCGTCGTCTCCGAGATCCGCGAGGAGCGAGGGGCCGGACACTGAGCCCGGCCCCCACCGGTCTCAGGTGCGGAAGGCGTAGTAGTACGCGTTCGGGTACGACGCGACGAGGCTCGCCACCGACCTGCGGAGGGTGTTGTTGGAGTGGTAGGTCACGTACGGCACACCGCCGCTCTTGTACGTGACGATCATCGTGTGGTCCTTGGACCCGTCCCTGTCGAAGTCCACCTGGAGGACGTCGCCGACCTCCAGCTGGTAGACGTTGGCGAGCGGCGTGGTCCGCTTGGAGTTCTGGGCGAACCAGGACCACTCGTTGACGCCGATGAACGAGTGCGACTGGATGTCGGCGTTGCCGAACCACCTGGTGTAGTCGTACACGTAGCCGGGGACGTGCTTCCAGCCGCCCGCCTTCAGGGACTGGCTGACGAAGTTGGTGCAGTCGCCGCCGGCACCGCGGCCGCTGAAGTCCGGGTAGTCCTTGTTGTAAGCGTTCCAGTGCTTCTCGGCGTAGGCCGCCATGGCCTTGTAGTCGTACGTCGTGCCGGTCTTCGGGGCGGCGGCCGGGTTACGGGTGATCGCCGCGCGCGGGGCGTTCGGCGTGGTGTTGCCGGCAGTGGTCGCCTTGACGGGGGCCGGCTTGGAGAGCGCGTTCACCGCGAGACCGCCCTGGCCGGTGTCGCGGATGCCGGTCAGCCGCCAGTCGCCCTGCCGGTCGGCCTTGAAGGTCAGCTCGTGCCGGGCCTGGAATCCGGTGGTCTTCGGCGCGTCGCCACGGGCCCCGGCGTAGGTCAGGGTCGTGGTCTCGGTGACCTCCGCCTTGGCCGTGCGGCCCGTCACCCGCGTGGCGTTCAGCGTGACGGTGGTGCTGGCCTTGCCGTAGGTCTCGCCGGCCTTCGCCAGCTTCTCCCTGCGCTGCGCCAGCGCGGACAGGGCGGCGTCCTCGGTGCGGGCCGTGCCCGGGGACAGCGCGACGTCGCCGGAGAAACCGTCGGTCAGCGGCTGGTCCGCGCCGGTCCGCCCGCCGTCGACCAGGGCGTTGGTGCGGTCGGTGAAGACCGCGTCCGCCAGCCGCTGGAAGGTGGCCCTGGTCCGCGCGTCCACCGTCGGGTCGTCGCTGACCGCCGCGCCGGCGCTCCAGGTGGGCAGCAGGGCCGCTCCGGCGACGACCGACGTGGCCGCGGCACCGAGTATCGTGACGCGACGGCGCGTCCCGCTCAATTTCCTTGATTTCACTGGTGTTTCCCCTCTTGCCCCCGGCCAAGGGTTGCCGGGGTAGGAGATCTTTGCATGAAATGTGTGACTGATGTGAAGAGGGTTGCGCCTGTTACTTCTAACCCTGATCACTTCACGACGGCCGACCAATCGGGCGACTGCGCCGGGTCCAGACCGCGCAGCCGCTGCAGCGTCCCGGGCTTCTGGACGTCGAGCCAGTCGGCCAGTTCCCTGAAGGACACGCACTTGACGTCCTTCTTCGTGCACATGTCCTTGATGACCCGGTCGACGGCCCTCATGTAGATGCCGCCGTTCCAGTCTTCGAAGTGGTTGCCGATGAACAGCGGGGCCCGGCTGCCGTAGTAGACGCGGTTGAAGCCGGACATGTAGGAGGCGACGGTCTGCTCTTCCCACTCGGGGTAGTTCGCCGGGTCGCCCTCGGTCTCACCCTCGGACTGGTTGTAGAGGAAGTTGAAGTCCATCGACAGGCCCTGGTACTTGCCCCCCTCGTAAGGGAGCATTTGCAGCGGGAAGTCCCAGATGCCGTTCTTCTTGCGGGGCCATATCTGGAAGTCGCCCGCGGAGCTGGCGTCGTAGCGCCACTTGTAACTCTTGGCGGCCTTCAGCAGGTTCTCCTGGCCCTCCAGGCAGGGCGCCCGGCCGCCGGTGACCTCCTTCCTGAAGTCGAACGGCAGCGGGGCGACGTCGCGGAAGCCGGTATTGGTCTTCCACTTCTCGGCGAAGTCGTAGAACTGGTCGATCTCGCTCTTCCACTCCGCGACGCTCCAGTCGCCGCCGCCCTTCTTGCCGCAGAAATGGCCGTTGAAGTGGGTGCCGATCTCGTTCCCGCCCTGCCACGCCTTGCCGAGCTGCTCCAGCGTGGTGCGTATGTGCTCGTCGGTGGCGAAGCTGATCGCCGCCGAGCCCTTGGAGTGCTGGGGCGGGGCGTAGAGCTCCTTCTTGCTCTTGGGCAGGAGGTAGATGCCTGTGAGGAAGAAGGTCATGTGGGCGTCGTACTCCTCGGCCAGCTCACGGTAGTGCGAGAAGAGCCCGTCTTCGCCCTGCAGCGCACCGTCCCAGGAGAAGACGACGAACTGGGGTGGCTTCTCGCCCGGTTTGAGCGGTACCGGCTTCAACTGCCCCTGCTGCGGCCCGGTGTAGGAGGTGGAGCCGTCCCCGAGGACCTTCGTCCTGCCGTCCCAGCGAGGTTCCTGGTCCGGCTTCGCGGGGGGCTCCTTGCGGGGCCCGGAGGAGGCGGTCGGGGTGGTGGTGTCCGAGCGGGTCAGGACCACGTAACCCGCGACCAGGGACGCGACGACCAGAAGGGCCGCCAGGGTCAGCATCCTCGCCGGTATGGCGCGGCGGGGTGCGCGAGGTCGGCGGCGGCGGCCGGACGGCGGTTTCATGCGCGGCTCATTCTGCGAGGGGGGAGTGGGGGTACGGAGCGGTGGCGGGCGGGCGTCAGCCGATGCCGCGGGCACCGGACCAGATGCGGTACGGGACGCTGTCGGGGAGGGAGCCCGCGATCCCGTTCAACGGCAGTGGTTCGAGGCTCTTGGCGAGGTCGATGCGGTAGGCCACGACGGACGTCGACACGGAGTTGGCCGTGCCGACGTACCAGGCGGCGGTGTCGTTCGGCGTGGTGCCGGCCTTCCCGGCCACCGCGACGGTCGTGACCGCCCCCGGGTGGGCGATGCGGAAGGCGTCCGTGAGGGCGGACTGGACCGCCCCGGCCACGCTCGCCTTCACCGCACGGCGGGACGCCGGCTTCGTCAGCGCGACCTCGGAGCCGTTGCGGGTGATCCGGGCCACCGAGTACGGCTCGACGTGCTTGCCGGCGGCGGCGAACGTGGCGTATCCGCTCGCCATACGGATCGCGCTGGGCGTGGCACTGCCCAAGGACATCGCGGGCACCTGCGGGCCGAAGCTGGAGGAGAGCAGGCCCGCCCGCTGGGCGGTGGCCCGCACCCGGTCCAGGCCGGTGTCCATGCCCAGTTGCATGAACGGCGTGTTCACCGAGAGGGCGAGCGCCCGGCTCAGGCTGATCCGGCCGTAGGACTTCTTGCCGTCGTTGTGGGAGGTGACCTGTTTGCCACCGCGGTCCCAGTAGGGGCCCTCGGGTGTCATGACGGCGATGCCGTCGTCCCCGTCGTACAGCGTCTGCGGGGTGACCTCGGTCGCGGCGCCGTCCCGGGTCTTGTGCACGCCGTTCTCCAGGGCGGCGGCGTAGACGAAGGGCAGGAAGGCCGAACCGGCGGGCACGGTGGTCGCGTTCGACTCGTTGTAGCCCTGCTTGCGGTGGTCGGGGCCGCCGTGGACGGCGAGGATGCGCCCGTCGGTGGCCACCGAGGCGGCGCCGAAGTGCAGCGACTTCGCCTTGGCCGCGTCGTCCTTGCGCGCCTGCTTGCGGGCCTTGTGCACGGCGTCGGTGAGCGCGGTCTCCTGCTTGCGGTCGAAGGTCGTGTAGATCTGGTAGCCGCCGAGGTCGAACTCCCTGGCCGAGAGGTGCGCCGCCTTCTTGGCGTACCGGGCGGCCAGTTCGACGAGGTAGTCACTCTGCTTGCCGGTGTCGTACCCGGGCACCTGCTTCAGCGGCTCGGGGAACTCCTTGTAGCGGGCCCGCTCGGACTTCGACAGCACGCCGGTGTCGACCATGCGGTCGAGGATCCAGGACCAGCGCTCCACCGCCCGGGCGTGGTTGGCCTCGCTCAGGGCCGGGTCGTAGAGCGCGGCACCCTTGAGGAGGGAGGCGAGGAAGGCGGCCTCACCTGCGTCGAGTTCGCCGACGTCCTTGCCGTAGTAGGCCTGGGCGGCGCGCTGGATGCCGTAGGTGCCGCGGCCGAACCAGCTCGTGTTGAGGTAGCCCTCGAGGATGTCGTCCTTGCTCATCCCGTTGTCGAGCTTGACGGCGAGCATCGCCTCGGTGAACTTGCGGCCCACCGAGCGGTCCTGGTTGAGGTAGACGTTCTTGACGTACTGCTGGGTGATGGTGGAGCCGCCCTGGGTGTCTCCCTGGCCGACGGTGCGCCACAGGGCGCGGCCGATGCCACTGAAGGATATGCCGGGGTCGCTGTAGAAGCTCGCGTTCTCCGCCGCCAGCACCGCGCCGCGGACGTCCTCGGGGATGTCCTTCAGCGGCATGGCCTGCCGTCGCACCCAGCCGGTGCGGGCCATGGGCGTCCCGTCGGACCAGAAGTAGACGTTGTCCTGCTGGGTGGCGTACGAGTTGAGGTTCTCCGGTATGTCGGTGGCTGCGTAGGCGGAGCCCAGGAGGGCGAGGGTCAGGCCGGTGAACGTCAGCGCGGCACCCAGCCACTGCCGCCAGGAGGGCGCCCAGCGCCGCCAGCCGGTGCGGTCGGCGTGCGGGTAACGGGGCCGGATGCGGCGGGCGGTGGCCGCGACGCGGGTGACGAGCCGAGTCAGCCGGGGTGCCCTGCGCCGGTGGCGTGACCTGGCGGGTCCGTCCGGGGCCGTGGCGGAAGACGAGTTCGCGCTGTCGGTGGCGGCCACTTCGACGATACGCAAGAGCATGGTCTCGTCCGCGTGCCGGGAAGCGGGGACCTTCAACTGCATGGTCTCGTCCGATTCCCGCTCAGCCTTGGACACGGCTGTCTCCCTCCCCCTCACGGTGATGCTCGCGCGGAAGGCCATGGCTGCCGTGGGTCGACTGCAGCGAGCCTTCACGTTCCCCCGCCCTTACGGCTCCTCGCGGCCATCGAAAGCTATCAGCGGCCTTTACAGTTCCTCCACGCCGGTACGGCAACAGTGACCAAAAGGAATCCCGAACGGCGTTATTTCCACCGGCATGGATAATCTGTCCCCATGCCTCGCTACGAGTACCGCTGCCGGACCTGCGGCGACACCTTCGAACTCAGCCGTCCCATGGCGCAGTCCTCCGACCCCGCGGCCTGCCCCTCGGGTCACGACGACACGGTGAAGCTCCTCTCCACGGTGGCGGTCGGCGGCTCGGCCTCCGCTCCGGCCCCGGCACCCGGCCCGGGTGGCGGCGGGGGTGGCTGCTGCGGGGGTGGCTGCTGCGGCTGACCCTTGTCCCCGGAAGTCCTGTCCTCAGGAGTTCTTCAGCTTCGGTTTCCTAGCGTGGTGGCATGACAGCCATCGCAGCGGACGCCGGACCGCAGTGGGTCAACGACCTGATGGACGCGCTGGGTGCGCCGGGTGCCGGTCTCGCCATCGCCCTGGAGAACCTGTTCCCGCCGCTGCCCAGCGAGGTGATCCTGCCCCTCGCCGGGTTCGCCGCGAGCAGCGGCCGGATGAGCATGCTCGCGGTCCTGCTGTGGACGACGGCAGGCTCGGTGATCGGCGCGCTCGCGCTGTACGGGGTCGGTGCGCTGCTCGGCCGTGACCGGACGGTGGCGATCGCGTCCCGGCTGCCGCTGGTGAAGGTCTCGGACATCGAGAAGACCGAGGCGTGGTTCCTGAAGCACGGCACCAAGGCCGTGTTCTTCGGCCGGATGATCCCGATCTTCCGCAGCCTGATCTCCGTGCCGGCGGGCGTGGAGCGCATGCGTCTGCCGGTGTTCCTGGGGCTGACCACCCTGGGCAGCGCGATCTGGAACACGGTGTTCGTGCTCGCGGGCTACTTCCTCGGCACCAACTGGCACCAGGTCTCGGACGTCGTCTCCGCCTACTCGAAGATCGTCTTGGCGGTGGCTGCCGTGGCGGTGGTGGCGTTCACAGCCCTGCGGCTGCGACGACGCCCGGAAACGGGCGCGGGGAACCGCGCGACAAGCCATGACGAACAGGTACCCGCACGATCACCGCACCCCCCGAACTCCTAGGCTCCCTGGCCGGACCCGGCGGCGGCGAGAAGCTCCCGCAGGATCCGCTCCCCGGCCAGCACCCCCCGTTCGGGAAGCGCCCTGAGCGCGGGAGCCGTCCAGCCGGTGTCGGCCAGCTCGCCGTGGCCGGGGCGCCAGCTCCGGTCGGCCGCGAGGAGGAGGTCGGCGTCGAGCAGGGAGTCGCCGGCGGCGAGGGTGAGCTCGGCACCGGTCCGGCGGGCGACCTCGCGCATCGCCGCGCTCTTGGTGAGCGGCTTGGGAACGGCGTAGATCTTGCGGCCCTGGAGGGACACCGTCCAGCCGCGGTTCTCCGCCCACACGGCCAGTTCCTTCACCCAGTCCTCGTCGAGCAGCTCCCGCTCGACGACGAGGTAGGCGAACAGGTCGTCGGCGACGCGGTGCTTGCGCACCCACACCGGGTCGGCGGCCCGCAGCAGGTGTTCCTGCACCTCGGCCAGGGGCGCGCACCGGTCGGCCAGCCGGGCGGTGACCCGGGCGTGCCAGTCGGGGTCGGAGACGCCGTCGACCAGGAGGTGGCCCCCGTTGGCGCAGATCGCGTACCTGGGCTGTGGGCCCGGCAGGTTGATGCGCTGGTACTGCTTGCGCGTCCGGGTCGTCGTCGGCACGAACACGGCCGCGTCACCCAGGTCGGTGAGCAGCCGGGCCGCCGTCTCCGTCATGTACGACAACGGCTTGCTCTCGTGCACCTCCACACAGAGCAGCCGGGGTGCCCGCGCGTCCGGCATGGTCAGCGCGAGAGCGGCGGAGGAGTAGATCAGGGTGCGGTCGAGGTCGCTCGCGACGAGTGCGGTCATCAGAGGGTCACCGCCTTGCCGTCGGCGCCGGTCGCGCCCCGGGTGTACTGGGGATGGATCAGGCCGACGCAGGTGTAGGGCAGTGCGTCGACCTCCTCGACGGGCACGCCGCGCTGCTCGGCCAGCATGCGTACGTGGTCGAGGTCGCTGCCCGCGCCGGCACGCGCCAGGACCTTCCAGGGCACCCGGCGCAGCATGACCCGGGTGGTCTCGCCGACGCCGGGCTTGACGAGGTTCACGTCGTGGATGCCGTACTCCTCGCTGATGCGCTCCACGGCGGCCCAGCCCTCCCAGGTGGGCGAGCGGTCGGTCGCGAGCAGGTCCTTGGCCTGGGCGCAGGCCGCGTCCGTGACCTCGGGGAAACGGGCGGACACGGCGTCCAGGAAGGTCACCGAGACGTCGGTGCCGGCGAGTTCGCGGTAGAACTTCGCCCCGTGGAAGTCCTGCGGGCCCACCAGGTCCGCGCGCAGCACGGTCCGCGAGATCAGGCCGGAGACGGTGGAGTTGAGGCAGGCCGAGGGGATGAGGAAGTCCTCGCGGGTGCCGTAGGTGCGTACGCAGGAGCCCGGGTCGGCCAGGACGGCGATCTCGGGGCTGAAGCCGCCGATGCCGTCGGTCTTCTCGAACTCCGTGAGGGCCTGGGCGAGTTCGCGGGTGATGGCGCCCTTGCCGGTCCAGCCGTCGACGAAGACGACGTCCCGCGGGTCGTGGTGCTCGGCGAGCCAGCGCAGCGCGTTGGCGTCGATGCCGCGGCCGCGGACGATCGACACGGCGTAGTGCGGCAGGTCGAGGCCGTGCCGGTGCTGCGCCCAGCGGCGCATGAGGACGCCGACGGGGGTGCCCGCGCGGGCCAGGGAGACCAGGACCGGACGCGGGGACCGCTCGGCGAGGACCGTCTCCGTGACCACACCGACCGCCTGGGCGATACGGGCCGCCGAGGTGTCCAGGGCGGCGTGGAACAGCTCCTGGTACTGCTCGCTCGGCTGGTACTCCACGGGCAGTGACTCCGCGTAGTGCGCGCCGCCGCTCTGGATCGCCTCCTCGCGCTCCTCGGTCGGCGCCTCCAGTGTGACGCCCGAGAGGTCCTGGAGCAGCCAGCCGACCTCCTCGGGGGCGTACGAGGAGAAGGCGGGGCCGCGGAGGGGCTCGGGCAGCATGGAGGGCCTTTCGGGGGCGTGCGGGGCCTCGGGGGCGTACGACGGTACGACGGCGAGGAGGACCTGCGGGGTGTGCGCGGCGAGCCGGGCCAGCAGGCCGTCCGGCGCGTGCAGCCGGGGGGTGTCGGCGGCCGAGTCGACGACGGCGACGACGGCGTCGAAGCCGGCGCCTGCGATGTTGTAGGCGTATCGCTCGCCGGAGCCGTCCGCGGGGTTGTCGTGGGCGGGGAAGACCAGGCGGGTGCGTATCGCGTAGCCGGGGTCGTCGACCGCGAGGACGGGCGAGCGGGTGGTGGTGGAGTAGCGGACCTCGACGTCGGTGGTCCGCTCCAGCTCGCGGGCGAGCCTGAGCGGGGCGTACATCAGCTCCTCGAAGCCGAGGACGTGCACGCGCCGGGCCCCCTGAGGCAGCGCCTCGGCGAGCCGGGCGGCCATGGCGGGCAGGGCGGCCTCCAGCCGGGCCCGGTGCGCGGGGGTGAATCCGTGCCGTCCGCCGTCGGGGAGGCCTGGGGGCCAGTGCAGGTTGACGCGGGTGACCTGGGGGTCGGTGCCGTCGTCGTCCGGGTGCGGGCCGGTGGGGGCTGGTTGCGCAGTTCCCCGCGCCCCTGGTGAGTCAGCCCCGTGGTCGGCTTCGACGGCAACGCCGTTGTCCGGGGGCGGGGGGAAGTGCGCGACCGGCCCCGATGCGGCCGCGGACGAACGACGGCTTCCTCCGGCGCTCTCGGACTCGTACCGGGCCACCAGCTCCTGCCCCTTCTCCAGCACCCCGTCGGGCAGCCGCACGGTCCCCGAAGCCGCCGTGACCAGGTCGACGCGGGCGCCGATGTCGCGGGCGAACTCCTCCAGCCGGCCGGCATCGGCCGCCGACCGCATGTCCACCAGCGCCACCACGACGTACCGGCGCCGCGGATACCGCTCGTGCAGATCCCGGACGGTGTTCAGCACCGTGTTGCCCGTGGAGAACTCGTCGTCGACCAGGACCAGCGGCCCGACGCCGGTGAGCAGCGCGGGGTCCTCCGGCAGCAGCAGGTGCGAGGTCGCGTGGGAGTGGGACTCCTCGAAACCGCCGGCCGGGGCGAGACCGTCGATCGGGCGGCGGGTGGAGTGCAGGTAGGGGGCGGGGCCCAGTCCGTCGGCCACGGAGTGGCCGAGGCCGGTCGCGGTCTCGGCGTAGCCGAGGACGACGGCCCTGCGTGCCTCGTCGGCGCCCAGCAGGTCACGTACCCGGCGGCCGAGCTCGAACCCGTGGTCGTACACGACGGACGGCGACTGCGGCACGTGCTTGCCCAGCACGTTCGACACCAGCAGGTGGGCCCGCCTGGGGTTGCGGCGCAGCGCCAGCCCCAGCATGCCGGTCAGCCGGTCGTCGCCGACGAGCTCGACGCCGAGCCGCTCGGCGACCCAGCTGCCGGACCAGACGTGGTCGGCCTCGTCGCGCACCTCATGGTGCTCCCCCTGGTTCACTGCCTTCTCCGCCTTCTTTCGCCTTCTCGGCCTTGTCCATGTCCCTCGCGTCGTGACGTCAGCCCGGCAGTCCCGCCGCCAGCAGTTCCACGAAGCCGATGTCCTGGTTCGCCACGCCGAAGACCTCGGCCCGCAGCAGGGTCCGCTCGGCCCAGGCCCGGTGCGGCTTCACCTCGTTCATCTTGTTCGTGTAGGCCGACCTCATCACGCCCCCGCCGCCGCGTTCGGGGCGCAGGATGTCCCGGGCGTCGCAGAACTCCTCGTGGCTGACGACCGACAGGGCGTGCACCGGCAGGACATGGGAGGGGTGGATGCAGGTCTTGCCCAGCAGTCCGTTGGCCTGGTCCAGGGAGATCTCCCTCAGCAGGCCGTCCATGGCGTGCTCGATCAGCTTCTCGCGCAGTTCCGCGGCCTGCACCTCCAGGAAGGGGCTCTGGCGCAGCAGCGGCTTGAACATGCGCTCCTGGACCCGGAAGTACTCCCACACCGGCCCGGTCACGGTGAAGCCGGTCCCGTCGGCGCGGCCCAGCATGTTCACCACGTCCTCGATGACGGAGGCGACGATCTGCACGTCGTAGGCCGTCATGTCGGGACCTCTGCGCAGCCCGTAGGAGGAGCAGAAGTCCGTCACTCCGAGGCGCAGGGCGAGCACGCGCTCGCGGTACTTGTCGATCGCCCGGGAGATGCCCTCCAAGGTCTCCACGCGGGACTCCCGGTACAGCAGCTCCGGGGACTCCAGCACGGGCATGGCGAAAAGTCGACGGCCACTTTCGGCCTCGGCGGCGACCAGGGCCTCGAGGAAGGGCATGCCGCGTTCCTCGGTGAACTTGGGCAGGACGAACCCGGACAGCAGCCGGACGGCCGGCCCGAAGCGTCGTACGAGGTCGGGTATCTGCCCGGGGGCGCGGACCCGGATGAACAGCAGCGGCAGGTCGGCGTCCGGGATGTCGTCGAGGGCCGCGAACTGGCGGACGAGGTTCTCCTCGCCGGGGCCGACGTCCGCGTCGTCGATCGAGTCCTCCAGGCACAGCACCATCGAGACCACACCGCGACCGGACTGCTTGAGGATGTCGTCGGCGAGACGCGGCCGGGTGGCCGGGCTGTAGAGCGTGGCGCCCAGGGCGGCCGCGAGCAGCCGGGCCGGTGAGTCCGCGGTGAACGCGCACGGCTCGCGGTGGAAGAGACGCTTCCGCACCTCAGGGGCGACGTGCCCGAAATGACGCATGGAACTCCCCCGTGGTGGTTGCGCGACCTGCGAATCGATGAAAGCTGGCCGGTAATAGTACGTAGAAGTCCATGTCAGAGGTTCCCATCAGGCATGAATTTCAGGTAACGCGGGCCACCACAGCCAGTACCCGGCCATGACCACGGTAGTCCGCGACGGCGGTCGGCGCCGCTCACGACCGCGCCCCCACGTTGTCGTGAGCAGGACCGAGAAGGCAGGATGACCGCATGACGCACGCGATGCTGAAGGGGTCGAACGTCCCGCTGGAAGCCACCACGGTGCGCGCCGTGCTGCGCTGGACCCCCGGGCAGGGGGTTCCGGACGTCGACGCCTCAGCGCTGCTCCTCGGCCCCGAGGGTCGTGTGCGCTCCGACGAGGACTTCGTCTTCTACAACCAGCCCCGGCACCCGGCCGGGAAGGTGTGGCGGCTCGGCAAGAAGCGGGACGCCGAGGGCCTGACCGACACGATCCAGACAGAACTCACCGGTGTCGAGCAGGAAGTCAGCCGGATTCTGCTCGTCGCATCGGCGGACGGCGTGACGTTCGACCGCGTACAGGCGCTGCGCATCCTGCTGTACGACGCCGCGGACTCCGACGCCGAGGCGCTGGCGTATTTCGACGTCAAGCCGGAGACGGGCCAGGAGACCGCGCTGATCTGCGGGGAGTTGTACCGGCGCGGGGAGGGCTGGAAGTTCCGGGCGCTGGGCGAGGGCTATTCGAACGGGCTGAAGGGGCTCGCGACGGACTTCGGCATCTCGGTGGACGAGTCGGAGGCGGCCGAGGAGCCGACCACGACGGTCCCCGCGCCGCCCACCACGAACACGCCCGCGCAGCAGACGACCGCCGGTCCCGCGCAGCAGCCCCCCGAGGTCTCCCTGCCGCTGCCCCCGGAGCAGCCCGCCGCAGTGCCCGCGCAGCCCGCCTACGGGTATCCCCAGCAGCCGCCGGCGACCCAGCCGGCGTACGGCTACCCGCAGCCCACCGGCCGGCCCGCGTACGGCTATCCCCAGGCATCCGCCGCGGCGGGGGCGGCGGGGGCGCAGACCGGCTACGGCTACCCGTCGCCGGTCACGGCGGTCCCCGACGCGGACTTCACCCTGCCCCCGCAGGGCCCGCAGTTCGCCGGACGCTAGGGCCCGGCAGCGACGTCGGCCGGGGCTCGGGGTCAGCGATCGACCTTGGTCTTGTAGCCCCGGCCCCACTGCAGCCCCCACCCGTACAGCCGGTCGAGTTCGGCCTGGAAGCCGTAGACGAACTTCGCCTCACGGCGGACGACGATCTCGTTCTTCACCTTCTCGATCATGACGACGGCACAGGAGCGGGCCTGCGGCTGGCGTTCGTCGAGGTGGATCTCGATGCGGGGTCCGTTGCTCGGGTAGAGGGTGACGATGGCGTGCGCGCGGTCGAAGGCGGGCGTCTGGTCGTAGATGTAGACGAACACCAGCAGCCGCTTGATCTGGTCGCTGTGGTCGAGGTTGATGTACATGGTCTCGCCGGACGCGGAGCCGAAGCGGTCGTCGCCGCTGAGCTTGACGTACGGCGCGCCGTTGACGTCGCCGAAGTAGCCGCCGAGGGGCTGGACGACGCCCTTGCTGCCGTCCTGGAGTTCGTAGAGGCAGCCGAGGTCGAGGTCGACGTTGACCATGCTCTGGCTGTGGCCGACGACCTCGGGGGGTTTGAGTGCCCGGAAGGGATGGCGCAGCAGGCTCTCGCGCTGGTTGCCGCCGATGTCGGACGTGCGCATCCGCCAGCTGAGGTTGACGCGCAGATGGCCGGTGGCCGCGCCCTGTTTGCTGAGTGATATCTGCGCGCGCCGCTTGGTCAGCTCGATCGCGTTGGTCGACGCGTCGCCCGAGTCGAACTGCGCGTCACCGCGCCGGAGTCCGTCGAACAGGCCCATTCCGCCCCCCACGTTCACTTGGAGACCGCGGGTCATCGCCGTACCCGCGGCCCTTGACGACCGACGGGGCGGCCGCCGAGGACTCGCCTCGGTGGCCGCCCCGCACAGAGCGTTCCTCACCCGGAGGGGTGTCACACCCCGGACGAGACCTCAGTCTTCGAGTCGGAGCCGGAGTCTCCCCCGGCCGCCGCGATGGCGCGGTTGCGGCGGACGGAGGACCAGAAGGAGGCGCCGATCAGGACGACGCCGATGAGGCCGGTGACGATCTCGTTGATCTCGTAGCGGATGGTGACGAGCAGGATCGCGGCGAGCGCGCCGATGGCGTAGTGCGCGCCGTGCTCCAGGTAGACGTAGTCGTCGAGGGTGCCCTGGCGGACCAGGTAGACCGTGAGCGACCGGACGTACATGGCGCCGATGCCGAGGCCGAGGGCCATCAGGACGATGTCGTTGGTGATGGCGAAGGCGCCGATCACGCCGTCGAAGGAGAACGACGCGTCCAGGACCTCGAGGTAGAGGAACATGAAGAACGCGGCCTTGCCGGCCACGACCACGGCGGACTTGGGCTTGCCCTCGCGCGCGGCCTTCTCCTCGGCCTCGTGCTCGCGCTCCTCCTCCTCTTCGAGCTTGTCCTCGAAGTAGCCGGACAGGCCACCGACGATCATGTACGTGATCAGACCGCCGATGCCGGAGAGCAGAACGGTCTCAGCCTTGTCGACGTGCGTGCCGCCGTGCTGGTGGGCGTGGGTCGCGAAGGTCATGGCCGAGATCAGCAGGACGATCAACGCGATGCAGACCGACAGCATGTCGACCTTGCCGAGCTTGGCCAGCGGGCGCTCCAGCCAGCCGAGCCACTTGATGTCCCGGTCCTCGAAGATGAAGTCGAGGAAGATCATCAACAGGAACATGCCACCGAACGCGGCGATCGCCGGGTGGGCGTCGGTGACGAGCTGCTGGTATTGGTCCTTGTCGGTGAGCGCGAGATCGACGGCCTCGATCGGCCCGAGCTGGGCGCTGATCGCGACGATCACGACAGGGAAGACCAGCCGCATGCCGAAGACGGCGATCAGGATGCCGATCGTGAGGAAGATCTTCTGCCAGAAGGCACTCATCTTCTTCAGGATCCCGGCGTTGACCACCGCGTTGTCGAAGGACAGCGAGATCTCGAGGACGGACAGGATCGCAACGACGCCGAACGCGGTCCACCCTCCGTAGAAGACCGCTGCGACCAGGCCGAGCGCGGTGACCGCGAACGACCACCCGAAGGTTTTCAGAACCACTGGCTACCCAATCGTGTGTGTACGGGGCTCCCTCGCGCCGTACCCGGCTTTACGAACATTTGAAGCCGAAGTCTAGTCGGGCCCCCTCCGCACCCCACTGGCCCCTGGGTTTTGCCCATAACGCGTTATGAGACGTTGACCCCGAAGTCCAGCGCGATGCCCCGCAGCCCTGACGCGTACCCCTGCCCCACGGCCCTGAACTTCCACTCGCCCTGGTACCGGTAGAGCTCGCCGAAGATCATCGCGGTCTCCGTGGAGGCGTCCTCGCTCAGGTCGTAGCGGGCGAGCTCCTGGCCGTCGGCCTGGTTCACCACGCGAATGAAGGCGTTGCTGACCTGGCCGAAGGTCTGGCCGCGCTCGTCGGCCATGTGGATGGAGACGGGAAACACGATCTTGTCGCACTGCGGCGGGACCTTGGAGAGGTCGATCAGGAGCGACTCGTCGTCGCCGTCGCCCTCGCCGGTGAGGTTGTCACCGGTGTGCTCGACCGAGCCGTCCGGGCTCTTGAGCTGGTTGTAGAAGACGAACCACTCGTCCCCGAGCACGCGCCCGCTGTTGCACATCAGGGCGCTTGCGTCGAGGTCGAAGGGCGCTCCGGTGGTGGAGCGCGCGTCCCAGCCGAGCCCGACCATCACCTGAGTGAGGTTGGGTACGGCCTTGGACAGGGAGACATTGCCCCCCTTGGCGAGTGTGACGCCCATGATGCTGTCCCTCCCCTTGGGCCACCGGCCCGGCGGTGTCACTGAGGTGGTCCTGCACGTCCGGCGCCGCACGTAAACCGTGCGGCGCCGGACAAGAGGACCTCGGGGCCCTGTCGTCAGGGCCCGTCAGGTGGTTCAGACGTTCACACCGAAGTCCTGCGCGATGCCGCGCAGGCCCGAGGCGTAGCCCTGGCCGATGGCGCGGAACTTCCACTCCGAGCCGTGCCGGTAGAGCTCGCCGAAGACCATGGCGGTCTCGGTGGAGGCGTCCTCGCTCAGGTCGTACCGGGCGATCTCGGCGCCGCCGGCCTGGTTCACGACGCGGATGAACGCGTTGCGCACCTGGCCGAAGGACTGCTGGCGGGTCTCGGCGTCGTAGATCGAGACCGGGAAGACGATCTTCTCCACGTCGGCCGGGACGGTGGCGAGATTGACCTTGATCTGCTCGTCGTCACCCTCGCCCTCACCGGTGATGTTGTCACCGGTGTGCTCGACGGAGCCGTCCGGCGTCTTGAGGTTGTTGAAGAAGATGAAGTGCTGGTCGTTGCCGACCTTGCCGGAGTTGTTCAGCAGCAGCGCGCTGGCGTCCAGGTCGAAGTCCGTGCCGGTCGTGGTACGGACGTCCCACCCCAGACCGATGATGACCGCGGTCAGGCCCGGCGCCTCCTTGCTCAGCGATACGTTGCCGCCCTTGCTGAGGCTGACTCCCACGAGTCCTCCCTTGGTGTCCAGGGGCGGGATGCCCCGTTGTGCTCGGATGTCGGATCAACGAGTCGATCCTAGTGACGGGTTCCCGCCGCACGCAGGCCCTGAGGCCGGCAATTCGGCGGGTGTCGAGCGGTTGCCGCCCGACCGGCGTCACAGGGAGTCGAGCGCCTTCACGTAGTCGTTCAGGTCGCGCGCGTCCGGCAGGCCGTTGACGACGGTCCACCGCACGACGCCCTCCTTGTCGATGACGAAGGTGCCGCGCACGGCGCAGCCCTTGTCCTCGTCGAAGACGCCGTAGGCCCGCGAGACGTTGCCGTGCGGCCAGAAATCCGACAGCAGCGGGTACTCGAGGCCCTCCTGCTCGCCGAAGACGCGCAGGGTGTGGATGGAGTCGTTGGAGACGGCGAGCAGCTCGGTGTCGCGGTCGGAGAACTGCGGCAGGTTGTCACGCAGCTCGCACAGTTCGCCGGTGCACACGCCGGTGAAGGCGAAGGGGTAGAAGAGCAGCACGACGTTCTTGCGGCCCCGGAAGTCGGACAGCCGCACGGACCGGCCGTGATTGTCCTTGAGCTCGAAGTCGGGGGCCTTCTCGCCGACCTGGATCGCCATCGCTGTGGGTGTCCCTTCGTGGTCTCCTCGGGTGGGACCACCCTACGCAGGCACCGGCACAGGCCGGAGGGCGGGCCGACAGCGCCGGCCCGCCCCGCCGTACGACTAACGCTTGGACTTGGCGGCCTTGGGCGTCGCCAGCCGGCTGCCGCTCCAGTCCTTGCCGACGCTGACGCTCTTGGACGCCGTCAGACCCGCCGTGGTGGCGGCTTCCGAGATGTCGCTCGGCTCCACGTACCCCGAACGGCCGGTCTTCGGCGTCAGGAGCAGGATCGCGCCGCCCTCTTCGATGTACGTGGTGGCATCCACCAGCGCATCCGTCAGGTCGCCGTCGTCGTCACGGAACCACAGCACAACGGCATCGGCCACGTCGTCGTAGTCCTCGTCCACCAGGTCGGCCTCGATGATGCCCTCGATGGCCTTGCGGAGCTCCTGGTCCACGTCGTCGTCGTAGCCGATCTCCTGGACCACCTGCCCGGGCTGGAACCCCAGCCTGGCGGCAGGGTTCGTCCGCTCCTCCGCGTGGTCCGCGGTCGCGCTCACGGGTTGCCTCCTGATCATGTTTTGGAAATATCTCAGCCACGCGCGTGCGCGAAGCATTGGCCGTAGTCCACACGGGCGGGACCGATCGCGCAAGTACCCGGCCGTTCAGACCGCCGAAACGGTGACGATCCTGGCCGTGTCACCGCAACTTCAGGCACACCATCATGGGCCGAGGTGACGCACACCACACCTTTCTGCCCTGTTTGGGCGTTTGGGAATCGTCTGTGGGTACGAGACTCGAATGTATTCGCCCCACAGGTCACGAAGTCGAGGCGGAGTCGATCTCACGCTCGGGTTACCGTCCGGTAGAGATGACGATTCCCGGCCCCGAGGTGGACCATGGGGAACGGCGCACCCCCCAGCGACGACACCCAGCGACGACAGCGAAACAGCGGCCCTCGCACGGCCCTCTGACAGGTAAGGAACAGCGTGGCTTCCGCATCCGATCGCAACCCGATCATCATTGGCGGCCTTCCGAGTCAGGTTCCTGACTTCGATCCCGAAGAGACGCAGGAGTGGCTCGACTCCCTCGACGCCGCCGTCGACGAGCGCGGCCGGGAGCGCGCCCGCTACCTGATGCTGCGGCTGATCGAGCGGGCCCGCGAGAAGCGCGTGGCCGTGCCGGAGATGCGCAGCACGGACTACGTCAACACCATCCCCACCAAGAGCGAGCCGTTCTTCCCGGGCAACGAGGAGATCGAGCGCAAGGTCCTCAACGCCACCCGCTGGAACGCCGCGGTGATGGTCTCCCGGGCCCAGCGTCCCGGCATCGGCGTCGGCGGCCACATCGCCACCTTCGCCTCCTCCGCCTCGCTCTACGACGTCGGCTTCAACCACTTCTTCCGCGGCAAGGACGAGGGCGACGGCGGCGACCAGGTCTTCTTCCAGGGCCATGCCTCCCCGGGCATCTACGCCCGCGCCTTCCTGCTGGACCGGCTCAGCGAGCAGCACCTGGACGGCTTCCGCCAGGAGAAGTCGAAGGCCCCGCACGCGCTGTCGTCGTACCCGCACCCGCGGTCGATGCCGGACTTCTGGGAGTTCCCGACGGTGTCGATGGGCCTCGGCCCGATCGGTGCGATCTACCAGGCGCGCATGAACCGCTACATGGAGGCGCGCGGGATCGCCGACACCTCCAAGTCCCACGTCTGGGCGTTCCTCGGCGACGGCGAGATGGACGAGCCGGAGTCGCTGGGCCAGCTCTCCATCGCCGCCCGCGAGGGCCTGGACAACCTCACGTTCGTCGTCAACTGCAACCTCCAGCGCCTCGACGGCCCGGTGCGCGGCAACGGAAAGATCATCCAGGAGCTGGAGTCGATCTTCCGCGGTGCCGGCTGGAACGTGATCAAGCTGGTCTGGGACCGCACCTGGGACCCGCTGCTGGCCCAGGACCGCGACGGCGTGCTGGTCAACAGGATGAACACCACGCCGGACGGACAGTTCCAGACGTACGCCACGGAGACCGGCGCCTACATCCGCGACCACTTCTTCGGTGACGACCACCGGCTGCGGGCGATGGTCGAGGACATGACCGACGACCAGATCCTGCACCTGGGGCGCGGCGGCCACGACCACAAGAAGATCTTCGCGGCGTACAAGGCGGCCCTGGAGCACAAGGGCCAGCCCACGGTGATCCTGGCCAAGACGATCAAGGGCTGGACGCTGGGCCCGAACTTCGAGGGCCGCAACGCCACGCACCAGATGAAGAAGCTGACGGTCGACGACCTCAAGCGCTTCCGCGACCGCCTGCACCTGCCGATCCCGGACAAGGAGCTGGAGTCCGGCGTGCCGCCGTACTACCACCCGGGCCGGGACTCGGAGGAGATCCAGTACATGCACGACCGCCGCAAGGGTCTCGGCGGTTACGTGCCCACGCGTGTGGTCCGCTCCAAGCCGCTGGCGCTGCCCGAGGAGAAGACGTACGCGACCGTGAAGAAGGGCTCGGGCAACCAGTCCATCGCGACGACGATGGCCTTCGTCCGACTCCTGAAGGACCTCATGCGGGACAAGGAGATCGGCAAGCGGTTCGTGCTGATCGCGCCGGACGAGTACCGCACCTTCGGTATGGACTCGTTCTTCCCGAGTGCGAAGATCTACAACCCGCTCGGCCAGCAGTACGAGTCGGTCGACCGCGATCTGCTGCTCGCCTACAAGGAGGCGCCGAACGGCCAGATGCTGCACGACGGCATCTCGGAGGCCGGCTGCACGGCGTCGCTGATCGCGGCCGGCTCGGCGTACGCCACGCACGGCGAGCCGCTCATCCCGGTCTACGTCTTCTACTCGATGTTCGGTTTCCAGCGCACCGGCGACCAGTTCTGGCAGATGGCCGACCAGCTGGCGCGCGGTTTCGTCCTGGGCGCGACCGCCGGCCGTACGACCCTGACCGGTGAGGGGCTCCAGCACGCGGACGGCCACTCGCAGCTGCTGGCCTCCACCAACCCGGGCTGCGTGGCCTACGACCCGGCGTTCGGCTTCGAGATCGCGCACATCGTGAAGGACGGCCTGCGCCGGATGTACGGCTCCTCCGAGGAGCACCCGCACGGCGAGGACGTCTTCTACTACCTGACCGTCTACAACGAGCCGATCCAGCACCCCGCCGAGCCGGACGACGTCGACGTCGACGGCATCCTCAAGGGCCTCTACCGGTTCAGCGAGGGCACGGCCGGCTCGATCCCGGCGCAGATCCTGGCGTCCGGTGTCGCGCTGCCCTGGGCCGTCGAGGCGCAGAAGCTGCTGGCCGAGGACTGGAACGTCAAGGCGGACGTCTGGTCGGCGACCTCCTGGAACGAGCTGCGGCGCGAGGCCGTGAACTGCGAGGAGCACAACCTGCTGCACCCCGAGGAGGAGCAGCGGGTGCCGTACGTGACGCGCAAGCTGGCGGGCGCGCAGGGGCCGGTCGTGGCCGTCTCCGACTGGATGCGGTCGGTTCCGGACCAGATCGCGCGCTGGGTGCCCCAGACGTACCAGTCGCTCGGCGCGGACGGGTTCGGCTTCGCGGACACACGGGGCGCGGCCCGGCGGTTCTTCCACATCGACGCGCAGTCGATCGTGGTGGCGGTGCTGACCGAGCTGGCCCGTGAGGGCAAGGTCGACCGCTCCGTGCTCAAGCAGGCCATCGACCGGTACCAGCTGCTCGACGTGTCGGCGGCGGACCCGGGGGCCGCGGGCGGCGACGCGTAAGACGCGAGGTCGCACGCCCCCGGGGGGCGGCACCCCGACCGGTGCCGCCCCCGCGTTTCCTACCATGCTCCCCATGACGCTCCCGATGACAGAACAGACCGCCCTGGCCCGTTGGGAGCGGCGCACTCAAGGCCCCCTGCTGGCGCTGGCCGTGCTCTTCGCGATCGCCTATGCCTTCCCGATCGTTACTCCTGGGGCTCCGGAGGAGCTGCTCACCGCGTGCCACGTCACCAACTGGGCGGTGTGGGCCGCTTTCGCCGGCGACTATCTGGTGCGCCTGCTGCTGTCCGAGGACCGGCTGCGGTTCGTACGCGGCAATCCGCTGGCACTGCTGGCGGTGGTGCTGCCGCTGGCCCAGCCGCTGCGGCTGCTGAAACTGGTGTCGATGCTGTTCCTCGCCGGTCAGCGGGCGCGGATGGCGTCACAGGTTCGGGTCACCACGTATGTCGCGGGGTCGTGTCTGGGACTGCTCGTCTTCGGCGCGCTGGCCGTCCTGGAAGTGGAACGGGACGAGCCCGGGGCTTCCATTCAGTCGCTCGGGGACGCGATCTGGTGGGCGTTCACGACGATGACCACCGTGGGCTACGGAGACATGGCACCGACCACGGGGCTCGGGCGCATACTCGCTGTCGGGCTGATGCTGTCCGGGATCGCGCTGCTCGGTGTGGTGACGGCGAACATCGCCGCGTGGTTCATCGCGCGGTTCGAGAAGGACGACGTCGAGGAGCGGCGGCAGACCGAGGCGATACGGGAGCTGACGGAGGAGGTGCGGGCGCTGCGGGGGGAATTGGCGGCGCTCAAGGGCACCCCGGTGGAATGACGAGAGGGCCCCCGGCCGAACGGCCGGGGGCCCTTCTCACACCGTTCACCCGGGTCAGAACACGCCCACGCCCGGTGTGGCCGCTCCGGACAGCCAGATGATGGCCAGGAGCGTGTCGATGGCGCCCAGGACCAGGGCGATCACGGCCGCGGTGGGGCGGGAGCCCGACCACGCGCGGCCCATGGCGAGCCAGCCGCAGACCATCGCGGCGGGACCGAGAACGATCCCCAGCACGAAGAAGCCCGCAACGGCGCAGATGACTCCGATGAGTCCGAGTGTCGCGCGATCCGTCCCGGTCCGTGACCACGTCCGGCCACGTGAGCGGGGGTGCCCGCGCGTACCGCTTCCGAAGCTCGCCATCATCAACTCCCGTAAACCCTTAGTAGGTTGGGGTTCTTTTCGGGTACGACATGGCGAGTACCCCGCCAGCGGGCTTCAATCCCGCTGCCTGCGCGCCACCCCCCTCCGGCAGCGCGCCGCAGCGTCCGCCCTCCATGTCCTGCGGAGGACTTGACCCACTGTGACCTGCTGCGCCTGCCGAAGGGGAGGGTCAGGCGGTTCTGTTCACCCTGATAGGCGAACGAGCCGCCGGGGACCGTCAGATGTGCGCCGCGCCCGCGCCGGCCTCCGCGTTGTCACCGCGCTTGGTGAGGAACGCCACCAGTACCGCCACCACGGCGACCCCGGCCGCGACGAGCGAGGCCGCGCTCATGCCCGCGATGAAGGTGTCGTGCGCGACACCCGTGATCTTCGCGGCGATGGCGTCCGGCGTGCCCGGGGCCACCGGCGGGACGCCGACCTGGACCGCCTCGGAGGCCTGGTGCTCCTGCTCCGGGGTGAGCGGCGGGAGGCCCGCCTTCGCCCAGTTGCCGGCGAGGTCGCTGTTGACCTTGGAGGCCATCACGGCACCCAGCACGGCCGTGCCGAGGCTGCCGCCGATCTGCATGGCGGCCTGCTGGAGACCACCCGCGACCCCCGAGAGCTCCATCGGGGCGTTGCCCACGATGACTTCGGTCGCACCGACCATGACCGGCGCGAGGCCGAGGCCCAGCAGGGCGAACCAGAGCGACATGATGCCGCTGCCGGTGTCCGTCTCCAGCGTCGACATTCCGTACATGGCGATCGCGGTGAACGCCATGCCGCCCGCGAGCGGGACCCGGGGGCCGAGCTTGGTGATCATCGCGCCGGCGAGCGGCGAGCCGACGATCATCATGCCGGTGAGCGGCAGCAGGTGCAGGCCCGCGTCGATCGGGCTCATGCCGTGCACGTTCTGGAGGTAGAACGTCACGAAGAACAGACCGCCCATGAAGGCGATGGCCATCAGCACCATCAGGACCACACCGGCGGACAGCGCCACGGAGCGGAACAGCGCGAGCGGGATCAGCGGCTCCTTCACCTTCGTCTCCCAGAAGGCGAAGAGCGCGAAGCACAGCACGGAGGCGCCGAGGAAGCCGAGCGTCTTCGGGTCACCCCAGCCCCACTCGGACGGCGGGGCCTTGATGAGCGCCCACACCAGGCAGAACACGGCGGTCGACAGCAGGGCGATGCCCGGCAGGTCGAAGGAGCGAGGGGCGTTCTCGGCGCGGTGGTCGAGCAGGATCAGCACGCCGAGGACGACGGCGAGGACACCGACCGGCACGTTGATGAAGAACACCGACTGCCAGTTGACGTGCTCGACGAGCACACCGCCGAGGATCGGGCCGCCCGCGGTGGACGCGCCGATGACCATGCCCCAGATGCCGATGGCCATGTTCAGCTTCTCGGCCGGGAAGGTGGCGCGCAACAGACCGAGCGCCGCCGGCATCAGCAGCGCGCCGAACAGGCCCTGCAGGACGCGGAAGACGACGACGAAGGCGATGCTGTCGGACAGGCCGATCGCGCCCGAGGCGGCGGCGAAGCCGATGACGCCGATGAGGAAGGTCTGCCGGTGACCGAAGCGGTCGCCGAGCTTGCCCGCGGTGATCAGGGAGACCGCGAGGGCGAGGAAGTACCCGTTGGTGATCCACTGGACCTCGGCGAACGTGGCGCCGAGGTCCTTCTGTATGGCCGGGTTGGCGATGGCCACGATGGTGCCGTCGAGGGCCACCATCATGACCCCCACAGCGACGGTGATGAGGGTGAGCCAGGGGTGCCCTCGCAGCCCCTTGCCCGGCGTCGCGCCCGACGGCGACGCCGGCGTCTTGCCCCCCGACCCCGTCGTGTCGATGGTGGTCTGACTAGTCATACCGCGAGGCTAGTGACAGCCACTGACACTTGACAAACCAATTCACTAGTCGGTTGCTGACACGACATCCCCGTATAGCCTATGAACTGGGCAAACACTTCAGACGAGAGGCTTGTCTTGAACCTGCGCGAACGAAAGAAACGGCGCACCCGGGACGCACTGCTGCGGGCCGCGCTGGAGCTGTTCGCCACGCGCGGGTACGAGGAGACGACCGTCGACGACATCGCCGCCGCCGTGGACGTCTCGCAGCGCACCTTCTTCCGCTACTTCGCCGGCAAGGAGGAGACGGCGTTCTTTGTGCCGCGCCTCGCCGAGACGCTCGTCGTCGAGGCCCTGCGGACGCGCCCGCCGGACGAGGTACCGCTGGAGGCGCTGCGCCGGGCCGTGCTGGAGAGCTGGGACGCGATCAACGAGGCCATCGAGGAGCTCGTGCCGATCGAGCTCCACATGCGCGTCTACCGGGTGATCGAGTCGACACCCGCGCTGCTCGCGGCCCATCTGAGGCGGTCGGCGGGGCTGGAGGAGCAGCTCGCGTGCATCATCGCCGAGCGCGAGGGGCTCGACGTGGACGCCGACCCCCGGCCGAGGATCGTCGTGGCCCTCTTCGGCGGCGTGATCCGTGTCACCGAGCGGCTGTGGTCCGCGGGGGACGACCTCAGCCTCGACGGAATGCGCGAACTCACCACGACATACCTGGATCAGGTGGGCCCCGCGCTGGCCGGGAACTGGCGTGCGGAGCACTCCCCTTAACGCAATCACCGAAACGTGATCCCGGTCACTTGGTTAACGCGAGACCGTCTCGTTCTCCTAGTGTGTCCTTTCAGTGACTTCCTTCGACACCTCCCCGCAACTGAACGTCTGGCGCGCACTGCTCGCTCTGGCCGTCGTGTTCGTGATGCTGGCGACCACCGGCTGGACCGCGCTGCGCAACCAGCGGGGCGCCGCGCCGCTCCAGGCATCGCTCTCCGCCTGGGAGCACGGCCGGATCGGTGGGCACCGGCTGCCGAACCCGCAGTCCGAGCCGGCGAAGCTGGCCCGCTTCTTCGCCTCGCTCACCGAGCGGGACCGTTCGACCCTGATCCGCAAGTACCCGCTCGCGGTGGGCAACATGAACGGCGCGCCGGTCGAGATGCGCTACCGCGCCAACCACCTCGCGCTCGCCAAGGCACGCAAGGTCGAGCGGGAACGCATGCAGGACAAGCGCCTCACCCCCGCCGGGCAGCACGAGGCGGGGCGCAGGATGCACCGCTTCGAGGACCTCATGGAGCCGGGCCGTCACATTCTGGCCTTCGACCCGGAGGGCTCGGGCCGGGTGGCGGAGGTCTTCGGCGACCTGCGCAGGGCGGAGCGGGTCTCGGTCGTCGTCCCCGGCGTCGACACCGACCTGCTCACCTTCCAGCGCACCAGCCGGAAGTACTCGGCGCCCGTCGGCATGGCCGAGTCGCTGTACGCGGCCGAGCGCAAGGTCAGCCCCTCGACCCGTACGGCCGTCATCGCCTGGGCGGACTACAGGGCGCCCAGCGGACTCGGCATCGACTCGGCCACGGCGATGCGCGCCGAGGAGGGTGCCGTACGGCTGAACGCCCTGGTGCGGGCGCTGCCGGGCCGTTCGCCGGTCTCGCTGTTCTGCCACAGCTACGGCTCCGTGGTGTGCGGGGTCGCGGCCCCCGCGCTGCCCGGCAGGGTGTCCGACATCGCGGTGGCCGGCAGCCCCGGCATGCGCGTCGAGAAGGCCGCGCAGTTGGACACCACCGCCCGGGTGTGGGCGATGCGCGACTCCGACGACTGGATCCAGGACGTGCCCTATCTGAAGGTCGGCGGGCTGGGCCACGGCGCCGACCCGGTGTCCTCCGGGTTCGGGGCGCGGGTGCTGTCGGCGGCGGGTGCGAAGGGTCACGGGGGTTACTTCGAGCCGGGAACGGCAAGTCTGTTCAATTTCGCAGAGATCGGCGTCGGCGCATACCGCTCGGTGCACTGCGCGCACGAAGACGACGTCTGCCGTACCGGTTTGTCCGGCACGGCGGCGGTCTGACGCGCGTAGAGGCGAAGGAATTGCGGTCTGCTCGGGAGGGGGACGGAGGAGCGCGTGCCGCATACGATGAGCCGCATGGGTGACGTACTGGCCGGATTTCATGCCGCCTGGGAGTTCGAGTCCGACTCCGTGCTCATCCGCTACGAACGGGGGATTCGAACACCCAAACTCTTCCAGGCCCTCGGGGAACGCCGTGTGCCCCTGGAGGCGATCGCCGGAGTGACGCTGACGCGCGGGAAACGCGGCACGGTCGTGCTGCGCGTCGAACCGCGCCCCGGGGCGGACCCCTTGATGGAGGCGGCCGCCGGGCAGTTGAAGGAGAACGGCGATCCCTACCGGCTGGTGCTGCCCGCCGACCGGGAGGTCCTCGCGGAGTACTACGCCGACGAGCTGCGGACCCTGCTCACGGAGTCCGGGCCGTCCGAGCGGTTCCTCGTACCGCCGCCCGAGGGACCGTTGTCGTTCAAGGCGTACGACGGCAAGGCGTCCTTCGACGGGCGGACCGTGAATTTCCGGTGGTTCTGGACAGGCGCGTCCTCGGCGAAGTGGAAGGCCGGCGACCAGAGCTTCTCCGTCGGAGAGCTGAACGGGGTGGAGTGGCGCTCGCCGGAGGTGTTCGAGGGGCATCTGCGGCTGCTGCGGCGGGACGAGGCGGCGGGGTCCGCCTCACAGGCCGATCAGGACCCGGCCGCGGTGGTGTTCGGGCTGGGATACGGGCCTGTTCACGAGTCCCTCCCGTTCGCCGCCGCGGTGCTGGCGGCCGTGCGGACGTCCAGCCCGGTGGCGGCCGTGGCCGCGGCTGCGCCGCGTCGTGATCCCGCGGACATCGCCGAGCGGATCCGTCACCTCGGCGAGTTGCATCAGGCCGGATTGGTGACGGATGAGGAGTTTTCGGTCAAGAAGGCGGAGTTGCTGGCGCAGCTCTAGCCTCCGCGGGGTGCTGCGCGCCGGCGGGTGACCGGTCGCGCAGTCCTCCGCGTCCCAGGACCTCTACTCGCGGCCCGCCGAAGTGAACGTCATGTCCGCGTAGCGGTTGCCCGCCACCTGGGCGGCTATGCCGTCCAGCAGCTCCAGTTGCTCGTCGGTCAGGACGATCCTGGTCGCCGCCGTGTTCTCCTCCACCCTGCTGGGCTTGCGCGTGCCCGGAATCGGGATGACCGGGAGGTCGTGGACCGTCGCCTGCTGCTGGGTCCAGGCCAGGGCGATCTGACCGAGGGTCGCGTCGTGGGCCTTGGCCACCGAGCGGATCAGCTCCAGCAGGGTGGCGTTCGCCATGGCGTTGTCGCCCGTGAAGCGGGGCTGCTGGCGGCGGAAGTCACCGGTGCTCAGGTCCTGGTCGGCGTCGGTGAAGGAGCCGGTGAGGAAGCCGCGACCGAGGGGCGAGTACGCGACGAGGGCCACGCCCAGCTCGCGGGCGGCGGGGACGACGTGCGTCTCGATGTCGCGACTGAACAGCGACCACTCCGACTGCACGGCGGCGATGGGGTGGACGGCGTGGGCGGCACGCAGTTCGCCGGCCGTGACCTCACTCAGGCCGAGGTGCTTGACCTTGCCCTCGCGGACCAGGTCGGCCATGGTGCCGACACTCTCCTCGATCGGCACGTTCACATCGCGTCGGTGCATGTAGTAGAGGTCGATGGCCTCGACGTCCAGGCGCTTCAGGCTCGCCTCGACGGCCTGCCGGATGTAGGGCGGGTCGTTGCGGATGACACGGCGCGTCGGGTCGTCCGGCGGGATGGACAGGGCGAACTTGGTCGCGATGACGACCTCGTCGCGGTGGGCCTTGAAGAACGGCGACAGGAACCGCTCGTTCTCACCGGCGCCGTACGCGTCGGCCGTGTCGTAGAGGGTGACGCCGAGTTCGAGTGCCCGCTCCAGGGTGGCACGGGACGCGTCCGCGTCCGAGGGGCCGTAGCCGAAGCTCATGCCCATGCAGCCGAGGCCCTGGACGCTCACCTCGGGACCGTGGTCGCCGAGCTTCGCCGTCGTGATCTTGCCGTCCGTCATCGGGACCTCTCCGACGCCAGGGCGCGCCCGGCGTCCGCGTAGAAACTGATCTTCCGGTCGAGCACGGCGAGCGTGCCCCGGAGTTCGTCGATCCTGGCCAGAACGTCCTCGCGGGTCGCCTTCAGCAGCTCGAAGCGCTCGCCGTAGGTGTGGTCGCCCTCGCGCACCATTTCCGCGTACCGGACCATGTCCGCCACCGGCATGCCCGTCAGGCGGAGCTTCCCGACGAGGTCGAGCCAGTCGAGGTCGCGGTTGGTGTAGCGGCGCTGGCCGGTGTGGGAGCGGTCGATGTGCGGCATCAGGCCGATGCGCTCGTACCAGCGCAGGGTGTGGGCCGTCAGTCCCGTCAGGGCGACGACCTCGCTGATCGTGTAGCGGTCCTCGCCGTCCGGGCGCCGGTTCTGCTGCGGCGGTCCGGCGCACGTGTCGGTCCTGGTGCCCGTGGTCTCCATCACCGTCATGCCCCCAACGCTAGGACCTTGGAGTGCACTCCAAGCAAGCGCCGACGGTAAGAAATCGGCAGGACGCCTCTTGATCCGGCTGGTCAGCGTACGGACTCACGAGTGCGCGCGGGACGGGGAGTTCGCGGCGTTCGTCGTCGACCACCCCGAGCGGGAAGGGGCGACCGGGCGGCCCGCAGGGCGGGGCGGGCTTCGTGTCCGGCGTCGCCACCGGCCCGGGCACGCGGCGATGGGGGCCCCTGCCGGAGCGAAGTCGAGAGCTTGGGGGAGGTTCCGCAACGCGCCCGCACGACCGCGCTGCCGACGTGGTTCCGCGAGCGCTGCGCCCCGCGTGTGCAGCTGACCCCCTCGGCTCGGGCCGAGCGCTGTACGTCTCCCCCGGGCTGTGGCCCGAGCCAGACCCCTTGCCGGAGCTGACGCTCTGAGCGCATAGGCTCGAAAGCATGTCACTGAAGAGCCTCGCGCTGACCGAGAACTGGCCGGTTCCCACCGCTGCGGCGGGGGTCGTACGAGCGGACGGCACCGTCCTCGGCACGCACGGCCCGGCCGGGCAGCGGTTCCCCCTCGCGTCGGTGACCAAGCCGCTCGCCGCCTACGCGGTGCTCGTCGCGTACGAGGAGGGGGCCGTCGAGTTCGACGAACCGGCGGGTCCCACCGGGTCGACGGTCCGGCACCTGCTCGCGCACACCTCGGGCCTCGCCTTCGACGAGCACAAGGTCACGGCCCCGCCCGGGGAACGCCGGCTGTACTCCAACGCCGGCTTCGAGCAGCTCGGCGACCATGTGGCGAAGGCCACCGACATCCCGTTCGCCGAGTACCTGCGACAGGCCGTGCTGGAGCCGCTGGGCATGACCTCGACGACCCTGGAGGGCTCCCCGGCCAAGGACGGGGTGTCGACGGTGGAGGACCTGCTGCGGTTCGCGGCCGAGGTGCAGGCACCGCGCCTGCTGGATCCGCGTACGGTCGCCGACGCGATGACCGTGCACTTCCCCGGCACGAAGGGTGTCCTGCCGGGATACGGCCACCAGAACCCCAACGACTGGGGGCTCGGGTTCGAGATCCGCGACTCCAAGTCGCCGCACTGGACGGGGTCCTCGTCCTCGCCGCGCACGGTCGGGCATTTCGGGCAGTCGGGTACGTTCCTGTGGGTCGACCCGGACGCGGGCGCGGCCTGTGTGGCGCTGACGGACCGGGCGTTCGGCCCGTGGGCGATCGAGGCGTGGCCGGCCTTCACGGACGCGGTGCTCGCGGAGCTCTAGGGGAGGCATGGGCCTTTGCCGCTAGGCCATCTCCCAGATCAGCAGCTCCGCGGCGGTCACGCCCTCGGCCTCCAGGCCCTTGGCGTCCGTGATCCGGGCCGCGTCACCCGCGTGCAGTTCCTCACCGTCCAGGCGGACGTCCCCGTGGACGACATGCACGTACGTGTACGGCCCCTCCGGTACCGCCGTCCGCTCCCCGGGCCCGAGGCGCCGCACGTGCAGCGTCGCGCCGGCCTCCGGGAGCGCGTAGGGCGTGGAGTCCGCGATGCCGCGGACGACCTCGTAGGACGGGTCGCCGCCGGGCCGGAGCGGGGCCAGCCACATCTGGATGAAGGTCAGCGGCTCCGGGCCGTCGTTGCGCTCCACATGACGCACCCCGCCCGCCGAGCTGAGCCGCTGCACATCGCCGTGCCGTACGACCGACTCGTGCCCGGCGGAGTCACGATGGGTCAGCTCGCCCTCCACCACCCACGTCACGATCTCGGTGTGGCTGTGGGGGTGTTCGTCGAACCCGGCGCCGGGCGCCAGCCGCTCCTCGTTGCACGCGAGCACCGCGCCGAAGCGGAGGTTGTCCGGGTCGTAGTGGGGGCCGAAGGAGAAGGCGTGCCACGACTCGATTCCGGCCGCAGGGTCGCCGCCCCGGTAGCGCTCGCCCGCGCGCCGCATGTCCATCACGAGGTCCACGGTAGACCCGGCAGCCCACCTTCCCGTCCGGATAAGGCAGTCTTGTCCCCGTGCCCGAACCCGAAACCAGCAAGAACGAAGCCGCAGCCCACGACGTCCATCCGCATGCCGCGACGCTGAAGCGGCTGGAGAATTCGTCCGGATCGCTCGCCGCGCAGGCCATCGCGCGGATGGACGAGACGCTGCCCTGGTACCGGGCCATGCCCCCGGAGAACCGTTCCTGGATCGGTCTGGTCGCACAGGCGGGCATCGCCGCGTTCACCGAGTGGTTCCGGCGTCCGGACGCCCCGCAGGCCATCTCCACCGACGTGTTCGGCACCGCGCCGCGTGAGCTGACCCGGGCGATCACACTGCGCCAGACGGTGGAGATGGTGCGCACCACCATCGAGGTCATGGAGAGCGCGATCGACGAGGTCGCGGCCCCCGGCGACGAGAGGGTGCTGCGCGAGGCGCTGCTCGTCTACGCCCGCGAGATCGCCTTCGCCACGGCCCAGGTGTACGCGCAGGCCGCCGAGGCACGCGGCGCGTGGGACGCCCGGCTGGAGTCCCTGGTCGTGAACGCCGTGCTCAGCGGCGAGGCCGACGAGGGGGCCGTGTCGCGGGCCGCCGCCCTCGGGTG
This sequence comes from Streptomyces sp. NPDC092370, assembly GCF_044755265.1. Taxonomy (NCBI): domain Bacteria; kingdom Bacillati; phylum Actinomycetota; class Actinomycetes; order Kitasatosporales; family Streptomycetaceae; genus Streptomyces; species Streptomyces sp. NPDC092370. The sequence continues at coordinate 734,443 of NZ_JBIVQO010000001.1, read as the reverse complement.
GAACTCCCCCGAGCACGTGTGCGTGGTGCTCGGCACGGCGCCCGACGGAGACAGCGAGCTGACCGTCGAGGCCATACGGCGCGCCGCCCGGCACGCCAAACTCCAGGTGCTCACCGGGGTGCTCGGTGACCGGCTGGTCGTCATCGCGGGCGGCAGCGACAACCCGCTGGCCGTCGCCAAGTCACTCATCGGCCCCTTCGCGGCCGGGCCGGTCGTCGCGGGCCCGGTGGTGCCGGACCTGCTGGCCGCGACCCGGTCCGCGCAGGCCGCCGCGGCCGGGCTGAAGGCGTGTTCGGCCTGGCAGGACGCCCCGCGCCCGGTCCTGGCGGACGACCTGCTGCCCGAGCGGGCGATGGCCGGGGACCCCTCGGCCCGTGAGCAACTGGTGGAGGAGATCTACAGACCACTGGAGGAGGCCGGGGCCGCGCTCCTGGAGACCCTCAGCGTCTATCTCGAACAGGCGAGCAGTCTGGAGGGCGCCGCACGGATGCTGTTCGTCCATCCCAACACCGTCCGCTACCGGCTTCGACGTGTGACTGACGTCACCGGCTGGTCACCCTCCGATGTACGCTCTGCGTTCACACTGCGGATCGCACTGATCCTGGGGCGTCTGGTCGATGGAGATCTCCAGCCCTAAGGTTTTGTCGGAGCTCGACAAAACCCCCTCGTGTTCTTCGTCCTTGTCCCCACGGGCGGCCGTGCCCGTACCCAAGAGAGAGTGTGAGAGTGCTCGTACTCGTCGCTCCCGGCCAGGGCGCTCAGACGCCCGGCTTCCTGACCGAATGGCTCGACATCCCCGGTGTTCGCGGTGCCCTCGAGGCCTGGTCGGACGCCGCGGGACTCGACCTGATCCGTTACGGCACCGAGGCGGACGCGGAGGAGATCCGCGACACCGCGGTGGCGCAGCCGCTGCTGGTGGCGGCCGGCCTGGTGTCCGCGTCCCTGCTCTTCGAGGACCCGGCCGACCTCCCGCGCAAGGTCGGCGCCATCGCGGGGCACAGCGTCGGCGAGTTCACCGCCGCTTCGCTCGCCGGGGTGCTGCCCCACGAGGAGGCGCTCCGCCTCGTCCGCGTCCGCGGGCTCGGCATGGCAGAGGCCGCCGCCGTGACCGAGACGGGCATGGCCGCTCTCCTCGGCGGCGACCCGGACGTGACGGTTCCGCATCTGACGAAGCTGGGTCTGACCCCCGCCAACATGAACGGCGCGGGCCAGATCGTCGCGGCCGGCACCAAGGAGCAGCTCGCCGCGCTGGAGGCGGACAAGCCCGAGGGCGTGCGTAAGGTCGTCGCGCTGAAGGTCGCCGGCGCGTTCCACACGCACCACATGGCCCCCGCGGTCCACACGCTGGCCAAGGCCGCCGAAGCCCTGACGCCCGGTGACCCGAAGCTCACCTACCTCTCCAACGCGGACGGGCAGGCCGTCTCCGGCGGCGCCGAGGTGCTGGAACGTCTGGTCGGCCAGGTCGCCAACCCCGTCCGCTGGGACCTGTGCATGGAGACCTTCAAGGAGCTCGGCGTCACCGCCCTGATCGAGGTGTGCCCCGGCGGCACCCTCACCGGTCTCGCCAAGCGGGCCCTGCCCGGGGTGAAGACGCTGGCCCTGAAGTCCCCCGCCGACCTCGACGCCGCCCGCGCACTCATCGCCGAGCAGCGTGCCTGAGAAGGAGCCCGAGAGCATGGCGAAGATCAAGCCCAGCAAGGGCGCCCCGTACGCGCGCATCCTCGGTGTCGGCGGCTACCGCCCGACCCGGGTCGTGCCGAACGAGGTGATCCTCGAGACGATCGACTCGTCCGACGAGTGGATCCGCTCGCGCTCCGGCATCGAGACGCGGCACTGGGCCTCCGACGAGGAGACCGTCGCCGCGATGTCGCTGGAGGCGTCCGGCAAGGCCGTCGCCGACGCGGGCATCTCCGCCGATCAGATCGGCGCCGTGATCGTCTCGACCGTCTCGCACTTCAAGCAGACCCCGGCCGTCGCCACCGAGATCGCCGACAAGCTGGGCACCGCCAGGGCCGCCGCGTTCGACATCTCGGCGGGTTGCGCGGGCTTCGGGTACGGTCTCACGCTCGCCAAGGGCATGATCGTCGAGGGCTCGGCCGAGTACGTCCTGGTGATCGGTGTCGAGCGGCTGAGCGACCTGACGGACCTGGAGGACCGCGCGACGGCCTTCCTGTTCGGGGACGGCGCCGGCGCGGTCGTGGTCGGCCCGGCCCAGGAGCCCGCGATCGGCCCCACCGTGTGGGGCTCCGAGGGCGACAAGTCCGAGACCATCAAGCAGACCGTGCCGTGGACGGACTACCGTGACGGGACGGTGGAGAAGTTCCCCGCGATCACCCAGGAAGGCCAGGCGGTGTTCCGCTGGGCCGTGTTCGAGATGGCGAAGGTCGCCAAGGAGGCGCTGGACGCCGCCGGCATCACCGCGGAGGACCTGGACGTCTTCATCCCGCACCAGGCCAACGAGCGGATCATCGACTCGATGGTGAAGACGCTGAAACTGCCGGAGCACGTCACGGTCGCGCGTGACGTCCGCACCACCGGCAACACCTCGGCCGCCTCGATCCCGCTCGCGATGGAGCGGCTCCTGGCGACCGGAGAGGCGAAGAGCGGCGACACCGCGCTCGTCATCGGCTTCGGGGCGGGTCTCGTGTACGCCGCGACTGTCGTTACCCTCCCCTAGGCACTCCGTGCCGGATCATGCGATCCGGCACGGGATGAAACACCTGCCACACCCTCTGGATATCTACGAAGGAGCGCCAACATGGCCGCCACTCAGGAAGAGATCGTCGCCGGTCTCGCCGAGATCGTGAACGAGATCGCCGGCATCCCGGTTGAGGACGTCCAGCTGGACAAGTCCTTCACCGACGACCTGGACGTCGACTCGCTGTCCATGGTCGAGGTCGTCGTCGCCGCCGAAGAGCGTTTCGACGTCAAGATCCCCGACGAGGACGTCAAGAACCTCAAGACCGTCGGTGACGCGACCGACTACATCCTCAAGCACCAGGCCTGATCAGCCGATCAGACCGACTGGCTGACTGCCCCGCCACCCGGCGGTGGCGCCGCTTATCCTCGGATCCGTTGGAGAAAGAATTCCCGTGAGCTCGACCAATCGCACCGTGGTCGTCACCGGTATCGGCGCAACCACACCGCTGGGTGGCGACGCAGCCTCTACCTGGGAGGGTCTGATCGCCGGCAAGTCCGGTGTCAAGCCCCTGGAGCAGGAGTGGGCCGCCGACCAGGCGGTCCGCATCGCGGCCCCGGTCGCCGTGGAGCCGACCGAGGTCATCCCGCGGCCGCAGGCCCGCCGACTGGACCGCTCGGCGCAGTTCGCGCTGGTGGCGGCCAAGGAGGCCTGGGCCGACGCCGGCTTCGAAGCCAAGGCCGGCGAGGACCCCACCATCGACCCCGACCGGCTGGGCGCGGTCATCGCCTCCGGCATCGGCGGCGTGACGACGCTGCTCGACCAGTACGACGTGCTGAAGGAGAAGGGCGTCCGCCGCGTCTCCCCGCACACCGTGCCCATGCTGATGCCCAACAGCCCCTCGGCCAACGTGGGACTGGCCGTGGGCGCCCGGGCGGGCGTGCACACGCCGGTCTCCGCCTGCGCCTCGGGCGCCGAGGCCATCGGCTACGCCATCGAGATGATCCGCACCGGCCGCGCCGACGTCGTCGTCGCGGGTGGCACGGAGGCGGCGATCCACCCGCTGCCCATCGCCGCGTTCGGCAACATGATGGCGATGTCCAAGAACAACGACGACCCGCAGGGCGCGTCGCGTCCCTACGACACCGCCCGTGACGGCTTCGTCCTCGGTGAGGGCGCCGGTGTCGTCGTCCTCGAGTCCGCCGAGCACGCCGCCAAGCGCGGTGCCCGGGTGTACGCCGAGGCGGTCGGGCAGGGCATCTCCGCCGACGCGCACGACATCGTGCAGCCGGAGCCGGAAGGGCGGGGCATCTCGCACGCCCTGCAGAACCTGCTGGAGCGCCATGACCTGGACCCGGCGGAGATCGTGCACGTCAACGCGCACGCGACGTCCACGCCGGCCGGTGACATCGCCGAGCTCAAGGCGCTGCGGAAGGTGTTCGGCGACGACGCCGACCACTTCGCGGTGTCCGCGACGAAGTCGATGACCGGGCATCTGCTGGGCGGTGCCGGTGGAGTCGAGACGGTGGCGACCGTGCTCGCGCTGTACCACCGGATGGCCCCGCCGACCATCAACGTCGAGAACCTGGACCCGGAGGCCGAGGCGAACGCCGACGTCGTCCGCGGTGAGGCTCGCAAGCTGCCGGTCGAAGGCCGTATCGCCGCGCTGAACGACTCGTTCGGCTTCGGCGGGCACAACGTGGTGCTGGCGTTCCGGACGATCTGAGCAGCGTTTCCGCACGCGTGAGGGGGCCCCACCCGAGTGGTGGGGGCCCCTCACGTGTTGCGTCTCAGACCACCTGGTGGAGCCAGCGCACCGGTGCGCCCTCGCCCGCGTAGCGGAAGGGCTCCAGCTCGTCGTCCCAGGGCTTGCCGAGGAGTTTGCTCAGTTCGGCTTCCAGATCGGTCTCGCCGCGCTGGCTGCGCAGCAGCGCCGCGCGCAGGCGGTCCTCGGGGATGAGGATGTCGCCGTGGATGCCGGTGACGGCGTGGTAGATGCCCAGGTCGGGGGTGCAGCTGTAGCGCTCGCCCTCGGCCGAGGGGCAGGGTTCCGCCGTGACCTCGAAGCGGAGCAGGTGCCAGCCGCGGAGCGCCGAGGCCAGCTTGGACGCCGTACCCGCCTGACCCTGCCAGGAGAACTCCGAGCGCCAGGTGCCCGGTGCGGCCGGCTGGCGGATCCAGTCCAGGCTGACGCGTGTGCCGAGCACCCCGGCGACGGCCCACTCGACGTGCGGGCACAGCGCGCGCGGCGCGGAGTGCACGTACAGAACTCCACGTGTCGTCACCGGAACCTCCGGGCAGAGCGGGACATGGTGCAAACGGGCGGAACGGCTGCGACCGGGCGGGTCACGTTGAGGGCGAGGCTACCGTGCGGGGGCGCAAGGAGGGTGACGTACGGTCGGTCCAGGTGCCGGGAAACGCCCGCCATTCACCCAGGGGGACGCTTGTACGGGTGTGAGCCGTTGCACCTGATCGGCCGGGAACCCTCGTGCGTTGTGATGGGTTGGGGAGACAGGCACGGCGTGGCGAGGGGATGGACCGGATATGCGGAAGCGAGGCCGTCGCACTCGGGGCGTTCTGGCCGTGGTCGCGGCGGCCCTGCTGGGTGCCGCCGGGTGTGATGCCGTGGGCGGTGACGCCGCGGCCCCGTCCGAGACGGCGAAGCCGTCGCCGAAGCCGACGCCGCTGTGGGACCGCAGTCCGAACTCCGTGGCCGCCGTCGGTGACTCCATCACGCGGGGGTTCGACGCCTGTGACGTGCTGTCGGACTGTCCGGAGGCGTCCTGGGCGACCGGGGCGAGTCCCGAGGTCGACTCGCTCGCGGTGCGGCTGCTGGGGCGGAGCGGGGCCGCCCGGCGGAGCTGGAACTACGCCGTGACCGGGGCGCGGATGGCCGATCTGCCCGGCCAGATGGCGCAGGCGGTGCGGCGGAAACCTCAACTGGTGACGGTGATGGTCGGGGCGAACGACGCTTGCCGGTCCACGCCCTCGGCGATGACCCCGGTCTCCGCCTTCCGCGCCGACTTCGAGGACTCCCTGCGCAGCCTGCGCGAGGCGCTGCCCAAGGCTCAGGTGTTCGTGGCGAGCGTGCCCAACCTGAAGCGGCTGTGGTCCGAGGGCCGCGCCAGCCCGATGGGCAAGCAGGTGTGGAAGCTGGGCATCTGCCCGTCGATGCTGGGCGAGCCGGACGCCCTGGACTCGGCGGCGACCCTGCGGCGGGACACGGTGCACAAGCGGGTGGAGGACTACAACAAGGTCCTCAGGGAGGTCTGCGCCGAGGACAAGCGGTGCCGCCACGACGGGGGCGCGGTGTACGACTACCGCTTCGGCACCGCCCAGTTGAGCCGTTGGGACTACTTCCATCCGAGCGTGAACGGACAGGCCCGGCTGGCGGAGATCGCGTACCGCACGATCACCGCGAAGAATCCCTGACCCAGGCCCTGTCCTAGAGTTCCGCACATGAACGAACTCTTCGGGACACTTTCCGACGGGACCCCGGTGCACCGCTGGACCCTGGAGCGGGCGGGCGTGCGGGTGCGGGTCCTGTCGTACGGCGGGATCGTGCAGTCCGTGGAGGTGCCGGACCGGGAGGGCCGGGCCGGCGATGTGGTGCTGGGGTTCCCGGACCTCGACGGATATCTCGCCCACCCGGAGCCTTACCTCGGCGCCCTCGTCGGACGCTACGCCAACCGGATCGCCGGCGGCCGGTTCGCCCTGGACGGGCGGACGTACGCGCTGGAACCGAACAACGGGCCGAACTCGCTGCACGGTGGGGTGTGCGGCTTCGACAAGCGGGTGTGGCGGGCGGAACCCGTCGCGCACGGCGTGCGGCTGACGCGGGTCAGCCCGCACGGCGAGGAGGGGTTCCCGGGGCGGCTGGAGGTCTCGGCGACGTACACGCTCGACGGGGGCGGGGCGCTGCGGATCGCGTACGAGGCGGTGACGGACGCGCCGACCGTGGTGAACCTGACCAACCACAGCTACTTCAACCTGTCCGGTTCCGGTGACGCGGGCGGCCACGAGCTGCGGCTGGCCGCCTCCCGGTACACGCCCGTCGACGCGGACCTGATCCCGGCCGGCGAGCCGGACGACGTGACCGGCACGCGTTTCGACTTCCGCGAGGCCCGCAAGACCGGCTCCGGCTACGACCACAACTTCGTGCTCGACAAGGGTGTGACGGACGCTCCGGTGGCGGTGGCCGAGCTGCACGACCCGGCGTCCGGGCGGGTGCTGACGGTGGCGACCACCGAGCCCGGCCTCCAGCTGTACACCGCCGACCACCTGGGCGAGCCCTTCGCGCCCGGCGACGGCATCGCGCTGGAGACCCAGCACTTCCCCGACTCGCCGAACCGGCCGGGCTTCCCCACCACCGTGCTGCGGCCGGGCGCGGTGTACCGCTCGGAGACGGTGTACGGGTTCGGCACCCGCTGAGGTGCCGGGCGACCGACCGCGAGCCCCGGTCCGGAGGTCAGGTCCCGGACCGGGGCTGCTCGGTGGGGAACGTGTCCCGGATCAGACGTTAATCGTCGAGGTGATCCTGCGGTCGGCGAACGGGCGTCCGACGTCGATCTCGTACGAACCCTTCACGAACGACCACGATCCGGTCGCCTCGTCCCAGATCTCGAAGGCGCGGCGCGGCAGTTCGACGACGGCCTCGGCGCTGTCGCCCGGTGCGGCCTCGACAGCCGCGAAACCGGCCGGCCAGCGGGCCGTGCGGGCGGCGTCGGGGTCACCCGGGGCGAGGTAGAGCTGGACGACCTCGCGGCCCGGACGGTCGCCGGTGTTGCGGAAGCGGACCTTCGCGGCGGTCGTCTCGGCGGTCTCCTCGCGCGCGGTGAAGGTACCGGTCAGTTCGGCGCTGTGCAGGGTGTCGGGAGTGACGCCGCCGGGGAGGTCGGCGTCCCTCCACTGGATGTGGCCGCTGGGGGCCGAACGGGTGAGGACGGTGCCTTCGGTGTCGCGGCAGACGGCACGCAGCACGAAGCCCTGGTCGGCGGCGGGCAGTTCGGTGTGGGGGTCGGCGCCGGCCCGATAGGTGAGGGTGCCGTCGGCGGGCGGCGGTGACGCCGTCGAGCGGGGAGACGACCCGGGCGGGGACGACGTGGCGGAGCCGCCGCCGAGCACGCGGGCGTCGCGGGCGGCGGCGCCGATCAACGCGACCCGGCCGGGCCGGGGTGCCGTCGGCGGGCGGCGGTGACGCCGTCGAGCGGGG
>NZ_JBIVQO010000001.1:548778-726496 GCF_044755265.1 Streptomyces sp. NPDC092370 | reverse complement strand
GGGAGACGACCCGGGCGGGGACGACGGTGGCGGAGCCGCCGCCAAGCACGCGGGCGTCGCGGGCGGCGGCGCCGATCAACGCGACCCGGCCGGGCCGGGGTGCCGTCGGAGGGCGGCGGTGACGCCATCGAGCAGGGAGACGACCCGGGCGGGGACGACGGTGGCGGAGCCGCCGCCAAGCACGCGGGCGTCGCGGGCGGCGGCGCCGATCAACGCGACCCGGCCGGGCCTCGCGGCAGCACGCCGTTCTCGTTACGCACGAGGACGAAGGAGCGGCGGGCGATCTCGCGGGCGAGCGCCTCGCCGTCGACGGGGCCGGGCAGGTCGGTGACGACCGGTCCCTGACCCCCGCCGCCTCGGCCTTCCCGGACTCGGTACGGGAGGCGACGGCGAAGATCGGCGTCCGAGCCCCACACGAGCCCCGCGCCCCCATCCATGGCGTGGACCCCACACCTCACGCGATACTGCGGCCGTCCGGCACCGACCCCCCACCGCGACGGAAGGCCCGAACACCCTTGACATCCATACCCGTTCGCCTCGGCTTCCTCGGCCTCGCCCTGCTGGCCGGCCTCACCACCCCGACGGCCGCGAGCGCCGCCCCGGCGGCACCCGCTCCCACCGTCGAGGAGCAGCGCCTCGACCGTGCGGTGCCCCAGGAGATCCTGCGCCGCTCCGGATTCGACACCGTGGCCCCGCGATTGGCGCGGGCCCTCGACGGGGCCCGCTCCTACGGGGAGGCCCGCCGGGCGGTCACGCGCGAGGGCACGCGGCTGTGGCAGCGTGCGGTCGATCGGGCGCAGGGGCGGGGTCCCCTCGCCGGGGACCTCAGCCGCGACGACGACCGGCCCCTGTACTGGGCGCGGCTCGGCATGACACGTGCCGTGCGCACCTGGGAGCCCGAGTTCGGCCTGACGGACCGGCAGCGGGCCGCGGTGCTGGACGAACTGGAGCGCGCCTCGCGCGGCCAGGACACCATCGGTTATCCGCACGGCAAGGGCCTGAAGCGGATCCTGCTCACCGGCTTCGACCCGTTCACGCTGGACCGGGACATCCGTATCTCCAACCCGTCCGGCGCCACCGCGCTGGCCCTCGACGGCACGGTGATCGAGACAGCGGACGGTCCGGCCCGGATCGAGACGGCCGTCTTCCCGGTGCGCTGGCGGGACTTCACCGACGGCACCGTGGAGCGGACCCTGCGGCCGCGCCTGCCCGAGGCCGACCTGTTCGCGACGGTGAGCCAGGGTCGCGTCGGGAGGTTCGACATCGAGCGGACCAACGGGGCCTGGCGGGGCGGCTTCGGGGACAACGACGGCATCGGCCGCACCGAGACCGTGCCGGTCAGCGACCCGGCCTCGCAGCCGCAGTGGACGACGACCACCCTGCCCCACGCGGCGATCGTCGCCGCGCACACCGGCCGCTTCCCCGTGTACGACAACACCGGCGTCACCGAGATCCCGGCCGGCGGCACCGAGCCCGTCGTACGCCCCGACGGGCCGACGCCCGGCTCCACCGCTCGCGCGGGCGGTGGCGGGGACTACCTCTCCAACGAGATCGCCTACCGGGCGACGCTGCTGCGGGACCGGCTGGGGCTGCACGACACCCTGCCGGGCGGGCATGTGCACACACCGGTGCTGCAGTTCGGCGCCGGGAACGCCACGGAGATCACCGACCCGGAGTTCGTGCGGAACCGGCTGGACATCATCGCCCAGGTGAGGGCGATCCTGAGGGTGGCTGCGGAAGGGGCGTGACGGCCCCGTCGCCCTTCTCGCCGCCCGCGCCGCCCTCGTCGATCTCCTCGCCCAGCAGGTCACGTGCCATGAGGGTGGCGCCCGCGACCGCGCCCGGCATCAGGAACACCGCGACGAACGGCACCAGGAAGGACGCCGCGAGCGGCGTGCCGAAGCCCCAGACCAGGGTCTTCCGGGAGCGCAGCAGGGTGAGGCGGGTGCGCAGTTCGACACCGCGGCGCTGGAGGGCGACGGCGGTCAGTTCCTCGGTGAGGAAGAACCCGGTGACGAAGAATCCGAGCACCGGGACGACCGTCTGCCCGACCACCGGGATGAAGCCGCAGGCGAACAGCAGCACACCCCACAGGGCGGCCCGCAGCACGATCCGGAGGCTGTCGCGGGCGGAGATCCACAGTTCGCGCCAGAGCGGCAGGCCCGACTCGGGGGCGTGCCCGTCCGGCGACACGTCACGGTCGACCTTCTCGGAGAGGCTTTCGTAGAAGGGCTGCCCGATCAGCAGGGTCACCGCGGTGAACGTCACGACGGCGAGGAGCAGGGCCAGGGCGAACAGTACGGCGGTCAGGAAGCCGCGGAAGAGGCCGAGCCAGGGGCCGGACCAGCCGTCGGCGAAGGGCGTCGCCCAGGTGACGGCGTCCTCGCCCCACTGCGCCAGCGCGACCAGCGCCGCCGCGTACAGGACGAGGGTGATCAGGCCCGGGAGCAGCCCGAAGCCGTAGCTCCTGCCGTGCCGGGCCACCCATCGCTGGCCCTTCAGGAGGTACCGGAAACCCGTCCCTAGATCGCGCATGGGGAAACCCTATCCGGGCCCCTGTCGCGCTCTTGACGCGCTCCGGTCACACCGCGGTCACAGGCCGCCCGGATCGGGCGGGGCGCGCCGGGTGGAGCCATCCGGGTCACCGGTGACACCAAGGCGCCCTTGTTGCCGTTGAGTCGAACCGGTACACCTCGCCGTACCGATCTCAGGAAGCCCCAGGAGGAGGTACGCGTGCGCACCACGAGAACCGTTCCTGCGAGACCCGCGCTGATCGTCACCCTCGCCCTCGCCACGGCGGGGGCACCTCTGCTCGCCCCCGGCACGGCCGGCGCGGACCCGAAGCCCGTCACCCGGGAGGGTGCCGGTGCGGACGACCGGGCGGCCCGGGCACCCGAGAGCGCGGCCCTCAGGGCCCTGGCCGCCCCGCAGGAGGCCTCCGGCGCGACGGCCGACCGTGGTTACCCCCGCCGCCGGACCCTCTCCCCCGACCCGGAGAACCCGGGCGACAGATCCCTGAAGCTGGGCCTCACGCCGTACCACGCGATCGCCCCGAAGCTGAACGCGCTTCAGCGCCTCGGCGACCGGGTGAGTGTGGAGGTCACCGGCCGCTCGGCCGGCGGCCGGCGGCTGTACCTCGTCACCGTCACCGCCCCGGAGAGCGCCCGGCAGGCCCGCGCCCAGGAGCGGATGCGCGAGCTGATCGGGAACGCGCCCGCGGCGGCGGCCAAGTCCCCCGAGATCAAGCGTGATTACAAGACCCCGGTCTTCGTCAACAGCAACATCCACGGCAACGAGTGGGAGGGCACGGACGCCTCCCTGAAGGTCATCGAGCAGCTCGCGACGGCCCGGGACGCCAAGACCAGGGACCTCCTCGCGCACAGCCGCCTGTACTTCAACATCACGGCCAACCCGGACGGCCGCATCGCCGGAACCCGCGCCAACGCCAACGGGTTCGACCTGAACCGGGACTTCGTCACCGCCTCCCAGCCCGAGACGCGGGTGATGCGGCAGATCGAACTCGGCAAGCAGCCGGCCGTCCTGCTCGACCTGCACGGTTACGTCAACGGCACCCTCATCGAGCCGACCACTCCCCCGCACGGCGAGAACTACGAGTACGACCTCTTCCTGAAGAACACCTACGCCAACGCGCTCGGCATGGAGTCCGCGGTCGACGCCCTCGGCTACACGCCCGCGAAGGACGGCGTCGAACCGGCGCAGATCCCCTTCCGCGACCAGCAGGAGGGCTGGGACGACTGGCCGCCGATCTTCACCCCGCAGTACGCGGCCTTCCACGGCACGGTGGCCGCCCACACCGTGGAGATCCCGCTGGCGGTGAACAACGAGGAGTACGACGAGCTGCCCGTCCCGGAGCTGCGCCGCCGCGCGGCGATCAACACGGCCGTGGCCGGCGCGGCGATCCGCGCGACCCTGACCCACGTCCGCGAGCACCGCGGCACCCTGATCACCGATCAGATCGAGGTCTTCCGCCGCGGCGCGACGGGAGCCCCGCAGGTGCCGGTGTCCCCGGAGACGGTCCCCGGCGTCCCCGGGATCGGCCCGGAGGACGTCTACACGACGACGTTCCCGCGCGCCTACGTCATCCCGCCCGGCACGGCCCGTACCCAGCGCTCGGCCCCGGCCGCGGCGCGCCTGGTCGATCATCTCCTCGCCAACGACGTCCGTGTCACCCGCGCCACCCGCCCCTTCCGGCTCGCCGGACGGACCTACCCCGGCGGCTCGTACGTCGTCGACATGCACCAGCCCAAGCGCGGCATGGCGAACGTGCTGCTGGCGGACGGCCGGGACATCAGCGACGAGGTGTCGGTGATGTACGACATCTCCGGCTGGAGCCTGGGCCGTTTGTGGGGCGCCACCGTCGAGCGGGTGCCCTCCGGCAGCCTGCGGGGCGCGCCCCTGCGCGCGATCGGCCAGGCCACGCCCGTCGCCCACGTGCCCGCTCGTGGCGGTCTCCGGCTGCGGCTGACCGATCCGCGCGAGGTCGCCGCCCTCAACTCGCTGCTGCGGCGGGGCGTTCCGGTCCGCGGCGCGACGGACGGCAGCGTGATCGTCCCGGCGTCGGCCCGCCGTGCGGCGCTCACCGCCGCCCGCGCCCACGACGTCTCCTTCTCGGCGACGCGGGACACCGGCACCGCACGGCTGCACCGCCTTCGCGTCGCCGCCGCCGTCACGCCGGGTGAGCTGTTCGCCCTGCGGGAGATGGGCTTCGACGTCACACCGGTCTCGACGGCCGTCCTGAACGCGGGCTTCGACTGGTCGGGCACGGACGTGCTGTTCGTGTCCGCCGGGCTGGACCACGCGGCCCTGACCGCCCCCGCCCGCCAGGCCCTGGAGTCCTTCCTCGACGGCCATGGCCTGGTCGGCCGGGGCGCGACGGGAGCGGCCCTGAACGCGGCGGCGGGCCTGCTGGCCGTCAAGCCGGTGGAGGGCAACAAAGACGCCAACGGCGTGGTGCGGGTGACGAACTCGGGCGCCCTGACGCGCGGCGCGCCGGCGCACGGCTTCGTCTACGCCCCGCTCTGGTTCACCGACCCCGGCCCGGGCGTCCGCGTGGAGCAGTCGTACGCGACCGGGAACCCGCTGGTCTCCGGGCACTGGCGGCCGCTGCCCGGCGGCTTTGGTGGTCCGGCCGGCGCCGCCGGACAGGCGTCGGTCGTCAGCGGAGGCCAGACGGTCCTTTTCGGTACCGAACCACTCTTCCGGGACCATCCCAAGGGGGAATTCCCGCAGGTGGCGAGGGCATTGTTCACAGTGGCACACAGCGGTTCAGTTGAGGAGAGCGGATGACGCAGGAGATCCACGGCACCGTGGCGGACGGCTTCGAGGCGGTGCGCGAGGAGTTCTCCGCGTTCGTCGCCGGGGAGCGATCCGACTACGAGGGGCAGCTGTGCGCCTACGTCCGCGGCCGCAAGGTCGTCGATCTGTGGGTGGGGACCGGCGCGGACGCCCTCTACGGTGTGTTCTCGTCCACCAAGGGCGCCGCCTATCTGGTCGTGGCCCTGCTCGTCCAGGACGGCACGCTCGAACTGGACCGCAAGGTGACGTACTACTGGCCGGAGTTCGCGGCCGAGGGCAAGGGCGCCCTGACACTGCGGGATCTGCTGGCGCACCGGGCGGGCGTGGTCGGCACGGACAGCGGCTTCACCCTCGCGGAGCTGGCGGACGACCGCCAGCTCGCCGAGCGCCTCGCCGACCAGCGGCCGTTCTGGCGCCCCGGCACGGCGTTCGGCTATCACGCCCTGGTCGCCGGGGCCCTGGCCGGTGAGGTCGTCCGCCGCGCGACCGGCCGCACGCTCCAGGAGCTCTACCAGGAGCGGATAAGGAGCCCGTACGGCCTGGACTTCCACCTGGGGTTGCCCGCGCCCGAGGAACGCCGCTTCCGCGGCACCCAGCCGATGGACCCGACTCCCGAGCAGCAGGCCCTCCTCGACGCCACGCCCTCGGGTCCGCACGCGCTCGCCTCGATCGCGTTCAACGGCAACGCGGCGGAGCCGACCGACCTGGTCTCCCTTCCGAACATGCCGCTGATCCGGGCGAAGGGCCCGGCATCGGTGGGCGGGGTGGCCTCCGCACGGGGCCTGGCGGGGATGTACGCCGCGGCGATCAGCGAGGTGGGCGAGCAGCCGGCGCTGCTGAAGCCCGACACGGTGGCGGAGTTCGGCCAGGTCCACTCGGCCGGTTACGACCTGGTGGCCCGGGCGCACAAGTCGTTCGGGCTGGGCTTCCAGATGACGGCTGACACGTGGTACCCGTTCCTCGGGGCCGGGACGATCGGGCACAGCGGCGCGGGCGGCTCCCAGGCGTTCGCGGACCCGTGGAGCGGCCTCGCCTACGGCTACACGCGCCGCAGGTTCGCCTTCCCCGGCGGGGCGGCCCCGGAGAACAACCGCCTGGTGCGGGCGGTCCACGCGGCGGCGCTCGCCCTCTGAGCCCGGGCACGGGCAAAGGCCGCACCCCACGTCCAAGGGTGCGGCCTCCGTCTGTGCAACGACCGTCGTCAGACCAGCGTCACGGTGATGTCGCCGCGCGTCCCCTTCGAGTACGGGCACACCTCGTGGGCCTTCTCGATCGGCGACCGGGCGGTGCGCCGGCCGGCCTTCGGGATGCCGGCCGCGTCAGAGCTTGACGATCATCTTCCCGGTGTTGTCGCCCCGCAGCACACCCAGGAACGCCTCCAGGTTGTTCTCGATGCCCTCGACGACGGTCTCGCGGTACTTCAGCTCGCCGGAGGCGACCCAGGGGGCGACCTCCTGCACGAACTGCGGCTGGAGGTCGTAGTGGTCCCCGACCAGGAAGCCCTCGATGCGGCCGCGGGTGGCGATCAGGCGGGCGAGGTTCTTCGGTCCCGGGGCGGGCTCGGTGTTGTTGTAGACGGAGATCATGCCGCAGACGGCGATCCTGCCGCCCTCGTTGAGGGAACCGATGGCCGCCTCCAGGTGGTCACCGCCGACGTTGTCGAAGTAGACGTCGATCCCGTCGGGGGCGGCGGCGCGCAGCTGCTTGGCGACGGGCCCGTCCTTGTAGTTGAAGGCGGCATCGAAGCCGTACTCCTCCACGAGGAGCTTGACCTTCTCGTCCGACCCGGCGGAGCCGATGACCCGCGAGGCGCCCTTCAGCTTGGCGATCTGCCCGACCTGACCGCCCACGGCACCGGCGGCGCCGGACACGAAGACGGTGTCGCCCTCCTTGAAGGCGGCGGTCCGCAGCAGACCCGCGTAGGCGGTGAGGCCGGTCATGCCCAGCACACCGAGGTACGTCGACAGCGGCGCGGCCTCCGGGTCCACCTTCACGGCGTTCTTCCCATGGACGACCGCGTACTCACGCCACCCGAAGAAGTGCAGCACGTGATCCCCGACGGACAGCCCCTCGGCGTTCGAGGCCACGACCTCGCCGACCGCGCCGCCCTGCATGACCTTGCCGATCTCGAACGGGGCGACGTAGGACTTCGCGTCGCTCATCCGGCCGCGCATGTACGGGTCCACGGAGAGGTACGTGTTCCGGACGAGGACCTGCCCCTCGCCCGGCTGCGGGACCTCCACCTCGACGAAGGCGAAGTCCTCGGGCTTCGGCCAGCCGACGGGGCGGCTCGCCAGGTGCCACTCGCGGCTGACGGCGGGGAGGGTGGGGGTGTCGGTCATGATGCGCCTTACCTCACTGGCTCGATGAATGTTTCAGTACCTGAAACAACCATGCTCCTGAAAATTTCAGGTTGTCAAATAAACGGGTACCCTGGACGCATGGCCTCCACCACACCGACTCCCCGCGACACGACCAGCCGCCCGGATCCGTTGACCCTCGAGGTCGTCGAGCTGATCGGGGAGGTCGTGGCGCGGTTCCACGAGGACTACGAGTCGGCGGCGGCGGAGCATGCCCTGACCGGCGCACAGGCACGGCTGCTCAGCCTGCTGTGTCTCGAGCCACTGCCCATGCGGAGGCTGGCCCAGCAGCTGAAGTGCGAGCCGTCCAATGTGACGGGCATCGTCGACCGGCTGGAGGCGCGGGGGCTGGTCGAGCGGCAGCCGGCTCCCGCCGACCGGCGGGTGAAGGTGGCGGCGGCCACGCCGGAGGGGCGGCGGGTGGCCCGGAGCCTGCGGGAGTCACTGCGGTTCGCCCGGGAGCCCCTGGCCGGGCTTTCCGAGGATGAGCGGGTGGCGTTGCGGGACGCGTTGCGGCGGATGCTGGGCTGAGTCGGGGGCGGTGCCGTCAGCTTGCGGCGGCATACGACCGCCTGCCCCGATGGCTCCGCCAGCACGGTATCGCCCACCGCATCGCCGCAAGGAGACCGAGTCCTCGAAGCGGTTGGGCCGTCACCGCCGGGTCGTAGAGCGACCGGTGACGTGGCCGGCAGGCCGCCAGCGCCTGCGCCGCCGAACGAGAGCGAGCACTTCCTCGCCTTCGTCGGCATCGCCACAGCCCACATCCTCGACCGCCGTCCGGACAGGGCGTCACACTGACGACGGTGATGATCCGACTGGATACGCCGGCCTGCCCGTACCGGCTGAAGGGGCCACGATGAGCCAGTACTTCGACATGGGCGACGAGACCCTGTGGAACCCGTCCCATGGGGCCTCCCGCATGTTCCGGCGGCACGTAGCGGTGTTCGAGGCGGAACTGGAACTCTCGTCGGGTATCGGCCCCATGGAGAACGACGAGTGCCAGATCGACTTGGTCACCTTCGAGACCTTCGTCAACGCCCTGCTGGCGCACCATCGAGCAACGAGCCACGCCATCGTGCTGACACTCTCCGACGGCTTCACCGCCACTGTGCTGGCCCTCGCAGAGCGCGCCGGAATCGAGGTGGACTGGGCAGAGCTCGGCGCCGCCCCGGACGGCCCGCTCGAAGACGCGCAGGTCTCGGCCGTCACAGGGATGTCCGCCCCGCCGGAAGGCGGATCTTGGGCGGCGGGCCTGCGCGAGAAGGCACGCGAGCTGGGTCGCCGCATGCCCCGCTGACCGGGGCAACCGCGCCCGACGAACCGATTGCCCGTCCGCCACCCGAGAGTTCACCATGAGGAACGTCGTTCAGGTGCACCACCACAGGAACCGGTTGCACGTCTGGGACGGGCTCGGTTCCGGTTCGGGAGCCGGGGTGGTCGGGTCCGAGGTCGGCGTCGGGGCCGGGGCCGGGGCCGGCGGAGCGGCCGTGGGTGCGGCGGTCGGGCGGCCGGGGGAATCAGCCGCCGTGGCCGACTCGGCGTCCTCGCTCGGCTCGTCGCCCGTCGGGGACTCCGAGGCGCCGTCCTTCGGGGACGCCGACGTGGAGGGTGACCCGGATGCGTCCGGGGACGGGGAATCCGACGCGCCGCCAGCTCCCGCCTCGCCGCCCGGGGCGCCACCCGGCTCCGCCACCTCGGCCGACGCATCTCCGTCCGGGGACTCGCCTCCGGCCGCGGCCGGCCTGGGCGCGGAGGCCGGGGCGTCCATGCCGAGCTCTGCCAGGCTCAGGCCCCCCGCGGCCAGCACGAACCCGGCTGCCACGAAGAGGGCCCGGCGCCGGCGCCGGCGGTGTGCGGCGGCCTTGCGGTCCCGCCGGCTCGCCGCGCCCGGGCCGTCGGCGGCCGGCCCTCGACCCCGCCCACGACGCCGCACGGCACGACCCAGCTGCTCGCCGTCGCCGCCGTCTTCGTCCTCTTCATCGTCGCCACCGCGTACGCCGTCCGGCGCATACGACTCCGCAGGCCCTTCCGGGGCGCCGTCCGCGCTCCCGGACGCGGTGACGCCGTAGCCGTCGTACTCCGGCTCGGGCCGGCGCAGCGCTTCGGCCGAGGTGCCGCACCCCGGGCAGGCAAGGGCGCCGTTGAGGTGCCGACGGCACGGGTCGCAGTAGTCCATGACGCGGGAAGATTAAGTTCCGCGCCGGTCACGTTCCTAGATCCATCTGTGAAGGTTCTGTAGGGACACGGTCCCTCCATGGGGTCGAAACTGTCGAAAGCGTTATGTGCGCGACCCATTGACACCCCCGCCGCGAGATCCTTACTGTCACGCCAGCATTTCGAACGTGTGCCGAAATCTCGAACAGACTGGGTCGCCGGAGCGCGAACGGGATGCTGACGCAACACACTGACAGAACCGAGCCGACGAAGCTGCGAGGGAAAACCGCCGTGCGCATCACCGGAATCAGCACACACGTGGTCGGGACGCCGTGGCGCAACCTGACCTACGTCCAGGTGCACACCGACGAGGGCATCACTGGAGTCGGCGAGACCCGGATGCTGGGACACACCGACGCCCTTCTCGGTTATCTGAAGGAGGCCGAGGCCAATCACATCCTCGGCTCCGACCCCTTCGCTCTCGAGGACCTCGTCAAGCGTATGAAGTACGGCGACTACGGCCGTGCGGGCGAGATCGTCATGTCCGGTATCGCCGTGATCGAGATGGCCTGCTGGGACATCAAGGGCAAGGCCCTGGGCGTCCCCGTCTGGCAGCTGCTGGGCGGCAAGGTCACCGACAAGGTCAAGGCGTACGCCAACGGCTGGTACACCACCGAGCGGACCCCGGAGGCCTACCACAAGGCCGCCCAGGGGGTCATGGAGCGCGGCTACCGGGCGCTCAAGATCGACCCCTTCGGCACCGGCCACTTCGAGCTGGACCACCAGCAGACCCTGTACGCCGTCTCCCTGATCGAGGCGGTCCGCGACGCCATCGGCCCCGAGGCGGAGCTGATGCTGGAGATGCACGGCCGCTTCTCCCCCGCCACGGCCGTGCGCCTGGCCAAGGAGCTGGCGCCGTTCAAGCCGGCGTGGCTGGAGGAGCCGGTCCCGCCGGAGAACCTGAAGGCGCTGGAGAAGGTCGCCGCCAAGGTCGACATGCCGGTCGCCACCGGTGAGCGCATCCACGACCGGATCGAGTTCCGGGAGCTGTTCGAGAGCCAGGCCGTCGACATCATCCAGCCGGACGTCGGCCACATCGGTGGCATCTGGGAGACCCGGAAGCTCGCGGCGACCGCCGAGACGCACTACATGCTCGTGGCCCCCCACAACGTGGGCGGGTCGGTCCTGACCGCCGCGTCCCTCCAGGTCGGCTTCACCTCGCCGAACTTCAAGATCCTGGAGCACTTCAACGACTTCGCCGACGCGGAGATCAAGAAGGTGGTCAAGGGCGCGCCGCAGGTGAACCCGGAGGACGGCTGCTTCCACCTCTCCGACGCCCCGGGCCTCGGTGTGGAGCTGGACGTCGACGCCGCCGCCGAGTTCCCCCAGCAGCAGGCCCGTTTCGACCTGTGGGCGGAAGGCTGGGAACAGCGAAAGCCGAAGGGCTCGCAGTGAGCACCGCTGTCGTCATCGACGCCCCGGGCGAGCACCGGCTCGTCCCGCACGAGCCCCGGGTGCCCGAGGCGGGCGAGGCCCTGGTGCGGGTCCACGCCTCCGGGATCTGCGGCAGCGACCGCGAGGTCTACCAGGGCAACCGCCCCGAGGGCTATGTGCGCTACCCGCTGACCCCGGGCCACGAGTGGTCCGGGACGGTGGAGGCCGTGGGCGCCGGTGTTCCGGCGTCCCTCGTCGGCCGCAAGGTCGTCGGTGAGGGCTTTCGAAACTGTCAGGTCTGCGACCGCTGCCACGCGGGCGACACGACCCTGTGCACGGCCGGGTACGAGGAGACCGGGTTCACCCAGCCGGGCGCGATGGCAGCGACGCTGACCCTCCCGGCCCGCCTCCTGCACGCCCTCCCGGACGACTGCGACCTCACGGCCGCGGCCCTCCTGGAGCCCGCCGCCTGCATCGCGGCCGCCGCGCTGAAGGGCAACGCGCAGCCCGGCGAGCGCGTCGCCGTGGTCGGCACCGGCACCCTCGGGATGTTCGCCGTGCAGTTCCTGAAGGCGAACTCGCCGGCCGAGCTGCTGGTCGTCGGCACCCGCCGGGACCGCGAGGCGCTGTCGCGACAGTACGGCGCGACGGACTTCCGGACCAAGGACCAGGAGCTCCCCGACGACTTCGACGTGGTGATCGAGACGGCCGGGTCCGCGGACGCCGCCCGGATCTCGGCCGGTCTGCTCAGGCGCGGCGGCCGACTGGTCCTGACCGGCATCCCGGCGCCGGACGCCGACGGCCTCGACCCGACCGACCTCGTCGTACGGCAGCTGGAGGTGCACACCGTCTTCGGTGCGCCGCCGGACGCCTGGGCGCACACGGTGCGGGTGTTCGCCGCCGGTCTGCTCGACCCGCTGCCGCTGGTGACGCACGAGCTGCCGCTCGCCGAGTTCTCGCAGGCCATCGAGCTGGTCGGGGCCGGCGATCCGAAGGTGGGCAAGGTCCTGCTCCGCCCCTAGACGTACGCCGGTACGGGTGCGACCTGACGGCGCCCGTACCGGCGTACACCCAGTTTTGCCGTACCCCTTGCCCCGGCGCCCCAGAGCCGCGAACATCGTCCGACATATCGAACCGAAGGACATTCCCGTGACCGACGCTTCCGCCCCGGCAGCACGCAGGCCCGGTGAGCAGGCGCTCACCGCCCTGGGCCTGAACGCGCCCGCCCCCGATCCCGCCGACGCCTCTCCGCACTCCT
Organism: Streptomyces sp. NPDC092370; assembly: GCF_044755265.1. Lineage (NCBI taxonomy): Bacteria > Bacillati > Actinomycetota > Actinomycetes > Kitasatosporales > Streptomycetaceae > Streptomyces > Streptomyces sp. NPDC092370. The sequence goes on along the minus strand of NZ_JBIVQO010000001.1, from coordinate 713,974 downwards.
TCCCCGGCGGTGGCCGCTGGCGCACCGAGATCCCCTCCTGCGAGGGTCCCGAGGCCCTGGCAGTGGTCCTGAAGGAGGCCTCGCGGCTGGACGTTCCGATCCACCGGATCAGCCAGGGCAGCGGCGTGTGGATGCTGTCCGACGCCGAGATCACCGAGATGGTCGAGGCGACGGCCGAACGCGACATCGAGCTGTGCCTGTTCACCGGGCCGCGCGGCACCTGGGACATCGGCGGGTCCACGCGTACCGACTCGCGGGGCGCCGGACTGCGTGCCCGCGGCCACGACGCCGTCGCCGGCTGTGTCGAAGACGCCGTCAGGGCGACGGAGCTGGGCGTCCAGTGCCTGCTCGTCGCCGACGAGGGCGTGCTGTGGACGCTGCACCGGGCCCGGGCCGCCGGGATCATCCCGGCCGACACGACGCTGAAGGTCTCCGCGCTCATCGGCCCCGTCAACCCGGCCGCGTACGCGGTCTACGAGCGTCTCGGCGCCGACTCGGTCAATGTGCCCAGCGACCTGACGCTCGATCACCTCACCGAGATCCGCCGGGTGTCGAGCGCTCCGATGGACATGTACATCGAGGCTCCCGACGACCTCGGCGGCTACGTCCGGATGTACGAGGTGGCCGAACTCATCAGACGCGGGGCGCCGTTGTACCTGAAGTTCGGCCTGTCCAAGGCCCCCGGGATCTACCCGTACGGGCACCACATGCGGGAGTTGACGCTGGCCACCGCCAAGGAGCGGGTGCGCCGCGGCCGGCTCGCCCTGGACCTGCTCGCCCGCCACGGCGCGGACGGCGACATGGCACCGCTCGGGTCCCGGCTGCCCGGTGATCTGCAACGGTTCGAAATCTCGGCATAACGTTCCGGAAACTCGGCTTCACAAAAGAAGACACAGCCGACCACAATCCGACACATCTCTTCTCGGTCTTTCCGGCACGACCACCCGGAGCCTTCGCGCCCCTCAGACCGAGCCCTGCCACAGATCAAGGATGACGATCATGCGTAACCGCCGAGCCGCCCTCACCGCCATAGCCGGAGCCGCGTCCCTCGCCCTCACCCTGTCCGCCTGCGGTCAGAGCAGCGAGGGTGGCGGCAAGGAGGCCGAAGGCGACACCAAGGGCGCCACCATCGGCATCGCGATGCCGACCAAGTCCTCCGAGCGCTGGATCGCCGACGGCAAGAACGTCGTCGCGGACCTGGAGTCCAAGGGCTACAAGACCAAGCTGGTCTTCGGCGAGGACGACCCCGACCAGCAGGTCTCGCAGGTCGAGAACCTGATCACGCAGGGCGTCAAGGCGCTGATCATCGCCGCGATCGACAACAAGTCGATGAACAACGTGCTCCAGCAGGCCAAGGACGCGAACATCCCGGTCATCTCCTACGACCGCCTGATCCTCGGTACGCAGAACGTCGACTACTACGCCTCCTTCGACAACGAGAAGGTCGGCGAGCTCCAGGGCAGCTACATCGTCGAGAAGCTCGGCCTGAAGGACGGCTCCAAGAAGGGCCCCTTCAACATCGAGCTGTTCGCCGGCTCCAACGACGACAACAACACCCGCTACTTCTTCCAGGGCGCGATGAACGTCCTGCAGCCCTACATCGACAAGAAGCAGCTCGTCGTCCGCTCCGGCCAGACCAAGCTCAACCAGGTCACCACCCTGCGCTGGGACGGCGGCACCGCCCAGAAGCGCATGGACGACATCCTGACCTCGGCCTACAAGAGCCAGCGGGTCGACGCCGTCCTCTCCCCCTACGACGGCATCTCCATCGGCATCCTGTCGGCGCTGAAGTCCGACGACTACGGCTCCAAGAGCAAGCCGCTGCCGGTCGTCACGGGCCAGGACGCCGAGGTCGCCTCGGTGAAGTCGATCATCGCCGGGCAGCAGTCGATGACCGTCTACAAGGACACCCGCCAGCTCGCCAAGGTGTCCTCGAACATGGTCGACGCGCTGCTCAACAAGAAGAAGCCCGAGGTCAACGACACCAAGACCTACGACAACGGCGTGAAGGTCGTTCCCGCCTACCTGCTGGAGCCGGTCGCGGTCGACAAGTCGAACTACCAGAAGGAGGTCGTCGACTCCGGGTACATCAAGGAGAGCGACCTCAAGTAGTCCCCGCCACCGACCGACGATTCACCACTGATTGGAAGGCACGACCATGGCGGGACCCGTCCTGGAAATGCGCTCGATCGTCAAGACCTTTCCCGGCGTCAAGGCGCTGTCGGACGTCACACTGACCGTCCAGCAGGGCGAGGTCCACGCCATCTGCGGGGAGAACGGCGCCGGCAAGTCGACGCTCATGAAGGTCCTCTCCGGCGTCCACCCGCACGGCACGTACGAGGGCGACATCCTCTTCGAGGGTGAGGTCTGCCAGTTCAAGGACATCCGGGCCAGCGAAGAGCGCGGCATCGTGATCATCCACCAGGAGCTGGCGCTGGTGCCCTACCTCTCCCTCGCGGAGAACATCTTCCTCGGCAACGAGCACGCCACCCGGGGCATCATCAGCTGGACCGAGACGCTGCGGCACGCCACCGAGCTGCTGCGCCGGGTGGGTCTCGCCGACCACCCCGACACCCGCGTCGCCGACATCGGCGTGGGCAAGCAGCAGCTCGTGGAGATCGCGAAGGCCCTGTCGAAGAAGGTGAAGCTGCTCATCCTGGATGAGCCGACCGCCGCCCTGAACGACGAGGACAGCGGGAAACTCCTGGACCTCATCCTGGAGTTGAAGAGGCAGGGCATCACCTCGATCATCATCTCCCACAAGCTCAACGAGATCCGCAAGGTCGCCGACTCGGTGACGATCCTCCGCGACGGCCAGACCATCGAGACCCTCGATGTGAAGGCCCCGGAGACCACCGAGGACCGGATCATCAGCGGCATGGTCGGCCGCGACCTGGAGAACCGCTTCCCCGAGCGGTCTCCGCACGAGCCCGAGGAAGGCGCGGCACCCGCCCTGGAGATCCGGGGCTGGACCGTGCACCACCCGATCGACCAGCAGCGCAAGGTGTGCGACGACGTGTCGATCCACGTGCGGCGCGGGGAGATCGTCGGGATCGCCGGTCTGATGGGCGCCGGCCGCACCGAACTCGCGATGAGCGTCTTCGGGCGGACCTACGGCCGGTACGCGGGCGGCACCGTCCTCAAGGACGGCAAGGAGATCCGTACGAAGTCCGTCCCCGAGGCGGTCAAGCACGGCATCGCGTACGTCACCGAGGACCGCAAGCACTACGGCCTCAACCTCATCGACACCATCAACCGGAACATCTCGCTGAGCGCCCTGGGCAAGGTCGCCAAGCGCGGTGTGGTCGACGAGCACGAGGAGCGGCAGGTCGCCGAGGGCTTTCGCAAGTCCATGAACATCAAGGCGCCGACGGTGTTCGAGCCGGTGGGCAAGCTGTCCGGCGGCAACCAGCAGAAGGTCGTCCTCAGCAAGTGGATCTTCTCGGGTCCGGACGTGCTGATCCTTGACGAACCGACACGCGGTATCGACGTCGGCGCCAAGTACGAGATCTACACGGTCATCGACCAGCTGGCCGCCCAGGGCAAGGCGGTCGTCTTCATCTCCTCCGAGCTGCCCGAGCTGCTCGGCATGTGCGACCGCATCTACACGATGGCCGCGGGACGGCTGACGGGTGAGTTCTCGCGGGCCGAGGCCTCCCAGGAATCGCTGATGCGTCAGATGACGAAGGACAAAGAGGTAACCCGATGAGCACGGACGTGACCGCCAAGAGCCCGGCCCCCGCGCCGCCGGGCAAGAGCGGAGGGGCCGCGGCCGACGGCCTGCTGCAGCTGGTGATCGACGGCATGCGCCGCAACATGCGGCAGTACGGCATGCTGATCGCCCTGGGCCTGATCGTGGTCCTGTTCGCCGTCTGGACCGACGGTGACCTGCTGCTGCCGCGCAACGTCTCCAACCTGGTGCTGCAGAACAGCTACATCCTGATCCTCGCGATCGGCATGATGCTGGTCATCATCGCCGGCCACATCGACCTGTCGGTCGGCTCACTGACGGCCTTCGTCGGGTCGATGGCCGCCGTGTTCATGGTCAAGCAGGACCTGCCGTGGCCACTCGCCGTGGTGCTGTGCCTGGCGGTGGGCGCGGTCGCGGGTGCCGTACAGGGGTTCTTCATCGCGTACGGCGGCATACCGTCGTTCATCGTGACCCTGGCGGGCATGCTGATCTTCCGCGGTCTGACGGAGATCTTCCTGGAGGGCCAGACCCTCGGCCCGTTCCCGGACGGACTGCAGAAGGTCGCCAACGGGTTCCTGCCCGAGGTCGGCCCGAACACGAACTACCACAACCTCACCCTGCTGCTGGGCTTCGCGATGATCGCCTTCGTGATCTTCCAGGAGGTCCGTGACCGCAAGCGGCAGCAGGAGTTCGACCTGGAGGTCCCGCCCACCAAGCTGTTCCTGCTGAAGCTGGTCGCGATCGGCGCCGCGGTGCTGACGCTCACCATGCTGCTGGCCAGCTACAAGGGCGCCCCGATCGTGCTGCTCATCCTGGGCGTGCTGCTCGTCGGCTTCGGCTACGTCATGCGCAACGCGATCATCGGCCGCCACATCTACGCCATCGGCGGCAACCTCCCGGCGGCCAAGCTGTCGGGTGTGAAGGACAAGAAGGTCACCTTCCTGGTCTTCCTGAACATGGGCATGCTCGCGGCCCTGGCGGGTCTGGTCTTCGCCGCCCGCTTCAACGCGGCCTCCCCCAAGGCCGGCCTCAACTTCGAGCTGGAGGCGATCGCGGCCTCGTTCATCGGCGGTGCGTCGATGAGCGGCGGTGTCGGCACCGTGCTCGGCGCGATCATCGGTGGCCTGGTCCTGGGCGTGCTGAACAACGGTATGAACCTCGTCGGCATCGGTACCGACTGGCAGCAGGTCATCAAGGGCATGGTGCTCCTGGCGGCGGTCGGGTTCGACGTGTGGAACAAGCGCAAGGTCGGTTCGTAAGCCAGATGGGGGCCCCGCCGGGGAGGCGGGGCCCTCTCCTCATCGGGAGCCGCACACATGGAACTGAACAGACGCACGGTCATCGCGGGGGCCGCGGCGGCGGGCTTAGCCGCCACCACGCTCGGCGGCACGGCACAGGCCACGGGAGGAAGGAAGCCGGTGAAGACGCTCTTCGGCAAGCTGGCCGACGGCACCAAGGTCCACAGCTGGTCGCTGGAGAACGGCGGCACCCGCCTGAAGGTCCTTTCCTGGGGCGGTGTCGTCCAGTCCCTGGAGATCCCCGACCGTCGCGGCCGGTACGCCAACGTCTCCGCGGGCTTCGACAACCTCGAGGACTATGTCGCGAAGACCCCGTACTTCGGTGCGCTGATCGGCCGTTACGGCAACCGCATCGGCAAGGGCAAGTTCACCCTCGACGGCAAGACCTACCAGCTGTCCGTGAACGACGGCGAGCAGAGCCTGCACGGCGGCGCCCAGGGATTCGACAAGCGCGTGTGGGACGTCGAGCCGTTCACCAAGGGCTCCGACGTCGGTCTGCGCCTGCACTACACGAGCGTCGACGGCGAGATGGGCTACCCGGGCACGCTCAGGACGAAGGTGACGTACACGCTCACCCGGCACGGCGACTGGCGCATCGACTACGAGGCCACCACGGACAAGGCCACCGTCGTCAACCTCACCAGCCACGTGTACTGGAACCTGGCCGGCGAGGGCAGCGGCACGATCGAGGACCACGAGCTGCACATCGCGGCCTCCCGCTACACGCCCACCGACGCGGGCCTGATCCCCACGGGCGAGCTGGTCAAGGTCGCGGGCACGCCGTTCGACTTCACCCGGGCCAAGCCGATCGGCCGGGACATCCGCGCCTCGCACCCGCAGCTGGTGACCGCCAAGGGCTTCGACCACAACTGGGTCCTCGACAAGGGCATCACCGCCCGGCCCGAGCACGTCGCGACCCTGCGCGACCCGGCTTCCGGCCGCAGCCTGAAGATCGCCACGAACGAGCCGGGCCTGCAGTTCTACTCCGGCAACTTCCTCGACGGCACGCTGACCGGCCCGTCGGGCCGCACCTACCGGCAGGGCGACGCCCTGTGCCTGGAGACGCAGCACTTCCCGGACTCGCCGAACAAGCCGAAGTTCCCGTCGACGGTGCTGCGACCGGGGCAGACCTACCGGACGACCACGATCCACACGTTCGGCTGCTGAGGCCGCCGACAGGCCTTCACAGAAGGAGCACAGGTTCCACCGATTTCCCGACGGTTGAACAGTGCCCCTGTGGTCTCCGTATGAGAGGGCGGCCCGCGCTCCCCCGCGCGGGCCGCCCTTGCACATCGGGCCCGGCCGTCCCCAACGGGCCCGCCTCATACGGAGGTTCCATGGCCGACAACGTCACGTCGCTGTTCCGCAGTACCGCGGCACACAGCCCGTCGATGGCGGCTCTGACACGTGAGGGCGGCGAGGGAGCCGGCCCCGTGGACTTCTGTATCCCCTGCAACCCGTACTTCCCGACCCCGGCCATGTTCGAGGACATGGCGGGCCGGCTGCGCGACATCATCACGTACTACCCGAGCAGCGCAGACACGATCACCGCCGAGCTGTGCAGCCTGCTCCAGCTGCCCCCGCAGTGCGTGGCCATGGGCAACGGCTCGACCGAGCTCATCACCTGGATCGACCACCTGCTGGTGCGCGAGTCCCTCGCCGTCCCCGTCCCCACCTTCGGCCGCTGGACCGACCAGCCCATGGAGACCGGCAAGCGGGTCGACATGTTCCCGCTCCAGGAGTCCAGCGGCTTCGCCCTGGACCTCGCGCAGTACGCCGAGTTCATCCGGGCCCGCGGCACCCGCGTCGCGGTGATCTGCAACCCGAACAACCCCGACGGCGGCTTCCTCCACAAGCACGCCGTCGTGCAGTTCATGGACGCCATGGCCGACCTCGACCTGATCGTCGTGGACGAGTCGTTCCTGGAGTTCGCGGACGCCGAGGCCGAGCCGTCCGTCGTCCAGGAGGCGATGCTGCGGCCCAACGTCGTCGTGCTGCGCAGCCTCGGCAAGAACTTCGGCCTGCACGGCATCCGCTTCGGCTATCTCGTCGCCAACCCGGCGCTCGCGGGCCGGGTCCGCTCGATGCTCCCGAAGTGGAATCTCAACTCCTTCGCCGAGCACGTCGTCTTCATGCTGAAGGAGCATGGCGCCGAGTACGCGCAGAGCCTGCAGCAGGTGCGGCGCGACCGCCTCGACATGGCCGGCCAGCTCTCCTCCCTGCCCGGGCTGACGGTCTACCCGTCGCAGGGCAACTTCCTCTTCGTGCGCCTCCCCGTGGGCGCCGAGGGCACCGTGGTCCGGGACCGGATGCTCACCGAGCACCGGATCCTGGTCCGCGAGTGCGGCAACAAGATCGGTTCGTCCAGTCGCTTCCTGCGTCTCGTGGTGCGCCCCCAGGTGGACGTGCGTCGCCTGGTGTCCGGCCTGGAACAGGTGCTCTACGGGACGTCCAGGAGGGGAGCCGCCGTACCCGAGCTGGGCAACGGGACCAGCTACAGCTCGGGTACGGCGGCCGTGGACCGTCTGGTGAGCGAGACGAACGGGTCGGGCATGCGAGGGCTCGCGGCGCAGGCCGTGGGGATGGCCGCGGTTCCGGCCGCCGCCGGGGGGCCGGGGCTCGCCGCGGCTCCGGCTGCCGCGAGCGCCGGGGCGGGCGGCCCGGGGTTCTCCCCCGCGCCGGTACCCGCGCCTGCGGCCGCGAGTACCGGCGTCGGCGGTGGACCGGGGCTCGCCCCGGCCCCGGTACCCGCTCCGACCACCGGCATCGGCATGCCGCTCCCCGCCGCCGCGTCCGCCGTACCGGCGGGCACGACCGGTGGGATGCCGATGCCGGCTGCGGCGCAGATGCCCCAGCCGCAGATGCCGCAGCCCCAGCCACAGCCCCAGCCCCAGATGCCGCAGCCCGCTCCCCAGCCGATGGCCGCCCCGGCGCCGCCCCTGGCGCCCGCCGCCCAGGTCCCGGCGCCGGTGCCTGCCCCGGCGCCGGTCCCGGCCGCCGCGCCCGCGCCGACACCGATGGCCGCCCCGTTCACCGGGCCCACGCCGCCCGGTGTCCCGGCCCGTGGCGGCCTGACGGCCGCGCAGGTGCGGGGTACCAACGGGCTGACACCGGCGCCGGCCACGGGGTGGCCCGCCGCGCAGAACTGGCCCAACGCGGCGGGGATGGGGCAGGCCGGATAGCGCCTTCTCGCCACAGGCGGATTCTGTGACCGCAGGGGCGTGGGATCCCTCGTGGCTTGTCGCACGGTTCCCCGCGCCCCCTGAGGTGACTACACCGCCGTCAGCTTCCACTGCTGGCAGTTGTTGTTGCGCCATGTCCACTGGCGTACGTCGGCGCTGTCCGCCGTGGAGCAGTCGGCGACGTCGGCCACCTTGCCCGTGGCCTGGTTGACGATGCGGACGTGGCCACCGTCCGTGGCGACGAACCGGAACCGCTGGCAGGTGTTGTTCAGCCAGGACCACTGGCGCAGGTCGGCGCCGTCGGCGGCCGAGCAGTCGGCGGTGTCGAGGACCTTGCCGGTGGCGACGTTCACCAGCCGGTGCGTGTCGTCGCCGAGGTCCTCCAGGCGCCAGCGCTGACTGGTGCCGCCGTTGCAGGTGTACTGCGCGACGTCGGCTCCGTCGGCCGACGAACCACCCGCCACCGCCATGCACTTGCCGCTGTTGCGGTTGGTGACCGTGTAGGTCGTCGCGGCGGAGGCGGGTTCGCCGGAGGGCCCGGCGAGCGAGGCACCCAGCCGTACCGGGATGCCGAGGTTCGGCGTGCCGTCGGAGTTCCAGGTGAACTTCTGCGCCCGGGTCGTACGGCCGTTGTCGCAGCCTTCGGAGGCGGAGTCGTTGGCGTGGTGGACGATCCAGTTCTCGCGGCCGTCGGGCGAGGTGAAGAAGCCGTTGTGGCCGGGACCGTAGACGCCGCCCGCGTCGCTGCGCTGGAAGACGGGCGTGGACTTCTTGGTCCAGGAGGAGGCGGACAGCGGGTTGGAGCCGGTCAGCTCCAGCTGCCCGAGTTTGTAGTCGGGCGTCCAGCAGCCGCTCGCCGAGTAGATCAGGAAGGTCCGGCCGTTGCGTTGCAGGATCTCCGCGCCCTCGTTGACCGTGCCGCCCTGCCGCTCCCAGGCGTACGTCGGGGTCGAGATCGTCGAGTACGAGCCGCTGACGGTGTACGGGTTGGACATCGGGGCGATGACGACGTTCTGCGTCCCGCCCGTGTTCGCGCTGCCGAGCATGTACAGCCTGCCCCCGACGTTCAGCACGCTCGGGTCCAGCATCCACGCGCTGTTGAGCTGCCCCTTGTAGGTGTACGGCCCCATGGGGTCGGACCCGGCGCTCTCCAGCACGTGGCTGCGCTGCGTCGGGTTGTAGTCGGAGACGTTCTGCCCGGCGACGTAGTACAGGTACCAGCGGCCGTTGAGGAAGTGCAGCTCCGGCGCCCAGATGTTGCAGCAGCGGGAGGCGGCGTCGCCCTTCCACACCTGCACACTGGGCGCGGTGGAGAGCCCGGCGAGGGTGGTGGACTTGCGGATGGTGATGACGTCGGTCCAACTGGTCGTCACCAGGTAGTAGTTGCCGTCGTGATACGAGATCCAGGGGTCGGCGCCCTTGACGGACTTGACCGGGTTGGCGAACGAGGCGGCGCTCGCGGAGGACTGGCCGACGGACAGGGCCAGCAGCAGCGCGGCCAGGAGGGTCAGTATGCGACGGGCCATCCGCTGCTCCAGTTCAGAAGGTTGATGCCGAGCTTGGGTGTGCCGCCGGCGTTGCCGTCGTAGTAGTGGTAGACGATCAGGTCACCGTCGCCGTCGTTCATGATCGACTGTCCGCCCGGGCCGATGACGTTGCCGTGCGACTCGAGGACGGGCGTGCCGCCGTTGTTCATCAGGTCGACGCCGTTCTTGTCGCGGTACGGCCCGGTGACGCTGGAAGCTCGCCCGACCTTCACCTTGTACGTCGAGCTCGTCCCGTTGCAGCAGGTGTCGTACGAGGCGAAGAGGTAGTAGTAACCGCCCCGTTTGACGATGAAGGGCGCCTCGACGGCCTTGGTCCCGGTGGGGCGGGAGGCGAGCGAGTACCGGGTGGTGTGGGAGGCCAGCTGCTTCCCGGTGGACGGGTTGATCTGGACCATCTTGATCCCGGTCCACCAACTCCCGAAGGACATCCACCACTTGCCGTCGTCGTCCACGAAGAGGTTCGGGTCGATGGCGTTGTAGTCGCTGGAGGAGTTCGAGGTGTGGACGGTGCCCTGGTCGGTCCAGCTGCCCGGCCGGCCGGTGCTGGAGGTCGCGAGGCCGATGGCGGACGTGTTCGAGCCGAACTTCGAGACGGAGTAGTACATCAGGTACTTGCCGCCGTGGTACGAGATGTCCGGCGCCCAGGCCTCCGGGACGGACGAGTAGTTCCGCCACCAGCCCGGCCTGCTGGAGAAGGCGTCGGCACCGTTGCGGAAGGCGGTGCGGTCACTGCTGGTCTTGTGGGAGATGCCGCCGCCGGTGGCGTAGAGCAGGTACTGGCCGGACGAGGTGCGGATCATCGACGGGTCGTGGGTGACGACGTCACCGGTGACGCGGCCCGGGTTGGGGTAGGCGGACGCCGTGCCCGGAATCAGCGCCAGGAGGGCGGCGGCGGGGAGGGCGAAGAGAGCGGTTCGCCTGCGGAAGGTGCGGGGACTGCGGCTCATGCGGGTCCTCTCCTTGCGGTGGGAGGAAAGGCTGATCGATACCTCGAACAGCGATCGCAAGTTCGAACGGACCGTAGAATCGAACACCTTGCGCGTCAATGGTCCGCGCAGCAACATCCGCGAGCGACTCTCCCGGGCGAGTACGCCGACAGGCCGGCGAGCGCGGCGCAACCCCGCGCCGGCACGGTACGTCGTGACCGGCCCCGGGGTTCGACACCTTCGGCCTCTTCCTGGACCCGGTGATCGCACCCGGCCTTTCGCGATGGGACCGGAAGGACCAGGACGAGTACGCGCAGGGCCGCCGGCTCGGCGTGGTGAGCCCGAGCGGCCACCGGGCGGTCGGGGCGGGGCGGGAGGAAGCGGTGGCGGTGATCGGCAGCCGGGGCGGGCCGTTCGCGGCGCAGGGCGGCCGGCGGAACCGGCACCCCGTTCCCGACATGCCGGCCCCCCTCATCGCCGCGCGACGCCGGACCCGCGGTCCCGCCTGACCGGTGATCGGCGGAGGACGACGACTCAGCCGTCGATGTCGAGTGCCGTTCCGTACAGCCGGTCGACCTTCAGCCGGATGACCACGCGGCGTTCGTCGACCAGGTGCCGCAGGAAGGTCTCCTCGTCCTCCGGCCTGGCGGACTGCGGGAGCATGGCGAGGAGTTCGCGGCCCACCGGGTCCCCGGGAGCGGTCGTGATGTCGGAGATCTCGGCCTCGCCCTCGGCGACGGCGAACGACCACACGTCCCCGCCCTGGACGTGCAGCGCCGCACGCGGGTCGCGGCGCAGGTGCGCGAGTTTGACGCGGTCGGCCGTCGTGGAGAACCGCACGACGCGGGCCTCGGGGTCCCAGCTGTACACCATGGTGGTCAGGTGCGGGTGGCCACTGCGCTTGACGGTGGCGAGCGTGCCGAACTGCTGCCTGCCGAGCAGGTCGGAGAGCGCTTCGTCGGACAGGGGGCGGGGTGCCGGTCTGTGGGTCATGTCGTGCTCAACACCCAGGACGGCCACAACATTTCACACCCGCCCCGCCACACACGAAACACTTGACGGGTCGTCACCGCCGTCCGCCGAACTCCCAGTCGTGCACCTCGACGACGGCGTACCGCTCCCGGGTCACGACGGCGCGTGCCGACTCCGCGTCCGGGGCCCGGACCAGCGCAGCCGTACCGACCCAGACGTCGCCGTCGTCGGACAGCAGCGGCCCGTACGCGATCAGGTCGTCGCGGCCGGGCGGTACGTCGAGGTCGGCGGCCGGACCCTCGCCGAGGCCGAGGACCAGGTAGTGGTGACCCTCCGTACGGCTCCCGGGGAAGTCCCACATGGTGCGCCCCAGCACGTTGCGCCACCGCCGCAGCAGGACGTCCCGGTACACGCCGGCCTGCTGGTTGGGCTCGTCGAAGGCGAACGCGCGGGCGGTCGAGGGGTCCGGCAGATCGACGATGTGGACGCTGCCGGTGGGCGTCTGCCCGTCGGCGGCGAACGTCGGCCCGCGGGCGATCAGTTCCGCCTCGTACCGGTCCATGTAGGCCCAGTGCGCCTCCCCCAGTTCCTCCCGCAACCGCAGAGAGCCGGACCGGTCACGGTGATAGCAGAAGAACTCCATGGTGCGAGACCCTGTCATGTCCACCGCTGGCTACTCTCGTTCCTCCACCAACTCGTGACCGCAGGAGATGCAGACAGTGCACAGCGCCGCCGTGACCCCCGAGGGCGATCGAATCCGCTGGGTCGAACTTCCGGGGCAGGAACCGCCTCGCGTCTACGTGCACGGCCTGGGCGCCACATCACCGGCGTACTTCACCAAGGTCGCGGCCGATCCGAGGCTGGCCGGGCGCCGCTCACTGCTGCTGGACCTCCTGGGCCACGGCATCAGCGACCGCCCGACGCACTTCGACTACACGCTGGAATCACACGCCGACGCGCTCGCCGGCGCCCTGACCTCGGCGGGTGCCTCCGCCGCCGAGCTGATCGCCCACAGCATGGGCGGCTCGGTGGCGATCGTCCTGGCGGCCCGCCATCCCCACCTGGTCTCCCGGCTGGTCCTGATCGACGCCAACCTGGACCCGATCCCGCGCGCGCCCGGTTCGTCGGGCAGCAGCGGTATCGCCGCCTATCCGGAGGAGGAGTTCGTGAGGGGCGGCGGCTGGGAGGAGGTCCGCGACCGGGTCGGCCCCCACTGGTGGTCCACGATGCGCCTGGCCGGCCGGGAGGCCCTGCACCGCAGCGCGTTCCACCTCACGCGCGGCACCGACCCCACCATGCGCGAGCTCCTGCTGGAGCTGACGGTCCCCCGCACCTTCCTGCTCCCGGAGTCCGAAGGCCCGCTCCCGGGCGCCGAGGCCCTCACCGCGGCCGGTGTGTCCGTCGTCGCGATCCCCGAGTGCGGCCACAACATCATGCTGGACAACCCCGAGGCCTTCGTGACGGCCACCGCGGCGGCGCTCACGCCCCGGGACTGACCGCCCCTCATCGAAGAGCGAGGTTCCCGCCATGCGATTCGTACGATTAGTCAAAGGCGCCGTCACCGTCACCGCCGCCACCGCCGCCTGTCACACCCTGATGACCACCGGCTACGCGTGGGCCCGCGGCAAAGCGGCGACGGGCGAGGCGACGGTGTTCGCCGGCGCCTTCGAGTGGCTGGTGACCACGGCCGGTTCCTGGGCTCTCATGCCCCTCCTGCTGGGGGCGGGGATGCGCGCCATGCGGGAGAACGGCAACACCGCGCTGATGGTCGGCGGCGGACTGCTCTGGGCGCTGCTCTCGCTGTCCTTCGTCGACGAGATCGACGGCCCGGGTGGGTACATGCCGCTGCCCGCCCTCGCCGTCTACGTACTGACCGGGACGGGACTGGCCGGGGCCGGTACGGTTCGCCGCGGCCAGGGGGTGTGGGCAGGTCCTGTGCGGTGCCCGCGGTGTCCGGTGCGGCGAGAGCGCGTGGCCGGCGCCGTGGGTGCTGCGCGGGACGTCGAGAAACACGCTGTGAGGAGCGGCCCGCCGGTCAGCGGGCCGCCCCTCACCCCGTCACGACTTCTTCGGGGGGCACTGCTTCCACGCCAGGTGGTACACCGTGCTGATGTCCCCGTCCGTGGAGTCCATGGTCATGAAGCTGACCTTGTCGGCCGACTGGGTGCCGGCGTTGACCCGGAGTTCGGTGTTGATGTTGAAGTTGCGCTGGACTCCGCAGGGCGCGTAGACCAGTTGGGCCCAGTCCGTCTCGTCGGTGGCCTGCCAGTTGTCGTTGAGGGGGCCGCTGAAGGGGTGGTTCTTGTGCACCGTGCTGGGCGAGCCCTGGAAGTAGTAGGAGGCCCGCTGGGAGGCGCTCGCGCCGCGCTGGAGGGAGGCGAAGCCCCGGTAGTCCGCGCTCGCGATGGCGTAGGTGAAACCGCCGGGGACGTGGACGACCAGGCTGAGCTGGCAGTTCCTGCGGAACGCGGTCGGGTCGGAGTTCCCGCCGGCCTGGGCGAGGTAGTCGCTGTAGGTCACCGTGAAGGCCGTGTTGTCCTCGGAGACGGCGACCGCCGCCGTGCCCTGCGGGCAGCCGGAGCCGTTCACCGTGGCGACCTTGATGACGATCTTGTCCGGGGGCGGGTCGTCGAACCCGGAGGACGGGGATTGCGCGGGAAGTGCGCTGGTGAGCAGTGCGGCGATCGCGCCGCTCAGGAGCAGGCCACCGGCCATGGTTCTCCCATCCGTTCGTGGGGGGTGGATCGCGAAGGTAGGCATGCGCATGTCAAAGCGACAGGCGGACGCACCCCCGACCTGTGAGCATTCCATGAAGGAGATGTGAAGAGCGGGGGCGGTCGCATCGTACGCAGGGCGGCAGGGGCGGGCCAGGTCGCAGTCCGGCCATTCACACTGGCGGGAATTCACCCGGGCACCGGCAGGCGCATAGGGTGCGTTGCACCAGTGCGTCAGAGCGAGGACCGAGGACGGAATGAGGACCACGCACCGCGCGGCACCCGGCCGCCACCCCTCAGGGGTTCTCCCAGGCCGCCGGTTCCGCCGCCCGCCGCTCCACCGGCTCGGGCAGCGTCCCGGTCGCGAGGTCGGCGATCGTCACCCCCTCCGGGATCTGGCGCACATCGGCCCGCAGGGCGATCCACAGCGGCAGCGACGGCTCGGCCGTGCCCGAGCAGGCGAGACCGGTCCGCCGGTCGCCGCCCACCGGGACGACCGGCCCGTCCACGGCCCGGATCACGTCCGCGACCGTGATCTCCGCGGCCGCCCGGGCCGGCCGATAGCCGCCGTCCCCGCCGCGCCGGCTGTCGACGACACCGCCGCGCCGCAGATCGCCGAGGATCCCCTCCAGGAACGTGTGGGGGATGCCCTGCGCGGTGGCGACGGCCTCCGCCTTGACCGGCCCGTCCCCCTGCCGGACGGCCGGTTCCACGGCCGCTCGTACCGCGCAGTCCGCACGTGCCGAGATCCTCACAGGACCATCGTCGCCGTCACCCTGTAGACATTGAGCACACGCACCGCGCAACACATCGTGCACACGCACCACGCACCACGCACCACGCACCGCAAGGCACAACAGGAGGCGCTCCCTTGGAGCTCAGCAGGCGTACCTTCCACGCTCTGGCCGGCACGGCGGCGCTCGGCTTCGCGCTGACCGGCAGCGGGTCGCCGACCTCCGCCAACCCGGCACGCACCGCCCCCACCGGCCCGCCGCCACCCGTGCCGAGCGCGGACGGCAGACGGCACGAGGTGGGCTTCGACCCCTACTCACTGCTGGTCGACGGCCGCCGGCTGGTGCTCTGGTCCGGCGAGATGCACCCCTTCCGGCTGCCGAGCCCGTCGCTGTGGCGGGACGTGCTGGAGAAGATGCGCGCGCACGGCTTCAACGCCGTCAGCGTGTACGTCGCCTGGAACTACCACTCCCCCGCGCCCGGCCGGTACGACTTCACCGGCGTGCGCGACCTCGACCTGTTCCTGCGGACGGCCGCCGAGGCGGGGATGTACGTCATCCTGCGGCCGGGGCCGTACATCAACGCGGAGGTCGACGCAGGCGGCTTCCCCGGCTGGCTGACCGCGACCGAGGGCCGGGCCCGGACCTCCGACCCGACGTATCTGCGCTACGTCGACGAGTGGCTGACCGCGGTCAACGCCGTCGTCGCCAAACGGCTGTTCACCCGGGGCACGGGCACCGTCCTGCTCTACCAGATCGAGAACGAGTACGACGCCCATGTCGACGAGCCGTCCGGGCGCGCCTACATGTCCTACCTCTACGAGAAGGTCCGCGCCGACGGCATCGACGTACCCCTGTTCCACAACGACAAGGGCCGCAACGGCCACTGGACTCCGGGGTCGTTCGGCACCGGCGGGGAGAAGGGGCGCTGGCTGTACGGGTTCGACGGGTATCCGGAGCCGGACCGGGTGCCGCCGGACTGGGGACTCTTCGGGACCGGCGGCGCGCAGGGCGGGGCGAGCGCCAGTCCGCGGACGCCCGGGTTCATGCCCGAGTTCGGCGGGGGCTGGTTCGACCCGTGGGGCGGGTCCTGGTTCGACGGCAAGGGGTACGCCGAGGCGCGCCGGACCCGGGACGCGGCGTACGAGCGGCGCTTCCACCTCACGAACGTCGCCAACGGCATCACGCTGCACAACGTCTACATGACCTACGGCGGCACCTCCTGGGGCTGGCTGCCCGCGCCGGCCGTCTACACCTCGTACGACTACGGCGCCGCCTTCGACGAGGCCCGCAACGCCACCGTGAAGCTCGCCCCGATGCACCAGATGGGGCAGTTGCTGCGGTCCGTGCCCGACCTCGCCAAGCTGAACCGGGCGAGGACGGTGCGGGCCACCGACGAGCGGATCAAGGTCTACCACCTGACCAACCCCGACACCGGGGCCCACTTCTACGTCCTGCGCAACGACACCGGCGAAGCGGTCTCCTCGACGCTGCCGGACGCCGGGATCGACGTGCCCGTCACCGTCCCGGCCCGGGACGCCAAGCTGATCGCCGCCGGTCTGAGGCTCGGGAAGCGGACACTGGTGCACTCCACCGTGCAGCCCATGGTGAGCCTGACCATCGGGCGGCAGGACATCGCCCTGTTCGCGGGCCGCCGGGGCGAGATGGCGCAGGTCGTCCTGGAGTGCGCGGACGAACCGACGCCCATGCGGCTGGACCCGGAGCCCGCCTGGGCGTACAACCTGGGCAAGCTGAACATCACGGCTCCGCTCGGCGCCGGCGGGCTGAGCCGGGTGCGGGTCGAGGGCGACGGTGTGGACACGCCGATGCTGGTGCTGTTCGCCGACGACGCCACCGCCCTTCAGCTGTGGCCCTACGAGACCCCGTCCGGTCCGCTCCTGGTCTACGGCCCCGCCCTGCTGCGCTCGGCCGAGCTGCGCGGCTCCACGGTCCATCTCACCGGCGACACCACCGGGGAGTCCGGCCTGGAGGTGTGGGTGCCGCGCGGGATCACCCACGTCACCTGGAACGGCCGCCCGGTCCCCACCCGGGTCAGCGTCTCCGGCAGCCTGCGGGCGCTGGGGTCGCTGCCCGGCGTGACCCGGCCGGCCCTGCCCGCCCTCGACGGCTGGCGGCGGCGGGCCGGGAACCCCGAGGCCGAGCCGGACTTCGACGACTCGGACTGGACGACGGCCGACAAGCAGACGACCTTCAGCACCACCCCCGTGCCCGACGGGCAGCCCGTCCTGTTCGCCGACGACTACGGCTTCCACTACGGCGACGTCTGGTACCGGGGCGAGTGGACCGGCGCGAGCGGCATCGACACCGTGTCCCTCGCCTACAGCACGGGCACCCAGGGGCTGCTGATGGCCTGGCTGGACGGCGAGCCGCTGGGAACGCACCGGATGCCGGTGCCGGACAAGGCCCGGGCGCGGCAGGGGACGTGGACCGCGAAGGCCGGCTTCGGCCTGCCGAAGGAACTGCGCACGAGGTTCCGTGCGGAGGAGAAGGGGCAGCGGCACGTGCTGTCCGTGCTCGTGCGACGGATGCAGCACGACATGGACGGCAAGGCGCTCGACACGCACAAGGCCGCGCGGGGACTGACCGCCGTCACCTTCGAGGGCGCCTCCCCCGAGGTCACCTGGCGGATCCAGGGCACCGCCACGCCCGACCCCGTGCGCGGGCCGCTGAACACCGGCGGGCTGCACGGGGAGCGCGAGGGCTGGCACCTGCCGGAGTACGACGACAAGGACTGGGAGGACGCCCAACTGCCCCGGGCCGAGCGGCGGCAGGGCGTCACCTGGTACCGGACGGACTTCCGGCTGGACGTCGACCCGGGCGTCGACGCCTCGGTCGGACTCGTCCTCGACGACGACCCGGGCCGGGCCTACCGCGTCCAGATCTTCCTCAACGGCTGGAACATGGGCCAGTACATCAACGACGTGGGCCCGCAGCACACCTTCGTGCTGCCGAACGGGATCCTGCGCACACGTGGCGCCAACACACTGGCGTTGGCGGTGTTGTCCGACGGGACCACACCCTCCGGGCCGGGGGACGTGCGGCTGACGCTGCTGGGTGCCGCGGCCGGAGGGGTGCCCGTGAAACCGGTCTGACCGGATCGACCGGTCCGCCCGTCACGCCAGCCGGATCACGTTCCAGGACAGCGGCTCCAGTACGGCGTTCAGGGTGCCGTCCTGGAGGGCCGTGCCGTCGACCTGGTGGGGGGCGACCCGCTCGGGGTCGTCGAGGGTGTTGCGGGCGTCGGGGTCGGCGTCCGCGAGGGCGCTGTGCTCGACGACCCGCGCCAGGTCGAGGCCGCTTAGGGCGACTTCGAGCGGCAGGGCGTCGGTGCGGCTGCGGTTGACGGCGAAGACGGTGACGGTGCCGTCCTCGGCGCGCACGGCGGTGGCGTGCAGCAGGTCGGTCTCGCCGTACTTCTTCGTCTCGTGCTTCGGGGAGTCCACGCGGACGTCCAGGACCTGGCCGCGGCCGTACCGTGAGGCCTGAGCGAACGGGAAGAACGTGGTCTGCCGCCAGGCCGGGCCGCCGGGCTCGGTCATGATCGGCGCGATGACGTTGACGAGCTGGGCGAGGCAGGCGACCGTGACGCGGTCGGCGTGCCGGAGCAGGGCGATGAGCAGCGAGCCGAACACGACCGCGTCCATCACGCTGTAGTTGTCCTCCAGCAGGCGGGGGGCCTCGGGCCAGTCGTCCTGCTCGAAGGTCTTGGCGCGGGCCTCCCACTCGGGCAGGTACCAGACGTTCCACTCGTCGAAGGAGAGGTTGATCCGCTTCTTCGACTTGAGCCGGGCGCCCACGTGGTCGGCGGTCGCGACGACGTTGTCGATGAAGGACTCCATGTCGACGGCGGAGGCGAGGAAGGAGTCGAGGTCGCCGTTCTCGGGCCAGTAGTAGGCGTGCAGCGAGATGTAGTCGACGAGGTCGTACGTCTCCTTCAGGACCGTCGCCTCCCACTCGGCGAAGGTCGGCATGGACTGGCTGGAGGAGCCGCAGGCGACCAGCTCGACACCGGGGTCCAGCTGGCGCATGGCCCGGGCCGTCTCCGCGGCGAGGCGGCCGTACTCCTCGGCCGTCTTGTGGCCGGTCTGCCAGGGTCCGTCCATCTCGTTGCCGAGGCACCACAGCCGGATGCCGAAGGGGTCCTTGTCGCCGTGGGAGACGCGCAGGTCGGACAGGGCGGTGCCCGAGGTGTGGTTGGCGTACTCCTGGAGTTCGAGGGCCTCGGCGACCCCGCGCGTGCCGAGGTTGACGGCCATCATCGGCTCGGCCTGGGGGCCGATCTTGCGCAGGAAGTCGATGTACTCGGAGAGGCCGAAGCGGTTGGATTCCGTCGAGTGCCAGGCGAGGTCGAGGCGGCGGGGGCGGTCCTCGGCGGGGCCGACGGAGTCCTCCCACTTGTATCCGGAGACGAAGTTGCCGCCGGGGTAGCGCACGGCGGTGACGCCGAGTTCCCGGACGAGGTCCAGGACGTCCTGGCGCAGTCCCTTGTCGTCGGCGGTGGGGTGGCCCGGTTCGAAGACGCCGGTGTAGACGCAGCGGCCGAGGTGTTCCACGAAGCTGCCGAAGAGACGGGGGTTGACCTCGCCGACGGTGAAAGCGGGGTCCAGGGTGAAGCGGGCGGTGTGCATGTTCGCCTTTCGGGGTTCGGATCGGTCTGCGGGTGGTCGGTGGGTGCTCGCTCGGTTCCCCGCGCCCCTCAGAGGGCGACTGGCCGGCCGGTTCTCGTCCAGCGCAGGGGATTCAGGCCCGGCTTCGGGGTCCCTTCGTCCTCCGCGTCGCGGTAGTGGTATGCCAGGACATCTTTACCTTTGCTCCTGAAGACCGACGCACCGCCCGTGCCGATGCAACGGCCGTGGCCCTCCGGCACCAGGTCGCCGCCGCCCTCCGGCATCGGCTTGTCCGTGCCGTCGACGTACGGGCCGGTGATCGATTCCGGCCTGCCGGCCTGATCCGGTACGTGGAGCGCATGCCCTGGCGGCAGGCGTCGTAGGACGCCACGAGGCAGGAGTGGCGGCCGTCGCGCCGGGAGAGGTCGGGGCCCAGGGGCCGGCCTTGTCGTTGCACTCCCGCCACCGGGCCGGGGGCCCGGCGAAGGCGTTGCCGGCGTCGGTCCGGTGCCGGCCGTCCTTCGACGGACGGGCGCCGATGACGCCGCCGGTGGAGTAGGCGGCGTGGCCGCCGGACGTCAGCCGGGAGACCGTCGGGCCGTGGATGATCTGCCGGCCCGGTGCGCGGGCCGGGGTAGGTCCCGGCCGTCTGTGCCGTGGAGGGCGGCAGGGCCAGAGCGTGGCCGCGGCGACTGCGGACAGCGTGCCGCGCACGGTCACTGCCCCGCCAGGCCCGTGTGGGCGACGCCCGCCACGATCTGGCGCTGGAAGAAGACGAACACGATGATCAGCGGCAGGCCCGCCATCAGCCCGCCGGCCATCAGCTGGGCCCACTGGATGCCGTAGGAGTTCATGACGGTCGCGATGCCGTTCGGCATGGTCATCAGGTCGGGGTTGTTGGTCACCATGTACGGCCAGAGGAAGTTGTTCCACGAGGCGATGAAGGTGAAGATGCCGACCGCGGCGAGGGAGGGGCGCGAGAGCGGCAGGACGATGGTGAAGAACACCCGCCAGCGGCCGGCGCCGTCGATGAACGCGGCCTCCTCCAGCTCCCGGGGGACGCCCTGGAAGAACTTGTAGAGGATGTAGACCATCGCGGCCGGCGCGCACTGCGGAAGGATCATGCCCCAGTAGGTGTCGACCATCCCCATCTGCTGGACGGTGGTGAAGAGAGGGACGCCGAGGACCGCCGGGGAGACCATCAGGCCCGCCATGACCCCGCCCAACAGGACGTTCTTGCCGCGGAACTCGGTGCGGGCGAAGCCGTAGCCGGCGAGGGCGCTCACGAACAGCACGACGGACGTCACACAGACGGAGACGACGAGGGAGTTCACGAACCAGTTGGTGATGTTGCCGGTCTCGAACAGGGCCTTCCAGGCCTGGCCCGTCCAGTCCTTCGGAAGCCAGTGCGGCGGGATCTCGGCCGCCTCGGCCTCGGACTTGAGCGAGGTGAGCAGGGCCGCGGCGATCGGCGCCATGAAGGCGGCGGAGACGGCCACGCCGAGCGCGGTCAGGACGATCTGGCCGGGCGTCCAGGAACTGCGGGGTTTGAGCCGTATCCGGGTGCTGCTCATCGGGTGACCTCCGCTCGGTTGCGCAGCAGCCACATCCGCGCCAGGGCGACGGCTGCGATGATCACGAAGAAGATGACGGACATCGCGGAGGCGTAGCCCACGCGGTAGCTGGTGAAGCCCTGTTCGAGGGTGTACTGGACGAAGGAGCGCGTGCTGAGCTCCGGTCCGGGGCCGAAGTCCATCATCACGACGGCCTGGTCGAACAGCTGGAGCGAGGCGAGGATCTGGAGCGCGATCACCAGGCCGGTGATGTTGCGCAGCATCGGCAGGGTGATGTGGACCATGCGGTGCCAGGCGTTGGCGCCGTCCAGCTTCGCGGCCTCGTACAGGTGGGCGGGGATGCCCTGGAGGGCGGCGAGGTAGAGCAGGAAGCTGAAGCCGACCGTCCACCACAGGGTGGTGATGACGATGGCGAGCATGGCGTACGACTTGTCGGTGAGCCAGGGCGTGTCGAGCCCGAAGGTCTCGTTGAACAGGCCGATGCCCTGGGTGAACAGCCACTGCCACATGTTGGCCGCGACCGTCGACGGGAGCAGGAACGGCGTGAAGAAGCACAGCCGCCACAGCCACTTCCCGCGCTCGATGGTGTGGGCGAGCATCGCGAGCAGGAAGGCTAGGAGGGTGATGCAGGGGACGACGAGGAGCGTGAAGTACGCGCTGTGGCCGAGCGCGTCCCACATCGCCGAGTCCTTCAGCGCCTCGCGGTAGTTGTCGAGGCCGACGAAGCTCGCTTGCTCGCCCGTGATGTTGGCGTCCGTGAAGCTGAGGTAGAGGCCGCGCAGCAGCGGCCAGATCACGAACAGCGCGAAGAGCACCAGGAACGGGGCGACGAACCAGCCTCCGTGCTGGAACCGTTGCTTGCGGCGGACGGTCGCGGTGACGGTGGCGGTCCTCGCCCGGGCCGGTGCGACGACGGTCTGAGCGCTGGTCGTCATGCGACCGCACCTCCCTGCGCGGCGGTCCTGCCGTCCATCGGGTTCTTCGAGGCGAGGAGCCTGGTGAGCCGGCTCTTCATCCGCTGCGCGACCGCGGCCGGCTTGGCGGAGCCCATGGTCGAGGAGACGACGACCGGGCCGAGGTCCTGGGCGAGGACGCCGGTGGAGCCCGCGAACCACACCTTCGGCTCGGCGGCCTGGTGGTCCATGGCGCTGACGTACTCGTTCTGCGGGGTGAGCTTCTTGTACGCGGCCGTGGAGAGCGTGGGCGTGTAGGCGGGGATGTGGCCGCCGGCCGCCCACTGGAGGGCGTGCTTGACGACGTAGGCGGCGAGTTCGTGGGCGCCCTCGTTGGCGGAGCCACCGCGGTCCGCCTGGTGGGGCAGGACGAAGGCGTGCGACTCGGCGTGAGTGGCCTGTGTGCCGAAGACCGGCGGCAGCGGGGTGGCGCCGTAATCCAGCTTCGCGCCGGAGAAGACCGGCACCGACCAGTTGCCCTCCCAGGTGAAGGGGGCGCCGTTGACGAACTGTTCGCCGGTGGGGGCGCCCGGCACGACATAGCCGTCGGTGACGTGCCGGCGCAGGAACTCCAGGACCTGGGTGGCCTTGTCGGTGTCGAAGGTGACCTCGGTGTGGGCCTCGTCGAACCAGGTGCCGCCGAGCTGGGTGTAGAAGGCGACGAAGAACCACCACTGGAAGTTCTGGTCGTTGGTCCACAGGCCGATGGTCTGGAGGCCCTTCTTCTGCGCCTGTCCGGCCTTCTTCAGGACGTCGAACCACTCGGTGGTGGAGGTGACCGGGATCATCCGGCCGTCGTCGCCGAGCAGCCCCGCCTTCCTCAGCACGTCCTTGCGGTAGAAGCAGAGCTGGACGTGGATGTCGAGTGGGAGGGCGTAGAGCTTGCCGTCGATGACGCCGCGCTTCCACAGGGTGGGGTTGTAGTCCTGTTCCCGTACGCCGTACTTGGCGAGCAGGCCGACGTCCCAGGGGTCGAGGAGGCGGCCGGGCGAGAAGCCGGGTACCCGGCCCAGGTGCATGACGCCGAGGTCGGGGGCGCGGTTGCCCGCGGCCGCCATGGCGAGTTTGGTGTAGAAGGGGTTGCCCCACTGGAGCGTGGAGTCCTTCACGTCGATGCGGGGGTTCGCCTCACGGAAGGCGTCCAGCATCGCGATCATGTTGGCGCCGTCGCCGCCGCTGAAGAGGTTCCAGTAGCGCACGCGTGTGTCGGCGCTGGAGGCGAGCGCGTCGGCTCCGGTGCCGAGCGCGGCGAAGCCGAAGCCGCCGGCGACGAAGAGTCCGCCGAGCCCGCCGAGAAGTTGTCTGCGGTTCAGGTCAGGTCGTCCCATGCCCTGCCCTTACGATTGATGACCAGTACCGTCCGGTATTTCGGATGCCGCTCGTTACTTCGAACGGGACCGTAAGTTCGAAGCGCTTGCGCGTCAATGGTCCGGTTCCCTTTCGGTCCCGGACATTCAGGTCGGGAACGGTCGTTCCGCGTTGAACATCGGGCACCGGATCGCATGACGCGCACACTTTCGGGCGCGTAGTCTCGGACCCGCCGACAGGCCGGCCGGCGGCGAGAAGGGGGAGCGATGGACATCGCGGGCGCGCGGATGAGAGCCGCCCGAGTCACCGCCGCGCTCAGACGCTCACGCAGTGGCTCCGCGATGCGCGGCCTGGCCGCCGAGCTCGCCACCGCGGTCCGGAAGAGACCGGAGCACCCCACCGACGTACGGTCGTTGTGCCGGGCGCTGTGCGAGGAGATGAGCAGGCGGCGCGGCGGACGGCCCATCCAGCTGCGGTTCGAGTGCTTCCCCGACGAGATCGAAGTGACCGGTCTGTGGGTGGAGTTCCAGGACTTCGACCTGGTCATCGTCGAGGAACGGGCGGAGGCGGTGCAGCAGTTGGTCATCCTGGGTCACGAACTGTGGCATCTGCACGCGGGGCACGGGCATCACCGGGGGGCGGGCGCGGCGGCGGCCCATGCGTTCGCCGACGGGCCGGGGTGGGAGGACGGCGCGCTGGCGGTGTCCGCCCGCAACGGTTCCCGGGAACGGGACGAGGCCGATGCCGACACCTTCGGACTGCGGCTGGCGGCGGGGTGCCGGGCGCTGCTGCCGGGTGGGCGCGGGCCGGACGTCCCCCTCGAACCCGTGCAGCGGTCGCTGGGCTACCGGGGGCCGCGAGGAGGTGCGGCACCGTGAGGACGGTGGCGATGACCCCGGTCGAGTTCGTCAACCAGTTCTACCCGAACTTCTGGTGGATCCCCACGGGGGTGCTGGCCGCCGCCCTGGCCATCAAGCTGCCGAGCATCATCCGGCTGTGGAAGGACCCGATGCTGCGCGCGGTCGGCGGGCTGCTGCTGCTCGCCTGCGCGGTGTTCGTGTTCGTGGCACCGTCGACGATCGCCCGGGTCAACCGGCTCACCGGGGTGGCGAACATCTCCGGGCCCTGGGTCTACTCGCTGCTCACCGCGTTCTGCGCCTTCTGCCTGCTGCTGATCATCTCCTGGCGCAACGGCCTGTCCGACCGGTCGGAGCGCACCCGGCGCGCGATGCGCGGGGTCGTGGCGGTCTATTCGGGTGTGATCGTCGCGATGTGGGTGCTGTTCGCCCTCGCGGACGTGCCGGTGGAGCGGCTGCGGGATCTCGACACGTACTACGCGAACACTCCGTACATGCGCGAAGTGATCGTGCTCTACCTGCTCGCGCACACCGTGGCGGCGCTGGTCACCAACGGGCTGATCTGGAACTGGGTGCGCACGGACGGGCTCGACTCGCTGCTGCGCTGGGGGCTGAAATTCCTCGGCGTCGGCTACGCGGCGCAGTTGTTCTTCGACGCCGCCAAGATCAGCGCCGTGGTGGCCCGTTGGTCCGGGCGGAACGTGGACTGGCTGAGCACGGCCGTCGCCCCGCCGCTCGCCTGCCTGTCCGCCGTGCTCATCGCGGTCGGCTTCATCCTCCCGCACGCCGGTCAGTACCTGCACGGGCGCTGGCACGTCCGGCTCGCCCATCACGAACTGCGGCCGCTGTACCAGTTGATGAAGACGGTCAACGGCGAAGGGGTCCCGTTCCTGCTGCGGGCTGCGCCGGAGCTGCGACTGGTGCGCCGGGAGACGTTCATCCGCGACGTGCTGCTGCCGCTCGCCCGGCACATCGACGAGGACCGGCGCGAACGGTTCCACGAGGCCGCCCTCGCCCTCGGCCATCCGCCCGACCTGGCGAAGGCACTCGGCGCCACCGCGGCGATCCTCGACGCGGCCGACGCCGGGAACCGGACCCGGGAGGGCGACGGAACCGGTGCCCGTGACACCACGGACCTGCTGCGCGAGATCGGCGCCGTGTCCCGGGCGCTGCGCCGCACGGAGGACCTCCGGGCGATCCGCGCCCTGGCGCATGACCACACGGACGGCAGGTCGCTCACCGGCTGACCAGGTCCCCCGAAACTGCCTCCGGCGGTTACGGGTGCGGAGTCCGGCCGCGAACGGCGCCCGTCGGGTCCGCCGAGCCCGCCGAGTCCGCCGGGTCCGGCAGGTCCGCCGAGCCCGCCGGTCCCGCCCAGTCCGCCAGGTCCGGCAGGCCCGCCGAGTCCGCCGGTTCCGCCCAGTCCGCCAGGTCCGCCGAGCCCGCCAGGCCCCCCGGTTCCGCCCAGTCCGCCAGGTCCGCCGAGCCCGCCAGGCCCCCGGTCCCGCCCAGTCCGCCAGGTCCGGCAGGCCCGCCGAGTCCGCCGGTTCCGCCGAGTCCGCCAGGTCCGCCGAGCCCGCCAGGCCCCCCGGTTCCGCCCAGTCCGCCAGGCCCGCCGAGCCCGGCCAGGCCCCCCGGTTCCGCCCAGTCCGCCAGGTCCGCCGAGCCCACCGGTCCCGCCGAGTCCGCCAGGTCCGCCGAGTCCGCCAGGCCCGCCGAGCCCGGCCAGGCCCCCCGGTTCCGCCCAGTCCGCCAGGTCCGCCGAGCCCACCGGTCCCGCCGAGTCCGCCGGGTCCGACAGGTCCCGCAGGTCCCCCGGGTCCGTCGCGGACGGTCGAATTCAAGGACGAGACCCGTACAGGGGGCCGCACGCACGGTACGTGAAGGTACGGTGAGAGCCGTCCGGAACGGGGCCCGCATGGCTCGAAACCGGTGCCGGCGGCCGGTGTTGTCCGCCGCACGGCCGTGGCCGGACGTCGGGGAATGCCCTCAGGGCGGGGGAGCCTTCATGGCTGAGTGCGAGGAGTCGCATGTCGCGTAGAGCTGTCGTCATCGGTGCGGGTCTGGCCGGCATGCTGGCCGCGGCGGCCCTGTCCGCCGTCGCGGACGAGGTGGTCGTGCTCGACCGGGACGATCTGCCCGAGGGGCCGGAGCACCGCAGGGGCCTGCCACAGGGACGTCACGCGCATCTCCTCATGGCCGGCGGCCTGGCCCCGATGGAGGAGCTGGTGCCGGGCGTGAGCATGCGCAAGCATCTGCTCGCCGCCGGTGCGCACGAGATCCCGCTCGGCTCGGGCATGGTCGCTCTCACGCCCGAGGGCTGGTTCCGGCGCTGGCGTCACCCCGGACCGCGGATGCTGACCTGCACCCGGGCCCTGCTCGACTGGGCGGTGCGGGGCGCCGTGCTGGACAACACCGGGGTGGTCATCCGCAAAGCGCGGGTGCTGGAGCTGACAGGGTCGCGGCAGCGGGTGACCGGGGTTCGCCTCTCGACCGCCGCCGGGGACGAGGAACTCGCCGCCGACTTCGTGGTGGACGCGAGCGGACGCGGCTCGCGGATCGTGACGTGGCTGGCGCGGCTGGGCGTCGACGACGTGCGCGAGAAGACGGTGGACGCCGGCCTGGTGAACGCCACCCGTCTCTACCGCACTCCCGAGGGGGCCGGGCGTTTCCCCCTGACCATGGTGCAGGCCGATCCGTATCAGGGACGGCCCGGGCGCAGCGGCATGGTGCTGCCGATCGAGGGCGACCGCTGGATGGTCAGCCTCGCCGGCACGCGGGGCGGCGGTGAACCGCCGTCCGACCCGGACGCGTTCCTCCGCTACACCCTGGACCTGCCCGACCCCATCGTGGGCCGGCTGATCTCCGGCGCGGAACCGCTCACCGAGGTCCATGTCAGCCGCAGCACCAGCAATCACCGCCGGTACCTGGAGAAGGTGCGCTCCTGGCCCGAGCGCCTCGTCGTCCTCGGTGACGCGCTGGCCACCTTCAACCCCGCCTACGGGCAGGGCATGTCGGTGGCCGCGCTGGGTGCCCGGGAGCTGGACCGGGAGCTGCGAAGGTCCGGCCTCGGCGAGCCCGGGCTCGCCCGGCGTGTGCAGCGGCGGGCGGCCAGGCCGGTGGAGGCCGCGTGGACGATGGCGGTGAGCCAGGACCTCTGGTACCCCGGGACGCGCGGGGGCTCGCCCGGGGTCGCCGACCGTCTGGTCACCGCCTACACCCGCCGCATGATCCGCGCGGCCACCGGCTCGTACCCGGCGGCGTCGGCGGTCTGGGACGTGATGAGCATGACGGCGCGGCCGACGCGGCTGCTGCGGCCCTCGACGGTGCTGGCGACGCTGAGCGGGCCGCCGTTGCCGGCGGCGGTGGGGGCGCCGCTGACGGAGGAGGAGCGGGCGGTCCTGCGGCGGCTGGACCGGACGGGACGCTGAGACAGGGGCGACCGGTCCGGTCCGCGCCCGTCGGCGTCCTCACGTGCGGACGTCCCGGGTGCCCGGCCGCCTTCGTTCCGCGTCCCCCGTCAGCCGGCGAACGCGGGCTGGACCAGTCCCTTGCCCGCCCCCGGCACCACGAACAGGGAGCCCGCCAGCGCGGACGGCTCGGTCAGGCCCACACGAGCCGTCGTCACGTACAGGTCGGTCAGCCCGGCCCCGCCGAACGCACACGCCGTCACCAGCGGAACCGGCAGCTCGATCACCCGGTCCAGCTCGCCGCCGGGTGTGTACCGCCGCACCGCCGAGCCCTGCCACACGGCGACCCACACGCACCCCTCGGCATCCACGGTCAACCCGTCGGGGAAGCCCGCGCCCTCCTCGATCTCGACGAGGGTCCGCCGCCCGGAGATCCGGCCGTCCGCGTAGTCGAAGACGTCGACCCGCCTGGTCGGGGTGTCGATGTAGTACATCAGCCGCCCGTCGGGGCTCCAGCCCGTGCCGTTGCTGACGGCCACGTCGTCAAGCACGACCCTGACCGAGCCGTCGCCGGTGACACGGGACAGCGTCCCGCCCCCCGGGGCCTCGTCGTAGCGCATGGTGCCCGCCCACAGCGCGCCGTCAGGAGCGACGACGGCGTCGTTGGCACGGCGGCCGGGGACCGGCTCGTGGTGGAGCCAGCCGAAGCCGCCGTCCGGGTCGAGGAGGCCGATCCCGTCGCGCAGGTTCAGCACGAGCCCGCCACCGGCGCGCGGCTTGACGGCGCCGATGTGCTGCTCCGTGCGGCGGACGGTGCGACGCCCGGTGCCCGGGTCGTAGGTGTGCACGCGCGCGCCGAGGATGTCGATCCACAACAGCCGGCCGGCCGCCGCGTCCCAGGTCGGACCCTCGCCGAGCTCGGCCTCGGCCCGCACCGCGACCTCGTACGGCCTCGTCATGCCAGGCTCCGGTGACCGAGGTGCTCGGACAACTCGGCGGCGCCCTTGGCGGCGAGCTGCTCCAGCTCGGCGCGGCGCTCCTCGCTCCAGCGGATCATGGGCACGGAGATCGACAGGGCGGCGACGACCTGCCCGGTCCGGTCGCGGACCGGTGCGGCCACGCAGGAGACGTCCGGGTTGGACTCGCGGTTCTCCACGGCGAGGCCGCGCTCCCGGATCTCGGCCAGGGCCTCGCGTAGCGCGCCCGGGTCGGTGATGCTGTTGGGGGTCATCCCGACCAGCTCGGCGTCGTCGGGGATGCGCGCGGTGAGCTCCGGCTCGGGAAGGGAGGCCAGCAGCATCTTGCCGACGGAGGTGCAGTGGGCGGGCAGCCTGCGCCCGGCCGCCGACACCATCCGCACGGCGTGCGTGGAGTCGACCTTGGCGATGTAGATGACGTCCGTGTCCTCGAGGATCGCCACGTGCACGGTCTCGTCGCAGGTCTCGGCGACGGACCGGGCGACCAGCTGTCCCTCGGCCGCGAGGTCGAGCTGCTCGGCGTAGCGGGCGCCGAGCTGGTACGGGCGCACACCGAGCCGGTAGCGTCCGGGCTGGCCCGGCATCGGGACGATGTACTTCCGGGCGGCGAGCGTGGTCACCAGTTCGTGCACGGTGGTGCGCGGCAGCTGGAGCTTGCGCACGATGTCGGGGGCGGAGAGCGTCCCGTCCCCGTCGAGAAAGAGCTCGAGAATGTCGAGAGCCCGGGTCACGGCTGGTACGAGGCGTCCCACGACCGGCCCCCTCCCTAATATGTCTCAGGCGCCTGCGTTCGAGATTTCAACAGGCGATCGGCATGACGAACACAGGCTAGCCATAGAGGTATGCCCGGGCAATGGGCAGAGGGCTTACGAGCGGAAACCCCCGAGCACACCCCGAACGCGTGGCGTGCACACTAAAGTGCCCGGTGTGCGACACGTCACAGGTGTCGCAGGGGTGGGGGGATTTCTGTGCGTGACATGACCATGGGCTCGAATGTGTCCCTGACGGACCTGAGCGAGAACGTCGGCTCCGCGATCGTCAGTCTGGGATGGTCGAGCCCGACCGGGGAGGGCGACGCCGATGTGTCCGTCCTGCTGCTGGACGGACACGGCAAGGTACGCAACGACGCGGACTTCTACTTCTACAACAACCCGGTGGCGGCCGACGGCAGCGTGCAGCTGCTCGGCAAGGAGCCGACGGGGGGCGGCAGCGAGGACCGGATCAGCTTCGACCTGACCGCGGTCCCGGCAGAGGTGGAGCGGATCGTCGTGGCCGCGAGCCGCTACGAGGGGGCCCGCTTCGGCGAACTGGACGATCTGCAGGTCACGCTGGCCGACGCGGGCGGTGAGAACCTCCTCCGCTTCGTCATCGAGGACGCCGGCCAGGTGAGCGCGATCATCTTCGGAGAGCTGTACCGGCGGGGCGAGGAGTGGAAGTTCCGGGCCGTCGGTCAGGGCTACGAGAGCGGTCTGGCGGGGCTGGCGACGGACTTCGGCGTCGACATCGAGGACGACGAAGCGGAGTCCGGGACCGAGGGGACCGAGGAGCCCGCCGCCGGCCCCGCCGACGCTCCGCCGGAGCCGACGCTGGCGGCGGTACCGGCACCGCGCCCACCGGCCGAGGAGGATGCCGCACCGAAGAAGCGGACGACCCGGCCCCGGACCGCGAAGAAGAAAGCCACACCGCCCAGGGCACCCGCGAAGAGCCTCGCGGAGAACGAGTCCTGGAGGCAGGCCCGGCTCTTTCCGGTGTCAGCACTGAAGAACGACCGGGACCGGGAGACGCGGGCCACGTCGGTGCTGCTGTCCGTGATGGCCCAGGTGCCCCGGTTCGGCAGACGCATCACCGCTCCCTTCGGCGCGCCGTCCGGCCGCATGGAGACCTTCACCGAGGTCTCGCTGCCGCACGGGGACACGCCCCGGCGCCCGGACGGGGTGATCCGCGTCGAGCGCGCCGGCAAGCTGTGGACCGCTCTGGTCGAGACCAAGACCAACGGCAACCCCCTGAAGTCCGACCAGGTGCAGGCCTACATGGACATCGCGGCCCGGCGTGGCTACGAGGCCGTGATCACCCTGTCGAACGACGTGGCGCTGGAGGGCAGTCCGCTGGTCGACGTCAAGATCGACCGGCGGCGCAAGCACCAGGTGGCGCTCTGGCACCTGTCGTGGGCGGAAGTGGCCCACCAGGCCCAGATGCTGATCCGGCACGAGGGCGTCGGCAACGCGGCGCGTACCTGGCTGCTCCAGGATCTGCTGCACTACCTCCAGCACGACAACTCCGGCTGCCACGGCTTCCAGAACATGGGCGCGGCCTGGGTGCCCGTACGCAACGGCATCAACGACGAGACCCTCTGCCAGGGCGACCCGCGAGCCCTGGAGGTCGTGGAGAGCTGGGAGCGGCTCATCCGCCAGGTGTGCCTGCGGCTCGGGGGTGAACTCGGGCAGAAGGTGCTGCCCGCCCAGCGCACCCGACGTGGCACCGATCCCGGGGCCCGGCGCGCCCGCCTGGCCGACCAGCTGTGCCTGGACGGCCGGCTGCAGGCGGAGTTGCGAGTCGAGGGGGCACCCGGTCTGCTCACCATCAGCGCCGATCTGCGGACCGCCAGGCTGCGCACGTCCGTGGAGATCCCGGCACCCGAGCAGGGCTATCCCCTGACCTGGGCCAAGCGCCTGGTCCGCCGCCTCGCCGAGGCGCCGGCGGACCTGCACGTGGAGACCCTGGTGGAGGGTGAGACGGGTGGCCCGCGGGGCACGCTGGAGCGGCTGCGCCCCGAACCGGCGGATCTGCTCCCCAAGGACGGCTCGACTCGCATCACCGGTTTCCGGCTGTCCCTTTTCAAGGGCATGGGGAGCGGCCGCGGCAGCGCCGAGTCCGGTTTCATCCGCAGCGTCGACGACGCCGTGCACCGCTTCCACACCTCGGTGGTGGCACACCTGGACGCTCCCGCCCCCGGGCGCGCGGCGGCGAAGGAGCGGGCCGCGGTGTGACACCGGGGCGGCGGCGGTCGTCGCCCGGGTGGAGCGCCACGCGCGGTGGCTTCGGGCTCTCGCTGACGACCAGGGTGTGCCGCCCGGCTCACCGCCGCCCCGGCGTCACCCCCAGCTGCCCGCGCAGCCGCTGCGCCCGCAGCACCAGTTCCAGTTCGAAGCGGCGGTCGGGGTCGTCGATCTCGTCGCCCCACAGTTCGCGGATCTGGCGCAGGCGGTAGCGGACCGTCTGGGGGTGGACGCCGAGGCGGGTGGCGACCTCCGGGGCGCCGCCGCGGGTCTCCAGCCAGGCCAGGAGGGTTTCGGCGAGGCGGCGGCCGTGGGTGGGGCCGCAGTGGGTCAGGGGGGCCAGGCATCTCAGGGCCAGGTCGTCGATGAGTTCCTCGGGCTGGAGGAGGACGAGGGCCTCGGTGTGCTCGGTGCAGTAGAGGACCTCGCCGGCGGGGAGGAGATCGCGTTCCATCAGACGGACCGCCGCCTCCGCCCAGCGCAGGGACTTCGCCGCGTCGGTGAGCGGGACCGGTGGGCCGATCGCGCCGGACCAGCCGGCCAGGGCCCGGTGCATGAGCTCGGAGCGGCCCGCCGCGTCCGGCTCGGGCACCACCATGCGGGGCTGCTCGTACTCCATGTCGAGCAGGACGCCCTGGCCGACCGCGGGCGCCATGGCTTCGCGGGCCGGGCGGAGCAGGACGCCGACCGCGACCTTCGCCGGTAAGGGCCAGCCGATGCGGGCGGCCCGTTCGGTCAGCGCCTCGGCGGGGTCGCCGCGGTGGTGCTCGGCGAGGAGCAGTTCCATGAGGCGGCGTTGCAGGCGCAGGCGTTCACCGGCCTGGCGGGCGGCGGCCTCGGCGTAGCCGCGTACGGACTGGTCGACCAGGCCGTCGAGGTACTCGTAGCCCGCGTCGACGAGTTCGTACATCGCCGGGGGCGGGATCTCCACGCGCTGGCCGATGTCGGCGAAGCGGCGCCAGGCCAGGCGTACGCCCATGCGGTAGATGGCCTGGAGGGAGTCGAGCGAGCGGCCGTTCAGACCCTCGCCGCGGCCGAACTCCTGGAAGACGCCGGGCGGGACGGTCGGGCGTCCCTCCGAGTGCTCCAGGTGCTGCACGAAGACCTCGATGGCACGGCGGATGCCGACCAGGGCCATCGGCTCGCCGGAGTCGTCGAGGACGACGGGCAGATGCGGGTACTCGCGCTGGATCTCGCAGAGGATCTCCTCGGCGAGGGCGGGCGCCTCGGCCATGGCGATGGCGGCGAACCGGCGCACCTGGAAGCGCGGTACGTCGTGCCATGCCGAGCGGGCCGTGAGAGCTGCGGTGCGGGCGGCCGTCACGGTCAACTCCCCTGACCGGCTCGCTCGTACGTGATCAGGGGGGTGTTCGGCTGGTCGGGTGTGGCTTCGAGCAGCGCCACCACGCCCA
Source organism: Streptomyces sp. NPDC092370 (assembly GCF_044755265.1). Lineage (NCBI taxonomy): Bacteria > Bacillati > Actinomycetota > Actinomycetes > Kitasatosporales > Streptomycetaceae > Streptomyces > Streptomyces sp. NPDC092370. Next base: position 680,798 of record NZ_JBIVQO010000001.1, on the reverse strand, counting down.
GCGCGGCGCCCACGGCGAGGGCGGCGGCGAGCGCGACGGTCAGCGCGGCAGCGAGCAGTCGGGACATCGCAGGGTCAGCCTCTCTGTCCGGATTCGTCCGGAGATCGTCCGGAGGTTTCCCCACCCCGGCGTCCCGTCCCTGCCTGTCGCGCCCCAGTCTCGACAAGCATTGACACCCCGTCAAGAGCGGCCTACGGTTCCCGGCCCAACCGCACGCGCTGATTCCTCCGCCGTGCCGGCCCTCTCGTACGTCGAGCCGTCCCAAGCCACTGGAGTGCCCGGATGCGCCGTACAACTTCTCCCTTTTCCCTGGTCCTGCTGGGTCTCGGCACATTCCTGCTGGTGCTGGCACCCCTGCTCGCCTGGTACGTGGAGCCGCGTGCCGCGGTGAACCCGATCGACATCGACACCACCGCCGTCTACACCGGCCGGGGCAGCGTCTTCGACACTGACCGAATCGAGACGGTGCCCGGCCGGAAGATCACCGTGACCCAGCGGGTGCGGGGCAACGTCGAGGACAGCGAACGCAGCGGCAACGCCGTCTGGGACGTGACGACCACGGTCGACACCGACAAGTCGCTGCCGGCCGCCGACCCGCACGACGCGCTGGACTTCGTGCCGCATCGCTGGGTGATGGACCGGAAGACGACGCGGCCGGTGCACTGCTGCGGCGAGAAGCCGTACATCGAGGGCGAGGCGTATCTGAAGTTCCCCTTCGACGTGCAGAAACGCTCCTACCAGTGGTGGGACAACACCCTCGGCGACACGGTCGTGCTGCGCTACCGGGGCACCGCGAAGGTCCAGGGTCACACCGGCTACAGGTTCACCGGCTCGGTGCCGCCGACGAGGACCGGCACGCGCATGGTGCCCGGCACTCTCGTCGACCAGCCGGACCGGCCGCAGGTGCTTGCCGAGGAGTGGTACTCCAACCACGGCTTCGAGCTGGTCGTGGACCAGGCGACGGGCCGTGTGATCTACGCGCGGACCGGCCCGAGGCGGACCTTGCGGGCGCCGGGCGGGAAGAAGGACGCCGCGGTGCTGCTGGACAGCCGGAAGGTCGCGTTCACGACCGCGACCCAGAAGGAGGCGGTGCGGCAGGCGAAGCGGGACAGCGGGCAGCTGCGCATGGTGGGCACGACGCTGCCGATCGGGGCGGCGATCGGCGGCTTCGTGCTCGCGGTGGTGGGCGGCGTTCTCGTGGCACGTGGGCGGAAGGAGCCGGAGCACCCCGTTCCGACCGATACGGCCGATATGCCCCAGCCCACCCTCACGAAGTGATGTGACGTCAGCTCCAACAAAGCCGGAAATTGTCACGTCGGTGAGTAGCCGTGGCGAACGTCCGGGCGAAAACTGTCCAACCCCACCCGAGCACATCCCGTCCACACCCCCCTCCCAGAAGAGCTCAGGCTCCCCACCGGCCGACCCCTCCGAGACGAACCCACCCCCACGTTTTCCCCACGCTGAGTTCCGCACCCCGAGACGAGTTGGAGCACGCATGCCCCAGCACGTGCCGTCCACGCTGCGCACCGCGTCCCCCAACGCGCCGCAGCACCTCCCGGCGCTCCCCCCACCTCCGCGTCGGATCGTCTTCCTCGCCCACCGCGATCTGGACAACCCGTCCGCCGGTGGTTCCGAACTACTGGTCGACAAGCTCGCCGACGGCCTGACCCGCCTGGGCCACCAGGTGACCCTGCTGTGCGGGGGGCCCGCGTCCCTCCGCGACTACCGGGTCGTGTCCGCGGGCGGCCCCTACGGGCACTACCTGCGCGCACGATCGGCCTTCACCCGCCGGGTCGGCGACTGCGATCTGCTGGTCGAAGTGTGCAACGGCATGCCGTATCTGGCGCCGCTGTGGCACCAGGGACCCACGCTGTGCCTGGTCAACCACGTCCACACGGATCTGTGGAAGATGCGCTTCGGCGGTCCGCTGGCGCCGGCGGCCCGCATCGGCCGAAGACTCGAACACTGGGCGCTGACCGGGGCGCAGCAGCGCAACCTGCTCGTCGCCGTGTCCTCCTCGACCGCACACGCGCTACGGGCGATCGGGGTCGAACGGGACCGGATCAGAGTCGTGCACAACGGGGTCGAGGAGCCGGGCCCGAGAGCCGATCGCTCGGCCGAGCCGCTCTTCGTCGCCGTCGGGCGGCTGGTCGAGTACAAGCGGATCGATCTGCTGCTGCGGCTGTGGGAGCGGGTCCGGCCCGTGACCGGTGGCCGGCTGGTGATCGTCGGTGACGGGCCCGAGCGGGAACGCCTGGAGCGGCTCGCCGGTCCCGGTGTGGAGTTCACCGGATACGTGACGGAGGCCGAGAAGCACCGACTGCTGTGCGCCGCCTGGCTGTTGCTGCATCCCTCCGCCGTCGAGGGGTGGGGTCTCGTCGTGACGGAGGCGGCGGCGCGGGAGACGCCGAGTGTGGCCTTCGACGTGCCGGGTCTCAAGGACTCCGTGGTGGACGGTGAGACCGGGATCCTCGCGCGCGGTGAGTCCTCGTTCGCCGCGGCCTGGTGTGCGCTGGCCCTGTCCGGCCGTCAACGGGAGCTGATGGGCAAGGCGGCCCGGGAGCGGGCGGCGCAGTTCCGGTGGGACCGTACGGTCCGGCAGTTCAGGGCGGTCACCGCGGAGGCGGTGAAGGGCTGGGCCCCGTGACATCACCCCTGCGCAATGCGTCGCGCCCCCGGGAAGACACCTCCCGGCGTCCCGGCTGGAGGGATCCGTCCCTTCGGCGCTCGGTCGCCCTGTTCCGCGCCTTCCTCCGCGAACAGGACGATCCCGAGGCCTGCTACACGCTGCTGGCGCGCGACGCCGTCGACCAGGTCGAGGCCTACGACGGGTCCGTCGCAGGGCGTACGGTCCTCGATGTCGGGGGCGGCAGCGGGTACTTCACGCGCGAGTTCCGGCGGCGCGGGGCACACGCGTTCCTCTTCGAGCCCGACCTGGCCGAACTCGGCGGGAGACCGCCCGACTCGGCCGTGGTCGCCGACGGGTATCTGCTGCCGCTGCGGGACGGCGTCGCGGACGTCACCTTCTCCTCCAACGTGCTGGAGCACGTGGCGGATCCGGAGACGTTCCTCAGCGAACTGGCCCGGGTGACGCGGCCCGGCGGGCTGATCTACGTGTCGTTCACCAACTGGCTGTCACCGTGGGGCGGGCACGAATGGGCCCCGTGGCACTACTTCGGCGCCGAGCGGGCCCGGGCCCGCTACCTGCGGCGGACCGGCCGGCCCGCCAAGCACACGCTCGGCGAGAACCTGTTCGCGGTGCACATCGGCTCCACCCTCAGGCAGGTGCGCGCCCGGGACGACGTCACGGTCGTCTCGGCGCGCTCCCGCTACTGGCCGTTCCTCGCGGAGACCGTCGTCAAGGCGCCCGGCATCCGCGAGTTCGCCACCTGGAACCTCCTCCTCATTCTGCGGCGGTGTCCCCCATGACAACCACGGTCCAGGCTCCTCCCCCGGCAGCCGTCCCCACCACCGCGACCACCTCGGGCCCGCCCGACGGCCCGCGGTCGCGGCGCTGGCTGCCGGCTTTCTGGGCTGTGGTGTTCGTGCTGTTCCTCGCGGTGCGGCCGGGGCGGCAGACCTTCGACACCAAGCTCGGAGTCACGGTCGACCCGGGGCAGTTCCTCGCCGATCTCGGCCAGCTGTGGCACGACCGGGCCGGGTTCGGCGGGATCCAGGACCAGTACGTCGGCTATCTGTGGCCGATGCTGCCGTTCTACTGGCTGTGCGACCTCGTACGCCTGCCGGTGTGGCTGGCGGAGCGGCTGTGGCTGTCGCTGATCGTGTCCGTCGCCTTCTGGGGCGCGTTGCGGCTGGCGGAGCGGCTGCGGGTGGGGAGCGGGGCGTCCCGGCTGCTGGGCGCGGTGGCGTACGCGCTGTGGCCGGTGTTCACGACCGTCATCGGATCGACGTCGGCCGCGGCGCTGCCGGGCGCGTTCCTGCCGTGGGTGCTGCTGCCGCTGACCAGCGAGCGGTACACCGCCCGGGTCGCGGCCCTGCGCTCGGCGCTGCTCGTGCCGTTCATGGGCGGGGTCAACGCGTCGGCGACACTCGCGTCCCTGCTGCCGGTCGGGCTGTATCTGCTGTCCCGGCCCCCGGGGCCGCGGCAGCGCAAGCTGATCGCCTGGTGGACACCGGCCGTGATCGTGGTGACGGCCTGGTGGTGGGTGCCGCTGCTGCTGCTCGGGGTCTACGGCGAGAACTTCCTCCCCTATATCGAGACGGCGCGGACGACCACGGACACCATGTCGGCGACCGAGGCGCTGCGCGGCGCCGGGAACTGGGTCGCCTATCTGCACCTCGGTGACGCGTGGCTGCCGGCGGGCTGGGCCGTGGCCTCCTCCGTCGTCGTGATCCTGTGCTCGGCGCTCGCGGCCGGACTCGGGCTCGCCGGCCTGGCCCGGCGGGACATGCCCGAGCGGCGGTGGCTGGTGCTGACGGTGCTGGTGACCGTGCTGGTGCTGCTCGCCGGGTACGGCGGGGCGTTCGGGGCGCCGTTCCATGGGGTGGTGCAGGACTGGCTGGACGGGTGGCTGTCGCCGTTCCGGAACATCTACAAGTTCCAGACGGGCCTGGCACTGGCGCTGGTGCTGGGGCTGGCCCATCTGGTGGGAGTGGCGGCCGAGCCGCGCGGGGCCCGGCAGGTGCGCGGCCGGCGCTTCGCCCCGCTGGTCGCGGCGGTGCTGATCCTGCCCGGCCTGCTGTGGCCGTACCTCAACGGCTCGATCCTGAACCCCGGTTCGTTCCCGAAGCTCCCGGCCTACTGGCAGGCCACGGCCGACTGGCTGGAGAAGTACTCGCCCGACTCGCGGGCCCTGGTCGTCCCGGCGACCGCGCACGGCGTCTACACCTGGGGCTCCCCCATCGACCAGCCGCTCGACGTGCTCGCCGAGTCGCGGTGGGCGCAGCGCGACTACGTGCCGTTCGGCACGCCCGGCAACCGGCGGGCGATGGACGCCGTCGAGCAGGCACTGATGTCCGGCGCCGAAGTCCCGGGGCTGGCGGACTACTTGAGCCGGGCGGGGCTGTACTACGTCGTCGTACGCAACGATCTCGATCCCGACCAGATCGGCCATGTGCCCACCACGACCGTCAAGCGCACCCTCGAACAGTCGGGGTACGAGCGGGTGACGGGGCTCGGGCCGGTGATGACCGGCGGCCGGATCGCGCAGGACGCGCCGCTCCAGGTGGAGGGGCTGTATCCGCGGCAGCGTGCCGTGGAGATCTACCGGCCGGCGGGGGACGACGTGATCCGGCCCGGGCAGGCCGGGCTCACCCCGGTCGCCGACACGGCCGTGGTCTCCGGCGGGCCGGAGGCGCTGCTGCCGCTGGCGTCGCGTCTGCGCGGGCGGGCGGCCGTCCTGACCGGCGACCACCATCCCGGGCTCGGCACCCCTGCCGTGCAGGTGGTGGGTGACGGGCTGCGGCGGGCGGACACCCGGTTCGGGCTGGTCAACTCCGGTACCTCCTACACGTACACGCGCGACGAGCGCAACGCGCCGGACGCGCTGCAGGACCCGGGCGAGAAACCGCGCCAGATCCTGCCCTCCGAGGGCACCGATCACCAGACGGTGGCCGAACTGCGCGGCGCCCGCTCGGTGTCGGCGTCCTCCTACGGCAACTGGCTCTTCCACCTCCCGCAGTACGACCCGGTGAACGCCTTCGACGGCAACCCGGACACCGCCTGGGCGGAGGGGGCGCCGGACACGCCGGACGGACAGTGGCTGCGCATCGGCTTCACCGGCTCCTACGACATGCCGTCCTCCTTCAAGGTCACGCCGCTGCCGCAGGAGAGCGTGCGGGCGGCGGCGACGAAGGTGCGGGTGGAGACCGAGAAGGGTTCGAAGACGAGTTTCCTCCAGCCCGACGGCACGACCCAGCGGATCGAGGCGCCCGAGGGCGCGACGCGGTGGATGAAGCTGACGATCGTGGACTCCGTGGCGCGCAGGGCCGGTCTGACCGGGGCGGGTTTCTCCGAGATCGACCTGCCGGACGTGCGGGTGACGCGGCTGCTGCGGCTCCCGGCGGACGCCGAGGACGCCACCTCGGCCGCGACCGTCGTCTCCCTGCACCGCGCCTCCGACCCGACCGGTCTCTCCGCGACCGGCACCGAGGCGGGCCTGCACCGCCGCTTCACGACTCCGGCCGCGGGGACGTACGAGGTGAAGGCGAGCGCGGTGCCCGTGCCGGGCGGGGAACTCGACGAGCTGCTCTACGAGGTCGCGCCCGAGCAGCAGGCCCGGATCGTCGCCACCGCCGACTCCACGGCGCGCCTCGGCGCCGGCCTCGCGGCACGCAACCTCACCGACGGCGACCTGACGACGGCGTGGATCGCGGGCGACCGGCCGACGATCCATCTGCGCTGGCAGGGCAAGCAGCCGGTCGGCGAACTGGTCCTGGCCCCCGCGGGCGGCCTGTCCGCCCGCGCCTTTGAGGTGCACATCAGCTCCCCGGACGGCGCCGCCATCGCCGGTGTCGACAAGAACGGCTGGGTCCGCTTCCCGGCCATCACCACCGACCGCCTCGACATCACGATCACCGAGACGGCCCCGCTGACCCTGCACAACCCGGTCGCCGACGAGGACCTGCGCCTCCCGGTGGGCCTCACGGAGGCGTACCTCCCCTCCCTCGACCAGTACCGCACGCCGCAGCCGGACGGCACTCGGAAGTTCTCCCTGCCGTGCGGCAAGGGCCCGGACGTCGCGCTGGACGGTCAGCTGTACCAGTCGAGCGTGAAGGGCACCGTACGGGACCTGGTGGAGCGGCGGGGCGTGGAGGTGACGCTCTGCCAGGACGGCCGGGACGACACCGAGGTGCGGCTTCCCGCCGGAGACCACCGGCTGGAGGGCGGGGACGCCGGGCCGCTCACGCTCACGGACGTGACCCTCACCCGCGGCACGGTCCCCGAGGCCGCGGCGGCCGGGCGTGACCTGCGGATCCGGGACTGGCTGGGTGACCGCCGCCAGGTGACGCTCGGCTCGGGCGCCGCCTCGTACCTCACGACCTACGAGAACTTCAACGACGGCTGGAAGGCCACCCTGGACGGCAAGGAGCTGACCCCGGTGCGGCTGGACGGCTGGCAGCAGGGCTGGCGGGTCCCGGCCGGGGCGGGTGGCGACGTCAAGCTGTCCTACGAGCCGGCCACGACGTACGACGCCGCCCTGATCGGCAGTGGCGTCGGCATCGCGGTGCTGCTGGGCCTGGCGCTGTGGCGGCGCCGCGCCGCCAACCCCGACGCGCCCCAGCCGGTCCCGCCGCCGCCCGGCCTGTGGCTCGGCGCGGTGGCGCTGACGCTGGTCGGCGTGGTGATCGCGGGCTGGTTCGCGCTGCTGGTCCCGGCGCTGGCGCTGCTGGCCTCGCGACGGCACGCACTGCTGGTTCCGATCGCGTTCGCCGCCCTGGCCGGTGCGGGGATCACCGCCGTGTTCGGGGCCGGGGAACCGGTGGGCGCGGGCGCGGGCGCGTTCGGGCACCTCGCCCAACCACTCGCCCTGATCGGCCTGTTCGCGGGACTGGTGAGCCTGCGCGGGGAGCCGTCCACGCAGGCGCCGACGCAACAGCTGCCGAGGACGGACCCGGGGGAGGGCAAGCCCGCATGACGGCACCGGCACGCATTCCGTTCCCGGTGGTGGACGAGGTGTCCCGCCACTGCCTCCAGGAGGCGGAACCGGAAACGGTTCACATCGAGGTGCACCTCCCGGGCACCCTCGACCAGGCGCGTCTGCGCAAGGCGTTCCTGGAGGCCCTGCACCGGCATCCGCGGATCCTGATGCGGGAGGCGCGGGGGCCCTTGTACCGGCGGCGCTACGAGTGGGAGCTGACGCCGGAGCCGGATGTGGAGGTGGTGACCTTCGCTCCGCCGGGCCCCCGAGCCCTGCGGGACGCCAGGACCCGGGCCCTCGCGGACGCGCCGCCGTTGTCGGCGTCCCCGCCGATACGGCTCGAGGTGGTGGACTCGGTCCTCCTGCTCACCATCAACCACACCGCCCTCGACGGCCCGGCCTGCCTTCGCGTCCTGGCCACGGCCGCGGAGTTGTACGGGGGCAGGGACAACGCCCCCGCGGCACCCCCGGTCCGTGCGCCTCAGGCCCTCCAGGAAGCCGCGGACACCCCGGCCGGCTGGTCACCCCCGGCGCGGGTGGCGCGGGGCACGCCCGACCCCTCGCCGGGCAACGGCATGCTCGTCACCGAACTCCCCCTCCCGCACCGCCCCAAGGGCTCCCCCTACACCGTCAACGACCAGCTCATGGTCACCACCGCCCTGACCATCGCCCACTGGAACAGGGAGCACGGCGCCCGGCCCCGCCCTCTGCGCATCACCATGCCCGTGGACGACCGCCCCCGCGACACGACGATGCCCATCGGCAACGGCACGCGTCTGGTGGAGGTCCCGTACGGGCCGCAGGAGCTGGACGTCACCGACATGCCGGCCCTCCTGCGCCGCACCGCGGAGCGGACCCGTGCCCTGAAGTCCCTGCCCCGCCCCCAACTCGGCCACGGCGCGGCCCTCCTGACCACGCCGTGGGCGCCCGTCACCGCCCGCGCCGCCCTCACCCGCGCCCTGCGCCGGGCCGCCGCGCCCTGGACGTCGACGACCCTGCTCAGCAACATCGGCCGTATCCCCTACCCGCTGGACTTCGGGGAGGAGGCGGGCCGTGCGCACGCCGTCTGGTTCTCCGCGCCGGCCCGGATGCCCCGCGGTCTGACCGTGACCACGGCCTCCACGGCCGGCCGTCTCCATCTGGCCCTGCGCTGGTCGAAGGCCCTGCTCAGCCACGGCGACGGCGCCCACCTCCGCGACCTCTTCGAGCACTATCTGCACACCACGGAGGTGACCGCGTGACCACCCCGGCCACCACCGGACGCCCGCCCCGGGACCTGCGCGACTTCTATGAGAACCCGGCCGTCCCGGTCGCCTCCGGCACGCCGCGCAGCCTCCGCCAGGCCCGCATGCTGGCCCGCGCCCTGGGACCGGCGACCCGGACCCCCCGCACGGTCCTCGACATCGGCTGCGGGGACGGCACCGCCGCCGCCACCGCCGCCCCGCTCCTGCCCGGCCACCGCGTCATCGGCGTCGACTGGTCCCAGGACGCCCTGCGCCGCGCCCGCACCCGCATCCCGTACGCGGTGCGCGGCGAACTCACCGGCGGGGGGCTGCCCTTCGCGTCCGCCTCGGCCGACGCCGTGCTGTTCAGCGAGGTGATCGAGCACCTCGTCGACCCGGACGCGGCCCTCGACGAGATCCGGCGGATCCTGCGCCCGGGCGGGCATCTGATGCTGTCCACGCCGAATCTGGCCGCCTGGTACAACCGGGGCCTGCTGCTGGCCGGGGTGCAGCCGGTGTTCTCGGAGGTCAGCCTGCGCGGCATCCACGGCCGCCCGGGCAAGGAGGTCGTGGGGCATCTGCGGCTCTACACCGCCCGCGCGCTCAGGGAGTTCGTCGCCGCGTCCGGATTCACGGTCGTACGGCTCGAAGGAGCCCCCTTCCACGGCGTGCCGCGCCCGCTGCGGCCACTGGACCGGCTGGCCTGCGCCCGGCCGCAGCTCGCGTCGATTCTGCTGCTGCACGCCCGAAGGACGTAACCCATGTGGTGGGGAGTGGCCGCGGCCCTGCTGGCGAACACCCTGTACAGCCTGGGCTTCGTGCTGGAGAAGCGGGCGCTCACCTCCCTGCCCGAGGTGTCGATCCGGCAGCCGGCCCGGCTGCTGCGCCTCGTCCTCGGCAGCCCCCTGTGGATCGGCGGCTCCCTCGCCCTCGCCGCCGGTTTCGCCGCCCAGCTCGTCGTCTACCGCACCCTGCCGATCGCCGCCGCGCAGGGCATCTTCGTCTCCGGCCTGGTGCTGCTCGTGCTGCTGTCGGCGCGGCTGCTCGGGGAGGAGACCTCCGGCCGGGAGCGGTACGCGCTGGGCGCGATCCTGCTGGCGCTGCTGATGGTGGTGCTGTCGCTGCGGGAGGGCTCCGACACCGTCAGCCAGGACGCGCCCTACCAGCTCATCCTGCTGGTGTGCGTGCCCTCGCTGGCGGCCGGGGTGTGGCTGTACGCCTCCGCCGAGCGGCGCACCCGCAACCGGCACCGGCGCCCGACGACCGGCGTCGAGTACGGCGTGGCCGTGGGCCTGCTCTACGGGGTCAGCTCCCTTGCCATCAAGGGTGTCTCCAGCCACCTGACGACCAGCGGGATGGGCGGCGCGGCCCTGGACCTGCTGAGCTCCCCGTATCCGTATCTGCTGCTGTTCACCGGCGTGTTCGGCCTGGTGATGTCGCAGGCGGCGCTCCAGCGCTGCCGGGCGTCGCTGATCGTGCCGGTGTGCACGACCGTGACCAGTCTGTTCACGGCGGTGCTCGGCACGATGTCGTTCGGCGAGGCCCTGCCGGACGAGCCGCTGCGGCTCGCGCTGCGGGTGGCGGGCACGGCCCTGGCGGTGGCCGTGCTGCTGACCATGCCGAAGCACGACACCGCTCCCCAACCCTCCCCACCTGCCGAGGAGCTGACATCCCCGTGAAACCCGACGACCCGCTGCTGAAGATCCTGGCGTGTCCGATCGACAAGGGCCCGCTGCACCTGCTGGCCGAGGAGGCCGGGCAGGAGGAGGCGCTGTACAACCCGCGCCTGCACCGCCGTTACCCGATCACCGACGGCATTCCGCAGCTGCTGCCGTCCTCGGGCGAGCAGGTGCCGGACGACGTGCACGAGGAACTCCTGAAGAGGATGGCGCCGTGACCAGCCTGGCAGCGCGCCTCGCCCCTCTCCTGCCCACCCGTCTGGTGGCCGCGACGGCCCGGGCGCTCTATCCCCGGTTCGAACCGGAGCTGGCCCGGCTCGCCGAGCTGTGCCCGCCGGACTGCGGCACGGCGGTGGACGTCGGCGGCTGGTACGGGCCCTGGACGCACCGCCTGGCCGGCCTCGCCCAGCAGGTCGTGACGGTCGAGCCGGTGCCCCATCTGGCCCGGCTGCTGGCCGCCGCCGCGCCGCCGAACGTCCGCGTGATCCGGGCGGCGGCCTCGGACCGGCCGGGCATCGCCCGTCTGTGGCTGCCGCCGGACGACTCCGGCGACCGGGGCGTGTCCTCGCTGGTGCGGCGCGACATCCACGGCCGCGCGCTGGACGTCTCCTGTGTCACGCTGGACGAGCTGGGCCTGCGCGACGTCGGCTTCATCAAGATCGACGTGGACGGCAACGAGCCGGCGGTGCTGCGCGGCGCGACGGGTCTGCTGGCCCGCGACCGGCCGGCCCTGTTCGTGGAACTGGAGTCCCGCATCCAGCCGATCGCGCCGGTGGTGACCTATCTGGCCCTGCTGGGCTATGACGGCTGGGTGCTGCCCGGCGACACCTGGGTGCCGCTGGCCGGGTTCCCCCTGGAGCGCCACCAGGCGGACGCCTCCTACGTCGTCTCGCACGGGCTGCTCCGCAGGGTTCTGCCCTCCTCCGCCCTCAGGGGCCCGCGTTACGTCAACTCCGTGCTGTTCCTGCCCGACGGCCGCCGCCCCGGCAGGACCCCGGTGGGCGACGATGGATCCCATGCCCTCCGGAAAGCACCCCGCTAGCCCCTTCGCCCCGCTCGACTTCCAGCTGGTGCTGCTGCGCCGCATGGCCGACCACAACCCCGGCCTGGTGGAGGACGCCCGGCACGAGCTCGGGGTGTCGATCGCGGACATGCGCGAGGCGAACAAGCGCTGGCAGGCCATGGTCCGCTCCCCGCGCTCCCGCGCGCCCCTGTCCAGGTATTGCCACGTGCTGGGCGAACCCGAGTCCTGTACGCCCCGCCGGATCGGCGATCTCGACTGCGAGGCATGGCTCTGGCCGATGCCCCTCTGGCCCGGCCTGCGCTTCGAGGTGCTGACCGCACCGACCGGCGCGGTGTGGAACGAATGGCTGGTCCGCGCCCCCGGCGTCCCGGGCCCCGAGCTGCGCACGCTCGACGATCTCACCCCCTGGTCCTGCACGGTCGACGAGGCGGCCCGCGCCTTCGCCCCGGCCCGCCCCCTGGAGGGCACGGCACCGACCCGGTGGGGCCTGGCGTTCACCGCGTCCGACGCGCGGGGGGTGCGGCGGGAGGCCGTCGCGGAGTTCACCTGGGGGCTGCTGCAGCGGGTGTCCGTCACCGGCCGGCAGGACTGAGGGGCCCCGCCCCGGCCCGCGGCCGGCCGGAACTGGTCGTGGGAGGCGGTCTTGAGGTGCGGGGCCCGCCCTCGGTCGGTGAAGCCCCGGCACCGGTGGCGGCGCGGACGAGCCCGAGGGCCACGAGGGGACGCATGGCCCTGCTCATGATCGGCGCGTTCGCGAAGGCGTGCCCGGCTCTCGCCGACGGCACGGCGCCTGTACGACGAGCTGGACCTGCTGCGCCCCGCCCGTGTGGATCCGGCACCGGATGGAAGACGGGGGACGGAGACCGGCGCTGTCGGCAGGACGGCCTCCCGGACGTCGGCCGTGAGCGTTTCTTCCGGCGGCTGATGGTGTACGGAGGGAGGGTGGCGGTCGTACCGGCGGCGGCATGACGGCTCACCGGCGGTACGTCCCCCGGCGGGGGACGTACCGCCGGTGACCCGTGACAGGCGAACAGCTAAGGAGATGTGACGCGTGACCTCTCTTTTCCCGGCCCTGACCAGCGGCTCGGCCGACCGGCCCGCCCTGCGGTTCGGTGAGCGCTCCTTGACGTACGGCGAGCTCGCCGCCGCGGCCGGTGCGACGGCGGAACGCATCGGGGAGGCCCGCCGGGTCGCCGTCTGGGCGACGCCAACCATGGAGACGGCCGTCGCGGTCGTCGCCGCCCTGCTGGCCGGAGTGCCCGCCGTGCCGCTCAACCCCAGGTCGGGTGAGAAGGAGCTCGGGCACATCCTGTCCGACAGTGCCCCCGGCCTCGTGCTGACCGCCCCGGACGACCAACTCCCCGCCCCCGTGCGGGACCTCACCCGTGTGGACGTCGACGTGCACGCCACCGGTGCCGCCCCCGAGGAGCGTGCGGGAGCGGAGGACCCGGCCCTGATCGTCTACACCTCCGGCACCACCGGCCCGCCCAAGGGTGCCGTCATCCCGCGCCGGGCCGTCGCAAGCACCCTGGACGCGCTGGCCGACGCCTGGCAGTGGACCGGCGACGACGTCCTCGTCCACGGGCTGCCGCTGTTCCATGTGCACGGGCTGGTCCTGGGTACGCTCGGCCCGCTACGGCGCGGCGGTTCGGTGCGGCACCTGGGCCGTTTCAGCACCCAGGGCGTCGCCCGGGAGCTGAACGGCGGGGCGACGATGCTGTTCGGCGTGCCGACGATGTACCACCGCATCGCGGAGGCCGTGACGAGCGACCCGGATCTGGTGAAGGCGCTGACCGGGGCGCGGCTGCTGGTCTCCGGTTCCGCCGCGCTGCCCGTGCACGACCACGGCCGGATCGCGACCGCGACCGGGCGCAGAGTGATCGAGCGGTACGGCATGACGGAGACGCTGATGAACACCAGCGTCCGTGCCGACGGCGAGGCCCGCCCGGGCACGGTCGGTGTGCCGCTGCCGGGCGTGGAGCTGCGGCTGGTCGAGGAGGACGGCTCGGAGGTCACCGCGTACGACGGGGAGACGGTCGGCGAGATCCAGGTGCGCGGGCCGAACCTGTTCACCGAGTACCTCAACCGCCCCGACGCCACCACCGCCGCCTTCACCGCCGACGGCTGGTTCCGTACCGGCGACATGGCGGTGCGCGACCCCGACGGCTACGTCCGGATCGTGGGCCGCAAGGCCACCGACCTGATCAAGAGCGGCGGTTACAAGATCGGTGCCGGTGAGATCGAGAACGCGCTTCTGGAACACCCCGGGGTGCGGGAGGCGGCCGTCACGGGGGAGCCGGACGCCGACCTGGGCGAGCGGATCGTGGCATGGATCGTGCCGGCCGATCTCATGTCGCCGCCCGGGCTGGAGGAGTTGGCGGACCATGTGGCGCAGCGGCTCGCCCCGCACAAGCGGCCACGGGTCGTCCACCACCTGGACGCGTTGCCCCGCAACGACATGGGGAAGATCCTGAAGCGGGCGCTGCCCCATGGCTGAGCGCCTCTCCGCCCGCGCGGTCGTCACCGCCCTCGCCGACGACGCCACCTTCGCCGAAATTCCCGTTCCCGTAAGGCCGTCGAGGCCCGACGGCCCGCTCGCGTGGCCGGGCTACGACGACTCCCGCGCGCGGGCCGCCGAACGCACCGGCGAGCAGGAGTCCGTGGTGTGCGGCACCGCCCGGGTCGGCGGCACCCGGGCCGTGTTGATCGCGTTCGAGTTCGGTTTCCTCGGCGGTTCCCTCGGTGAGCGCACCGGAGACCGGCTGGAGGCGGCGTACGCGTACGCCCGTGAGCGCCGCCTCCCGGTGGTGCCGCTGGTGGCGACGGGCGGCAGCCGTATGCAGGAGGGCATGCTCGCGCTGACCCAACTCCAGCGGGTGGCCCGCCAGTCGGCGCTCACCCGGGAGGCCGGTCTCGCGCAGGTCGCGGTCCTGCGCGACCCGACCACCGGGGGCGGGTGGGCCACCCTGGGCGCGGGCGCCGACGTGGTGCTCGCGCTGCCCGGTGCCCAGGTCGGCTTCGCCGGTTCCCGGGTGCGGCCGGCGGACGCGGACCCGGCGGCGTACACGGCCGAGGCGCAGGTCGCGGCGGGCGCGGCGGACGCGGTCGTACGGCCGCAGGAGCTGCGCGAGACGCTGGGGCGGTGGCTGCGGCTGCTGACGTGCCCGTCGGTCACGCCCGCCCCGCCGCCCGAGCCGCTCGGCGAGTCAGGGGTCCTGCCCGTCACGGGCTGGGACGCCGTCCGGCGGGCCCGCTCCTCTCGGCGGCCGCGTGCCACGGCCTACTTGGACGCCTACTTCACCGAGCGGGTCGCGATCAGCGGCGACCGCTGCGGCGGCACCGACCCGGACGGCATGCTGTGCGGGTTCGGCACGCACGGGGGCCGTACGGTCGCGTACGCCGCGCAGACGGGGAGCGCGACCCGGCCGGCCGGATACCGCACCGCCGCCCGGCTGATCCGTCTCGCGGACCGGCTCGGCATCCCGGTGCTGACCCTGGTGGACACGCCGGGCGCGGCCAACGACGCGGAGGCGGAGCGGCAGGGGGCGGGGGCGGCGATCGCCGACCTGTTCGGCGCGGTCGCGAGCGCCGGCACCCCGGTGACCACGCTGGTGATCGGTGAGGGCGGCTCCGGCGGTGCACTGGCCCTGGCCGCACCCGGCAACACCTGGGCCACACACGACAGTTACTTCTCGGTGATCGCCCCGGAGCTCGCGGCGGCCATCCTGAAACGACCGCCGCGCGAGGTGGAGGCGACCGCGGACCAGCTCCGCATCCGTCCGCAGGACCTGGTGGAGCTGGGGGTGATCCGGGGGACCGTCGGTGGGTGAGGTCGGTGCATGCCCCCTGCGTCGCCGCACATCCCGGCCGTGGAGCCGGGACCTAGCGCTTCCAGCCGCTCTACCGGGACGGCGCCACCGACACCCCGCCCGCGCCTGGTCCCGCCCGCTGTCCCCCGAAGCGGCGCCGGAGCCTGAGGCGCGCGGCCGGGCGCGGGGCCCCATCACGGACGTCTGCGCCGGGGCCGTGCCCCGCTGCCTGCGTCCCCGCGGCGCGCTGCCCCTGGCCGGCATCACGGGCATGCCGGAGACCCGGACCTCCTCACCTCGCACCCGGCCTCCACGCTGCGCCCCCTCGACCGCCCCGACGGGTCCACCGCCACCAGCCAGGCCCACTGCCCCTGGCCGGCATCACGGGCATGCCGGGGACCCGGACCTCCTCACCCCGCACCCGGCCTCCACGCTGCGCCCCCTCGACCGCCCCGACGGGTCCACCGCCACCAGCCAGGCCCACAGCCCCTGGCCGGCATCACGGGCATGCCGGAGACCCGGACCTCCTCACCCCGCACCCGGACCCCACGCTGCGCCCCCTCGACCGCCCCGACGGGTCCACCGCCACCAGCCAAGCCCACTGCCCCTGGCCGGCATCACGGGCATGCCGGAGACCCGGACCTCCTCACCCCGCACCCGGACCCCACGCTGCGCCCCCTCCACTGCCACGACGGGTCCACCGCCAACGGCCTGCTCATCGGTTCCACGGTCGCCGAACTCGCCGCCGCCGGCGGGCCGGGCTGCGCTTCGTCGCCCTCCCCCGGAACACCACCACCGACCGGCAGATGCGCGAGGCCGGCTGCGAGACCACGGTGCCGTCCCTCGCGCCCCTGCCGGAGGCCACGCACTCCCCGTGACCGGAGGCCGATACCCCCGTTCGGCGGCGCCCCGCCCGGCCCCCCAGGAAAGGCGGCCGGGCCCCCTCCCGCGCACGATGCGAAGGAGGCCCGCCACCCGGCGGACCCACGCCCGCGAGGCCCGCCACCTGGCGGCCCCCCACGGTCTGTGCTCTCGGGAGGACCTGCCATGACCGCCAGTCTGGAGCAGTTGCGCCGCTGTCACTTCGCCGTCGACCTGGGGGCTGCCCGCACCCGCGTCTACGTCAAGGGCGCAGGTCTCGTCGTCGACCAGCCGTCCACCGCCGCCGTGAACACCCGCACCGGGGCGCTGATCGCGGTCGGCGAACTCGCGGAGAAGATGACGGGCCGCACCCCCGACTACATCCGGGTGGTCCGGCCGGTATCCGGCGGCACCGTCGTCGACATCGAGATGGCGCAGCGCATGCTCCGGCATCTGCTGGGCGACAAGATGCGCCGCGCGCTGCGCCGCAAGCCGATCCTGCGGGCCGCGGCCTGCACCCCGCACGGCGCCGACCCGCTGGCCCAGCGCGCGGCGATCGAGACACTCGTCGGCATGGGCGCCCGCCGGGTGGAACTGGTCGACACCCTCATCGCCGCCGCCGTCGGCTGCGGACTGCCCGTGGAGCAGCCCGAGGCGACCATGATCATGGTGTGCGGGGCGGCGGCCACGCAGGTGGCCGTGCTGTCACTCGGCTCGATCGTCACCGCCGAACGCATCCCGGTGGGCGGCGAGGCCGTCGATCAGGCGATCGTGCAGCACCTGCGTCACGAGCACGAGCTGATGCTGCCGAGCCAGTCGGTCCGGCCGCTGCAACTCGCCCTGTCCGGCAACGGCCTCACCCCGCAGGGCCCGGCCTCCACGGAGATCCACGGCCGGGACGTCGCCACGGGACTGGCCCGTTCCGTCCAGGTCGACACCGCGGCCGTCCGGGACGCCATCCAGACACCGCTCACGGCGGTCCTCGACGGCATCGGCAAGGTGCTGCGGGGCTGCCCGCCCGACCTGGTCGCCGACCTCGCCGACCGGGGGATCATGATGGTCGGCGGCAGCGCGCTGCTGCCGGGCCTGGATCAGATGCTGCGGCAGGCGACCGGGATGCCGGTGCACATCGCCGAGCGCCCGGACGTGTGCGCCGTGCAGGGTCTCGGCGCGATGCTGGAGGGCAGGATCGCGCCGCTGGCCCTGGCCCCGCTGGGCTCCTGAGCGTCAGCCGCCGGTCAGCGGGCGAACCAGCAGCGCACGGTCGTCCCGCTGTCGCTCCGGTGCACCCGCACCAGGTCGGCGATCAGATTGACCAGCAGCATCCCGCGCCCGCCGCGCTGGTCGCGGGGCACGGGCCTGCGTCCGGCCAGGATGTCGGCGAGCCGCCCCTCGTCGCGGACCTCGCACACCACGTACCCCTCCTCGGCCCACAGCCGCAGCACGCCCGAACCGCCGCCGTGCACCACGCTGTTGGTGGTGAGCTCGGCCGCGGCGAGGGCCAGGTCCTCCCGCTTCACGCCGACGAGGCCGAGGCGCGCGCCCTCCCCGACGGCCAGGTGCCGGGCCTGGGAGAGCGAGTCGGAGTCGAAGGCGAACGTCAGCGCCTCCTGCACGGGCTCCAGCGGCTCGTTGTAGCGGCTGACGACCTCACCGGGGGCGTACGCCTCGCTTTGCCGGGCGACGTCGGAGCCGGGGTGTATGACGGTGGGGTGGGTGGCGTAGGCGTCGGTGACGCAGTGCTCGGGCAGCCGGGCGATGTCGTACGGGCACAGGATGGTCGCCGTACGGCCCCGGAAGGCGGCGTTGATGAGCGCCTCGTGCTGGGCGCAGGCCGGGTACTCGGTGTCGGAGCGCCCCGGCCAGACGGGCTCGCCGATGATCCGCACCCGGCGGCCGTCGGGCTGGGCGTCGGCGAAGGCGCGCAGCACGCCGGGGATGATCCGTCCGGGGTTGCGTCCCGCCTCGCGCATGTCCAGGAGCCGCACGGACTCGGCGGCGTCCCCCAGCGCGTCCCTGATCAGGGTGAGGTTCTTGTCGGGCACGGCGACGGCGACCGGCTCGCCCGCCTCCAAGCCGGCGTGCACGAAGGGCAGGGTGCCGTCGAGGTATTCCTGCTCGTCCCGGTAGAAGAGCGCGGGGTGGGCGAAGGGCTCCAGGGGCCCGAAGGGCTCGGTCGCCTCGGTCACCGCCGTGATCGTCACGTCGACACCTCGATCCCTGTCTGGCCGGGCCACAGCAGGTCGAGCGTGCGCCGCAGCGCCGCCGGCGGCCGGCGCACCACGAACCTCCGGCCGTCCCGGAGCTGCCCGGCGGCGGCCGCGAGCGCACCGGCGCCCGCGACGTCGACGAACGTCACCTCGGACAGCTCCAAGTAATACACGTCCTCATCCTCGCGAACAGCCTGCTCGAGTACGCCTTCCCAGATCGCACGCGTCGTCAGGCCGATCTCACCGGCTGCTCTGACGCCCTGCTGCCCGGCCAGCGGAAACACCGCCAAGCCCGGCACAGGTCCGCGCGGGCCGGTCGCCGACACCTGCTGCCGAGTGTTCAAGCCCCTCTCCCCACGCTTCTTCCGGGCCACAGCGCTCGTACCCGCGCCGGACAAGCTCATTCCCCCGGGACGTGTGTAGTACGCCGCACGGCGGGCAGGCGCACGTCACACCGACGTCCACGGGGGCGAGTGACGTCGTGCAGTCCGGCGAGACGGACACGACCGACGAGGACCGACAAGGCGGTGACATGACCTCAGCGGCATCACCACAACTCACAGGAGGGCTGGACACCCTGGTCATTCGGGGCCGCGTCGACGCGGACCGCGCCGAGCTCACCCCGCGGGGCGAGCTCGTCCACGGCTGCGCGGAAACCCTGGGCAGAACCCTGGCCGACCTGCCGGCCACCGTCACCCGGGTCGACCTGGACATGGGGAGCGTGCACTTCATGGACACCGCCGGCCTGCAGTTCCTGGATGTGCTGGCCGACCACGGCTGGCAGCGGTCGCGGACGGTGACGGCGACGAACTGGAACGGCCAGCCGCGCCGGATCCTGGAGCTGGCGGGCCTGGACACGACCGACCCGCTGACCGGCCTGGACGCCACCGGCCCGGTCTCCGCATCGGCGCCGGCCGCCTCGGCGGTCGCCCTGGAACGCGCCGAATGCCTGCACGTGCTCCAGGAGGAGGTCGAGCAGCTCCGCCAGGCCATCGCCTCGCGCCCGGTCATCGACCAGGCCCGGGGCATTCTCATGGCCACCCACGGCTGTACGTCCGACGAGGCGTGGCACATCCTGCGGGAGGCGTCGCAGCTGTCGAACACCAAGCTGCGGGATGTCGCCGCGGCGGTGACGGCGAGTGCGGAAGCGGACGGCCCGCCGCCGTCGGCCGAGCTGCGCACGGCGTTGCAGAGGGCTGTCGCGAAGCGTCGCGGGGCCTGAGGGCCGAAGGCTCCCGGTTTCGCGCCGGAGGGCCCGGGTACCCGGCGGCCCGCTCCGGCCCGCCTCCGCCGAGGAGAACCCCATGGGCTTCGACCCCCGTGACCGGGAACGGGTGAGGTGCCACCGTTCCCCGGCCGGTGAGACTCTGCCGGCGGCCGGCCGGCCGGGGTGGCGGGCCCGTTCCTCCGCGCCGGCCCGCGCCGCGAACGCGGTCTGCCGCGCCCGCACCGGATCCGCTGCGGGGCCGGTACCCGGCCGCGCGACGGGACGCGGAACGTGATCTCCGCCCCGTTCCCGCCGGCCGGCCCGCTCGCCGGGCGCGGCGCCCGGCGAGGGAGGGCACGGTGACGACCCCGGCTCCCCTGCCGGTGCTCGTCCTCGTGGGCGGTCTGCTCTACACGGCCTGCGCCGCCCGGCTGCGGCGCCGCGGGGACCGCTGGCCGGTGCGCCGCGACGCCGGATTCTGGCTGGGCGGGGCGCTGCTCGTGGCCGCGTTCGCCGTGCCGTGGGGGGCGTGGCTGGCGCCGTTCACCGCGCACACGGCCGCCCATCTGACGGCCGGCATGGCGGCCCCGCTGCCGATCGTCCTGTCCCGGCCGGTCACGCTGGCCCTGCGCACCCTCCCGCCGCCCGGCCGCCGGGCCCTGGTCTCGCTGACCCGCTCACGCCTCGTCACGGCGCTCGTCTTCCCGCCCGTCGCCGCGGTCCTCGACATCGGCGGCCTGTGGCTCCTCCACCGGGCCCCGCTCCCGCCCGCCGTCCACCACAACCCCCTGGTGTACCTCCACCTCTTCGCCGTCGGCACCCTCTTCACCTTCGCGCTCCTCGCCGTGGACCCGATCCGTCACCGGCCCGGCCGGTACGTGCGGGGCGGCACCCTCCTGGCCGCCTCCGCGGCCCACGCGATCCTCGCGAAGAGCCTGTGGGCCACCGGCCCGCCCGGCACCACCCACACCCCCGCCGACCTGCACCTCGCCTCACAGCTCATGTACTACGGCGGTGACGCGGTGGAACTCGTCCTGGCCGTGCTGCTGGCCGCCCAGTGGTACCGCGCGCGAGGCCGGTGCTCACGGCCCCACCGGGGTACCCGGCAGCCGGCAACCGCGCAAGGAGGAACACGATGAGCGACCACACCCCGTCCCAGGCCGAGGGCGACCGCGACGACGAGCGGGACACGACCCCGCGTCCCACCCCGTCCCAGGCGGAGGGCGACCGCGACGAGGCGGGCACCGAGGGCGAAGACGACGGAACGGACGACACCGGCACCTAGCAGGCCACATGGAGGTGACGCGACGGGGCACCCGTATCTCCCCACCACTCAAGGGAGTTGCTTCGTGATCATCGCCGCCGTCATCGCCGGATGCGTGCTCCTGGCCGTCCTGGCCTTCCTCGTCCCCCGTCTCTCGCGCCACCCCGAACGCGGCACCCAGCGTTCCCTCGGCGCCGGCGCCCGCGCCGGCGGCAAGGCCCCCGGTGTCCTGGGCAGGCTCTTCAGCAAGCCCTTCCACACGAGTTCCCGCGCCGTGAGCCGCAGCGGCTCGGCCGGGCGCCGCACGCGCGGTCGCATGCCCTTCTGACCCACCGCGGCCGGATCGCCCGGCATTCTGGTCCCGTACACAGGGCCGGCAGAAGGAGACCTTCTCGATGGGTACCGCTGTGCATGTCCCGCAGACGCGGGACATGATCGGGGAGGAACTCTCCGGAGACGAGGCGTTCACCGCGCTGCGGCGCTACGGCGGCCGTCGGCTGCTCATCGACGCGTTCACCCGGTTCCGTTACGCGGACGGATTCAGCAACTCGCGCTCCCTCGCCTTCCAGGTGGTCCTCGGCATGGTGCCGTTCACCATCGCCCTGGTCGGAGTGGCCACCACCGTGCACACGGAGAGCGTGGGGCGGATCATCGAACTCACGCTCGGCCAGATCGTCCCGGGCGCCAGCGCGAAGCTGATCGAGGACGCTTTCGGCAGCACCGAGCGCAGCGCCGGTTCCGGTGTCTGGGGTGCGGTCGCCATGTGGCTGGGCCTGGGCTTCGCCGTCCTCAACCTGGCCTCGGCGATGGCCCAGGTCGAGCGGGGCGCCAACCGCATCTACGGCATCGAGCGCGACCGTCCCTTCCTGTTCAAGTACGGCCGGTCCCTGCTGCTCGCCGTCGCCGCGGGCATGCCGATGGTCCTGGGGTTCCTGCTGCTCGTGGCCGGTGACGCCGTCGGCGGGGCGGTGGTGCAGGCCCTCGGCTGGTCCCGCGCCTGGCTGGGCTGGTGGCGCGCTCTCGACGTGCCGCTGGGCGTGGTGCTCGCCTGGGTCGCCTCGGCGGTGATCTTCCGCTGGGCGCCGCGCCGGGACCAACCGGGTTACACCTGGCTGGCCTTCGGTTCGGCGGTCCATCTGGTGCTGTGGATCACGGCCACCTGGCTGCTGGCGCTCTACGTCGCCAAGAGCGGGTCCTTCGGCGCCGTGTACGGGCCGCTGACGGCCTTCGTCGCCCTGCTGCTGTGGGCCAACCTGACGGGTGTGGCCCTGTTCCTCGGCATCGCGTTCGCCGCTCAGCTGGAGGCGGCCCGGGCCGGCATCACCGAGGCGGTGCGGCCGGACCCGGGGCCGGGACCGTGACGCACCCGGCCGACACCGCGCGGCCCCGGGCGGGGTGGATCGCTGACGCGCGCCCGGTCCCTGTGATCACCGCGCACAACCAGGACGTATCGTCCTCGGTGTGAGCGATGTGTCTCCCGCGACCACCACACCGGCAGACCGACAGGTGACCCCCGAAACCGCCGGACGGCCGACCGGCGCCGATCCGGCCCTGCGGGCGGCCTACCGGCTGTGCCGACGCCGGACGAAGGACCAGGACCCGGCGGAGTACGCGCTGATCCAGCTGGTGCCGGCGGCCCTGCGCCCGGCGCTCCACGCCCTGTGGGCGGCCGCCAATGCGCTCGACGATCTGGGCGACGACCGCACCGCGCCCGCCGCCGAACGGGCCGCCCGGGTCGAGGCCTGGATCACCGCCCTGCACCGCGAACTGCCCACCGGCTCCAGCCCCGACCCGATCCGCCACGCCCTGGTGGACACCGCCGGCCGCTGGCGTCTGGACCTGTCCGAGCTGCGGGACGCCATGGCCCAGGTCCAGGACGACACCCGCGGCAGGCGCTTCGCCGACTGGACGCAGTGGCGTACCTGGGGCCGGGACAACCTCCTGCCCTGGTTCGGACTGGTCCGCACCGTCTTCGACCGGGCCGGTGTCCCGGTGGCGCTGCGTCTGGACACCCGGGAGGCCTATGAGGAGTTCCTCGACGGCGTCCGGCTCACCGACATCCTCACCGACCTGTCCGCCGACCTCGCCCAGGGCGACCTGCTGCTGCCCGCCGAGGTCCTCGACCGCCACCCCGGCTCCGCCGCCGACCTGGTGCGGCGCCGCTGGAGCCCCGCCGTCGCCGCCCTGGTCACGCACCTGACCGGCCTGGCCCGCCAGTGGGTGACCCAGGAGGCCCTCACCCGCGGCATGCACCCCGGCCCCGCCACGGTCCTGGACACCATGGCCGCCCTGCTGCGCGCCCAGCTCGACGCCGTCGACGCCGCCGGCCCGGCCCTCCTCCACTCCCCGCCCCGGCCCGCGCTGCGTGTCCGGGTCCGTATCCTCGCCCCCGCCCGGACCCGCGCGGCCCTGGCCTGGAGCCTGACCCCGCTGACGGTGCCGCCACGGCACCGCCCCGGCCCGCACCGGTCAACGGCACCCGCCCGGCCGGCATCCACCGGCGGCTTCCGGCAGCCGCCGTCCCATCCCAGTGGAGAGCAGCCGCCCCGGATCCCGCCGGGCCGGCTGCCCGCCCATGTCGCCGTGATCATGGACGGCAACGGCCGCTGGGCCCAGCAGCGCGGCCTGCCCCGGCACGAGGGCCACCGCGCCGGTGCCACCACCGTCCGCGAGATGGTCCACGGGGCGCTGGAGATCGGCCTGCGCCATCTGACGCTCTATACGTTCTCCACCGAGAACTGGCGCCGCGACCCCGAGGAGGTCGAGGCGATCCTCGACCTCCTGCGCGGCGAGCTGGCGGAGAACCCCTTCCGCGACCTCGACGTCCGGCTGCGCTGGCACGGCCGCGCCGGGCGTCTGCCTCCGGATCTGGTCGATCTCCTGCATCTGCGGGAGCGCACCACCCGCGCCCGGTCCGGACTGACTGTGACGATGTGCATCGACTACGGCGGCCGGGACGAGCTCACCCGCACGGCCGCCGCCCTGGCCCAGCGGGCCCGCGCCGGTCATCTGGAGCCCGGTCTGATCGCCGAGGAGGACTTCGCACGCCATCTGCCCCTCGGGGACATGCCGGACGTGGACCTGCTCTGGCGCACCGGCGGCGAACAGCGTGTCTCGAACTTCCTGCCCTGGCACACGGCCTACGCCGAGCTGCACTTCACTCCGGGGCTCTGGCCCGACGCCGACCGCCGCGACCTGTGGCAGGCGATCACCGCCTACACCCACCGCCAACGCCACCACGGCGCGACACCGGCCGCGTCGGGAACGGCCTCCGGCACTCCGGTCCCCCCTGCCGACAAACCGTCAGCAGCCCGTCGTTCGGCAGCTCCCGCAGCGGGCCCGGGCGAGTGAACCGGGTGCGGCCGGGGAGCGGCGGTGCCGTTCTCGCGCACTCGCGGCCAGAAACGGTTCCGCGCGTACAAGGCGTGGTGGACGGGTGGGACTCGAACCCACGGCCGACGGACGACGAGTCCTTCGCGACGAGCTTCTTCGAGCCGGCCTCCGATCAGGTGATTCGGTGCCACCGGTATTCGACCGCGGAAGGCGGGGCGGGGAGACCCGAAGATCTCAGCCATCCCCCGCGAGAGGCCGCAAAGCGATGTCCTCGGCGCCCCATCCCGAGCTGACGCGTGCCGGGCTCGGCAGGGGGCTGCCTTGTGGACACGACAAGACTCGTACTATATCTTGTACAAGTCGAGAAGAGAGGCGGCCAGCATGTCCATCACCGCCAGCGAGGCGCGCCAGAACCTGTTCCCGCTGATCGAGCAGGTCAACGAGGACCACGCTCCGGTTCACATCACTTCCCGCAAGGGGAACGCCGTCCTCATGTCCGAAGAGGACTTCAGTTCGTGGACCGAGACAGTGCACCTCCTGCGCTCTCCCAAGAACGCCCGTCGCCTGCTCGACTCCATCGCCGAGGCGGAGGCCGGCAAAGCCCGGCATCGCGAGCTGATCGACCCCGGTGCGGAGCGTGCGTGAAGATCTCGTTCACGACCCACGCCTGGGAGGACTACACCTACTGGGCCGAGAACGACCGCAAGATGGTCAAGCGCATCAACAAACTGATCGACGACACCATGCGCGATCCCTTCAAAGGCATCGGCAAGCCGGAGCCCCTGAAGGGTGCCCCGTCGGGCTACTGGTCCCGGAGGATCGACGACACGCACCGACTCGTGTACAAGCCGACCGACGATGAGCTGATCATCGTCCAGGCTCGATACCACTACTGACACGGCCCGAAGAACCTGCACCGGTCCCGAAGCGCGCATGACGCTGAGGCGACGCCACCCCAGGATTGCAGCACCGCAGAACGCGGACTTGTCGCGGGTCGAGCCTGCATCGGGCGCCGCCTGGGCCCTTGGAGGCCAGGGCCTGCCGACCGTCCGGAGCCAACGCTCACCGCCAGCGGTTCGCCGACATCCGGGACACCCTCAGCCGGGCCTCCCGGTCGCTGTTCCCGGCTTGATCAGTCAGCGGTTGCGAGCCGGACTTGCTCCGGCCAGGCGTCCACAGGGCCGGCTCCCGGTGGCCATGACCTGCGGCGTCTGGTGCGAGCAGCGGCCTCCCCAAGAAGGCGACGGCGATGCTGGGGGGCGCACCGCCGCCGCCGGTCGAGGGCGGGCTGCCGCCTGGCAGGGCCCCGTCCCTAGGACGGGGTGGCGGTGTCGTGCGACCGGTTGAGGCCCAGGCGGTCGCGGACCAGTGCGACGACGACCACGCCCACGGCCACCAGGGTGGACAGGACCACCTGGTCCCGGCCGCCGCCCTCGGCTGTGTCGGTGAGCATGTAGCCCAGCACGAAGATGATCACCGCGATGGTGACCCAGGTCAGGTACGGGTAGAGCCACATCCTGACGACCAGCTTCTCCGGCGACTCCCGCTGCAGGGTCTTGCGCATGCGCAGCTGGGAAAAGCAGATCACCAGCCAGACGAACAGGGCGATCGCGCCGGAGGAGTTCAGCAGGAACTGGAAGACCGTGTCCGGCCACAGATAGTTGAAGACGACGGCGACGAAGCCGAAGACGACCGAGGCCAGGATGGCCGACTGCGGAACTCCGCGCCCGGTGGTGCGGGCGAAGGCGGCCGGGGCGTCGTTGCGGCGGCCCAGCGAGAAGGCCATGCGGGACGCGGTGTACAGGCCGGAGTTGAGACAGGACAGCACGGAGGTGAGCACGATGGCGTTCATGATCTGGCCGGCGTGCGGGATGCCGATGGAGTTCAGTGCGGCGACGTAGGAGCCGTCCTTCAGGATGGCCGGGTCGTCCCAGCGCAGTAGCGACGCCACGACCAGGATCGAGCCGAGGTAGAAGACGGCGATCCGCCAGATCACGCTGTTGGTGGCCTTGGTGACCGCGGCCTGCGGGTCGGCGGTCTCGCCGGCCGCCAGGGTGACGATCTCGCTGCCCATGAAGGAGAAGACGACCATCAGGATGCCGGTGAGGATCGCCCCTGGGCCGTTGGGCAGGAACCCGCCGTGCGCGGTCAGGTTGGAGAAACCGGATGCCGGGTGATCCGAGCCGGGCAGCAGTCCGAAGATCGCGAGTCCGCCGATCAGGATGAACACGGCGATGGCGACGACCTTGATGCCCGCGAACCAGAACTCGAACTCGCCGTAGGAGCTGACCGAGGCGAGGTTGGTGGCGGTGAGGACCACCATGACGATCAGGGCCCAGCCCCACTGCGGGACTCCGGGGATCCACCCGGCCAGGATCTTGGCGCCGGCGGTCGCCTCGACGGCGAGCACCACGACCCAGAAGAACCAGTACAGCCAGCCGATGGAAAACCCGGCCCAGCGGCCCAGCGCACGGTCGGCGTAGGCGGAGAACGATCCGGAGGTGGGGTTGGCCGCGGCCATCTCACCGAGCATCCGCATGACGAGGACGACCAGTGCACCGACGAGCAGATAGGAGATCAGGATGCCGGGACCGGCGGCGGCGATGCCGGAACCGGAGCCGACGAACAGGCCGGCGCCGATGACGCCACCGATCGCGATCATCGACAAGTGCCGGTTCTTCAGCCCGGCCTGCAGGCCGGATCCTCCTGGGGCGCTTGGGTCGGCAGTCACCGAATCGGAGGCGGGAACAGGTGCTCGTGTTGCCATCTCAACATCACATCCAGGGCACAGGTGGAGGGGAGGAAAGGTTCCGGCGGGATCGGACGGGGTGACCGCGTGAATTCCGTCGGGTTGCGGGGCGCCGGGCCAGCGGGTGGCGATCATGGTGGCGGTCCGGGCATGGTGGACCGCGGCCTCCGGGCCCGGTGCCTACTGGACCGGTCGTACCGGCGGCGCTCAGGAAAATAGTTCAGAGCGATCGAATAAAACAAGGGGTCCGTTCGCCCACCCCGCCGCATCCGTGCGCCATCTCCCGGGCCCGCCAGGCCTCGCACACGCACCCCTCACGCCCTGCCGACGGGTCCCGTCGAGGTACGAAAGCCCTGCTCATGCCTACGACGCCCACCCGCCGCCCCGCCCCGCTCCCCTCGTCGGCGGACGGTCACAACGAGGGCTTGTTTAACTGTTCACCTTGCTCTAATTTTTTCTGCATCGCGATCCGCTCCTGCCGTCGCGACGCCCGTGCCGTGCCGTCCCCCGGCTGTCCCGGGCTGATTCAGAACCTCCTCCCGAGGTTCCTCTCACCCTGGGAGCCCCTATGCACCGCACCGTGGCGTCGTCGCGGGAACCTCCGGCAACCCATCCGCCCTCGCCCAGGGCCGGCCCGAGCCCAGCCAGGCACACGCGGGCGTCGCGGGCCCGACCGCGATCAGCAGGCCGTTAGGGTGACGTCGTGGTGAATGCAGCGGGCAAGTTCGGGCCGTACAACCTGCCGGGCCCGGCTCCTACGACCTCGGTCACCGGCGTGGGACAGGTCCGCGCGCTGCCTTTCGGGGGCCAGAGCGGATCCGATCTCGTCCGGTCACGGATCGCGCTGCGGGTACGCCTGGGATCCGTGCGGCCCGGGGAGCGGCTGCCCGATGCCGGGGTTCTCGCGGAGGAACTGAGGATCGGTGAGATCACCGTGCGCCGTGCGCTGGAGGGCATGTGTCAGGACGGCCTGCTCGACCGCCGGCGCGGACGGACGGGCGGAACCTTCGTCGCGCAGGACTGGGACACCGTCGTGGCCCTGATGCACGATGCCGAGGAGGCGGCCGCACTGGACGCTTTCCATCTGCTGCTGGAGTGCGGCCTCGTGGCGCACGGCTCGGGAGAGGTCCCGGCCGAGCGGCTGGACGGACTTCGCGCGCTGGTCGAGGAGATGGAACGTCCCGAGGACCCGGCACGCATGGCCGAGCTGGAAACCCGCTTCCATCTGGACCTCGCGGAGGCCCTCGGCGGCCCGGGGATCCGTGAGTTCGCGGCCGATCTGCTCGGCCGTCTGTGCCTGCTGACGCCGGCACCGCAGTCCGAGGTGGTACGGGCACAGAACAGCTGCCACGCCGAACTGCTCCGCGAACTCGGTCGGGGTGCGACCGATCCGGCCGTGCAGGCAGTGAAGGCACACCAGCGTTCCCGGCACCGCTGACACCCGGTCCGTACCGGCCCGACCCGCGAGCACACGCGGACCCGTAACGCCACCACACCGCACGAGGAGTTGCCCCATGCCCACCCCCGGAGCCGGAGCGCCGTCCCCGCCGGATCCCGTCGGCGGCGCTCCGCAGCGGCTGCGCGGCGGCGTCCTCGGCATGGCGGACATCGCCGCCGCCACCATGGCCAACGTCGGCCCGGCCATGAGCTTCTTCTTCGGCTTCCCCTTCCTGGCCGCCACCGCGGGCGTGGCGTCACCTCTGACCATCGTCGCCGCCGGTTTCGCGGTCGCGCTCCTCGGCAACACGCTGGCGGAGTTCTCCCGGGCGCACCCCTCGGCGGGCAGCTTCATCACCTTCGTGGGCAAGACCTTCGGACCGGTCAGCGCGGTGACCACGGCGCTGCTCGCGGCACTGGGCTACATCATCGCCATGGCCGGCGTCATCTCGATCTCCGGCGGGTTCGTGCAGATCACTCTGCACCACTACACCGGCGTGGACCTGCCGTGGATCATCTGGACGCTGCTGCTCACCGGGCTGGCCGTGGCCCTGATGCTGCGCGGGGTCGTGGTCTCCACCAAGTGGGCCGGCTACTTCTTCGGCGCGGAGATGCTGGTACTGGTCGCGGTCTCGATCGCGGCACTGGTGGAACACCGGGGCCAGCTGTCCTTGGATCCGTTCCTGCCCGGCCATATCAACGACGGCTTCAAGGGCCTGGCGGCGGGATTCCCTCTGGGGGTGTACATGCTCATCGGCTGGGAGAACTCGGCGGCACTCGCCGAGGAGACGGAGAATCCGCGGCGCAACGTCGGCCGCGCGGTGTTCTCCTCCGTTGCGATCATGACGGTGAGTTACGTCCTCTTCGCCTACGCCACGGTGACCGGCTTCGGCTACGACGTGGACAGACTCGGGGACTCCCGGATCCCCTTCGTCGAGGTCGCCCACGACACCCTCGGCGTGCTGGCGCTCCTCGCCTACCTCGGCGGTCTGACGTCCACCCTCGGCGTGCTGATCGCCGGCATCAACTCCCAGGCCCGCCTGGTTTTCAACGCCGGACGCGAGGGGCTGCTGCCGTCCTTCTTCGGCTACGTCCACCCCATCCGCCGTACGCCGAACAAGGCGATCGTCACCTTCACCGCCACCGCCCTGCTGATCATCGGCGGCTGGGGCCTGGGCCACCTGCTGGGATCCGACGGCCGCTCGATGAACCCGGTGGTGTTCTTCACCGAGGCCTCGACGCTCGGCGCCATTCTGATCCTGCTGGTCTACCTCGCCTCCAACATCGCCCTGCCCCTGTACTACCGCAGATACCGCCCGCAGGAGTTCCGGCCGGTCCGGCACCTCTTTCTGCCCGCACTCGGCACGGTCGCCATCCTGGTCCCGCTGTACTACCTCACCAAGCCCGGCCAGCCGGCGCCGTACAGCTGGTTCCCCTACGCGGCCATCGCCGCCCTGCTCGCCGCCGTCGCCTACGCGGCCCTCCTGGTCCGCCGCGACCCGACCCTGGCCGAACGCGTCGGCTCCATCGTCGCCGACGCGGACTGAGCCCACACGGATCCGATCGACCCCGGTGTCGGGCCGGCCCAGGTGCTGTGAGCAGCGAGGACAAGGGGCTGAAGCCGGAGGACACTGCGACCGGCAAGAGGCGCTGGACGTTCCCGGTCGGAGACACCCTGTGGGGCGGACCAGACGGTGACCGGCGGAGTCGTGTACGCCGTCGGCCAGGGCTGCACCCTGTCGGCCGTGAACGCCGTCCCCAGCAGCTTGTCGTGGTCCTTCCCCACGGGGCGAAGGCGGAAGACGCCCCCTTGGTGGACAACGGCACGCGCTGTCCGGCCAACGGGCCGGACCTGTACGACGTGCACGCCTTGGCCCTGGGGACGCCAACCGTTGTCGGACGGCGTCCGTCGCCTCGTCAGCGGGGCGGTCCTGACTCATCGGGAGGTCTTCCGGTTCGAGGCAGCCGAGGCCACGGACGTTGCACAGTCCCCGGGTGCCCGGCCGCCGCACCGCGTCAGCCCTTGCCACTCACAGCAGAGGCCGCATAGGCGAAGGTCGCCGCGCAGCCACTTCCGATTACCTGCGTCCTGCCAGTGTCCCGAATTCGGTGTCCACCCGCTCGCACAGGCCGTCAGCGGCAACTCGCCCCGATGGTGGGCCACCACGTTTGTACAGGTCGGAGCAATCCGAACGAACGGCGAGCGTAACGGCGTCGAACTCGCGAGCAGCGGATTCAATCCGTTGGCCCGAATCCGCCCGCCCGCTGAGACGTTTCCGCAGGTCGCAGACCTGCTTGGTGGGGCGGGTGGGACTCGAACCCACGGCCGACGGATTATGAGTCCGCTGCTCTAACCGGCTGAGCTACCGCCCCATAGCGGCGTGTCGCGTACATGTGTGCGCGCCGTCTGCCGCAGCATAGCCGCTCATACGATCTCCTGCTTCGGCTGGGCGGCTGCGCACGGCCTACGTGACCTTGAGGACTGCGCCGGGCGCCGCGCGGTTCCCGGAACAGCGGATCGGACATGAAAAAGGACCCCTGAGAGGGGCCCTCGTTCAACCTGCTCCCCCGACTGGACTCGAACCAGTAACCTGCCGGTTAACAGCCGGCTGCTCTGCCAATTGAGCTACGGAGGACCGAGCTCCCCGGACTGGACTCGAACCAGTAACCTGCCGGTTAACAGCCGGCTGCTCTGCCAATTGAGCTACCGAGGAAGGTCTCGTTGTGCATCGAACGCACCTACCTGGGTATTCGCCAGGGGGCGCGCGTTCGCTGCGACACATACATTAGCGCAAGCAGGGGGGTGCTCCGCCAATCGGTACCCCCCGGCGCCGACGTCGCACTGGAGACCTATGCAAGGAAAGGGTGGCAGCCATGCGTTACCGGCTCACGTTCGTCGCCGGAGTCGTCCTGGGTTACGTGCTGGGCACGAGGGCCGGGCGCGAGCGCTACGAGCAGCTGAAGAAGTCAGCCCGGCAGTTCGCTCAGAACCCCGCCGTCCGCAACACCGCGGAGACGGCGGCCCACCAGGGCCGTGAATTCGCGGGCAAGGCGTACCACGTGGTGAGCGACAAGGTGGGCGACCGAGTCCCCGAGTCGGTGGCGGACCGGGTCCGCCAGCTCCGCGACCGGGCCACCCACAACGGTGGCGGGGACGACTGGGGCACGAGCAACACGTGATCGTTTGATGCCGAGCAGGTCAGCGCCCCGAAAGGGGCGCGGGGAACGGCGCGACCGGTCACCACGAGTCCTGCACTCGCAACCCGGCACCAGCCCCCACGGCGCCCACGGCTCCAGCCGGCGCAGCGGTACGGCAGAATTTTGGCCATGGGGATAGTCGCCGGGTTGGACAGTTCACCCGATTTCACTCGTATCGTCGTCTGTGACACGGACTCAGGAGCCGTGCTCAGGCAGGGATATGCGCAGCATCCGGTGGAGGTTCCCGAGAGCGGCGGCCGGCCGTCGGACGTCGATCCACAGGCCTGGCTGCTCTCCCTGGGCGAGGCCGCGGGCGGCGGGCTGCTGGAGGGCGTCCAGGCGATCGGCGTCTCCGCGCAGCAGAACGCCGTCGTGCCGCTGGACGCGCAGGGCAACACCGTGCGGCCGGCGATGGTCGGGGGTGACAAGCGGACGCAGGTCGCCGCGGCCGATCTGGTCGACGCGCTGGGCGGGCGCGAGGCGTGGGCACAGGCGGTGGGTTGTGTGCCGCAGGCCGCGCAGCCGATCACGAAGCTGCGCTGGATGGCCCGGACCGAGCCGGAGAACGCGCGGCGCACGGCGATCCTCCTCCAGGCGCACGACTGGCTGGTGTGGCAGCTGCTGGGCCGGCCGGTCCGCCGGACCACCGACCGCGGCGGGGCGTCCGGCACCGGCTACTGGTCGGCGGCGACGGGCGCCTACCGGCCCGATCTGGTCGAGCTGGCGCTCGGGCACCAGGTGATGCTGCCGGAGGTCATCGGCCCGGCGGACGCGGCCGGTACGACGCCGGAAGGGCTGCTGATCTCCGTGGGGACCGGGGAGACCATGGCGGCGGCGTTCGGGCTCGGCATCGGCCTCGGGGACGCGGTGGTGTCGCTGGGCGCGTCCGGGTCCGTGATGGCCGTGCACCCCGAGGCGCTGGTCGACGGGTCCGGGATGATCACCGCGCTCGCGGACGCGACCGGCATGCACCTGCCCGTCGTCACCACGCTGAACGCCGTGCGGGCGCTGCGCGGGGCCGCGGAGTTGCTGGGGCTGCCCGATCTGGAGAGTCTGTCCGATCTGGCGATGAAATCGACCCCCGGGTCGCACGGGCTGGTGCTGCTGCCCTATCTGGAGGGTGAGCGGACGCCGAATCTGCCGCACACCGCCGGGACCCTGGCCGGGCTCAGGCGCGAGTCGATGAGGGCGGAGCATCTGGCGCGGGCCGCGTTCGAGGGCATGCTCTGCGGGCTCGCGGACGCGCTGGACGTACTGCGCGGCCGGGGTGTGGAGGTGCGGCGGGTGTTCCTGCTCGGGCCGGCCGCCGAACTGCCCGCCGTGCAGGCGGCGGCACCCATGCTGTTCGGGACGCAGGTCGTGGTGCCGCAGCCCGCGGACTACGCGGCGATCGGCGCCGCCCGCCAGGCGGCCTGGGCGCTCGGGGCGTCGCAGGGCACGCTCGACGTGCGCAATCCGCCGGCCTGGCAGGGCGCGGTGGCGCAGGTGCTGGAGCCCGGGGACGAGCTGGCCGTGGGACAGGCGGTGCGGCAGCAGTACGTGGCGGTGCGGGAGCAGACGCATCCCGGGGCCCTCTGACCGGTGACCGGCTCGAGGGCCTGCTGGGTTAATTCGGTTGGGGTAACGCGGGTGGAGTGTTCGACGATAGGGGCCAGGGGCAACCACCCGGCCCCGTCACCCACTCCGAGAGAAGCAGCGTGCTCATACGACTTCTGCGAACCTACCTCAGGCCCTACCAGAGACCCATCGCCCTGCTGGTGCTGCTGCAGTTCCTGCAGACCTGCGCCACGCTCTATCTGCCCACGCTGAACGCGGACATCATCGACCAGGGTGTCGTGAACGGCGACACCGGCTACATCCTGGGCTACGGCGGCCTGATGATCGGCATCTCGCTGGTCCAGGTCGTGTGCAACATCGGCGCCGTGTACTACGGCGCCCGCACGGCCTCGGCACTCGGGCGGGACGTGCGCGGTGCCGTGTTCGACCGGGTGCAGTCGTTCTCCGCGCGTGAGGTCGGGCACTTCGGGGCTCCCTCGCTGATCACCCGGACGACGAACGACGTCCAGCAGGTGCAGATGCTGGCGCTGATGACGTTCACGCTGGTGGTGTCGGCGCCGATCATGTGCGTGGGCGGCATCGTGCTGGCGCTCGGCCTGGACGTGCCGCTGTCCGGGGTGCTGGTGGCGGTCGTGCCGGTGCTGGGCGTCTGCGTGACGCTGATCGTGCGGCGGCTGCGGCCGCTGTTCCGCGCGATGCAGGAGCGGCTGGACTCGGTGAACCGGGTGCTGCGCGAGCAGATCACCGGCAACCGCGTGATCCGCGCCTTCGTCCGGGACGAGTACGAGCAGCAGCGCTTCCGGAAGGCCAACACCGATCTCACCGACGTCGCGCTGGGCACCGGCAACCTGCTCGCGCTGATGTTCCCGATCGTCATGACGGTGGTGAACCTGTCGTCGATCGCCGTGGTCTGGTTCGGCGCGCACCGGATCGACAGCGGTGGGATGCAGATCGGTGACCTGACGGCGTTCCTGGCCTATCTGATGCAGATCGTCATGTCCGTGATGATGGCCACCTTCATGTTCATGATGGTGCCGCGCGCGGAGGTGTGCGCCGAGCGCATCCAGGAGGTGCTGGACACCTCCTCCAGCGTCGTGCCGCCGACGGCGCCGGTGCGGGATCTGCGCCGGCACGGGCATCTGGAGCTGCGCGGGGCGGGCTTTTGCTACCCGGGTGCCGAGGAGCCGGTGCTGCGTGCCGTCGACCTGGTGGCCCGGCCGGGCGAGACGACCGCCGTCATCGGCTCGACCGGCAGCGGCAAGTCCACGCTGCTCGGGCTGGTGCCGCGGCTGTTCGACGCGACCGACGGGCAGGTGCTCGTGGACGGCGTCGAGGTGGCGCAGATCGAACCGAAGCTGCTCGCCAAGACGGTCGGCATGGTGCCGCAGAAGCCGTATCTGTTCGCGGGGACCGTGGCGACCAACCTGCGTTACGGCAATCCGGACGCCACCGACGAGGAGTTGTGGCACGCGCTGGAGGTGGCGCAGGCCAAGGAGTTCGTGGAGCGGCTGGAGGGCGGGCTCGACTCCCCGATCGCGCAGGGCGGGACGAACGTCTCCGGTGGTCAGCGCCAGCGGCTCGCGATCGCCCGGACACTGGTGCAGCGGCCCGAGATCTATCTCTTCGACGACTCCTTCTCCGCGCTCGACTACGCCACGGACGCCGCCCTGCGGGCCGCGCTCACGCGGGAGACCGCCGAGGCGACCGTGGTGATCGTCGCCCAGCGGGTGTCGACCATCCGGGACGCCGACCGGATCGTGGTCCTCGACGAGGGCCGGGTCGTCGGCACCGGACGGCACCACGAGCTGATGGCGGACAACGAGACCTACCGGGAGATCGTGCTCTCCCAGCTGACGGAAGCGGAGGCTGCCTGATGGCGGGGCCCATGGGGCGGATGATGGCCGGGGGCGGCCCCGACCAGCGCTCGCTGGACTTCAAGGGATCGGGCAAACGGCTCGTCGCGCAGTTCCGGCCGGAGCGCGTGACCATCTGGGTGCTGCTGCTGTGCGTGGTGCTCAGCGTCGGCCTCAACGTCGTCGGGCCGAAGATCCTCGGCAAGGCCACCGACCTGGTCTTCGCGGGCATCGTCGGACGGGGCATGCCCGAGGGGGCGACCAAGGAGCAGGTCCTCGACTCCATGCGGCAGCGCGGGGACGGTGACGTCGCCGACATGCTGCGCAGCACCGACTTCACCCCGGGCGAGGGCATCGACTTCACGGCCGTCGGGCATGTGCTGCTGCTCGCGCTGGGCGTGTTCACGGTGGCCGGGCTGCTGATGGCGGTCGCCACGCGGATGGTGAACCGGGCCGTGAACCGGACCATGTTCCGGATGCGCGAGGACGTGCAGACGAAGCTGTCGCGGCTGCCGCTGTCGTACTTCGACCAGCGCCAGCGCGGTGAGGTGCTGTCGCGGGCGACGAACGACATCGACAACATCGGGCAGACGCTCCAGCAGTCGATGGGGCAGCTCATCAACTCGGTGCTCACCATCATCGGTGTGCTCGCGATGATGTTCTACGTCTCCTGGATCCTGGCGCTGGTCGCGCTGGTGACGGTGCCGCTGTCGTTCGTCGTGGCCACGCGTGTGGGCAAGCGGTCGCAGCCGCACTTCGTGCAGCAGTGGCGTTCCACGGGCACGCTGAACGCGCACATCGAGGAGATGTACACCGGGCACGCCCTGGTGAAGGTGTTCGGGCGGCAGGAGGAGTCGGCGCGGCAGTTCGCCGAGCAGAACGACGCGCTGTACGAGGCGGGATTCAAGGCGCAGTTCAACAGCGGGGTCATGCAGCCGCTGATGATGTTCGTGTCGAACCTCAACTATGTGCTGGTCGCGGTCGTCGGCGGGCTGCGGGTGGCCTCGGGCTCGCTGTCGATCGGTGATGTGCAGGCGTTCATCCAGTACTCGCGGCAGTTCTCCATGCCGCTGACGCAGGTGGCGTCCATGGCGAACCTGGTGCAGTCGGGTGTCGCCTCGGCGGAGCGGGTCTTCGAGCTGCTCGACGCCGAGGAGCAGGACGCCGACCCGGTGCCGGGCGTGCGGCCCGGGGAGCTGCGCGGGCAGGTGGTGCTGGAGCACGTGTCGTTCCGCTACGACCCGGACAAGCCGCTGATCGAGGACCTGTCGCTGAAGGTCGAGCCGGGGCAGACGGTCGCCATCGTCGGCCCGACGGGCGCGGGAAAGACGACGCTGGTGAATCTGCTGATGCGGTTCTACGACGTCACCGGCGGGCGCATCACCCTCGACGGGGTCGACATCGCGCGGATGTCCCGGGACGAACTGCGGGCCGGGATCGGCATGGTGCTCCAGGACACCTGGCTGTTCGGCGGCACGATCGCGGAGAACATCGCGTACGGCGCGTCCCGGAAGGTGACCCGGGGCGAGATCGAGGAGGCGGCCCGGGCGGCGCACGCGGACCGGTTCGTCCGGACGCTGCCGGACGGGTACGACACGGTGATCGACGACGAGGGGACGGGGGTCAGCGCGGGTGAGAAACAGCTGATCACCATCGCCCGGGCGTTCCTGTCCGACCCGGTGATCCTGGTGCTGGACGAGGCGACCAGCTCGGTCGACACCCGCACCGAGGTGCTGATCCAGAAGGCGATGGCCAAACTGGCGCACGGGCGGACCTCGTTCGTCATCGCCCACCGGCTGTCGACGATCCGGGACGCGGACACGATCCTGGTCATGGAGAACGGGTCGATCGTGGAGCAGGGCGCGCACGAGGAACTCCTCGCCGCGGACGGGGCCTACGCCCGGCTGTATCAGGCGCAGTTCGCGCAGGCGGTGGCGGAGATCGACTGAGCGCTCCGCGGGAGGCTCCGCGATACGCCGTCGATCGAGCGCGGCACCATCGCGGCGGGTGACGCCGGCCCGCAGCCGGCGTCAGTCCAGGTAACCCCGCAGCTGGTCCGCGAAGGTGTGGTCCCGCAGCTTGTTCAGGGTCTTGGACTCGATCTGCCGTATCCGCTCCCTGGTCACGCCGAAGATGCGGCCTATCTCCTCCAGGGTGCGCGGGCGGCCGTCCGCCAAGCCGTAGCGGAGCTGGACCACCTTTCGCTCCCGCTCCCCCAGGGTCGACAGGACCGCTTCCAGGTGTTCCCTGAGCAGGAGGAACGCGGCCGACTCGACGGGGCTTGCGGCGTCGCCGTCCTCGATGAGGTCGCCGAGCGCGACCTCGTCCTCCTCGCCGACGGGCGCGTGCAGCGACACCGGTTCCTGGGCGAGGCGCAGGACCTCGCTGACCCGCTCCGGCGGCAGGTCCAGGTGGGCCGCGACCTGCTCGGGTGTCGGCTCGTAGCCCCGCTCCTGGAGGATGCGGCGCTGGACGCGGACGACCCGGTTGATGAGCTCCACGACGTGGACGGGGACCCGTATCGTGCGGGCCTGGTCGGCCAGGGCGCGGGACATGGCCTGCCGGATCCACCAGGTCGCGTACGTGGAGAACTTGAAGCCGCGGGCGTAGTCGAACTTCTCCACAGCCCGGATGAGTCCGAGGTTGCCCTCCTGCACGAGATCGAGCATGGTCAGGCCGCGGCCCACGTAGCGCTTGGCGACGGAGACGACGAGCCGCAGATTCGCCTCGATCAGACGGCGCTTGGCCACGCGGCCCATCACGACGAGCCGGTCCAGATCGAGGGCGAGCTGACTGTCCAGGTCGGGGGTGAGCCGCAGCTTCTCCTCCGCGAACAGGCCGGCCTCGACGCGGCGGGCGAGTTCGACCTCCTCGGCGGCGGTGAGCAGGGGGATGCGGCCGATCTCCCGCAGGTACTGGCGGAACAGGTCCGACGAGGGGCCGCCGGTCTCGGCGCGGACCGGCGGGGATTCGACGGCTTCGGGGGGCTCTGCCGTCTCGAGGGCCTCGGCGGGCGGCTCCTGCGGCTCCGGTTCCGACTCGGGGTGGTGCGCGACGCGGCTCTGCGCCGGAAGCGCGGACAGGGCGTCGGGATCCGCGTCCGGAGCGGTGCCGTCGGCGCCGGGGGCGGCACCGACGTCGGCCTGGGCGAGGGTCTGGGTCTGCACGGGGGCGACCTCCAGGATGATCGCTGCCAAGGAGTGCGGCAGCGGTACTTCGGGGGCGGAGTCGACGGCCTCGCCGCTTTCCGTCCCGTACGCGATGAGCGGAACCGCGGGGGTCTGTGACCCGTCGGTGACGGGCAGGCCGCGCTCCGAGGACTCAGGCACCGGAACCCAGTGTGGGGTAAGACACATCGTCGCCACGAGGGGCGTGCGATGACTTTTTGCTTCCGGTCCGTGACCGCGCGGTCGCCCCTCGTGGAAACCCGGGTGCCACACGCGTTCCACCCGGCGGATGGAGGACGGCCGGACGGACCGGATGCCGGCCGGGGCCCCGGAGGCGCCCACAGGAGCCGGCCGATGCCCGGGGGCGGGAGGCCGCGATCTCGGCGCGCGACGCGGTGGCCGAGGAGATCCGGACCTGCGAACGGGTGCCCGGGCGGCGCACGGTGCCCCCCCCTGGAACGCGCCCGGACTGCCCCTTCGGCCCTGTCCAGTTGGACTTCGTCTTCGACGAGCGGCTGCCCGAGGAGCCCGAGCCGGTCGAACCGCCCGGCGGCACGGTCGTCCGCGCGGCGACGCCGGAGCTGGTCGAGCCCTGACCGCGGTCAGAGCGCGGCGGCGCCGTGTTCCCGGAGGGTCTGGTCGTACTGCTGGAGGACCCACAGTTCGTTCTGCACGGCGGCCAGCTGGGCCGGGTCGCCCTGGGCGCCGAGGCGGGTGAGCCGGCCCGTGATGTCGCGGATGCGACGTTCGACGGCCCGGCGGCGGACGGTCACCAACTGGGCGCCCGCGTACACCTCGTCGACTCCCTTCACGCCCTTGTGCAGCATGATCGCCTCGACGGCCAGCTCCGTCACCATCGCGCGGACCGTGTCGTCCGGGGCTGCCTCGCGGACCTTGACCAGGTAGTCCTGGGGGTCGGCCACGCCCGGTTCGGCGCCGCCCGCGTCCTGGATGGCCTGTCGGACGGCGGCGTAGGGCGGGGCGGTGAACTCGTCCACGCCGTACGCGTCGAAGGCCGGGGAGACCAACTCAGGGCGCTGGAGGGCGAGTTTGAGGAGCTCCCGCTCGGTGGCGAAGACCGGGTTGCGGAGGTTCAGGGCCGGGCCGCGCGAGGCGGCCGGCTGGGGCGGGCCGGCGTACCGCTGCCCTTGGTGCTGCCGCTCCGGGGCCGGCCCCTTGCCGCCGCGGTCGCGGGCCCAGCGGGCCAGCTGGGCGACACGCTTGACCACGAACTGGGTGTCGAGGATGCCGAGCATGCCGGCGAGCTGGACGGCGACCTCGTGCTGGGCGCCGCTGTTCTTGATGCGGGCGACGACCGGGGCGGCCTCGTCCAGTGCGGCCGCGCGGCCCGCCGGGGTGTCGAGATCGTAGCGGCCGACGATCTGGCGCAGGGCGAACTCGAAGAGCGGGGTGCGGGGTTCGACGAGGTCGGCGACGGCCTCGTCGCCCTTGGCGAGGCGCAGGTCGCAGGGGTCCATGCCGTCCGGGGCGATGGCGATGTACGTCTCGGCGGCGAACTTCTGGTCGTCCTCGAAGGCGCGCAGGGCCGCCTTCTGGCCGGCGGCGTCGCCGTCGAAGGTGAAGATGACCCGGGCCGAGCCGTTGTCCATCAGCAGCCGGCGGAGGATCTTGATGTGGTCGCCGCCGAAGGCGGTGCCGCAGGTGGCGATGGCGGTCGTGACGCCGGCGAGGTGACAGGCCATGACGTCCGTGTAGCCCTCGACGACGACCGCGCGGGACGCCTTGGCGATGTCCTTCTTCGCCAGGTCGATGCCGTAGAGGACCTGGGACTTCTTGTAGATCGCCGTGTCGGGCGTGTTGAGGTACTTGGGGCCGTTGTCCGCCTCGTGGAGCTTGCGGGCGCCGAAGCCGACGACGTCGCCGCCGATGTCGCGGATGGGCCACATCAGGCGGCCGCGGAAGCGGTCGATGGGGCCGCGCCGGCCCTCCTGGGAGAGGCCGGAGAGGATCAGTTCCTTGTCGGTGAAGCCCTTGCCGCGCAGGTAGCGGGTGAGGTGGTCCCAGCCCTGGGGGCTGTAGCCGACGGAGAAGTGCTGGGCGGCGGCCTGGTCGAAGCCGCGCTCGGCGAGGAACTGACGGCCGGTGTCGGCCTCCGGGCTGGTCGCGAGCTGTTCCATGTACCAGTCGGCGGCGACCTTGTGGGCCTCGACCAGTCGGATCCGCTCGCCGCGCTGGTGGGAGGGGTTGTAGCCGCCCTCCTCGTAGCGCAGGGTGATGCCCGCCTGGCCGGCCAGGCGCTCGACCGCCTCCGAGAAGGAGAGGTGGTCGATCTTCATCACGAACGTGATGGTGTCGCCGCCCTCCTGGCAGCCGAAGCAGTGGAAGAACCCCTTGCTCGGGCTGACCTGGAAGGACGGGGACTTCTCGTCGTGGAACGGGCACAGACCCTTGAGGTTTCCGCCGCCCGCGTTGCGCAGCTGGAGGTACTCGGACACCACGGCGTCGATCGGGACCGCGTCCCGTACCGCCTTCACGTCCTCGTCGTTGATCCGTCCTGCCACGAGGTGATTCTACGGGGCCGAACTGACACTCCTGGGGCGAGACGGCTCTCCGGCCGGGGGTGCGGGGGCTGCCCCCGGGATGTGCGGCACGGGGCGGACCGGCACTCCCGACGGCTATGAGGCGAGGCCGTCCAGCGGCACGCGCGGGTCGGCGAGCGCCTCGGCGTCGACCAGGGCTTTCGAACGGATCAAGCGCTGGATCTTGTCTGTGACGTCCCACACGTTCACGTTCATCCCGGCCAGCACCCGGCCTTCCTTCACCCAGAACGCGATGAACTCCCGCTTGCCGGCGTCCCCGCGGATCACCACCTGGTCGTAGCTGCCCGCGGGCGCCCAGCCGGAGTACTCCATGCCCAGGTCGTACTGGTCGGAGAAGAAATAGGGCACCCGGTCGTACGTCACGTCCCGGTCCAGCATGGCGCGGGCGGCGGCCGGGCCGCCGTTCAGCGCGTTGGCCCAGTGCTCCACCCGCAGACCGGCCCCGAAGAGGGCGTGGTGGAAGGAGGCCACGTCGCCGGCCGCGTAGATGTCGGGGTCGGAGGTGCGCAACCGCTCGTCGACCACGACGCCACCGCCCCGCGCCCGGTCGGCGATCTCCAGCCCGGCCGCCTCCGCGAGAGCGACCCGCGGGGCGGCGCCGATCGCGGCCAGCACGTCGTGCGCCGGGTGTTCCTCACCGTCGTCGGTGCGGGCCGCGAGGACCATGCCGTCCTGGCCGACGATCTCCGTCAGCCGCCTGCCGAAGTGGAAACGCACGCCGTGCTCACGGTGCAGCTCGGCGAAGAGCTGGCCGAGCTCCGGGCCCAGCACGCCGTGCAACGGGGTCGGCCCGTGTTCGACGACCGTGACCTCCGCGCCGTACTCGCGGGCCGCCGCCGCGACCTCCAGGCCGATCCAGCCGGCGCCGGCGATGACGAGGTGGCCGTTGTCCCGGCCGAGGTTGGCCAGGACGTGCTTGAGGCGCTCGGCGTGGGCGAGGCGGCGCAGGTGGTGCACACCCGCCAGGTCCGTGCCCGGGACGTCGAGGCGGCGGGGCTCGGCGCCGGTCGCCAGGAGCAGCTTGTCGTAGCGGACGAGGGTGCCGTCCTCGCCGAAGCGGACCGTCTTCGCCGTCCGGTCGATCGCGTCGACGGTCTGGCCGAGGTGCAGCTCGATGTCGTGGGCCGCGTACCAGGCGGGCTCGTGCACGAAGACGCTGTCGCGTTCCTCCTTGCCGAGGAGGTAGCCCTTGGACAGGGGCGGGCGCTCGTAGGGGTGGTCGCGTTCGTCGCAGATCAGTATCACGCGGCCGGTGAAACCCTCCGCGCGGAGCGTCTCGGCCGCCTTGGCGCCGGCCAGTCCGCCTCCGATGATGACGAATGTCTGATCCGCGTCGACCACGTGATGCCTCCTACGGGGGTCTGGGGGTGTCTCCCCAGAAAACACAGCGGGTGTCGCCACTTGCGAGCCTCCCGCACGGAGCGTGATGCGGGAAGAGGGAGTGACCCGATCAGGCCACGGAGGGTCACATTCGGGGGTGCTCGCGTCCCGCCCGCCGCGTCAGTCTCGTCCCCGCCCCGTCAGGCGGGCGTGAAGCGAGCGGGCGGAGGGGTCGGTGAGGGAGGCGATCTGGTCGACGATCACCCGCTTGCGCGCCCTGTCGTCCGCCGCCCGGCCGAACAGGGAGCGGAACTGCGGGTCCAGGCCGTCCGGGGCGCGGGCGGTGAGCGCCTCGGCCAGCTCGGCGACGATGATCCGCTGGTCGGCGCGCAGCCGCTCCTGCTCGGCGCGCTGCATGACGTAGAGGTCGGCGACGGCCTTGAGGACGGCGCACTCCATGCGGGTCTCGCGCGGGACGACCAGTTCGGCGGCGTACCGGGTGAGCCGTCCGGCGCCGTACGCGGTGCGGGTCGCGGTCTCGGCGGCGAGGCAGAAGCGGCCGATGAGCTGGCTGGTGGCGTCCTTGAGGCGGGCCTGGGCGACGGCGGTGCCGTCGTAGCCGTGCGGCCACCACTCCTGGGCGAGGAGCCGGTCCAGGGCCTCGGCGAGTTCCGCGGGGTCGGTGTCGGCGGGGACGTACCGGCCCCGGGCGACCTGGATGACGTCCCGGCGTTCGGGGTCGGCGTGCAGGCAGTTGGGGTCGATGTGGCCGGCGTGCAGGCCGTCCTCCACGTCGTGCACCGAGTAGGCCACGTCGTCGGACCAGTCCATGACCTGCGCCTCGAAGCAGGTGCGGGTGCCGGGGGCGTCCTTGCGGAGCCAGTCGAAGACCGGGCGGTCGTCCTCGTAGACGCCGAACTTGCCGGAGGCCGGGTCGGTGGGGTGGGCGCCGCGGGGCCAGGGGTACTTGGTGGCGGCGTCGAGGGCGGCGCGGGTGAGGTTGAGGCCGACGGAGCCCTCCGGGGTGAACCGTTTGGGCTCGATGCGGGTGAGGAGTCTGAGCGACTGGGCGTTGCCCTCGAAGCCGCCGCAGTCGGCCGCGAACTCGTTGAGGGCCTGTTCGCCGTTGTGCCCGAAGGGAGGGTGGCCCAGGTCGTGCGAGAGGCAGGCGGCTTCCACGAGGTCCGGGTCGCAGCCGAGGGCCGCGCCCAGCTCCCGGCCGACCTGGGCGCATTCGAGGGAGTGGGTGAGGCGGGTGCGGGGGCTGGCGTCCCAGGCGGGGCCCAGGGTGCCGGGCGTCACCACTTGCGTCTTGCCGGCCAGTCTTCTCAGGGCGGCGCTGTGCAGGACCCTGGCCCGGTCGCGCTGGAAGGCCGTGCGGCCGGGGCGTTTGTCGGGTTCCGGGGCCCAGCGGTCGACTGACGTCGGGTCGTAGGCCGTGGGGTTCGTCGCGGTGCCTGCCATGGGTCGACAGTACGGGCATGGGCGTGCTGTCCGCCTGAGCGTGTGCCGGGATCGGTGGTGTGGCAGGTGCGGGCCGGTCAGGACTGATCGCGCGGTTCCCCGCGCCCCTGGGGAACCACGCCGCCCGGGCTTCAGGCCGACGCCAGTTCCGGCATGGCAGCCGGCCTCGCCAGCGTCTCGTCGTAGCGGTGGAGGAGGAGCTTGGCCATCGCCGGGTGCGTGCCCAGGGGGGCCGCCGCTATCCAGGGGGCCTTCCGGGCACACTCCGTGGCGAAGCGGCCGGGGGCCGTGAAGTAGGACGCCAGGGCTATGTGGTGGCGGCCGCGGGCGAGGAGGGTGCGGACGGCCGTGGGGACCGTGGGGGTCGCCGCGGAGGCGTAGGCCGGGATGACGGGGACGCCGAGGCGGGCCGCCAGGAGGTGGGCCGTGCGGGCGGTGTCCGTCTTCGCGTGCGGGTCGCGCGAGCCCGCCGCGGCGAGGACCACCGCGCTGGTGCGGCGGGGTGTCGTGCCCCAGCCGGCCTCCGTCAGACGGGCCTGGAGCGCGTCGACCAGCAGGGTGTGAGGACCCAGCGGTGCTGCGAGGTGGGTGCGGGCCGGGGAGGCCGCGGCCATCTCGGGGATGTCCTGCTTGACGTGGTAGCCGCGGCTGAGGAGGAGGGGGACGAGGACCGCCTCCCTGTCACCGAGGGCGGCGAGCGTGTCGGGGAGCAGGGGGGCGTTGAGTTCGATGTGGCCCAGGTGCACCGGCACGTCGGGGCGCAGCGCCCGGACGCGGTCGAGGAGCGCGCTCACGGTGCTCAGCGCGCGGGGGTCGCGGCTGCCGTGGGCCACGACCACGAGGGCGGGCGGGGCCGGGCGGCGCGTGGCGGGCGGCGGGACGAGGCTGAGCTGACGGGGCATGCACCGATGGTCGCGGCGCCACGTTGCCTTCCCGTTGCGTGGGCGTCACGGGTGTTTTCCGGCGGTTCACGATGCGGGACGGGGGGT
The DNA here is from genome assembly GCF_044755265.1 of Streptomyces sp. NPDC092370. Taxonomy (NCBI): domain Bacteria; kingdom Bacillati; phylum Actinomycetota; class Actinomycetes; order Kitasatosporales; family Streptomycetaceae; genus Streptomyces; species Streptomyces sp. NPDC092370. Next base: position 636,292 of record NZ_JBIVQO010000001.1, on the reverse strand, counting down.
GTGTGAGGTGGCTTCACCTGCGGTTTCCTTGAATCGAGTGAAGCTGGTCACGCGGACGCGGATGAACCGGGCGGCCCGGGAGGACGTCCCTGACTGTCGAGAGGCCGACCTGGGGAGGGACCGTCCGATGCGTCGTGTGGCGTTCCGGGGACCGCGGCTGCCGCGTACGCGGCGGGGGCAGCGCAGGCTGGTACAGGCGGTGATGGCCGGGTGCGTGCTCGCGCTGCTTCCGGCGACGTGGATGTACACCGTGGCGGGTGACCGGCTGCGCACGGCGGCGGACGTGCCGCGTACCGATGTGGCCGTGGTGTTCGGCGCCGGACTGTGGGACGGGGAGCCCTCGCCGTATCTCGCGCACCGGCTGGACGCGGCGGCGAGGCTGTACCGGGCGGGGCGGGTCGAGGTGGTGCTCGTCACCGGGGACAACAGCCGTGAGGACTACGACGAGCCGGACGCGATGCGCGTGTACCTGACGCGGCACGGGGTGCCCGACGGGCGCATCGTCAGCGACTACGCCGGGTTCGACACCTGGGACTCCTGCGTGCGCGCGAAGAAGATCTTCGGGGTGGACGAGGCCGTGCTGATCAGCCAGGGCTTCCACATCCGGCGTGCGGTGGCGCTGTGCGAGGCGGCGGGGGTCACCTCCTACGGGGTCGGGGTGGACGCGGTACACGACGCGACCTGGTACTACGGGGGCGCCCGGGAGGTCCTCGCCGCCGGGAAGGCCGCTGTGGACGCGGTGTTCCGGCCGGATCCCCGGTTCCTCGGCCCCAGGGAGCCGGGGGTGGAGAGGGCCTTGGCGACAGCCGAAGGCCCTCTCGGTTGACCGGGCCGGCGTCAGCGTCCGTGGAAGCGCGGGGGGCGCTTCTCCAGGAACGCCGTCATCCCCTCCTTCTGGTCGTCGGTGGCGAACAGGGCGTGGAAGACGCGGCGTTCGAAGCGGACACCGTCGCGCAGGCCGGTTTCGAGGGCCCGGTCGACACACTCTCGGGCCGCCCTGACCGCCGCGCTGCCGTAGGAGGCGATCGCCGCCGCCGCTTCGAGGGCCTCGGGCAGGACCCGGTCGTCCGGGACCACGCGGGAGACGAGACCGCAGCGTCCAGCCTCCCGCGCGTCCATGGTGCGGCCGGTGAGGACCAGGTCCATCGCCTTGGCCCGGCCGACGAGTCGGGTCAGCCGCTGGGTGCCGCCGATGCCGGGGATGACGCCCAGTTTGATCTCGGGCTGCCCGAAGACGGCCGACTCCCCCGCGACGACGAGATCGCACATCATCGCCAGCTCGCAACCGCCGCCGAGCGCATGGCCGTTGACGGCAGCGATCTTCGGGGTGCGGAGGTCCGCGAACTCCTCCCAGGCGGCGAAGTAGTCCTCGGCCGCCATGTCGACGGCCGACTTTCCGGCCATCTCCTTGATGTCGGCGCCCGCCGCGAAGACGGTGTCCGAGCCGGTGACGACGAGGCAGCCGACCTCGGGGTCCGCGTCCAGCGGGCGTGTGATGTCGAGGAGTTCGGACAGCAGCTCCGAACTGAGCGCGTTGCGTACGTGCGGGCGGTGCAGACGTACGGTCACCACCCGGCCGTCGCGCTCCAGCTTCAGGTTGTTCATCGACATCCCTTTCTACGAGTCCCAGATCGCGCCGTACGCCGGGATGCCCCGCCGTTCCAGGCCGTGGACCACCTGCCAGGTCAGCTTCTTGTTGGAGATGCAGATGACCGCTTCGGCGCCGAATTCCCGGTGGGCCTCGTGGGCGAGGCGCACCATGTCGGGTTTGCCGTGCCGGGAGGTGTCCCAGATCAGGGCGTCCGGCTGGACGGCGAGGATCTCGTCGACCAGGGCGTCGCCGTAGGTCGCGCGCGGGTCGCGGGTCGCCCAGACCAGCCGGGAGGGCACCTGGGCGGCGAGCAGATGGGGCAGGCAGGGGCCGATGCCGCTGCCGGTGGCGACGTAGACCACCTTCGTGAAGAGGACCTCGATGTTGGCGACGCCGGCCGTGGTGATGCCCTTGACCCACACCCGCTCGGGCAGGTCGTCGATGAAGGAGCCGGTCCAGTCGCCGGCCCGGGAGACCGTGAGCCGGAAGCCGGACTCGCCGGGGGTGGGGACGTTGGCGAAGGAGTGCCATTCCCTCAGCGGGTTGCGGCTGATCGCGGTGGAGGAACCGGCGAAGGGTGTCTCGCCGTGGTCGAAGCGGGCCAGCACCACGTGGGAGGAGGGGCGTTCGAGGTGGACGTCCACCTTGCGCAGCCGCAGCCAGGGCAGGGCCACGCTGAAGGTGATCACGGCGAGCACGCCCACCTCCCAGGGGCCCGGTGACGACAGCAGTGTGTGCGCCCAGAACAGGCCCAGGGCCGTCCAGCCGCCGAAACGGTGGATCTTCTCGAAGTGGTCGTGGTGGCGGGAGCGGAAGGGCGGCAGGGCGGTGGCGATGACGAGTGCGAGGAGGGCGATCAGCGTCCAGCCGACGGCCAGGAGCGGGCCGTTCGGCGTCGTGATCGTCAGCGCCAGGAACCAGGCCGTGCCCGCCAGTGCCCCGCCGACGTGCAGTCCGCCGAAGTGGTACACCTTGCCCAGCGTCCAGCGGACCCGCAGCGGCCAGCTCGTGGGTGCCGAAGTCGCGAGCCGGAACAGCAGGTTGATGACGTACTGCTGGCGTACGACGACGGCCAGGGCGAGGTTGGCGAGGGCCGCGTGCCCGAGGGTGGGCGTGGCCAGCGGCCAAGCGGTCGCCGCGAAGAGCGCGTTGGCGAGCAGGACCAGGGCCGCCAGGCGGTTGTAGTGCATCAGGCGGGGGTGCTTGAGCAGGCGGCGGGGAGCGGGCAGGAGCGGCGGGAGCGCGCCGGTGGCCGGGTGGGGCCGGGGCGGGGACGTGGTCATGGTGCCACCGCCACGCGCTCCTCGATCATGTGCAGCAGCGCCTGTTTGTCGACCTTGCCGCGGTCGGTCTCGGGGAGGAAGGCCAGCGGCAGTACCTGCTCGGGAACGCAGTAGTACGGCAGGGCGTCCGCGACCGCGCGGCGGGCCGCGTCCGGGTCGACGTCCGCCGGGCAGACGAAGGAGACCAGGGTGCGGGCGTCGCGTTTCAGGGTGACGGCCCGGGTGCAGCCGGCGGCCGACTCCAGGACCGAGGAGACGGAGTCCAGCTCGACGCGGAAGCCGCGCACCTTGACCTGGTCGTCGGTGCGGCCGAGGTGCTCCAGCTCGCCGCCGGGGGTCCAGCGGCCGAGGTCGCGGGTGCGGAACATGCGGCGGCCGCCACCGAGGAACGGGTCGGGGGCGTAGCGCTCGGCGTTGAGGGTGTCGTCGCCGAGGTAGCCGGCGGAGACGCAGTCGCCGCCGGCCCACATCTCGCCCACCTCGCCGATCGGCAGGGGACGGCGGTCGGCGTCGAGGACGTAGACCGTGTTGTTGGGGGTGGGGCGGCCGATGGTGAGCACCGGGGCGGACGGGTCGTGGCGGCTCATGGTGTTGACGATCGTCGTCTCCGTGGGGCCGCAGCCGTTGAAGAAGGCGGCCCGCCGGGCCCACCGGTCGGCCAGCGGGCGCGGGCAGGGCTCCCCCGCGACGGCGACCGTGCGCACCCGCGGGCAGGCGGCCGGGTCGAGGCCGGACAGCACGGTCGGGGTCGCGACGAGCACGTCCGCCGTGCGGGCCGCCGCGGCGAGGTCCCTGCCGCGGATGACGAGCGTGCCGCCCTGGGTGAGGCAGCCGAGGATCTCCCAGGCGGCCATGTCGAAGGCGATGTTGAGGAGCTGGGCGACGCGGTCGCCGGGCCGGACGCCGAGACCGCCCGGGGCGGTGAGCAGGAGGTTGGCGACGTTGCGGTGGGTGACCTTCACTCCGTTGGGGCGGCCGGTGGTGCCGGAGGTGAACAGCACGTAAGCGCCGTCGTCGCCGGTGACGCGGACGCGCGGGGCCGGGGCGTACGGCAGCGGCTCGTCGAGCGCGAGCAGCAGATGACCGTCCGGGAGCGGCACGCGGGGGGCGTGTTCGGCGACCGTGAGGACGACCCGGGTGCGGGCCGTGCGGATGACGTGGGTGAGCTGGGCCGGGGGCGCGAGGCCGATGTCCTGCGGGACGTAGGCGGCGCCGGCCTTCAGGATGCCGAGCAGGCCGACCAGCATCGGGATCGAGCGGCGGACGAACAGGCCGACGTGGTCGCCGGGGCGGACGCCCTCACGGACCAGCCGGGCGGCGAGGGCGCCGGCGTACCGGTCGAGCTCGCCGTAGGTGATGCGGGCGCCCTGGTGCTCGGCGGCCACGGCGTGCGGGCGGGCCGTGGAGTGCCGGGCGACGGCGTGGTGCAGGAGCGGGTCGGGCACGGGGACGGTGGGACCGCGGCCGTACTGCCCAAAGAGCCGCTGGTCGTGGGGGGTCAAGTGGCGCAGAGGCATGGTCGGGTGGCCTCCTGGCTGTTTCGAGGTCGGATTGCCACCCGCGGCGGTGCCGCGGGTGGATGCAGCCGTGAGCGGTGGGCATGCCCGGGTGTCGAACGCCGTGCGGAGTCGTGCGAGCGCTGCGCGTAGCGAGAGCGTAGTGCGGCTGCTTCAACACTCAACTAGGTCGGACCGGCCAAGAAAGGAACGCAATGAGCCACATGTGCTGTTTCTCGTCCCACGGGCAACGTCCGTGCCGGTCGGCGACGACCTGAAGGAGGGCGGGCCTGTGCCTCGCCGGGCGGCGGGCTCGTGCCTCACGCGGGCGGGGCGGTGGCGGGGAGGTTGCCGTCCCGGCCGCGTAACAGGGAACCGTCCCGGGCGTAACACGGCCGACGCACGCTGAACGGCATGCAGAACACCGCGACGCCCACGCACTGCCCGTACTGCGCCCTGCAGTGCGGGATGAACCTGACGCCCGCGCCGGACGGGACCGTCGAGGTGAGCGAGCGTGCGGATTTCCCGGTGAACCGGGGCGCGCTGTGCGGCAAGGGCCGTACGGCTCCGGCGGTGCTCGCCCGCACCGTCCGGCTGACCTCCCCGTTGGTCCGCGACGAGGGCGGCACGCTGGTGCCCGCCTCCTGGGACCAGGCGCTGCACCGGATCGCCGAGGGGCTGGGGCGCACGCGCGCGGAGCACGGGCCGGACGCGGTCGGGGTGTTCGGCGGGGGCGGGCTGACGAACGAGAAGGCGTACACCCTCGGCAAGTTCGCGCGGGTCGTGCTCGGCACGTCCCAGATCGACTACAACGGGCGTTTCTGCATGTCGTCGGCGGCGGCCGCCGGCATCAAGGCGTTCGGTCTCGACCGGGGGCTGCCCTTCCCGCTGGAGGACATCCCGAAGTCCGGCTGCGTGATCCTCGTCGGGTCGAACCTCGCGGAGACCATGCCGCCGTCGCTGCGGTTCCTCACCGAGCTGAAGGAGAACGGCGGGACACTCATCGTGATCGACCCGCGCCGCACCAGGACCGCCGAGCAGGCGGACCTGCACCTGGCGCCGCGGCCGGGCACGGATCTGGCCCTCGCCCTGGGCCTGCTGCACCTGGTGATCGCCGAGGGGCGGGTGGACGAGGAGTACGTGCGGGAGCGCACGGCCGGCTGGGAGGACGCGCGGGCGGCGGCGATGGCGCACTGGCCGGAGTACGTGGAGCGGATCACGGGGGTGTCCGTTCCCCAACTCCGCGAGGTGGTGAGACTGTTCTGCGAGCCGGAGTCGGCGATGGTGCTCACCGCCCGGGGGCCCGAGCAGCAGTCCAAGGGCACGGACACCGTGGGCGCGTGGATCAACCTGTGCCTGGCGACCGGCCGGGCGGGCCGCCCGCTGTCCGGGTACGGCTGCCTGACCGGGCAGGGCAACGGGCAGGGCGGGCGCGAACACGGGCAGAAGGCCGACCAGTTGCCGGGCTACCGCAAGCTCGACGACCCGGCCGCGCGGGCGCATGTCGCCGAGGTGTGGGGTGTCGACCCGGACAGCCTCCCCGGGCCGGGGCGCAGCGCGTACGAGCTGCTGGACGCGCTGGGCGGCGACATCCGGTCGCTGCTGCTGATGGCGTCCAACCCGGTGGTGTCGGCGCCGCGGGCCGCGCACATCGAGGAGCGCATCAGGTCGCTGGACTTCCTGGCGGTCTGCGACGTGGTGCTGTCGGAGACGGCGGCGCTCGCGGACGTGGTCCTGCCGGTCACCCAGTGGGCCGAGGAGACGGGCACGACGACCAACCTGGAGGGCAGGGTCCTGCTGCGGCAGCGGGCGATCACCCCGCCCGACGGGGTCCGCAGTGACCTGGAGGTCCTCCACGAACTGGCCGCCCGCCTGGGCGTGGAGAAGGGCTTCCCGACGGATCCGGAGGAGGTCTTCGAGGAACTGCGCCGGGCCTCGGCGGGCGGGGCGGCCGACTACTCGGGGATCACGTACCGGAGGCTGGTCGAGGAGGACGGGGTGTTCTGGCCGTGTCCGGCCGCCGTGGAGGCGGTGGACGCGGGCGACGACCCCGCCCGCGAGACCCCTGCCGCGCACCCTGGCACGCCCCGCCTCTTCCTCGACCGCTTCGCCACGCCGGACGGCCGGGCGCGGTTCGTGCCCGTCTCGCACCGGCCGATCGCCGAGGAACCGGACGACGAGTACCCCGTGCTGCTCACCACCGGGCGGGTCGTGGCGCAGTACCAGTCCGGGGCGCAGACCCGGCGCGTGGCGGAGTTGAACGCCGCCGCGCCCGGGCCGTTCGTGGAACTGCACCCGAGGCTGGCGGCGCGGCTGGGGGCGGCCGAGGGGGATCCGGTCGCCGTCGTGTCGCGGCGGGGCCGGGCCGTGGCGCCCGCGAGGATCACGAACGCCATCCGGCCCGACACCGTCTTCATGCCCTTCCACTGGCCGGGCGAGGGCCGCGCCAACACCCTCACCAACCCGGCGCTCGACCCGACGTCCCGGATGCCGGAGTTCAAGGCGTGCGCGGTGCGGCTGGAGGCCGTCGAGAGGTAGGGGTCAGCGCACCGCGACCGCCTTCCAGGCCGCCGCGACCGCCTTCCGCTCCGTGCTGTCGCCGCCGTAGAGGTCCTTCGCCGCGAGGTCGGCGGCCTTCGAGGCGGTCACCTTGAGGGTGACGCTCGCCAGGGAGAGGGCGGACCTCGTCGCACGGCTCGTGCCGCGGTAGGTGCCGTCCGGGTTCAGGTGGAGCACGAAGTCGCCGCCGAGGACGGGGAGTCGGTGGTGGGTGCGGTCGTGGCGGACGTGCCGGGTGCCGTCCTCGTCGACGACGACGTCCCGGATCTGCGTCTCCTGGGCGGACGTGAGGCCAAGGGCCCCGGCCCGGTCCGCGAGCACCGCCTCGGCGTCCTCGATCGCGCCCGGCCCGGTCGGCCGGTCCGCCGCGCCGGCGGCCGGGGAGAGGACGGCGGCCGGCAGGGCGGTGGTGCCGGTGACGGCCGCACCGGCGAGGGCGAGACGGGAACCGCGGACATGACGTATCCGACTCATCGGTCTCCTTGTACGGGCGCACCCGGTCGCGTGGAGTCGACCGGGGGCGGCGTTGATGTCGACCGCGAGTCGAGGCGGCGCGGCATGGCATGTCCATAGCCCCGCTGTGCAGGTGTGTGAGGGTGCAGAATCGTTCCTGTGACCCTGCCCTTCTTCGTCTACGGCACCCTCCGTCCGGGGGAGGTCAATCACGACCTCCTGCTGCGTGGCCGCACCCGTTCCGAGGAACCGGCCCGGCTCGCGGACGCGGTGCTGTACCAGGGGCCGGGCTATCCGTACGCGGTCGAGGAACCGGGCGGCGGCCCGGTCAGCGGCGAGCTGGTCACCGCGCTGCCCGAGGCGTACCAAGGGCTGCTCGCCGAGCTGGACCGGCTGGAGGAGTACGTGCCGGGCGATCCGCGCAGTCTGTACGTGCGCGTCGAGCGGAGGGCCGTACGGGAGGCCGACGGAGCGGCCGTCCGGGCCTGGGTGTACGTGGCCGCGCCCGCCGTGGCCACGCGGCTGCGGGCCCGGGGGGAGACGATCGCGAGCGGGGACTGGCGGACGCGGGTGTGAGGGTGCGCGCGTTTCGCGTGCACGCGGGTGTGGAGCCACGCGTTTCGCGTGCACGCGGGCCGGAGGGTGCGCGCGTTCGGGTGCGAGAGAGGCGAGCCGGCGGCCGGCGTACCGGAAGCGGACTCAGCCGCCGTACGGTCGCCTGTCTCGGGCCTCTCGCAACGCCCGTCCCCACCAGACCAGTTGGTCCAGCATGGCCTTCGCCGCCGCGTTCGGGCCGGACGGGTCACGCAGGACGCCACGGTCGTCGAAGGAGGCGCCGGCGTTGTGGAAGGAGACGGTGTCGCGGACGGTCACGGCGTGGAGCTCGGCGAAGACCTGACGGAGGTGCTCGGCGGCACGCAGGCCGCCGGACAGTCCGCCGTAGGAGACGAGGGCGACGGGCTTGGCCTGCCACTCGGTGAAGTGCCAGTCGACGAGGTTTTTCAGGCCCGCCGGGAAGGAGTGGTTGTACTCGGGGGTGAGGACCACGAAGGCGTCCGCGCGGGCCAGTTTCGGGGTGATGCGGGACAGCGCGGCGGTCGCCTCCGGTGTCGGTTCGAGGGACATCGGCAGTGTGGCCTCGGCGACGTCCACGACTTCGGCGACCAGGTCGTCCCGGTCCCGGATGCGGCCGAGGAGCCAGTCGGCGACGACGGGGCCGAAGCGGCCGTGCCGGTTGCTGCCCACGACGAGGGTCAGTCGGAGCGGGTCGGTCGCGGTCTGCCGGGCGGCTGAGTCGGTAGCGGTTGTGTTCATGCGGTTCAGCCTCGTACCTCAACCAGACTTGAGGTCAAGCACCGGCGTGCGCATCCGGTGTCACCCGTTCACACGCGCTCCCCGCGCTTTTCCGCAACCCCGTCCACCGAACCCTCGTGACCTGCCGAAACGACCGCCAGCGCGGGCCGGCCCCGCAGCCCCCGACACCCATTCACCCCAATTCTGACGCTCCCTCAGCAAGCGCGGCCGTGCCGCTGCCCGTTACCTCGGAAGGGCAGGCGCACGACCGAACCGCCCAGGGAGCATCGATGCGACGCACCGCCCGGCCGCTGACCGCCACCGCGTTCGCCGTCGCCGCCGCGGCTCTCGCCGCGGCCCCCGCGCACGGCGCGTCCGCCGATGACCTGGAGGTGTCCCCGGCCTCGGTCGTGCCCGGCGGTCAGGTCACGGTGCGCACGTCGGCCTGCGGCGACGGCGGCCCGGCCACGGGCGACGCCGGCGCGGTCGGGGCCGGTTCCCTCAGCCTGGCGCCGGACGCGCACGGGCAGGACGCGACCGGTCGGTTCAGGGTGCCGCCGAGTGCGCAGCCGGGCACGTACGAGATCACCGCGACCTGTTCCGGCAGTGGCCGGCGGATCACCGGGGACCTGGTGGTCACGCTGACGTCGGTGCGCGGTCAGGTGCATCCCCGGGGAAGTGTGAAGACGGGGGTCGGCGGCGCCCTGGGCCCCGACCCCGTGCGGACCGCGGCCGGTGTGGCGGCTCTCGCCGTCGCCGCCGCGGGCGGTACCTGGCTCCTGCATCGCCGGGCGAGAGGTGACGGGATCTGACGGACACCCTCCGCTGTCCGTCGCCGGTACCGCACGTCCCCTCCCCTCCGGGTCCGACGCCCCTCGCGGCCCGGAGGGGGCACGGGGTGGCACTCCCGGACCATCGAGGGAGATCAGGAAGTGGGTCGGCTATGCGCAGGTTCCCGCACGGCATCAGGTTCGGCAGCCCGGCCGACGCCGCCATGGCGGCCGTGACGGTGTTCGCCCTGTGCTCGGGGGCGTGGCTGCTGCGCGACGGCGCCGCGACACACGCCCCGCCGCAGCCGTCCGCCGCGCAGGCCCGGACCGGGCTGGACGGCCGTACCGCTGAGCGGCCCGCCGCGCCCGCGCTGCCACCCTCGCCGCCCGGCCGCATCCGCATCCCGGCGATCCGGGTGAACGCCCCGCTGACCGGCCTCGGCCTGACGAGGACCGGCAGTCTCGGCGTACCGCCCGCCGCGGACGACAACCTCGCCGGCTGGTACGAGGCCGGCACCACCCCCGGCGAGCGGGGCACCGCGATCGTCGCCGGCCACGTCGACAACGCCGACGGGCCCGCCGTCTTCTACCGCCTCGGCGCCCTGGCAAGGGGCAGCACGATCGAGGTGGACCGGCGGGACGGCGGCGTCGCGGTGTTCACCGTGGACGCCGTCGAGGTGTACACCGCGGAGGACTTCCCCGACGAGACGGTCTACGGCGCCGCCCCCCGTCCCGAGCTGCGGGTCATCACCTGCGGCGGCGGCTACTCACACGGCACCGGATACCAGGGGAACGTCGTCGTCTTCGCGCACCTGACCGGCAGCCGGTGACGCTCCCAGGACGTTGGCCCTCCCCCAGGCCCCCAGCGGCTCCAGCGCCTCGTTCAGGGACACGCCCCGCGGTGTCAGCGAGTACTCCACGCGGGGCGGCACCTCGTCGTACGCCTCACGGTGCACCAGGCCGTCGGCCTCCATCTCCCGCAGGTGCGAGGCGAGCACCTTCTCGGTGACGCCCGGCAGTTCGCGGCGCAGTTCCCCGAAGCGGCACGGCCGCTCGTTCAGCGCCCAGAGGATCAGCACCTTCCACTTGCCGCCGATCACGTCCATCGCCGCGTCGATCCCGCACACGTACGCCCCCGGCCGCCGCCCTGTCGTCCCCATGCCGCTCCGCCCCCTTCCGCTGCCTGCATCCTTCCCCCGGGGTAACCACCCACTTCGAAGTACGTACTTGAGCGGGCGCTTCCCCACGACGAGCCTAAACGCCATGACTGACACCCCAGTTGACTCCTCCCGTACCCCTGTCGCTCTTCTCGGCACCGGGGCCATGGGCACCGCCCTGGCCCGCGTCTGGCTGGCCGCCGGGCACGAGGTGACCGTCTGGAACCGCACCGCCGCCCGGGCCGAGCCCCTCGCCGCCGAGGGCGCCACGGTCGCCCGGACCGCCGCGGAGGCGGTGGCCGCGCACCGCCTCGTGATCGTCTGCCTGCTCGACGACGCCTCCGTGGGCGAGGCCCTCGACGGCGCCGATCTGGCCGGGCGGGACCTGGTGAACCTCACCACCGGCACCCCGGCCCAGGGCCGTGCGCGCGCCGCCTGGGCCGAGGCGCGCGGCGCGCGTTTCCTGGACGCGGGGATCATGGCCATTCCGCCGATGATCGGCGTTCCGGACTCCGGCGGCTACGTCTTCTACAGCGGCTCCCCCGAGCTGTTCGAGGAGCACCGCGACACCCTCGCCGTCCCGGCCGGCACCCGCTACGTCGGGACCGATCCGGGGTTCGCCGCGCTGCACGACGTGGCGCTGCTGAGCGCGATGAGCGGCATGTTCGCGGGCATCACCCACGCCTTCGCCCTGATCGGCCAGGAGGACATCGCCCCGAAGGACTTCGCACCGCTGCTCGTCGACTGGCTGACCGCGATGGCCCCGGCCGCGCACCACAGCGCCGACCGGTTGGAGAGCGGCGATTACACCGAGGGCGTCGTCTCCAACCTCGCGATGCAGGTCGCGGGCAACGCCACCCTGCTGCGCACGGCCGAGGAACAGCGGGTCAGCCCGGAACTGCTGACGCCGTACATGGAGCTGATGGAGCGCCGGCTCGCGCAGGGGCACGGGGACGAGGACCAAACGGGCATGGTCGAACTGCTGGACCTGCGTAAGCGCTAGGCCAGCCACTGCTCGTACGCCATGTTCGCCACCAGGGCGAAGACGACCGTCAGCAGCACGATCCGGACGAAACCGCTGCCCCGCTTCAGGGCGGTGTGGGCGCCGAGGGTGCCGCCCGCGAGGTTGAAGAGGGCCATCAGGGCGGCCAGTTGCCACAGGACCGCGCCCTGCCAGGCGAAGGTGGCCAGCGCTCCCGCGTTGGTGCAGCAGTTGACGATCTTCGCGGTGGCGGAGGCGGTGACGAGGTCGAGGTGGAGGACGGCGGTGAGCGCGAGGACCAGGAAGGTGCCGGTGCCGGGGCCGATCAGACCGTCGTAGAAGCCGATGCCGAGGCCGGCGAGGCCGATCGCGGCGAGGATCCGGCGCCGGGTGGCCGGTCCGGTCGCGGGGGCCGTGCCGAAGGCGGGCCTCAGGATCACGAAGGCGGCGACCCCCAGCAGCACCACCATGATCACCGGCTTGAGGACGTCGGTGCTCATGCCGGCCGCGAAGAACGCCCCGGCGGAGGATCCGGCGAGGGCGGCCAGCCCGATGCGGACGGCGGTGCGGACGTCCACAGGGGCCTTGCGGGCGTATGTCACAGCCGCGCCCGTGGTTCCGACGATGGCGACGGCCTTGTTGGTGCCCAGCGCGTGCGCGGCGGGTGTGTTCGCCGGCAGTCCGAGCAGCAGCACCGGCAGCAGCAGGAGGCCGCCCCCGCCGACCACGGCGTCGATCCAGCCGGCGGCGAGGGCCGCGACGCAGAGCAGGACGATCACGGTCAGCGATATGTCGGGCATGATCGCGACCCTATGCGAGGCCGTCGCGACGCCGGTACGACGCACCTCACAGCCCGCCGTCACCGCACTTCAGGAACCCTCACACTCACCGCCCCGCCTCGCTGAGGGCAGCGTTCCCCGCGGGAAACAGAGGTGATGCTGCCGGGTAACACCGGCACCGCAAGGTCGAGGACATGACCTCGAATGAGCGTGTGGTGGTGATCGGCACCGGCCTCGCGGGCGTACGGCTCGCCCGGCGGCTCGGCGAGCTCGGCACGCCCGCGCTGCTGATCGGTGAGGAGGAGCACCGGCCCTACAACCGGGTGCTGCTCGCCGAGGTGCTGGCCGGACGGTACAGCCCCGAGGTGATCGCCCTCCCGGCACCGGCGCGGATCATGCGTGGCCGGGTCGTCGGTGTCGACCGCGCACAGCGGACCGTCACCTGCGCGGACGGGACGGTGATCGCATACGACCGGCTCGTCCTCGCGACCGGATCCAACCCCGTACTGCCGCCGCTGCGCGGGCTGTTCACCGAGAATCACGAACTGCCCGAGGGTGTCCACGCCTTCCGCACCATGGACGACTGCCTGGGCCTGTCGAAGGCGGTCCGGCCGGGGGCGAGGGCCGTCGTGGTCGGCGGCGGGCTCCTCGGGGTCTCCGCGGCCCGGGCGCTCGCCCTGCGCGGCGCCCAGGTGGTGCTCGCCCAGCAGTCCGAACGGCTGATGGAGCGCCAGCTCGACCCGTCCGCGTCGAAGCTCGTCAAGCGGCACCTGACCGACCTGGGCGTCGAGGTGCACACCGAGTGCCGCGTGCGGGACGTGCGCTGCGTCGGCGGCGCGGTCCGCTCCGTGGAGATGGCCGACGGCTACGCGCTCGACGCCGATCTGGTGGTCGTCGCCTGCGGTGTCCGCCCCCGGGCCGGTCTCGCGCAGGCCGCGGGACTCGACGTCCGCAAGGGCGTGGTCGTCGACGACGAGCTGCGCACCTCCGACCCGTACATCCACGCCGTCGGCGACTGTGCCCAGCACGCCGGCGTGCTCTACGGACTCGCCACTCCCGCGCTCGAACAGGCCGACGCGCTCGCCGCGCTGCTGGCCGGTGACACGACCGCCCGGTACACCGGCACGCGGTCGCTGACGCGGCTCACGCTCACGGGGCACGACAGTCCCTTCGACCTCGCCGCGTTCGGCGAGACCGAGGCGCTCCCGGGCGACGACGTCGTCCAGCTCGCCGACGCCACCCGCGGCACCTACCGCAAGGTCGTCGTCCGCGACGACCGCCTGGTCGGCGGGGTCCTCGTCGGCGAACTCGGCACCGTCGGCGCGCTCGCCCGCGCCTGGGAGGGAGCAGAGCCGCTCCCCTCCGACGGCGGTCCTCTGCTCCACCTGCTCACCAACGATGGAGGCTCCTGATGACGGCCACCCTGGGGGCGAACCCCACGATCGTGCTCGTCGGCCACGGCATGGTCGGCCAGCGCTTCCTCGAAGCGCTCGCCGAGCGCGGCCTGACCGCCACGCACCGCGTGGTCGTACTCTGCGAGGAGCCGCGCCCGGCCTACGACCGCGTCGCCCTGACCTCGTACTTCTCGGGCAAGACCCCGGACGACCTGTCCATGACGGATCTGGCGTTCATCGAGGACCACGGCATCGAGCTGCACATCGGCGACCCGGCGACCGCCGTCGACCGTGAGGCCCGCAGGGTCACCGCGCGCTCCGGTCTCGTCGTGGACTACGACGTGCTCGTCCTGGCCACCGGCTCGTACCCGTTCGTGCCGCCGGTCCCGGGCAAGGACGCCGAGGGCTGTTTCGTCTACCGCACGATCGAGGACCTGCTCGCGATCGAGGAGTACGCCAAGAGCAAGGCCCGGGTGGGTGCCGTGGTCGGTGGCGGTCTGCTCGGGCTGGAGGCCGCGGGGGCGCTGAAGGGCCTCGGACTCACCTCCCACATCGTGGAGTTCGCGCCCCGGCTGATGCCCGTCCAGGTGGACGACGGCGGCGGTGCCGCGCTGCTGCGCACCATCGAGGAGATGGGCCTGAGCGTCCACACGGGTGTGGGCACGCAGGAGATCCTGGTCGACTCCGAGGGCGCCGTCACCGGCATGAAGCTCTCCGACGGCTCCGAACTGGCCGCCGACATGGTGGTGTTCTCCGCCGGTGTGCGCCCCCGCGACCAGCTGGCCCGCGACTGCGGACTGACGGTCGGCGAGCGCGGCGGCATCACGGTCGACGAGCAGTGCCGTACGGTCTCCGACCCGCACGTCTTCGCGATCGGCGAGTGCGCGCTGGCGGCGGACGGCCGGGTGTACGGCCTGGTCGCTCCCGGCTACGAGCAGGCCGAGACGGCGGCGGCCACGATCGCCTCGGACGAGGCGTCCTTCACCGGCGCCGACCTGTCCACCAAGCTGAAGCTGCTCGGCGTGGACGTGGCGTCCTTCGGTGACGCGCACGGCACCGCCGAGGACTGCCTGGACGTCGTCTACTCCGACTCCCGGGCGGGCCTGTACAAGAAGCTGGTCATCGGCCGTGACGGCACGCTGCTGGGCGGCATCCTGGTCGGTGACGCGGAGGCGTACGGCACGCTGAAGGCGTTCACCGGCTCGGTCCCGCCGGTCTCGCCCGAGTCGCTGGTGCTGCCCGCCGGCGCCGGGGAGTCCGTCCAGCTCGGCCCGTCCGCGCTGCCGGACGACGCGATCGTCTGCTCCTGCCACAACGTCTCCAAGGGCACGATCCGCGGCGCGGTCACCGACCACCAGTGCACGACCGTGCCCGAGGTGAAGAAGTGCACCAAGGCCGGCACCGGCTGCGGCTCCTGCGTCAAGGTCCTCGGCCAGCTCGTCAACGCCGAGCTGGAGGCCAGCGGAGTCGAGGTCGACAAGGGCCTGTGCGGCTGCTTCTCGCAGACCCGTGAGGAGCTCTACGAGATCGTCCTCGCGCTGCGCATCACGAGCTACCAGGACCTGCTGGACCGCTACGGCCGCGAGGAGGCCCGGGGCGGTGACGGCTGCGAGACCTGCAAGCCGACCGTCGGTTCGATCATCGCCTCCCTCGCCCCGACGATCGGAGCGAGCGGCTACGTCCTGGACGGCGAGCAGGCGGCGCTGCAGGACACCAACGACCACTTCCTGGCCAACCTGCAGAAGAACGGCTCGTACTCGGTCGTGCCGCGGATCCCCGGCGGCGAGATCGCCCCGGAGAAGCTCATCGTGATCGGCGAGATCGCCCGCGACTTCGGCCTCTACACGAAGATCACCGGCGGTCAGCGCATCGACATGTTCGGCGCGCGCGTCGAGCAGCTGCCGCTGATCTGGGCCAGGCTGGTGGACGCCGGCTTCGAGTCCGGCCACGCCTACGGCAAGTCGCTGCGCACGGTGAAGTCCTGCGTCGGCCAGACCTGGTGCCGCTACGGCGTCCAGGACTCCGTGCGGATGGCGATCGACCTGGAGCTGCGCTACCGGGGCCTGCGCTCCCCGCACAAGCTGAAGTCGGCGGTCTCCGGCTGCCAGCGCGAGTGCGCCGAGGCCCAGTCGAAGGACTTCGGCGTGATCGCCACCGCGAGCGGCTGGAACCTCTACGTCGGCGGCAACGGCGGCGCGACCCCTCGCCACGCGGATCTGCTCGCGCAGGACCTGTCGGACGCCGAGCTGGTGCGGCTGATCGACCGGTTCCTGATGTTCTACATCCGCACGGCCGACCGCCTGGAGCGCACCTCCACCTGGCTGGAGCGGATCCCCGGCGGCCTGGATCACGTGCGGGACGTCGTCGTGCACGACTCGCTCGGCATCTGCGACGAGCTGGAGCAGCTGATGCGGGCGCATGTCGCGCACTACCGCGACGAGTGGGCCGAGACCGTCAACGACCCCGAGAAGCTCGCCCGGTTCGTGTCCTTCGTGAACGCCCCGGACACCCCGGACCCGGTTGTCGCCTTCGTGCCCGAGCGCGACCAGATGAAGCCCGACCTGCCGCTGCTGTCCATCGGCATGCGACCCGCCGCTGACGTACTGGAAGGAAGCGCCCAGCGATGACCCTGGCACCCGAGACCACCGACCTCAAGATCGAAATCGCCCTGGACGGAGACTGGTTCACGGTTTGCGACCTGAGCACGCTGCTGCCGGGCCGCGGGGTGGCCGCACTGCTGCCGGACGGCCGGCAGGCCGCGATCTTCCGTGACCGCTCCGGCGATCTGTTCGCCATCGACAACCGCGACCCCTTCACCGGCGCGGCGGTCCTCTCCCGGGGCCTCACCGGCACCCACCAGGGCCGCCCCTTCGTGGCCTCCCCCCTCCTCAAGCAGCGCTTCGACCTGGCGTCCGGCCAGTGCCTGGACGACGAGACGGTCCGGGTGACGGTGTACCAGGTGCGGATCGCGTAGTCGGCCGCCTGAGAGCACCCCTCCTCGCGGAGGGGTGTTTTCCGTGCCCGTCTGGCAGGCTGAGGCCATGGTCACGCAGTCGAACGACGACGAGGCCGGCCTTGTCCGACTCGGTGCCCCGATCGACGCCCGCCCGTTGTTCGGCCCGGAGCTTCAGGCACTACTGGGTCTGCTGCGCGGGCTGCGCCCCGCGGAGTGGGAGCGGATCGCCGTCCCGGGCTGGACCGTGCACGACGTCGCCGCCCACCTTCTCGGCGACTACCGCGCGCGCCTCGGCCTCCGCGAGCCGCCGGCCCCCTTCGCGCCGGGCGAGACCCTGGAGGCGTTCGTCCACCGCGCCAACCAGGAGTGGGTCGAGCGCCATCGGGGCGTCGGCGCCGCCGCGCTCGTCGAGGCCCTGGAACGGAACGGCACCGAACTGGTCCACCACTTCGCACGCGTGGACCTGGACGCTCCGGCACTGGGCGTGTCCTGGGCCGGGGCCGATCCGGCACCGATGTGGCTGGACTGCGCCCGGGAGTTCACCGAGCACTGGACCCACCGCCAGCAGATCCGCCTCGCGGCCGGGCTGGACACCGACGCGGAACCGCGGGCCCTGGCCTTGGTCCTCGACACCTTCATGCGGGCTCTGCCGCACACCCTGCGCGACACCGAGGCGCCGGACGGCACGCAGGTGGAGGTGGCCGTCGGCGGCGTGGTCGAGGCGGCGTGGACCGTGACCGCCGGGCCGGGCGGCTGGTCCCTGGCCGAGGCGTCCGAGGACCGGCCGGCGGCGACCGTACGGCTGGACGCGGAGACCGCCTGGCGGCTGTGCACGCGCGGCATCCAGCCGGCCGCCGCACTCACTCGGGCCGGTATCGAGGGCGATCACCGGCTGGCCGAGGCGGTGTGCCGGATCGTGTCCGTCGTGTACTGATCGCGGGCACGGTCTCCTGACCGGGACGATCACCGACCCCCAGCCCACAGACGCCGGGCACGACGCTCAGCGCTGTGTGCGTGCCGCCGTGGGCGAGTGCGTCGGTGCCGGGGAGCGGGGCGCGTCGGCGGCGCGTTCGCAGTGCGGCCAGTCACCGAAGTCGCGGTCCCGGCTCCACAGCTTCCGGGCCGCCTGGATGTTCCACTCCGGGTCCAGGGCCTCGCGCGGCGTGCCGCCCAGCTCGCGCAGCCGGGCGTCGGAGATCTGGAACAGTCCCCAGTTCCGGGTGCCGTTGGTGTTGGGGAGGATGTGCAGCGGGTCGAGGAAGGACTGGCAGTCGGCGATGGCCACCGCCTTGTCCGGCACCTCGGGGAACACCTCCCGGACCCGCTGCCGCACCTTCCGCGGCGACCACACGTCCATCCGGACGCGCGAGGTGTACAGCGCCTTCTTCGTCGGCTCCCCGACGACTCCGTTGGGCTGGAGTCCGGCGAGCACCTGGAAGGCCGTGACGCGGCGCAGGGTCTGCGGCCCGAAGTTTCCGTCCACGTCGATGTCCGCGCCCTTGGCGTGCAGCAGGCGCTGCACCTCGCGCACGCACCCGTCGTGCTCGCCCATCGCGATCACGGGCGGGCAGTTGGCCGAGACCAACAGCCGGTCCTCGCCGGTGCTCCGTCCGCCGCCGGCGGGTGACCGGCCGTTCGACAGGGCCCAGGCGCAGACGATGACGGCGGCGATGAGCGCGGCCGTGACGACGGAGGTGCGCAACCGGCGTCGGCGTGACCATCCGGCGGGGCGGGGGTGCGGCGCGGCGTCCGGCTCCCCGGCCCGGACCGCACCAGGCTCCCCGGCCGGGCCGGCGTTCGGGCCCGTGGCCGGGCCGGCGTTCGGGCCCGTGGCCGGACCGGCGTTCAGGCCCGTGGCCGGACCGGCGTTCAGGCCCGTGGCCGGACCGGCGTTCAGGCCCGTGGCCGGACCGGCGTTCAGGCCCGTGGCCGGGCCCATGTCTTCAACCGCCGTTTCGTCCTGCGCCGTGTGTTCCTCGTCTTGCCCCGCACCGGCCGCTGCCGCCCGCGCCGCGTCCGCCAGCGCCCACAGCCGGTGCAAGGTGCGCAGTTCGTCCGGGGTCGCGCCGCAGACCGTGGCCAGCCGGTGCACGCTCCCGTAGTCCTGCGGCACCGATGTGCCGCGGCAGTAACGGTGCAACGTCGAACCGGCCAGCCCGGACTTCCTGGCGAGGGCCTCGTAACTCAGCCCGGACCGGCTCTTCAGCGAACGCAGGAGCGCGGCGAACCGCTCCGTTTCTGGGCATGCGGACAAAGCCTCTCCCCCCTCGGAATCCCCAACAGGACGCTGGTCGGGCGTCTTGTGCCGACACTGTGCCAGCAAAGGCGTCCCATGGCCGTCCCAACGGTTGCGGAACGCGCCAGGCGAGCGCCGGGACGCCGTCCCCGCATCCCAGCCGGCCGCTTCGTCCTTGCCCGGCCCGGACGTGCCTTGCCAGCGTCGGGACGTCCGCTCCACCGTCCCACGATCTCCGAGGAGACCAGCCCCATGCGCCTTTCCGTACGCCGGCACTCTCGTACGAACTCCCTGCTCGCGGCTCTCACCGTCAGCGCCGCCGCCGTCACCGCCCTGGCCGTGCCGAGCTCCGCGTCGGCGGCCCCGGCCGCGCCCGCCGCGGTGGACTGCGCGTCCGGGCACGTCTGTTTCTGGACCGGCTCCAACTTCACCGGCAGCAAGTGCTCGTGGGACGTGGCCGACCCCGACTGGCAGAACGGTGCCATCAGGTGCTCCTGGGCCGCCACGAGCAACGTGAAGTCCGTGTGGAACGCCGGCACCAGCAGCTCCAGCGGCGTCGCGTACTACCGGGGCGCCGACTACTCCGACCGGGTCGGCTGCACCCGCCAGCAGCACGGCGGCAACCTGGCCGGTACGTACAAGGTCCGCTCCCACCGGTGGATCTCGGGCAGCTGCGGCTGATCCGGCCCCCGCACGAAAGCGGTGGCGTGCACGCCCGCTCGGGTGCGCACGCCACCGCGGCATGTCCCACCGGGCGTCGGTCAGACCACGAGGGGCGAGCGCGCGTGCTCCTCGGGGAGGGGCCGTGTGTCGAGGTGGAACCACTCGGCGTCGGCCGCGGGCCAGGGTGACGGTTCCCCCGCCTGCTCGGTCGGCCCGGTGACCGCACGCCTGGGCAGGGGCGCCGTCTCCGGGAACTGGTCGCCCGGGTCCGCGCGGTGACCCGCCGCACGCACCGCGCCCCTGTCTCCAACGCCTTGCGGGCGTCCCCGGCGGGCAGCACCGTCACGATCGAGCTGCGGCTGCAGGACCCGCCCCGGCGGGCGTTGCGCGACAGCCCGCCGGTGCACGGTCTGGTCGGCGCGCGGCGGCGAGACCCTCAGAGCCGCCCCCGCTGGGTCGACCTGCACGTCACCGACGAGGGCCCGGGCATGTCGGAGGAGCGGCGGGCCCGCGCCTTCGACCGTTTCCGGCGCGCCCGGGTGCGCCCGAGGGCGGTACGGGGGTCTGGCCCTGGTGCAGCGTCTCGCGCACGCCGGTGGCGGCGAGGCGGTCCTGCGCGCGGCGGCCACCGGTGGCCTGGACGTGGTGGCCGGCTGCCGTCCGCGCGGCCTGCGGTCGAGGATGGCCCGGGGCCGGGCGGCGACCGTCCGAGGAGGACCAGACGGGGGGTTCCGGCGCTGCCCGCGCAGCGGTGACGGCCGTGGGGCACAGGCGGCACACAGCATGCCGTCCCCCGGCCACGAGTTGTCCATGTCCCGTCAATCCCATCCCCTTAGCGTCCTTTCCGCCTCCCCCTGCGCACGACCCTGCCGTCGACCGGCGGCGGGGCGGTACGGCATCTCTTGGAGTGAGAGTGGAACGTCGTAGCCTCCTGCGTGCGGCCGTCCTCGGCGGCACATCGGCCGCTCTGGGCGGAACCCTGTGGCGCGGGGCCGCCTACGCGGCCCCGGCCCAGCCCGGCACCGGCCCCTACGGGCCGCTGGGTTCCCCGGACGCCAACGGCATCAGACTCCCCGGCGGCTTCACGAGCCGGGTCATCGCCCGGTCCGGCCAACGGGTCGGGAGCACGTCGTACACCTGGCACAACGCCCCGGACGGCGGCGCCTGTTACGCCGACGGCACGGGCTGGATCTACGTCTCCAACTCCGAGATCAACCCCTCGGGCGGCGCGAGCGCGGTGAGGTTCTCGTCGGCCGGGACGATCACGGGCGCGTACCGCATCCTGTCGAACACCCGGCAGAACTGCGCGGGCGGCACGACGCCGTGGAACACCTGGCTGTCCTGCGAGGAGGTGGACCGGGGCTACGTCTACGAGACGGACCCGTGGGGTGCGAAGGCGGCGGTGCGCCGGGACGCGATGGGCCGCTTCAAGCACGAGGCGGCCGCGGCCGACCCGGTCCGCCGGGTCGTCTATCTGACGGAGGACGTCACCGACGGCTGCTTCTACCGCTTCCGGCCGGCGACCTGGGGCGACCTGTCCTCCGGCACACTGGAGGTCATGGTGGCGGGCACCGGCACCAGCGGCCCGGTGAGCTGGTCCCGGGTCCCCGACCCCTCCGGCGCGACGGCCACCCGCAATCAGGTGTCCGGCGCCAAGCGGTTCAACGGCGGTGAGGGCTGCTACTACGCCGACGACACCTGCTGGTTCACCACCAAGGGCGACAACCGCGTCTGGCGGTACGACGCCGCCGCCCAGACCATCGAACTCGCCTACGACGACTCCCTGGTCACCGGCGGCACGGCCCCGCTCACCGGCGTGGACAACGTCACCGGCTCCGCCTCCGGCGACCTCTTCGTCGCCGAGGACGGCGGCACCATGGAGATCTGCGTCATCACCCCCGCCGACGTCGTGGCCCCCTTCCTGCGCGTCGAGGGCCAGTCCGCCTCGGAGATCACCGGCCCGGCCTTCTCCCCGGACGGCACCCGCCTCTACTTCTCCAGCCAGCGAGGCACGAGCGGTTCGTCCTCGGGCGGCATCACGTACGAGGTGACGGGCCCGTTCCGCTCGTAGCCTCCCGTCCGACTTCACGTGACCATCACAAGTTGGTCACCCCTCCCTCACGCGGGGCCGCCCGGCTCTACGGTCATCCCCTCACGCATCAGCCCTGGGGGGATGACCATGAGCAATCCGTACACCGGCCCGCACAACACCCCGTACCCCGCACCGCCCCCGCCCGGCGAACCGGCGCCCCGCTGGGCCAGGAAGCGCTACGTGCTGCCCGCGCTCGGGCTGGCCCTGTTCATCGGTATGGGCGTGGGCGCCGGCGGCGGTCAGACCACGAACGACGCGAAGCCCGCGTCCGCCGCGCCCCGGCCGACCGTCACCGTCACCGCGACGGCGACCACCACCGCGACGCCGCCCGCGAAGGAGCCGGAGCCCGCTCCCACCGTCACCGCGACGAAGACCGTCAAGGTCACCACCACGGTCACCGCACAGCCGGCAGCGGGCGGCGGGGCCGACGACAGCGGCTCGGAGGGCGGCGGGGACGTGTACTACGCCAACTGCAGCGCCGTGCGCGCCGCGGGCGCCGCCCCCATCCACCGGGGCGAGCCCGGGTACGCCTCCCACCTGGACCGGGACGACGACGGGGTCGCGTGCGACACCTGAGCCCGATGCGCCGGTGACCATCGGCGGGTCCGGCCGTTCCACCGTTCGGGCAGCTCGATCCGGGCTGCCCGGCCGACGGAAGGAACACCACCGTGGACACGACCGTGCCCGCCCCGAACGCGCCGCGTGTGCTGCCCCGCGCCGAGTGGGTCAAGACACTGCCCCAGACCATCGTCGCGTCCTGCGTCCTGCTGCTCGACGCCGAGGACCGGATCCTGCTGCTGCGCTACGCCGCGGGGCAGCCCGCGGCGGGGCTATGGGGGCTGCCGGGCGGCATGCTCGACCCCGGGGAGGACCCCGTCGGAGCCGCGCGCCGGGAGCTGCACGAGGAGACCGGCATCGCCCTCCGGGGGGACCTGCGGTTCATCGGCTACGACCACCGGGCCGATGTGCTGGGCACCGGGCCGGTGATCGACTTCTACTTCCACGGCGGCCGGCTCCCGGCCGGGCAGCCCGTCCGGCGCAGCTCGGAGCACGACCGCCACGGCCTCTTCGCCCTCGCCGACCTGGAAGCCACCCCGCTGGCGACCCGGCTGCCCACCCTCGGCGCCCTGCTGACCGCGGCCCGGACCGGCACCGTCGTGTGCCTGCGCGACGGTCTGCCGCGGTAAGGGTCCTCAGGCCCTGGCCGGAACGCGCGAGAGCGGGGCGGCACCTCCGCACAAGGTGCCGCCCCGCTCTTCTTCGTGCGCCGGAGCCGCCGCGATCGGTGAGGGTCGGGGACCGTCGACGACTCCGGGTTCCGTGGTCCGGGCTAGCGGTGGTCGCTGCCCTGGGACTGGACCGCCGCCCGGCCCGCTTCCAGCCGGGCCACCGGGATGCGGAACGGGGAGCAGGAGACGTAGTCGAGTCCGACCTCGTGGAAGAAGTGGACCGACTCGGGGTCGCCGCCGTGCTCGCCGCAGACGCCGAGCTTGAGGTCGGGGCGGGTCTCGCGCCCGGCCTTGGCGGCCAGCTTCACGAGGGATCCGACGCCGTCCTTGTCGATCGTCTCGAACGGGGAGACACCGAAGATGCCCTTCTCCAGGTACGCGGTGAAGAAGCTCGCCTCCACGTCGTCCCGGGAGAAGCCCCACACCGTCTGGGTCAGGTCGTTCGTGCCGAAGGAGAAGAACTGCGCGGCCTCGGCGATCTGACCGGCGGTCAGCGCGGCGCGCGGCAGCTCGATCATCGTGCCGATGGACAGGTTCAGCTGGGCGCCGGAGGCCGCCTCGACCTCGGCGATGACCTGGTCGGCCTCCTCGCGCACGATCTCGAGCTCCTGGACCGTGCCGACGAGCGGGATCATGATCTCTGCGCGCGGGTCACCCTTGGCGGCCTTGCGCTCGGCCGCGGCCTCCGCGATGGCCCGGACCTGCATGGTGAACAGGCCGGGGATGACCAGGCCGAGGCGCACTCCGCGCAGACCCAGCATCGGGTTCTGCTCGTGCAGCCGGTGGACGGCCTGGAGGAGGCGCAGCTCGTTCTCGTGCGGCTCCTGGCGGGACTCGGCGAGGGCGACACGGACGGACAGCTCGGTGATGTCCGGGAGGAACTCGTGCAGCGGCGGGTCAAGGAGGCGGACGGTGACCGGCAGGCCGTCCATCGACTCGAAGAGCTGGACGAAGTCCTGCTTCTGGAGCGGGAGCAGCTGCTTGAGGGACTCCTCGCGCTCGGCATCCGTGTCGGCCAGGATCAGCCGTTCCACCAGCTCGCGCCGGTCACCGAGGAACATGTGCTCGGTGCGGCACAGGCCGATGCCCTGGGCGCCGAAACGGCGGGCGCGCAGCGCGTCCTCGGCGTTGTCGGCGTTGGCGCGCACCCGCAGGCGGCGCTTGCGGTCGGCGAAGGCCATCATCCGGTGGACGGCCTCGACCAGCTCGTCGGCGTCGTCGGCACCCGGGTGCATCCGGCCCTCGAAGTACTCCACGACCGGGGAGGGCACGACCGGGACCTCACCGAGGTAGACCTTGCCCGAGGAGCCGTCGATGGAGACGACGTCGCCCTCCTCGACGACGTGCCCGCCCGGCACGGTCATCCGGCGGCGCTTGGTGTCGACCTCCAGCTCCTCGGCGCCGCAGACACAGGTCTTGCCCATGCCGCGGGCCACGACGGCCGCGTGGGAGGTCTTGCCGCCGCGGGAGGTCAGGATGCCCTCGGCGGCGATCATGCCGTCCAGGTCGTCGGGGTTGGTCTCGCGGCGGATCAGGATGACCTTCTCGCCCGAGCGGGACCACTTCACGGCCGTGTAGGAGTCGAAGACGGCCTTGCCGACGGCCGCGCCCGGGGAGGCCGCGATGCCCCGGCCGACCGTCGCGACCTTCGCGCTCTCGTCGAAACGCGGGAACATCAGCTGGGCGAGCTGGGCGCCGTTGACGCGGGTGAGTGCCTCGGCCTCGTCGATCAGCCCCTGGTCCACCAGCTGGGTGGCGATGCGGAAGGCCGCGCCCGCGGTGCGCTTTCCGACGCGGGTCTGGAGCATCCACAGCACACCGCGCTCGATGGTGAACTCGATGTCGCAGAGATCCTTGTAGTGGTTCTCCAGCGTCTGCATGATCTGCATCAGCTGGTCGTACGACTTCTTGTCGATCGACTCCAGGTCGGCGAGCGGCACGGTGTTGCGGATGCCCGCGACGACGTCCTCGCCCTGCGCGTTCTGGAGGTAGTCGCCGTAGACGCCCTGGTGGCCGGAGGCGGGGTCGCGGGTGAAGGCGACGCCGGTGCCGGAGTCGGGGCCGAGGTTGCCGAAGACCATGGAGCAGACGTTGACGGCCGTGCCCAGGTCGTGCGGGATGCGCTCCTGGCGGCGGTAGAGCTTGGCCCGGTCGGTGTTCCAGGAGTCGAAGACCGCGTGGATGGCGAGGTCCATCTGCTCGCGCGGGTCCTGCGGGAAGTCCCGGCCGGCCTCGGTCTTGACGATCTTCTTGAACTTGGTGACGAGCTTCTTGAGGTCGGCGGCCTCCAGCTCGGTGTCGACCGTGACCTTCTTGGCCGCCTTGGCCGCGTCCAGCGCGTCCTCGAACAGCTCGCCGTCGACGCCCAGGACGGTCTTGCCGAACATCTGGATGAGGCGGCGGTAGGAGTCCCACGCGAAGCGGTCGTCGCCGGCCTGCTTGGCCAGGCCCTGCACCGACTTGTCGGAGAGGCCGATGTTGAGGACGGTGTCCATCATGCCGGGCATGGAGAACTTGGCGCCCGAGCGCACCGACACCAGCAGCGGGTCGTCGGCCTGGCCGAGCTTCTTGCCCATGCGGGCCTCGAGCGCGTCGAGGTGTGCACTCACCTCGTCACGCAGTGCCGCCGGCTCCTCGCCGCTCTCCAGGTAGACCTTGCAGGCCTCGGTGGTGATCGTGAAGCCGGGAGGGACCGGAAGGCCCAGGTTCGTCATCTCCGCGAGGTTCGCGCCCTTGCCACCAAGGAGGTCCTTGAGGTCCTTGTTGCCCTCGGTGAAGTCGTAGACGAACTTCACGCCCTCAACGCTGGTGCCGTGCTCAGCTACCTGGGGATCTTTGTTTTCCGACACGGGTCTCGACTCCTCGAGGACGCGGTGGCTGCCCTGACGGCGAGGAACATACCCAGATCAAAGGCGTCTGGGTACGTCCACTTGTGCGTCATACGCCTGTAACCACTCGTCCGCCAGCGGATCGAAAGTCAAGGCGCGGCAAGCGATCAGGGGCGCATGCTTTCACTTCTTGAACACAAGAACCTCCCGGACCCTTCCATGACGCTCATGTGAGCAGGGTTTCCGCCCATTTGATTTCGCTCGATGAACGATCAAAGGGTGGCACTCAGTGCCACCCTTTGGAGAAGTGCAGTCGCTCACGACCTGCTCATCTGAGCGCAACCCTTATCAGGGGTGGCGAGAATCACGCTGCCACACCCGACGGAATTTCACCATGCGGACGCGTCCCCGGACCGGAACACGGCCGTCACACCCCGAGCGCGCGCAGCCGCTCCTCGGCCCGCTCGGGCGCGTAGAGGTGTTCCACGACCATGGCACCGGCTCCCACCAGCGCGGCCCGCTCGCCCAGCCGCGCGGTCACGACGTCCAGGTGCGCGGTGGAGCGGGGCAGCGCCCGCTGGTACAGCAGTTCGCGCACGCCCGTCAGGAAGGGAGTTCCGGCCAGATCCCCGGCGATCATCAGGACGCCGGGGTTGAGCAGGGTCACGACGGTGGCGAGGACGTCCCCCACCCGGCGCCCGGCTTCCCGGGCGAGTCCGACCGCGTCGGGGTGCCCGGACGCCAGCAGATCCCGCACGTCCGAGCCGGAGGCCGCCGGCACCCCGGCCTCCGCCAGCCGCCGCGCCACCGCGCCACCGCTCGCGACGGCGGCCAGACAGCCGTACGCACCGCACCGGCACAGCGCCTCGGCACCCTCCGGCACCCGGATGTGCCCGATGTCGCCGGCACCGCCGTCGACGCCCCGGAACACCGAGCCGTCCACCACGACCCCGGCGCCGATACCGGTGGAGACCTTCACCAGCACGAAGGCCGAGCAGTCCGGGTAGCCGGTGCGCTGTTCGCCGTAGGCCATGAGGTTGGCGTCGTTGTCCACCAGCACCGGCACCCCGGCGGTGCCCGCGTGCTCGGTGAGCGCCCGGGCCAGTCGGCCCTTGATGTCGTAGCCGTCCCAGCCGGGCATGATCGGCGGCTGGACGACCCGGCCGGCCTCGGTGTCGACGGGGCCGGGCACCGCCAGCCCGACCCCGCAGACCGTCTCGGCCCCGCGCCCGGCCTTCTCCACCAACTCCGCGAACCAGCCGCCGAGTTCACCGAGCACCGCGTCCGGCCCGTCCTCGACGGCCAGGGTGCCGGAGTGCTCGGCGAGGATCTCGCCGCTCAGGGACAGCACGGCCGCGCGCGCGTGCCGGGTGTCGAGGTCCGCGGCGAGGACCACCGCGTGCTCGTCATCGAACTCCAGGGTGATGGAAGGCCGCCCGCCCAGCGGTGAGTCCACCGGTCCGCCGGCGCCCTCGCGCAACCAGCCCGCGCGGAAGAGCCGGTCCAGCCGCTGCCCGACGGTGGCCCGGGACAGTCCGGTCGCCTGTTGCAGCGCACCCCGGGTCACGGCGCGGCGACTGCGCACCAGTTCAAGCAGATCGCCGGCGCTTGCCTGAACGCGTCCCGTCATGCGCCCCCCTTGTGTTTCCCAATCCTGCATTACATATTGGGTTTTGCGTGTTAAATAGACGTAACCCTACGGTAGCCCCTGCCGATCCCGGTCAGGAGTACGTCTTTGGGAGAGCCCCGAGTGGATCGCATCGCCCAGCTCACCACGCGTCCCGCGGGGCGCGACACCGCATACGATCCAACCGACGCGCCGCCTTCCCTACAGGTCAGGGCCGCACAAATCCTGGAGGGCAACTGGACGGGCACGTCCACCGTGCCCTCGCGCGGCCTGTATCCGCACCAGTGGTCGTGGGACTCCGCGTTCATCGCGATCGGCCTGCGGCACCTGTCGCCGTTACGGGCCCAGACGGAGCTGGAGACGCTGCTGGCGGCCCAGTGGGCGGACGGGCGCGTCCCGCACATCGTCTTCAACCCCTCCGTCCCCCACGACGCCTACTTCCCGAGCCCCGACTTCTGGCGCTCGTCGGCCGCCGGGCGCTCCGCGGGCGCCCCGGGCACCGTACAGACCTCCGGGATCGTGCAGCCACCGGTACACGCGCTGGCCGCGTGGCTGGTGCACCTCGCCGACCCGGGCCTGTCCCGGGCGCGCGGCTTCCTCACCCGGCTGTACCCCCGGCTGGCCGCCTGGCACGGTTACCTCCTGCACCGGCGCGACCTCGGCGGAGGCGGACTGGTGTCGGTCGTGCACCCCTGGGAACAGGGCATGGACAACAGCCCCTGCTGGGACCGTCCGCTGTCCCGGGTCACTCCCGCCCCGGCCCGCTCCTTCCGCCGTGCCGACCTCGGCCACGGCGCCCCCGAGGACCGGCCGACGGATCTGGACTACGGGCGGTATGTGCGGCTGGCGGCCGACTACCGGGACCGCGGATACGCCGACGGTGGAATCAGGGGGGCGGCCCGCAAGGCCACGGTTGAGGGCGGTGGTGGGAGACGGGCGGGAGAGTTCGCCGTGGAGGACCCGGCGTTCAACGCCCTGCTCGTCGTTTCCGAGTACGCCCTGGCCCACATCGCCCACGAGCTGGGGGTCACCGGCTCGGCCCGGCAGGCCCGCGCGGAGCGTCTGACGGCGGCCCTGACGGAGCGGCTGTGGGAGCCGGCGGCGGGGATGTTCCTGTGCCGGGACGTGCGCGCCGGGGAACTGATCCCCGAGCGCTCGGTCTCCGGGCTGATCCCCCTGCTGCTGCCGGCCCTGCCGCGCGAGATCGTGGCCACCCTGGTCCGCACGGTCTGCGGCCCGCACTTCGGGCTCGGTGGCACGACCCGCATGGTCCCGAGCTACGACCTGCTCGGCGAGGCCTTCGACCCGCACCGCTACTGGCGCGGCCCGGCCTGGTTCAACACCAACTGGCTGCTGGAGCGCGGGCTGCGGCTGCACGGCGAGCGGGTCCGGGCCGACGACCTGCGCACCGGCATGCTGCACACCGCCGGCGCCTCCGGCTTCGCGGAGTACGTCGACCCGTACACGGCACAGGCCTGCGGTGTCACCGGCTTCGGCTGGACCGCCGCGCTCACGCTCGACCTGCTGCACGACCGGCCCGCACCGGGCAGGAACGGCCTCACGGCGACCAAGGGAGGGGACCGGGAATGACGGACCGGCATCATCTGCTCGTGCACGGCCGGACGTTCGCCGCCGTCGGCGACCGCGGCGACATCAGCGGCTACCGGGGCGGCAGCGCCCCGGACGGCATGTTCGTACGGGACGCCCGGCATCTGAGCCGATGGCAGCTCACCGTCGACGGGGCGGTGCCCGACACACTGTCGCCGGTGGCCGACGGGGACACCGCACGCTGTGTGCTCGTCCCGCGCGGCGGCCGCGACGAACCGCCCGCGTACACGCTCTTTCGCGAACAGGCCGTCGGAGACTCCTCGTTCGTGGAGTCGCTGCGCGTCACCAGCAACCGCCCGGTGCCGACGACGGTCCACCTCGCGGTCACCGCCGACGCCGACTTCACCGACCAGTTCGAGCTGCGCTCCGACCACCGCACCTACACGAAGGCCGGCGCCGTCCGCTCACGCCACGTGCTCGGCCACGGCGTGGAGTTCACCTACCGGCGCGGTGAATGGTGTTCCGTCACGACCGTGACGGCCGACCCCCGGCCGGACGCCGTGGAGGAGACCGGTACCGGCGCGCGGCGCCTGGCGTGGAACCTCGACCTGGAACCGCACGGCACCACCGAGCTGACCCTGCGGATCATCGCCCGCCCGCACGGCGACCGGCGCGCCCTGCGCGTACCCCGCTCCCCCTCCGCCGCCCAGGAGCAACTCCGTCTTCGGGAAGGTGAGTTCGTCCGGGACGTGGTGGTCCCCAGCGGCTGGCCCGAGCTGGCCGCGGCCTGCACCAGGGGGCTCGCCGACCTCGCCGCCCTGCTGGTCCCGGCGACCGGCCCGGACGGCGAGGACCTGCGCGTCCCGGCGGCCGGCGCCCCCTGGTTCCTGACCCTGCTGGGCCGGGACGCCCTGCTGACCTCGCTGTTCGCCCTGCCCTACCGGCCGGGCCTGGCCGCCGCCACCCTGCCCGCGCTCGCCGCGACCCAGGCCACCGGGACCGGTGCCGACGGCATCGCCCAGCCCGGCAAGATCGTGCACGAGGTGCGGCACGGCGAACTGGCCCACTTCGGCCAGGTCCCCTACGGCCGCTACTACGGCTCGGTCGACGCCACCCCGCTCTTCCTCGTGCTGCTCGGCGCGTACACCGAGCACACCGGGGACACCGCCCTGGCCCGGCGCCTCGAATCCCAGGCCCGCGCGGCCATCGCCTGGATGCTCGACCACGGCGGCCTCACCTCGCGCGGCTACCTCGTCTACCGCGCCGACCAGGGCGGCCTCGCCAACCAGAACTGGAAGGACTCCCCCGGCGCCATCTGCTCCGCCGAAGGCACCCGCCCGCACGGCCCGGTGACGGCCGCCGGCGCCCAGGGCTACGCCTACGACGCCCTGCGGCGCACGGCGGGGCTCGCCCGCACGGTGTGGCAGGACGCCACGTACGCGCACCTGCTGGAACAGGCGGCCGGTGACCTGCGCGAGCGTTTCCGGCGGGACTTCTGGATGCCCGAGCACTCCTTCCCGGCCCTCGCGCTGGACGGCCGGGGCCGTCAGGTCGACGCGCTGGCCTCGGACGCCGGGCACCTGCTGTGGTCGGGGCTGCTGGACAAGGAGTACGGCGAACTCGTGGGCCGACGGCTCCTCGAACCGGACTTCTTCTCCGGCTGGGGCGTGCGCACCCTCGCGGCCGGGCAGCCGGCGTACCACCCGCTCTCCTACCACCGCGGCTCGGTCTGGCCGCACGACAACGCGCTGATCGCACTGGGCCTGGCCCGCTACGGGCTGCACGACAAGGCCCGCGCGATCGCCCACGGCCTGGTCGACGCGGCGGGCGCGACCGGCCACCGGCTCCCGGAGGTCCTCGCGGGCTACGGCCGCGACACGCACCCGGAGCCGGTGCCGTACCCGCACGCGTGCGTGCGGGAATCGCGGTCGGCGTCGGCCCCGTTGGCGCTGCTCACGGCGGTCGGCGTGGTCTGAGGGCCGGTTGGGCGGCCGTTTGCCGGGTGTTTGCCGAGTGCTGGCCCGGCAGGCTGAACGGACCCGGTGGACACCCCGTACGGAACGGTGGCGGACCCGGCCCCCCCACCCGGGTCCGCCCCCTCACCGGTTTCGTACGGGAAGGACATCCGGGTGCCTGTCTTCACGCGCTTCCACCAGTCGTCGCCGGGTGACGGCACGTCCGGGGCCGGGCCCGGGCCGGAGCGCGACGAGGAGGCCGTGACCGCCGCGGAGGAAGTGGAGCGCAGTGACGCCGGCGCCGGGAGCCGCCTCTCCCGTCTGCGGGACTGGCGCACCCGTCACCCCCGGGCGGCCCGCACACTCCGCCTGACCACCACCGCCCTCGCCGCCGTCCTGGTCCTCGGGGCCCTGCTGCTGCCCAACACCCTCCCCGCGCTGGAAGCGGTCAGCTTCGCGCGGATCCCGGCGGAGGCGGTCCTCGGGGCCGTCGTCGTGCTCGCGCTGCCGCGCCGGCCCCGGCTGGCCGCGGCGGTGCTGTACGGGCTCGGCCTCACCGCGCTGACCACGGTGAACCTGCTCGACATGGGGTTCAACGAGTACCTGGGCCGGGGCTTCAACGCCGCGCTCGACTGGGACCTGCTGCCCGACGCCCAGGCGTACGTCAGGGACACGCTGGGCGGGGGCGTCGCGACCGCGGCCGCCGTCGGCGCCGTGGTGCTCGTACTGCTCGTGGCGGCCGTGCTGGTCGCGGCGGCGGTCCGGCTCGCGAACGTGCTGGCCCGCCACCGGGTGCGGGCCACCAAGGGCGCCCTGATCGCCGGCACCGTCTGGGTCACCTGCTCCGCGCTGGGGCTCACGCTGTCCGGCGGCCCGATCGCCTCCGAGCGCGGTGCCGGGGCGCTCAAGGTGCACTCGCAGCGGACGGTGGAGTCGCTGCGGGACGAGGCGGCGTTCGTGAAGCAGTCGAAGGCGGACACCTTCGGCAACACCCCGCCCGGCGAACTGCTGCCGGATCTGCGGGGCAAGGACGTGATCTTCACGTTCATCGAGAGCTACGGCCGCAGCGCGATCGAGGATCCGGTCATGGCACCCGGCGTCGACCGGACCCTCGACACGAGCACCAGGGCCCTGGAGAAGGCCGGATTCGCGGCCCGCAGTGGCTGGCTGACCTCGGCGACGTACGGCGGCAGCAGCTGGCTCGGCCACTCCACGACCATGTCCGGCCTGTGGATCGACAACCAGCGGCGCTACCGCACGGTCAGCGCCGGCGACCACCTCACCCTCACCAAGGCGTTCCAGAAGACCGGCGCCTGGGACACGGTCGGCGTCATGCCGGGCGTGCAGAAGGGCTGGCCGGAGGAGAAGTGGTACGGCCTCGACAAGCTCTACGACGCCTTCGACCTGGGCTACAAGGGGCCGAAGTTCAGCTGGTCGACCATGCCCGACCAGTACGCGCTGGAGGCGTTCCAGCGGCAGGTGCACGGCAAGAAGCGGGACAAGCCGCTGATGTCGTTCGTCATCCTGACCTCCAGCCACCAGCCCTGGGCGCCCCTCCCGAAGATGGTCGGCTGGGACGAGCTCGGCGACGGCTCGGTCTTCGACGCGATCGAGAAGGCCGGCAGCAAGGCGTCGGACGTCATCACCGACACCACCAAGTCCCGCGAGGAGTACGGCAGGTCCATCCAGTACTCGGTCACCAGCCTCACCCAGTGGCTTCAGCGATACGGCACCGACGACACCGTGCTGGTCTTCCTCGGCGACCACCAGCCCATCGCCCGGGTCAGCGGGAACGGCGCCGGCCGGGACGTGCCGGTGTCGATCGTCGCGAAGGACCCGAAGGTCCTGGACAAGGTCGCCGACTGGAACTGGACGGAGGGCCTCAAGCCCGACCGTGACGCGCCCGTGTGGAAGATGAGCGCCTTCCGCGACCGCTTCCTGAAGGCGTTCGGCTCCACACCGCACCCCTCCAGGGGCTGATCAGCCGCCGGAGGTGTCGAGCTCGGCTTCCTCGCCGACCCCGGCGCAGTCGTAGGGGTCCTTCAGCCAGCCGTCCGGCAGCACCACCCGGTTGTTGCCGGACGTACGGCCCCGGGGCCCGTCGGCGCCGGCGGGCCAGGGCTGGTCGAGGTCCAGCTCGTCCAGGCCGGCGCGCAGCTCCTGGAGCGACGAGGTGATCGCGAGGCGCCCCCGCATCTCGGAGCCGACGGCGAAACCCTTCAGGTACCAGGCCACGTGCTTGCGGAAGTCGATCACACCCCGGGACTCGTCCCCGATCCACTCCCCGAGCAGGGTGGCGTGCCGGACCATGACGTCGGCGACCTCGCGCAGGACGGGGCGGGCGATGTCCTCGGTGCGGCCCTCGAAGGCGGCGACCAGGTCGGCGAACAGCCAGGGCCGCCCGAGGCAGCCGCGGCCCACGACCACCCCGTCGCAGCCGGTCTCGCGCACCATCCGCAGGGCGTCCTCGGCCGACCAGATGTCGCCGTTGCCGAGCACCGGGATCTCCGGCACGTGCTCCTTCAGCCGGGCGATGGCCTCCCAGTCGGCGGTGCCGCCGTAGTGCTGGGCGGCGGTGCGGCCGTGCAGGGCGATGGCGGTGACGCCCTCCTCGACGGCGATACGGCCGGCGTCGAGGAAGGTGATGTGGTCGTCGTCGATGCCCTTGCGCATCTTCATCGTCACGGGCAGCTCACCGGCGCCGCTGACGGCCTCTCGCAGGATCGCCCGCAGCAGGTTCCGCTTGTACGGCAGCGCGGAGCCGCCGCCCTTGCGCGTGACCTTCGGCACGGGGCAGCCGAAGTTCAGGTCGATGTGGTCGGCGAGGTCCTCCTCCGCGATCATGCGGACGGCCTTGCCGACGGTCGCGGGGTCCACGCCGTACAGCTGGATGGACCGGGGGCGCTCACTCGCGTCGAAGTGAATGAGCTGCATGGTCTTCTCGTTGCGTTCGACCAGCGCCCTGGTGGTGATCATCTCGCTCACGAACAGGCCCTTGCCGCCGCTGAACTCCCGGCAGAGCGTGCGGAAGGGCGCGTTGGTGATACCGGCCATGGGGGCCAGGACGACGGGCGGCTGGACGGTGTGCGGACCGATCCGGAGGGGCGTGGGCATGCCTCCATTGTGCCGTGCAATGAGATGGCAAAATTCATTAGTTAGCCACACTATCGAAGTCGGCGTACGATGGAGCGCATGCCCGAGCTCAGCCCCCGCCGCCGCATGCTGGTGCTCGCGATCTGCTGCATGAGCCTGCTGATCGTGAGCCTCGACAACACGGTCCTGAACGTGGCCCTGCCGTCCATGCAGGAGGACCTGCACGCGAGCACGTCGGGTCTGCAGTGGACGATCGACGCGTACACGCTGGTCCTGGCCTCGCTGCTGATGCTCGCGGGTTCCACCGCCGACCGGATCGGCCGCAAGCGGGTCTTCATGGCGGGTCTGGTCGTCTTCACCGCCGGCTCGGTCCTGTGCTCCCTCGCGCCGAACCTTCAGGCGCTAATCGTGTTCCGGATGGTGCAGGCGGTGGGCGGCTCGATGCTGAACCCGGTCGCCATGTCGATCATCACCAACACCTTCACCGACCCGCGCGAGCGGGCCCGGGCCATCGGCGCCTGGGGCGCGGTCGTCGGCATCTCCATGGCCGCCGGACCCCTCGTGGGAGGCCTCCTGGTCGACTCCGTCGGCTGGCGCTCCATCTTCTGGATCAACCTGCCGGTGGGCCTGGCGGCCCTGCTGCTCACCCTGCGCTTCGTCCCCGAGTCCCGCGCACCCCGCGCCCGTCGGCCCGATCCGGTGGGGCAGGTGCTGGTGATCACGCTGTTCGGCTCGCTGACGTACGCGATCATCGAGGCGCCGAGCACCGCGTTCACCTCCATCGCGCCGCCGGCCGTCGTCGCCCTGGCGGCGCTGGCGGGACTGCTCCTCTACGAACCGCGCCGCGAGGAACCGCTGATCGACCTGCGCTTCTTCCGTTCGGCGCCGTTCAGCGGGGCGACGGTCATCGCGATCAGCGCCTTCGCCGCACTGGGCGGATTCCTGTTCCTGTCCACGCTGTACCTGCAGAACGTGCGTGGTCTGACCGCCCTGGAGGCGGGGCTGTGGATGCTGCCGATGGCGGTTTTGACGTTTGCGTGCGCGCCGCTGTCGGGCCGCCTGGTGGGCGCGCGCGGCCCGCGCCTGCCCCTGCTGATCGCGGGCTGCGCGATGACGGCGAGCGGCATCCTCTTCGCCGCGTTCGAGGCCGAGACCTCGAACATCACGCTCTTCGCCGGCTACGTCCTCTTCGGCATCGGCTTCGGCTTCGTCAACGCGCCCATCACCAACACGGCGGTCTCCGGCATGCCCCGCGCCCAGGCGGGCGTGGCCGCCGCGGTCGCCTCGACGAGCCGACAGCTGGGCCAGACCCTGGGCGTGGCCGTGCTGGGCTCGGTGCTCGCCTCGGGCGTGGGCTCCTCCCCGTACCGCGAGACGTTCGTGTCCGCGGCCCGGCCCGGCTGGTGGATCCTCGCGGCATGCGGCTTCGCCGTGCTGGCCCTGGGGGCGGTGACGAACGGGCGGTGGGCCCGGGGGACCGCCGAGCGGGCCGCGGCGAGGCTCAAGACCGTGGAGGTACGCCAGGCCGTCGGGGCGGGCGGCTGAGCCCCGCCACGACGCGGGCGTTTCGTTCACCGCGTCTCCCATCCGGGGCGGGAGATCCCCGCGCTACTCGTCCTTGGCCCCGGCGACGGCCATGCGGGACGCCCCGGTCACGACCCTGCTGGTGCGGCTCGGCGGCGTCGTACCGACGGGGCTGCTGAGCCTCCGGCTGCCCCGCACCGTCGTCCGAGGTCTCTCACGGCCTGATAACTCACTTCCGGGGAATCCCCGTTGATGTCGGTCTTGCTGCACACTCCTTGCTGCGAGCAGACCGGAACGCCGGATTTCTCGACGTGGGAGGGGCCATGACGCAGATCGACACGAGCAAGGTCAGCCGGTGGGACCAGCACGGCCGGGAGCACGTGGTGCGGGTGCAGCGCACGGGCGTGCAGCGCACGATCAGTTGCGACACCTGCGGCTGGCGCAGAGGCGCCCAGTTCCTGCCCTGGCTGAAGGCGGAGGAGCACCTGTTGGAGGCCCACCAGGCGACGGTGGACCCGACGGCGGCCTGAACTGCCCGGCGATCACGAGCCGGCGCAACCGGTCTGACGAGGCGGCCACTAGTAGAGGATCGACGGCAGGTACGCCCCGTCGGGCCGGTTGTACAGGCCGGTGGTCATCAGGCTCAGCAGCTGCACGACCTTGAGGCCGTTGGACAGGCACCACCTGAGCAGCACGCTGTCGCCGGCGGGTACGAGGATGCCCGGGCCGCCGAACTGCGGGGCCGCCGCGATCAGGGCCTGGAGGTCCGGGGTGGTCTCGCCCACGGCGTGCGCGAAGAAGGCCAGATCGGTGGCGTACCCGGTGACGCGTCCCGCGCGCTCGACGACCCGGGCGGTGCCCTGTTTGAGCGCGTCGGCGATCTCGCCGCCACGGTCCACGCCGTGGACCTGCCGGCACACGTCGTTGCAGGCGCCGAGGTCCGCGTCCGTGGCCTCCCGCACCTCGTACCCGGGCATCGCACGCCGAATCGGCGGGCCTTGGACGCAGGCCACGGTGGCCCGGTGGACGAAACCCAGGCTCACGTACAGCGAGAACGACCTGTTGTGGTAGCCGCTCTGCAACAGCCGGACGCCCGGCGCCCCGCGCTCGTCCGCCCGCCGCATCACGTCCCGCATCAGGCGGCGGCCCACGCCCGCGTTCTGCACGGTGGGGTCCACGGTGACGGGCCCGACCCCGACGACGGCCGAGCGTTCGTCGAGGAAGTTGCTGCCCACGATCCGCCCGTCGCGTTCGGCGACGACACTGTAGAAGCCCGGGTGCGTGAGGGCTCCCTCGATCAGCGCGACACTCACCTCGGGGCTCGGGACGTCGGGTGGGAACCCGTGCTCCCGGGCGATGCCGGAGAAGGCCTCGTAGCAGATCCTTCCGCAGTCTGCGGCATCGTCCGCAGTGCCTGGACGCAGTATGAGATCCACGACCGCCATCCCCTTCTCGGCGCCCCCGCAGCGACCCACCCCTCACTTTCCATCCTGTGCCCCTCCCGGCCGGGACGCACCCGATAGGTAGGGCGGACCGGGACACCCTTCAGGGGTCGTTGCGGTATGAGCGCAAGGACCCCTCAGGGCCGCAGCCCCCGCACCAGCAGGTTCAGGACCGACTCGCAGTCCGCTTCGATCCCGGGCTGTTTCCACTCCCGGGCACAGGACGGATCGTGGAAGCGGCCCGTGGCCTGGAAGACCGCGCGGGCCGAGGCCTCCGGGTCGGTGGCGGCGAAGTCGCCGCTTTCCACGCCGGCCTGGATGACGCGGGTGAGCTGGGATTCCAGGTCGGTGATGTGCTCGCCCACCGCCGAGCCGTTCTCGTCGGTGAGGACCATGTAGGTGGCGAACGGCTCCGGGTCCTCGCCCGCCTTGCGGCGCTTCGCGGCGAACAGCGCGGCGAGCCAGTCCCGCAGCCGGGCCTCCGGGACGCGGTCCGCGGCGGCGATCCCGGACAGCTCGCCGGACGCGCGGTCACCCGCGGTGGCGTCGATTCACCAGAGCCCTGGAGCGTTCCCCGTACGTCGCGGTCGCCGGCGAGCGCGACGACGAGCCGTCCAGCGAGGCGAACCGGGTCCTGCCGGACACGGGACTTCGGACCGTGACGAGTCACCCGTCCCTCCGGAACGCCATGGGCACCACGGGCACCACGGCACGGGCAACTCCGAGGGCAAGAACTCGATGACCCGATGCCGCCGCTCCCATGGGAGCAGGTGCGGCGCGCTCGAACGGCGCGGTGTCCGGGCGCCGTCCTCGTTCGCGTACTTCGGCACCGTCACGTCGAAGGGGGACCCTCGCCTCGGACCACGCGGCGGTCTACGCCGACCTGGACCGTGAAACGCGGCGGTGCCGGGCCCCTCCGAGGAGGAACCCGGCACCATCACGCCAAGCAGGCCGCTCAGCAGCCGATCAGGCGGGCCGCCAGGTAGCCCTCGATCTGGTCGAGGGAGACGCGCTCCTGCTTCATCGTGTCGCGCTCACGGACGGTGACCGCGTTGTCCTCGAGCGTGTCGAAGTCGACGGTCACGCAGAACGGCGTACCGATCTCGTCCTGGCGACGGTAGCGGCGGCCGATGGCGCCGGCGTCGTCGAACTCGATGTTCCAGTTCTGCCGGAGCGCCTGGGCGAGGCCCTTGGCCTTCGGGGACAGCTCCGGGTTGCGGGACAGCGGCAGCACCGCGACCTTCACCGGGGCGAGGCGCTGGTCGAGGCGCAGCACGGTGCGCTTCTCCATCTTGCCCTTGGCGTTGGGCGCCTCGTCCTCGACGTAGGCGTCCAGGAGGAACGCCAGCATGGCGCGGCCGACACCGGCCGCGGGCTCGATGACGTACGGGGTCCAGCGCTCGCCGGCCTCCTGGTCGAAGTAGGTGAGGTCCTGGCCCGAGGCCTTGGAGTGGGCGCCGAGGTCGTAGTCGGTGCGGTTGGCCACACCCTCCAACTCGCCCCACTCACTGCCGCCGAACTGGAAGCGGTACTCGATGTCGGCGGTGCGCTTGGAGTAGTGGGAGAGCTTCTCCTTCGGGTGCTCGTACCACCGCATGTTCTCCTCGCGCAGGCCGAGACCGGTGTACCAGTTCCAGCGCTGCTCCATCCAGTACTCCTGCCACTTCTCGTCCTCGCCCGGCTTGACGAAGAACTCCATCTCCATCTGCTCGAACTCGCGGGTGCGGAAGATGAAGTTGCCGGGCGTGATCTCGTTGCGGAAGGACTTGCCCATCTGGGCGATGCCGAACGGCGGCTTGCGGCGCGAAGTGGTCTGCACCTGCGAGAAGTTGGTGAAGATGCCCTGCGCGGTCTCGGGCCGCAGGTAGGCGACAGAGCCGGAGTCCTGGGTGGGGCCGAGGTGGGTGGACAGCAGGCCCGAGAACTGCTTGGGCTCGGTGAACTGGCCCTTGTTGCCGCAGTTGGGGCAGTTGACGTCGGCCAGGCCGTTCTCCGGCAGGCGCTTGTGCTTGGCCTCGTAGGCCTCCTCCAGGTGGTCCGCGCGGAACCGCTTGTGGCAGGAGGTGCACTCGGTCAGCGGGTCCGTGAAGGTGGCGACGTGGCCCGAGGCCACCCAGACCTCGGGGGCGAGGATCACGGACGAGTCGATGCCCACGACGTCCTCGCGCGACGTCACCATGTAGCGCCACCACTGGCGCTTGAGGTTCTCCTTGAGCTCGACACCGAGGGGGCCGTAGTCCCAAGCGGCGCGCTGGCCGCCGTAGATCTCACTACAGGGGAATACGAAGCCACGGCGCTTGCTCAGGCTGACGATGGTGTCGATCTTGTCGGCGGCCACGGTGCTCTCTTCATTACGACGACGGGCGACGAAGCGAGATGCTTCCAGCGAATGTCTCAGGTTACCGGCGGGGGCGCCCCCTCAATCAAATCGCTCCCCCTCCGGCGCCCTCAAGGTCCCGGTCAGGGCTTTTGTTGACAACGGTTTCCATATTTGTTGAAAATGAGTGTCATGAACGTACGACGACGCCTCATACCCGCCGCCACGGCCACCGCTCTCGGTCTCGGCGGCCTGACCGCCTGCTCCAGCGACAGCGCGGCCTCGGGCAACACGGACAAGTTCGACGTCGTCGCGTCGTTCTACCCCATGGCGTTCCTCGCCGAGCAGATCGGCGGCGACCACGCGAACGTCACCAGCCTGACCGCGCCCGGCCAGGAGCCGCACGACCTGGAGATCAGCACCAAGCAGCGCGCGCAGCTGGAGGAGGCCGACGCGGCGCTCTACCTCAAGGGTCTCCAGCCCGCCGTCGACGAGGCCGTCGGCCAGACCGGCATCAAGACCAAGATCGACGCGGCCGGCCTGACCCACCTCGAGGATCACGGCACCGGCGGCCACACCCACGAGGGCGAGGGCGAGAAGGGCCACTCCGAGGAGGAGGAGCACGGCCGCGACCCGCACGTCTGGCTCGACCCGGTGAAGTACGCCGAGATCGCCCAGGGCGTCGGCAAGGCCTTCGAGAAGGCCGACCCGGACCACGCGGCCGACTACAAGAAGAACACCGAGGCGCTGGTCACGAAGCTGAAGGGCCTCGACAGCGACTTCGAAAGCGGCCTGAGGAACACGAAGACGAAGGTCTTCTTCACCAACCACGCCGCCTTCGGCTACCTCGCCGAGCGCTACGGCCTCACCCAGGAGGCCATCTCCGGCATCGACCCCGAGAGCGAGCCCAGCGGCGCCCGCGTCCGGGAGCTCCAGCAGGAGGCCAAGGCCGACGGCGTCACCACCGTCTTCTACGAGACACTGGTCTCCGACAAGACCGCGAAGACCCTCGCCCGCGACGCGAACCTGAAGACGGACGTCCTCGACCCGATCGAGGGCATCACCGACAAGTCCCGCGGCGACGACTACTTCCAGGTCATGGAAGCCAATCTCAAGGCCCTGCGCACGGCCCTGGGAGCCAAGTGACCGACCCATCGGAGGACGGCATGACCGAGCCCGTCGTATCCCTGCGCGGCGTCCGCGCCGACCTGGGCTCACGTCCCGTGCTGCGCGGCATCGACCTCACCGTGCGGCACGGCGAGGTCGTCGCGCTGCTCGGCGCGAACGGCTCGGGCAAGTCCACGGCCGTGCGCAGCATCATCGGCCAGGTGCAGACCGGTGCCGGGGAGATCCGGCTGTTCGGCACGGACCGCGAGCGGTTCCGCGACTGGCACCGCGTGGGCTACGTGCCGCAGCGCACCACGGCCGCCGGCGGTGTGCCCGCCACGGTGACCGAGGTGGTCTCCTCCGGCCGCCTGTCCCGGGCCCGCTTCGGTGTCCTGCGCAAGGCCGACCACACGGCCGTACGGCGCGCCCTGGATCTCGTCGGCATGGCCGACCGGGCCAAGGACTCCGTCGACGCGCTGTCCGGCGGCCAGCACCAGCGCGTCCTGATCGCCCGCGCGCTCGCCTCCGAACCCGAGCTGCTGATCATGGACGAGCCGATGGCCGGCGTCGACCTGGCCAGCCAGGAAGTCCTCGCCCACACCCTCACCGAGCAGGTCTCCCGGGGGACGACGGTGCTGCTCGTGCTGCACGAACTGGGCCCGCTGGAGCCCCTCATCGACCGGGCGGTCGTCCTGCGCGACGGGTGTGTCGTCCACGACGGCCCGCCCCCCAAGGCCGTCGGACAGCACGCCCTGCCCGGCCACGACCACGTGCACCCGCACGCACCGGCGGGCGCCGAACCGATCCGCACGGGACTGCTGAGCTGATGGACTTCCTCGACTACGCCTTCATGCAGCGGGCCCTGCTCGCCGCCGTCCTGGTCGGCATCACGGCCCCCGCGGTGGGGATCTACCTGGTCCAGCGCCGCCAGGCTTTGATGGGCGACGGCATCGGCCACGTGGCGATGACCGGCGTCGGCCTCGGCTTCCTGCTGACCTGGTCGCCGGTGTGGATGGCGACGCTCGTCTCCGTCCTCGGCGCGGTCCTCATGGAGCTGATCCGCTGGTACGGCAAGACCCGCGGCGACATCGCCCTCGCCATGCTCTTCTACGGCGGCATGGCCGGCGGTGTGATGTTCATCAACCTCGCGCCGACGGGCTCCAACGCCAACCTGACGTCGTACCTGTTCGGCTCCCTGTCGACGGTGTCCGAGTCGGACGTCACGGCGATCTGCGTACTGGCCGCCTTCGTCGTGCTGGTCACCCTGGGCCTGCGGCGGCAGTTGTTCGCGGTCAGCCAGGACGAGGAGTTCGCCCGGGTGACGGGCCTGCCGGTGCGGGTCCTGAACCTGCTGACGGCGATCACCGCGGCCGTCACGGTGACGGTGGCGATGCGGGTGGTCGGCCTGCTGCTGGTCAGCGCGCTGATGGTGGTGCCGGTCGCCGCCGCCCAGCAGATCGCCCGCAGCTTCGCCGCCACCTTCGCGATCGCCGTCGCCATCGGCGTGAGCGTGACGATCGGCGGCACCCTGACCTCGTACTACCAGGACGTGCCGCCCGGCGCGACGATCGTGCTGCTGACCATCGGCGCGTTCATCGTGCTGACGGCGCTCGCGACCCCGCTGGCCCGCCGCCGCGCCCGTGCGGCATCGGCCGCGAACACCCCGGCCGACCCGGCCGAGTGCGCGATTCCGGGCAGCCGGGAGGCGGCCGACGAAGTCGGCGTCTGACCGCTCCCGCCCCGGGCTGGCACAATGGCCCGGGCAAGGCAGACGTGAGGAGGCAACGGTGACGACCGCTGGACCGTCCGTGAAGGGCCGCGCCACCAAGCAGCGGGCCGCTGTGGCGGCGGCCCTGCAGGAGGTCGACGAGTTCCGCAGCGCGCAGGAACTGCACGACATGCTCAAGCACAAGGGCGACTCGGTCGGGCTCACCACGGTCTACCGCACCCTGCAGTCCCTCGCCGACGCCGGTGAGGTCGACGTCCTGCGCACCGCGGACGGCGAGTCCGTCTACCGTCGTTGCTCCACCGACGACCATCACCACCACCTGGTGTGCCGCGGCTGCGGCAAGGCCGTCGAGGTCGAGGGCCCGGCCGTGGAGAAGTGGGCCGAGGCCATCGCCGCCGAGCACGGCTTTGTGAACGTGGCCCACACGGTGGAGATCTTCGGCACGTGCGCCGACTGCGCGAGGGCCTCCGGCGGTTGAGCGTGTCCCCGCCGTGGGGGTGAGGTGTCGTCGTCGGCTGCGGGTGCGTTGTGACCGGTCGCGCGGTTCCTCGCGCCCCTGAGGTGGGGCGCGGCAGCCTCGTTTCAGGTGGGCGGCACGAGGCCCCGGGTGCTCAGCCCGCGGCGGACGAGCAGAGACGGCCGTGGAGGCCGGGATCACAGCGCCGCCGGCGCGCAGGACGCGGCCGTAGGCGCGTTCCGGCCCGGCCCCGGGGGTGAGCGAGGTGATGGCCGCCCACGGCCGCCCGTCCGATGACGCCGAGGGTGACCAGGGCGGTGAGGACGACACCGGCAAGCCTCACCGCGTGTGGTGGCAGGACGAGGACGCCTGGGGCGCGCAGCCATCGGTGGCCGGATACCTGCACCGGCTTGCGGTCGTCGAGGTCGCGCTGGGTGAGGGAGCCCTGCTCGGGGTGGTGGGCGAAGGCGGCGGCGTTCACCGCGAGCCAGGCCGCGTCGGCGCGGGCGGGCGGGACGACCTGCTGGGGGCCCACGCTGGCGAAGGTCCAGCCGGGCCGAGCCCGAGCGCGCACACCAGGTGACCACGGCCCCCAGGACACCGCCGCTGTGGCCCGGCTGCCACGCGAGGGGCTGCCGGGCCTCGGTGTGCTACGGCTGTTCGCCCTCCATGGCCAGCAGTTCCTCGTTCGGGATGGCCCCGCCGAAGCGCCGGTCCCGCGAGGCGAACTCCAGGCAGGCCCGCCACAGGTCACGCCGGTCGAAGTCCGGCCACAGCACGTCCTGGAAGACCATCTCGGCGTAGGCGCTCTGCCAGATCAGGTAGTTGGAGGTGCGCTGCTCGCCGCTGGGGCGCAGGAACAGGTCCACGTCCGGCATGTCGGGGTAGTACATGTACTTCGCGAAAGTCTTCTCGCTGACCTTCGACGGGTCGAGCTTTCCGCTCTTCACGTCCTCCGCCATCGCCTTGGCGGCATCGGCGATCTCGGCGCGGCCCCCGTAGTTCATGCAGAAGTACAGGGTCAGCCGGTCGTTGTCCTTGGTCTGCTCCTGGGCGATCTGGAGCTCCTTGGCGACCGAGCGCCACAGCTTGGGCATACGGCCCACCCAGCGCACCCGGATGCCCAGCTCGTCGAGCTGGTCGCGGGTCTTGCGGATGAAGTCCCGGTTGAAGTTCATCAGGAAGCGCACCTCGTCCGGCGACCGCTTCCAGTTCTCGGTGGAGAAGGCGTACAGGGAGACGGCGCCCACGCCCATCTCGATGGCCCCCTGGAGCACGTCCAGCACGCGCTCGGCGCCGACCTTGTGCCCCTCGGTGCGCGGCAGGCCCCGTTCCTTGGCCCAGCGGCCGTTGCCGTCCATGACGATGGCCACATGGCGCGGTACGAGTTCCCCGGGGAATTTCGGGGGCCGCGCGCCGGAGGGGTGCGGCTCCGGCGTCCTGTACTCCCGGCGCTGGCGCCCCAGGATCCCGCGTACGGCCATGTGTTTCTCGT
Organism: Streptomyces sp. NPDC092370; assembly: GCF_044755265.1. Taxonomy (NCBI): domain Bacteria; kingdom Bacillati; phylum Actinomycetota; class Actinomycetes; order Kitasatosporales; family Streptomycetaceae; genus Streptomyces; species Streptomyces sp. NPDC092370. The sequence goes on along the minus strand of NZ_JBIVQO010000001.1, from coordinate 592,237 downwards.
CTCCTCGTGCTCGCTTGCTTCTCTGGTGCTCTGTGTCGGCTGCTCGCGCTACTTCTCGACGTAGCGCAGGGAGCGCAGCCCGCGCTCCATGTGCCAGTGCAGATAAGCGGACACCAGCCCGCTGCCTTCCCGGACGTGGCGCGCCTCGCACGCGTCCGCGGTCTCCCAGTCTCCCGTAAGCAGGGCACCGAGGAGTTCCAGGGCCTGGGGCGAGGGTACGACGCTGCCGGGCACTCGGCAGTCCACACAGACGGAACCGCCCGACGCGACCGAGAAGAACCGGTTGGGCCCGGGCATCCCGCACTTCGCGCAGTCGGTGAAGCTCGGGGCGTATCCGTTGACGGCGAGGGAGCGGAGCAGGAACGCGTCGAGCACGAGATGCGGCGCGTGCTCCCCCCGGGCCAGGGTCCGCAGTGCGCCGACCAGAAGCAGGTACTGCTGCACCGCCGGCTCGCCCTCGTGGTCGGTGAACCGCTCGGCGGTCTCCAGCATGACGGTCCCGGCCGTGTACCGGGCGTAGTCGCTCACGATCGCACCGCCGTAGGGCGCGATGGTCTCGCTCTGGGTGCACAGCGGCAGGCCGCGCCCGACCAGCTCGCTTCCCTTGGCGAAGAACTGCACGTCGACGTGGGAGAACGGCTCGAGACGCGCCCCGAATTTCGACTTCGTCCGGCGCACGCCCCGGGCCACCGCGCGTACCCGTCCGTGACCGCGCGTGAGCAGCGTGATGATCCGGTCCGCCTCACCCAGCTTCTGGGTGCGCAGCACGATGCCGTCGTCGCGGAACAGACTCATGGAGCCATTCTGGCAGGGTCGTCACGTCAAGGGACCTCGCCCCTGCTGCGGGCGTTGGCGTACGCGGTCGCCGCGCGCAGCCGCTCGGCCGGGGTGGCGTGCCGGACGGCACCGGGGTCGGCGTCCCACTCCTTGCCGCCGCCGTACGGCCGCAACTGGACGTAGGGCCCCTCATGCCCCATCACGATGCCGATGCGACCGCTGCGGGTGTCCACGACGTACGCGCCGACCGGAGGCTTCATCGCGGCACCGCCACGAGCCGTCCGGCGGTGCGCGCGGAGTCCCGGCCCGATTCGACGAGCGGGCAGGGCGCTTCCCGCACAAGACTCACCGGGTCGAGCCCCGATGAGGGCAGGATCCTTCCGGCCTTGGCGAGTTCTGCCCGCAATTCTTTCACCGCATCCTCCGCTTCTTCGACGCAGAGCGCCGAGTGTCGTGCCTCCACCGTGCTCCCCTTTCTTTCACGGTTTCACTCTTCGCATCTCCTCGGTCACGCTCCGCGTCTACACTCGGGAAGGGTCTGTGTCGTACAACTGCCGCGCGGCACTGAGGGGTTCGGCACGCAGTGCGGCAAACCGGCGTTTTCGGTGAGCGGTTCGCCCCATGGCGGATGCCGACAAGAGGTGGTCTGGGACCCGTTGAGACAATCCAGCCGTGAAAGCATCAGAGGGGCATTCGGAACCGGAATGGGGCATGCGCCCCGCGCGGCCGGCGGATGTCGAGGCGATCGCGGAACTTCGGGCCGTGGTGATGCGGCCGGACCTGGAGCGGCTGGGCCGCTACGACGAAGACCGGGTCGGGCAGCGCCTGCGGGACGGCTTCGCCGCGCGGCACACGTCGGTCATCACGACCGCCGGTTCCTTCGCGGGCAGTGTCTTCCTGCGCCCGTCCGGGACCGGCCACTGGCTGGAGCACTTCCACCTCACTCCGGCGCTCCAGGGCCGGGGCATCGGTTCGGCGGTCCTGCGTACCCTGCTGGACGGGACGGACTCCACCGGCGGCCTCGTCCGCCTGAACGTCCTCCGGGGCAGCCCGGCGCGCCGCCTCTACGAACGCCACGGCTTCAGGGTGGACACCCAGGACGCGATCGACGTCTTCATGGTGCGGCCGCCGGCGGGCCGGCCCAGGGGAACGGACGGACCTCCGCGCCGGACGCCGTCTCCCGGCCGGGGGTAATCCCCCGCACACATAAGGCAGTTACCCGGATGTGGTCCGCCGTCGGGTTCGGCCAGGCTGCTGGGCATGAAGCAGATCTCGAAATGCGCGGTACTGGTCGCCGCCCTCGGAGTGGTCCTCGGGTTCGCCGGACCCGGTGGGGCGTCCGCGGCCGGCGGGGAGCGGGTCGAGTGGGGCGCGTGCGAGGGCTCCGGGCTCGACCCCCGACAGCAGTGCGCCACCATCGGTGTGCCCATGGACTACTCCGACCCGGACAGCCCCCAGATCCGGATCGCCGTCTCCCGGATCCCCGGTGAGAAGCCGTCCGCCCGGCGAGGCGCGCTGTTACTCATCCCGGGCGGGCCCGGTGGGGACAGTCTCGCCGATCCCTCCGGCAAGGGGCAGAAGCTTCCGCAGAAGGTACGGGACGCCTATGACCTCATCGGGTTCGCGCCGCGCGGGATGGCGCCCTCCACCGCCGTCGACTGCGAGCTGGATCCCGCCGACATCGGAGCGACGAAGCTCCTGCCCTGGCCGGGCCCGGACGGTTCCGTCGCCGAGAACATGGCCACCGCCCGGCGTACGTCAGCGGCCTGCGTACGCAACGGCGGTGAGCTGATCCGGCACATCAGCACCGCCAACGAGGCCCGCGACCTGGACCGTGTCCGGGCCGCGCTCGGCGAGGAGAAGATCTCCGCGTGGGGCGTCTCGTACGGCACCTACGTCGGCGCCGTCTACAGCCAGTTGTTCCCGCACCGCACCGACCGCATCGTGCTGGACAGCAACGACGACCCCGACCACACCCGCGTGACCCGCAACTGGCTCGCCGCCTTCGAGGTCGGGGTCGAGGACAACTTCCCCGAGTTCGCCACGTGGGCCTCCCGGCCGGGCAACCCGCACCGGGTGGCCCGCACGCCCGCCGAGGTGCGCTCCGGCTTCCTGCGTCTCGCCGCCCGGCTGGACCGCGAGCCTCTGCCCTGGCCCGGCGCCAACCCGCCGCGGCTGGACGGCAACGCGCTGCGCCAGACCATGCTGTCCAGCCTCTACGACCCCGACGACTACCCGACCCTGGCCGAGACCATCCGGGCCGCCCGCAAGGGCACCGTGCCGCCGGTGCCCGAGGCCCCGCCGGAGTCGGTCCTGCAGAACGTCACCGCGGTCGGCGTCGGCACGATCTGCAACGACGTCGACTGGCCCGACTCGGCCGCCGCGTACCAGAAGGACGTCGACGCGAGCCGCGCCGCGTACCCGCTGACCGCGGGCATGCCGCGCGGGCCGATGGTGTGTGCGGCCTGGCCGTACGAGCCGAGGGAGCCGGCCGTGCGGGTCACCGACCGCGGGCCGTCCAACATCCTCCTCGTGCAGAACGAGCGGGATGTCGCCACCCCGCTCGCGGGGGCCCGGAAGCTGCGGCAGGCCCTCGGTGACCGGGCCGTCATGGTCACCGTGAACTCCACCGGTCATGACGCCTACCTCGCCAACGGCAACGCCTGCGGCGACCGGACCGTCTCCCGTTTCCTGGCCACCGGCACGCGGCCCTCCTCCGACCTCTACTGCGGCTGAGGAGTGCGGTGGCCCGCCGCCCCGTACCGGCGGGCCACCGCGCGAAACGCCTCCTTCGGCTCCCAGTGCCAGCCGGAGGCGGGGTCGGCCGGACGGTCCTTGACGACCTTGGTGATGGCGTACGCCGCCAGGTCGAGGTCCAGGCGCGGCTCGTCCGGGCGGTGCGGGGCGTCCGGGCTGACGAATTCGAAGGCCATCGCCGCGTACAGGCCCATCGACTCGAAGATGTCCAGCAACTCGCCCACGTAGTCGGCCTGGACGCGCTCGCTGCGGACCGGGTTCCCCTTGATCTCCGGCGGTTCCTTGTCGTAGTCGACGATGTCCCAGCCCATGCCGCCGGTCTCGGGCGCACCGACGTAGGCGCAGGTGCCGAACTCGGTGATGGCGAGCGGCTTGCCCCACTTCAGATACTGCCTCAGCTCACGGACGTGGTCGGACCGCTTGTCGAAGTGCGCGTAGTAGTCGATGCCGACGATGTCGAAGAGGTTCCAGTCCGGGTTGTCGATGGACTGGGCCGCGGCATAGGCGAGGTCGCCCCGGAAGACGGAGCGGCCGACCTTCGCGGCCCTGGCGGTGAACTCCGCGAGACGCCGCTGTGCGCGTGGCCAGTCGACCGTGCCGTTCCGGAGGTTCTCGATGCGCTCCAGCACCGTCTCGCCCGGCAGAATGCCGGGCACGAACAGCCAGAACTCGCAGCCGACACTGAAGTCGACGCTCGCGCCGTGGCGCCGCAGCCGCTCGGCGAACCGCCCGGTCTCGGCGATGTGCTCCAGGATGTCCCGCTGCGGGGCGTCCCCCAGGGTCGGCTGCAGCCAGACGTGCAGTTCCCGCTCGGCGGCCTCGGCGGCGGTCTTCGTGAGGCGTTCGACGCCGTCGCCCGTGACGTCGACGGTGTCGGCGTGCAACCGGTCCCTGATGGCCCGGATGTCGTGCCGCATCCGCCGGGCGCTCCACGCTGTCCCCGGTGTCTCCCCCGCTCCGACCGTGTAGACGACGCCCCTCCGGCGCAGTCCGCGGCTGTGCCGGGCTTGCGCCGACCGGGCCTGACCGGCCGGCCCCGCCGCCCCGGCGATCCCCACCGCCGCCGCCCCGGCCAGGAAACGCGCCCGGCTGATCCCCTTCGTCCGCCTGCTCCCCTTGGTCTCATCCATGCCGTCCACAGTGCCGGGCGGGGCACCGGGTCCGCTGTCGTCCGTCGGTCTACGGGGAGCAGACCAAGGGATGAGGTGCCGGGCCGAAGGAGAGGCTCAGTCCTCGCCGAACCGGCGCACGTAACGCCGCTGCCAGGGCGTCTCCACGGCATGCCGGTCGTAGTGCCGGCGGACGTACCCCACCGCCTCCTCCGCCGGCACCCCGTCCAGCACCGCCAGGCAGGCCAGGGCCGTGCCCGTACGGCCGCGCCCTCCGCCGCAGGCGATCTCCACCCGCTCTGCCGCGGCCCGTTCCCATACGCCGGCCAGCGTCGTGCGGGCGGCCGTCCGGTCCGCCGGGAGGCGGAAGTCGGGCCAGCGGATCCAGCCCGACTCCCAGGGGACCGCGGGCGGTCGCCGGCCGAGCAGGTAGACGCCGTAGGAGGGAAGGGGCGCGGCGGGGTCCGGAGGGCGGCGCAGACCCCGGCCGCGGATCAAGCGGCCCGAGGGCAGTCGCAGGATGCCGGTGTCACTCTCGCTCCACAGCTCGCTCACTCCCTCATCATGCTCCACGTCCGCTCGCCGGGTGGCGGGATCACCCCCATGCCACCCCCGCCCCTGGCGGTAGCCGGCGCTCGGCCTGCTCCGACAAGCCGTCAACTCGCGCCACCGACGGCGTCATTGGTCCGGCCCTCTGGCGGATACACCATTCGTGTGCGATCCCTTGACCGCCCCCATACCCCCTCCTATGGTCGCTGACCGCAGGACGTAGGACGTCGTATCTCCCCTGCCGGCCCCCTTCCCCCCGGACCCTCGCTGGAGGACCCGTGCGCGACGTGACCCCCGACGTGCCGGCACCGCGCCGCCGGTCGTTCCTGAAGTACACCGGCGCGCTGGGCGCGACCGCCGCCGTCTCCACGTCGCTGTCGGCCTGTTCGTCCGGGCCGGAGTCCACCAACGACACCGGCATTGGCGGTGACCGGGAACGGACGCTCACCGCGGTCATCGGCTACGGCAACGACGGCAGCTGGGACCCCACCCAGACGGCGTCCGCGTTCTGCATGGCCGCCAACCACCACGTCTACGAGGGGCTGCTGGACACGGATCCGATCTCCCGGGAACCGTACGCGGCGCTGGCGACCGAGGTGCCGAAGGATCCGGACAGCACGTCATGGAGGTTCGCGTTGCGGGCGGGCGCGACGTTCCACGACGGCAGGCCCGTCACCGCCGACGACGTGGTGTTCGTCTTCCGGCGGATCCTCGACCCGGACACCCAGACCCTCGCCAAGGGCTTCTTCGCGAGCTGGCTGAAGGAGGTCCGGAAGATCGACGCGCACAACGTCGAACTGGTGCTCAAGTTCCCGTTCCCGGACGGTCTTTCGCGGCTCACGCTCGCCAAGATCATGCCGAGGCACGTGTACGCGAAGCCGGGCGGCTGGGACGACGCCGTCAAGGGCAAGGCGATCGGCTCGGGGCCGTACCGGCAGACCGCTCACCACCCGAAGTCGAACACGACCTTCGAAGCCTTCGACGCCTACAACGGCCCCCGCAAGCCCGCCTTCCGGAAGATGAACTGGCTGACCATCGTGGACGCGGCACCCCGGGTCGCCAAGATCTCCGGGTCGAGCGCGGGCGCCCAGATCGCGGACAACATCCCGTACGCCAACATCGGGCAGTTGGAGAGCGGCGGGCTGACGGTCGCCGGCGGGGCCGGGATGAACAACCTGTTCCTGATGTTCAACACCAGGCACAAGCCCTTCGACGACGTGCGGGTGCGCCAGGCCCTGCACTACGCCATCGACACCGAGAAGATGGTGGAGGTCGCCCTCAAGGGCCACGGCAAGCCCTCCAGTTCCTTCCTCGACGAGGCCAACCCGTCCTACCGCCGGGCGAAGACGGTCTACGACCACGACCCCGACAGGGCGAAGGCCCTGCTGAAGGAGGCCGGGGCCGAAGGGCTGAGCATCGACATCCTCGCCGTGAACGTCAGCTGGATCGTCGACTGCCTGCCCACCGTCAAGGCGTCCTGGGACGCGATCGGGGTGAGGACGACCCTGTCCCCGCAGGAGACCACGGCCGTCTTCACGAAGATGGACCAGAAGCAGGACTACCAGGTGGTGGCCGCCGCCTCGAACCCCAACCAGTTCGGCGTCGACGCCGACCTGATCATGCGGTACAACTACGGGCCCGACAACCTGTGGATGCAGTACACGCGGTGGGCCTCCGACCCGGTCGCCAGGCAGCTCTTCACGGACATGGACCGGGCCACCCGGGAGCCCGACCCGCAGAAGAAGAAGACGATGGTCCAGGACTACATCGACGTCGTCGCCGAACAGGCCGTGCTCTACCCGGTCGTCCACAACGAGCTGATGACCGCCTGGGACCCGGCGCGGCTCAGCGGGATAAGGGCGCAGCCCTACCCGGGCATCAACCTCCTCCAGGCCAAGTGGGCCTAGCCACATGACGGCCGTCCTGCGGATCCTGCTCCGCCGTGTCGCCCTGCTCGTGCCGCTGATGCTCGGCATCGTGCTGTTCGTGTTCCTGGTGATGCGGTTCTCGGACGTCGACCCGGCGTCGGCGTTCTTCCAGGGCGCCAACCCGACGCCACGGCAGTTGCACGACTTCCGCGAGGAACACGGCCTGCTGGATCCGCTGCCGGTGCGCTACGCCGGCTTCGTCGCCGATCTGCTCCACGGCGACCTCGGCACGAGCGCGCTGACCCGGGCGCCGGTGCTCGACCAGGTCGCCACCGCGCTGCCGCTCACCCTCCAGCTGACGTTCCTCGGCCTGGGCATAGCGGTCGTACTGGCCCTCCTGGGCGGCGTGACCGCGGCGATCCACCGGGACCGGCTGCCCGACCAGATCATCCGGGTGGTGTCCCTCACCGGTGTCGCGGCGCCCGGCTTCTGGCTGGCACTGCTGATGATCCAGTACCTGGCCGTCGACCTGGGCTGGTTCCCGACCGGCGGTTACATCAACCCGGCCGACTCGCTCACCGGCTGGCTGAAGACCATGACCCTGCCGGCGTTCGCGCTGTCGCTTCCGGTGGCGGCGCAGCTGACCCGGATCGTGCGCACGGCCGTGGTCGAGGAACTGGACAAGGACTACGTACGGACGGCGATCGGGAGCGGACTGCCGCCGCGGGTGGTCGTGGGGCGCAACGTGCTGCGCAACGCGCTCGTCACCCCGCTCACCGTGCTCGGTCTGCGCGTCGGCTATCTGCTGGGCGGCGCGGTCGTCATCGAGACGATCTTCTCGCTGCCCGGCATGGGCAAGCTGATGATCGACGCCGTGAAGAACGGCGATCCGGCCGTCGTGCAGGGCGTGGTGCTGACCACGGCGGCCGGATTCGTCGTGGTGAACCTGGTCATCGACGTCCTGTACCTGCTGGTCAACCCGCGATTGAGGGATGCGCCCCCATGATGACCGCATGATGACCCGCAAGGGCCTGGCCGAGGCGCTGTGCCGGCCCGGTGTCCGGCTGCGCGGCCCGCGCAGGCTGCCGGTGCCGTCGAGGATCGCCGTCTGCTTCCTGGCGGTCGTCGCCGTGATGGCGCTGTGCGCGCCGCTCCTCGCCCCGCACGACCCACTCGACCAGCAGCCGCCGGCGGACGGCACCGGGCATCCGTCGGCCGGGCACTGGATGGGCCAGGACAGCCTCGGCCGGGACATCCTGAGCCGGCTGATGTACGGGGCGCGCTGGTCGCTGGCGATCGGGCTCGGCGCGACCGGACTCGCCCTGGTGGCCGGCGCGCTGCTGGGGGCGATCGCGGCGACCTCCCGCAAGGCGGTGGACGAGACGCTGATGCGCTGCCTGGACATCGTGATGGCGTTCCCGGGGATCGCGCTGGCCGCCGTGCTGGTGGCGGTGTTCGGCGGTGGCATCACGGTGCTGATCTGCGCGATCGCGTTCCTGTTCACGCCGCCGGTGGCGCGGGTGGTCCGGGCGAACGTCCTCGACCAGTACGGCGAGGACTATGTGACGGCGGAACGGGTGATCGGCGCCCGCACTCCGCACATCGTGCTGCGGCACGTGGCGGTCAACTGCGCCGCGCCGGTGCTGGTGTTCTGCACGGTCCAGGTCGCCGAGGCGGTCGTGTTCGAGGCGTCGCTGTCGTTCATCGGGGCGGGCGTACGGCCGCCGGACCCGTCCTGGGGCAGTGTCATCGCGGACGGCAAGAACATGGTGCTGACCGGCGGCTGGTGGGCGACGGTGTTCCCCGGGCTGCTGATGCTGGTCACCGTGCTGTCGCTGAACATCCTGTCCGAGGGCGTGTCCGACGCGTGGGCGGCCCCGTCGGCGCGGGATGCCGAGGCGCCCGGCGATGACCCGGTGGAGGCCCCGGAGCCCGGCAGCGGGGAGGTCGTGCGGCTGCCCGGTCTGGCGGAGGCGGCCCGGCGGCTGCGGGCCCGGGCCCGTCCGCTGCCCCGGGGCGGGCAGCCGGTGCTCGCGGTGGAGAACCTCACGATCGGCTTCGACCAGCGGCACGGCGGCGTGGACATCGTGGACGGCATCGGCTTCGAGGTGCGCCCCGGGGAGGTGCTCGGGCTGGTCGGCGAGTCGGGCTGCGGCAAGTCCCTGACCGCGCTGGCGATCATGGGCCTGCCGCCGAAGGGGGCGCGGATCGGCGGCCAGGTCCGTTTCCACGGGCGGGACCTGCTCGCCGAACCGATGCGCGTACGCCGCGGGCTGCTCGGCCACGAGATGGCGATGATCTACCAGGACGCCCTGTCGTCGCTGAACCCGGCGATGACGATCCGCGCCCAGCTGAAGCAGGTCGTGCGACGCGGCGGGCACCGGAGCCCCGCCGAGCTGCTGACGATGGTGGGCCTCGACCCGGGGCGCACCCTGCGCAGCTACCCGCACGAACTGTCCGGCGGGCAGCGCCAGCGCGTCCTCATCGCCATGGCCCTGTCCCGCGACCCGAAGCTGATCGTCGCCGACGAGCCGACGACCGCCCTGGACGTGACCGTGCAGGCGCAGGTCATGGAGCTGCTGCTGCGGCTGCGCGAGGAGCTCGGCTTCGCGCTGATCCTCGTCTCGCACGACCTGGCGCTGGTCGCGGACGTCACCGACCGCGTGGTGGTGATGTACGGCGGGCAGATCGTGGAGGCGGGCGTGACCGCCGACCTGGTGGGGGCCCCGGCCCACCACTACACACGCGGTCTGCTCGGCAGCGTCCTGTCGCTGGAGTCGGGGCAGGAGCGGATGACGCAGATCAGGGGCGTCGTGCCGGCCCCGGCCGACTTCCCCGCGGGGTGCCGCTTCGCCGGCCGCTGCCCGCGCGCGAGCGCCGTCTGCCGGACGACGGCCCCCGTCCTGGCCGGCACGCCGGCGCACACGGCGGCCTGCCATCACCCGGCGACGGAGCTCGCGGCCACCGAGACCGAGGCGGTGTCATGAACGCACAGCCCGCTCTTGTGGAGCTAACCGACGCCCACGTCGTCCACAAGGCCCGCGGCGGTGGCCTCTTCACCCGCGAGCGGGTGTACGCCCTGACCGGCGCCGACCTGGTGATCGCGCCCGGCGAGACCGTCGGCGTGGTCGGCGAGTCGGGCTGCGGCAAGTCGACGCTGGCGAAGGTGCTGGTGGGGGTGGAGCGGCCGACGCGGGGGACGGTGTCGTTCCGGGGCAGGGACCTGTGGGCGATGCCGGCCGCCGAGCGGCGCCGGACCGTCGGCGGCGGCACCGGCATGATCTTCCAGGACCCGTCGACGGCCCTGAACCGCCGCCTGACCGTCCGGCAGATCCTGCGGGACCCGCTGGACGTGCACGACCGGGGCACGAGGAGGCAGCGCGACGACAGGGTCCGCGAGCTGATGTCCCTCGTCGGCCTGCCCCGGCCCCTCGCCGGTGCCCTGCCCGGCCGGCTCTCGGGCGGGCAGCGCCAGCGCGTGGCGATCGCCCGGGCCCTGGCCCTTGACCCGGATCTGGTCGTGGCCGACGAGCCGACGAGCGCCCTGGACGTGTCGGTCCGGGCCCAGATCCTCAACCTCCTGCTGGACCTGAGGGAACGCCTCGGTCTGGCGCTGGTGTTCGTCTCGCACGACATCCAGACGGTACGGCGCATGAGCGATCGCGTGATCACCATGTATCTGGGCCGGATCGTGGAGGAGTCCCCGGCCGCCCTGGTCACCGACCGGGCCCGGCACCCGTACACCCGTGCCCTGTTCTCCGCCACGCCCGGCCTGCTCGACCCGATCGAACCGATCCCGCTGGCCGGCCCGGTCCCGTCGGCGACCCGGCCGCCGAGCGGCTGCCCGTTCCGCACCCGCTGCTGGAAGGCGGACGGCATGTGCGCGGACGAGATGCCGGGCTTCTCCGCCGCGTCGGCACCCGCGCACCGCTTCCGCTGCCACCATCCTGTCCGGGAGGACGAGTCGACCCGCGACCTCGTCCACCGACGCGACCCGATGGAGGCGCCATGACCTTCGCCCCGCTGAGCGGTGTCATCCCGCCCGTCTGCACGCCCCTGACACCGGACGGCGAGGTGGACGTCCCCTCACTGCTCGGACTCGTCGACCATCTGCTGGCCGGCGGCGTGCACGGACTGTTCGTGCTCGGCTCGACCTCGGAGGCCGCGTACCTCCCCGACCGGCAGCGCAGGCTGGTCGTCGAGTCGGTCACCGGCCATGTGGGCGGGCAGCTGCCGGTGCTGGCCGGGGCGATCGACATGACGACGCCCCGGGTCCTGGACCATGTCGCGTCGGTGACGGCGGCGGGCGCGGACGCGGTCGTCGTCACCGCCCCGTTCTACGCCCGGACCCACCCGGCGGAGATCGCCCGCCACTACCGCGCGGTCGCCGCCGCGAGCCCGGTCCCGGTGATCGCCTACGACCTTCCCCTCGCCGTCCACACGAAGCTGCCTGCCGACGTGGTGCTGGAGCTGGCCGCGGACGGTGTCGTGGCCGGGCTCAAGGACTCCAGCGGTGACCTGGCCGCCTTCCGCCAGGTCGTGACCGGAGTCCGGGAACGCCAGGGCGTCACCGGATTCAGCGTGCTGACCGGCTCCGAGCTGATCGTCGACGCGGCCCTCGCGATCGGCGCGGACGGCACGGTGCCGGGCCTCGGCAACGTCGACCCGCACGGCTACGTCCGCCTGGACCGCCTGTGCCGCGCCGGGGACTGGGACGCGGCCCGTGCCGAACAGGAGCGCCTGTGCGCGCTGTTCGGCATGGTGACCGTCGGCGACCCGGCCCGGATGGGACCGAACTCCTCGGCGATCGGCGCCTTCAAGGCCGCCCTGCACCTGCGGGGCGTGATCGGCTGCCCGGCGACGGCGCGGCCGCAGATCCCGCTGTCGCCGGAGGAGGTGGAGCGGGTGGGCAAGTACCTGGCGGCGGCCGGGCTGCTCTAGAACCCGTCCTTCAGACGCTCCCCGGCGTCACCATCCCCGACTCGTACGCGACGATGACCAGCTGCGCCCGGTCCCGTGCCGCCAGTTTGCCCATGATCCGGCTGACGTGGGTCTTCGCGGTGAGCGGGCTCAGACCCAGCGCGTTGGCGATCTCGGTGTTGTTGAGGCCGCGCGCGACCAGCGCGAGCACCTCCCGCTCCCGGCCGGACAGGCACTCGGGCCCGCCGGTCTCCGGTGCGCGGGGGCTGCGCAGGAACCGCTCGATCAGCCGTGCCGTGGGCCCGGGCGACAGCAGGGAATCCCCGGCCGCGACCGTGCGGATGGCGTCGAGGAGTTCGGCCGGCCTGGTGTCCTTCACCAGGAACCCGGAGGCACCGGCGCGCAGGGCGTCGACGATGTTCTCGTCGGTGTCGTACGTGGTGAGGACGAGCACCCGCACGCCCGCGAGGTCCTCGTCGGCGGCGATGAGCCGGGTCGCCTCGATGCCGTCGAGATCGGGCATGCGGATGTCCATCACCACGAGGTCGGCGCGTGCGCTGCGGGCCAGTTCGACGGCCTGCCTCCCGGTGGCGGCCTGACCGACGACCTCCATGTCCCTGGCCGACTCCACGAGCATCGCGAACGCCTCCCGCACCAGCGTCTGGTCGTCCGCGAGCAGCACCCGTACGGTCATCCGGTCCTCTCCCCCGTCGTGGCCAGCGGCAGGACCGCGGTCACCTCGAATCCGCCCCCGGTGCGCGGTTTGGCGTCGAGTGTGCCACCGACGCTGCGGGCCCGCTCGCGCATGCCGACGAGCCCGAAGCCCGGGGTCGTACCCGGGGCCGGTCCGGTGCCGCCGTCGCGGACCGACAGGTGCAGGGCGCCGTTCCGCTCGTCCAGCTCGACCCGGACGGCCGGTTCGGGCCCCGCGTGCCGTACCGCGTTCGTCAGGGCCTCCTGCACGATGCGGTAGGCGGCGGCGCCGACGGCGGGCGGCGCGTGCCGTATCCGCACCGTCTGCTCGACCCGGGCTCCGGCGAGCCGCGCGGCCCGGGCCAGGTCGGGCAGGCCGTCGAGGCCGGGCAGCGGGCCGCGGGCGTCCGGGGGGCCGTGCTCGCGCAGCACCTCCAGGGTCGTACGGAGTTCACCGCGGGCGCTGCGGCAGGTCTCGGCGATGTCGTCGAGGGCCTTGGCGACCGTCTCCCGGTCGAGCCGCTCCGGGTCGGCGGACAGCACATGGGCGGCGACGGAGGTCTGCACCCCGATGAGGGTGATGCTGTGGGCGAGCAGGTCGTGCAGATCCCGGGCGATCCGCAGCCGCTCCTCGGCGACCCGCCGCCGGGCCTCCTCCTCACGGGTGCGTTCGGCACGTTCCGCGCGCTCCACGATGGAGGCGACGTACCGGCGGTAGACGCGCACGTCGGCACCGCAGAACAGCACGGCGACGACCCAGCCCGAGATGCGGAGCACCTCCAGCGCCTCGTGCATGCTGACGGTGAGCATCACGCCGACCGAGAGGCTGATGACCCCGGCCCCGACCAGGACGGTGCGCAGCGGGCGGCCGGTGACGGCCACCGTGTAGAGCGCGATGTACGTCGCCGGGGTCGGCGCGGTGTGGCTGTTGTCCAGGGCGTGGTACGGCCCGACACAGACCACGACCGCGAGCAGCACCAGCAGGGGCCGCCGGCGCCGCCACGCGATCGGCACGTTGCAGGCGACCAGCAGCGTCCAGCCCAGCGCGTCGGGCCTGCGCCCGTCGTCGACGAGCAGGGCCAGGGCGATGGCGAGCGCGGCGGCGGCAAGGGCGAGCAGCGCGTCGTTGCGGAGGGCGTGCGGGGCGGTCAGGGGGTCGCGGTTGATCGCGGCCATGATCCGCTCCGCGGGCCGCGACCAGGTCGGCTGGGTGGTGGTGGGAGCCTGCACGGCATCATCCTCGGCCAGGAGGGCGCCCCTCCGGGAGAGGAGGGGCGCCGTGGGTCAGCGGGCGTTGGCGGCCACAGGCTCCTGCTCCTTCGGCGGAACCGTCCGCTCCGGCGCCCGCGAGAGCTTCCCCGGCCACCACACCCGGCGCTTGAGCAGCACACTCGCGGTGGTCACCAGGTACGTCCGCACCAGGAACGTGTCGAGCAGCACCCCGACCGCGATCACGAACCCGAGCTCGACCAGCCCCACCATGGGCAGCGTGGTCAACACCGCGAAGGTCGCCGCCAGCACGACCCCCGCCGAGGCGATGACCCCGCCGGTCGTCCGCAGCGCGGTGAGCGCCGCCGCCTCCGGCTCGGCGCCGCCCACGGACTCCTCCCGCATCCGGTGCATCAGGAAGATGCCGTAGTCGACACCGAGGGCGACCAGGAACACGAAGGACAGCAGCCCGAGCCCCGGATCGTTCCCGGCGAACCCGAACACCGGCTCGAAGACCAGCCCGCCGATCCCGAGCGCGGCGCCCCAGACCGCCACCACCGCCGCCAGCAACAGCAGCGGCGCGACGAGGCTGCGCAACAGCCCGACCAGGATGACGAACACGGCACCGAGCACCAGCGGCACGATCACCTTCCGGTCCCGCGCCTCGCTCTCGGCCAGGTCGATCTGCTGCGCGCTGGGCCCGCCGACGTACGCGCCCACGGGATCGAGCCCGGCCCGCAGCGCCTCGATGGTGCGGGTCTCGGCCGGGGACTCGGGGGCCGCGGTGGTGAAGACGGCGATCTCGGTCCAGCCCGAGCCACTGCGTCCGGGCGCCACCTCGGCGACGCCCCCGGTGGTCCGGGCCCGCTCGGCAACCGCCTCGGCCCGCTCCTCGGGCGCGATGACCGTGACGGGCCGGCTGCTCCGCTCGGGATACTCCCGTGCCAGCGTCTGCATCGCCGTGATGGACTCGGGCCGCTCGGTGAAGAAGTCCTCCTGCTTCAGGCTGCCGGACAGGTTGAACGTACCGAGCGCGAGAGCACCGAGCAGCACGGCCCCGCCGGCGAGCACGGTGGCGGGGCGCCGCGTCGCCGAGCTGCCCATCGCGGCGAACAGCGACCGCCGGGCCTTCGGCTCACTCCCGAACGCCGGGATCAGCGGCCAGAAGACCCGCCGCCCCAGCAGCACCAGAACCGCCGGCAGCAGGGTCGTCATGGCGACCAGCGCGGCGAGCACCCCGATCGTGCCGACCGGGCCCATGCCCCTGCTGCTGTTGAGGTCGGCAGCGAGCAGGCACAGCAGCCCGGCCGCGACGGTCCCCGAGGAGGCGAGGATCGCCGGTCCGCAGCCGCGCAGGGCGGTGCGCATGGCGTCGTACGGCCGCTCGTGACGCCGCAGTTCCTCGCGGTAGCGGGCGATGAGGAGCAGCGCGTAGTCGGTGCCGGCGCCGAGGACCAGCACGGTCATCACGCCGCCGCTCTGCCCGGTGACGGTGACGTCGAACAGTTCGTGCAGCCCGTACCCGGCGGCCATCGACACGGCGGCGGCGGCGCCCGCCACGGCGAGCGGCACCAGCCACAGGAAGGGGCTGCGGTAGATGAGGATGAGCAGCACGGTGACGACGCCGAGCGTGGCGAGCAGCAGCGTGGCGTCGAGTGTCCCGAACACCTTGTTCATGTCGGTGTTCAGCGCACCGGGCCCGCCGACCTCGACGCTGAGCCCACCGCCGCCGTCGGCGATGTCCCGCACCCCGTCGACGAACGCGTCCCGGGCCTCCTCGTCCTGGCCCGGCTGGGTGCTCGAGACCGGGTACATCAGAGTGGAGCCGTCCTTCGACGGGATGCCCCGCGGCTCCCCGGAAAGGTCGTAGGCGCCGCTCACCTCGGTGATCTGCCGGTCGGCGGTGCGCCGGTCGGCGTCGGTCAGACGGCCGTCACGGTGGTAGACGAGCACCAGGTCGGTCGACTCACCGCCGGGCAACTCGTCCTGGATCCGCGCCACCTGGGTCGAGTCGGCGCTGTCGGGCAGGTAGTCGACCGCGCGGTTCTGCTGGATGTCGGCGAACTTGCCCGCGAGCGGCCCGACCAGCACGAGCGCGGCGAGCCACAGCCCGACCACCACCCAGGGCACGGCCCGCTTCCGCCCGGTACGCGTCCTTACGGCCCCCATGTGTCCGGCTCCCTCCGGTCGGGTGTCTGGTCGGTCTCCAGACTCCCGTCGGCCGGGGGCCGTTTCGTCGGGCGTGAGGTCGAACCGGGGGCTACTGCCGGGGGTGGTCCCGGCCGCGTGTTACTCCCCGGGGAGTACGTGGGGGCGTGCCCTACGAAGGCGTGCGCGCCGCCGCTGCGAGCAGCCGGCTCACGTCGTCGGAGCAGAGGGTGAGCGCCGCACCCACCGTCGCCAGCACATCGCGCTCGGCCGGGGTGTACGGCGCGTCCGCGAGGGCGATGCGGGCGCCCTGCAGCAGGATCGATTCGCGGCCGACGGTGGCGAGGTGCGGGGCGAGCGGGTCCAAGGCCTCGTGCAGCTCTATGGCGAGCCCGGCGCCGCAGGGTCCGCCGGTGATCCGGCCGGTGTCGGCCTCCAGCGCCTCGACGAGGGCGGCCAGCCGCTCCTCGGTGCAGTCGTCGAAGCCGGCCGCGCGCACGGCGAGTACGGCGGCCTCCAGTGCCGTGCGGGAACCGGCGCCGCCCGCGGCCAGCACCGCGAGGGCGACCGTGTGCACGGCGTCGCGGAGCATCGCGGAGAAGCGCGTGGTGGTGGGGTGGTCGAGGGCGTCCGTGCCGAAGTGGCGACGGCAGGCGGCGCACTCCACGACCGGGCCGGTCTCGCCGCGCGGCAGCACGGGCAGGCCGAGCAGGGTGAAGCGGCGCTGTCCGGTCAGCCGCTGGTAGTTGCGGTCGCCGCCGCAGCCGGGGCAGAAGAACTCCCCGTCACCGGCGGCCGTCCACGCGGTGCGGGTGCCCAGGATGCGCGAACACCTGGCGGCATGACCGTTTCGTCCCCGTCCTGGCAGCACGTCGCACCTCCGTCACGCCGCGCGGCAACGCCGCCGCGCTTGCGTGATGTTAGCCACATCAAAGACGTGGAGTCAGCACCCTGGAGGAGACCTTTCCGTGACCTCCACAGCGAATGGCCGGTATACGACGGGGCCCCACCCGCCGTACACCGGCGGGTGGGGCCCCTGTGGCGTCCCTCGAGCGGCCTTCGGACGCAGACCCGTACGGCTGGTCAGCGAGCCGCGCGGTTGACGGCCGAGACGACCGCCTTCAGCGAGGCCCGCGTCGTGTTGGCGTCGATTCCGATGCCCCACAGGACCTTGTCGCCGATCGCGCACTCGATGTAGGAGGCGGCCTGCGCGGAGGCGCCCTCGCTCATCGTGTGCTCCTGGTAGTCCAGCAGGCGTACGTCGATGCCGACGGACTGCAGGGCGTCGAAGAAGGCCGAGATCGGACCGTTGCCGGAACCGGTCAGGACGGTGTCCTGGCCGTCGACCGTGGCTTCCACCTTCAGCGTGTCCACGCCGTCGGTGTCGGTCGTCGACTGGTTGTTCTTGACCTGGATCCGGCCCCACGGGTTCTCGGGGTTGGGCAGGTACTCGTCCTGGAAGACCGACCAGATGTCCTTCGGCGTGACCTCGCCGCCCTCGGCGTCGGTCTTCGCCTGGATGAGCTTGGAGAACTCGATCTGCATCCGGCGCGGCAGGTCCAGCTTGTGGTCGTTCTTCAGGACGTAGGCGATACCGCCCTTGCCGGACTGCGAGTTGACCCGGATGACCGCCTCGTAGGAGCGGCCGACGTCCTTCGGGTCGATGGGCAGGTAGGGGACGGCCCACTCGATGTCGTCGACGGTGACGCCCCGGGCGGCCGCGTCGGCCTCCATGGCGTCGAAGCCCTTCTTGATGGCGTCCTGATGGGAGCCGGAGAAGGACGTGTAGACCAGGTCGCCCACGTACGGGTGGCGCGGGTGGACCTCCATCTGGTTGCAGTACTCCCACGTGCGACGGATCTCGTCGATGTCGGAGAAGTCGATCTGCGGGTCGACGCCCTGGGAGAACAGGTTCATGCCCAGGGTGACCAGGTCGACGTTGCCGGTGCGCTCGCCCTGCCCGAACAGGCAGCCCTCGACGCGGTCGGCGCCGGCCATCAGGGCCAGCTCGGCGGCGGCGACGGCGGTGCCGCGGTCGTTGTGCGGGTGGATCGACAGGCAGACGTGCTCGCGGCGGGAGAGGTTGCGGCCCATCCACTCGAAGCGGTCGGCGTGCGTGGACGGCGTGGACCGTTCCACGGTGGCGGGCAGGTTCAGGATGATCTCGCGGCCCGGGCCGGGCTGCCAGACGTCCATGACCGCCTCGCAGACCTCCAGCGCGAAGTCCAGTTCGGTGTCGGTGAAGATCTCGGGGCTGTACTGGTAGCCGAACTCGGTCTCGGGGCCCAGCAGCTTCTCCGCGTACTCCATGACCAGGCGCGTGCCGTCGACGGCGATCTGCTTGATGTCGTCCTTGGAGCCGCGGAAGACGACCCGGCGGAAGACCGGGGCCGTGGCGTTGTACAGGTGGACCGTGGCGCGCTTGGCGCCCTTCAGGGACTCCACCGTGCGCTCGATCAGGTCCTCGCGGGCCTGGGTCAGTACGGAGATGGTGACGTCGTCGGGGATGGCCCCGGGCTCCTCGATGATGGAGCGTACGAAGTCGAAGTCGGTCTGGCCGGAGGCCGGGAAGCCGACCTCGATCTCCTTGTAGCCCATCTTGACCAGCAGGTCGAACATGGCACGCTTGCGGGCCGGCGACATGGGGTCGATCAGGGCCTGGTTGCCGTCACGCAGGTCGGTGGAGAGCCAGCGGGGGGCGGTGGTGATGCGCTGCTCCGGCCAGGTGCGGTCCGGGATGTCGACCTGCTCGTAGCGGCCGTACTTGTGGATCGGCATGGAACTGGGCTGCTGGCGGTTCGCCATGATGCGGGGGCTCCTCAGGGGGTGTCCGGAAGGACGGCCGACGACGCAGCACCAAGCTCCGCGGGGAGGGAGTCGGCCTCGACTACAGGCCCTCGCCGCGGCAGCTAAGGAGAAGCAGCCCGAAACGCATGATGCGCAGCATGCTAGCCGAGCCTCTCCCGGCGCGTGGGGTCGTATCAGTATGCGGGACCCGACGCACATACGGGACAAAAAGTGCGCTATACCACTCCACCACGGAACGTGAGGGACGTTGTCCCGGTATTTCACCAATCATGGTGGCGACTGGTGACAGGGTCGTCACGCAGTGCAAAGGTGCCGGGCATGACGACTCACGGGGGCTTCGAGCCCGTCTTCTGCACCATCGTTCCGCCCCATGTCCTCGACCGGCTCGCCCAGGCCGAGGACCCCGCGCTCGCCGGTCCCGCCCGCCGCACCCTGCAGCGCGACGCCTTCGAGCGCACCCAGCGCCGCCTGACCACGGTCATCGGCGCCACCGCCGTGGCCGCGGTCGCCGACGGCAAGCCGCGGCGCACCGTCCACGACGCCCGGCACGGCACCGACCTGCCCGGCCACAAGGTCCGCGGCGAGGGCGACAGGCCCGGCAAGGACGCCACCGTCAACCGCGCCTACGCGGGTCTCGGCGCCACCTTCGAGCTGTTCCTCCAGGCCTACCGGCGCGACTCGATCGACGGGAAAGGCCTCCCTCTGATCGCGACCGTGCACTACGACCGCGACTACAACAACGCGTTCTGGAACGGCGAGCAGATGGTCTTCGGCGACGGGGACGGGGAGATCTTCCTCGACTTCACCATCCCGATCGACGTGATCGGCCACGAACTCGCGCACGGCGTCACGCAGTACACGGCCAACCTCACCTACTTCGGCCAGCCGGGCGCGCTCAACGAGTCCCTGTCGGACGTCTTCGGCGCCCTGATCAAGCAGTACACGCTCGGCCAGACCGCCGCCGAGGCCGACTGGCTGATCGGTGCCGGGCTGCTCGCCCCGCGGGTGACGGGCACGGCCCTGCGCTCCATGAAGGAGCCGGGCACGGCGTACGACGACGACGTCCTCGGCAAGGACCCGCAGCCGGCCACGATGGACGGCTTCGTGCGCACCGGCCGCGACAACGGTGGTGTGCACATCAACTCGGGCATCCCGAACCACGCCTTCTACCTCGCGGCCACCGCCCTCGGCGGTCACGCCTGGGAGCGGGCCGGACAGGTCTGGTACGACGTCCTGACGAGCGGTCGCCTGACGCAGCAGGCGATGTTCACCGACTTCGCCACGCTCACCGTCGAGGCCGCCCGGGAGCGCTTCGGCGACGGGGAGGAACTGGACGCCGTGTCGAAGGCCTGGGAGCGGGTCGGGGTGCGGACCCTGTAGTTCCGTACTAGACAGGTCCCATGCGGATTCAGGTGAGGCGCACGGGCGGGTTCGCGGGCATCGAGCGGCACGCGGAGGTGGACACCTCGGGCCGGCCGGATGCCGCCGAGTGGCACGCCCTGGCCGGGCAGGCGGTCGCCGCCGGCCGGAGCACGCCGCCGGTCGGGGTGCCGGACGGCTTCAGCTACCAGCTCACGGTGGACGGGAAGACCGTGTACTGCGCGGATCCCCGGCTGACCGAGGAACAGCGCAAGCTGATCTCGCGGGTGCTGAAGGAGGGGGCGTAACGGCTCCTTCCCGCCCGGCCGTTGACTTCCGTTACCGTCGGTACGGATGATCCAGCGCATGGCGACTGACGCAGGCACCGCGATCCCCCGATTCCCCGACGGCTTCCTTTGGGGCGTGTCCACCTCGGCGCACCAGATCGAGGGCGCCGCGGACGAGCGCGAGCCGTCCGTGTGGGACGCGTTCACGGCGGAGCCGGGACGGGTGAAGGACGGCTCGACGGCGGCGGTGGCCTGCGACCACGTCCACCGCCACCGCGAGGACGTGGCACTCCTGGCAGGCCTCGGCGTGAACGCCTACCGCTTCTCGATCTCCTGGCCGCGCGTGCGCTCCGACAAGGGCCTGGACTTCTACGACCGGCTGGTGGACGACCTGTGCGCGGCCGGCGTCCGCCCGGTGCCGACGCTGTTCCACTGGGATCTGCCGGCGGACCTGGACTGGCTGGAGCGGGACACGGCCGAACGTTTCGCCGAGCACGTCTCACTGGTCGCGGGCCGGCTGGGCGACCGTGTGACGAAGTGGATCACCCTGAACGAGCCCGCCGAGCACACCCTGCTGGGTCACGCCCTGGGCGTGCACGCGCCGGGGAAGCGGCTGCTGTTCGACGCGCTGCCGGCCGCCCACCACCAGCTGCTCGCCCACGGCCTGGCCGTCCGGGCCCTGCGCGCCTCCGGCGCCGGGGACATCGGCATCGCCAACTCGCACGGCCCGACCTGGGCGGCCTCGACCGAGGCGGCGGACGTGGAGGCGGCCGAGTTCTACGACCTGCTGCTGAACCGCCTGTTCGCGGACCCGTTGCTGCTGGGCCGGTACCCGGACGGCATCGGCGAGCTGATGCCGGGGAACGTGGAGGCGGACCTGAAAGTGATCGCCGAGCCGCTCGACTGGTACGGGATCAACTACTACGCGCCGACCAGGGTGGGTGCCCCGCAGGGCGCGGAGATCGAGTTCGGCGGGGTCACGATGCCCGCCGAACTGCCCTTCTCCGTCCGGGAGATCGAGGGCCACCCGGTCACCGACTTCGGCTGGCCGGTCGTGCCCGGGGGCCTCACCGAACTGCTCACCACGTTCCGCGACCGCTACGGCGACCGGCTCCCGCCCGTCGTCATCACCGAGAACGGCTGCTCGTCCCCGGGCATCGACGACCAGGACCGCATCGCCTACCTGGACGGCCATGTGCGGGCCCTGCACCGGGCGGTGGAGGCGGGTGTCGACGTGCGCGGCTACTTCGTGTGGTCCCTGCTCGACAACTTCGAGTGGGCGGAGGGCTACGCACGCCGTTTCGGCCTGGTCCACGTCGACTTCGGCACCCTGGAACGAACCCCCAAGGCGTCGTACCACTGGTACCGGGAGCTGCTGCGGGCGCAGACGCCTACGGCTTGATGCCACCCGGTCCACAGGCTGACCCCGGTGTCCGCCGGACCACGAGGAAGTGGTCGCCGGCACCGCCGATCCGCTCCACCAGCTCCCGCGCCGAGAGCCGCGCGTCCGTCGGGGCGTCGCCTTCGGCGGGGCCGGGCTGCCGGGCCTCCTGGAGCCTGTGGCCCAGGAGGCCATGCGCAGGACCGTGGGGGGCGCCCTCACCGGTGCCGGATCGTGCGTCGTTCACGCCGTGCCTCCTGAAGGGCCGTCACGCTTGCCCGGCAGGGGGCCGACCCTTCATCGGCTCGTTCCCCCCGGGGGCGGTGCCGTCCCTGTGCATCAGGGAGACCGTTGCAGCGTGAAAAGCTCTGCGGGCATGGCTACTTGTGCGACAGGGTTCCGGAAGTATCAACTCCCCGTCCGGACGATCCGTTGTCCGCTCGACCCTTCCCTGACGTCGCCCCCCCCCCCCGGAGGAGCCGCCCGTCATGCCCTGAACGCGCGGCCGGCCTCGTGGCAGGTGCCCGAGGAGGTGTGCGCGAACGCCGTGCCGCTCGTGTCCGGGCTGGTCACCGACGCCGTGCTGCACACGCTCGGGAAGCGCGTCCTGTGCGGCGTGCGGCTGGTGACGGACGCGCGCTTCCGGCTGGAGGGGCACGACGGTGACCGCACGGGCCGCCGCATCCCGGACCGCCGCCCCGGCCTGGACGACGAGGGCGGCCGCGGCCTGCTGCTCGTACGGGAGATGGCTACAGCTGGAGCATTCACCCGCTCGGCCCTCACGGGCGGCAACGCGGTGTGGGCGGGTCTGCGGACGGCCTTGTAGCGAGCCGCGGGTTCTCAGAACCCCAGTTTGCGCAACTGCCGGGGATCCCGCTGCCAGTCCTTGGCCACCTTCACGTGCAGATCGAGGAAGACCGGCGTGCCCAGCAACGCCTCGATCTGCTTGCGGGACTTGATGCCGACCTCCTTCAGACGCTTGCCCTTGGGGCCGATGATGATGCCCTTCTGGCTGGGGCGCTCGATGTAGACGAAGGCGTGGATGTCGAGGAGGGGCTTGTCGGCGGGGCGGTCCTCGCGCGGGAGCATCTCCTCGACGACGACCGCGATGGAGTGCGGCAGCTCGTCGCGGACGCCCTCCAACGCGGCCTCGCGGATCAGCTCCGCGATCATGACCTGCTCGGGCTCGTCGGTCAGATCGCCCTCGGGGTAGAGCGCGGGGCCCTCGGGCAGCAGGGGGACGAGCAGGTCCGCCAGCAGACCCACCTGCTGGTCGGCGACGGCCGAGACCGGCACGATCTCGGCCCACTCGAAGCCGAGCTCCTTGCCGAGCTGGTCGATGGCGATCAGCTGCTCGGCGAGCGCCTTGCTGTCCACCAGGTCGGTCTTGGTGACGATGGCGATCTTCGGCGTCTTCTTGATGGACGCCAGTTCCTTCGCGATGAAGCGGTCGCCGGGACCGAGCTTCTCGTTCGCCGGCAGACAGAAGCCGATCACGTCGACCTCGGCCCACGTGGTGCGCACGACGTCGTTGAGCCGCTCGCCCAGCAGCGTGCGCGGTTTGTGCAGCCCCGGGGTGTCGACCAGGATCAGCTGGGCGTCCGGGCGGTGCACGATGCCCCGCACGGTGTGCCGCGTCGTCTGCGGCTGGTTCGCCGTGATCGCCACCTTCTGGCCGACCAGAGCATTCGTGAGGGTGGACTTGCCCGCGTTGGGACGGCCCACGAAGCAGGCGAAGCCGGCCCTGTGGACAGCTCCGGCCGGCTCTTCGGATGACTGGGTACGAACGCTCATGGCGCCCATTGTCCCTGATCCACGAAGCCGCCCTGTACCGGACGTCTCTCGTGAGCTCCTCGAAACCCTTACGCAACGAAACGTCACGGAAACATACCCGTACGCAACCGGAAACGCGGGACGGTGACCCTCTGACGAGCCCCCGGAGCCCCCACCCGTTGGAGACGCCGTGCCTCTGGCCGCCCCGACCGCCGACACCGGCGACACCGCCTGGCTGCTCGCCGCCACCGCCCTCGTCCTGCTCATGACGCCGGGCCTGGCCCTCTTCTACGGCGGCATGGTCCGCACGAAGAGCGTGCTCAACATGCTGATGATGAGCTTCGTGTCCATCGCGCTGGTGACCGTGGTGTGGCTGGCGGCCGGTTACTCCCTGGCCTTCGGCGAGGACGCCGCGGGCGGACTCATCGGCGGGCTCGACCACGCCGGGATGAGCGGCGTCGGCCCGGACAGCGTCCAGGGCACGGTCCCCACGGTGCTGTTCGCCACCTTCCAGCTCACCTTCGCGATCGTCACGGCCGCGCTGGTCAGCGGCGCCATCGCCGACCGGGCGAAGTTCGGAGCGTGGCTGGTCTTCGTGCCGGTGTGGGCGCTGCTCGTATACGTTCCGGTCGCGCACTGGGTGTGGGGACCGGGCGGCTGGATCCTGGAGCGGCTGGGTGCGCTGGACTTCGCCGGCGGGCTGCCCGTGGAGATCGTCTCCGGCGCCTCCGGGCTGGCGTTGTGCCTGGTCCTGGGCCCGCGCCTGGGCTTCAAGAAGGACGCCATGCGCCCGCACAACCTGCCCATGGTGATGCTGGGCGCCGGTCTGCTCTGGTTCGGCTGGTTCGGCTTCAACGCCGGCTCCGCCCTCGGCGCCAACGGCCTCGCGGCCGCCGCGTTCCTCAACACCCTCGCCGCGGGCTGCACCGGACTGCTGGGCTGGCTCTTCGTGGAGCAGAAGCGCGACGGCCATCCCACGACCCTGGGCGCCGCGTCCGGCGCGGTCGCGGGCCTGGTCGCCATCACCCCGTCCTGCGGGTCCGTCTCCCTGCTCGGCGCGCTGGTCGTGGGCCTGGCCGCCGGCGTCGTCTGCTCGTACGCCGTGAGCTGGAAGTTCAAGCTGAACTACGACGACTCCCTGGACGTCGTGGGCGTCCACCTGGTCGGCGGGGTCATCGGCACCCTCCTCATCGGCGTCTTCGCCGTCGAGTCGATGACCGGCGGCGCCGAGGGCCTCCTCTACGGCGGCGGCCTCGGTCAGCTCGGCAAGCAGCTGCTGGCCGTGGTCGTGGTGGCGGTGTACGCGTTCGGCGTGACGTACGGCATCGGCAGGCTGATCGACACCGCGATGGGCTTCCGTGCCGACGAGGAGCAGGAGCAGACCGGCCTGGACCTTACGGTGCACGCCGAGACGGCCTACGATCACGGGGTCCTGGGCCACGGCGCCCCGGTCTCCTCCTCCGTCGTCTCCCCCGCCCAGAAGGTCACCCCCCAGGCATGAAGCTCATCACCGCGATCGTCAAGCCGTACCGCCTCGACGAGGTCAAGAACGCCCTGCAGGAACTCGGCGTGCACGGCCTGACCGTGAGCGAGGCCAGCGGCTACGGTCGGCAGCGCGGCCACACCGAGGTGTACCGCGGCGCCGAGTACCAGGTCGACCTGGTGCCCAAGGTCCGCATCGAGGTCGTCGTCGAGGACGCGGTCGCCGAGGACGTCATCGACGCGGTCGTGAAGGCCGCGCACACCGGCAAGATCGGCGACGGCAAGGTGTGGGCGCTGCCCGTCGACACGGTCGTGCGGGTGCGGACGGGCGAGCGCGGCCCCGACGCGCTCTGACGCCGGGGCCGCGCCGCCCCGGTCTCAGTCCACGCTGCGGGAGAGCCGACCTGACGGTCCGTCGAAACGTACGGTTCCCTTGATGCCCGTGGGAGCACGGGGCGGCACGGTGCAGGCCCCATTGCCGCCGTTACAGTGACGTTCAGCCGGCGGTGACGGTGGTCCGGACCGTCCCGTCCGGCCCGGCCACCAGGACCGGCGTCTCGGCGCTGCCCAGATCCCGTACCGCCGCCCGGTCCTCCGCGGACGCGGTCTCCGCCTCCGTCACGACCGCCGCCGCCTCCAGCGACCGGGCGCCCGACGCCACCGCCATCGCCACGGCCGTCCGCAGGGCACTGAGCTTCAGGGAGTCGAGGGCCACGGTGCCCGCGACATAGGTGCGTCCGGTCTCGTCCCGTACGGCCGCGCCCTCGGGCACACCGTTGCGGGCCCGCGCGGAACGGGCCAGGGTGACGATCTTGCGGTCCTCGGGATCGAGCGCGCTGCTGTCGGTCATGATCCGAGCATACGGAAGCGTCAGGCGCAGTTGAGGCGGAGGCGGTCCGCTCGCGGCAGACCCGCGACGACCAGGTCGTAGGAGTCCTCGATGAGCTCCCGGACCAGCTCGTCCGGGAGGGCGCCGTCGACGGTGACCGTGTTCCAGTGGCGCTTGTTCATGTGCCAGCCCGGCACGATGAGCCCCTCGTGCTCGCCGCGCAGGCGGACCGCCTCGTCGGGGTCGCACTTGAGGTTGACCTTCAGGGGGCGCGCGTCCAGGAAGGAGAGGGCGAAGAGCTTGCCCTGCACCTTGAAGACCGAGATCTCCGGGCTGAACGGGAAGTCCTCCACCGCCGCGTTGAAGGACAGGCAGAACGCGCGCAGCTCCTGGGGAGTCATTCCGGCTTCTCCTCCTCGGGCGGGTCCGCCGGGTCCACCGGCTCCGCCAGCACCGTCACGATCTTGTTCCGGCGGCCGGCGGCGGCCTCCGCGGTCAGGCGCAGCTGGCGGCCGTCGGGCAGGTCCACGACGGAGGAGGCGCCCGCGATGGGGACGCGGCCCAGCGCCTTGGCCAGCAGACCGCCGACCGTCTCGACATCCTCGTCGTCGAAGGCCTCCAGGCCGTACAGCTCGCCCAGGTCCCCGATGTCGAGGCGGGCGGTGACCCGGAAGCGGTCCTTGCCGAGGTCTTCCACCGGCGGCAGTTCACGGTCGTACTCGTCGGTGATCTCGCCGACGATCTCCTCGAGGATGTCCTCGATGGTGACGATGCCGGCCGTGCCGCCGTACTCGTCGATGACGACGGCGACGTGGTTGCGTTCCTTCTGCATCTCGCGCAGCAGATCACCGGCGTTCTTGGTGTCGGGCACGAAGAACGCGGGACGCATGGCCGTGGACACCTGCTCGGACTCGGCGTCGCGGCTGATGTGGGTCTTGCGGACGAGGTCCTTCAGATAGACGATCCCGACGATGTCGTCCTCGCTCTCGCCGGTCACCGGGATGCGCGAGAAGCCGGAGCGCAGGGCGAGGGTGAGGGCCTGGCGGATGGTCTTGAAGCGCTCGATGACCACCAGGTCCGTGCGCGGGACCATGACCTCGCGGACGAGGGTGTCGCCCAGTTCGAAGACCGAGTGCACCATGCGGCGCTCCTCGTCCTCGATGAGGGACTCCTTCTCGGCGAGGTCGACCAGCGCGCGCAGCTCCGCCTCGGAGGCGAAGGGGCCGCGGCGGAAGCCCTTGCCGGGCGTGAGCGCGTTGCCGATGAGGATGAGCAGCGACGGGACCGGGCCCATGATCCGGGCCAGCGGTACCAGGACGTACGCCGAGACCGTCGCGGTGTGCAGGGGGTGCTGCCGGCCGATGGTGCGCGGGGAGACGCCGACGGCGACGTACGACACGAGGACCATGACCGCGATGGCGACGAGGAGGGCCTCGGTGGTGCCGTCGAACGCTTGCAGACAGCCGTAGGTGATCAGGGCGGCGGCGGCCATCTCGCAGGCGACGCGGACCAGCAGCGCCACGTTGAGGTAGCGGGTGGGGTCGGCGGCGACCTGGGAGAGCTTGGCGCTGCCCCGGCGGCCGGAGCGCACGGCCTCCTCGGCGCGGAAGCTGGAGACGCGCGCGAGGCCCGCCTCCGCGCAGGCGGCGAGCCAGGCCACGACGACCAGGGCGATGGCGCCCAGGGCGAGTTGAGGGCTCATCGGCGGGCTCAGGAGACCGTCGGCGCCGGGGACGGGCCGGTCAGGCCCCGCTCCGCGCGCCATCCGTCCACGATGGCCGCCTGGAGGCCGAACATCTCGGCCTTCTCGTCCGGTTCCTCGTGGTCGTAGCCCAGCAGGTGCAGCACTCCGTGGACGGTGAGCAGCTGGAGCTCCTCGTCCATGGAGTGCTGCGTGTCGGCTTCCTCGCCCTGTTTCTGAGCGACCTCGGGGCACAGCACGATGTCGCCGAGCAGCCCCTGCGGCGGCTCGTCGTCGTCCTTGGAGGGCGGGCGCAGCTCGTCCATCGGGAACGACATGACATCCGTCGGACCCGGCAGGTCCATCCACTGGATGTGGAGCTGCTCCATGGCGTCGGCGTCCACGACGATCACCGAGAGCTCGGAGAGCGGGTGGATACGCATCCGAGTGAGCGCGTAGCGGGCGATGTCGAGGATCGCCTGCTCGTCGACCTCGGTGCCGGACTCGTTGTTGACGTCGATCGACATGGTGCTGTGTGTGTCTACTTCCCCTTGTGCCCGGACTTGCCGCGGCCCTTGTGCGCGCCGTTCTGGGTGCCGTGCGTGGTGTCGTACTTCTCGTACGCGTCGACGATACGGCCCACCAGCTTGTGCCGGACGACGTCCTGGGACGACAGCCGGGAGAAATGCACGTCCTCGACGCCTTCCAGGATGTCCTGCACCTGGCGCAGACCGCTCTTCGTCCCGTCGGGCAGGTCGACCTGCGTCACGTCACCCGTGATCACGATCTTCGACTCGAAGCCGAGGCGGGTGAGGAACATCTTCATCTGTTCGGGGCTCGTGTTCTGGGCCTCGTCCAGGATGATGAAGGCGTCGTTGAGCGTACGGCCGCGCATGTAGGCGAGCGGCGCGACCTCGATGGTGCCCGCCGCCATCAGCCGCGGGATCGAGTCCGGGTCGAGCATGTCGTGCAGGGCGTCGTAGAGGGGGCGCAGGTACGGGTCGATCTTCTCGTAGAGCGTGCCCGGCAGGAAGCCGAGCCGCTCTCCCGCCTCGACCGCGGGACGGGTCAGGATGATGCGGTTGACCTGCTTGGACTGCAGGGCCTGCACCGCCTTGGCCATCGCCAGGTAGGTCTTTCCGGTGCCGGCGGGGCCGATGCCGAAGACGACCGTGTGCTTGTCGATCGCGTCCACGTAGCGCTTCTGGTTGAGCGTCTTGGGGCGGATCGTGCGGCCGCGCGAGGACAGGATGTTCTGCGTGAGCACCTGGGCCGGGGTCTCCTGGCCGTCGCCCTCGCCGTTGTCGCTCGCCTTGAGCATGGCGATCGAGCGTTCCACTGCGTCCTCCGTCATCGGCTGCCCGGTGCGGAGCACCAGCATCATCTCGTCGAAAACGCGCGAAATGAGGGCGACGTCCTTGGCGTCGCCGACCGCGCTGATCTCGTTGCCCCGGACGTGGATGTCGGCCGCCGGGAAGGCCTTCTCGATCACGCGCAGAAGGGAGTCGCCGGACCCCAGAACGGTCACCATGGGGTGCTGGGCGGGGACGGTGAGCTGCGCTCTCGCCTGCTCCTGCGCGAGGGTGTGAGCTGTGGGTGTCTGAGTCATGGGCCGGCGCTGAAGGCCTGCGGTTCCTCCTCGTCACGGCCGCGCAGCTGAGGGCGGCCTCGCGATTCCCAGGGTACGACGGGGGAGTGACATCGCCGTAGGGGTTTTGGCGACGGGGTTGGAAAGGGGAGTGACGGCGGAGCGGGCCGGGGCCGGGGGTGGGGGGCGGAGCCCCCCGGGGGGCCGGGGCCCGGGGAGCAGCCCCGGGGGGCCGGGCTGTCAGGCGGAGCGGCGGAAGCCGATCGTGGGTACGGCGCGCCGCAGCGGCCAGGGCCTCACCAGTTCCTCCGACACGAGCCCCGCGAGGAACCCGTACCTCTCCAGTGCCGTCGGCGACTGCCCTGCGACCGACTGCACCTTCCGCCACCATGCCGCGATCTCCGACCACCCCGGCGCCGAGAGCGATCCCCCGAACTCCTGCACCGACAGTGCCGCCGTCAGTCCCGCGAAGGCCAGCCGGTCCGCCAGCGGCCAGTCCGCCAGGGTCCCGGCGACGAACCCGGCGACGAACACGTCGCCGGCCCCCGTCGGGTCGAGGGCCTCGACCTCGATCGCCGGTACCTCCGCCGTCTCCCCCGTCCGCCGGTCCACGGCGTACGCACCGTCCGCGCCGAGGGTGACCACCGCGAGCGGCACGTACGCGGTCAGGGCGTGCGCGGCGGCCCGGGGGCAGTCCGCGCCGGTGTACCGCATGGCCTCCTCCGCGTTCGGCAGGAACGCCTCGCAGTGCGGCAGGTCGGGCAGGCCCGCCAGGTCCCACGCGCCGGTGTCGTCCCAGCCGACGTCGCCGAACACGCGGGTGCCGTTGCTCGCCGCCTGGGCGATCCAGGGCGCGCTGACGCCGGGCGCGAGGGAGGCGACCGCGGCACGGGCGCGGGGCGGGCACTCGGGGGCCGGTTCCTCGGAGGGCGGCTCGTGGCCGTGCGAGACCATCGTTCGCTCCCCCTCGTAGGCCATGGAGACGGTCACCGGGGAATGCCAGCCGGGCACCGTGCGCGACGGGGTGAGGTCGATGCCCTCGCCGTGCTCCAGGGCGTCCCAGCAGTAGTCGCCGTAGTGGTCGTCGCCGAAGGCCGCCGCGAGGGACGTCCGCAGGCCGAGGCGGGCCAGGGCGGTCGCCATGTTGGCGACGCCGCCGGGGCTCGATCCCATCCCGCGCGCCCAGGACTCCGTGCCCCGAACCGGGGCGGAGTCGAGGCCGGTGAAGATGATGTCCAGGAAGACGGTGCCGGTGAGATAGACGTCCCAGGGCGGGTCGTCCGGCCTGCGCAGCGGGGCGAGGGGATCGACCTGGCTCTGGCGGTGCGATCCTTTTCCCGGGCCCTTTCCGGCCGGGGCGGTGGACGCGGTCACGATGCGCTCCCTGACGTGGTGCTGATCAGGCCAGTCTGCACCACATCACCGGCAACGTGACCCCGATCACGCCGGACCCAGGGACCCGTCAGCTCGCGCGGGACCCTCGCACGCCCCCCGCCCCGGCAGGAGCGGGGGTCACCAGCGGGGCACGGCGGGAGTCACCCACTCCGGGTCGGCCACCCGCATCGCCGCCGCGTCGTCGCGGTTCCGCAGGGCGCCGTCGTCCTCCAGCCACCGCCGGTGCAGTGCGGCCAGCCGCTCACGGTCGAGTTCCACGCCGAGGCCGGGGGCGTCGGGCACGGCGACCCTGCCGTCCTCGAAGGCGAGCCGCTCGGTGAGGACGTCCTCCGACTGCCAGGGGTAGTGGGAGTCGCAGGCGTGGTGGAGGTCCGGGACCGTGGCCGCCACGTGGGTCATGGCGGCGAGGGAAATGCCGAGGTGGGTGTTGGAGTGCATCGACACGCCCACGCCGAAGGTGCGGCAGACGGCGGCGAGCTGCTGGGTGTTGCGCAGTCCGCCCCAGTAGTGGTGGTCGGAGAGCACGACCTGGACGGCGCCGCGGGTGAACGCCTCCTCGATCTCGGCGAAGGTCGTCACGCACATGTTGGTGGCGAGCGGCACTCCGGTGCGTTCGGCGACCTCGGCCATGGCGGGTGTGCCGAGCGCCGGGTCCTCCAGGTACTCCAGGACGTCCCCGAGCTCGCGGGCCACCTTCCCGGACGTCTCGACGGACCATGCGCCATTCGGGTCGAGCCGCAGCGGATGCCCCGGGAAGGCCTCGGCGAGCGCCCGTACGGCGGCGATCTCCTCAGCCGGCGGGAAGACGCCGCCCTTGAGCTTGAAGGAGGTGAAGCCGTAGCGCTCCTTGAACCGGCGGGCCTGTTCCACCACTCCCGCCGGGTCGACGGCGGGGCCCCAGTCGTCCTTCTCGGCCGGGACGCCCTCGGGGTGGGCGGCCCACTTGTAGAACAGGTAGGCGCTGTACTCGACGGCGTCGCGCACCTTGCCGCCGAGCAGCGTGTGCACGGGCAGTCCCAGCGCTTTGCCGAGGGCGTCCAGGCAGGCGACCTCGAAGCCGGAGACGACGGACAACCGCAGCTTGTCCGCGGTCTGGACGCCGCGCAGCCCACCGACGTCGACGGCGTTCTCCACGCGCGAGGCGTCCACCGCGACCCGGTCCGCGACGGCGAACAGGCCGTTCAGATCGCTGACCTGACGCCCCTTCAGCCGCTCGGCGAAGGGCCGGGCCAGCTCCAGGTACTTGGCGTCGCCGTAGGTCTCCCCCACGCCGGTGATGCCGTCGGCCGTGACGACCTCGACGATCAGCCGGGGCGTGTACGGCTGGTGCACACCCTGGGTGTTCAGCAGCGGCGGGTCCGCGACCAGGATCGGTGTCAGGCGCACGTCGGTGATGGCGAGGTTCACGGGGCGGCTCCTACGAGGTCGAGTCCGGGGGGCGGTGAGGGCCGACAGGTGACAGGTCGGCGGGCGAGGCGCCGGTGAGGGGGGCGCGCACCGGGCCCACCCGGGGGCCGCACAGCCGGGCAGCGGCCTTCACCGGGGAACACGGCGCACCCGGGGAGGCGGTCGCGCGGTTCGGCGAACGGCGACGTGGAAGTCGCGCAGCAGCTTGCCGACGGTGCCGTGGTCGCCGTCGGCAAGGGCGGTGCAGAAGGCGCCGGCGGTCTTCGAAGGCGGCTTGGTCGCGCTGGTGGACGATCAGGGGCAGCGGGGTGCGGGGGACGATCTGCTCCGGCTGGGCGACCAGGCCGTCCACGGTCACCGCCCATCTCCTCCTACCGACCTCATCCATATATGAGAATGAAGGTTGAGTATGAGAACGTCAACCGTCCCGGCGGCCCGATCACCATCGGCGCATGCCAGACACGGGGGGCGTCCGTGAGGTGAAGTCCGCGGCGTGCGCGGTCGAGCTGCCGGAACTCCTCGCCGCGCGCGGCGACCGGCCGACGCGGCTCCAGGAGCCGGCCGACGAACCCGGCGTGCCGCGCAGCCCGATGTACGCGCCGCCGCACACCCTGATCTCGCGCGGCTGGGTCCGCACCGACGTCACCGGCTCCCTGTACGGCATCGGCATCCACGCCCTGCTCACCGGCACGAGCCACCTCGACTCCGCCCCGCGGGGCGGGCGGTGCGGCCGTATCCCCGACGAGGCGTCCGAGGCGCTGGGCGAGACCGTCCACATGGGCCGGCCGGACGGCCGGGACGTGGCGTATGCGACGAGGCGTCCGAGGCGTTGGGCGAGACCTTCCACCTGGGCCGGCCGGACGGCCGGGACGTGGCGTATGCGGCGACGCGCGAGTCACACGGGTACCTGTGGACCATCAGCCGGGCGGGGCGGCGCCTGCCCGCGCACGTCGGCGCCCCGGGCAAGGCCCTGCCGGCCGAACACCCGGACGCGGAGCTGCCCGAAAGGCCGTACGAGGCACTGACCCCGAACTCGCACACCGGCAGGGAGCCCCTGGCGGCCGACCTCGCGCGGACCCGGCCGCGCGGCTGGCCGGTGGACTGCCAGGAGCCGGTTCCCGGCATCGTCGGCTTCGGATTCGCGCCGCGCCACGACACTCCCGCGCGGGACGCGATCAGCTGCTCGGTGCCGGTCGCCCGGCTCACGCCCGCGCACGAGGAGCGGATCGTCGCGGTGCTGCGGGAGATCCGGTCGAAGGTCGAGGCGACGGTTCCGGGCGGTCCCGGAGCCGTGCACTGGCGGGAGCGAAAACACCTGCCCCACAAGGCGAAAGGCCCATGTCTACCCGGGCTTCACCGCCCCAAACGCGACGTGCTCCACATCACACCCCCCTGGCTCACGTGCCCGACTCCTTGCTTGATACAAATTGCCCGCGCGTTCCTGTCCGTCGACGGTCGTCGCCCCCTCCCCCTTTCTGCCGCTCCTTTCGCATGCCCTGGGAACGCCCGTGTTCGCCCCTCGCACCACGCCTTGGCCCCTCGTCGCCCTTTTCACGGCCGGGTACCTCGCCCCGTATCTGCTGCCGACCACCGTCGGCCGGCTCGACTCGGGACTTCCGCTCTCCGCCACGCAGTCCGGCGCCGTCGGCAGTGCCCTGCTGCTGAGTTCGGCCGCCGCCGGATTCGTCCTCGCCTCCCGGGTCGAACGGGTCGGAGCCCGCGCGCTCGCCCGTCTGGGCCTCGCCCTGGCCCTCCTCGGCTACGGCGGCGCCGCCCTGGCCACCGCGATTCCCGCCGTCGTCACCGGCGCGGTCGTCGGCGGCTTCGGCTCGGGCACGGCCACCACCGTCGCCGCCACCCTCATCGCGGCCCAGAGGGACCCGCACCGGGCCTCCACCGCCGGCCTGTTGAGCGTCTCCGGCCTCGCGGGCGTGGTGTACCTGACGGTGCCGCACCTCGGCCCCGGGCACGGTCTGCCCCTGGCCGCGATCGCCCTCACGGCCCTGGCCGTGTGGCCGCTGACCGGCCGCCTCCCCGTCGGGACGCCCCCGGCGCCCACCCGGCACGGCAAGGCCCGGCTGCCGCACGCCCGTTCCGGGCTGGTGCTGGCCGCCGCCATGGTGTGCTGGTCGCTCGCGCAGAACTCCCTGTGGGGCGTGAGCGGCCGGATAGGGCTGGAGCAGGCACACCTGAGCGAGACCGCCGTCGGCGCCGTCTTCGCGGTGGCGCTCGGCGCCGGGCTCGCCGGTGTCCTGGCGGCCGGCGCCCTCGGGGCACGCCTCGGACGCGCGGTGCCGATCGGCCTGGGCACGGTCCTCATCGCGGGCTGCATCGTCCTCAGCGCCTCCGCGACCGGCTTCGGGAGCTTCGCGGCCGGCGAGATCGCCTGGAACACGCTCTACCCGGTGGTGCTGTCGTACCTCATCGGGCTCGCCGCCTCGCTCGACCCGCGCGGCCGCTGGGCGGTGCTGGTCGGCTCGGCGTCCTCGCTGGGCACCGCCGCCGGGCCGCTGACCGGCAGCGTGCTGTCGGCGCAGGCCGGATTCCCGGCGATGGGCGCGGTGCTCGGCGGGGGGCTGCTGGTGATCGCCCTGCCGATGACCGCCGTCGCCCTGCACACCGGCGGACGTCCGCTGCTGCCCGGCGCGATCCGCCGCCGCGGCGGCCACCCGGCCGCCCTGGTCGCCGCCGCCACCGGCACGCCCACCGGCGCGGTCCCCGAGATCGGCGCCCCGGAGCAGCCCGTGGTGGAGATCCCGGTGGAGGCCGCCGCCGTCCCCGCCCGGCGCGCCTACGGCAAGGCGGGTTCGGAGGTCCTCTGAGTCCGGCCCGGAGCTATTCGAAAGTGTAGTCCTCCACCTCGGCCAGATACCGCGCCCGCAACTCCTCGTCGTCCTCCAGGAAGGAGGCGAGGAAGGAGTTGCGGGCGAGCTCCCGCAGCCGTTCCCCGGTGAGGCCGAGAGTGGCGCGCACGGCCTCGAAGTTGTCGCCGGCGTAGCCGCCGAAGTAGGCCGGGTCGTCGGAGTTGACCGTGCACATGAGGCCGGCGTCCAGCATGGCGGGCAGGGGGTGGTCGGCGAGGGTGTCGACGGTGCGCAGCCGCACGTTGGACAGCGGGCACAGCGTCAGCGGCACCCGCTCGCGCACCAGCCGCTCCACCAGCGCGGGGTCCTCCACGCAGCGCAGCCCGTGGTCGACCCGCTCGACCCCGAGGACGTCCAGCGCCTCGGTGATGTACTCGGGCGGGCCCTCCTCACCGGCGTGGGCGACCCGCCGCAGGCCGAGCGCGGCGGCCCTCTCGTAGACCTCGCGGAACTTCACCGGCGGATGCCCCACCTCGGCCGAGTCGAGACCGACGCCGGTGATCCGGTCCAGGTAGGGCTTGGCGGCGTCCAGCGTGGCCAGGGCCGACTCGGCGGACTCGTCGCGCAGGAAGCACAGGATCAGGCGGGTGGAGACGCCGTGGTTCGCCTCGCTGTCGCCCAGCGCGCGCCACAGTCCCTCCACGACCGTGCCGAGCTCCAGACCGCGGCTGGTGTGGGCCTGCGGGTCGAAGAAGATCTCCGCGTGCCGCACGCCCTGCGCGGCCGCCCGGGCGAGGTACTCGTTCGCCAGGTCCTCGAAGTCCCGCTCGGTGCGCAGGACGGCCATGAGCTCGTAGTAGAGGTTCAGGAACGACTGGAGGTCCTCGAAACGGTAGGCCTCGCGCAGCTCGTCCGTGTCGGCGTACGGCAGCGTGAGGCCGTTTCGGGTGGCGAGCTCGAAGGCGAGTTCCGGTTCCAGGGTGCCTTCGATGTGAAGGTGCAGTTCGGCTTTGGGGAGGGACATCAATTCATCGTACGGCCGTTTCACCGACGCTTCGGAACCGGTACCCGCAGGAGATCGTGGGCCACGGTCAGCTCACCGTCGTACCCGGCGGCCCGTGCCTGCCGCTCGAACTCTCCCCCACTCTCGGCTTCGCTCGAGCGGGAGGGGCCCCCACGGCCGGTGTAGCGCTGGCTGAAGTGGGTCAGCACGAGGTGGCGCACGCCGCCGTCCCGGGCCACCCGAGCGGCCTGACCGGCGGTCAGGTGCCCGTGCTCGACGGCGAGTTCCTCGTCCTCGTCCAGGAAGGTCGACTCGATGACGAGCATGTCGCAGTCCTCGGCGAGCGCGTACACGCCGTCGCACAGCCGGGTGTCCATGACGAACGCGAACCGCTGCCCGCGCCGCACCTCGCTGACGGCGTCGAGGTCGACCCCGCCGAGGGAGCCCTCGCGCTGGATGCGGCCGACGTCCGGGCCCGCGATGCCGTGCGCGGCCAGCCGCTCGGGCAGCATGCGGCGGCCGTCGGGCTCGACGAGCCGGTAACCGTACGACTCCACCGGGTGCGACAGCTTCCGGGCCTGAAGCGTGTAGCCGCCGGTGCGGGCGAGGGGCCCGTCGGCGTCGACCGGGGCCTCGGTGATGCCGACGGTCTCGCGGTAGGCCGTGGCGTACCGGAGCCGGTCGAAGAAGCGCTGCCCGGAACGGGGGTAGTGGGCGGTGATCGCGTGCGGGACCCGGTCGAGGTTGATGCGCTGGATCACACCGGCGAGGCCGAGGGAGTGGTCGCCGTGGAAGTGCGTGACGCAGATCCGGTTCAGGTCGTGCGCGGCGACCCCGGCGCGCAGCATCTGGCGCTGCGTGCCCTCACCCGGGTCGAACAGGATGCCCTCGCCGTCCCAGCGCAGCAGGTAGCCGTTGTGGTTGCGGTGCCGGGTCGGGACCTGGCTGGCGGTGCCGAGGACGACGAGTTCACGTACGGACACGGCGGATCATCCCGGGGGCCACTGGAGGCCGCGGCCGCCGAGCACGTGGCCGTGCACGTGCCACACCGTCTGGCCGGCGCCGCTGCCCGTGTTGAAGACCAGACGGTAGCTGTCGAGCTTCTCCTCGTCGGCGACGGCCTGGGCCTCGCGGAGCACGTCCGCGGTGAGGGCCGGATCGGCGGCGGCGAGGGCGGCGGCGTTCTCGTAGTGCGCCTTGGGGATGATCAGGACGTGGGTGGGGGCCTGGGGGTTGATGTCCCGGAACGCGATGGTGGTGTCCGTCTGGCGGACGATCGTCGCCGGGATGGTGCCGGCGACGATCTTGCAGAACAGGCAGTCGTCCTGGGGTTCCCCTGCCATGTCTCCTCCGAGGGTTGGGCCGTGCGGTCCGACCCGGGCATCGTATCGTCGTCGGGCGCGGGTGCGTTGGGGCTGGTCGCGCCGTTGCCCGCGCCCCTCAGGTGGGCAGGCCCGGGGGCGTTTTCGCGGGTGCCGACTCCAGGCTCTCCAGCGCCAGCCGGATGGCCTCGTCCAGTTGGGTGTCCCTGTTCACCGCGTAGTCCTGGGGGCGTTGGACGATCTCCACGTCCGGGTCCACGCCGTGGTTCTCCACACCCCATTCGTAGCCCTGCAGCCAGAAGGCGTATTTGGGCTGGGTCACGAGGGTGCCGTCGACCAGGCGGTAGCGGCTGTCGATGCCGATGACGCCGCCCCAGGTGCGGGTGCCGACGACCGGGCCGAGACCGAGGGCTTTGATGGCCGCGTTGACGATGTCGCCGTCGGAGCCGGAGAACTCGTTGGCGACGGCCACGACGGGGCCGCGCGGGGCGTCCTCCGGATAGCTGTAGGCACGCATGCCGCGCGGGACGGCCCAGCCGACGATGCGGCGGGCGAGCTTCTCCACGACCAACTGGGAGGTGTGGCCGCCGCGGTTCTCGCGGACGTCGACGACCAGGCCCTCACGGGCGACCTCGACCCGCAGGTCGCGGTGGATCTGGGCCCAGCCGGGGGCCTGCATGTCCGGGACGTGGAGATAGCCGAGGCGGCCGCCGGACTTCTCGTGGACGTAGGCGCGCCGGTCGGCGACCCAGGCGTGGTAGCGCAAGGGCTCCTCGTCGGCGACCGGGACGACGACGGCGTGCCGGGGATCGCCGCCGCCGGACGGGGAGATGGTCAGCTCCACCGGCTTGCCGGCCGTGCCGATCAGCAGCGGACCGGGGCCGGCCACCGGGTCGACCGGCTGTCCCGCGACCGCGACGATCGCGTCCCCGGGGCGTACCGCGACGCCCGGCGCGGCCAGCGGGCTGCGGGCGTCCGGGTCGGAGGTCTCGGAGGGCAGGATGCGGTCGACGCGCCAGCTGCCGTCCTCGTGGCGGGAGAGGTCGGCGCCGAGCAGGCCCTGGCGGGGGCCGCCGCCGCGTCCCCCGCGCGGGATGACGTAGGCGTGCGAGGTGCCCAGTTCGCCCTGCACCTCCCACAGCAGGTCGACCAGGTCGTCATGGGTGGCGACCCGCTCCACGACCGGGCGGTAGCGGCCGAGGACGCCGTCCCAGTCGACGCCGCTCATGTCGGGCCGCCAGAAGTGGTCCCGCATGATGCGGCCGTTCTCGTCGAACATCTGGCGCCACTCGGCCGCCGGGTCGACGATCTGGCGTACACGGCTCAGGTCGACGGTGATGTTCGTGTCGCTGTCGTCGTCGTTCGAGGCGCGCCGGTCACTGGGGACGACCTTCAGCCGCCCGTCGGTCCACAGCAGCACCCGCTTGCCGTCGCCGCTCACCGCGAAGTGGTCGGCGCCGACGGCGAGATGCTCGATGCGCTGCTGGGCGAGGTCGTAGCGCTCCAGTTCGGACGTGGGCTCGGGGCCGTCCGGGGTGGCCCGGGACGCGCCGAGGACACCGGAGACCGGGTGGCGCAGCCACAGGACACCGTCCTTGGCGGCGCGCAGGTTGGTGTAGCGGGCGGCCTCCACCGGGAAGGGCACGATGCGGTCGGCGAGGCCTTCGAGGTCGATACGGGTGGTGGGGGTGCCCTCGCTGTCGGGGGTCTCCTCCCGGTCGGGCGTCTCGAAGGACCGGCCGTGCCGCTGCGGCCCGAAGGGGGAGGGAGTGGTGGCCGCGAGGGTGATCAGATGCGGCCGGGCGCCCTCCACGAAGGCCAGGTCGAAGACGTGCTCGTCGTAGACCGGGTCGAAGGAACGGGTCGACAGGAACGCGAGGTGCTTGCCGTCCATCGTGAACGCGGGCGCGTAGTCCTGGAAGCGCAGCGGGGTGGCCTCGGTGACCGACAGGTCGGTGGTGTTGGCGAGCTTCAGCTGGCACAGGGGCCGCGGGCCGGGGTGGGACCAGGCCAGCCAGGACGAGTCGGGCGAGAAGACGGGCCCCGACACGTCGCCGTCCTCGCTTCGGTCTACCTCGCGCACCTCGCCCGTCTCCCGCTCCACGAGCAGCAGGCGGCCGTCGTGACAGGCGACCGCGGCCCGGCTGCCGTCGGGCGCCATGGCGAGGTCCAGGACCCGGCCGAGCTGTCCGGCGGCGATCCGGCGCGGTGTCGCCCCGGGGGCGAGTCCGGTGGCGGGCGCGAACTCCAGGGCGTCGTCGCCCTCGGCGTCCGTCACCCACACCACCCACTCCTCGCCGTCCGCGCGGAACGTCCGCGGCAGCCGGGCCCGCACGCCGGGCGTCGCGGCCAGGGCGCGGGCCGGGCCGGAGCGGTGGGTGACCCAGTGCACGCAGCCGCGTACGGCGACCGCGCTGCCGCGCGCGGTGTGGTCCGGGGACGCCGATCCGAACCAGCGGGAGGCGTTCACCGGGAACGGCTGCAGATCGGCGCGCTGTCCGCCCAGCCGCACGTCCAGCCGCCGCGGCTCGGCCCCCTCCAGGTCGTCCAGCACCCACAGTTCACCGGCGCTGGAGTAGACGACACGGGTGCCGTCGCCCGCGGCGTGCCGGGCGTAGAAGCCGTCGAGAGCCGTGTGCCGGCGCAGGTCGGATCCGTCGGCGAGGGAGGAGTAGAGCGCGCCGGTGCCCTCGTGGTCGGAGAGGAAGGCGATGCGGTCCCCCACCCACAGCGGGTACTCGATGTTGCCGTCGAGGTCCTCGTGCAGCCGCGCGAACTCCCCGTCGTCCTCCCGGTCGATCCACAACTTGCCCGCCGTACCGCCCCGGTACCGCTTCCACCAGGCGGCCTCACGGCCCATCGGCGCGGACAGCAGCACCGTGTGCGGTCCGTGGGCGACGTCGCCCACGGGCCCGTACGGCAGGACGGCGGCCGGACCGCCGTCCAGCGGGACGGCACGGGCCCAGGTGCGGCGCAGACTCGCCTGGCCCTGGGTGCTGATCGCCAGGACCTCACCGTCCGGGGTCCAGCCGCGCACCTGCGTCTTCGCACTCCCCCAGTACGTCAGCCGCTTGGCGGGACCGCCGTCGACCGGGGCGACGAGCACCTCCGGGGCGCCGTCTCTCGTGGAGGTCCAGGCGACCGTGGTGCCGTCGGGCGAGATGCGGGGCTGGGTCACCGGCATGTTGTCGGCGCTGACCCGCCAGGCCCGGCCGCCGTCGAGCGGAGCGAGCCACACGTCGTCCTCGGCGGTGAAGGCGACCAGGTCACCGTGCACATGGGGGAACCGGAGGTAAGCAGGCGATGTCACCGGATCACCCTACGCAGGGACGCCGCCGCGCGGACGGGGTTCGGATCACTTGCCCTCGACGGGGCGGCAGTCCGGGTACCGCTCGCACCAGATGGTCTGGGTGACGGTCACGGTGACGGTCGGCCCGGGCCCGCCGTTCGCGGGCCCGCCGACGGGCGGCGGGCTGGTGGAGTCGCAGTCGCCGAGCCCGTCGACCTGGAACCACACCTTGCCGTCCACCTTGGCGGTGATGTTCCCGCGCACGCAGGCCCCGTCCACGGCGTGGGTGACCTTGCCGTCGACGGTGATCTCCTTGCCGTCGTTCGTCTCGCCCTCGCAGTCGACGGTCGCGACGGTCCGCTCACGCGCCGAGGGTGACGACTTCCCGCCGCTCTCCCCGTAGGAGGCGGTGCATGTGAGCCAGCGCACGCCCGCCTTCTGCCGGTTGAGCTCCTTGGTCACCGTCTCGTCGGTGGTGTACGCGACGGACGCGGCGCTGACACCGCCGGGTTCGCAGGCGACCGCGCCACCCACGGCCAGCACGGCGAACGTCGCCGCGACCGCCACTCGCCTGCCGCGCGGTCCCCGCCCATTCCTCGTCGAAGCCCCCATGGAGGGGAGCCTGCCACTGACGGGGGCCGCGCGGTAGGGCGCAAAGGCGTCAGCCGCGCAGCAGCAGCCACTCCTGGAGCTCCACCAGATTCCCCTCGGGGTCCTTGAGGTGCGCCACCCGCATGCGGTCCGTCATGGGCACCGGGCCGTGCAGGACCGTGGCGCCGCGCATCGTGATCTCCTCGCAGTACGCGTCCAGCCCGTCCACCCGCAGCACGACCAGGGACCGGTGGCCCGCCGCCGTGTCGCCCAGTTCGTCGAGGATCTCGGCCATCATCGACCGGTCCTGCAACGCGATCCCCGCGGAACCCACCGCGGGACTGAACTTCTCGTACGGCCCCTGCGCCGCCCCCGACTGCGGCTTGAGACCGAGGACCTCGCCGTAGAAGTGGTAACAGGCGGAGAAATCGGTCACGAGCAGACGAACCTGTGCGAGTTCCACGGTGCCTCCAGGGGGTCAGGACCAGCGTCCGGTGCGTGCCAGGAGCACGGCCGCGGCGGCCGTCCCGGCAGTCGATGTGCGCAGCACACTGCGCCCGAGGCGGTAGGCCCGCGCCCCCGCCTCCTCGAACAGCGCCAGTTCCTCCGGCGCCACGCCCCCCTCGGGCCCCACGACCAGCACGATGTCGCCGGTGGCCGGCAGTGCGGCCGTGGCCAGCGGCGCGTCCCCGCTCTCGTGCAGCACGGCGGCGAACTCCGCCCCCGCCAGCAGGGCGGCGACCTGCCTGGTCGTGGCCGCCTCCGCGACATCCGGGAAACGCACCCGGCGCGACTGCTTGCCGGCCTCACGGGCCGTCGCCCGCCACTTGCCCAGCGCCTTCTGGCCGCGCTCGCCCTTCCACTGCGTGATGCAGCGCGCCGCCGCCCACGGCACGATCGCGTCCACGCCGACCTCGGTCATCGTCTCGACGGCGAGTTCCCCGCGGTCGCCTTTGGGCAGCGCCTGGACGACGGTGACCCGGGGCTGCTCCGCGGGCTCCTCGTGCACCGAGTCCAGCCGCAGGACCAGTCGGTCCTTGCCTTCCGTGTCGAGCACCACACAGTCCGCCCAGCGCCCGGCCCCGTCCGTCAGGACGACGTCCTCACCGGCCCGCAGCCGCTTCACGGAGACGGCGTGCCGTCCCTCCGGCCCGTCCAGGACGTACCGGCCGCCACCGCCCGCGTCGAAGTGCTCGACCACGAACACCGGCGCGGTCACAGCACGCCACCGCCCGTCGACGAGGCCCGGGCGGCGGCCAGTTCACCGGCCAGCACCTCGACCAGCTGTCCGGCGGGCAGCTCACGCGCCATCCGGTGCCCCTGCCCGGCCCACAGCGCCATGCCCTGCGCGTCGCCGGCCTTGGCGGCGGCCTTGCGCAGCGGCGAGGTGAGGTGGTGGATCTCGGGGTAGGCGGCGGGCGCGTACGGGCCGTGCTCGCGCAGGAACCGGTTGACGAGGCCGCGTGCCGGACGGCCCGAGAAGGCCCGGGTCAACTCCGTACGCACGAACAGGGGGTTGGTGAGCGCCTGCTTGTGCAGGGCGTTCGCGCCCGACTCGTGCGTGGCGAGGAACGCGGTGCCCAACTGGGCCGCGCTCGCGCCCGCCGCGAGGACCCCGGCGATCTGGCCGCCGCGCATGATGCCGCCCGCGGCGATGACCGGGATGCTCACCGCCTCGCGGACCTGGGCGATCAGCGACAGCAGCCCGATGCCGGACCCGTCCGTCTCGGGGATGTCCCGGTGGGTGCCCTGATGGCCGCCGGCCTCGACCCCCTGGGCGATGACCGCGTCCGCGCCCGCCCGCTCCACGGCCCGGGCCTCGTCGGGAGTGGTCGCGGCGGCCAGGACGAAGGTGCCGACCCGGTGCAGGGTGTCGACGACCTCAC
The DNA here is from genome assembly GCF_044755265.1 of Streptomyces sp. NPDC092370. Taxonomy (NCBI): domain Bacteria; kingdom Bacillati; phylum Actinomycetota; class Actinomycetes; order Kitasatosporales; family Streptomycetaceae; genus Streptomyces; species Streptomyces sp. NPDC092370. Next base: position 549,322 of record NZ_JBIVQO010000001.1, on the reverse strand, counting down.
GGTTCGGGACACCGAAGTGGAACGACACCACCGGCACGGGGTTGTCGCGCAGCACCACGAGCTTGGCCTCGAAGCCGTCGTCGCGTCCGCTGTCCGGATCGCCGAGCTCGGTCTCGTACCAGGTGGCCTCGCCGGCCAGCTGGTGGGCGTAGACGTCGACGGCGGCGGGGTCGGCGTACTCCGGCTGCGGCATGAACACGTTGACGCCGAAGGGCCTGCCGGTGAGGCTCCGGAGCTGCTTGATCTCCTGGTACATCCCGTCGGCGGTCTTGTACCCGGCGGCGAGGAAACCGAGCCCTCCCGCTTCGCACACGGCGGCGGCGAGCTGCGGCACGGAGACGCCGCCCGCCATGGGGGCCTGCACGATCGGGAGAGGGAAGAGATCGGTCAGTGCGGAGGACATGACCGCATGTTGTCACGTCCTCCGAACAACTCCGAAACCGGCCTGCCGACTGGCATAGACCAGAAGCACGACCGGTCTCAGCGCCCGTCGATGGCATCCTTCAACCGCGAGAAGAGCCCCTGCCGGCCCGGCTGACCGCGC
>NZ_JBIVQO010000001.1:0-548681 GCF_044755265.1 Streptomyces sp. NPDC092370 | reverse complement strand
CGCCCACCCGGGGCACAACCCCCGGACCCCCGGCAGCACCCCCCAGCACCCGCCTCAACGCCCGTTGAAGGCATCCTTCAACCGCGAGAAGAGCCCCTGCCGGCCCGGCTGACCGCGCCCACCCGGGGCACAACCCCCGGACCCCCGGCAGCACCCCCCAGCACCCGCCTCAACGCCCGTTGAAGGCATCCTTCAACCGCGAGAAGAGCCCTTGCTGGCCGGGCTGGAACTGGCCCGTGGGGCGCTCCTCGCCGCGGAGCTTGGAGAGCTCGCGCAGCAGGCGTTCCTGCTCGGGGTCGAGCTTCGTCGGGGTGGTGACCTCGACGTGGACGATGAGGTCGCCTCGTCCGCCGCCGCGCAGGTGTGTGACGCCCCGGCCGTGCAGCGGGATCGACTGGCCGGACTGGGTGCCCGGGCGGATGTCGACCTCTTCGAGGCCGTCGAGCGTCTCCAGCGGCACCTTCGTGCCGAGGGCCGCCGCCGTCATCGGGAGCGTGACCGTGCAGTGCAGGTCGTCGCCGCGGCGCTGGAACTGCGCGTGGGGCAGCTCGTGGATCTCGACGTAGAGGTCACCGGCCGGGCCACCGCCGGGGCCGACCTCGCCCTCGCCGGCGAGCTGGATGCGCGTGCCGTTGTCGACACCGGCCGGGATCTTGACCGTGAGGGTGCGGCGGGACCGGACGCGGCCGTCGCCCGCGCACTCGGGGCACGGCGTCGGGACGACCGTGCCGAAGCCCTGGCACTGCGGGCAGGGGCGCGACGTCATGACCTGGCCCAGGAAGGACCGGGTGACCTGCGAGACCTCACCTCGGCCGCGGCACATGTCACACGTCTGGGCGGAGGTGCCCGGGGCCGCGCCCTCACCGTTGCAGGTGTTGCAGACGACGGCCGTGTCGACCTGGATGTCCTTGGTCGTGCCGAAGGCGGCCTCGTCGAGCTCGATCTCGATGCGGATCATGGCGTCCTGGCCGCGGCGGGTGCGCGAGCGCGGTCCGCGCTGCGACGCCGTGCCGAAGAACGCGTCCATGATGTCCGAGAAGTTCCCGAAGCCGCCGGCGCCGAAGCCGCCCGCGCCGCCGCCGGCCTGCGAGAGCGGGTCGCCGCCGAGGTCGTAGACCTGCTTCTTCTGCGGGTCCGACAGCACCTCGTAAGCGGCGTTGATCTCCTTGAACCGCTCCTGGGTCTTCGGATCGGGGTTGACGTCCGGGTGCAGCTCGCGGGCGAGCCGCCGGAAGGCCTTCTTGATCTCTTCCTGCGACGCGTCGCGGCGCACGCCGAGTACGGCGTAGTAGTCCGTGGCCACTACGACTCCGCCAGGATCTGTCCGACGTACCGTGCCACTGCGCGTACCGCTCCCATCGTTCCCGGGTAGTCCATGCGGGTCGGTCCGACCACGCCGAGCTTGGCGACTGCCTCGCCGCCCGAACCGTAGCCGACCGACACGACGGACGTGGAGTTGAGTCCTTCGTGGGCGTTCTCGTGACCGATCCGTACGGTCACGCCCGGATCCTGCGCCTCGCCGAGCAGCTTGAGGAGCACGACCTGCTCCTCAAGCGCCTCCAGCACCGGCCGGATCGTGAGGGGGAAGTCATGACCGAAACGGGTCAGATTGGCGGTGCCGCCGATCATCAGCCGCTCCTCGTTCTCCTCGACGAGCGTCTCCAGGAGTGTGGAGAGCACCGTGGAGACCGTACCCCGGTCCTCGTGCTCGAACGCCTCCGGGAGATCCTCCACCAGACTCGGCACATCCGCGAAACGGCGGTTCGCCACGCGGCTGTTGAGGCGCGCGCGCAGATCCGCGAGCGAGGCCTCGCCGAAGGGCGCCGGGCAGTCGACCACCCGCTGCTCGACCCGCCCGGTGTCCGTGATCAGCACGAGCATCACCCGCGCGGGCGCCAGGGAGAGCAACTCCACGTGCCGCACGGTCGAGCGGGTCAGCGACGGGTACTGCACGACGGCGACCTGACGCGTGAGCTGCGCGAGCAGCCGTACCGTGCGCGCCACGACGTCGTCGAGGTCGACGGCACCCTCGAGGAAGTTCTGGATCGCGCGCCGCTCGGGCGCGGTCATCGGCTTGACGCCGGCGAGCTTGTCGACGAACAGCCGGTAGCCCTTGTCCGTGGGGATGCGCCCGGCGCTGGTGTGCGGCTGGGCGATGTACCCCTCGTCCTCGAGGGCCGCCATGTCGTTGCGGACGGTGGCCGGGGAGACGCCGAGGTTGTGCCGCTCGGTGAGGGCCTTGGAGCCCACCGGCTCCTCGGTGCCGACGTAGTCCTGGACGATGGCGCGCAGCACCTGAAGCCTGCGTTCACTGAGCATCGCGCACACCTCCAGATGTCTGAGCCTGCTGCCCTGCCGGTCCGGCCTGGCACTCTGCGGGTGCGAGTGCCAGCATTCCCCGGGCCCAGTGTACGGCGGTGGGGTACACCCCCGGCAAGGCTGGTCGTGCGGCGCCGTGCCCCGGGCGGGGCGCACCGCTAGCGTCGCCGTATGACGGTGACTTGGGAAGACCTCGGATGGGAGCGCGTGGCCGCCGGGGTGGGGCGGTGCCGGCTGCCGGTGTGGGACTGCACGGCGGGGCTGGTGATCGGCGAGGGCGCGGCCCTCATGATCGACGCGGGGTCGAGCCTCGCCGAGGGCGCTAAGTTGCGGGCGCAGGCGCGGGCGGCCGCGGGTCACCGTGTGACGCATCTCGCGCTGACCCATCCCCACTTCGACCATGTCTTCGGGGCGGCGGCCTTCACGGACACCGAGGTGTTCGGCGCGGTCGGCGTGGACGCGGTGCTGACGCGGGTGCGGGACCGGGAGGAGCTGCGCGCGGACGCGGTACGCCACGGCCTGGCGGCGCCCACGGCCGGGGAGGCGGCGGAGCGGCTGGCTGCGCCCGGCCATCTGGTCTCCGGCGAGTGGACCCTCGACCTGGGCGGCGGCCGGCAGGTGCTGCTGGCGAACGTCGGCCCCGGGCACACCGCGCACGATCTGGCGGTGCTGGTGCCGGGAGATCCGGAGGTGGTGTTCTGCGGCGATCTGGTCGAGGAGTCCGGCGAGCCGCAAGCGGGCCCCGACGCGGTGCCGTCGCACTGGCCGGCCGCCCTGGACCGGCTGCTCGGCCTGGGCGGCGAGGACGCGCTGTACGTACCCGGTCACGGAGCGGTGGTGGACGCGGCGTTCGTGCGGGCGCAACGCGACGCGCTGGCGGCGCGTTTCGGCGTGTCGCGGTGATCGCCGTTCGCCTTCTCCTATCGTCGTTCGAATGCGCCAGTACTCCGCCGACCTGACCCCGCCGTGGAAGAAGCCCGAGCCGGTGCCCGAGGTCGCGGCGGAGCCGGGTCTGGTGGTGGAGGAGCCGGTGACCGGCTTCTGCGGTGCGGTGATCCGCTGCGAGGCGGGCACGGTGACGCTGGAGGACCGCTTCGGCAAGCACCGGGTGTTTCCCATGGAGCCGCGCGGCTTCCTGCTGGAGGGCAGGGTGGTGACCCTCGTCCGCCCGGCTCCGGGCGGTCCCGCGCGTCCCACCCGCACGGCCTCCGGGTCGGTCGCCGTCCCCGGCGCGCGCGCCCGCGTGGCCCGCGCCGGCCGCATCTACGTCGAGGGCCGCCACGACGCCGAGCTGGTCGAGAAGGTGTGGGGCGACGACCTGCGCATCGAGGGCGTGGTCGTGGAGTACCTGGAGGGCGTCGACGACCTCCCGTCGATCGTCGAGAGCTTCGCCCCCGGCCCGGACGCCCGCCTCGGCATCCTGGTCGACCACCTGGTCCCGGGCTCGAAGGAGTGGCGCATCGCACGGTCCGTCACCAGTGACCACGCCCTGGTCGTGGGCCACCCGTACATCGACGTCTGGGAGGCGGTGAAGCCGTCGTCCCTGGGCATCGGGGCCTGGCCCCGCGTCCCACGCGGCCAGGACTGGAAGACGGGCGTGTGCAGGGCACTGGGCTGGCCGGAGAACACCGGGGCGGCCTGGCAGCGGATCCTGTCGGGGGTGCACTCGTACAAGGACCTGGAGCCGGAGCTGCTGGGCAGGGTCGAGGAACTGATCGACTTCGTCACGGCACCAGCGCCCTGAGCTGCCTCAGTCCACCAGGTCCCGCACCACCCCGTCCGCCAGCAGCCTCCCCCGCAGTGTCAGCACGGCCCGCCCCTGCTCGTACGGACCTTCCTGCAGCAGCCCGTCCGACAGCGCCCTGCGCGAAGCGGCGAGCCCCTCCTCGCGCAGCAAGGAGAGCGGCACCCCCTCCCGCAGGCGCAGCTCCAGCAGGATCCGCTCCACCCGACGGTCCTCACCGGACAGCAGCTCACGCCCGGCTCCCGGCGACCGCCCCGCCGCCAAGGCCCCGGCGTACGCCCCGGGATGCTTCACGTTCCACCACCGGACGCCGCCCACATGACTGTGCGCACCGGGCCCGGCACCCCACCAGTCGGCCCCCCGCCAGTACAGCTCGTTGTGCAGGCAGCGCCCGGCCTCGGAGGTCGCCCAGTTCGACACCTCGTACCACGCGAAGCCCGCGCCCGAGAGGACCTCGTCCGCGATCAGGTACCGGTCGGCGTGGACGTCGTCGTCGGTCATCGGCACCTCGCCCCGGCGGATCCGGCGGGCCAGCTGCGTGCCCTCCTCGACGATCAGGGCGTACGCGCTGACATGGTCCGGCCCGGCGCCCAGCACCGCGTCCAGCGAGGCCCGCCAGTCGTCGTCGGACTCGCCGGGGGTGCCGTAGATCAGGTCGAGGTTGACGTGCTCGAACCCGGCCGCCCGGGCCTCCGCCACACACGCCTCGGGCCGCCCCGGCGTATGCGTGCGGTCCAGCACCCTCAGCACGTGCTGCCGCGCGCTCTGCATCCCGAAGGAGATCCGGTTGAAGCCCCCCTCGCGCAGAGCCGCCAGGTACGCGGGGTCGACCGACTCCGGGTTCGCCTCCGTCGTGACCTCGGCGTCCTGCGCGAGCCCGAACTCGTCCCGGACGGCCTTCAGCATCCGGACGAGGTCACCGGCGTCCAGCAGCGTGGGTGTCCCGCCGCCCACGAAGACCGTCCGCACCGGCCGCGGATCGTCCCCCAGCACCTTGCGCGCCAGCCGGATCTCGTCGGCCAGCGTCTCGGCGTAGTTGTCCCGGGAGGCGAGCACGCCGCCGGTGCCGCGCAGCTCGGTCGCGGTGTACGTGTTGAAGTCGCAGTAGCCGCAGCGGGTCGCGCAGTACGGAACGTGCAGGTAGAACCCGAGCGGGCGGTCGGCGGCCCCGGCGAGCGCGGACGCGGGCAGCGCGCCGTCGTCGGGGACGGGCTCGCCGTCGGGGAGTGCGGAAGGCATGTCCTCCATTGTCCAGCACCCGAGCGCTCACTCCGCCTGGAGCACCAGCAGCGCGAGATCGTCCGCCGGGGGCCGCGCCCCGAAGTCGTGCACCAGCCGCTTGATCCGCTCTGCTATCAGCTCCGCGTCCAGTCCGGCGCACCCGGCCAGCGCCGCCGCGAGACCGTCCCCGTCGTCGAACTGGCGGGAGCCCGAGCGGCGCTCGGTCACGCCGTCGGTGACGCACAGGAGCGTGTCGCCGGACCGCAGCTCGAAGGTCTCACTGGTGTAGGTGGCGTCCTCGACGACGCCTAGGAGGGTCTGCGGCGTCGCTGCCGTGTGGACCTCGCCACCCGCCCCGAGCAGCAGGGGCAGCGGGTGCCCGGCGGAGGCGACGGTGCAGCGGACACCGCCGTCGAAGGGGACGAGTTCCCCGTACAGCAGGGACAGGAACCGCGTCTGGGGGCCGTCACCGGGCGGGGTCGGCCGCGCGCCCGCGGCGACCAGCGCCCGGGCCGCCGCGTCGGCGGCCTCCGTGGCGTCGTCGAGCAGAAGCTGGTTGAGACGGTCCAGCACGTCGGCGACCCGATAGCCCTCGCGGGCCAGCAGCCGCAGCCAGGGCCGGGCCAGGCCGATCACGACGGCCGCCTCGGGCCCCTTGCCCTGGACGTCGCCGACGGCGAAGCACCAGCGGCCGTCGCCGGCCGGGAACAGGTCGTAGAAGTCACCGCTCGGCCCGCCCTTGTCGCACGGCTCGTAGACGAGGGCGCTGCGCACGCCGGGGATCTCGGCCACGGCGCCCGGCAGCAGCCCGCGCTGGAGTACGGCGCTGATGGTGGCCTGGCGGGCGTACTGGCGGGCGGCGCCGATGGCGAGGGCGACCCGGCGGCTGAGGTCCTCGACGAGGCCGGTGATCTCGTCGGGGAAGCCGGCCGTCCCGGACCGGCCGATGACGAGGGTGCCCAGCGGGCGTCCTCCGGCGACCAGCCGGTACGCGATGGCCGCGCCGGGCTCACCGATGTCGTCACCGAGCGCCTCGGCGGGCCAGGGGTAGGCGACGGGCCCGGACCCGCCCTGCTCCCGACCTCGCTCGAAGGGGGCCGCCCCCATCGGGTCGAACGGGTGCGGCGGGTCCTTCTCCAGGGTGCGGCGCAGTTCCTCGATGCGGTTCTCACTGCCGTGCCAGACCCGCGCGAGGCGCGGTCCGCCCGCGCCGGCTCCGCCCCTCCAGCCGTCACCGGTGGCCTCGTCCTCCAGCCACACCGCGCACCAGTCGGCCAGCCGGGGCACGATCAACTGCCCGGCGAGGGCCGCGACCAGGTCCTCGTCGAGCTGTCCGGCGAGCAGGTCGGAGGCCTCGGCGAGGAAGGAGAGGGCGCCGCGGCCGAGCCAGGCGCCATCGGGCCCGTGGCGTCCGTGCCGGCTCTCGTGCCGGTCCCGCCAGTCCCGCAGGTCGTTCCAGTCACGCAGGTCACGGGAGTCCCGCGGGGCGGGCCAGTCGCGTGCCTCTCCGCCCTGCCGCGAGTCCCATGTCTCCCCTCCCTCGCGCGAGTCCCACAGGTCTCCCCCGGCACGCCAGGCCCGGACGGTCTCCCCCGCCTCGCCGACCTGGCGTGGTTCGGGCGCCAGGATCTCCGCCACCCGCAGGCCACGCGCCAGCGCGTGCTCCCCGGCGTACGCCTCGATCTGCTCGCCCGCCGCGCACCCCCCGGCGGGCAGCCGCGCCCACACGGTCTTCCGCCCCGTGCGGTACGTGATCCCCCACGCCTCGCAGAGCGCGCCGACCAGCCGCAGGCCACGCCCGTACTCGGGTGTGTCGTGCGGTGTCTCCGGCTCGCTGCCGCGCGGGGCGCGGGAGGGGTGGTGGTCGGAGACCTCGACGACGAGCGCGGCCGTGTCCGGGGTGTCGCCTTCGAGTCGGCACTCCATCTCGACGTCGGTGCCGGCGTGCACGACGGCATTGGTGACGAGTTCGCTGACGACGAGCGCGGCGTCGCCGGCGAGGCGGTCGCTGAGGTGCCCGGCGCCGGGCAGGCCGAGCCCGGTCCACTCGGCGAGCGCCGCGCGCACCAGGGTGCGGGCGGCGCCCGGCGCGAGAGAGCTGCCGGACAGGGTCGCGTGCGCCCGCGTGCGCTCCTGTACGGGCGCCTCGGAGGCGGACCCGGGCATCGCACGGGCGGGCTCACGCGTATCGGGAGCGAGCGCCCCGGAGGACGGTGTGATCACCTCCGGGGGCGGTGCGGGCTCCTCGGAAACGGGCCCCTCCTGAACGGGCACGGGCGTCTCCCCAGCGTGTGCAGGCGCCTGCGAGGCACGGGAAGCGGTCTCCCGTTGCGTCGGAATGGCCCCCATGGGCAGCTCCCCGGGCAGTTCGTACGAATACGCCACAGTCGATGCCGACAGAGTGACAGACTGACCACGCCCATAAGCGCCGAGTTACCGAAGTGGGCCGCCATGAGTGAGAACAGTGCTACTCCTGTGGTCGAAGACCGGCACGGAGACGGTCAGATTCGTGCATCCGATCTGCGTCCCCTGCTCGCCGCGATGACGGCCGCGCGTGACGGAGACTTCGCCAAGATGCCGGAATCCGGCCACGGAATGGTGGCCGAACTCACCGCGGTCTTCAACCAGATCATGGACCGCAGCCTCCATTTCACCACCGAGACCCGACGCGTCAGACGGGAGCTGGTGCGGCACGGCCGGCTCGACGAGCGCCTCTCGGCCAGCCCGGGTCAGGGTCTGTGGACGTCCCGGGTCAACGACGTCAACCAGCTGCTCGACGCCCTGGTCGCCCCGGCGGCGAACGCCACGCGCGTACTGGACGCGGTGGCCGGCGGCGATCTGACCCAGCGGGTCGATCTGCACGACGGCACGCGGGAGTTACGCGGCGACCTGCGGCGCCTCGGCCGGGCCGTGAACACGATGGTGGACCAGCTCTCCCTGTTCACCGGCGAGGTGACCCGGGTCGCCCGCGAGGTCGGCACCGAGGGCCGGCTCGGCGGCCGGGCCAAGGTGCAGGGCCTGTCGGGAAGCTGGCGGGACGTCACGGAGGCGGTCAACACGATGGCCTCCCGCCTGACCGCCCAGGTCCGGGACATCGCGGCGGTGACGACGGCGGTGGCCCGCGGCGACCTGACACGCACGGTCACGGTGGAGGCGACCGGCGAGCTGCTCGAACTGAAGCTCACCGTCAACACGATGGTCGACCAGCTGTCCGCCTTCGCCGACGAGGTCACCCGGGTCGCCCGCGAGGTCGGCACCGAGGGCCGGCTGGGTGGCCGGGCGCAGGTGCGGGGCGTCTCGGGCGTCTGGAAGGACCTCACCGACAACGTCAACTTCATGGCGTCGAACCTGACCTCCCAGGTCCGCAACATCGCCCAGGTGACGACGGCCGTCGCCAACGGCGACCTGTCGCAGAAGATCACGGTCGACGCGCAGGGCGAGATCCTGGAGCTGAAGTCGACCATCAACACGATGGTCGACCAGCTCTCCGCCTTCGCCGACGAGGTCACCCGGGTCGCCCGCGAGGTCGGCACCGAGGGCAACCTCGGCGGCCGGGCGCAGGTCCGGGGCGTCTCGGGCGTCTGGAAGGACCTCACCGACAACGTCAACTTCATGGCCGACAATCTCACCTCCCAGGTCCGCAACATCGCCCTCGTCTCCACCGCCGTCGCCCAGGGCGACCTCGGCAAGAAGATCACGGTGGAGGCCAAGGGCGAGATCCTGGAGCTGAAGTCCACGATCAACACGATGGTGGACCAGCTCTCCGCCTTCGCCGACGAGGTCACCCGCGTCGCCCGCGAGGTCGGCACCGAGGGCAACCTCGGCGGCCAGGCGCAGGTCCGGGGCGTCTCGGGCGTCTGGAAGGAGCTCACCGACAACGTCAACTTCATGGCCCTGAACCTGACCTCGCAGGTCCGCAACATCGCCCAGGTGACGACGGCCGTCGCCAACGGCGATCTGTCCAAGAAGATCACGGTCGACGCGCGCGGGGAGATCCTGGAGCTGAAGGACACCGTCAACACGATGGTGGAGCAGCTGCGCGCCTTCGCCGACGAGGTGACGCGGGTGGCCCGCGAGGTGGGCACCGACGGCCGGCTCGGTGGCCGGGCCCAGGTGCTGGGTGTCTCCGGCGTCTGGCGGGATCTGACGGACAACGTCAACTACATGGCCGACAATCTCACCTCCCAGGTGCGCAACATCGCCCAGGTGGCGACGGCCGTGGCGCAGGGCGATCTGTCCCGGAAGATCGACGTGGACGCGCGCGGGGAGATCCTGGAGCTGAAGACCACCATCAACACCATGGTCGACACGCTGTCCTCCTTCTCCTCGGAGGTCACCCGCGTGGCCCGAGAGGTCGGCAGCGAGGGCCGACTCGGTGGCCAGGCCCGGGTCGAGGGCGTGTACGGCACCTGGAAGCGCCTGACGACGAACGTCAACGAACTCGCCTCCAACCTCACCACCCAGGTCCGGGCGATCGCCGAGGTCGCCTCCGCCGTGGCCCAGGGCGACATGTCCCGTTCGATCACGGTGGAGACGCAGGGCGAGGTCGCGGAGCTGAAGGACAACATCAACCTGATGGTGGCCAACCTCCGCGAGACGACCCGCGCGAAGGACTGGCTGGAGTCCAACCTGGCCCGGCTCGCCGCCCTGATGCAGGGCCACCGGGACCTGATGGAGGTCGCCGACCTCATACTCCGCGAGCTGACCCCGCTGGTGAACGCCCAGTACGGCGCGTTCTACCTGGCCGAAGCGGACGAGGACGGCGCGGCCGCGCGCACCACCGTGCCGATCAAGGGCCTGGCCTTCATCGCCGGCTACGGCGCCGCCCAGGACACGACCGTCGAGACCGGCGGCCTGCCGGTGCACGGGCTGGTCGCGCAGGCGGCCCGGGAGAAGAAGCGGATCCTGGTCGAGGGCGCCCCGCCCGACTACATCAAGATCAACAGCGGGCTGGGCGAGGCGGCTCCGACCACGATCGTCATCATCCCGATCCTCTTCGAGGACAAGCTCCTCGGTGTCATCGAACTCGCCTCCTTCTCCCGCTTCTCCGATGTGCACCTGGCGTTCTTCGACCAGTTCGTCAACACCATCGGCGTCGCCATCAACACCATCATTGCCAACTCCCGGACGGAGTCCCTGCTCGGCGAGTCCCAGCGCCTCGCCAGACAGCTCCAGGAGCGCTCGGACGAACTCCAGAAGCAGCAGGGCGAACTCCAGCGTTCCAACGCCGAACTGGAGGAGAAGGCCGCCCTGCTGGCCACGTCCTCGCAGTACAAGTCGGAGTTCCTGGCGAACATGTCGCACGAGCTGCGCACGCCGCTGAACTCCCTGCTGATCCTGGCCCGGCTGCTCTCCGACAACCCGGACGGCCATCTCTCCGACCAGGAGGTGCAGTTCGCGGCGACGATCCACCGCTCGGGCTCGGACCTCCTGCAACTGATCAACGACATCCTGGACCTGTCGAGGATCGAGGCCGGCCGGATGGACGTGCGTCCCAAACGGCTGCCGCTGATCAAGCTTCTCGACTACGTCCACGCCACCTTCCGGCCGCTCACCCTGGACCGGGGGCTCGCCTTCGAGCTGGCGGTGGGCGAGGACGTACCGCGTGAGATGTACTCGGACGAGCAGCGGCTCCAGCAGATCCTGCGCAACCTGCTGTCCAACGCGATCAAGTTCACCGCGAACGGCAAGGTCGAGCTGCGGGTGGACCGGGTGCAGGACGGCGAGCCCCGATGGGGGTCCCCCCGCTCGAGCAAAGTCGAGAGTGGGAGAGAAACCGAGAGTGCGGGAGTCCGGGACACCGACGACGTCGTCGCGTTCACCGTCTCCGACACGGGCATCGGAATCGCGCCGGAGAAACTCCCGGTGATCTTCGAGGCGTTCCAGCAGGCCGACGGCACCACCAACCGCAAGTACGGCGGGACCGGCCTCGGCCTGTCCATCAGCCGGGAGATCGCGGGCCTGCTCGGCGGCCGGATCGTCGCCGAGAGCGAACCCGGCAAGGGTTCCACGTTCACCCTCTACGTCCCCGTGGTCAGTCCCGGTCACACGGCTCCCGTGCCGCTCCCCGAGCAGCGCACCGACCTGCCCGTGGCGCTCCAGCCTGCCGCCGGGCCCCTCCCCGTGGCCCACGACACGGACGACGCGTGGCCCGCGCCGACCAAGCTGGAGGCGTGGACGTCCGGCAGGCCGGGCCGGATCCTGGCCGGGCGGCGGGTGCTGATCGTGGACGACGACATCCGCAACGTCTTCGCCCTCACCCATGTCCTGGGCCGGGTCGGCATGACCGTCCTGTACGCGGAGAACGGGCGCGAGGGCATCGAGACACTGGAGCGCAGCCCGGACGTCGAACTGGTCCTGATGGACATCATGATGCCGGAGATGGACGGTTACGAGACCATCTCCGCGATCCGCCGCACACCCCGCTGGGCGGGCCTTCCGATCGTGGCACTGACCGCCAAGGCGATGCCCGGCGACCGGGAGAAGTCCATCGCCCGCGGCGCCGACGACCACGTGCCCAAGCCGGTGGACATCGACGGCCTGCTGACGGTCGTGTGCGGACTGCTGGACTCCGAGGGCACGGAAGAAGAGGCATGAGCAGCACGGCCACTCACCCCGAACGCGCCGGAATCCTCCTCGTCGACGACATGGAGGACAACCTGACGGCCCTGGAGGCCGTCCTGGCCTCCCTCGACGAGCCGCTGGTACGCGCCCGTTCGGGCGAGGAGGCGATGAAGGCCCTGCTGCGGCAGCCGATCGCCCTGGTCCTGCTCGACATCCGCATGCCCGGCATGGACGGCTTCGAGACGGCCGCCCACATCAAACGCCTCGACCAGACCCGGAACGTCCCGATCATCTTCCTCACCGGGGCGGACGACGACTCGGGCTACGCCTTCCGCGGCTACGCGACCGGCGCCGCCGACTACGTGACCAAGCCCTTCGACCCGTGGGTGCTCAGGGCCAAGGTCAGGGTCTTCCTGGACCTCTACCGCAAAGGCCGGGAGGTGGAACGCCTGCGCGCGGAGGTCCGGGACCTCAAACGCCGGGTGGGACAGGGTCCTTAGGGGCGCGGGGCCGTATCAAGGTGCGGCTCGGCCGCGTGGGCGCGACGAGCCACAACGGGCCCGTCGCCGCCACACAGCCCCCGCCGCCTCCTACGATTCGCGAGAGCCGTGGTACATCTCCTCGATCAGATGCTTGTACTCCCGCTCCACCACCGGCCGCTTCAGCTTCAGGCTCGGCGTGATCTCACCGTGCTCCACATCGAGGTCCCGCGGCAGCAGGCGGAACTTCTTGATGGTCTGCCACCGCTGAAGCCCCTCGTTGAGCTGCTTCACATACCCGTCGACCATCTCGACGGTCACCGGCGCGGCGACGATCTCCGCGTACGACTTGCCCTCCAGCCCGTTGTCCTTGGCCCAGTCGGTGAGGGCGACCTCGTCGAGCGCGATGAGCGCCGTGCAGAAGTTCCGGTCGGCCCCGTGCACCAGGATGTTGGACACGTACGGGCACACCGCCTTGAACTGTCCCTCGACCTCCGCCGGGGCGATGTACTTGCCGCCCGAGGTCTTGATGAGGTCCTTCTTGCGGTCGGTGATCCGCAGGTACCCGTCGGGCGACAGCTCCCCGATGTCCCCGGTGTGGAACCAGCCGTCCGGCTCCAGCACCTCGGCGGTCTTCTCGGGCAGCTTGTGGTAGCCCTCCATGATGCCCGGGCCGCGCAGCAGGATCTCCCCGTCGTCGGCGATCCGCACCTCCGTGCCGGGCAGCGGCTTGCCGACGGTGCCGGTGCGGTAGGCCTCGCCCGGGTTCACGAAGGACGCCGCCGAGGACTCGGTCAGTCCGTAGCCCTCCAGGATGTGAACACCGGCCCCCGCGAAGAAGTAGCCGATCTCCGGCGCCAGCGCGGCGGAACCCGAGACGCACGCCCGCAGGTTCCCGCCGAAGGCCTCACGGATCTTGGCGAACACCAGCGCGTCGGCCACCTTGTGCTTCGCGCCCAGCCCGAACGGCACGGACGCGGTCCCGGTCCGGCGGAAGTTGTCCTGGGAGACCTTGGCGTACTCGCGGGCCACCTCGGCGGCCCACTGGAAGATCTTGTACTTGGCGCCGCCGCCCGCGCGGGCCTTCGCGGCCACGCCGTTGTAGACCTTCTCGAAGATGCGCGGCACTGCCGCCATGTACGTCGGCTGCACCACCGGCAGATTCTCGATGATCTTGTCGACCCGTCCGTCCACGGCGGTCACGTGCCCGACCTCGATCTGTCCGGACGTGAGCACCTTGCCGAAGACGTGCGCGAGGGGCAGCCACAGGTACTGCACGTCCTCGGGGCCGACCAGCCCGGTCGCGGCGATCGCCTTCGCCATGTACGACCAGTTGTCGTGCGGCAGGCGCACACCCTTGGGTCGGCCCGTGGTGCCGGAGGTGTAGATGAGCGTGGCCAGCTGGTCCTTGGCGATCGCGCCGACCCGCTCCTTGATCAGGTCGGCGTCCTTCTCCAGCCGGGCCGCGCCGCGCTTCTCCAGCTCGTCCAGGGTGAGGATCCAGTCGGCGGTCTCGACACCCGCCGCGTCGACGACCACGACATGCGTCAGCTCGGGCAGCTCGGCGCGCTTCTCCTTCGCCTTGGCCAGCTGCTCGGCGTTCTCCGCGATCAGCACCCGGCTCTCGGAGTCCGAGAGGATGTAGGCGGACTCGTCGGCGTTGGTCTGCGGGTACACCGTGGTCGTGGCGGCGCCGGCGCACATGATGCCGAGGTCGGCCAGGATCCACTCGATCCGGGTGCTGGAGGCCAGGGCGACGCGCTGCTCGGGCTGCACGCCCAGCTCGATGAGCCCCGCCGCGATGGCGTAGACCCGCTCGGCGGCCTGCGCCCAGCTCAGCGATTTCCACTCGTCCGGCCCCTGGCCCGCCGACGATGGAACCGGATACCGATAGGCCTCGGCGTCCGGCGTGGCCGCTACGCGCTCCAGGAAGAGGCCCGCCACGGACGGCGGACGGTTCTCGATCAGGGTCTGTGTGTCGCTCACGACATCCTCCGGGCCCGCGACAGTGCGGCTGGCTCAGGTGCGGCTGGGTTCACTCACGAGCCCTTGTTTAACTCGTGAGTAACTATCGAGCAGGGACAGAGTAAAGGGCGACCGGCCCTTGCGTAAGGGTCAGCGGCCTGTCACTTCACCCAGAGAACTACCCCGGTACGCCCAGGGGCCCGCCGCATTTCACGCGGCGAGCCCCTGTTCAACCCGGATTGCGGTGTAACCCGCGGTAAGCCGCGATTACTTCTTGCCCTTGCCCGACCCCGCACTGTCATCGCTCGACAGGACGGCGATGAAGGCCTCCTGCGGAACCTCTACGGAACCCACCATCTTCATCCGCTTCTTGCCCTCCTTCTGCTTCTCCAGCAGCTTCCGCTTACGGGAGATGTCACCGCCGTAGCACTTGGCGAGGACGTCCTTGCGGATGGCACGAATGGTTTCGCGGGCGATGACCCGGGAGCCGATGGCCGCCTGGACCGGCACCTCGAAGGCCTGCCGCGGGATGAGCTCCTTGAGCTTGGCGACGAGCCGCACGCCGTACGCGTACGCCTGGTCCTTGTGGGTGATCGCCGAGAAGGCGTCGACCTTGTCGCCGTGCAGCAGGATGTCGACCTTGACCAGGCTGGAGGTCTGCTCGCCGGTGGGCTCGTAGTCGAGCGAGGCGTAGCCGCGGGTCTTGGACTTCAGCTGGTCGAAGAAGTCGAAGACGATCTCCGCGAGCGGCAGGGTGTAGCGGATCTCGACCCGGTCCTCGGAGAGGTAGTCCATGCCGAGCAGGACACCGCGCCGGGTCTGGCACAGCTCCATGATCGAGCCGATGAACTCGCTGGGCGCCAAGATGGTGGCCCGCACGACCGGCTCGTAGACCTCCGAGATCTTGCCCTCGGGGAACTCGCTGGGGTTGGTGACGGTGTGCTCGCTGCCGTCCTCCATGAGGACGCGGTAGACCACGTTCGGCGCGGTGGCGATCAGGTCGAGGCCGAATTCGCGCTCCAGCCGCTCGCGGATCACGTCCAGGTGCAGCAGGCCGAGGAAACCGACGCGGAAACCGAAGCCGAGGGCCGCGGAGGTCTCCGGCTCGTAGACCAGCGCGGCGTCGTTGAGCTGAAGCTTGTCCAGGGCCTCGCGCAGCTCCGGGTAGTCCGAGCCGTCCAGCGGATACAGGCCCGAGAAGACCATGGGCTTGGGGTCCTTGTAGCCGCCGAGCGCCTCCTCGGCCCCCTTGGACTGGCTGGTGACGGTGTCACCGACCTTGGACTGGCGGACGTCCTTCACCCCGGTGATGAGGTACCCCACCTCGCCGACGCCGAGCCCGTCCGCGGCGAGCATCTCGGGCGAGTTCGTCCCGATCTCCAGCAGCTCGTGGGTGGCGTTGGTGGACATCATCCGGATGCGCTCGCGCTTGTTGAGCTGCCCGTCGATGACGCGGACGTACGTCACGACACCGCGGTAGGAGTCGTAGACCGAGTCGAAGATCATGGCGCGCGCGGGGGCGTCCTTGACGCCGACCGGGGCCGGGACCTCGGCGACGACCTTGTCGAGCAGCGCCTCGACGCCCAGGCCGGTCTTGGCGGAGACCTTCAGCACGTCGTCGGGGTCGCAGCCGATGAGGTTGGCGAGCTCCTCGGAGAACTTCTCCGGCTGGGCGGCCGGCAGGTCGATCTTGTTCAGCACCGGGATGATCTTGAGGTCGTTCTCCATCGCCAGATACAGGTTGGCGAGGGTCTGCGCCTCGATGCCCTGGGCCGCGTCGACGAGGAGCACGGTGCCCTCGCAGGCCGCGAGCGACCGCGAGACCTCGTAGGTGAAGTCGACGTGCCCCGGGGTGTCGATCATGTTGAGGATGTGCGTGTTGCTCTTGTCATGGGTCGGAGCCCAGGGCAGACGCACCGCCTGTGACTTGATCGTGATGCCGCGCTCGCGCTCGATGTCCATGCGGTCGAGGTACTGGGCGCGCATCTGCCGGTGCTCGACCACTCCGGTCAGCTGGAGCATCCGGTCGGCGAGCGTGGACTTGCCGTGGTCGATGTGCGCGATGATGCAGAAGTTGCGGATCAGAGCCGGGTCGGTACGGCTCGGCTCGGGCACGTGGCTGGGGGTCGCGGGCACGCAGGGTCCTGATTCTTGAGGCGTCCGCAGTGTCTGCGGTCTCGGGTCGGATCGATACGTAGCCTCCATGGTCCCACGGGTGAGGACCACGAACGGGTTTGGGCCGTGGATGGAGCCACTGGTAGCCTGGGTGGCTGTGCCTCATGCCCTCTCGCAGGAGGCACGACCTCAAGAAATCACCCGGTGCGGGAATCGTGCGGCATCCGTGCGGCCTCGTGCCAGAACCTGAGAAGGCTCATTCGTGGCGAACATCAAGTCCCAGATCAAGCGGATCAAGACCAACGAGAAGGCGCGGCTGCGCAACAAGGCCGTCAAGTCCTCCCTGAAGACCGCGATCCGCAAGGCCCGTGAGGCTGCTGCCGCGGGTGACGTCGAGAAGGCCACCGAGTACCAGCGCGTCGCCGCGCGTCAGCTCGACAAGGCCGTCTCCAAGGGCGTCATCCACAAGAACCAGGCCGCCAACAAGAAGTCGGCGCTGGCTTCGAAGGTCGACGCGCTCAAGGGCTGACATCTGATGTGACGCCGGAGGGAATCGAGCGGGCCCTCTCTCATCCGCTCCCGTCCGGCACCCCTCGGATCCGCGCGCGGCCTGCGTTCGCCACGCGGGCGCGGATCCAGCAGCTTGAATCGAAGGCCGGGTGCCCTCCTGTTCCCCATGGGACGGCAACCCGGCCTTCGGCCTGTTCAGGACCAGAACTCGTTGTTCTTGTCGATGTCCTCGACGCATTCGTCGAGGTCGGTGACCTTGTCGCCGACGATCCGGAAGATGATGCAGCCGGTGTCGTCGAGGCGCTTGCCGTTGCGCTCGGCCGTGAAGCGGCTCATGCCGACCGCATGACCGCGGCCGTCGACACAGATGCCGATGACGTCGGCGCGCATCGTCCCGTTCGTCTCCGCGCCGAGCCGCTCGTACATCTCGATGATCGAGTTCGCCCCCTTGAAGTCGCCCGACATCGGGTGCTCTCCCGGCACGTGGTGTGTGGCGTCCGAGGCGATCAGTCCGCGCAGGGTGTCCATGTCACCGCGCGAGAAGGCCTCGAACCCCTTGCGGACCAGCGCTGCGTGCGGGTGTTCAGCCATGACCCTCGCCACCTCTCCGTCACTCGGCGACGTAAGGCTGATACACCCGATTCTCCTCTTCGGCAGGAGGAGGGCGACTCGATCACGGCACACACAGTGGAGACATGGACGCAGACGACACGAGCGCACCGGTCCTGGTCCGCGCGGCGACCAGACTCTCCACCCAGGACCTGGAGGGGCCCGGCGTTTCCACTCCGAGAAACTCGGTCCGGATCCCGTCGACGAACGCCCCGGCGGGCTGCTCTACCGGTGCGGCGGAGCGGAGTTCGTCCTCTTCCGGTCGACGGGGCCTCGCCCGGCACCTTCACCCGGACGGCGCTGGAGGTCGCGGACATCGACGCGGCGGTCGCGGAGCTGAAGCGGCGCGGCGTGGTGTTCGAGGAGGTCGACGCCCCCGGCTTCCGCACGCAGGCGGAATCGCCGAGATCGAGGGGAACTACCCGAGCGAGGGCGCACGCGGCGAACGCGGCGCCTGGTTCCACGACAGCGAGAGAAACCTGCTGGGGACGGGGGAGCCGGTGATCTGAGCGGAGGCCGCTGCCACGCGCGGGCAGCGGGTGCCTGCGGAGCCGGGCCCGACCGGCCCGGCCCGCGCTTGGGAGCCGTGCGAGCCCGGGACCGGCCCGCCTGGACCCCCGGCTGCGGAGCCGGCCCGACCGGCCGGCCCTCGAGGGGAGCCGAGCGGCCCGGTTCCTGGCCGGCCTGGACCGCCCGGCTCACACCGGCCCGCTCAGACCGGCCCGCTCAGACCGGTCGGCTCAGGCCCTGGACCTCGCCGGCCCCGGTCCGGCCGGCCCCGCTTCTCGAAGCGGGCCGAGCCGACCCGGATCCGATCGGCCCGGGTCAGCCCCGGCCCCTGGAGCGGGCCGCCCGGGCGATGGTGACCACTGCCTTCTCCAGGGCGTAGGCGGGGTCGTCGCCGCCGCCCTTCACCCCCGCGTCCGCCTCGGCCACGGCCCGCAGCGCGACCGACACCCCGTCCGGGGTCCAGCCCCGCATCTGCTGCCGCACGCGGTCGATCTTCCACGGCGGCATCCCCAGCTCCCGCGCGAGATCGGCCGGCCGGCCCCCGCGCGCGGACGACAGCTTCCCGATCGCCCGGACGCCCTGCGCGAGCGCGCTCGTGATCATCACCGGCGCCACCCCGGTCGCCAGCGACCAGCGCAACGCCTCCAGGGCCTCCGCGGCCCGCCCCTCGACCGCCCGGTCGGCGACCGTGAAGCTCGACGCCTCGGCCCGCCCGGTGTAGTACCGTCCGACGACCGCCTCGTCGATGGTCCCCTCGACGTCCGCGACCAGCTGGGACACCGCGGAGGCCAGCTCCCGCAGATCGCTGCCGATCGCGTCGACGAGCGCCTGGCAGGCCTCCGGCGTGGCGGACCTCCCCGTCACCCTGAACTCGCCCCGCACGAACGCCAGCCGGTCCGCCGGCTTCGTCATCTTCGGGCAGGCCACCTCACGCGCCCCCGCCTTGCGCGCCGCGTCGAGCAGCCCCTTGCCCTTGGCCCCGCCGGCGTGCAGCAGGACCAGGGTGATCTCCTCGGCGGGAGACCCGAGATACGCCTTCACGTCCTTGATCGTGTCGGCCGACAGATCCTGCGCGTTGCGTACGACCACGACCTTGCGCTCCGCGAAGAGCGACGGGCTCGTCAGCTCGGCGAGCGTGCCGGGCTGCAGCTGGTCCGGGGTCAGGTCCCGCACGTCCGTGTCGGCGTCGGCGGCCTTCGCCGCGGCCACCACCTCCTGCACGGCACGGTCGAGGAGCAGGTCCTCCTGGCCCACGGCGAGCGTCACCGGGGCGAGGGGGTCGTCGTTCGCAGTCTTCCTGGCCATCGCGACAAGCATCCCACGCGCCACTGACAGCGGGCCCCGGCTGACCGGGAGGCGCCCCCGCACACGTCCCGGCGCCTACGGTTCCTCCCGCCAGCCCTCCCACTCGCCGGCCAGCCGGTCCAGCTCCCCGGCGTCCAGCCGTCGGTCCTCGTCCCGCAGGACGACCAGCCACTGCGCGTCCTCGGCGTCGTCCTCACCGGCCAGCGCGTCCCGCACCAGCTGCGGCTCCTCGACGACCCCGAACCTCTCCCGCAGCGCGTCCACCGCCTCTTCCGCGGCATCACGGTCGGGCAGTACCAGCACATGTCGCACGTCACTCACGCCGGACATTGTCCGGCACCGCACAGCGGCCCGGCCGCTCAGCCCCTGCGCACGACCTGCACATCGAGATCGACCCTGATGCTCGGCCCCACCACCGCGATGCCCCGCGCCAGCATCGTCTGCCAGCTCACGGTGAAGTCGTCCCGGTGCAGCTCGGTCGTGGCCCGGCAGGCCGCCCGCACCTCGCCCTCCATGCCGTTGCCCAGCCCCAGGTACTCCGTGTCCAGCGTGACCGTCCGCGTCACGCCGTGCAGCGACAGCGCCCCGGTCACGGCCCACCGGTTCCCGCCCCTGTGCACGAACCTCTCGCTGTAGAACTCCAGGGTCGGGAACCTCTCGACGTCCAGGAAGTCCGCCGATCGGAGGTGGTCGTCGCGCATCCTCATGTTGGTGTCGATGGACGCCGCGTCGATCACCACGTGCATCGCCGACCGCTCCATCGGATCGGCGACCCGTATGACGCCCGCGAACGACTTGAACTGCCCGTGGATCCGGGCCAGTCCGATGTGCCGCGCGGTGAAGCCGACCGAGGAGTGCGCCGGCTCGATCTCCCAGTCACCGGCATCGGGCAGCTCCGGCGGCCGGGCCAGTTGCAGCGTCACGTCCCCGAGCGACGCGAGCGCGTTCTCCGCGACCTGCGTGGTCGCCCGGTACGGCGTGTACCCCTCCGCCGACACCGCGAGCCGGTACTCGCCCGCGGGCAGTGTCGTCATGAACGACCCGTACGGATCCGCTCCCCCGCTGACGACCGGCCGCCCCACGGCGTCCGTGACCGCGAACTCGGCGTGCCTGACAGGCTCGTGGACCGGGTCCAGCACCCGGCAGACCAGCACCCCGGCGCTCGGCGGTGTCGGCACCGCCGCCAGGGGACTCGTCCGTTGCACCCGGTCGGTGCGGTTTCCCCGCCAGCGGCCGATCATCACGACTCCCCTGAGTGACTCGAAATCGCCTGTTGATCACCGTTGATCACACGGTGCGAAGACGCATTCGACCACCGGTGAGGCTTTCGAGGCAACACGGGACCACATCACGGGAAACCAGCAGATGTGCTGGTACTACGCACGAGTAGCCCCGTGTGGCCTCAATTGATGCTTTATGAGGGATTTCGCGCTACCGGCACCTTGTCGAGCTCGATACCGAACCGCTCCCGGTACACCCCGAGTACCTCCTCGTCCGCCCCCAGCTCCCGCTCGTCGCGTGTGCCGTCGGCCGCCGTCACCGTGAGCCGGCGCCCGCTGAGCGTGATCCTGCCTCCGTCCTCCGTCACCCGCGAACAGACAGGCGACCGCGTGAAGTGCGACACCGGCGAGGTGCTGTGCCACCACGCCCCGGCCACGAAGTCGTCGAGCGCCCGCGGCCGCACCTCCAGGCGGTACTGCGGTCTGCCGCCCCGGGACACGTCCAGGTCCGCCGCCTCCGCCGTGCCGTGCCCCCCGCGCACCCCGGCCGCGTCCGGCCCCGCCTCGACGATCCGGAACGTGCCTCCCGGATCCTCCTGTTCTCCCCGCTCCCCGAACGCCAACGGCAGATGGCTGTGCGCCCCGAAGCCGACGTCCGCCAGCCAGTCGCCCCCGTCCACCGTCCGCACCCGCAGCGCGAGATGGTCGTTGGGGATCCCGAGCTGCTCCCCGTCCCCGTACACCCGCGCCGCCAGCAGCGCCACGTCGAACCCCAGGGCGGCGAGCAACGCCCCGAAGGCGCCGTTGAGTTCGTAACAGAACCCACCCCGCCGGGCGCCCACCACCTTGTCCAGCAGCCGCTTCTCCTCCAGCACGATCTCCTCACCCAGATGGATCGAGAGGTTCTCGAACGGCACGGTCTGCAGGTGTCGCAGGTGCAGCTCGCGCAGTGCGTCGACGGTGGGCCACGCCGGGGGCTCGACCCCGAGCCGGCGGAGATAGGCATCAACCTGTGCTGAGTTCATGCCCTCAGTCTCGCGCCACGCTCAGCTCCCCGCCCCCTCCCACGACCGCGAGCGCGCCGTCCCGGTCCGTCCGCAGCACCGCGGCTCCCCCGGCGCGCAGGGCGGCGACGGTACCGGGGGCCGGGTGACCGTAGGAGTTTCCAAGGGGTCTCCGACTAGCAGTTCTAGGAGACACCACCCATGGCGGCATCTTCGCAGGTCAGACCAGCTAGGCACTCCACTCGCTACCGCACCCCTGTGAACACTCAACTCAGGGGCGTGTCTGCCCTCCGCCTGTCTGTCCTCACGGACGAAAGCACCTCACCCGAGCGCCAGCGGGAGGCCAACCGGGGCGCAGCCGCATCGCTGAGCATTGACCTGGGCGACCGCGAAGCCGTTGACCTTGGCGTATCCGCCAGCAAGACCACGCCCTTTGAGCGCCCGGAATTGGGTGCCTGGCTTCGTCGACCGGATGACTTTGACGCGCTGGTGTTCTGGCGATTCGATCGCGCCGTTCGGTCTATGGACGACATGCACGAGTTGGCCAAGTGGGCACGCGAACAGCGGAAAATGATCGTCTTCGCTGAGGGTCCTGGTGGGCGATTGGTGCTGGACTTCCGCAACCCGCTGGACCCCATGGCACAACTCATGGTCACACTGTTCGCATTCGCTGCACAGATGGAAGCGCAGGCAATCCGCGAACGTGTTACCAGCGCGCAGGCAGCAATGCGGGCCATGCCTCTTCGCTGGCGCGGCTCGCGTCCCCCCTACGGCTATATGCCCGCACCCCTGGAAGGTGGCGGCTGGACCCTTGTTCAGGACCCAGATGCCGTGGCCGTGCTTGAACGCATCATCAAAGAACTCATGGGAGACCCGCACAACGGCGTGTCAGGGAAAAGTCTCGCATCAATCGCGCGTGGGTTGAACGCAGATGGTATTCCGTCGTCCCGTGACCACTGGAGCATCAAGCAAGGGCGGAGCACTGGCGGAAAGACTGGCGGTAAGGCTGGTGAGACTGTCGTTCGTGGGCGCTTTGCCTGGCGCCACAACGCCATTAAGGAACTGCTCACCAGTGAGCGGCTGTTGGGCTGGAAGCTCACTGACAACAGGCCTGTACGTGACAGCGAGGGCGCCCCTGTCATGGCGACCGCTGAACCGATCCTGACTCGTGAAGAATTCGACGCAATCGGCGCGGTGCTCGCTGGACGCTCTGTCGATAACAAGTCTGCGGATCGAGTGGACACCGTGGCGCTTTTGCTTCGCGTCATTCACTGCGCCGGCTGCGGGGAACGCATGTACCTACACAGGCCGTCCCCGAACAGCAAGAGCACCAGCAAAACGGAAACGTACAAGTGTGGTGCGAACATCAGGGGCAAGCAGTGTGAGACACCCGCAATCATCAAGCGGGAATGGGCCGACGAATACGCAGAGCGCGAGTTTCTGCGCATGCTGGGGGCGCTGGAAGTCACACAGACGCGCACCATTCCTGGATACGACCCGCAGCCCGAGATTGACGCCACTCTCGCTGAGTTCGAAGCACACCAGGAACAGCAAGGGCGACAGCGCAGCAGTGCGGCAAAGGCGGCATGGCAGCGACACGCAGATGCCCTTGACGCGCGACTCGCTGAACTTGAGACCCGCGAACGCGTCGAGACCCGCACAGAGGAAATCCGTACCGGAAAGACCTACGCAGACCTGTGGGCGAAAGCTGACACAGCAGGTAAGCGAGGGCTGATGCAGGAAGCTGGAGCGCACCTGAGCGTCAAGCGCGGAGCACGGGGCGGCTGGCGCAAGTTGGACGAACGTCGCGTTGATTTCAGCGTGCGAGACCCGTTCTTCACTGAGGCTGCGCACGCAATCACTGACCCGACAGCGGAAGAGGCCGCATGGGAATGGGAGTCACGCCGCACGGGGGCCACAACCTGAGTCAGCGGTAACCAATGGCACAGGCCCGGCTGAAGTTTGGCGACTGGAACCGGGCCTGTGTCCTCAACAGAGGAGACAGCAGCATATGACACGCGCGGAGTTCCTGGCTAAGGCAGACGCAGAAAGAGCAGCATGGGAACGTGAGTTCGAATTCAGAACGATATCCCGTCAACTCGACAGGCTGTATGCCCAGCAAGCTGCTGGAGACGTGAGCACGTACGTGGCACAGCGCGTTGACCGACTGGAACGCGTTCAACAGTGCTTGATGGGTCAGCCTCAGATGCTCGCCGGCTAGGCCCCTCGGCGCCCCCCTCAGCCCCGTTCAGGCGTCCCATGCGGGATCGCTCGGGCGGGGCTCTCTGACGCCCTCAGGCAGGCGTCTGCACTGACAGCGACCGGCGTAGGCAATCCACTCGCTATCTATATGGCACAGGGCAAGCACAGCGCCCCGCACAGATTTCCACCTTGGCGGGTGGCGCAGGGCCTCAGTCAACACGGCTGAGGCCTTTGCTTTGCCCGCTGACTGAAACAAAACATGGAACGGAGTCAGCGTGAACGCACGCGAAGTAGAGACCCGGGTCAAGACACTCGGGGCACAGCGCAAGGAACTCCGCGCACAACTCGCCAGCGTCGACCGCGAGATACGCGCACTGATGCCGGACGCCCGAAGTGTGGCGCAGATGAGCCAGGAAGCAATCCGGGACGCCTGTGCGCTGAGCGTCCCCACCATTCGCCTCTGGACACAGGGCGCCTAAGCGCAACCCGCCAAGGAAGGAAAAACCATGAACGGAATCGACCACTACAAGCGCGCTGAGAAGTTGTTGGCCGACGCGCACGAACCATCCATCGTGCAGTCAGTCACGGGGGAAGTGTTGAGCTACAAGCACGGCAATGAGGAACGGGCGCACATGATTCACACCGCACACGTTCACGCGCTGCTCGCTAACTCGGCTGCCACGGCAGACGCAACGGCATTCCGCAGGGCACTCGCGCAGGCCAACGGAATGGAGCTGCCCACCCGTACGCCGGCGCCAAAGCCTACTGCCAACCTGCTTGACGACGAGGACATGTGAGTATGAGCGACGAAAATTGGGAGACCCTGCCGGCCAAGCTGGAATACAGCCGTGACCAGCCGGTACAGCACGTGAACTACGCGCGATTCGTCGCCCGGCACACTGGGCACCACCTGCGCTATATGGAGAACGTCGGTTGGTATCGCTGGAATGGCGTTATCTGGGAAGCGACGGGCGGTAATGGCGCAGCCTTTCAGGCCATTACGGATGCAGCGCACGTGCTCAACCGCTACGCCACGGAAAACCCGGCAGCACTGGCTTGGGTCAACAGCGCAGTAAAGCTGATGCTCAACAGCCCACACCGCCGCGCCATCGTCGCTGAGCTTGAGAACCTGCGCAGCCTGCGGGTAACGGCCGATCAATTCGACAGCGCGCGGCATCTGTTGAGCTTCCGTAACGGCACGGTGGATCTGCGCACGGGTGATCTGCGCGAACACGATTCAGCGGACATGCTGACCCAGTGCGCGCAGGTGAATTACCGGCCGGACGCACAGGCCCCTCGCTGGCTGCGGTTCGTCGAGGAAGTCTTCCCAGACGACAGTGAGCTTCAGCGGTACTACCAAACGTTCCTCGGCTACTGCATTACCGGCGAGGTCCGTGAGCACGCGCTAGGGGTTTGGTACGGCGCCCATGGACGCAATGGCAAGGGCACAACCGTGCGCACCATGCAAGCAGCGTTCGGGCCGGACATCATCCGCGAGGTTGAATTCAGCATCTTTGAGAACGTGCGCGGGCAGGCACCCCACACTGAGCAGATCGCCGGAATGCGAAGTGCCCGCATGGTTGTCGCCCAAGAAGGTAACCAGGGCACGCCGATGAACACGGCGCTACTCAAGAACCTCAGCGGTGGGGACCGAGTAAGCACGCGACATCTGATGGGCCGTACGTTCTCGTACTCGCCGACGTTCACGATCGTACTGGCCACTAACCATCTGCCGGAATTCGCCTCAGGCGGTGCAGCGCTGTGGGCACGAACCAAGGCCATTCTGTTCGGCCAGTCCTTTGCCGATCGGCGAGACCCTGAGCTAGAGCCAACTATCCAGGGGCCGGAGATCGAGGGCGTTGCAGCGTGGGTAGTCGAGGGCGCCAAGCAGTATTACGCCGAGGGACTGCGTGATCCGCTGGCCGTAGTGGCTGCAACCGAGTTCCACAAAGACTCTGTCGACCCGCTGAAGGATCTGGTTGGGGAACTGTTCGACTACGCGGAAGGCTGCGAGGTTCAGCGGTCCACGTTCAACCGTGAGCTGAAGGACTGGCGGGACACGAACGGCGACCGATCCAACAAGTACAGCCCGAGCAGCGTGAAGCGCCATCTACTCGACAGCGGAAAGGTCGAGGAAATTCGGCACAAGACTGAGGGCTGGAAATACCGGGGTATCCGGCTGATGTCTGACCCAGATACGGCCAACGCCCCCGGGATCTTCAACCGCGCTGACGCGTAGACCACAGCGAAGCAGGGCGGGTGCCAGAAAAGTTGGCATCTGTGCAAACCCCTCTTAGTACTAAAGGGGGTCTCTACAGATGCAAGAAATCCTGTCACCCTCCCCGCTTCGCGCTGCCCGCTGAAAGGAAATCGCCATGAATGCTGACGCGCCTACCCCCGCTGACATGCCGAAGCGACCCGCAGTCAGTCCCGCCCGCACATCTGCTGTCTATGACGCCCTCCGTGCTGTCACTGTCGACGACGCTGAAGGCTGGACGACTCTAGGTCTGGTGTACGCCGCCGTAAATGGCTGGCTGACCGGCATGGGACGCGAGGCCATCCCGTTTCGTGCGCTGGGAACCTCCCTTGAACGCGCTGGATACCGCGTAAGCGACGGACGCGTGACCGGCCTAATCCTGCCCTGGTGGAAGGGCCGGCGCTAATCCCGCTGACCTGCCCAACTAAAGCGCTGGGCCGCCGTTCAGCGCGCCACTGTACCCAAAACACATGCGCCGATTGGCGCTCGAAAGGAACCACCGAAAATGACTGAGCCCATGATTCAGCAGAACCCCGACGGCAGCACCACTGTTGTCAGCATCAACGACCGAGACACGGTGGCGGAATCCATCGCCCGTATTAGCTCCACCACTGAGTCACTGATCGGCGACTTCAGCAACGCTGCGAACATCAGCATCGAAGTACCCGCTGACGTCCGTTCGCTGCTTAGCAGTGCCGTGCGTGACATCACTGCGACCCTTGGCAAGGTCGATGTGGCCGTTGCTATGGCTGCTGGGTACCGAGCGAATGACACGATGTTCCCTGCCGGCCGTGAGCGGCTCGCTACTGCGGAAATCGCCAAGGCGGACAGCGAGGTGACCGCCGCACTGGATTCCGCTGAGGACAAGCTCACCGTGGCTGAGGCTGATCTCTACCTCGCTGCGCGTCCGGCTATGCCTGCTGGTGGCGATATGGCTGCTCGCGCTGACGTGCGGATGATTCTGGACGGGGTTTCGCCGAGTCAACTTGCCGACCGAATCAAGGGTCTTGCCCAGCGGGGTGACGCTGCGGGCGCCCTGGTGGCGGATGGCGCATGGCTGGACATGTACCTGAGTTCTCGTGGCGTCGAATCCGATATGGCGGACGCAATCAAGGCCCTGGTCAAGGATCAGGTGTTCCGTTCCGCTGCTGCCTCTGGCGAACCTAAGCGCGCTGCTGCTGGCCGTACCGCGCTGGCTCTGGTTCACCTGCGTAAGGCAGGCATAGCCGCGCGAAGCTACCGGCGCACCAAGCTGTCCTAATTCGCTCAATCGGGGCCTGAGCACATGCCACTTTCGTACGTGCTCAGGCCCCCTGGGGAGGAAACACATGACAGGAATCTGCAAGCATCCGCGTTGCGAGGTACAGACAGATGGCGCTGATCGCTGCCTAGTGCACACCTACGAATGGTCTCGGCTAAAGCGCCAGCGGAAGCGCTCATGATCCGGCTACGGGTGGCATTTGGTCGCCAGTTCGTGTACGGCGATGCAACGCGCTCAGCCGGCGAGGAGTTTGACGGACCCGTTGCGCTGCTAACTATCGGCCTCTGTACGCCCGCAGATGGTGACTGGCGAGGGATTACGCCCGGGGTGCCCACAGAGCCGCCTGAGGCCGCTACAGAGCCGTCTGCGGGTCATCCTGAGTGCGATCCGGGGCCTAGGCCAGCGAAACACCGTGGCGCCATGCAGGTTTGCCCTGTCGCTGGCTGCCCCTGCTTGACCTACAGCGGGAAATGCCAGGCGCACGCTCGCAGTAGTGCCAAGGGTCAGCGCTACCGGGATAGCTACACCGCTGGGTCATCGCGCCGTGCCCGCTGGAGCCACCTGAGTAAGGCGCATCTGCGTGACCACGCGCTATGCGAGTCAGCCGAGTGCGCTGCCATTCCCGCACCATTGCGTCCCGCTGCCACAGAGACAGACCACGTCGACGGGCTAGGCCTACAGGGTCCGCGCTGGGATGACCCAACCAACTGGCAGGCACTGTGCAAGCCGTGTCACTCACGGAAGACAGCGCGCGAATCGTTCGGCCGTTAGCGCTGACGAGCACACACGGTGACCCCTCCCCCTGCGGGTGGACCCCTTAGGCATAGGGACGCCAGAGCGCGGGGGAGGGCGCTCAGGAGTGTGCTCGGGAGAAAATACGGCGCGTGTTCAAAAACCGCATTCTAGTCACCCATTGCTACCGAAAGGATGTCACTCACCGTGGCCAATCCAGAGAACCTACGCCGTGGCCGTTCGCGCCCCGGAATTGCTCGCACGATCCTACCCGCTGAGTGCGCCCTGCCCGTACCTGTCCCACCTGCCCGCGCGGAAGGCTGGACTGACGACATGATTGCCCGCTGGTCATCGCTCTGGAAGGGACCCAGCGCGAATCTGTGGGATGACGCATGTATTGGCATGGTCGCGCTGCTGGTCGAACTTGAGTCGCTGGGCACCAATGTGAATGCAGCGCAGCTAACCGAGGTGCGCCGGATTTCCGAAACGCTGCTTCTTACGCCCGGATCGCTGAGTGCGGCCGGCTATGCGCTGCCAGGGTGGCCCGAATGAGCGCACGTCGCCGGGCAATAGCAGCGCGAAACTCGACCGAACCGAATCGGGAAGCGCCCCAGGTTCATCCGCTGGCCTATGTCGCTGATCTACCGTCCGCGCAGTACGCCGAATGGCTCGCTGACTACTCGCCGATCACATGGGATAAGTGGCGCGCACTGCCGCTGAAAGCCAGGGTGCGCGTAGCCCTCACGAACGGTGTGGCGTACCGGTTCTGACCAGCCGCATACCAAGTGCCCTTGTTCCCTCGCTGGAGTCGGGGGCATTCCCATATCTGAAAGAGCGTCAGATGACCAAGCCCAGAGATCTACTCGGCGCACTCGCGCTGCTCGCTGCCCTGACTGCTACGGCCAGTGCCGAGTATCAGCTAGCGCGTGCAGTCGGGTTCGGCGAGTTCACTGCTGGATGCATCCCGGCCGCACTCGATGTCTACGCCCTGCGTGCATTCAGCGTGAGGCGCGATGTACCCGCTGTCGTCGCTGCGCTGATCGTGACGAATGCGCTAGCACACTTGGTCAGTTCAGAGCTGATTCCCGTGGGTGTGCCCCTGGTTGTCGCTGTCAGCGCGATAGCCCCGCTGGTTCTCTGGCGTGTGAAGGCCCTGAGCACCCCTGTACGCGTCCCTGGGCCCTCGCCGGTGATCCCGGAGCCTCCGAAGCCTGAGCGGCCCTCTGCGGCCCCTGTAGCGCTTCCGTCGAGTGCACCTGTGGCGAAGCCTGACCCGCTACTTGCATCTGCTCGTGCATTCGACGCTGAGGTGCGCAGCACTACGGGCAAGGCGCCTTCCCTGCGCGCACTTCAGTCGCATCTGAGCATCGGACAGGCGCGAGCCCAGCGCATCCGGTCCGCACTCACTGCCACATAGACAGAGCCCCGACCCTGAGCCGCAATGGCCCGGGGTCGGGGCTTTCTGTCGTTCACGCTGCCTCAAGCGCCTTACTGAGGGCCGCTTTGTGCTCCCACGACCAGGGCGCATCCCGTAGTTCGTCGGGCAGACCAGCGAGGCCAGTTCTCAAGTGATCGGCTGCCTCGCTGTATCGGCCCAGCGCAAGTGTGCAGATGCCCATATTCAGCCGGTTAAAGGCTGGCGTCAGCCAATAGGCGGTGTCTGGCGGTGGTAGCGCGGCAGCCTTATCGGTCAGCCGTTCCGCATCCTCAACCAGGCGCAGCGCCCCATCACGCTGGTCCAGCGCTGCCATTCCTGCCGCTGCTTGCAGGTAGTCCCCGATTCGCTGTGCAGGGTGCGCACCGGGCGTATTCGCTGCCGCAGCAAACCAGCGGGCAATGCCCTGAGGTCGCCCCTGCTGTCGGGCAATGTAGCCCTTGAAATTCAGCGCCTGTGCAGCGAGGGTTCCGTTCCCGATCTCGTCGGCGAGTTCTAACGCATCATTGAGCAGCCGGACCGCTTCGCTGTCTTTGCGGACTTGAGCCAACATCCATCCAGCGAACTGCATCCATTCTGACGCTACTTCGGCGAGTCGGTCACGGTGCGGACCACGAGCGCTCCGGAGCATGCGGGTTACTTCCTGCATCTGTTTAATGGTCGCCGGGATGACTGTCTTTGGCGCTGCGGTGTCGTCCAATCGACGGTACGCAGCCAGCACGCCGGCGAGAGCATCAACGGTCCCAGCGTCAAGGCGCGAAGGGTTAGCGGCGCTGCGCTGCACTCGTTCGCTGTCGTCGTCACCCAGCACTGTCGCTGTCAGCGCACCATCCGCCCCAAGAAGACTGTCCAGAGAGGATGCGAGCTTTGCCGATGGCTTCTGTTTCCCGCTGAGCACACGCGACAGGTAGGCCACGTCGTAATTGATCTCGCGCGCGGCAGCCTTCATCGAATATCCGCTGTCCAGCAGCGCCCTGCGCGCAAGATCAGCAAAGTCACTCATCGTGAACCTCTGGGGGTTGACTGGTTGTGCTTCCAGGATAGTCAACGCCGGTCAACTCCCGCGTAAGCACTAGATCGTTCAGCCTGGTGGCCTCAGCGATGCACGTACGCCTCAGGAGGTTCACGACGTGCGACTTGCCTGCCGGTTACTTTCCCTTGTGCTGCCTGCCCAGGGTCGTCACAGGGCTTCTGCTGCGCTGCTGTTCCGCCCCGCGCCCCGCGTGCCTCCGCTGAGCGGTGAAGCGATTGGAATTGTCCGCCCCTATCTCGTGGCCCATGAACGACGCCAGCGAGCGGAGGCAGCCAGATGATCCCCATGAACGAGTACAAGAGCGCACGCGCTGAAGCTGAGCACACAGCGGCACTACTGAAGGCAGCCCTACAACGCGCCGGAATCCCTGAACGTGACACCGCGCGGGTGCGCCCCCTGGTCACGAACAGCGGGCGTGCGTACGTCGAACTCGGGACTCTGCCGGTCGGCTCAGCGGCCAAACTGCTGGAGGCACTGCCACGTGATCATTAACGGTGAGTCGCATCTGACCCCGCGTTCTGGTCCGGTAGACGAAGACACGTGCCCTGTCTGTGCGGGGCTTGCCATGGCGTTGCGTCTGTTCAGATATGCCGAAGACGTGGACGGATCCGCTGACACATACGAACTGCGATTCCAGCACCGCGTGTACGGCCACCCGGAGAGCGCAGCAGTGGCCCTGATGCATCGGTGACTGCGCCCCACTGAGCGGCCCCGTAGCGCCCTGGGAACTTTCCGGGATCGCTACGGGGCTTTGTTGCTTCAGCGCTGACCCAGAGCCGCGCGCAAGGCCTCCTCCAGTGCCCGTGCCGCTGGGGAGTTCAGCCGTTCCCCGCGAAGCTCTGCCACATGGGCAACCTCTCTGACGCGCACAGCCAACTGCCCGATGAGTGAGCAGAGTTCAGCGCGCGACGCTTCGGGACGCTGAGACATGGCCAGCGCGTACACGGCATCGTTGCGGGCCGTGCTGATGGTGTGATCTTCGGTGCGGTCGCGCAGTTGCTCGGCGCCGCTAGGCTCAGTCATGCCGACTCCAACCAGTCGGTTAGCCCCGGTAGGAAGCTCTGACCCTTCCTGCTGGGGCGCTTTCATTTCGACCTGATCAGCGTACGGAAATCCGTGTGCCCTTGGGTGCCCTGAAAACGGGTGTGCCTGGCCTCTGTTGCCCTGGTCTTGCCGCAGGGGTATCGCGCTGACCAGGGCAGACGTGCTAGAACTGGAAGTCACGACCCTTTGGGTTGTCCGAGCCGCAGGAGATGAGGGCCAGCCGCGGTGCCGCACGGCGCAGGAGGCCGGGGTCCTGGTAGGCCGATCCGTGGTGGGCGACCTTCAGCACGTCCACACCCTCCAGCGCCCCGGCCGCCGGGGAACGCGCCAGTGCCCGCTGCGCCGGGGGCTCCAGGTCCCCCAGGAGCAGCAGGCGCAGCCCGGCAGCGCGGACCAGCATGGCGACGCTGGCGTCGTTCGGCCCCTCCGGAACCGGGTGGCCCGCAAACACCCCCGGTTCCGGCTCCGGCGGCGGCCACACCACCTGCCAGGACAGCTCCCCCGTACGCCGCTGCTCGCCCGCCGCCGCCCGCGTCACGGGAATCCGCCGCGCCGCCGCCAGTCTCCGTACGAACGCGGCCTGGTCCGCGGGCTCTTCGAAGCCCGTCGTCTCGATCGCGCCCACCGTCCGTGCGCGCAGTACCCCGGGCAGACCGGCCACGTGATCGGCGTGGAAGTGGGTGAGCACGACCAGCGGGACCCTGGTGATGCCGAGGGCGCGCAGACAGTGGTCCACGAGCTGCGGGTCGGGCCCGGCGTCGACCACCACGCCGGTCCCCTCACCCGCGGCGAGCACCAGCGCATCGCCCTGCCCCACGTCACACATCACCAGCCGCCAGCCCGGCGGTGGCCAGCCCGTGACCACCCGGGTCAGCGGGGGCGGCTGCACCACCGCCAGCGCCAGCAGCAGGCCGCAGATCCCGCACCACCAGGGGCGCCCGAGCAGTCGCCGTCCGACGAGCACCACGACCAGGGTCACGGCCAGGAGCAGCGCCGCGCCCGCCCAGGTGCCCGGCCAGTCGATCCCCCCGCCGGGCAGCGCCGCCCCGGTCCGCGCGATCCGCGCGATCCACCCGGCGGGCCAATGCGCGCACCACGCCAGGGCCTTGGCCATCGGCATCGCCACCGGCGCCGTGGCCATCGCCGCGAACCCCAGCACCGTCGCCGGCGCGATCGCGAACTCCGCGAGCAGATTGCAGGGCACCGCCACCAGACTCACCCGTGCGGACAGCACGACCACGACGGGGGCGCACAGGGCCTGCGCGGCAGCGGCGGCGCCCAGCGCCTCGGCCGGCCTCGCCGGCACCCCGCGTCGCCGCAGCCCGGCGCTCCAGCGCGGCGCGAGCGTGAGCAGGGCACCGGTCGCCACGACGGAGAGCAGGAACCCGTAACTGCGCGCCAGCCACGGGTCGTAGAGCACCAGCAGCAGTACCGCCGTCGCCAATGCCGGGATCATCGACCTCCGGCGTCCGGTCGCCAGGGCCAGCAGCGCGACCGCCCCGCAGGCCGCGGCCCGCACCACACTCGGGTCCGGTCTGCACACGACCACGAACGCGAGCGAGAGGGCGCCCCCGAGGACCGCCGTCCCCCGCAGCGAGATGCCGAGCTGTGGTGCGAGCCCCCGCCGCTCCACGTGCTGCGCCAGGCCCGGCGGTCCGAGCAGCAGCGCGAGGAGGATCGTGAAGTTGGCCCCGGACACGGCCAGGGTGTGGGCGAGATCGGTCTCCTTGAAGGCCTCCTCCAGCTCCGGGGTGATCCGTGAGGTGTCTCCCACGACGAGGCCCGGCAGGAGCGCCCGAGCGTCCGCCGGCAGCCCGTCGGTCGCCTCCCGCAGCCCGGCGCGCAACCGCCCGGCGAGCCGCTGCGGTCCCGAGGGCTCGCCGACCACGTCCGGTCCACCGCGGCCTCGCACCCGCAGCACGGCCGCGACCCGGTCTCCACCCGTCATCGCGGGTACCAGCCGGGCACTGACCCGCAGCCGCGTCGACGGCAGCAGGCCGAGCCACGGGGACCGCGGCGGCCCGCCCGCGACCCGGCTCGGAAGGGACGAGTCCACGTCCACGATCATCAGCACCGGCGTCCGGACCGTCACCGCCGCGCCGCCCGCCTCCTGGACGCTCCGCACATCGGCGTCGATCAGCACGGCCGTCGGAGCCACGTGATCGCCCCGGACCTTCGGCCGGGTGAGTCGCGGGTCGGACGTGAGCTCGACCTCGGCGGTCACCGTGGCGTAATCCCGCGCCAGGCCGGGCACGGGCCCGCGGCGCAGATCCGCCCCGTGCAGCCCGGCCGAGGCGGCAGCCGCGGCCACGCACAGCAGCAGGGCGGCGGCCGAGGCGCGCGGCCAGGACGCCGCCCTGCGCCGCCGGGCCGACGGCAGCAGCGCGACGGCTGCCAGGCAGCCGATCACGATGCCGAGCGCCCACTTCGGGGACGCGCCCAGCACCAGCGCCGCCGTCACCCAGGCCGCCAGGGCGGGTGGAACGAGCCGCAGGTCCGTCGGACCCTCCTGGCGTGGCCGGGCGGCGCCGAGACGCGCGCCGGAGGAAGCGTGCACGGCGGACCGGTCGGGGCGGAGCCCGGACGCGGCCTCGTCGCGCCGCACCGGCGGGCCGGGGGCGCTCCTCATGGCCGTACGAGATCGCGCAGGTCGGCGAAGCGGCGATCGCCGATGCCGTTCACCTCGCGCAGCTCGTCCACCGTGCGGAAGCCGCCGTGCTGCGTGCGGTAGTCGATGATGTGCTGCGCCAGGACCGGGCCGACTCCCGGCAACGTGTCGAGCTGGTCGGCGGTGGCCGTGTTGAGGGAGACGGGAGCCGCCGGCCCGGCCGGAGCACCACCGGCAGCCGAACCGCCGCCCGCCCCGGGCCCCTGGGCGGGGGCCGGTCCCCCGACGACCACCTGCTCGCCGTCCACGAGGAACCGGGCGCGGTTGAGCCCGTCGGTGTCCGTGCCCGGCTTCACCCCGCCCGCCGCGCTCAGGGCGTCCGCCACCCGCGAGCCGGCCGGCAGCCGGTGGATCCCCGGATCACGGACCTTGCCGCTCACGTCCACGACGATCTCGGCCGCCCCCGCCTCACCGGCCCCGGCAGAAGTACCGGCGGAGATCCCGGCGGGCGTCCCGGCACCGCCCGGGCCTCGCTTCTCCTCCGCCGCCCCGCTCTCCTGCCCCTCCCCGAACGGCGCCGCCGCCGCCCGCACCACCTCCGGCGGCCGCACGGTCTGGGTGCGGCCGGTCCAGAAGTGGTGCACGGCGAAGGCCGCGGCGACGACGAGCACGACAGTCAAAGCGATCACGTTCCGCCGCTCCAGGCCACACCTCGTCTGCAGCCACAGCGGCATCCGCTCCCGCAGCGCCAGCCCCGCCCGCTCCCGCCAGGCTCCCTCCGCCGCGTGCTGGTCCCCGAGGACCCCCTCGTGATCCACCTCGGCGAAAGCGCCCCTGTGAGCCATGGACGCCGTACGGCCGTCAAGCCCTCGCCGGGGCTCCTCGACAGCGACGGAACCCAACCACCCAGGCGGCCCCTGCCCCGAGTCGCGCCGTTCTCCCGCCCGTTCGGCAGGTTCGGACGGCCCGGTCCGCTCCTTGGGCTCGGCCCCTGCGGGATGCCCGCCGAACAACGTTCCGGCGCGCCGCCGGAGTTCCTCTGCCGAGGCATGACGCTGCCGGGCCCGCCCGCGCGGAGCGGACCGGCGGTGACGGACGCGCCCGTCGGACGCCGGCCCGCGGCCCGGCCCACTGGTCGCGGTCGCTGTGCGTGAACGTGATCGAAGTGCCATGCGACGAGGATCGGCCACCTCGCCGCACCCGCGATGATCTTGGTCGATTTCCGGGGACGGTCCCCCGGTTGTGGACAACTCCGCCACTCACACGGGTGACTCGAGCCCTCCAGCAACCTTCACCGGAGCGAAACGACGACTCCCAGCAGACCGGGCCCCGTGTGCGCCCCGATCACCGCCCCGACCTCGCTGACGTGCAGATCGGCCAACCCCGGCACCCGTGTCCGCAGCCGGTCGGCGAGGGCCGACGCCCGGTCCGGGGCGGCGAGATGGTGAACGGCGACATCCACCTGGGCGGCGCCCGCACGGTCGGCCGCGATCTCCTCCAGGCGGGCGATCGCCTTGGACGCGGTCCGCACCTTCTCCAGCGGCTCGATACGGCCGTCGGCCAGTTGCAGCAGTGGTTTCACCGCGAGCGCCGAGCCCAGCAGGGCCTGTGCGGCTCCGATACGGCCGCCGCGGCGCAGGTAGTCGAGGGTGTCGACGTAGAAGTAGGCAGAGGTGCCCGCGGCCCTCTTCTCCGCGGCCGCGACGGCCTCGTCCACCGTCCCGCCCGACTCCGCGGCCTCCGCCGCGGCGAGCGCGCAGAACCCGAGTGCCATCGCGATCATGCCGGTGTCCACCACGCGCACCGGCACCGGCGCCTGCCGCGCGGCGACGACGGCCGCGTCGTGCGTACCGGAGAGTTCGGCGGAGAGGTGGAGGGAGACGATGCCGGTGGCGCCCGCTTCGGCGACCTTGCGGTACGTCTCCGCGAAGACCTCGGGACCGGGCCGCGAGGTCGTCACGGGGCGCCGCTTCTGCAAAGCCTGGGCGAGGGCCCGGGTGGAGATCTCGGTGCCCTCCTCCAGCGCCCGGTCGCCGAGGACCACGGTCAGTGGGACCGCCGTGATGCCGTGATGCTCCATCGTCCGGGTCGGCAGGTAGGCCGTTGAATCGGTGACGATCGCGACATGGCGGGACATGAGCTGGAGGTTACCTGCCGTAGCGCCGCTGTGGCAGCCCGGCCCCCGCGCCCTGCGGAGCGGGTGGCGGGATCAAGTGGTGCTCTCGGGGCGGGGCTTCTTCTGCCAGGGGTAGGTCGGACGTGGTCCCGGCGGCGTGATGGCGGGCCGCGCCGGCTCCTGCGCCGGGCTCGACTGCGCGCTGTCCTGCCAGGTCTGCCCGGCCGTGGCGGCATCGGCGGCCGATGCGTCGGGCCACGGCGGTGTCGCGGCCTTCGGCGGCGAGGCCGGCTGCCGGGACGCCCCGGACGGCGGCGACGACGCGGACTGCGGCTCCGGCGCCGTCCAGTGCCGCAGTGCCCCGGACTCCAGGTCGATCTGCGCGCTGAGCGAGTCCAGGTCGTCCTCCGCGAAGCGGCTGGCGCGGTCGCGTGCCGCCCAGCGCAGCGAGTCCGCCGAGTGCGTGATGCGCTCGGTGCGCTCGCGCAGGTCGGGGAGCCGCTCGGCGAGCGCGGTACGGTCCGGCTCGGACTCCAGGCGCTTCAGCTCGTCGTCCAGCTCGAATCCGTGCGCACTCAGCCGTTCGAAGAGGCCGACGGACTCCTTCAGGGACTCGTCCTCGACGACGGCCGCGTGCAGCGCTTCCTGTGTGGCGCGCATCGAGGTGCGCAGCTTCACCCGGAGCTGGGCGATTTCACCCGCGGTGCCGAGCTGGACGAAGGACTTGGCGCGCAGTGTGTGGTCCTCGACCGTGCGGCGGGCCTGGGTGATGCCACGGTCCACGCCGCGCTTGGCGGCGCCCACCACCTTCACCGTGGCGTACACCCCGAGCCCGGCAAGGAGCACGAAGAGCAGGGCGAAGACTGCGATCACTGCTTCCACAAGGGCTCCTCCTCAGGACGTCATGGCGCCTCGTCGCTCTTCAACGGTAAACGCACAGGGCAGGTCCGGAGTTCCGGAAGAACCCCGAACCTGCCCGTAGGGGACCACCCCGAGAGGGGTCCGTATGCCCTTGCGGCTACGCCGGAACGATGTTGACCAGCTTCGGCGCGCGCACGATCACCTTCCGGATGCCGGCACCGCCCAGCGCGGCGACGACCTTCTCGTCCGCCAGCGCGACCTTCTCCAGCTCGTCGTCGGAGATCGACGGCGAGACTTCCAGCCGCGCCTTGACCTTGCCCTTGACCTGCACGACACAGGTCACGGTCTCGTCGACGACGTACGCCGGGTCGGCCACCGGGAAGTCCTGGTGCACCACCGAGTCCGTGTGCCCCAGCCTGCGCCACAGCTCCTCGGCGATGTGCGGGGCCAGCGGCGCGACCATCAGCACCAGGGCCTCGGCGACCGGGCGGGACACGGCCGCGCCGACCTTGGTCAGGTGATTGTTCAGCTCGGTGACCTTGGCGATGGCGGTGTTGAACCGCATGCCCTCCAGGTCACCGCGGACGCCGTCGATCGCCTTGTGCAGGGCGCGCAGCGTCTCTTCGTCGGGCTCGGCGTCGACGACGGTCACCTCGCCGGTCGCCTCGTCGACGATGTTGCGCCACAGCCGCTGCAGCAGCCGGAACTGGCCGACCACCGCGCGCGTGTCCCACGGCCGGGAGACGTCCAGCGGGCCCATGGCCATCTCGTACAGGCGCAGGGTGTCGGCCCCGTACTCGGCGCAGATCTCGTCCGGAGTGACCGCGTTCTTCAGGGACTTGCCCATCTTGCCCAGCAGCCGGGAGACCTTCTCACCCTGGTAGTAGTACGCGCCGTCGCGCTCCTCCACCTCGGCGGCCGGCACCGCGATGCCACGGCTGTCGCGGTAGACGTAGGCCTGGATCATGCCCTGGTTGAACAGCTTGTGGAACGGCTCGGCGGACGAGACGTGCCCCAGGTCGTACAGGACCTTGGACCAGAAGCGCGCGTACAGCAGGTGCAGGACGGCGTGCTCGGCGCCGCCGACGTACAGGTCGACACCGCCGTGCGGCTGGCCCTCGCGCGGGCCCATCCAGTACTGCTCGATCTCGGGGTCGACCAGCTTCCCGGAGTTGTGCGGGTCCAGGTAGCGCAGCTCGTACCAGCAGGAACCGGCCCAGTTGGGCATGGTGTTGGTCTCGCGCCGGTACCGGCGCGGGCCACGCCCGTCGCCCAGGTCCAGTGTGACGTTCACCCAGTCCTCGTTGCGCGACAGCGGCGTCTCGGGCTGGGTGTCGGCGTCGTCCGGGTCGAAGGTGCGCGGCGAGTAGTCCTCGACCTCGGGCAGTTCCAGGGGCAGCATCGACTCGGGCAGCGCGTGGGCGGTGCCCTCCTCGTCGTAGACGATCGGGAAGGGCTCGCCCCAGTAGCGCTGGCGGCTGAACAGCCAGTCGCGCAGCCGGAAGTTGACGGTGCCCTCGCCGACGCCGGACCGCTCCAGCCACCCGGTGATGCGCTCCTTGGCCTCGGCGACGCCCAGGCCGTCCAGGCTGACCTCGTCGTTCGAGGAATTGATGATCTTGGCGTCGTACGAGGAGAAGGCGTTCTCCCAGGTCGCGGTGTCCGTGCCGCGGCCGTCGGTCGGCTCGACGATGCAGGTGATCGGCAGCTCGAAGGCACGCGCGAACTCGAAGTCGCGCTGGTCGCCGGCCGGGACTGCCATGATCGCGCCGGTGCCGTAGCCCATCAGGACGTAGTCGGCGATGAAGACCGG
The DNA here is from genome assembly GCF_044755265.1 of Streptomyces sp. NPDC092370. Taxonomy (NCBI): domain Bacteria; kingdom Bacillati; phylum Actinomycetota; class Actinomycetes; order Kitasatosporales; family Streptomycetaceae; genus Streptomyces; species Streptomyces sp. NPDC092370. Next base: position 509,754 of record NZ_JBIVQO010000001.1, on the reverse strand, counting down.
GACCTGCTCGCCGTTGACCGGGTTGGTCGCGTACGCGCCGATGAAGACGCCGGTCTTGTCCTTGGCCTCGGCCTGCCGCTCCACGTCGGACTTGGAGGCGGCCTGGGCCCGGTAGGCGGCGACGGCTTCACCGGGGGTGGCGTGGCCACCGGTCCACACCTCGTGGGTGCCCTCCGGCCAGGCGGCCGGGGTGAGCTTCTCGACCAGCGGGTGCTCGGGCGCCAGCACCATGTAGGTGGCGCCGAACAGGGTGTCCGGGCGGGTGGTGAAGACGGTGATGCGCTCGCCGTCCACGGGGAAGTCGACGCGGGCGCCCTCGGAGCGGCCGATCCAGTTGCGCTGCTGCAGCTTGATGGCCTCGGGCCAGTCCAGCTCGTTCAGGTCGTCCAGCAGACGGTCCGCGTAGGCGGTGATGCGCATGTTCCACTGGCGCAGCTTGGCCTTGAAGACCGGGAAGTTGCCGCGCTCGGAGCGGCCGTCGGCGGTGACCTCCTCGTTGGCCAGCACGGTGCCCAGCCCGGGGCACCAGTTGACCGGCGCGTCGGAGGCGTAGGCCAGCCGGAACTCGCCCAGGACGTCGGCCTTCTCGGCGGCGCTCAGCTCGCTCCACGCGCGCGTGTGCCCCGGTACCGGCCGCTCACCCGACTCGAACGCGGCGACCAGCTCGGCGATCGGGCGGGCCCGCCGGGCGTCGTGGTCGTACCAGGAGTTGAAGATCTGCAGGAAGATCCACTGGGTCCACTTGTAGTAGTCCGGGTCGATCGTGGCGAACGACCGGCGCTTGTCGTGGCCCAGGCCCAGCCGGCGCAGCTGGGCCTTCATGTTCTCCATGTTGGCTTCGGTGGACACGCGCGGGTGCGTGCCGGTCTGCACCGCGTACTGCTCGGCGGGCAGGCCGAAGGCGTCGAAGCCCAGGGTGTGCAGGACGTTGTGGCCGGTCATCCGCTGGAAGCGCGCGAAGACGTCCGTGGCGATGTAGCCCAGCGGGTGTCCGACGTGCAGGCCCGCACCGGAGGGGTACGGGAACATGTCCATGATGAACTTTTTGGGCTTGGCGGCGGTCTCCGCGTCCCCGGCCAGGTCGCCCTTGGGGTTGGGCGCGGCGTAGGTGCCGTCGGCGTCCCAGAAGTCCTGCCAGCGTGCCTCGATCTCGGCAGCCACGGCGGCCGTGTAGCGGTGCGGCGCGGCATCCGCTGCGGCGGCAGCGGGGTTCGTCTCGCTCATGATCCTCAAAGCTCCATCGATCGTCTCTGCCTGCGGCCTGTGTGGTTCGAGAAACGAAAAATCCCCTCGCACAGGAGGGGACGCCGCGCCGATTCCGGCCACTCGACTCGTCCGGTGGCCGGGACTGATCAGCGCGGCCCGCTAAGCAGAAGGCGTACGGCACGCATGGCGCTAGGGTACCGCAGGCCCCCAGCGCGTCGCGACGCGCTTTGGGGGGCCGTCTCGGTGTCCGAAAAGCTGAACCAGGGTCAATAGTTACTTCGCGTAACAGCCACTAAGGGACATCACCACAACCACATTGTCCTTTGATAACAACGCAACGACCCAAACCTCGTACTCATCGGTATGGCTGCGCTTAGAGTTCGGCAACGGGACCGCTGCTTTCCCGAACCGCTCGGAGTTGCCCCCATGAACCCTCATCGCAGTAACACCTCGCCCTCCCCGGTCGCCGGGACGCGGGGAGGCCGGCCGTGACCCACGACTCCACGGCAGACGACTCCTTCGCCGAATTCCTCAACTTCGGCGCGGGCGTGCTGTCCCTCGTGTGCCTCACCTGCTCGGTGATCTGGGGTCTGGTCGCCCAGGACCGGGTCCTGCTGGACACCCGCAGGCGCATCCTGGCGCAGGCCGTGCACCGGACCACGGCCGTCGCCTCGATCGTCTTCCTGCTGATGCACATCGGGATCAAGCTGGCGCTGGCCCACACCTCGTGGATCGCGGTCTTCATCCCCTTCGGGCTCCTCCTCAGCGACGACGAGGTCGTCACCGGCCGGTCGTTCCTCATCGGCCTCGGCACCCTGGCCAGCATGCTCATGATCTTCGTGGGCATCACCGGCGTGCTGCGCAACCGCTTCGCCTCCCCCGCACCCGTCGCGGCCCGCTGGCGAGCCATGCACATGCTGGCCTACCCGGCCTGGTGCGCCGCGCTGGTCCACGGGCTCTACGCGGGTCGCTCGGCCAAGCCGATCTTCGTCATCCTGTACTGCCTCTCCCTGGCGGGAGTGGCCGGAGCCCTCGCCCTGCGCGCGGCTCCGCGCCAGGTCAAGCGCAAGGTCGCCGACAAGGTCGCCTCCCTGATCGGGCCCGGCGAGGGCCAGGGCCGCAGGGATCTGGAGGAGAGCCGGTCCAGGGCGGCCGGCGGCTCCGCACTGCCCGGCTACGGCGGCCGGGAGGCACCCGCGAGGGCCTCCGCGTCGGGGCCGCTGTACGAGAAGGCGGAACGCCCCGCGGCCAAGGAACCCGCGAACGGCTTCGCCGCCGCCTACCGGGCCGTCTCGGGTCCTCCCCAGGGCCAGCAGCCCTTCGCGCCCGGGCCGGCCACCAGCATGCAGCTGCCGCTGGACCTGCAGCCCACCGAGGCCTTCCCGACCGTGGACGGCCCTTCCAGCACCTCGGGCAACTGGCCCATCCCCTCGCCGCCGCCGGTGGGCGAGGCCCCGCCCTCGGCCTACGACCCCCTTCAGGACACGGGCTTCAACATCCCGCCCTACGACCCCCTGCAGGACACCGGACAAAGCATCCCGGCCTATGGCAATCCAGGCGCCGCCGGCTATGGATCGAGTGACGTGTACGACACGGGTGAGACGAACGGCCTCTATGGCACGTACTACCCGAACGACACGTACAACAGCGGTCCCGCCACTGAAACAACGCCCGGTGCGTCCTATGACTTCGACGCACCGGGATCGGGCGAACCTTGGAACACGCCTTCCGGAGGCTTTAAGTGAACGAGGCCCTGCCCGACGTACCCGAAGTCCGCGTGGTCGGCCTTCCCCAGCTCACGTCGGGCTTCGACCTTGTCGATCGGCTCGATCTGCCCATGCACCTCAAGGTGCACGGGCCGCTCGAGCCGATGGGCGGCGAGCAGCTCGCGCAACTCGCCGAACGCATCAACCTGAAGGGCCGCGGCGGCGCGGGGTTCCCCTTCCACAAAAAGCTGCGCTCGGTCGCCGAGGCGGCGATCAAGCGCGGCGTCCGGCCGGTCGTCGTCGTGAACGGAAGCGAGGACGAACCGGCCTGCCGCAAGGACACGGTGCTGATCAACCGTGCCCCGCATCTGATCCTGGACGGCGCGCTGCTGTGCGCCGAGGCCCTGGGTGCCCGCACGCTCGTGGTGGGGGTCACCCGTGAGTCGACCCAGCGCTCCATGGAGGCCGCGCTCGCCGAACGCGGCCTCAGCAACGGCCGTCGATCGGCGCTGCGCGCACGGGTGCAGCGCAATCCGGTCCGCATGGTCACCGGCGCCGCCGCCTCGCTGGTCCGCTCGATCGACGGCGGCCCGGCCATCCCGCCCGGCCGCAAGGTCAGCGCCTCGCAGAACGGCGTCGGCGGCGCACCCACGCTGCTGTCCAACGCCGAGACCTTCGCCCAGCTGGCGATCGCCGCCCGCATCGGCCCGGAGCGCTACGGCAACACCGGCCTGTACGACGAGCCGGGCACCGTGATGCTGACGGTCTCCGGCGCGGTCGCCCGCCCGATGGTGATCGAGGTCCCGACGGGCGTGCCCCTGCGGTACGTCCTGCAGCTCGCCGGCGCTCCGCCGGTGCCGCAGGGCGTGCTCACCGGCGGCTACCACGGCAAGTGGATCGACGCGGCGACGGTCAACGAGGCGATCGTCTCCCGCAATTCCCTGGACGCGGTGGGCGGCGCGCTCGGCGCCGGCGCGATTCTGCCGATCACTCAGGAGACCTGCCCCCTGGGCGAGTCGCTGCGTGTGGCGCAGTGGCTGGCCGAGGAGAGCGCGGGCCAGTGCGGCCCCTGCTACCTCGGTCTGCCGGCCGCCGCGCGCGGTCTGGAGGACATCCTCAACGGCGGCGGACCGGCCGCCCTGGAGGCGCTCAAGCAGGTCGCCAAGAACGTGAAGCGGCGCGGCGCGTGCTCGCACCCGGACGGCTCCGCGATGTTCCTGGAGTCGACCATCAAGGCGTTCACGGACGACCTGGCCGCCCACGTCCTCGGCAACGGCTGCGGACGGCCCGTGGAGGGCGTTCTGCCGCTCTTCGAGGGCGGCAGGGCCCCTACGGGCATCCCGGGCGGCGGCGAGTCCGAGGAGAACGGCCCCAGCCGTCAGAAGATCTACGTCGACTGGACGCTGTGCCGGGGCCACGGTCTGTGCGCGGACATCCTGCCCGAGGTGTTCCAGCTGGGCGCCGACGGCTTCCCGACGGTGGCGCAGGCGCAGGTGCCGCGGTACGCCGAGGCCAAGGCTCTACGCGCGGTGCGCCGCTGCCCCGCGCTGGCGCTGCGTATCGAGGAGGGGGGCGCGCAGGGCGGGCCGTCCCGCAACCTCCCGGTCCTCTCCCAGGGCCGCGGCCGCCGCGCCCTCGGCCGCTGAGCACACGTACGGCGGGCTCCTCGTGGGCCCGCCGTCCGCACCCGCACACGAGGCAACACGAAGAAGGCGGACCATCCGAATCGGATGGTCCGCCTTCTCATCTGCTGTGGAGCTAAGGAGAATTGAACTCCTGACCTCCTGCATGCCATGCAGGCGCTCTACCAACTGAGCTATAGCCCCTTGCCGGTGTTCCTCCGGGTTTCCCCGGCGGCGACGCCAACATTACTGGTCCACCGGGCCCAACACCAAATCGATTTCGCCTCGTACGGAGATGCCCGCTATGTCGGTTTCGCACCGACTCTGCGGGCTCAGGCCGTGACGAACGAATAGAACCGCTTGAGCGTGCAGTGCTCCTCCAGAAGCCGGCCGTAGATCGGCTCACCCTCCAACTCGCGGTACGTCTCGATCGGGTCGCCTTTTATGATCAGCGCCCGCGCGCATTCCTCGCACCAGTACTGGTAGTCGGGATTGATCGGTTCCATGTCACGGACGATCGGAGTCCCGCTGCCACACCAGTCGCACTTCCGCCTGTGTGCACCCATCGATCAGCTCCAGCTGTGGCCGCAGGCCGTGCACACGTAGGAAACTCCGCCGTTGTCGCCGAGCATCTGGGCCACGTGCGCGGAACCACAGGAAGGGCAGCTGAGGCGGGTGGACATCTCCCGGGTCAACGCTGCTTCGAGGAGGTGGTCGGCCTCCTCGAGGATGCTCGCAGGCATCGCTACTCCTCCCGTCGGGTCGCGGCCCCCTTCCGGCCGTTTGATTCTGCCACGGCCGGACCAATACGGTCAGCGACGCCTCAGTACCAGTCCGGGCACGGCACCCCGGCGGGGCCGTAGAGGTATACGCCGGGAAGGGCCCGAGCGACTCAAGCCGGAGCATGAAAAATCCCGCCCCCTGGCGGGAACGGGATCTTGATGTGGAGCTAAGGAGAATTGAACTCCTGACCTCCTGCATGCCATGCAGGCGCTCTACCAACTGAGCTATAGCCCCTCGTGTCTCCCCGCTGGCGGGGCGAACAAGAAGAACTTTAGCCTGCGACCTGCCGGAAAGTGAAATCCGGGGTCAGTCGTCGTCGCCGAGCACCGCTTCCGGCAGGGTGCCGGCGTTGTGCTCCAGCAGGCGCCAGCCCCGGGCGCCTTCACCGAGGACGGACCAGCAGCAGTTGGAGAGTCCACCGAGGCTCTCCCAGTGGTGGGGGTCGAGACCGAGGAGGCGTCCGATGGTGGTGCGGATCGTGCCGCCGTGGCTGACCACGACGAGGGTGCCGTCGTCGGGGAGCTTCTCGGCGTGCCGCAGCACCACGGGGGCGGCGCGGTCGGCGACCTCGGTCTCCAGTTCGCCACCGCCGCGGCGGACGGGCTCACCGCGCTTCCACGCGGCGTACTCCTCGCCGTACCGGGCGATGATCTCCTCGTGCGTGAGGCCCTGCCAGACGCCCGCGTAGGTCTCTCGCAACGCCTCGTCGTGGGTGACGTCGAGGCCCGTGAGAGTGGCCAGCTCGGCGGCCGTGGCCGCGGCGCGCCGGAGGTCGGAGGCGATCACCGCGTCCGGCTTCAGCGAGGCGAGGAGCCGGGCGGCGCGGCGGGCCTGGGCGACACCGGTCTCGGTCAGCTCGACGTCCGTGCTGCCCTGGAAGCGGCGCTCCACGTTCCACAGGGTCTGGCCGTGCCGCCAGAGGATGATGCGGCGGCACCGGCCCTTCCCGGCGGACGCCTCACTGGGGGAGGTCACCGCCAGTCACCGTCCAGCTCCGCCGCCTCCTCGGCCGCGCGCAGCTTGGCGTGCTCCTCGGCCTTGCCGCGGGTGGCCTTGGCCTCCTCGGGCAGCTCCAGTTCGGGGCAGTCCTTCCACAGCCGCTCCAGGGCGTAGAAGACACGCTCCTCGCTGTGCTGGACGTGGACGACGATGTCGACGTAGTCGAGCAGCACCCAGCGTGCTTCGCGGTCGCCCTCGCGGCGCACCGGCTTGGCGCCGAGTTCCTTCGAGAGGCGCTCCTCGATCTCGTCGACGATCGCCTTGACCTGACGGTCGTTGGGCGCTGAGGCCAGCAGGAAGGCGTCCGTGATGGACAGCACGTCGCTGACGTCGTAGGCGACGATGTCGTGGGCCAGCTTGTCGGCGGCCGCCTGGGCGGCGGTGTTGATCAGCTCGTGAGAGCGGTCGGTCACGGTCACTACAAGGCTTTCGGTCGGCGGGCACTTGTCACCAAGGGTCTCACGGACCGCAGCGGGCCCCCCACGCGATCGACGGGATCACGTGGAGGGGGCGCGCTCCCCGGCTAGCCGGCGGACGGCTTGTAGTCCTGGCCGAGGACCACGGAGACGTCGGCGCCCGCGGAGATCCTGCCCTTGGTGACGGAGCCCGCGGGCAGGCCCAGGGTCTTGGCCACCTCGACGGCGTTCGCCTTGTCGGCGGCGTCGGCGTAGACGACCTGGGAGGTGGCCCGGGCGGCGGCGGTGCCGCTCTCCAGGAAGGTGAAGCCGCCGTTGAGGAGCACGACCCGGGCCTTCTCGGTGTTGTCCTCGACTCCGGTGGCGTTCTGGACGGCGACGCTGACGGCGGCGCCCTTGTCGGGGCTCTTGGCGGTGCCGCCGAGGACGTTCTTGACCACGCCCGCGCTCGCCTGGGGACTGAGCGTGCCGTCGTTTCGGAGCGGCAGCAGGGCGGTCTTGACATCGCCGCCCTTGGCGAGGTCGGAGAGCCCGGCGAGGAAGGTGCCGAGGTCCTTGTCGGTGAGGGAGGGGTCCAGGATCTGCGCCAGGGTCTGGATGGTGGTCGTGGCCGCCTGCGGGTCGGAGGACATCTTGCGCAGGACGCCCTGCATGACCTGCCCGAAGCGCTCCAGCTGGGCGTTCTGGGCCTCGCCGGGGGCGCGGTAGGTGGCGTAGGCGACCGCCATCTTGCCGCTGAGGGTCTGGTCCTGGCCCTTGTTGACCAGGGGAGCCTCGCCCTTCTTCTTGGCGTCGGGGTCGGGCACCTCGGCATCGGTGTCGACGTCGATGTTGCCGACGAGGTCGACGAGGTTCTGCAGGTACGGGGTGTCCAGGCGCCAGGTGCCCTCGATGTCGGTGCCGAGGACCGTGTCGAGCGCGTCGCGGGTGCCGTCGGAGCCGTCGTCCTCGACCGACTTCGCGAGCGTCGTGGTGGTGCCGTCGTCGCTGGTCAGGGCGAGGGAGTTGGGGAGCAGGACGGTGGTGCCCCGCTGGAGGGTGGTGTTGTCGACGAGGAGGGCCGTGGAGGTGCCGCCGCCCTTGGTGTCGTGCAGGTGCACGACGATCACGTCGCGCTTCTGGGCGCCCGCCGCCGTCGCGGTACCCGTCTTGGAGCCGTCGGAGGACAGGCCCGGCAGCTTCCCCGCGTACCAGAGGTAGCCGACGCCGCCGGCCGCGACGAGCGCGAGGACGACGGCCAGGGCGACGATCCGGCTGCGGGCGCGGCGACGGGCCTCCTCGCGGCGTTCGGTGCGGTTCTCGGTGAACTTCAGCCAGTCGATGACGTCTTCGGAGTTGGCGTCCGGCTCCTCGACGAAGGCGAACTGCTCGGTGTGGTAATCCCGTTGCGGCTCGGCGGCTTCCTCGTGGTCGACGGGGCCGGCCTGCTGCGGGATGTGGGCCGTGTGCCGGGCGGTCTGTTCGGCGACGCGGGGCTGCCCGCCGGCGGCTCCGGCCGCGGTGGCCCCGCCGTAGGTCTCGTGCGGCGCGCCCTGGGCGGGAGCGCCCTGGTGCGCGCCGGTGGCGTACAGGTCGTAGGCACCGTAGGAGGAGGCGGGCTGCTGCTGCCCCGTGCCGTAGTCGTAGGCGGGCGGCGACTGCTGCCCGTACGGGTCGTAGCCGTAACCCTGCTGGTGCTGCTGGGCGTACGGGTCGTACGTCTGCTGCTGGGTCTGCTGAGCCTCGACCTGCCGGTAGACAGGCCGGCCGTACTCGTCGTAGCCGACGAGCTCGTACTGGTCGGCGCCGTGGCCCGCGGCCCCCGCGTCGTATCGGTCGTTCACCGGTGCCCCTCTCGGCTCACTCGCCGCGGTACAGCTCGCGCTTGTCGATATAGCGCACGACTCCGTCCGGCACCAGGTACCAGATGGGGTCCCCCTTGGCGACTCTCGCACGGCAGTCCGTCGAGGAGATGGCGAGGGCGGGAACCTCCACGAGCGAGACGCCCCCCTCCGGGAGTCCGGAGTCGTCCAGGTGGTGACCCGGCCGGGTGGCCCCGATGAAGTGCGCCAGGGAGAACAGTTCCTCGCTGTCCCGCCAGGTGAGGATCTGCGCGAGCGCGTCGGCGCCGGTGATGAAGAACAGGTCCGTGTCCGGGTTGAGCGCGCGCAGGTCGCGCAGGGTGTCCACGGTGTAGGTGGGGCCGCCGCGGTCGATGTCGATGCGGCTCACGGAGAACTGCGGGTTCTCGGCGGTCGCGATGACCGTCATCAGGTAGCGGTCCTCGGCCCGGGAGACGCTGCGGTGGCTCTTCTGCCAGGGCTGGCCGGTGGGGACGAAGACCACCTCGTCGAGGTGGAAGGCCGCGGCCACCTCGCTGGCCGCCACCAGGTGCCCGTGGTGGATCGGGTCGAAGGTGCCGCCCATGACGCCGAGGCGGCGCTTGCCGGACCGCGACGGGCTCTTGCCGGGGCCGTCGATCTGGCGCGTCGCCCTGGCGGCACGGCGGGGCTCCGGGCGCCGCTCGGTGCCGCTCGCCGTGTCCGATGCCGGGTCGTGCGGCGTCTCGTTCGCCGGACCGGTAGGCATGTCCTGCTCTCCCATGCGTGCAGACCCTACCGGCCCCGCCCGAGGGCTCCGGCCGCCCCCGTGGTCCCCGGGGCGCCCCGCAGGGGGCGCCCGGCCGGGCTCAGCGGTCGCGGTTGAAGCGGGTGGTGATCCACAGCAGGAGCAGCAGGACGAAGAGCGCGCCGCCACCGGTGAGGTAGGGGCTGAGGCTCTCGTGGTTTCCGCCGTGCTCCTCGCCCTCGGCGGCGAGGGTGACCAACTGGGCAGCGGTGCTGTGGAAGCTCATCTTCGGCAGGACCTATCGCGTGTGGGCGGGATAAAGACGTGGGCTCATCGTAAGCGGGCGCCCGTTCCACGATCACCCCGACTCCGCCTGTTCGTGCCGCGGGCGGTCGCACGTGCCGCCGCCGGCCCGGTCCCGGGGGCCGGCGGGGAACCTTCGTGTGACCTCAGTCGTCCTTCCGTCTGTAGCCGCGCAGCAGGAACCACGCGGTCAGCGCACAGCCCAGGATCATCACGACCAGCACGATCCGCAGCATCCCCGGCCCTTGTCCCTCGGCGGCGTCCGCGGCCCCGGCGAGCCAGGCGGAGGCGGGGTGGTGCTCCATGGCGGTGGTCTCCTTCGCTGTACTGCCCGACCACCGTAACTCCGCCTAGGCTGGGCTCTGCCTCGGGGAAGCAAAAGGCCGCACAAGGGGCCGCAAAGGTCACACCAGACGCATGGGGGAAGACATGTCCGACGGCCACGAGCACCACGGGCACGAGCACGTGCCGAGCAGGCAGCGCAGGCGCTTCCCCGGGATCTCCTCGCGTGCGTACGAGCACCCGGCCGACCGCTCCGCCCTGGTGGCGCTGCGCAAGCTGAGCGGTTTCGACACGGTGTTCAAGGCGCTCAGCGCTCTGCTGCCCGAGCGCAGTCTGCGGCTGCTGTTCCTGTCCGACTCGGTGCGGGTCTCGGACCAGCAGTTCGCCCATCTGAACGTGATGCTGCGGGACGCCTGCTACATCCTGGACCTGGAGAAGGTCCCGCCGATGTACGTGAACCAGGACCCGCAGCCGAACGCGATGTGCATCGGCCTGGACGAGCCGATCATCGTCGTGACGACGGGCCTCGTGGAACTGCTCGACGAGGAGGAGATGCGAGCGGTCGTCGGCCACGAGGTCGGGCACGCGCTGTCCGGGCACTCCGTCTACCGGACGATCCTGCTGTTCCTGACCAGCCTCGCCGTCCGGGTCGCCTGGATTCCCTTGGGCAACCTCGCGATCATGGCGATCGTCAGCGGGCTGCGGGAGTGGTTTCGCAAGTCGGAGCTGTCGGCGGACCGCGCGGGGCTGCTGGTCGGGCAGGACGTGCAGGCCTCCATGCGGGGTCTGATGAAGATCGCGGGCGGCAACCACCTGCACGAGATGAACGTGGACGCGTTCCTCGCCCAGGCCGAGGAGTACGAGGCGGGGGGCGATCTGCGCGACTCCGTGCTGAAGATCCTCAACGTGCTGCCCCGCTCCCACCCCTTCACCACCGTGCGGGCGGCCGAGCTGAAGAAGTGGGCCGAGTCGCGGGACCACCAGCGCATCATGGACGGCCACTACCCGCGGCGCGACGAGGATCAGGACACCTCGGTCCGGGACTCCTGGCGGGATTCGGCGAACCACTACACCACCCAGGTGAAGAACTCGAAAGATCCGCTGATGAAGCTGGTCACGGATCTCGCGGGCGGAGCCGGCGACCTGGGCGACCGGGTCCGCCGCGGCTTCGGCGGCTTCGGCACCACGTCCCCGAAGCCGCCACAGGGGCCGCAGACGGGGACGTCGTCGGATTCCCCGGGGGACGACCGGCCGCCGCGCAACGGGGACTAGGCGCCACCGCCGAGGGCGCCTCCCGGTCACCGCCAGGGGCGCCACCAGGCCCACGCGGCCCTTTCGTGCGCGCCCGGCTCGCGCGCCTCACACCGTCGGCTGGGCGCTGGTCGCCAGAGAGCCGCACAGGGCCGTCGCGCTGCCCGTGGCGTAGGGGTCGGTGCCCGCGGGGCCGCCTTCCTTGGCCGTCTGGCCGGCCAGGAGGGGCCGGAGGTGGTTCGTGGAGTCCTCGGCGCAGGACAGCGGCCCGGCCTGGACGTAGGAGACGACGAGCTGCGCCTGGTGCAGCCGCAGGTCGTCGCGGTCGAAGCGGAAGTGCAGCTCGCGCCGGAGAGTGAACAGGGACGTCTCGTCCTTGTCGTCCGCGGCCCCGGCCGCCCGCAGCGCGTACACGAACGTGTGGTCGGCGGTGACCTCGAGCGTGGACGCGTCGGCCTCGGCGGCTTGGAGTGTGCCCTGGACCCGGACCTTGCGGTCGGCCAGCTCGGCCCGTGAGGGATCGAAGCGGACCAGCCAGCCGGTGGGCGCGTGGCGTCCGTCGGCGGAGGGACGGGCGAAGCTCTGGTCGAACTGGTCCAGCTGGTCGGCGTCGAGCAGCACCCGGACGGCCCGGACCTCACCGCCCGTGAGCACCTCCGGGTCCAGTGCGGACCGGACGATGTAGTCCTTGGCCGTGGTCAGGGCGCTCAGGACCTGGCTGTCCGAGAAGTGCGCGGTGCGCCGCGAGGCGGGCAGCGGCACGCCGGCCGCGCCGGTCTTGAACTGTGCGGCGGGGCTGTGCTCGTACAGGTACGCCGGGTCGGCGCTGCCGGGGACCTTGCCCGCGGGGACGAGCGGGATGACGGTCATCCGCGTAGGCTCGCCGGGCTCCTGGGCGGCCGGGCTCTGGTAGGGGTGCCGTACACCCATGTAGATCGCGGTGCCGAAGGCGACGGCGATCAGCAGGACCAGGACCAGCGCCTGCCGGGACAGGCCCCGGCGCAGCGGCGGCCTGCGTCGCACGGCGGGCGCGTGGTCGGCGATGCGTTCCTCGGCGGAGAACTCCTGAAGGCGGGCAGCACGGACGAACGACTCGTCGAAGACGACGGATCGGTACTCGTCCTCGCCACCTCCGGGGGCGCCCTCGGGAGTCCCCTCCGGTGGGTTTCCAGGCCCGCCCATATCTTCAGGGTAGGTCGCGCGAAGCTCGGGTAAACGCCCCGCCGCACCACAAGTCCTGACAGGTTCTCACCAGGATGGGCGGGTTCCGGTCAGGGGGTGCGGGGGATCACCGACATGGCCGGCTGGGAGTGGTCGGCGGAAGCGGAGGGGGCGGGCCCGCTGCCCTGTTCCAGTCCGGTCGAGGCCGGCGGCGGCACGGGTTCCTCGCGGTGGGAGGACGCTCCCCGGTAGACCGCCGTGAAGGCCAGGGCCACCATGCCGAGGCCCATCACCAGCGCGAGCAGCCAGGCGACGGGCCGGTGCCAGCGGACCTGTTTGGAGTACGGTCGCGGGTGGCCGTAGTGGTCCTCGAGGACATCGGGGTCGTCCAGCTCGCCGAGGTCGGGATCATGGCCGAAACGTCCGTGGCCGTCCGGGCCGAACCCGTCGTCGTAGCGCTCGCCTCTGGCGTGGGCGCGGCGGGCCTCCGCCTCGGAGGCCTCGGCTCTCGCCTGTGCCGCGGCCAGGAGGCGCTCCACTGCGCTCGGCTCGTGCACCACGGCCGCGCGTACGAAGGCCTCGTCGAAGACCACGGAGGCGAACTCTTCGTCCGACACCCCGCGGTCGTGGTCGTCGTCGGGCTCCCGGCCGTCCGGAAACGGCGTGCCCCCCACGTCCTCCGGCACGGATCCAGAGTAGACCTGGGGGGTCATTTTGGGCAGACGGTATGGAAATCCATCCGCCGGTCGGGGCGGCTCTCACGGAGTTCCGGGCAGGCGCGCGTCCGGCCGGTCCGCCCCTGCCGCACCGGATGCGCCCTCCGCGCGGCCCCGCACACGTATGCGCTCACCGGCATGCCCCGTTACCCCGTCCGTGGCTCAGCGCCGTACGTGGCCGTCCCCGGTGACGATGTACTTCGTGCTGGTCAGCTCCGGCAGGCCCATCGGGCCGCGGGCGTGCAGCTTCTGCGTGGAGATGCCGATCTCGGCGCCGAAGCCGAACTGGCCGCCGTCGGTGAAGCGGGTGGAGGCGTTCACGGCGACGGTGGTGGAGTCGACCAGCTGGGTGAAGCGGCGGGCGGCCTGCTGGGAGGTCGTCACGATCGCCTCGGTGTGGCCGGAGGTCCACAGCCGGATGTGCTCGACGGCCTTGTCCAGCGACTCCACGACGGCCGCGGCGATGTCGTAGGAGAGGTACTCCGTCTCCCAGTCCTCGGTCGTCGCCTCGACGACGGTGGCCTTGGAGTCCTTGGCGTAGGCCCGCACGCGCTCGTCGGCGTGCACGGTGACGCCGGCCTCCGCGAGGGCGTCCAGGGCGCGGGGCAGGAACTCGGCGGCGATGTCCTGGTGGACCAGCAGGGTCTCGGCGGCGTTGCAGACGCCGACCCGCTGGGCCTTGGAGTTGATCAGGATCTCGACGGCCATGTCGAGGTCGGCCTGGGCGTCGACGTAGACGTGGCAGTTGCCGGTGCCGGTCTCGATGACCGGGACGACGGACTCCTGCACGACCGTGTTGATCAGGGAGGCGCCGCCGCGCGGGATGAGCACGTCGACCAGACCGCGGGCGCGCATCAGCTCGCGCACGCTGTCGCGGCTCTCGCCGGGGACGAGCTGGATGGCGTCGGCGGGCAGCCCCGCCCCGCCCACGGCGTCGCGCAGTACGCGCACGAGGGCGGTGTTCGACTGGTACGCCGAGGAGGAGCCGCGCAGCAGGACCGCGTTGCCGGACTTCAGGCAGAGGGCGGCGGCGTCGACCGTGACGTTCGGCCGGCCCTCGTAGATGATCCCGACGACGCCGAGGGGCACGCGGACCTGGCGCAGATCGATGCCGTTGGGCAGCGTGGAGCCGCGGACGACCTCGCCGACCGGGTCGGGCAGGGCGGCGACGTCGCGGACGTCGGAGGCGATGGCACGGATCCGCTCCGGGGTGAGCGTGAGCCGGTCGATCATGCCCTCGCTGATGCCGGCCTCGCGGGCCTTGGCGACGTCCTTGGCGTTGGCCTCGACGATCTCACCGGCACGGACCTCCAGGGCGTCCGCGACGGCGAGCAGCGCGTCGTCCTTCTCGGCCCGGGGCAGCGGCGCGAGGGTCGCGGCGGCGGCCTTGGCGCGGTAGGCGGCCTCGGTGACCGGGGACATGGAGTCGTACGGCGAAAGCGTGGTCATGAGGGAAGGGTAGTGCGCCGGGCGGATCCGTTCATCGCGCGTTTCACACCCCGAGACACGCCCCGGACAGGATCAGAACGGGTGAACTCCGACCGGTGAGGCCGGGGGCGGCCCGTACCCCTCCGCGATGCGGTGGTGGTACGTGGCGCGGTCGATGACCTCCAGGCCGACGATCTCCCAGGGCGGCAGTCCGGCCGTCTGCCGGTGCTCGCCCCACAGGCGCAGGGCGACGGCGGCCGCGTCGTGCAGGTCGCGGGCCTCCTCCCAGTAGCGGATCTCCGCGTGGTCGACCGCGTACCGGCTGGTCAGGAAGAAGGGGTGGTCGTGGGCGAGCTGTTCCAGGGCGCGCCGGACCTCCGGGAGCGGGGCCTCCTTGCCGGAGACGCTGAGGGTGACGTGCCACAGACGCGGGGTGTCGCCGGGTTCCTTTCCCCGGAACCGGTCCCCGGCCGCCACGCTCGTCAGGGCACGCTCCTCACCGGCCGCGCGGGAGCCGGCACCACCGTGGGACGCCTGAGTCCCAGGGCGCACTCGTCTCACGACGGCCTCCTTTGCACAGTGACACTGCTGCGGAACAGTTCCCTGGGACAAAGTTGAGCAGGCCGCAAGGGATCGCGGGGCGGTTTTGCGGAACGTCCACCACCGGGGGCGGACGTTTCGACCCATTACGGGTGCAGGACCACCAGGTCGTCCCTGTGTACGACCTCGCGTTCGTACGCGGGTCCGAGTTCGCGGGCCAGTTCCCGGGTCGAGCGGCCGATCAGCCGGGGGATCTCCTTGGCGTCGAAGTTGACGAGCCCTCGGGCCACCGCGTGCCCCGTGCCGTCCCGCAGCTCCACGGGGTCGCCGGCGCCGAAGTCGCCCTCGACGGCGGCGATCCCGGCCGGCAGCAGCGACTTGCGGCGGTCCACGACGGCCTGTACGGCGCCGTCGTCCAGGGTCAGGGCGCCCTGCGGGGTGGAGGCGTGCTGGAGCCACAGCAGCCGGTCGGCGGAGCGCTTGCCGGTGGGGTGGAAGAAGGTGCCGGTGTCCTGGCCGGTCAGGGCGTCGGCCGCGTGGACGGCGCTGGTGAGGACGACGGGAACACCGGCGGCGGCCGCGATCCGGGCGGCCTCGACCTTGGTGACCATGCCGCCGGTTCCCACGCCGGCCTTGCCCGCGCTGCCGATCTCGACGTCGGCGAGGTCGGAGGGGTCGCGCACCTCGCCGATGCGGGAGGTGCCGGGCTTCGCGGGGTCCCCGTCGTAGACGCCGTCCACGTCGGACAGCAGGACGAGCAGGTCGGCGTGGACGAGGTGGGCGACGAGGGCGGCGAGGCGGTCGTTGTCGCCGAAGCGGATCTCGTCCGTGGCGACGGTGTCGTTCTCGTTGACGATCGGGAAGGCGCCCATCGCGAGCAGCTTGTCGAGGGTGCGCGAGGCGTTGCGGTGGTGCGCGCGGCGGCTCATGTCGTCGCTGGTCAGCAGCACCTGGCCGACCCGGACGCCATAGCGGGCGAAGGAGGCCGTGTAGCGGGCGACCAGCAGGCCCTGCCCGACGCTGGCGGCGGCCTGCTGGCGTGCCAGGTCCTTGGGGCGGCGGCGCAGGCCCAGCGGGGCGAGACCGGCGGCGATGGCGCCCGAGGAGACCAGGACGATCTCGCGCTCCCCGCCGCTGCGGACCTTGGCGAGGACGTCGACCAGCGCGTCCACGCGGTCCGCGTCCAGGCCGCCCGAGGCGGTGGTCAGCGAGGAGGACCCGACTTTGACGACGATCCTGCGGGCCTCGCCCACGGCCTGCCTTGCCCCTGCCACGTCGTCGTCCGTCCCCTCGCGTCGATTCGCTCCCTCAACCGGAAATCTACGGGACGCCCGGACGGGGTGCGGCGCCGGTCCACGCTACGGACGGTGCTGCCCGCGTCACGGGACGGCAGCCGCCCTACCGCCCACGTCACAGGATGGCAACCGCCCTTTTCCCGGCCCCGACCAGGACAGGAACGAGATCTTCCGCTACGGTCCACGACACGCGGAACGACAGCCTCCACCACGCCCCGACGACACGCGCGTGTCGTCGGGAGGTCGCCGCGCGTTAACCCGGACGGCCGACCTGCGCCGACCCGACGCTCCTGGAGTGACCGCAGTGCCCGTACCTCACCCCCGCCCGCAGGCCCTCCTCAAGGGGCTGGTCACCGTCGTCCTGGCCGCCGCGTTCGCCGCACAGGCGGTCGCGGCGCTGCTGCCCCACGTTCCGCTGCTGCTCGCCGCGACCGTCGTCTCCCTGGCCATGGAGGGCGTCCTGTACCGGTGGCAGCGCGGGGTGCTGTCGCTGTTCGCCAAATCGCACGCCGACATCACCGTGCGGCACGTGCTGCGGGACCTGCTGCTGGTCGTGGGACTGCTGCGGCTGGGCGAGCAGGACCGGGAGACGGTGTACGCCCCGCTGGTGGCCGGCCTGCTCGTCTTCTACGTGCTGCACTGCGCGATCCAGGCGGTCTCCGTCCTGGTGCGCCGTACCCGCACCCTGCCGGTGGTGACCCGCAACATCGACGCCTCGGCGCTGCGGCTGTCTCCGGCCCCGTCCGTGCTGCTGCGCCGCCCAGGCCACCGGCTGCTGGTGTTCGGCCTGCCGGCGACCGCCGGGCTGCTGGCCAGCGCTCCGGGCGACCGGCCCGTGTACGCGGCGGTGGGCATCGCGCTCTCCCTCGCCCTCGGGCTGACCGGCCTCGGCGTGCTGCTTCTCCGGCTGCTGCCGGGCCGTCGTCCGGCGGACGATCAGCAGGTCCTCGACTGGTTCGACGCGTGGCTGGCCGACTACCGGCCGACCGTCGGCCTGTACTTCTCCGGCGGCCCCGCCTCGGCCTACCAGGCGAACATGTGGCTGGAGCCGCTCGCCGGGCTGGGGGGCAGGCCGGTCATCATCCTGCGCGAGCGGTTCATGGTGCAGAAGATCGAGGCGACGGACATCCCGATCGTCTGCCTGCCGAAGGTGTCGACGCTGATGCGTCTGGAGCACTCCACGCTCCAGGTACTCATCCACCCGTCGAACTCCGGCAAGACCTCCCAGGTGCTGCGCATCCCCACGATCAAGCACACCTTCGTCAACCACGGCGAGAGCGACAAGCTGTCCTCCTGCAACCCGTATGCGAAGGCGTACGACGAGGTGTGGGTGGCCGGGCCCGCCGCGCGCGAACGGTACGCGCTGGCCGAGGTCGGGGTCGAGGACAAGGACGTGGTGGAGACGGGGCGCCCGCAGCTGGACGGCGTGCTGCCCTACGCGGGTCCGCCGGCCGGGGCACGGACGACCGTGCTGTACGCGCCGACCTGGGAGGGCTGGGACGGCAACCCCGGCAACACGTCGGTGATCGCGGCCGGTGAGAACCTGGTGCGGGCGCTGCTCGCGGACCCGGGCGTGCGGCTGCTGTACAAGCCGCATCCGCTGACGGGCTCGGTGGACCCACGCGCGGGCACCGCCGATCTGCGGATCCGGGAGCTGATCCGGGCGGCCAACCGGGAGCGGACGGGGGCACGCCCCTCGGACGGCGCGGAACTCACCCGCCGCACCGCCGAGCTGGACCGGCTCACCACGTCGGCCTTCCGGGCCGGTTCCGACACCGTGGAGCGGATGCTGGTGCAGTCGGCGCCGGAGCCGGGCCGCGCGGCGGCGGTGGCGCGGGCGACGGCCGCGTGGGAGGAGGCGTACTGGGCCTCGCTGCCGGAGGGCGAGCACCAGATCATCACGGAAGCCCGGCCCACGCTGTACTCCTGCTTCAACGTGGCCGATCTGCTGATCAGTGATGTGTCGAGCGTGATCAGCGACTTCCTGGCGAGCGAGAAGCCGTACGCGGTGGCGA
The DNA here is from genome assembly GCF_044755265.1 of Streptomyces sp. NPDC092370. NCBI lineage: Bacteria > Bacillati > Actinomycetota > Actinomycetes > Kitasatosporales > Streptomycetaceae > Streptomyces > Streptomyces sp. NPDC092370. The sequence goes on along the minus strand of NZ_JBIVQO010000001.1, from coordinate 491,484 downwards.
ACACCAGCGGCCTGCCCGAGGACGCCTTCCGTGCGGCGTTCCCGACGGTGGTGGCGGCGACGGTGCTGACGCCGGACGCCGCCGGGGTGCCGGATCTGCTTCAGAGCGTCCGGCACCCGGAGAACGACGAACTGGCTCAGGCGCGCGCCGCGTTGAAGCTGCGCCTGCTGGGTCCGGCGGAGCCGTCGTCGCAGGAGCGCTTCAACGCGGCCGTCCGGGCGCTGTGCGCGCAGGCCCTGGACCACCGGGCCCGGGTGGCGGAGCGGCTGGCCGCGGAACTGCCCGGCCAGCGCACCGGGACCGCTGTCCCGGCGGCACCACGCTGAACGGCGGCACGCGCGTTCACGCCGCGTGCCGCACCTCGCGGGACGTCAGCACCCGCCGCGCCTTGCGCACCGCACGGCGCATGAACGTGTCGATGCCGCCCTCGCGGTAGCCCGGGAAGGCGCGGGCCTCCCGGGGCTCGGCGAGGTAGACCGAGTCGGGCACACCGGCGGCGCGGTCGCGGAAGTGCGGGTAGGCCAGGTAGACACGGCGGCCATTCCTCTCCAGGAGGGCCGCCGCCTGCTTCTTGTCCTTGACGAACGTCACGACGTCCAGCAGCAGGTCGGGGCGCTGCTCGGCGACCAGGTGCAGCCGCAGCCGTTCGTGGACCTTGAGTCGCTGGGCGACACCCTCGCTCCAGTAGGTGTCCATCAGCGGCTTGGCCAGCTCGAACTTGTGCCGGCGGACCTCCTCGCCGTCCGTCAGGTACTTGGGCCCGAACTGCGGCAGCAGCGTGATGAGGAAGGGCCGGACCATCAACTGGTCACGCCGGCCGCCCGCGGGGACGAGGCCGGCGATGAGCTCCATCAGGGCCCGCGCGGAGTCGAAGCGCAGCGTGTAACTGCCGCTCTTCGTCACGTGCTTGCCGTCCTCCCGGCCGACCAGGTAGTAGCAGGTGTGGTCGGCGACCACGGAGACGCCGTCCGCGCGCAGATACGCCTCCATGGTGAACAGCGCGTCCTCGCCGGTGAACAGCGACTCGTCGAAGCGCATGCCGTGCCGGTCCAGCAGCTCGCGGCGGAACAGCTTCTGCGCGCTCAGCGTGAACTTGATGTTGGAGGAGAAGACGTCCGTCCGCTCCACCGTCCGGCCGAACATGGATTTCGGCGCCGAGCGGTTGACGCCCTCGACCTTGCCGAGCACCACGTCCGTGCCGGCCCGGTCGGCCATGGCCACCATCCGCTCCAGGGCCTCGGGGCCCAGCCGGTCGTCGGCGTCGAGGAAGAAGACGTAACGTCCGCTCGCCTTGCTCAGTCCGACGTTGCGCGGCCCGCTGGGGCCGCCGGAGTTCTCCTGCCGGATCACCAGAACGCGCATGGGAGCCCGCTCGGCGAACTCCTCCAGGTACTCCCCCGTTCCGTCCGTCGAACCGTCGTCCACCGCGATGACCTCGACGCGTGTCGGATCGATGGTCTGTGCCTCGACGGACGAGAGGCACTCGATCAGATACGGCATCGCTTCGTACGCGCCGATGATCACACTCACATCAGGCTGCGCGGCCACGTTTCCCCCTAGTCAATGGGATATTCCCCCCGTATCGCCTCATTCGCTACTTGGTAGACGGGTGATCGAGGCAAGCGGTTGCCTCTCGCATGCATGTCCGTGAGTCACCTCACACGGAGCACGCACAAGGGGCCGGAAAAGGAAAGAGTTCGGCCCCGAGGAGTTCTCCTCGGGGCCGAACTCTTCACTCGGCGGCGGCGGTTCAGCCCGTGCCGACACCGTCCGTGTCACCGGCGGCGGCCACCCGCTGCCCCGGCACGGCGTTCGCCAGCTCGGCGTCGGCACCGGCGGCCGCCACCCTCGACGCCTGGCCGACGTTGCGCGCCTCGGCCTTGAGCGCGAGGTTCGCGACGGCGGTGTTGAACTGCTCCAGGGAGGTCGGCTCGTCGGGGCCCAGCAGGTACTGCTTGAGCTCCTTGCGGTCCTCGGCCAGCGGGTCGGCCTCCGGGTCGCGGACCGCGCCGAGCAGCTCGCCCAGCTCGGACGCGCTGTTGGACAGGATCACCGCGGCACGCACCGCCGTGTTGTTCCGCCTGAACTCCTCGACGCCCACCTCGGCGGAGTCCGTGACCGCGTACGGCTTGCCGCTCGCGATGAAGTCGGACACCACGCTGGAGATGTCCGAGACCATCGCGTCGGAGACGTTGAAGCAGTCGTACAGCCGCGGCGTGGCGCCGGTGATGACGCGGTGCTCCCAGGACGGGAAGGAACGCCAGTAGGCGTCGTTCCACTCGGCGCGCAGCCGGGCGGCCTCCTCGTGCCGGGCGACGTCGATCAGTCCGTCACGGGTGGCCACGGCCTCGTCGCCGCGGTCGCCGCCCGAGCCGGACAGCTGTGCGAGCCGGGCCTCGATCCGCTCCAGTTCGGCCTTGGCCTGCGCCTGGGCGGCGGTGTCGGCGATGAACCGCGGGTTGATGGCGCGCTCCGCGGCGGCCTTCTCCACCAGTGCGGTGATCCGCCGGTGGGCCGCGCCGGCCTCCTTGCTGACCGTGCCGGTGAAGGGGTGCGGCTTGTACAGGACACGGACCGGCGGGTCGGCCGCGACCAGTGTCCTCACGATGTTCTCGCCGGCCAGCACGATCGAGGTGTTGCCGGGGTTGCCGTCCCAGCCCTCCCAGGTGGGGGCGTACAGCACGGTCGGGCAGCGTCCGTCAGCGGCTGGGCCGCGGGAGCCCTCGGGGACGCCCTGCCAGGTCTGGATCGGGGCGAGCTGCGGGCGGCCGACCTCGACGATGTCGTCGTCGCGGACGCCGACGTCGGCGATGGCGTAGCGGTCGCGGCCCGCGCGGCCGGCCGTCCACACCTCGTCGTAGACCTTGCTGTACGGGTTGACGCTGGCGAGCTTGTCGCTGTCGCCGTGGCCGATGAAGACGTGCTTGATGGTGGGCACGCGCAGCATGTGGATGTTCTTGCCGACGTTGGCCGCGTAGAGCGCGACCCGCACCGTGGACAGGTCCATGTTCATCAGGTGCACCCCTCCGGGCACGCAGATGACGGGGACCGTGGTGGGCGCCAGATTGTTCAGGATGGCCCGCTCGCGCAGGATGATCAGCGGCTTGGAGTCCAGCTTCTCCATGGTGTCGAGCCACATGTTGACCTGGTACGCGGAGTCCTTCGAACCGGAGAAGTACAGGACCGTCTCCGGCTTGTACTCGCCCAGCCAGTCGTCGACGGCGGCCAGCACCCTCTCGGCCTTCGGGGGGATCCTCCGGCCGCGCACGTACGGCACGAGCGTCAGGACGTACGAAGTGGCGAGGACCACCGTGATGCCGATGCCGATGAAGCCGATCACGGCCGACTTCAGCTGCGCGGCGAGCAGGACGCCGACGACCGCCGCGAGGTCGAGGTGGAGCATCTTCTCTGCGGAGCGGTGCAGCAGCTTGCGCGGCGGGGCGTCCGGGATGCGGATGCGGGAGGCCAGGTCGACGTTGCGGGTGGCGACCGGCATGCGGCGGCGGTTGCGGATCAGCTGCACGAGCGCGCCGTGCGGGGCCTGAAGACCGTAGAAGGCGATGAAGCAGGCGATCGCCCCGTAGTAGATCAGGTTGTCCGCGAGGGACAGCCGGGCCAGCAGCAGGATGAGCAGCAGCTGCCGGATCAGGAAGCGGATCGACAGGCCGGCCCGCACCTTGCCGAGGCGGTTGATCAGATAGCTGCCCTTGCGGTGCAGATAGTGGTCCGCCAGGTACGTCACGGCGGCCGCTGCCGCGAAGGCGGGAACGCTCGGGACGAGCGCGGCCAGCATGAGAGCGGGGAAGCCCGCCACCATGAGGACCGCCGCGGCCAGCTCGGCCGCGCTGCCCACCCGGGCGACGCGAATAGCGGTGGATATCACGGAGAAACCTGCTCTTGGGAGGGGTGTGCCGGTCTTGGTTCGAGAATGCGGCTGGTCTGTGAATATTCGCGGGACTGTATGGATTCAGGCCCCTGCGAACACCCCTGCCGACAAATGCCGTTAACAGGAGGGCGCAGAGGCCTGAATTACCGAAGTCTGATTGGCGCCAATTATTACACGCCGTCCTGCCGGTCCAGCACCGTGGCCAGGGCCTGCTCGAAGCCGGAGGCACGGGCCGCGCCGGCCGTGGGGTCCTGCTGGCGGACGTCGATGACGTGGCCGGTCAGCTCGGAGAGCAGCACGTCGAGCGAGGTGCGGGCCACGGCCTCGGAGGACAGCAGGGAGCCGGCCGGCTCCTGGCCGAACGCCTTGGTGCGCATCGGGGTTGCGGTGCGCTCGGGGTTGATGCAGTTGACGCGGACGCCGTCACCGGCCCACTCGTCGGACAGGGCCTGGGTGAGGTTCACCATGGCGGCCTTGGTGGAGGAGTACAGGCTGTACTCGGCACGGCCGCGGGTGTAGCTGCTGGAGGTGTAGAGCAGCAACTGGCCCTTGGTCTCGGACAGGTACTTGTACGAGGACCGGGCGATCTGCACCGGGGCCAGGTAGTTGACCTTCAGCGCCTCCTCGATGGTGGCGTTGTCGGTCTCCGCGAGCTTGCCTATGCGCAGCACGCCGGCGGTGTTGACCACGTAGTCGATGCGGCCGGTCTCGGCGTACGCCTTGGACAGGGCGTCGTCGACCTCTTCCGGGTTCTCCACGTGGGTGCCGGTGGTGGAGCGGCCCAGCGCGTAGACCTTGGCGCCGTAGGACTCGGCGAGTTCGGCGATGTCCTTGCCGATGCCGTAGCTGCCGCCGAAGACGACCATGGTCTTGCCGGTCAGCAGCTCGCGGTAGGCCTCCTCGGAGACCTGCTCGGGCGCGGCCGTGGAGGCGAGCTGGAAGAGCTTGTCGGCGATGAAGACGTCGACGGGCTGGGTGACCTTCATGTTGTACTCGTCACCCGCGACGACGTGGATCGGCACGTCCGGCAGGTACTTGAGCACGACCGAGCAGTCGTCGGTGGCCTGGAAGTTGGGGTCGCCGGCGGCGACCTCGTAGGCCCGCCGGATCGTGGACAGCTTGAAGGCCTGCGGCGTCTGGCCGCGGCGCAGCCGGGAGCGGTCCGGGATCTCGGTGATGAACTCGCCGTCCTCGCCGTGCGTGCGCGTGACGATGATGGTGTCCGCGGACGGGATGGCCACGTCGACGGCCTGGTAGCGCTCCAGCGCGACGACGCAGTCGTCGATGACGCGCTGCGAGAGCAGGGGCCGCACGGCGTCGTGGAAGAGGACGTTGGCGTCCTCGCCCTCCGCCAGGCCCTCGCCCAGCGCGGCGATGGCGCGCTCGGTGGTCTCGTTCCTCGTGGAGCCGCCCTCGATGACCTTCGAGACCTTCCGGAATCCGGCCTTCGCGACGATCTTCTCGATGTCGGGCACGTAACCCGGCGCCATCAGCACGATGATGTCGTCGATCGAATCGGTGTTCTCGAAGGTGGCCAGCGTGTGCTCGATGACTGCCTTGCCGGCGATCTTCAGCAGCTGCTTGGGGATCGACAGACCCACCCGCTGACCGGTACCACCGGCCAGGATCACTGCGGTGGTACGGGGCTTGGCTATGTGCTGGGACACAGGTGACCTACCTTGGGGCGACAGGGAACCTCGAAATGGTCCCACTTGTGGTTACCGCAATGCAAGGTGAGCGACCTCCGCCGCATATGTGCGCGCAACCTGTCATTCACCTCCCACTCCTGGTGATTGGTGAGACGTGCTGTGCGTGCCCCGGGAAATGCGCTGTGAGTAACTGCACAGAAGCTCAGCGGCAGCCGAGGCGCTCGGGACGGCGGTGACCGAGGACCCTCACCGGTTCCTTGGACGATGTCCCGTGCACGGTACGCGCTTTGAGGATGCCCCGCGCACCACGCCCGCCGCTCGCGGCGCCGGGCACGAGGGCCGCGATGTGCGGACCTTCACACCCGGGGACGCCGGACAGCACGTGTTCTTCATCGGTCCGGCCGTGAATACGGCTCGCCCGGCCGCTCATTCCGCCGAATTCGCGGTCAAGATTTCGCAGCATTTCGGTCTCGGCCAGAGCAGTACGCCGCGCGACCGGGTCGGACTTCTCACACGGCTCGACTGTCCCTTCGGGGACGGTGAGGAACCCGGGACGGCGAAGAGCCCGGGACTACGGGGAGTCCCGGGCTCACGCGTCTCACGCTCGAGGTCAGACCACCTCGACGCCCGGGCGGCCGGCTTCGACCCTCAGCCGGGCCAGCGTGCTCGCGGTCGCGGTGGGCCGCCGGACGGTGTCGACCACCCTGACCTGCGCGTCGATGCGGTCGCGGCGCACGTCGAAGAGGTGGTAGCCGCGGTGTGCGTCGAGCAGCTTCCAGTGCGGGTTGTCCGGGCGCCGCGGGTCCCACTCCCGGCGGAAGGCCTCCTGGTCCTGGTCACCGTTGCTGGAGATGGAGGTGCCGACGAACTCGGCGCCGACGACCCGGGAGCCCGGGTCGGCGTAGTCCTCCTTGAGGTCGCTGATCATCGTCAGGTGCCGGTCGCCGGAGAGCACCACCGGGTTGCGGACGTGCCGGAACTCCTGGAGGAACCGGTTGCGTTCGGCCTGATAGCCGTCCCAGGCGTCGTAGAACCAGAGCTTGCCCTCGCCGACTTGGAGGTCCGTCTCGGCCATCATGATCTGGGAGGCGATGAGGTTCCAGCGGGCCGGCGAGTTCTGGAGCCCGTTCAGCAGCCACTGCTTCTGCCGTGCGCCGAGCATCGTCAGCGACGGGTCCTGGGCGCCGGTCTGGCTGGTGGCCTGGTCGCTGCGGTACTGGCGGGTGTCCAGCACGTTGAGCCGGGCCAGGCGGCCGAACTCCAGGCGGCGGTACATCCTGATGCGCGGGCCGTTCGGGACGGCGGTGGCACGGACCGGCATGTGCTCGTAGAACGCCTGGTAGGCCGCGGTCAGCCGGGCCACGAACGCGTCGTGCGGCTGCTTGTCCGGGTCCTGGGGGATCTCGCCGGCGAAGTCGTTGTCCACCTCGTGGTCGTCGAAGGTGACCACGAAGGGCGCGTTCGCGTGCATCGCCGCGAGGTCCGGGTCGGTGCGGTACTGGGCGTACCGGTTGCGGTACTGGACGAGGCTGAACGGCTCGCCGGTGCCCTCGTGCCGCCGCAGGGCCGTCGCCGAGGGCGTGGACTCGTAGATGTAGTCGCCGACGAACACCACGACGTCCGGGTCCTGGTCGAGCATGTCCGCGTATGGCGTGAAGTAGCCGTGCTGCCAGTTCTGGCAGGAGGCGAGGGCCATGCGCAGGGAACCGCCGGAGCTGTGGGGGTGGGGTGCGGTGCGGGTGCGGCCCACGGGGGAGAGCTGCCCGCCGGCGCGGAAGCGGTACCAGTACGTACGGTCCGCGCGCAGTCTGCGTACGTCCACGTGAACGCTGTGCCCGTACTCGGGCCGGGCCTGGGCGGTCCCCCCGCGGACGACCTTCTTGAACCGGGGATCCTCCGCGAGCTGCCACTCCACCGGCACCACCTGGTCGGGCATGCCGCCGCCGGCGAGGGGCTCGGGGGCGAGCCGGGTCCACAGCACGATGCCGTCCGGGAGCGGGTCACCCGAGGCGATGCCGAGGCTGAACACTCCGTCGGGCAGCGGCGTCTCGGCCGCGCGGGCGGCGGCCGGCAGCCACAGCTGGGCGGAGGCCGCCGCCCCGAGCACCGCGGCGCCGGCGGTCAGAAAGCGGCGTCTGTCGGGGGACACTGCTCCGGTCATCGGCTGACTCCCTTACCTCGCTGGCCACTTGGACACGGGGAAGCTTCACGCTCGCGGGCGGTCCGCCCGCTGAACACCGGTGTTCACGTACATGACAACTAAGCAGACAAAGAGAGACTCGCCGCCAGCACCGGAACAAGCCGTTGCCGGGACGAGTCTGACAGGTGCTCAGTGAGCGAAGCCGGTGCCGAGCCGTGCGTCTGTGGCGGTCGTGCCGAGGAGCGTGTTGCCGAAGGCCGTGGTGGCGTTGGGGCTCACGACCGTCGTGGGGCCGGACCTGAAGTACCACACGGATCCGGCGTTGCCGTTCTCCCCCGGCGCACCGGCGGCCAGGTCGGCCAGGCCGTCTCCGTTCGCGTCCGCGAGGTGCACGGCCTTGCCGAACGCGTCGCCCGCTTCGGCGGCACCCGGCACGTTGGGGGTGTTCTGCGTGACCACCTGGGCGCCGGCGCCGGTGAGTCCGTCCGCGCCGCCGCGCAGGACGACGACCGCGCCCGCGCCGGACACCGTGCCCAGGTCCTCGCCGGGCACGCCGGTCACCACGTCCGGGTGGCCGTCACCGGTGACGTCGGCGACCCGGACGTCCGTCCCGAAGCCGTCGCCCTTCTCGGCGGATCCGGGCACACCGGCGCTGTCCTGGTTGAGGTACCTGGCCCTGGTGCCGTCGGCTCCCTCGGCGCCGCCCGGTATCCAGGTGACCCGGCCGCCCTTGGCGGCGGGGGTGTCGAGGTCGCTGTCGTACCCGTCGACGGCCCGGCCGACCACGATGTCCTCGAAGCCGTCCTGGTCGACGTCCCCGATCTCGAGGTTCTCTCCGCCCTGGAGCCGGTAGCCGTCACCGCCCTGAACGGTGGTGTACGGGGAGAGCCCCTGCTTGCCACCCAGCCAGGTCACGACCCGTCGGGCGTCGTATTCGTCGCCGTCGTTCTGGGTGGCGGCGACATCGGTGATCCCGTCGCCGTCGAGGTCGCCGGTGGCGAGATCGAGGACACGGCTGTCGAACTCGTCGTGGACGATCTGCTCGCCGTGACCCGTGGAACCGTCCCGGGAGAACGGTCCGTTCAGTACCCGCAGGTTGAACTGGTTCTCCACGGTCACCAGGTCTTCGGCGCCGTCACCGCCGACATCCCCGACGGCCAGCCGTCCCTGCCCGCCGAGCCCGTCGTACGCCTTCCCGGTGGCCAGGGTGGCACCACCGGTCAGCCCCTTCGGACCGCCCCACAGCACCTCGACCAGACCCGACTCGGCGCCGCCGTCGGCGGTGTCCTCACCGCCCACGCCGACGACCAGGTCCGCGAACCCGTCGCGGTCGAGGTCGGCGGTGGTGAGCGCGCCGCCGAACGCGTCGTCCGCCTCGGGGCTGCCCGGCACGCCGGCCGTGCTCTGGGTGAGGACCTGCCTCGTCGTGACGTTCAGCCCGTTCTCGGAGCCGTAGACGACAGCGACGTAGCCGGCGCCCTTCTTGCCGCCGACCGTCGCGCTCGGGGCGGCCACCGCGAGGTCGGGGTAGCCGTCTGCGTTGAAGTCGTCATGGAGCTTCGCCGCGGTGGCCGCGGCGGCGGGGGCGGCGTGCGCGGCCATCGGAGTGATGACGGCAGCGACGACGGCGGCAGCCGCCAAGGCCGTTCGGCCGGGACTGCGCTTGCTCAGGGGCTGGGACACGTGGACTCCGGTGATCCGCTGGGGGGTTGGGGGGCGGACGGAACAAGATCCGTCCGCCCGCCCCGTACGACTCACCGAAGGACGACTTGGTTGCGCCGAAGTCCGTTGCGCAGGTGCTGTCCGTTGACTCGAACCGCTCAGAACGGCTCGAAGTCGTCGAACTCCTGCTGGGCCTCGTCCCGCTCGGCCTGCCGGTCCTTGCGGCGCTGCGCGGCCGGCCGCTCCCCTTCGAGGCGGTGGTCCTCACCGCGGCGGCCGAGCATCTCGGCCCCGGCCGTCACGGACGGCTCCCAGTCGAAGACGACCGCGTTGTCCTCGGGGCCGATGGCCACGCCGTCACCGCCTCGGGCGCCGGCCTTCATCAGCTCCGCTTCGACACCGAGCCGGTTGAGCCGGTCCGCCAGGTATCCGACGGCCTCGTCGTTGTTGAAGTCGGTCTGGCGCACCCAGCGTTCGGGCTTCTCACCGCGCACCCGGAACAGGCCGTCGGCTTCCTGCGTCACGGTGAAGCCGGTGTCGTCCACGGCCTTGGGCCGGATCACGATCCGGGTGGCCTCTTCCTTCGGCTTCGCGGCCCGCGACTGCGCCACGACCTCCGCGAGCGCGTACGACAGTTCCTTCAGGCCCATGTGCGCCACGGCCGACACCTCGAACACGCGGTAGCCGCGCGCCTCCAGGTCGGGCCGCACCATCTCGGCCAGATCCTTGCCGTCCGGTACGTCGATCTTGTTCAGGACGACGATCCGCGGCCGGTTGTCCAGCCCGCCGTACTGCCGCAGCTCCTCCTCGATGATGTCGAGGTCGGAGACGGGGTCGCGCTCCGACTCCAGCGTCGCGGTGTCCAGCACGTGCACGAGCACACTGCACCGCTCCACGTGCCGCAGGAACTCAAGACCCAGGCCCTTGCCCTGGCTGGCCCCGGGGATGAGGCCGGGCACGTCGGCGATGGTGTACACCGTGGAACCGGCCGTGACGACACCGAGGTTCGGCACGAGGGTGGTGAAGGGGTAGTCGGCGATCTTCGGCTTGGCGGCGCTCAGCACCGAGATCAGCGACGACTTGCCGGCACTCGGATATCCGACGAGCGCCACGTCGGCGACTGTCTTCAGCTCCAGGACGACGTCTCGCAGGTCTCCCGGCTCACCGAGCAGCGCGAACCCGGGCGCCTTGCGCCGCGCGGAGGCCAGTGCCGCGTTGCCGAGACCACCCCGGCCGCCCTGCGCGGCGACGTAGGACGTGCCGTGCCCGACGAGGTCCGCGAGGACGTTGCCCGCCTTGTCCAGCACGACGGTGCCGTCCGGCACCGGCAGGACGAGGTCCTGCCCGTCCTTGCCGGAGCGGTTGCCGCCCTCGCCGGGCTTGCCGTTGGTGGCCTTGCGGTGCGGGGAGTGGTGGTAGTCGAGCAGCGTGGTGACCGACTGGTCGACGGTGAGGATCACGTCCCCGCCGCGTCCGCCGTTGCCGCCGTCCGGCCCGCCCAGGGGCTTGAACTTCTCACGGTGGACGGAGGCACAGCCGTGGCCTCCGCTACCCGCGGCGACATGCAGCTCGACGCGGTCCACGAAGGTGGTCATGGTGTGTGCCTCCAGGTGCGTACGCATGTGTACGAGGTCATAGGTGTACGAGTCGTACGAGGTTCTTGTCTGCCTAACACGCGAAAGGCGGACCCGCTTCCCGTGAGGGAAGTGAGGTCCGCCTCGCGAAAGCTTCCGATCAGGCGACCGGAACGATGTTCACGACCTTGCGGCCACGGTGGGTGCCGAACTGCACCGCACCCGCCGAGAGCGCGAACAGCGTGTCGTCGCCGCCACGGCCGACGCCGGAGCCGGGGTGGAAGTGGGTGCCACGCTGGCGGACCAGGATCTCACCCGCGTTGACGACCTGACCGCCGAAGCGCTTCACGCCGAGCCGCTGGGCATTGGAGTCGCGACCGTTCCGGGTGGACGATGCGCCCTTCTTGTGTGCCATTTCTCCTCAGTCCCTTACTTCGCAGCCGCGGGGATCTCAGTGACCTTGATCGCCGTGTACTGCTGGCGGTGGCCCTGGCGACGGCGGTAACCGGTCTTGTTCTTGTAGCGCAGAATGTCGATCTTCTGGCCCTTGTGATGGTCCACGACCTCGGCCTGGACCTTGATGCCGGCCAGCACCCACGGGTCGCTGGTCACGGTGTCGCCGTCGACAACGAGCAGGGTCGAGAGCTCGACCGAGTCGCCAACCTTGGCAGTGGAAATCTTGTCAACCTCAACGATGTCGCCGACAGCAACCTTGTGCTGGCGACCACCGCTGCGCACGATGGCGTACACGCGGAACTCACTCTCTAGCTCGGGAAACGGCACCCCCGCAGGCCAGCCGCCCGCTCAGCGAGCGGCCTCTCCTGGGCGCCCGGCGCCCGGAGGATGAGGTTTACGGGGATGTGACGTGTCAGTCGACACGCCGACGGTCAAGGTTACGGGGCCGCGGCCGAAGGGGTCAAACCGAGCCGGGCCCACCCCCTGTGCGACCGGTCACGCCGGTCGCACCCCCGGGGCGCACGCGGGGTCCGCGCACGCCCCGGGGGCATCGAGGCCGGTCAGCCCTCGTCGGTGGAGGCCGAGACGGAGGACCCGGAGGACCCGGACTGCTCCGCCGCCACGGTCTTCTTCGACGTGGCCTTCTTGGCGGCGGTCTTGGTGGCGGTCTTGGTGGCCGCCTTCTTGGCCGTCGTCTTCTTGGCGGCGGTCTTCTTCGCCGCCGTCTTCTTGGTGGTGGCCGCCTTCTTCGCCGTGGCCTTCTTGGCCGTCTTGCGGACCGTCTTCTTGGCGGGGGCCGACTCCTCGGCGGCCTCCTCCGTGACGGCACCGTCCGGCGCGGGCGCCTGCGGGGCCTCGGACGCGACGTCCTCGGACGCGGCCTCCGACGGCGCCGACGGGACCACCACGACGGCCGTCTCCTCGGAGGCGGTGGACACGGTGGGCTTGCGCACGGCACGGCGCCGCGGGCGGGCCGGGGCGGCGCTCTCGGCGGGCGCCTCGGCCGCCGGCTCGGGCGTCTCAGCGGTCTCGGACACCGCGGGCGCGGTCTCGGCGACCGTCACCACGGCCGCCTCGGCCCCCGCCGGAGAACCGGCCGGAGCGGACACCTTGCGGGTGGCCCGCCGCCGGGTACGGCCCTTGGGCGCGGCCTCCTCGACCGGAGCGGCCTGCGCCGTCTCGACCACCGGGTCCTCGACGGCCATCGGCTCGGCCTGCGCCTCGGCGGCCGGCTCCGGCTGCACCGGACGGGCGACCTCCTGCGCGGCGGTCACGTCCTGAGCCGTCGGCACCTCGGCCTCGGCCTGCTCGGCCCTGCCCCTGCCACGCCGGGCCTTGTCCCTGCCCTGCTCGGCCTTCGGCTCCGTCTCCTCACCGCGCGGGGAACCCGCCGGAGCCGACGCCCGCCGGCTCGCCCGGCGTCGCGTCCGCCCGCGGCCGGCCGCGGCCTCCGCCTCGGCGGCGCTGCTGTACAGCTCCTCGTCGGGCTCGAAGACCGGTTCGGGCAGCGCGATCGGCTCGGCGGCCTCGGCTCCGATCTCGGCCTCGGTCTCGGCCTCCTCCTCGGCGGTCTCGACGGCGCTCTCGTGGACGTGCGGCTGCTCGGCGGCACCGGCACGGGCGCGCTTCTTGCGCTTGCCGCCGCCACCGGGGGCCGTCGGCTGCTCCATGTGCACGATGACACCGCGCCCGTTGCAGTGGACGCAGGTCTCGGAGAAGGACTCCAGCAGGCCCTGTCCGACCCGCTTGCGGGTCATCTGCACGAGCCCCAGTGAGGTCACCTCGGCGACCTGGTGCTTCGTACGGTCCCGGCCCAGACACTCCAGCAGGCGCCGCAGCACCAGGTCCCGGTTGGACTCCAGCACCATGTCGATGAAGTCGATGACGATGATGCCGCCGAGGTCGCGCAGCCGCAGCTGACGCACGATCTCCTCGGCCGCCTCCAGGTTGTTCCTGGTGACGGTCTCCTCGAGGTTGCCGCCCTGACCGGTGAACTTTCCGGTGTTGACGTCGACGACGACCATCGCCTCGGTCCGGTCGATCACCAGGGAACCGCCGCTGGGCAGCCAGACCTTGCGGTCGAGGGCCTTGGCGAGCTGCTCGTCGATCCGGTACGTGGCGAAGACGTCGACCTCGGAGGTCCACTTCGACAGCCGCTCGGCGAGGTCCGGCGCGACGTGCGAGACATAGCCGTGGATGGTCGACCACGCCTCGTCACCGCTGACGACGACCTTGGAGAAGTCCTCGTTGAAGATGTCGCGCACGACCCGGACGGTCATGTCCGGCTCGCCGTACAGCAGCGTCGGAGCGTTGCCGTTCTTGGCCTTCTTCTGGATGTCCTCCCACTGCTGCTGCAGCCGCTCGACGTCCCGGCGCAGCTCGTCCTCGCTCGCGCCCTCGGCGGCGGTGCGCACGATGACGCCCGCGTCCTCGGGGACGATCTTCTTGAGGATGGTCTTCAGCCGGGCCCGCTCGGTGTCGGGCAGCTTGCGGCTGATGCCGGTCATGGAGCCCTCGGGCACGTACACGAGGTAGCGGCCCGGGAGGGAGACCTGGCTGGTCAGGCGGGCGCCCTTGTGGCCGATCGGGTCCTTCGTCACCTGGACGAGCACCGGCTGGCCGGACTTGAGGGCGGACTCGATGCGCCGCGGCCCGTGGGCCATGCCCAGCGCCTCGAAGTTGACCTCACCGGCGTACAGCACGGCGTTGCGGCCCTTGCCGATGTCGATGAAGGCGGCCTCCATCGACGGCAGCACGTTCTGCACCTTGCCGAGGTAGACGTTGCCGACGTACGAGGTCGACTGCTCCTTGTTGACGTAGTGCTCGACGAGCACGTCGTCCTCGAGGACGCCGATCTGCGTGCGGTCGCCGTGCTGGCGCACGACCATCACACGCTCGACGGCCTCGCGGCGGGCCAGGAACTCGGCCTCGGTGATGATCGGCACCCGCCGGCGGCCCTGCTCGCGGCCTTCGCGGCGGCGCTGCTTCTTGGCCTCCAGACGGGTCGAGCCCTTGATGGACTGCACCTCGTCTGACGGCTCGGCCTTGGGGCGGGGGTCGCGGACCTTGACGACCGTGCGCTCCGGGTCGTCGTCGGACGGCTCGGGCTCGGTGCCGGAGTCCCCGGCACGGCGACGGCGGCGACGGCGACGGCGGCTGCTGCTGGAGCCGCCCGCGCCGGACTCGTCACGGTCGGTGGCGTCCTCGGAGTCCTCGTCGTCCTCCTCGGCGCCGTCCTCGGTGTCCTGGTCCTGCGCGGCGCTCTGCTCGGACTCGGCGTCCTCGCCGTCGGACTCGGCCGACTCGCCACGCCGGCGGCGGCGACCGCCGCGGCGACGGCGGCGGCGCGAACCGGTGCCCTCGGACTCGTCCTCCTGGTCGTCGCCGTCGGCCTGGTCCTCGACGGACTCGTCGGCGTCCTCCGGCTCGTCGGCGGCGGTGTCGACGGCGGTGGTCTCGGCGGCCGGTGCCTCGGACTCGTCACCGGCACCCCGGCGCCGACGCCGGCGACGCGAACCACCGGTCGGCTCCTCACGCTGGGCCTCGACCGGCGCGGACTCCTCGATCTCCTCGGGCTCCGCCGTCCCCGCCGCCTCGGCGGCGGCCGCGGCGGCGGCCCGCTCCGGGGTCTGGAACTGGGGCTCGGTGAAGACGGGCGCCTGGAACAGCGCGACGGCGGGCCGCCTCGGACGCGACGGCGGCTCGCTGTCGCTGTCGGCCGCACTCGTGGTCGCCCGGTCGGCGGCCTTCGAGACCTTCGCGCCCTTGGCGGGCTGGGCGGGCTCGGCGAAGCCACTGGCGGCCCGGCGCACGACTCGGCGACGGCGACGCGGACCGGCCTCCTCGGCCGACTCGGCGGCCTCGGTGGCGGGGGCGGTCTCGGTGGCGGGGACGGTCTCGGTGGCGGGTGCGGTCTCGGTGGCGGGTGCGGTCTCGGTGGGTGGCTCCGAGGCGATGGTCTCGGACGCCGTGGCCTCGGACGCGGTGGCGGGCTCGGCGACCGGATTCTCACTCACGGGTGCCTTCGCCTCCTCGGCGTCGCCCTCCACCGTGTCCGCGGCGGAAGGCGCCCCGGCGGGCGCGGACGCCCGTCGTGAGGCACGCCGGCGAGTGCGACGCGGAGCAGCCTCTTCAACGGCCTCGGCGCTCTCGGCTGCCGCGGCCTCCGCACCCTCGGCGGCGCTGTCGGTCACGACCGCCGGTTCCGGGGCTCGGGCCTCGGCCGTCTCGGCCGCGGTGGCGGCAGGCGAGGTGACGGTGCGCGTGGCACGACGCCGGGTGCGCTTGGGGGCGGCGGTCTCGGTCGCCTCGGCGGGCGCGGCGGCCTGGGCCGGCTCGGTCGCCCCGGAGTCGGTGGGAGTGCCGGCGGTCACCGGGACCACGGTTTCGGCGGCATCCGCGGCCGCCGGAGCGCCGACCGGCGCGGAAGCGCGGCGCACGGCACGACGCCGCTTGCGCCCGGCGGGCGCGGCGTCCTCGTCGCTCCCCACGGCCTCGGGCGCCTGCACGGCGGCCTCGGGTGTCGCGGCGACGGCTTCCTCGACCTCGTCGGCCTCCACGGCCTCAGCCGCGAGTTCCTCGGCATCAGCGGCCGGTATGGCCGGCGCGACGGTCTCCGCCGGCGCCTCGGAGGACCCGCCGGCGGGCGGACCCGCCGGGCGGGACGCGGCACGGCGCCGCCGACGCGGCGGCAGCGTGTCGCTCGGAGTGTTCTGTTCGGAACCCTCTGCGGGTTCGGTCGGTTCGAGCATGCGGGCTTATCTCCCGTCAGGCTCCCGGGCGCCGCGCCTGGCCCGGCGATGCCGGTGACGTCCGCGGCGCGCGCAGTGCGCGTTCGCCGCCGTCCGGGGCGCGGGCGCCGCACGGGAGCTCTCTGTGTCCTGTCTCGCCGGTTCCGTACGCCGAATGCGCACGGCCTGGCGAAAGTCTTCTGGTCGGTGCGCTGCCCGACCCAGGTGGCTCCCGAGTCCGAGGGCGGCGCTACGACGTCCGTCCCTTCGCGGGACCTTCCTTACGCCGACGCCGTCGCGGCGGCAGTCGGTTCGGCCGTTGTGAGGGCCTCGACTGCCTCGCGGTCGGGCGCGAGCGGGTCGGTCACCGTGCCGGTCTCTTCATCGAACAGCCCCTGCGCCAGCCTGGTCACCGCTGCGGGGACCGGCGGCGCCAGGTCGGCCACGGCGCGAAGACCGGACAGGACGTCGTCGGGTCGTACGGCAGGCGTCACGTGCCGAACCACCAGCCGCAGTATCGCACAGGGCTGGTCGGTCGGCCTATCAGCCTGCGAACTGTGCGTTTCCTCGAGGCCGCGAACCTCCAGGCTCGCGACGGCGGAGCGGGCGTCGAACGTGCGCACACCGTTCTTGGCGAGGCGCTGGACCTCGACGGTCTCGGCCGCGTTGAAGGCGTCCGCCGCTCGGCGGGCCTGCTCCTGCGGCACTCCGTCCAGCCGGAGCTCCCAGACGGAAGCCGTCAGCCGGTCGGCGAGTCCCGAGGTGCGGGCCTCGACCGCCTCGATGATGTCGAGCCCGGTGGGCAGCGACTCGTCGAGAAGGGCTCTGAGCTGCTCCGGGTCGCGCGGCGCGGTGAGCGCGATCTCCAGGTATTCCGCCTCACTGCCCGTACCGGTGGGTGCGGCATTGGCGTACGACACCTTCGGGTGCGGTGTGAAGCCCGCCGAGTAGGCCATCGGCACCTCGGCACGGCGCAACGCACGCTCGAAGGCGCGCTGGAAGTCACGGTGGCTGGTGAACCGGAGGCGGCCGCGCTTGGTGTAACGCAGTCGGATGCGCTGCACCGCGGGTGCGGGCGGCGGGCCTTCGGGCTGTCGCTTGCCCAGTGTCGTTCAGTCCTTCGTGAGAGCGGTCGTCCTGCTACCAAGAGTACGTGCCTCGCGTCCGGAAGGTTCCCTCCGGTCGACCGGCCGCGGCTGCCTCGGTTCGCCGAAGAGCATCCGCCGGACGTCGGCGCGGGTCTGCCGTACGGACGCCCGCGCGGCGGCCAGCGCCTGCCGGGTGACCCGCCCCGCACTGCGGGCAGCCTCCGCCGCCGGCCGCAGGACGGTGTCCCGCACGACGCGCCCGACGGGCGCCAGCACGCTGCGGTACGTCCAGCGGACCGGTTCGACGAAGATCCACCGGAAGAGCGTGCCGAGGAACCGCCCGACCGCGAGCGAGATGTGCCCGGCGACGCGCCAGGCGTGGCCGAGGGCGTCCCCCACCTCCCGCCCGATGACGGCCAGCACCCGTCCGACGGGGGTGAGGATCCAGCGCCGGAGGGCGAGCGCGGGCAGGACGAGCAGGACGCGGGCGATCCAGAAGAGGGCCGTGCCGATCCCGGTGACGATCATGCCCACCAGCCGTACGAGGCCCTTGCCGCACCAGACGATGGCACGGCCGAGAGGTGCGAGCACCCAGCTGTACAGCCAGACGGCGGGTACGACGACGAGGTAGGTCACCAACCAGGCCACGACCGTCCAGACGCCGATCCCGAGCGCTGCCAGCCCGGCGCCGAGCCCCCTCAGGACCCACCTCACCGCGTGCCCGAGGGGAGTGAGCAGGTGCGCGTACACCCAGCCGAGCGCGGCCCCGACGCCCCGGGCGGCCCACGCGATCGTGTGCCCCACAGGGGTCAGCACATGCCGGTACAGCCACACGAGAGGCACGACGAGGACGGTCCCGAGCCATCCGAGGGCCTTGCCCACGGGGACGACGACGTAGCGCCAGAGTCCGACGAAGGGCCAGACGAACACCGCCCGCGTGAGCCACAGCAGCGCCCGGCCGAGCGGCCGGAGCAGCGCGCCGTTCATGAACCGCCCGGTCACGACGAGCGCGTCCCACAGCATCCGTACCGGGACGACCAGCACGAGCACGATGATCCGTACGGGAATCCGGATCGCGACGGCGAGGCATCCCCCGGACACTTCCGGCTCCCGCGGGACAGGCGGCCCGGCGTCGCGCCGCTTGTGCAGGTCGACCCGCGTGCCGGAACGGTCGCGGGGATGCTTCTCCAGATCCATACCGTCGTAGACGCCTCAGCGCCTCGTCCGGATGCAGCACCGCACGGTCCCAGTCCCCTCTGCCGCAGTTCTTCGGCTCGGCCCCATGACCATACGGTTCACACGCGGCTGACCTGCGCCTGGAGCAGCCGCGGCGACTCCTGGAAGCCGCTGCGGGCGTACGCCGGGACAGCCCGCGGGCTGGAGTGCACGGTCACGCGCTCCAGCCCGAGCTCGCGGGCTTCGTCCAGCACGGCACGGATGAGCCGTCCGCCCAGCCCGCCGTCCGAGCCTCGGGTACGACGTCCACGCACGTGAGGTCTCCGGAGGCCCGCCGCGGCGCCCGGGGCGTGGGCACCCGCTGCACCACCGCGCGCCACGCCATGCCGATGACCCGCTCGTCCCGGACCAGGACCATGCAGCGGTGCGAGCCGGCGTTCTCCCCCGCCCAGGCGACGAAGTGCCCTGCGAAGTCGTCGCGTTCGCCGAGGTCCATCGAGCCGTTCTCGACGAGCCACTCCCACCGGAGGGTGGCCACGGTGGCCAGTTCGGCGGGCCGGCCCCGGCGGATGCCGATGTTCTCCATCAGGACAGTGTCGGGTCCGCGGCCCCGTCCGTCTCCCAGCGCAGCAGATCTCCCGGCTGGCACTCCAGCACCTCGCAGAGCGCGGCGAGGGTGGAGAAACGGACCGCCTTGGCGCGGCCGTTCTTGAGGACCGCCAGGTTCGCGGGGGTGATGCCGACGCGTTCCGCCAGCTCGCCCACGGACATCTTCCGTTTGGCCAGCATCACGTCGATGTCGACGGCGATCGGCATCAGATGACCTCTTCCAACTCGGCCTGCATCCGGGCCGCCTCGATGTCGCGTGCGACGGCCTGGGCGAGCAGCATCCGCAGCACGAGCACGACGAGCGCGACGCCCAGCACGGCCACGACGACCCCGCACAGCAGCAGGACCACCCCGGGAGCGACGGCCTCGCCCGGCGCGAGCACGACGGCGAGCGCGAAGATCAGCAGGGCGGCCGCCACGAACGCCCCGATCACGATGTGCACGTAGCGGAAGGCGGCGATGGAGAACACCGTGCCTCGCCGCACCATCGTCACCAGGCGCCACACGCACACCACGACGACTTGGGCGGTCACGACACCGAGGACCGTGATGACGGATCGGGGTCCGCAGATACGCGTACTCGGGCTTGAGCCCGTTCATGTCGACGGCTAGCAGCGGCACCATCACCCCCTGCACGAACAACGACCCGGCGATCAGCACCACGAGCACCCCACGCAACGCCGCCACGGCCAGCTTCCCCATCACCACTCCTTCGATCGAGTCACGATGGGAATCTATCGAGA
Source organism: Streptomyces sp. NPDC092370 (assembly GCF_044755265.1). Classification (NCBI taxonomy): domain Bacteria; kingdom Bacillati; phylum Actinomycetota; class Actinomycetes; order Kitasatosporales; family Streptomycetaceae; genus Streptomyces; species Streptomyces sp. NPDC092370. The sequence goes on along the minus strand of NZ_JBIVQO010000001.1, from coordinate 471,771 downwards.
TTCGATAGATGACACAAGAGGTGACCCTCCGGGTGGACAAGCAAGCTGTACGGCCGACCGGGCGACGGCGCCGGGGCACCCACACCGCAACGGCCAGGCAAAGGCGCGGCGGATGCGACGCGGCCGGCATCCGCCTGCCGCACGACGAACCCGGAGACACCGGCATGGGCATCCCATGATCCGACGGCTCCCCCAGCACACGTTCTGAACCGGGGGAACCTGGCCGAGTCGGCCCCCCGGGGGACCGTCGCCAACCCGACCTGCTCAGCGGGTCCCCCGCGAGACGGGCCTCTCACCTCCCACGGCATCCGCGTGTGAGGCGTGAGGGGAGCGCAGGGCCCTGCGTTGCTCCGTCATTCGAATGAGCCCCACTCATCCCGGGCATCTCTGCGAAGTCGAGCGGTGCCGGGGAAGAGCCGGATGAGCGGGAAGGAATGAAACACCCAGGCGGTACATCGGCACGTGCGATCGATGCATTCACTCGCACGAGTGACTTGCGTTCGGCGGCTCCCCAGTACCCCTGGCACGGTCAGATCCCAGGCCGCCGGTACGACGGCAGGGGCCGTGCTGTTCCGGCGCGGGCGCGGGCCCGAGCAGCAGTGCGCGAGCGCGGCCCGCTGCGACTGCCCGCGACACCCCCTTCCGGAACGAGTGCGTCACTCACCTCAATGCTGGTGACCGCTCGGCGCCGGGGCCGCGTTCTTCACCGTCAGAGGCAGAAGCTTCCTGCCCGTCGGGCCGATCTGGATCTGTGTGTCCATCTGCGGGCACACCCCGCAGTCGAAGCACGGCGTCCAGCGGCAGTCGTCGACCTCGGTCTCGTCGAGGGCGTCCTGCCAGTCCTCCCAGAGCCAGTCCTTGTCCAGGCCGGAGTCGAGGTGGTCCCAGGGGAGGACCTCCTCGTAGGTGCGCTCGCGGGTGGTGTACCAGTCGACGTCGACACCGAACGGCGCGAGGGCCTTGTCGGCGCAGGCCATCCAGCGGTCGTACGAGAAGTGCTCGCGCCAGCCGTCGAAGCGGCCGCCGTCGTCGTACACCGCGCGGATGACCGCACCGATGCGACGGTCGCCGCGGGAGAGGAGGCCCTCGACGATGCCCGGCTTGCCGTCGTGGTAGCGGAAGCCGATGGAGCGGCCGTACTTCTTGTCGCCGCGGATCTTGTCCCGCAGCTTCTGCAGACGGGCGTCCGTCTCCTCCGCGGAGAGCTGCGGGGCCCACTGGAAGGGGGTGTGGGGCTTGGGGACGAAGCCGCCGATCGAGACCGTGCAGCGGATGTCGTTCGAGCGGGAGACCTCACGGCCCTTGGCGATCACCCGGGTCGCCATGTCGGCGATCTGGAGGACGTCGTCGTCGGTCTCCGTCGGCAGACCGCACATGAAGTACAGCTTCACCTGGCGCCAGCCGTTGCCGTACGCGGTGGAGACCGTGCGGATCAGGTCCTCTTCCGAGACCATCTTGTTGATGACCTTGCGGATGCGTTCCGAGCCGCCCTCGGGGGCGAAGGTGAGGCCCGAGCGCCGGCCGTTCCTGGTCAGCTCGTTCGCCAGGTCGATGTTGAAGGCGTCCACGCGGGTGGAGGGCAGCGAGAGGCCGATCTTGTCGTCCTCGTAGCGGTCGGCGAGGCCCTTGGCGATGTCTCCGATCTCCGTGTGGTCGGCCGAGGAGAGGGACAGCAGGCCCACCTCCTCGAAGCCCGTGGCCTTCAGGCCCTGCTCGACCATGTCGCCGATGCCGGTGATGGAGCGCTCGCGCACCGGGCGCGTGATCATGCCGGCCTGGCAGAAACGGCAGCCACGGGTGCAGCCGCGGAAGATCTCCACCGACATGCGCTCGTGGACCGTCTCGGCCAGCGGAACGAGGGGCTGCTTGGGGTACGGCCACTCGTCGAGGTCCATCACGGTGTGCTTGGAGACCCGCCACGGCACGCCGCTGCGCTTGGGCACGACACGGGCGATACGGCCGTCGGGCAGGTACTCGACGTCGTAGAAGCCCGGGACGTACACCCCGCCCGTCTTCGCCAGGCGGAACAGCAGCTCCTCGCGGCCTCCGGGGCGGCCCTCGGCCTTCCAGGCGCGGACGATCGCCGTGATCTCCAGGACCGCCTGCTCACCGTCACCGATCACGGCGCAGTCGATGAAGTCGGCGATCGGCTCGGGGTTGAACGCGGCGTGGCCGCCGGCCAGGACGATCGGGTCGTCCAGGCCGCGGTCCTTGGCCTCCAGGGGGATGCCGGCCAGGTCGAGGGCGGCCAGCATGTTCGTGTAGCCCAGCTCCGTGGAGAAGGACAGGCCGAACACGTCGAAGGCCTTCACGGGCCGGTGGCTGTCCACCGTGAACTGCGGGACGCGGTGCTCCCGCATGAGCTCCTCGAGGTCGGGCCACACGCTGTACGTGCGCTCGGCGAGGACGCCCTGCTGCTCGTTGAGTACCTCGTAGAGGATCATGACGCCCTGGTTGGGCAGACCGACCTCGTAGGCGTCGGGGTACATGAGCGCCCAGCGGACGTCGCAGGAGTCCCAGTCCTTGACCGTGGAGTTGAGCTCTCCGCCGACGTACTGGATCGGCTTCTGCACATGCGGGAGCAGAGCTTCGAGCTGCGGGAAAACCGACGCAGCGACTTCGGCAGGCATGTCGCGCACCTTCGTGAGCTGGAGGACTGAACTGACAGGGGTGACCATCCAGACTAACGCGATCGCGGGGAGCCTCCGTACGCCCGGAGGTCAGAGGTCCGCCGCACCGTCCTTGATCCCGTCCCAGAACCCGGGCAGGTCGGCCTCCGCGCGTGCCGCCCGCTGCTCCTCGCGTTCATGGAGCAGGCCGTAGGTGAAGGCGCTCTCCCCCGCGGCGTGGGCGACCGCCGACAGTTCGCGCAGGGTCCGGCGGGCCATCACGCTGTCCTGGTGTTCGCCGAGCAGGTTCTGCAGCGACTTCATGGACTTGACCATGGTCGTGGCCGGCTTGCCGAGGGCGGGTTCGGCCGCCTCCGCGGCGTAGCGGGTGCGCTTGGCCTTCTTGCGGGCCTCGTGCAGCGCGACGTCCCGGTCGGTGCCGGCTTCCAGGTCCGTGGCCTGCTCGATCAGCCGGGACACCTTGCGGAAGTCCTTCCGCACGGCCTTGGCGATCGGCTTGCGGGGTTCCTTGCCGGCCGCCTTCAACAGCGGTGGGTCGGCGATCAGCGCGTCCAGGGTGTCCAGCAGGGCGAGGTAGCGGCGGGAGTCGAGGACACCGAGGAGGCGGCCGCGGGCCCCTTTGTGCTCCGCGCTGGACCAGGAGCGCAGGCGCTCGGCGACCGGGCCTCGGATCAGGTCGGCGGGCACTTCGTCGACGGCCGCCGTCAGCCGCTCGGTGAGCACCTCGCTGTCGCGCTCCAGGCCCAGCTCGCCGGCGAGCCACTTCAGCTCGTCGGCGACGGGGTCCGTGACGGCCCGGTCGAGGACCTCGCCGAACGACTTGAAGGTGCTGCGCAGCCGGCGGGTGGCCACGCGCATGCCGTGCACCGAGTCCTCGATGTCCCGGCGGACGGCGGGGTCGAGCTCGACGATCGCGTCGCGCTGGATGCGCACGTAGGCGAGCACATGGTCTCCGGCGGTCACCGGTTTCCCGGGGGCGGACGCGCGCTGCTCGACCGCTGCCGTCTCCTCGAGGGCGCGGGCCAGCTTCGACGACGACGCGGAGGGCCGTACGCCCGCCTTGCGCAGCCGCTTCTCGAGCTTGTCGAGGAGGGCCGGATCCGTTCCGTCGGCGAGCTCCACCTCGATCTCGGTCCACCGTGCTTCGCCGCCGCGGCCGGTGAGCCGCTCGGCGTGCACGGTGTCCACGCTCATCTCGGCGAGGAGCCGGCCGTCGGCGTCGAGCAGATGGCGAACGTCGCGGTCGGAGCGCAGCCGGACCACCGGGAGCAGCTCGCTGCCGCGGACACGGGAGCGGACCAGCGAGGTGAGTTCGTCGGGGAGGGTGTCGGAGAGGGGGGCGTGGATCTCGTCGCGGACGTCGGGCGCCACCGGGAACTTGAGGTGCCAGCCCGCGTCGGATCCGCCCGTGCGGCGGCGCAGGGTGACGGACGACGCGGCGAGGCGTTCGTCCAGGGTGTCGTAGTAGGTGGCGTCGAGGTGGGACACACCCTTGTCGACGACGGCCGCGACCCCGGCGGCTCCGGTCAGGTCGGGTGGCCCGCTGTCGGCCGACTCGTACTTCCGCTCGATCTCGCGCTTGCTGTCCGCCATGATTCGAATCTAGTCGGCCGGGGCGCGGGGCGGCAGAGGGCCACCCCGCGCGGTGTCATGCCGACATCGGCCGTTGCACCCGGATCGACTGCAACAACCCCACCGCTATCCACACGGCGAACATCGACGATCCGCCGTAGGACACGAACGGCAGCGGCAGGCCGGTGACCGGCATGATGCCGAGTGTCATGCCGATGTTCTCGAACGTCTGGAAGGCGAACCAGGCGACGATGCCCGCGGCCACGATCGTGCCGTACAGGTCGGTGGTCTCGCGGGCGATGCGGCAGGCCCGCCACAGGACGATGCCGAGGAGCACGATGATCAGGCCGCCGCCGAGGAAGCCGAGCTCCTCGCCCGCAACGGTGAAGACGAAGTCCGTCTGCTGCTCCGGTACGAACTGGCCGGTGGTCTGAGAGCCGTGGAAGAGGCCGGAGCCGGTCAGGCCGCCCGATCCGATGGCGATACGGGCCTGGTTGGTGTTGTAGCCGACGCCGGCCGGGTCGAGCTCGGGGTTGGCGAAGGCGGCGAAGCGGGCGATCTGGTAGTCGTCGAGCACGCCGAGCTGCCAGACGGTGACCGCGCCGAGCGTGCCCGCGCCGAGCAGGCCGAACACCCAGCGGTTGGACGCCCCGGAGGCCAGCAGCACGCCGAGCACGATGATGACCATCACCATGACCGACCCGAGGTCGGGCATGAGCATCACGATCAGCATCGGTACGGCGGCCAGCCCCAGCGCCTGTACGACCGTGCGGTGGTCGGGGTACTGCTTGTCGCCCGCGTCGACCCGGGCCGCCAGCAGCATGGCCATGCCGAGGATGATCGTGACCTTCACGAACTCCGAGGGCTGGAGCGAGAAGCCGCCGGGCAGCTGGATCCAGGAATGGGCGCCGTTGATCGTGGAGCCGAGGGGGGTCAGCACCAGCAGGATCAGCAGCACCGAGAAGCCGTACAGGACCGGCACGGCGGTGCGCAGGCCGCGATGGCCGAGCCAGATCGTGGCGGCCATCAGGGCGAGGCCGATGCCGGTGTTCAGCAGGTGCCGGACGAGGAAGTAGTACGGGTCGCCCTGGTTGAGCTCCGTGCGGTTGCGGGTCGCCGAGTAGACGAGGAGCGTGCCGAGCAGCGACAGGGCCGTCGCCGACAGCAGGATCGGCCAGTCGAGCCGCCGCGTCACCGAGTCACGGGCCAGCAGTCGCGTCCAGCCGGTCCGCTCGGGCCCGTAGCCGGAGACCTGGAAGCTGTTCACACCGCCGGTCATGCCGGCCACCTCCGGCTTCCCCGGCGGCGCCGCCGCCTTCGGGTGTCACGGTTCTCCGGCGTCGGCGGGGCCGCTGTCGCCGGCTGGAGCGGGTCGGCCGGGGCGTTGGGGTCCTTCTTCTTCGCCTGCTGGTCCTTGGCCGGGTCCTTGGAGATCTTCGGGGAGGCGATGGTGCCGTCCGTCTTGACCTTCGGCAGGGCCTTCTGCGGGGTCGGCAGCAGTGCCTTCTTGGGGTCGATGGCGCCGTCCTCGGAGACGCCGTACAGCGCGTTGTAGATGTTGCGGACGGCGGGGCCCGAGGCGCCGGAACCCGTACCACCCTGGGAGATCGTCATGACGATCGAGTAGTCCTTGGTGTACGTGGCGAACCAGGAGGTCGTCTGCTTGCCGTAGACCTCCGCCGTACCCGTCTTGGCGTGCATCGGGATCTTGTCCTGCGGCCAGCCGCCGAACCTCCAGGCGGCCGTACCGCGGGTGGCGACTCCCGCGAGGGCATCGCTTATCTCGTTGCGTGTCTTCTGGCTCATCGGGAGCTTGCCGTGTGCCTCGGGCTTGATCGGCGTGACGGTCTTGCCGTCGGCGCTGAGGACGGCCTTGCCGACGGAGGGGTTGTAGAGGGTGCCGCCGTTGGAGATGGCCGAGTAGATGGTGGCCATCTGGATGGGCGTGACGAGGGTGTCGCCCTGGCCGATGGAGTAGTTGACGGAGTCACCGGCGCGCATGCGGTTGCCTTCGAGGCAGTTTTCGTAGGCGATCTTCTCGGCGTAGCTGCCGTCGCGCTTGCCGGTGCGGCACCAGGCGTCCTTGTTGGCTTTCCAGTAGTCCAGCTTCCACTGGCGGTCGGGGACGCGGCCGGTGACCTCGTTGGGCAGGTCGATGCCGGTCTCCTTGCCGAGGCCGAACTGGTGGGCGGTCTTGTAGAACCAGTCGTTGGCGTTCTTCTTCGGCTTGGTGCCGCCGTCGCGCTTCCACTCCTCGTGGGAGAGCCGGTAGAAGACCGTGTCGCAGGAGACCTCCAGGGCGCGGCCGAGGCTGATCGGGCCGTATCCCTTGGACTCGAAGTTCTTGAAGACCTGGCCGCCGATCGAGTACGAGCTGGAGCACTCGTAGGGGCCGTTGAAGGAGTAGCCCGCGTTGACCGCGGCGGCCGTCGGGATGACCTTGAAGATCGAGCCGGGCGCCGACTGGCCCTGGATGGCGCGGTTGAGCAGCGGGTAGTTGGAGCTCTTGCCGGTGAGGCGTGCGTAGTCCTTGGCGGAGATGCCGCCCACCCAGGCGTTCGGGTCGTACGTCGGGTTGGACGCCATGGCGACGACGCGGCCCGTCTTGGCCTCCATGACGACGACGGCTCCGGAGTCCGCCTTGTAGTTCGTGCCGGTGTTGCGGTCGTGCTGCTTGCGGGCTTCCTTCATGGCCTCGTTCAGCTGGTACTCGGCGATCCGCTGGACCCGGGAGTCGATGCTGGTGACGAGGTTGTCGCCGGGGTGGGCCGGGTCGGCCTCGGCCTGGCCGATGACCCGGCCGAGGTTGTCGACCTCGTAGCGGGTGACGCCTGCCTTGCCGCGCAGCGCCTTGTCGTACTGGCGCTCCAGGCCGGAGCGGCCGACCTGGTCGGAGCGCAGATACGGCGAGTTGGTGTTCTGCGCCTTCTTGATCTCCTCGTCGGTGACCGGCGAGAGGTAGCCGAGGACCTGGGCGGTGTTGGCCTTGCCCGGGCTCGGGTAGCGGCGCACGGCCTGCGGCTCGGCGGTGATGCCGGGGAAGTCCTCGGCGCGCTCGCGGATCTGCAGGGCCTGCTTGGCGGTGGCCTCGTCGGTGATGGGGATGGGCTGGTACGGCGAGCCGTTCCAACAGGGCTGCGGCGTCTCGGCGTCGCACAGCCGGACCTTCTCCTGGACCTCCTTGGGCGTCATGCCCAGGACCTTGGCGAGCTTGGTGAGGACTTCCTCGCCGTCGTCCTTCATCTTCAGCAGGTCGGTGCGGGATGCGGAGACCACCAGCCGCGTCTCGTTGTCCGCCAGGGCCACGCCCCGGGCGTCCAGGATCGAGCCGCGGACGGCCGGCTGGACGACCTGCTGGACGTGATTGCCCGAGGCCTCCTTGGCGTAGGCCGCGCCCTCACGGATCTGGAGGTACCACAGGCGGCCGCCGAGGGTGAGCAGGAGGGAGAGGACGAGGACCTGGATGACGACGAGCCGGATCTGGACCCGTGAATTCCGGCCGGTCTCGGGAATGTTGGTCACTGCGGCTGCCTCCCCCTCTCGGTGCGCGTACGGGTGTGCGGATGCGACGGTGCGTCGGGGCACGGATGTGCGGATACGAGTGAGGAACGACGGGCCCACGCGCCGGCGTTCCTACGGGAGCGATCCGTTCGGGTGAACTTCCCTGCGGTCACAGCCGCTTGACCCCCTTGATGCGCCCCGCGCGCGCCATCCGCGCCCGGGCCGCCCTCACACGCAGCCCGTTGCGCTGGCTGCCGATCTTCAGTCCGGTGCCGCCGGCGAGCCAGCCGGAGGAGATATTCGTGGTCTTGGCGGCGGAGCCGGTCTCGGCGAGCGGATCGTTCTCCGCGCGCCGGGCCAGGGCCATGATCCCCGGCACGACGAACGGGGCGAGCAGCAGGTCGTACAGGGCGGCCGTGAACAGCAGACTGCCGAGGCCCACGTGGCGGGCGGCGGTGTCACCGACCAGGGCGCCGACCCCGGCGTACAGCAGCGTGGAGCCGACCGCGGCGGCGACCACCACGACCATGGGGCCGGTCGCGGACTTCAGCTGACCCGTCTCGGGCTTCACGAGGCCCGCGAGGTAGCCGATGACGCACAGCACGAGGGCGTAGCGTCCGGCGGCGTGGTCGGCGGGCGGGGCCAGGTCGGCGAGCAGACCCGCCCCGAAGCCGATCAGGGCGCCACCCACATGCCCGTACACCAGCGCGAGGCCGAGCACGGTGAGCAGCAGCAGGTCGGGCACGGCGCCGGGCAGGTGGAGGCGGGCGAGAACGCTCACCTGGATCACCAGGGCGACGACGACCAGGGCGGAGGAGAGCAGGATCCGGTTGACGCGCATGGGGTGACAGCTCCTACTGCTCTTGCTGGTTCTGGCCGTCCACGGGCGCCCCGGGCGACGGCGTCACGGTCACCGTCACCGTCGGCCGGGGGGTCGGCTTGGGCTTGGGCGGGAGGACCGTGTCACGCGGGTCCTTCTTCGGAGCCTCGACGACGACACCGACGATGTCGAGCTTGGTGAAACCGACGTACGGCGTGACGTAGAGCGTGCGGGTCAGGTCGCCGCCGGAGGGGTCGACGCGGGAGACCACGCCGACGGGCACGCCGGGCACGAACGGCCGGTCGGACTGCGAGCCGAAGGTGACCAGGCGGTCGCCCTTCTTCACCTCGGCCTTGCCGTTGAGGAGTTCGACGCGCAGCGGGCGGTCCCCCTGCCCGGAGGCGAAGCCGAGCTCGTCTCCGGACTCCATGCGGGTGCCGACCGTGAAGTCGGGGTCGCTGGCCAGCAGGACCGTGGCCGTGTCGGGGCCGACGGTGGTGACCCGGCCGACGAGTCCCTCGGCGTTCAGGACGGTCATGTCGCGCTTGATGCCGTCCCTGGCGCCGACGTCGATGGTGATGGTCCAGGAGAAGCCCTGCGCGGCTCCGATGGCGATGACCTCGGCGCCCTTGATGCCGTACTGGCCCTGGCCGGCGATCTTCAGCATCTTGTCGAGCTGCTTGAGGCGGCTGCGGCTGCGGTCGTCGCTGCCGAGACGCGCCTTCAGGGCCGCGTTCTCCTGTTCCAGCGCGGCGAGCCGGTCGTGCCGTTCACCGGAGTCGCGGATGGCGGAGACCGCGTTGCCGATCGGGTCGACCGCGGCCGAGACGCCGTTCTCGATCGGGCCGAAGACCGTCGCCGCGCCCTGCCGGGCACCGTCGACGGGTGAGTCCTCCCCACCGCGGATGTCCACCGTGATCAACGCGAACGCGACGGCGATCAGCAGCACCAGGAGCAGCCGGCTCTCTCGTGTGTCCCTCACGTGCGGCGGCCGTGCCCTTCCTCATAGGAATTCGGGAAGCCCCAGGGAAACCCGAGGGGCTGCTTTGTGGGAGCTTATGCAGCTGTATCAACGATCCGCCGTACGAGAGGAGATCGTCCCGTACGGCGGAAACGAAGAGTCATGTCATCTGCGCGGCTGGGCGTCCAGCACCTGCTGGAGCGCCTCGAACTCCTCGACGCACTTTCCGGATCCGAGCGCCACGCTGTCCAGCGGGTCCTCGGCGATGTGGATGGGCATGCCGGTCTCCCGGCGCAGCCGCTCGTCGAGGCCCCGCAGCAGCGCTCCGCCGCCGGTCAGAACGATTCCTCGGTCCATGATGTCGCCGGACAGCTCCGGCGGACACTTGTCGAGGGTCGTCTTGACGGCGTCGACGATCGCGTTGACCGGCTCCTCGATCGCCTTGCGGACTTCGGCCGCGGAGACGACGACGGTCTTCGGCAGCCCGGACACCAGGTCTCGCCCGCGGATTTCGGTGTGCTCGTCGGTGTCGAGGTCGTACGCCGAACCGATCGTGATCTTGATCTGCTCGGCCGTGCGCTCACCCAGCAGGAGGGAGTACTCCTTCTTGATGTGCTGGATGATCGCGTTGTCCAGTTCGTCGCCCGCGACACGGATGGACTGGGCGGTGACGATGCCGCCGAGGGAGATGACCGCGACCTCCGTGGTGCCGCCGCCGATGTCGACCACCATGTTGCCCGTGGCCTCGTGGACCGGCAGGCCGGAGCCGATGGCCGCGGCCATGGGCTCCTCGATGATGTGCACCTGGCGGGCGCCGGCCTGGGACGACGCCTCGATGACGGCGCGGCGCTCGACGCCCGTGATGCCCGAGGGCACACAGACGACGACCCGCGGACGAGCCAGATACCGCCGCTTGTGGATCTTCAGAATGAAGTAGCGGAGCATCCGCTCGGTGATCTCGAAGTCGGCGATCACGCCGTCCTTCAGCGGACGAACGGCAACGATGTTGCCGGGCGTGCGCCCGATCATCTTCTTCGCTTCGGCACCGACCGCGAGGATGCCACCGGTGTTGGTGTTGATCGCGACGACGGACGGCTCGTTGAGTACGATCCCGCGACCCCTGACGTACACCAGCGTGTTGGCGGTCCCGAGGTCGACAGCCATGTCACGGCCGATGAACGACATTGAGTTCCCCATCAGGATTCGTCTGGCCTTCCCACTAGCTTTTGAGGGCTTTTCAGGTAGGCAAAGGTGGGTGCTGTGACGTGAAGGCTTCCATCGTAGACGCGCCTTCGCGAACACTGCGGGAGGGTCTCCGCCATTGTCAGCAGATGCCGACCGCATTCGCTTCTGGAGACGGGCGTTCGGGGCCCATCGTTCCCTCGATCGCCACGCATGTGCCGCATGGTCCGGGGGCCTTCGCCCCCGGACCTGACCCATGTGCTGGTGAGGTGCGGAACTACGCCCGGCCGGGGAAGAAAATCTTCACCTCGCGCTCGGCGGACTCCTCGGAGTCGGAGGCGTGGATCAGGTTCTCCCGGACGATCACACCGTAGTCACCGCGGATGGAGCCGGGCGCCGCGGCGATCGGGTCGGTCGGGCCGGCCAGCTGGCGGACCCCCTCGATGACCCGCTCACCCTCGACGATCAGCGCCACGACCGGGCCGGAGGCCATGAAGTCCACCAACGGCTCGTAGAAGGGCTTGCCCTTGTGCTCGCCGTAGTGCTGCTCCAGCGTGTCCTGGTCCAGGGTGCGCAGCTCCAGCGCGGTGATCCGCCAGCCCGCCTTGCGCTCGATGCGGCTGATGATCTCGCCTGTCAGGCCTCGACGGACGGCGTCGGGCTTGAGGAGGACGAGGGTGCGCTGGCTCACGACGGGCTCCTTATGGATGAAGGTCTTGCGGTGGGACGAGATTACCCGGCGTGTCGGGGCGCCCGTTACGCAGCGTCAGGTGTGGAGGAGCTCGCCTGCGCCGCGAATCTGGCCTTCGCCTCGTCCACCTTCCGCCCGTAGTGCACGGACGCCCACCACAGCGCCGCGAAGATCGCGCCCAGGAAGTACATGGTCGGCACGATGAACCCGGACGCGATGAGCGCGATCTGCAGCGCCCAGCCGAGGACGACCCCGCCCGGGCGCGTCACCAGCCCGCACAGCACCAGGCACAGGAACATCGCGATGCCGCTGACCGTCCACACGGTCGTCATGGACAGGTCGGGGTCCTTCATGGCGACCAGACCGGCGAACCCGATGACGAAGAACTCGCCGATCAGGGTCGAAGAACACAGCGTGCGCACGGGACTCAGCCTCTCCCCAGGAGCAGTCGGGCCTCGCCGACGGTGATGACGGAACCGGTGACGAGCACACCGCCGCCCGCGAACTCGCCCTCCTCCTCGGCCAGGGTGATCGCGGCCTCCAGCGCGTCGGGCAGCCGCGGCTCGACCTGGACGCGCTCCTCGCCGAACACCTCCACGGCGATACCGGCGAGCTCGTCGGCGTCCATCGCACGGTGGCTGGAGTTCTGCGTGATGACGACCTCGGCGAACACCGGCTCGAAGGCCTCCAGCAGCCCCCGGACGTTCTTGTCGCCGCTCGCGCCGACCACGCCGACGAGGCGGCTGAACTGGAAGGCCTCCCCGATCGCCTCGGCCGCGGCCCGGGCACCGGCCGGGTTGTGGGCGGCGTCCAGCACGACCGTCGGCGACCGGCGCACGACCTCCAGCCGGCCCGGCGAGGCGACAGCGGCGAAGGCCTTGCGGACCGTGTCCAGGTCCAGCGCGTCCGCCCGCTGCGCGCCGACACCGAAGAACGCCTCGACGGCGGCGAGCGCGACGGCCGCGTTGTGCGCCTGGTGCGCGCCGTGCAGCGGCAGATACACCTCGGGGTACTCGCCGCCGAGCCCGCGCAGCGTCACCAGCTGCCCGCCGACGGCCACCTGCCGCTCCACGACGCCGAACTCCAGCCCCTCCCGGGCCACGGTCGCGTCCACCTCGACGGCCTTCTTCAGCAGCACCTGGGCGGCGTCGACCGGCTGCTGCGCCATGATGACCGTCGCGCCCTGCTTGATGATGCCGGCCTTCTCCGTGGCGATCTCGGCGTGCGTGGAGCCGAGCCGGTCGGTGTGGTCGAGGTCTATGGGCGTGACGACGGCGACATCCCCGTCGATCACGTTGGTGGCGTCCCAGGAGCCGCCCATGCCGACCTCGACGACGCCGACGTCCACGGGGGCGTCGGCGAACGCCGCGTACGCCATGCCGGTGAGCACCTCGAAGAACGACAGCCGGTACTCCTGCGCGGCGTCGACCATCTCCACGTACGGCTTGATGTCCTGGTACGTCTCGATGAACCGCTCGGGCGCGATGGGGGCCCCGTCGAGGCTGATGCGCTCGGTGATCGACTGCACGTGCGGTGAGGTGTAGCGACCGGTGCGCAGCTCGAAGGCGCCGAGCAGGGCTTCGATCATGCGGGCCGTGGAGGTCTTGCCGTTCGTGCCCGTGATGTGGATCGACGGGTAGGACCGCTGCGGCTCCCCCAGCACGTCCATCAGCGCGGCGATACGGCTGACGGAGGGCTCCAGCTTGGTCTCGCCCCAGCGGGTGGCGAGCTCGGTCTCCACCTCACGCAGAGCCTTGTCGACCTCGGGGTCGGCGGGGCGCGCGGGGATGTCGGCGTCGGGCGGGCCACCCTGGGTGCGCAGGGTTCGGCTGCCGGCCTCGATGACCGCGAGGTCGGGGTCGCGGTCGGTCTCCTCCGCGATGATCTCGTCGAAGGCGGTGAGGGGGTCGGGCTGGTCGTCGGCGTTGTGGTCTGGAGGGAGCTCGCTCACGGGGCCCAGTCTACGGAGACCGACCGACATTGCTTGCGGTGGCTCGCGCCCGCGGGCGACCGCGGGTCCGTGGGGCCGCCCGCGCGGGTCCCCGCGCCCCTGAACTGTGTGAAGGCCCCGGCGCTGACCAGCACCGGAGCCTTCACGACCGTACGAACCCGTTACGCCTGCGGCAGCCTCTCCAGCTGTGCCTGGATGCGCGCGATGTCCTCCTCCGCCTTGGTGAGGCGGGTGCGGATCTTGTCCACGACGTGGTCGGGGGCCTTCGCCAGGAACGCCTCGTTGCCGAGCTTGGCGTGCGCCTGTGCCTTCTCCTTCTCCGCCGCGGCGAGGTCCTTGGCCAGGCGCTTGCGCTCCGCCGCCACGTCGATCGTGCCGGAGAGGTCGAGGGCGACCTCGGCGCCGGCGACCGGGAGGGTCGCCGTGGCCGTGAAGGTCTCGCCCTCCGGCTGGAGACGGAGCAGCTGGCGGATGGCCGCCTCGTGAGGCGCGAACCGCGTGCCGTCGAGGTTCAGCCGGGCCGGGACCCGCTGGCCGGGCTGGAGGCCCTGGTCGGCGCGGAAGCGGCGGACCTCGGTGATGACCGACTGCAGGCTCTCGATCTCGCGCTCGGCGTCGGCGTCCCGGAAGCCACTGTCCTTCGGCCACTCGGCGATGACGACCGACTCGCCGCCGGTCAGCGTCGTCCACAGGGTCTCGGTGACGAACGGGACCACCGGGTGCAGCAGCTTCAGCGTGACGTCGAGGACCTCGCCGAGGACCCGCTTGGAGACCTCGGCCGCCTCGCCGCCCGCCTGGAACGTCGTCTTGGACAGCTCGACGTACCAGTCGAAGACCTCGTCCCACGCGAAGTGGAACAGGGCGTCGGAGAGCTTGGCGAACTGGTAGTCCTCGTAGAACGCGTCGACCTCGGCGACGACCGAGTTGAGCCGGGACAGGATCCAGCGGTCGGTCGACGACAACTTCGAGGCGTCCGGCAACGGCCCGTCCACCGTCGCGCCGTTCATCAGCGCGAAGCGCGTCGCGTTCCAGATCTTGTTGGCGAAGTTGCGGGAGCCCTGGACCCAGTCCTCGCCGATCGGGACGTCGACACCCGGGTTCGCGCCACGGGCCAGCGTGAACCTGAGCGCGTCCGAGCCGTACTTGTCCATCCAGTCCAGCGGGTTGACCGCGTTGCCGAAGGACTTCGACATCTTCTTGCCGAACTGGTCGCGGACCATGCCGTGCAGGGCGATGGTGTGGAACGGCGGGGTGCCGTCCATCGCGTACAGGCCGAACATCATCATCCGGGCGACCCAGAAGAAGAGGATGTCGTAACCGGTGACCAGGACCGAGTTCGGGTAGAACTTCGCGAGCGACTCGGTCTGTTCGGGCCAGCCGAGTGTGGAGAACGGCCACAGGCCGGAGGAGAACCAGGTGTCGAGGACATCGGTGTCCTGACGCCAGCCCTCGCCGCTCGGCGGCTCCTCGTCCGGGCCCACGCAGACGACCTCGCCGTTCGGGCCGTACCAGACCGGGATGCGGTGGCCCCACCACAACTGCCGCGAGATGCACCAGTCGTGGAGGTTGTCGACCCAGTCGAAGTAGCGCTTCTCCATCTCCTGCGGATGGATCTTGACCTTGCCCTCGCGGACTGCGTCACCGGCTGCCTTGGCCAGCGGGCCGACCTTGACCCACCACTGCATGGACAGGCGCGGCTCGATCGTCGTCTTGCACCGCGAGCAGTGGCCGACGGAGTGGACGTACGGGCGCTTCTCGGCGACGATCCGGCCCTCGGCCCGCAGCGCGGCGACGATCGCCGAGCGGGCCTCCAGCCGGTCCAGGCCCTGGAAGGGGCCGTGGGCGGTGATGACCGCGTGCTCGTCCATGATCGTCAGGGCCGGGAGGCCGTGGCGCTGGCCGATCTCGAAGTCGTTCGGGTCGTGCGCCGGGGTCACCTTGACGGCACCGGTGCCGAACTCGGGGTCGACGTGCTCGTCGGCGACGACCGGGATGGAGCGGTCGGTCAGCGGCAGCTTGACCAGCGTGCCGACGAGGTGCTTGTAGCGCTCGTCCTCGGGGTGGACGGCGACGGCCGTGTCACCGAGCATCGTCTCGGCGCGGGTGGTGGCGACGACGATGGTGTCGTCCCCGTCGCCGTACTTCATGGAGACGAGCTCACCGTCGTCGTCCTGGTACTCGACCTCGATGTCCGAGATGGCCGTCAGACAGCGGGGGCACCAGTTGATGATGCGCTCGGCGCGGTAGATCAGCTCGTCGTCGTAGAGGCGCTTGAAGATGGTCTGGACGGCCTGGGACAGGCCCTCGTCCATCGTGAAGCGCTCACGCGACCAGGCGACGCCGTCACCCAACCGCCGCATCTGCCCGCTGATCTGCCCGCCGGACTCGCCCTTCCACTGCCAGACGCGCTCGACGAACGCCTCACGGCCCAGGTCGTGGCGGGACTTGCCCTCCTTGGCGAGCTCCCGCTCGACGACGTTCTGCGTGGCGATGCCGGCGTGGTCCATGCCGGGCTGCCACAGCGTCTCGTATCCCTGCATGCGCTTGCGGCGGGTCAGGGCGTCGATGAGCGTGTGCTCGAAGGCGTGCCCCAGGTGGAGCGAGCCCGTGACGTTCGGCGGCGGGATGACGATGGTGTACGGCGGCTTCTCGCTCTTCTCGTCCGCCTCGAAGTAACCCCGCTCCACCCAGCGCTCGTACAGCGGCCCCTCTACGTCGGCCGGCGCGTACTGGGTCGGCAGGTCGGTGCTGGGCGCTGGTGGCTGCTGCTGAGCGTTCTCGGTCACGGGGGTCAGTTTAGAGGTGTCACCGGCCCGTCCCGAAACGCGTTTCCTTTGTAACGGCGGGTGCCCCGATGCCATGCACACGGCGGGTCTGCGCCAGGATGTCCGGAACACATCAGCATCTGGAGGGGAACCCAGAACATGAGCTACAACCAGCCGGGCCCGTACGGCGGGCAGCCCCAGCAGCCCGGTCCGTACAGCCAGCCGCCGCAGGCGCCCCAGCCCGGCTACGGCTACCCCCAGCAGGCCCCTCCGCCCCAGCCCGGCTACGGCTACCCGCAGCAGCCCCCGCAGGGCGTCCCGCCCCAGCAGGCCCCGTATGGCCAGCAGCCCTCGTACGGCCAGCCTCAGCCGCCCTACGGCCAGGCGCCGTACGGCGTCCCCCAGCCCCCGGCTGCGGGCGGCGGCAAGAAGAAGACCGGCCTCGTCATCGGTGCGGTGGCGGTCGTGGCGGCGATCGGTGTGGGCGCGTACTTCGTGATCGGCGGGGGTGGCGGCGCGGGTGCCCTGGAGGACGACGGGCCGCACAAGCTGACGACGCCGGCGACCGTGCTCAGCGAGTACAAGCGCACCACGAAGGACGGAACGACCGCCGGCAACGACCTGACGGCGGAGCTGGAGAAGAGCGGCGTCAAGAACGCCAAGTCCGCCGCAGGGCTCTACACCACGGCGGACCTGAGCGACTACGACCCAAACGACCCGGCGTCTGCGGCGAAGATGGCGGCGGCCAAGACGCTTTCGCTGGCCGGCGCCTACGGTGAGATCTCCGACCCGGAGGCGACGCTGGACTTGTTCTTCGCCAATTTCGAGAAGTCGGCGCAGAAGGAGTCCGCCACCGGGTCGGGCAAGCCCGAACTGGTGGGCGAGCCTGAGGCGGCCGACCTCGACGGCGCAGTCATGAAGTGCCAGTCGATCAAGGGCCAGGACCGGTTGTCCAAGAAGGAGAAGACCAACTGGTTCTGCGCGTGGGCTGACTACAGCACCATCGCCATCGTGTCGCCGGGCGAGGTGGCGCAGGGCGTCACCAAGGACGTGGCAATCGACCTCACCACCAAGGTCCGCAAGGAAATCCGCGTCGCGGCCTGACGACGGCCACGACAAAGGCGCCCGGCAGCAGTGCCGGGCGCCTTCGCGTGCTGTGGGTGACTAGGCCGTCTTCTGCTCCCCCGGCCCCCGCCCCCGCGCGTCCCGCGGGATCAGGGTCGGGTTGACGTTCGACTGGACGACGTCCGCCGTGATGACGACCCGGGCCACGTCCTTGCGGGACGGGACCTCGTACATCACGCCCTGGAGGACTTCCTCCATGATCGCGCGCAGGCCGCGCGCGCCGGTCTGGCGGAGGATCGCCTGGTCCGCGATGGCCTCCAGAGCCTCACGCTCGAAGTCCAGCTCCACGCCGTCGAGTTCGAAGAGGCGCTGGTACTGCTTGACGAGCGCGTTTCGCGGCTCGACGAGGATCTGGAGCAGGGCCTCGCGGTCGAGGTTGTGGACCGAGGTGATGACCGGCAGGCGGCCGATGAACTCGGGGATCATGCCGAACTTGACCAGGTCCTCCGGCATGACCTCCTGGAACTGGTCCTTGGACTCCATCTCGCGCTTGGAGCGGATCTGCGCGCCGAAGCCGATGCCCTTGGCGCCGGCCCGGGACTCGATGATCTTCTCCAGTCCGGCGAAGGCACCGCCCACGATGAACAGCACGTTCGTCGTGTCGATCTGGATGAACTCCTGGTGGGGGTGCTTACGGCCGCCCTGCGGCGGGACCGAGGCGGTGGTGCCCTCCAGGATCTTCAGCAGGGCCTGCTGGACGCCCTCGCCCGACACGTCGCGCGTGATCGAGGGGTTCTCGCTCTTCCTCGCGACCTTGTCGATCTCGTCGATGTAGATGATCCCGGTCTCGGCCTTCTTGACGTCGTAGTCGGCCGCCTGGATCAGCTTGAGCAGGATGTTCTCGACGTCCTCGCCGACGTAACCGGCCTCCGTGAGGGCCGTGGCGTCGGCGATCGCGAAGGGGACGTTCAGCATGCGCGCGAGGGTCTGCGCGAGGAGGGTCTTGCCGGAGCCCGTGGGGCCCAGGAGCAGGATGTTCGACTTCGCCAACTCGATGGCGTCGTCACGGCCGTTCGCCCCGCCGTTCTCGCCGGCCTGGACTCGCTTGTAGTGGTTGTACACCGCTACGGAGAGGGCCTTCTTGGCGGCCTCCTGGCCGACCACGTAGCCCTCGAGGAACTCGTAGATCTCGCGCGGCTTCGGCAGTTCCTCCCAGCGGACCTCGCTGGTCTCGGCGAGTTCTTCCTCGATGATCTCGTTGCAGAGGTCGATGCACTCGTCGCAGATGTACACACCGGGCCCTGCGATGAGCTTCTTGACCTGCTTCTGGCTCTTGCCGCAGAACGAGCACTTGAGCAGATCGCCGCCGTCACCGATGCGTGCCACGGTGTGCTTCCCCTTCGCCTGGGAGACTCCTGGACGCGACGTCCAGCGGACTCCTGGTGCTGCCTTATGTCCGACGGTACCTTGCCGGGCCCCCCGTCCGGGCCCCCCTTGGCGCGGTTCGCTTTGACGTGAACCGAGCCAAACCGTGCCAAGGGGCGGCAGACGTTACAGCCTCTCGCCTCAACGCAGGCTCGAGTTGTCCATCTTCCGGGTGGTGATGATCTGGTCGATCAGGCCGTAGCTCAGCGCGTCCTCGGCCGTGAGGATCTTGTCGCGCTCGATGTCCTCGCGGATCTTCTCGACCGGCGTGGTGGAGTGCTTGGCCAGCATGTCCTCCAGCTGCGAGCGCATCCGCAGGATCTCGTTCGCGGCGATCTCCAGGTCGGAGACCTGACCGCGGCCGGTCTCGCTGTACGGCTGGTGGATCAGCACCCGCGCGTTGGGCAGGGCCATGCGCTTGCCCGGCGTACCGGCGGCCAGCAGGATCGCGGCGGCGGAGGCCGCCTGGCCCATGCAGACCGTCTGGATGTCCGGCTTCACGTACTGCATCGTGTCGTAGATCGCGGTGAGCGCCGTGAAGGAGCCGCCGGGGCTGTTGATGTAGACCGAGATGTCACGGTCGGGGTCCATCGACTCCAGGCACAGCAGCTGCGCCATGACGTCGTTGGCGGAGGCGTCGTCGATCTGGACGCCGAGGAAGATCACGCGCTCCTCGAAGAGCTTCGCGTACGGGTCGTACTCGCGGATGCCCTGGGAGGTGCGCTCGACGAAGCGCGGGATGACGTAGCGGGACTCGGCCTGCGGGCCGGTGTAGCGGCCCTGCGAGGCGCTCATGTCCTGCACGGCGTGCTGACGGTCGTAGATCCCACTGCCGGGGAACTGGTTCACGGTGTCTCCTGATAGGGGCTGAGGCGGTCGGCTGGGGCTGTCTGGGGTCGCTGGGGCCCGGGAGGGCTCCGTGGGCCTCACGGGGCGCCACAGGCCCCGTGGGGACCGCTCAGGCCCCGGTGCCGCCGCCGCCCGGCATGCCGGCGGCCGTGGGGATGACGTCGTCGATGAGGCCGTACTCCTTGGCCTCGAAGGCGTCGAACCAGCGGTCGCGGTCCGAGTCGCGGGTGATCTGCTCGACCGACTGGCCGGTGTGCTGCGAGGTCAGCTCGGCCATGCGCTTCTTGGTGTGCAGCAGCCGCTCGGCGTGGATCTTGATGTCCGAGGCCGAGCCGGCGAGGCCGGCGGAGGGCTGGTGGATCAGAATCTCGGCGTTCGGCAGCGCGAAGCGCTTGCCGGGGGTGCCGGCGCTGAGCAGGAACTGGCCCATCGAGGCCGCGAGGCCCATGGCGATGGTCACCACGTCGTTCTTGATGAACTGCATGGTGTCGTAGATCGCCATGCCGGCCGTGATGGAACCGCCGGGGCTGTTGATGTACAGGTAGATGTCCTTGTCCGGGTCGGCGGCAAGGAGCAGCAGCTGCGCGGTGATCTTGTTCGCGATGTCGTCGTCGACCGGCTGGCCGAGGAAGATGATCCGCTCGTTGAGCAGCCGGTTGTAGACCTGGTCACCGAGGCCACCACCGATGGAAGGCTCGCCGGCGGCTGAGGGCATCAGATTCGTCACGTATCCACCTGCTCGTCTTACGACGGCGCCGGGCCGTCTCACGTTTCCCTAGGGGCTAGGAGCCGTTCGGGGACTCCACTGCCCTCGTATTCATGGACCCTAACGCGCGGGTCCCTTCGGGGAATCCCGGAGATGGGAGTGTTCGCCGGGGGCGTAGCGACTGGGGGGCAGCGGTGCGGGTGCACGCAAGGAGGGCCCGGGGTTCGCACCCCGGGCCCTCCTTGCGATTCAACCGGTGCCGGGGGCTCAGCCCTCGGTCTTCTCCTCGGCCGGGGCGTCCTCGGCCGGGGTCTCCTCGGCGGAGGCCTCGGTGGTCTCCTCTTCCTCGTCGTCGAGGTCGATGATCTCGCCGTTGGTGTCCTTGACCGTGGCCTTCTCGACCACGACGGCCAGGGCCTTGCCGCGGGCGACCTCGCCGACCAGGAGCGGAACCTGGCCGCCCTCGACGACCGCCTGGGCGAACTGGTCGGGGGACATGCCGGAGGAGGCCGCACGCCGCATGAGGTGCTCGGTGAGCTCCTCCTGGTTGACGTTCAGCTTCTCCTGCTTGACGAGCTCGTCCAGCACGAACTGGGTCTTGATGCCCTTGACCGCGGCTTCCTTGGTCTCGGCGTCGAACTCCTCCTCGCTCTTGCCCTGGATCTCCAGGTACTTCGCGAGGTCGAGGCCCATCTGGCCGAGCTGGTGGTGCTCGAGGTTGTGCTTGCGGGTGTTGATCTCGTCCTCGAGCAGCTTCTCGGGGACCGGGACCTCGACCAGCTCGAGCAGCTTCTCCAGGACGCGCTCCTGGGCCTGCGTGGCCTGGTCGTACTGCTTCATGTTCTCGAGGCGCTTGCGGCTGTCCGCGCGCAGCTCCTCGATGGTGTCGAACTCGGAGGCGAGCTGCGCGAACTCGTCGTCCAGCTCGGGCAGTTCACGCTTGGCGACCTGGGTGACCTTGACGGTGACCTCGGCCTCCTTGCCGGCGGCGGAACCGCCCTTGAGCTCGGAGGTGAAGGTGGTCTCGCCACCGGCCTCCAGGCCCTTCACGGCGTCGTCGATGCCGTCCAGCAGCTCGCCGGAGCCGATGGTGTAGGAGACACCGTCCGCGACTCCGTCCTCGAGGACCTCGCCGTCGACCTTGGCGCGCAGGTCGATCGTCACGACGTCGCCGTCTTCGGCGGCACGCTCGACCGGGGCGGTGGAGGCGAAGCGCTCGCGCAGCTCCTCGACAGCCTTGTCGACGTCCTCGTCGGTGACCTCGACCGCGTCGACCTCGACCTCGATGCCGGAGAAGTCCGGGATCTCGATGGTCGGGCGGATGTCGACCTCGGCGGTGAAGTTCAGCGTCTCGCCGTCCTTCAGCTCCGTGATGTCGACCTCGGGCTGGCCCAGCACGCTGAGCTCGGCCTCGTTGACCGCGTCGGTGTAGAACTTCGGAAGCGCGTCGTTGACCGCCTCCTCCAGAACCGCACCGCGGCCGAACCGCTGGTCGATGACCCGGGCCGGGACCTTGCCCTTGCGGAAGCCCTTCACCGTGACCTGCTGGTTGATCTTCTTGTACGCCGCGTCGAGGCTGTCCTTGAGCTCCTCGAAGGGCACCTCGACAGTGAGCCGAACCCGAGTCGGGTTCAGGGTCTCCACGGCGCTCTTCACGGTTCGGTCTCCTTGTGGCTGACTTCTTGGTTTCTGCCGGGGCCAGAACGGCCCGGCGGATTTCGCCGCCCGGAGGACTTCAGACGATGAGACACACGGGCGTGCAGCTTGCATAGTAACGGCAGCGACTACACCGCCCAAAAGGCGATCACGCAAGCGATCGGATGGGCGATCACGCGAGTGATCGGGTGGCTGGTCGGGGTGGCGGGATTTGAACCCACGGCCTTCCGCTCCCAAAGCGGACGCGCTACCAAGCTGCGCCACACCCCGTCTGGTGCGAGACGTAGGGTACATGCCGCGAGGCGGCGTGGCCGCCGCATTTCCACAGGGTGTGCGCCGCGCCGTCTGGGACGGGAATGCGGTGTGCGACGGAGGGGGCCGACCCGCTACGATGCCTTCAGTGCCGCGGTCACCCGACCCGCGGCGCGTGCTGTGCGGGCGTAGCTCAATGGTAGAGCCCTAGTCTTCCAAACTAGCTACGCGGGTTCGATTCCCGTCGCCCGCTCCATACGGCTCAGGGCCAGGCGGAGGATCATTCCTCCGCCTGGCCCTGAGTGGTTCCGGGGCTGCGTCCAGTCCGGCGTGTCGTGCCGGGCTCGCCCCCGATCGGGTGGGGTGGACTGCGCGGTGAGCGCTTCCGCCTCATCGCACCGATCGTCGCCTCGTCGCCCGGCCATCGGCCGGCGACACGGGCCGGACTGCCGTGTACCGCCGCCGGACGGCCGTGGGGTCAGAGGTCCCGGACGTCGACGCTGTAGACGGAACGGACGCCGTACGGGACGTACAGGGCGTCGCCGACGAGAGACAGCGGCGCGCCGGAGGTGACGAGCAGGCTGTCGACCCGGCCGCCGTCGTCGCGGCCGAGCCGGGTGGCCTCCACCTTGCCGCTGCGCGCGTTCAGGGCGGCGAGGCGGCCGCTGGGCGAAGCGAAGTAGACGTGGGTGGCGGAGGCGGTCGGCGGCCCCTGCCGCTCCAGGGTCGAGTTGGATTCCCACCGTGTGCGTCCGGTGAGCGGCGCAACGGCGCGGACGCCGCCGCTGCCCCGCGTGAAGTAGACGGTGCCTCGGACCAGATAGGCCCTCGACGCCTCGGGCCGGGGCTTCGCCAGCCGTCGCACGGTGAGCTCGCGCGAGGAGACGTCGATCAGGGTGAGGCCGTGGGCGGTGGACGTGCCGTCCACGAACACCAGATGTCCCTCCTGAGGACCCAGCATCTCCAAGGCGCCCTCGGCCTTCACGGTCCAGCGCAAAGTCCCGGTGGCCGGGTCGATCTGGGAGACGGTGGTCCTGGCGCGCTTCTCGTCGTCCGCCTCGGTCGTGCAGATCAGGTAGGCACGGTCGGCCGCCGAGTCCAGCGAGCAGTCGCCCCAGGCGCCCGGCTCCGGCTGCCGCCAGCGGACCTTGCCGGTCTCCGCGTCGAGCAGGGCGTACTCGTCGCCCTGCGATCCGTGGAAGGTGACGACACCCTGGGACACGGCCGTGGCACCGCCGCGGGGCCCGTCGGGGACTCGCGCCATCTCGCCGCTGCCGGTCGGGGTCCGCCACAGCTCCTTGCCGGTGTCGGCGGTCAGGGCGTGGACCGTGTAGCTGGATCCCACGCCGCTCGTGCCTTCCGCGTCTTCGGCCCCGTAGGCGTAGACGCGCCCCTTGCCGGTGCCGATGATTGCGCCCTCGTCGCCGAAGACGCCGCCGGGCGTGGTGTCGACGGGCCGGCTCCAGGTGTTGCGGCCGTCGGCGAGAGCGAAGCGGGTCGCCATGAGGTCGGATCCGGCGCACACGAGGGAGGCGTCGACGACGGAGCAGCCCTTGAAGGACGTGTCGACCCCGCTCCGGCCGCCTTCGCCCTCCGCCGGGGCCTTCGCCCTGGCGACCCACGGCTTCCATCCCTCGGGAAGATCGGCGGCTCTGGTGGTGGTGGAGGGAGGTGGACGGTCGTTGTCCTGGATCAGGGTGACGGTCGTGGTGACGATGGCGGCGAGGGCGACGGTCACGGCGGCCGAGACCAGCAGCAGCCCGTGCCGGCGGCTGCGGGTGCGGCCGGCCTCGGGTCCTGGAGCTCCGGCCGGGTCGCGTGACGGCTGGGGCTGTTCCGTCAGGGTCTCGTCGAGTCGGGGGCGCGGCGCGTCGGGCCGTTCGGCGTCCGCCCCGCCGTCCGCCTCCTCCGGCAAGGAGTGGAACGTCTCGCCCCGCTGCGTGCGGGCCGCGTCGGGCCATACCCTGCCGGCCGGTTCGGTCGGCCGTGCGCCCGGCCACGGGCGTACCAGGCGTGGTGTGCCGGTGCCGGAGGTGCCGCCTGCACGGAGCAGGGTGAACAGTTCGTCCGCGGCGGGGCGGGACTTCTGGTGCTTTTCCAGGCAGAGGCGGATGAAGGGGAGCAGTTCGCCGGGGACGCCGGTGAGGTCCGGGTCGCCCTCGACGACGCGCAGGGCCGTCTCGTACGGGCTGGGGCTGTCGAAGGGGCCGCGGCAGGTGGCGGCGTAGGTGAGGACCGAGCCGAGGGAGAACATGTCGGCGGCCGGTCCGACGTCCTGGGGGGCGGCGAACTGTTCCGGGGACATGAAGGGCGGGGTGCCCATGACGCGGCCGGTCTGGGTGAGGACGTCGGAGGGGGCGAACTCGACGGCGCGGGAGATGCCGAAGTCGATGACGCGGGGGCCGTCCTCGGCGAGCATCACGTTGGCCGGCTTCAGGTCACGGTGGACGACTCCGGCGCGGTGGATGTCGCGCAGCGCCTCGGCGAGGCCGGCGGCGAGATCGCGCAGGCGGGGCAGTGGGAGCGGGCCGTGCTCGCGGACATGGGAGCCGAGGTCCGCGCCCGGTATGTAGAGCGTGGCCATCCAGGGATGCGTGGCGTCGGCGTCCGCGTCGACGACGGGGGCCGTGAAGGCGCCGCTGACCCGGCGGGCGGCGGCCACTTCACGGCGGAAACGGGTGCGGAACTCGTCGTCGTCGGCGTACTGACTGTGCACGACCTTGATCGCCAGGCGTCGGCCGGAGGCGGAGCGGGCCAGGTAGACCACTCCCATACCGCCGGATCCGAGACGGTCCTCGATGCGGTAGCCGCCCACCTCCGCCGGGTCAGAATCGCGCAGCGCCATCCCCGTACGTTCCCCCCGTCACGCACCGTCCTGTGGTCGGGGCGAGCGTAACCGCCCCTGCGCCGGGCCCGCAGCACGGGGCTCGGAGGGGGCCTCCCGCCCGGTCAGAAGCTGATGGAGTTGATGGTCTGCGCTATCGAGTTGAGGAACCGCTGGATGTCGTCGGCCATGCCGGTCGAGGCGAGGAAGAAGCCGAAGAGGACCGCGACGATCGCCGGCCCTGCCTTGATGGATCCCCCTCTCAGCAACACCACAAGGATGATCGCCAACAGCAGCACCACAGACAGTGAAATGGCCACAACTGATCACACCCTCGGTCGGTCCGCTCTCCCGGCCCGGGGACGCGACCCCGCGCACCCCGCCAGGACCATCGTGCCACCAACGTGGCCTGCCTATGCGGCCGGTGACGCATCGACTGCGCCCGTGTCGCCCTCACCGGCGCGTGACGCCTGTGCGCAGGAGCCGACACGGGAAGTCGTACGGCAATTCGACAGGCCACCCGCACAGGGAATTCGACCGCATCGTTTCCATCTCCACACAACGCGTTCGCAGCTAATTCGAATTGTTGCCACGGACTCATCAACGCCCGTGCGGGGCAGGGGTGAAGGCGGGCGGAAGCGGACATTCCGCAGGAGTCGCCTGCTGGTCTTATGCGTCACTTAGTCCGGAAGTATCATGACAAGCAGGGGCTGGGCATGCACCCAATCCGCCATCAGGCGATGTGTCGGCCATCACGCCGACAGCGGCGTCAACCACCCGTAATCCGGGGTACCCGCAGCGAATAGCCAGGAATCACATCCGGCGTTTTACGAATAGCTGCAGGGAACGCTAGGGTGCCTCAGATGTTCCACGCTGCCTCGTCCCCCGTATGCGCAGCGAGGTCCCGGACCGTCTCCCCGAGCTCTTGGTGGGAGGGTCTGTGACGAACTCGCTGCGACCGAACGGCGACCGCAGGGCTCCACTTCCCCCGGCACAGTCGCCGGTCGACGGAGTGCCGAGCCCACGCTCGCCGCAGAGCACGCAGAAGAAGCAGAACGGCAGACAGCGCGACGCGTTCTTCGACAACGCCAAGTACCTCGCGATCGTGCTGGTGGCCATGGGTCACGCCTGGGAGCCGCTCAAAGGCGACAGCCGGGTACTCGAGGCGGCGTACCAGGTCGTCTACGCGTTCCACATGCCGGCGTTCATCATCATCTCCGGCTACTTCTCCCGCAGTTTCGACATGCGGCCCAACCGGCTGAAGCGCCTGATCACCGGCGTCGCCGTGCCGTACATCATCTTCGAGACGGCCTATCCGCTCTTCAAGCGGGTCATCGACAGCGACCCACACCAGGAGATCAGCCTCCTCGACCCCTGGTACCTGACCTGGTTCCTGGTCGCGTTGTTCATCTGGCGTCTCACCACCCCCATCTGGAACCTGGTGCGTTGGCCGCTGCCGCTGGCGCTGGGTCTCGCCATGCTGGCGACCGTCACCCCGGAGATCGGTGACGACCTGGACCTGCAGCGCGTCCTGCAGTTCCTGCCGTTCTTCGTGCTGGGCCTGGTGATGAAGCCCGAGCACTTCCACATGATGCGCCGCCGTTCGGTGCGGATCGCCTCGGTGCCGGTGTTCGCCGTCGCGCTGGCCTTCAGCTGGTGGGCGGTGCCGCGCATGAACACCGCGTGGTTCTACCACCGTGACGCCGCGCAGGAGCTGGGCGCCCCGTGGTGGACCGGGCCGGTCATGGTGCTCGCGATGTTCGGCTGCTCCCTGGTGCTGACGGCCTGCTTCTTCGCCTGGGTGCCGCGCCGCCACATGTGGTTCACCGCCCTCGGCGCCGGCACGCTCTACGGCTATCTGCTGCACGGTTTCCTGGTGAAGGCCGGCGACTACCAGGGCTGGTTCGAGGCGTCCTGGCTGCACCACCCGGCCGGTGAGATCCTCGTGACCGCCCTCGCGGCCGCCGTCGTGACGGTGCTGTGCACCAAGCCGGTGCAGCGCGTCTTCCGGTTCGCGATGGAGCCGAAGATGGACTGGGCCTTCAAGCGGGACGCCGCCGAGCTGGCCCGCGAACGCCAGGGCGCCGAGCGGCGCGAGCGCGAACGCGAGAAGGTCAACGCCTGACGCTCGGGGCGGGATTCATCCGACGAGACCGAGAAGTGCGCGCATCCGTGCGTACTTCTCGGTCAGCCGTGTGCGGGTCGCCTCGTCGAGGACCGCGAGGCGGTCCGGGTCGGCGTTGTGCGCCAGGTCCGACTCCTTCACCAGCAGCGCGCCGGGCGTGGCGAGAATCCGCGCGGCGTACTCCTCCGGCGGCTCCCCCGCCCGCTTGGTGACGGCGAGGACGATGTCCTTCGTACGGCTGCTCAGCGCGGCTCCGCGCAGCCACTCGGCAGAGAGCGCGGCGTCCTCCACGGCGTCGTGCAGCCAGGCCGCCGCGATCTGCTCCTCGTCGCCGCCCCGGGCCCGTACGCCCTCCGCCACGGCCCGGAGGTGTTCGGCGTAGGGCCGGCCCGCCTTGTCGGTCTGGCCGGCGTGCGCGGCCCGGGCGGTGGCCTCCACCTCGGCCGGCGTCATGGGGGATGTCTCGCTCACCGCTCCAGTGTCTCCCCGCGCTGCGCCGCCCGGAACGGCGGGCTGCTCATCGTCCGGACGGCCGCCGGGCCTCTGGGCGACCGTGGCCGTACGCCCGGGGAGCAGGAGGACCCGCTTCAGCGGATCGCGGCCGCCGTCGGTCCCTCGCGGCAGATCAGCAGCAGGGCCCGGTCGTCGTTCACGTCCTTGGCCACGGCCTCGATGAGGTGCCAGGCGGCGCCGTGGAAGCCGCCGGCGACATAGCGATCGGCCTCGCCGGTGAGTCGGTCGATGCCCTCGACGATGTCGCGGTCGGCGGTCTCCACCAGGCCGTCCGTGAACAGCATCAGCACGTCCCCCGG
Organism: Streptomyces sp. NPDC092370; assembly: GCF_044755265.1. NCBI lineage: Bacteria > Bacillati > Actinomycetota > Actinomycetes > Kitasatosporales > Streptomycetaceae > Streptomyces > Streptomyces sp. NPDC092370. The sequence continues at coordinate 443,984 of NZ_JBIVQO010000001.1, read as the reverse complement.
CCGCAGTGAGCCCTTCACCGGGTCGAACTGGGCTCCGTCGTACACCCCGAGAAGCGGGCCCTCGGCCACCTTCTCCTCCCAGCGGCCGCTGCCGGCGCTGAGCTGGAGGCCCGGCGGGTGGCCCGCGGAGTAGAGCTCGTAGTCGCCGGAGTCGAGGTCGAGGACCAGGTGGATCGAGGTGGCGAAGCCCTCCTCCCAGTCCTGGCGCAGGAGGTAGCCGTTCGCGGCCGGGAGGAAGGCGTGCGGCGGGAGCGAGCCGAGCAGGCCGCCGAACGCGCCGGACAGCAGCAGGGCGCGGGAGCCCGCGTCCATGCCCTTGCCGGAGACGTCGGTGAGGACGACTTCGAGCGTACGGCCGCCGTTGGTGCGGGCCGCCACCACGAAGTCGCCCGAGAAGGACTGGCCGCCCGCCGGGCGCAGGGCCATCTCCCGGTGCCAGCCGTCCGGCAGGTCGGGCAGCTTGCTCTGCACCCGGATGCGTTCACGCAGGTCGAAGAGCATGGTGCCGCCGCGCCGCCAGGGCACACCGACCCGGCTGCGGAACTGGGCCAGGAGCAGCCCGAAGAAACCGCAGGCGGCGACCACGAGCACGATGCCCGGGGTGACCCTCGACGGGCCCTCCGTGTACGGGCCGAGTCGCACCGACTCCACGATCAGGGCCGTGGCCGCCGCCGCGTACAGCCCGAGCAGGCTCGCGGGGCGGAGCAGCAACCCGCCGACGACGACCGGCAGGACCAGCGCGGCCGGTGAGAACCACACCGAGTTCGCCAGCGTCGCCGCCGCGATCAGGGGAACCATCAGGAGCAGACCGCCCAGGGCGATCCAGTCCGAGCCGTTGCCGCGGAAGTAGTCCACGGCGGCTCGGCGCACGCCGACGCGGACCCGGTGCCACTGTTTCTTCAACCGGGCCGTGAACGTGTCGGCTTCCGCGCGCCGCTGCCGTCCTGATGCCATTAGTTCGGGACCCTATCCATCGGACCAGCCCCTTGGCACGGGAGGTCCCACTTGTCCCCCGTCCGAGGGCCGACTTCACAGTGAACTTCACCGCGCGCAGCGCTGCCGTCACCGGGGAGAAATTCCGTCGCTCGTCCCGCATCGCCCTGGTAGGCATGGCTCATGGCACTTGACGCGAACGGTCTTTCCACCGGCCTGCGGGTCCTTCGGCAGGACGACTGGGACAAGTGGTACGACACCCTGGTCCGGGGCTTCGGAGGGGTGCCGGAGGCCGCCGAGGAGCGGAAGTTGTGGAACTCCCTGACCGAGTTCGACCGTTCACTCGGTGTCTGGGACGGGGACGAGTGCGTGGGGACGGCCGGGGCGTTCAGCTTCCGGCTGACCGTGCCCGGCGGCGCGTCACTGCCGGTCGCGGGTGTCACGATGGTCAGCGTGGCCGCCACGCACCGCCGGCGCGGCATCCTGACCTCGATGATGCGGCGGCAGCTGGACGATGTGCGCTCGTGGGGGGAGCCGCTGGCCGTGCTCACGGCCTCCGAGCCGGCGATCTACGGGCGGTTCGGGTACGGCAACGCGACCTTCTCGCTGCATGCGGAGATCGACACGAGCCGGGTGCGGCTGTCGGTGCCGGACGGTACGGACGACGTACGGGTGCGGTACGCGGCGCCGGCCGAGGTGCTCGATGTGTGCGAGGCGGTGTACGCCCGGCTGGTGCCGGCACGGCCGGGGATGCTGGAGCGGCGGCCCGGCTGGGAGCGGCTCGGGGTGCTCGATCCGGAGAGCGAGCGGGACGGGGCGTCGCCCCTGCAGTGCGTGCTCGCCGAGCGGGACGGGGAGACGGTCGGGTACGCGCGCTATCGCGTCAAGCCGGTGTGGGAGTCGACCGGGGCCGACGGCAAGGTGGTCCTGGAGGATTCGGCCGCGCTGGACCCCGCGGCGGACGCGGCGCTGTGGCGGTTCCTGTTCGGGATCGACCTGACGTCGACGATCGTCGTGCGGGGGCGGCCGGTGGACGACGCGTGGCAGTACCTGGTGTCCGACCTGCGGCGGTGCAATCCGCGGTTGCGGGACTCCCTGTACGTGCGCCCGGTGGAGGTGGGGGCCGCGCTGGGGGCGCGCACGTATCAGGCGCCGGTGGATGTGGTGTTCGAGGTGGAGGACGCGTTCTGCCCCTGGAACGCCGGGCGCTGGCGGCTGAGCGGGGATGCGAAGGGGGCGTCCTGCGAGCGTACGGCGGATGCGGCGAATCTGGCTCTGTCCGTGCGGGAGTTGGGCGCGGCGTATCTCGGCGGTGTGTCGCTGGCCTCGCTGGGCGCCGCGGGACGGGTGCGGGAGTTGCGGCGGGGGGCGCTGGCGGAGGCGTCGCTCGGGTTCGGGGCGGGCGCGGTGCCGTGGTTGCCGCACGGCTTCTGACGCCCGGGTGCGGCGCTGGCGGAGGCGTCGCTCGGGTTCGGGGCGGGCGCGGTGCCGTGGTTGCCGCACGGCTTCTGACGCCCGGGTGATCTCAGGGGCGTTGGCAGGCCGGGCACCAGAAGAGGTTGCGGGCGGCGAGATCGGCGGTGCGGATCTCACCGCCACAGATGTGGCAGGGCAGGTCGGCCCTGCGGTAGACGTACACCTCGCCACCGTGGTCGTCCACGCGGGGCGCGCGGCCCATCGCCTCCGGGGTGTGCTCCGGGCGGACGGTGTCGATGCGGTTGTTGCGGACGCCCTCGTGCATGAGGTCGACGAGGTCGGTCCAGATCGCGTGCCACTCGGCGGGGGTGATGTCCTTGCCGGGGCGGTAGGGGTCGATGCGGTGCCGGAAGAGGACCTCCGCGCGGTAGACGTTTCCGACGCCGGCGATGACCTTCTGGTCCATGAGGAGGGCGGCGATCGTCGTACGGCTGCGGGAGACGCGGCGGAACGCGGTGTCCGGGTCGGCGTCGTCGCGGAGGGGGTCGGGGCCCAGCCGGTCGTGTATCGCCTGCTTCTCCGGGGGTGTGATGAGGGCGCAGGTGGTGGGGCCCCGCAGATCCACGCAGGCGGTGTCGTTCGCCAGGCGGAGGCGGACGGTGTCGGTGGGGGGCGGTGCTGGGGCCGGGCCGAAGGTGACCTTGCCGAAGAGACCGAGGTGGATGTGGATCCAGTCGGTGTCGCGGAAGCCGAGGAAGAGGTGTTTGCCGTGGGCTTCCGTGTGGGTGAGTTCCGTGCCGGTGAGGAGGGCAGCGGCGGCCGTGAACTTGCCCTGAGGGCTGGTGACTCGGGGTTTCGTGCCGAGGAAGGTGGCGCCGTAGTCCTGGGCCAGGCGGTGGATCGTGTGGCCTTCCGGCACGGTTCTCCTTGTGATCGTCGCCCTTGCCTCAGCCGTTCGGTGAACCGTGTCGGGCGGTCGGGCGGGCAGCACGGCGCCCCGCGACACGGCAGGCCCGCCCTCGCGGGGGTTCGCTTCCGCGTCCCGCAGGGTTCCGCCTGAGCCGCCCCGGCACTCGGGCTGCGGCCGAGCTCGGGTAGCCCGCCGCCGGCAGGGGCTCCGGGCCACGCCGGATCGGGCAGCCGCGTGGGAGCGGCTGCCCGAGTTGGTCCGTCAGCGCACTGCCGGGGGGACTACCGCTGCGGGTGGTGCGGCGGGATCGGGGGCAGGTCGCCGGTCGTTTCGTAGGCCGACAGCATGTCGATGCGGCGGATGTGACGTTCGTCACCGGAGAACGGAGTACCGAGGAAGGTCTCCACGAACTTCGTCGCCTCGTCCTGCGTATGCATGCGCGCGCCCACCGCGACGACGTTCGCGTTGTTGTGCTGGCGGCCCAGGGCCGCCGTCTCCTCGCTCCATGCGAGGGCCGCGCGGACGCCCTTGACCTTGTTCGCGGCGATCTGCTCACCGTTGCCCGAGCCGCCGATGACGACGCCGAGGGCGTCGGGGTCCGCGGCCGCGCGCTCCGCCGCCCGGAGGCAGAAGGGCGGGTAGTCGTCCTGGGCGTCGTAGATGTGCGGGCCGCAGTCGACGGGGTCGTGACCCGCCTCCTTCAGCCACTCGACGAGGTGGTTCTTGAGTTCGTAGCCCGCATGGTCCGAGCCGAGGTACACGCGCATGGGACGAGTGTGACACGGGTGTTTCGGGGAAGGCGCGCGGGGTGGCGCTCGGGAAACCCCGAGGTCAATGTGAGCCACATTACGGAAGCCCAGGGAAACCTCAAGTAACAATCTGAATTCAAAGGTTCTCCTGTCCGTTCACCTCCGATTCACTGGACCGGCTCGTACATCGCTCGTGCGAGCCCCGTACACCGCCGTGCCGCGACACACCCCGTTCGTGCGGCTCGTGCGGTTCCGTACGGAAGTACAGCTCCCCGGCGCAAAGGAAACCCGTCCATGACCTCGCAGCCGACCATGAACAAGACCGGAAACGATCCCGGAGGGCCCGGAGATCCCGGAGCCCAGGGCTCCGGGCTGCAGGCCGGGCTCAAGAACCGGCATCTTTCGATGATCGCCATCGGCGGTGTGATCGGCGCCGGACTCTTCGTGGGGTCCAGCTCCGGTATCGCCACCGCCGGACCCGGCATCCTGCTGTCGTACGCCCTCGTCGGCACGCTCGTGGTGCTGGTGATGCGGATGCTCGGTGAGATGTCGGCCGCCAACCCGACCTCGGGTTCCTTCTCCGCGCACGCCGACCGGGCGCTCGGGCCGTGGGCCGGTTTCTCCATCGGCTGGCTGTACTGGTTCTTCTGGGTGGTCGTGCTCGCCGTGGAGGCGACCGCCGGTGCGGTGATCCTGGAGGGCTGGATACCGGCCGTGCCGCAGTGGGGCTGGGCCTTGATCGTGATGCTGGTGCTGACCGCCACCAACCTGGTCTCCGTCGGCTCCTACGGCGAGTTCGAGTTCTGGTTCGCCGGCATCAAGGTCGTCGCCATCGCCGCGTTCATCGTCGTCGGCGGACTGGCCGTCTTCGGGCTGCTGCCCGGCGTGGACAGCGAGCAGGCCGGGCTGGGCAACCTCACCGAGCACGGCGGCTTCCTGCCCAACGGGGCCGGTGCCATCCTCACCGGTGTGCTGCTCGTCGTCTTCTCCTTCATGGGCAGCGAGATCGCCACCCTGGCCGCCGGTGAGTCCGAGAATCCGCGGCAGGCCGTCACCAAGGCCACCAACAGCATCATCTGGCGCGTCGCCGTGTTCTACCTCGGCTCGATCGCCGTCGTCGTGTGCCTGCTGCCGTGGGACAGCAAGTCCATCGCCAAGGACGGCTCCTACGTTGCCGCGCTCGACTCGCTCGGTATCGCGCACGCCGGTCAGATCATGAACTTCATCGTGCTGACCTCGGTGCTGTCCTGCCTCAACTCCGGCCTCTACACGGCCTCCCGCATGGCCTTCTCCCTCGGCCAGCGCGGTGACGCGCCGAAGGCCTTCGCCCGCACGACCTCCAACGGAGTGCCGCGCACGGCGATCCTCGCGTCCGTCGCCTTCGGCTTCGTCGCCGTCTTCTTCAACTACAAGTTCCCGGACTCCGTCTTCCTGTTCCTGGTGAACTCCAGCGGCGCGGTCGCCCTGTTCGTGTGGCTGGTGATCTGCTTCTCCCAGCTGCGCATGCGGAAGATCATCAAGGCCGAGGCGCCCGAGAAGCTCGTGGTGAAGATGTGGCTGTACCCGTATCTGACGTGGGCGACTGCCGCGCTGATCGTGTTCATCCTGGGCTACATGCTCACCGACACCGAGCACGACGGGCGCCAGACCATCCTGCTGTCGCTGCTCGTCGCGGCGGTGGTGCTCGTCATCGCCGTCGTCCGGCAGAAGGTCGGTGGCGGCCGGTCCGCCGCCGACGCCCCGCAGGTGCAGGACGCGGAGCGGAGCGAGGTCTCGGCCGGCTGATCCTCCGGCCGCTCGTCGTTCGTGGTGAACGGGGCCCGTGGTGTGTGCTGCCGCCCGGCAGCACATGCGACGGGCCCCCTTCCGTGTGCCTACAGCACCGTGAAACTCTCCTTGACCTTCTCGTAGGTGACGCGCGCCTCCTGCTCGATCCCCTCCTCGTACCAGGTGTTGACCTGGTACGACTTGCCGGTCACGTTGAAGCCGAGAAGTCGGGCGTGCCAGTGGACGCCCTCCAGCGTGAACGTGTACTCCCAGACCACGGCCGGGTGGCCGCGGAACCTCGTCTCCACCAGACGGATCTTGCGGTAGTCCTGGCCCTGGTGGGCGTTGCGCTCCGAGGTCTGCCAGGTCTCCAGCAGGTCCCCCCGGGCCAGGGAGGACCTGCCCACCAGTTCCTGGGAGCCGTCCGGGGAGGTGTAGTGCACCTCCGCGCCCGTCTTCACGTCCCGACGCCAGCCCTCGGGGGTCGCCCAGGCGAAACCGCCGGCCTCCCGGTGCGTGCCGGGCGGCAGGGGCTGCGGCCTGGAGGTGCCCTCGACGGTGGGCGAGGCGGTGGTGCCGCCGGTGGTGGCCGGTGTGGAGGTGGAGGACCCCGCGCGGGAAGTGTCGTCGTCGCCGGGTGAGCCCGCCGGCATCGCCAGCAGGATTCCCGCGACGGTGCCGGCGGTGGCGAGGGTGGCCGCCACGGCGGTGAGCACCCTGCGGCGACGGCCCGCGCCGGTTCGGGGGCCGGGGCGGGGTGTGGCCGGGGCGGCCGGTCCGGGGAGTTCACCCGGCGGCATCGGCACGGGCGCCGGGTGGGGGCGGTGCTCGGTCTCCGCCTGTGCCCGGGTGAGGGAGACGCGGCCCGGGCGGTGGGTGGTACCGGCTCGGCCCTCGGAGCGCGCCGCCGGCCCGGTCCTCGCGGCGGATTCCGCGGGGGTGGAGGGTGCGGTGGGTGCGCGGTGGTGGTGCGGGTCCGGGACGGGGGCGGGGCGGCGGGGGTCCCCGGGGGCCGTGGGGCGAGGAGCGGGGCGGCGGGCGGGGGTGGGTGACTCCCGTGGGGGTGTGGGCGGAGGCGTCGGCGACTGCGGTGCCGTGCCCGGCTGTTGCCCCGCGAGGGTGGTGTGCGCATCGAGGGCGGGCTCCGGCTCCGGTATCGAGTCCCGCGGCCCCACCGCGACCGTGGGTGTCGGTGCCGGATACGCCACTGGTTCCAGCGCCGTCTCCAGGGTTTCCAGGTCCGGGCGGGCCGACGGTTCCTTGGCCAGCAGGGCGGTCAGGATGTCCCGCACCGGGCCCGCGCAGGCGGGGAGTTCCGGCTCCTCGTACAGGACCGCGTGCAGGGTTGCGAGCGTCGTGTCGCGGGAGAACGGGGAGCGGCCGCCCAGAGCCGCGCAGAGGGTCGCGCCGAGGGACCAGACGTCGGACGGGGGGCCCTGGGGGCGGCCGGAGATGCGCTCGGGGGCCATGTAGTCGGGCGAGCCGACCAGCATGCCGACCATCGTGAGCGCCTTGGCGTCCTGGATCGCGGCGATGCCGAAGTCCGTGAGGACCACCCGCCGTCCGTGGCCGGAACCGTTGCCGTTGCCGCGTGCGGATCCGGCCGGCCCGTCCGCGTGTTCCACGAGCACGTTCCCGGGCTTGATGTCACGGTGCAGTACGCCCCGTTCATGCACCTGCCGGAGTGCCGCGACCAGACCGAGGCCGATGCGGGCCGTCTCGCCGGGGCTCAGGGGACCCGTCTCCGCGAGGATCCGTTCGAGGGAGCGGCCCGCCACCAATTCCATGACGATCCACAGGCGTTCGCCCTCGTCGACCACGTCGTAGACGCGTACGACATTGGGGTGGTCGATGCGGGCCGTGGCCCGGGCCTCGCGCAGGGTGCGTTCGCGGCGGGTCCTGCTGTCCTCCGCGTCGAGACCGTCGATCCGCATTTCCTTGACGGCGACCTGCCGGTCGAGTATTTCGTCGGCGGCTCGCCACACCCGCCCCATTCCCCCCTGGCCGATACTTTCGACCAACCGATAGCGTCCCGTCACCAATATCCCTGGAACACCGCCGCTGTTCGCGTTCCCCGGCAATTCGCTGCACCCCCTCCACGACGCCGCGACCGACTCCAGTGAAACACAACGGTCACACTTCGCACCGCACCAGGATAGTGCGGCGAAATCTTGTGGTACCTCTTTCAGTGCTGCGAATTCAGGCGCAGCCCAGGGGGACGCAAGGGGGGCCGAACATGAGTTCTCGTCACACGACGACAATCGCGGGATCGCTGGTCATGGCATCTTTCTCGGCGGTGATGATCCTCTCCGGCACGGCCGGCGCGGAGGACGACGGACCGCCGACCGGCAAGGGGGGAAAGGCGGTCGACGAGGCACCGGCCGACGTCAGGCTCACCACGCTGCTGCCCGGGAGGATCTCGGTCGACAACGGTTCGGAAAAGACGTCGATTACCGCCACGGTGAAGAACGAGGGGAGCAAGGACAGCGGGAAGATCAGGCTGTTGGTCGTCGGATTCGACGGACTTGTCGTCAAGGGCGTCGAGGGGTGTTCGGCGATACCCGAGAACGGACTTCCAAAGGGTTCGAACAGCGGATTCGTGTGCCCGATCGACAATCTCGAGGCCGGTCAGTCGAAGTCGTACGCCGTGGATGCGACGTACGACCTCGGCAAGACCGGGAAGATCTGTCTGCCCGTGCAGACGAGCGACGGGAAGAAGACCTTCTGGCAGCAGGGCCCGGTGCCGTTCGGCACGAGCAACCCGTCGCCCGACGCCCCGGCCACGCCGCTGCTGCTCGGCACCGACAACGAGCCGGCGGGCCCGGGCCGCAAGGAGCTGCCGAAGACGGGTCCGGCCCGTGATCTGCTGCCGTTGGGCGCGGCCGGTGCGTCGTTGCTCGCGGTGGGTGTGGCCGGAATGTGGTGGTCGCAGCGGCGGCGGCCGGGGGTACGGGAGGGCTGATTCAGCCCTTGGCGGCCCTGCTGACGCCAAGAGGCCCGCCGGGGGCGTCATGCCCCCGGCGGGCCTCGGCGCAACACCTGCGGGTTCAGCGCTTGTTCACGAACTTCCAGGCCGTCGGGAGCGCGCCCATCGCCAGCGCCGCCTTCAGCGCGTCGCCGATCAGGAACGGCGTGAGGCCGGCCGCGATGGCGGCGGTGGCGGACATGCCGGTGGCGAGGGCCAGGTAGGGCACGCCGATGGCGTAGATGATCGCCTCGCCCACCAGCATCGCGCCCGCCATGCGCAGCATCGAGCGGTCGGCGCCGCGGCGGGCCAGGGCGCCGACGACGGTGGCGGCGAGGATCATGCCGAGGATGTAGCCGAAGGACGGGGCGACACCGGAGGAGGCACCGGCGAACCACGGCACACCGGCGACGCCCGCGAGGGCGTACAGCGCCAGCGCGAGGAAGCCGCGGCCGGCGCCGAGGGACGTGCCGACGAGCAGCGCGGCGAAGGTCTGGCCGGTCACCGGCACCGGGGAGCCCGGGACGGGCACGGAGAGCTGGGCGGCGAGGCCGGTGAGCGCGGCGCCGCCGAGCACGAGGGCCGCGTCGCGGACACGGGTGGGGGCACCGCCCTGCTCGAGCGCCGCCGAGAGCTTGGGGGAGGGGAGCAGGTCGGCGAGGACCTGTCCGGCGCGGGCGGGTGTGGCGGCAGCGGTGCTCATGGGGACTCCGCGGAGTGAGGGCCGGTGGGACACCGTGACGCTATCCCAGCGCCCTCGCCCCGATCACCGTCAGCGCTCGACAAAGGCGTGGACCGGCGATTGGTCGACTTCGAACAAAGGGTGCGGGCTACACCGAGGACGGCGTGATGCCGGTCACGGTGATGGGATGGTGCGTGCCACGTCGGCCGGACCGAGGGGCTTCTGTAGGTTTCCACCAAAGCGCCGCGTCCGCCGTCACGCCCGCGGTCGCCGCCCGCGCGGTCCCGGGCCGCTTTCCCGGCGTCGCGAACGGGCTCATCCCCGAGTCCACCGTGCCGCGGCGCTCCAAGGGCTCGTGAGGGCCGCGTCGACCGCTCGACCTGGACGACTCCCGGTTCGCGGTGGGCGACGGCCGAGCCGGCGATCAGGGACATCCACGTCGGCGTCGAGGGCGAGGAGAGCGACGCGTCGAGGGCGACGCCCCGCACTACACACCGGTCGCCGCCCAGGCACGCAGAGCGACACGAGTGTCCGGATGGTGGGATGCCTCTCCGCCCCCGCGGGGAGGCATCCGAGACTGGCGGCGTTTTTGCCCTCGTACGCCCCTCACGCACAGGACGACCCGCACCCATGCCCACCAGCACCACCACGGAGACGCCGACCGGCACGGACGGCGCCTCCCTCTCCCCCGGCCTGAAGCAGCGCCACCTGTCGATGATCGCCCTCGGCGGGGTGATCGGAGCCGGTCTGTTCGTCGGCTCCGGTGCCGGTATCGCCGCGGCCGGTCCGTCGATCGTGGTCGCCTACGCCCTCTCCGGTGTCCTCGTGATGCTGGTGATGCGGATGCTCGGCGAGATGTCGGCTGCGTATCCGTCGTCGGGGTCGTTCTCGGCGCACGCGGAGCGGGCGATCGGCCCCTGGGCCGGGTTCACCGCCGGCTGGTCCTTCTGGGTGCTGTTGTGCACGGCCGTCGGTCTGGAGGGCATCGGCGCCGCGAAGATCGTCAGCGGCTGGCTGCCGGGCACGCCGGAGTGGGCGTGGGTGGCGCTGTTCATGGTCGTCTTCTGCGGCACGAACCTCGCGGCCGTGAAGAACTTCGGCGAGTTCGAGTTCTGGTTCGCCGCGCTGAAGGTCGGCGCGATCACGCTGTTCCTGGTGCTCGGCGTCCTGGCGATCGCCGGCGTCCTGCCCGGCACGGACTCGCCCGGCGCGAGCCACCTCACCGAGTTCCTGCCCAACGGCGGAGAGGGCCTGGTGATCGGCCTGCTCGCGTCGGTCTTCGCCTACGGCGGCCTGGAGACGGTCACCATCGCGGCGGCCGAGTCGCAGAACCCCGTCAAGGGCGTGGCGAGCGCGGTCCGCACGGCGATGTGGCGCATCGCGCTGTTCTACGTCGGCTCGATGGCCGTCATCGTCACCCTGGTGCCGTGGGACTCCGAGGCGGTCGTGGAGAGGGGCCCCTACGTCGCCGCCCTCGACGAGCTGGGCATCCCGGGCGCCGGCCAGCTGATGAACGTGGTCGTGCTGGTCGCCCTGCTGTCCGCGATGAACGCCAACATCTACGGCGCCTCGCGCATCGCCTACTCGCTGGTGGAGCGCGGCCAGGGCCCGAAGGGGCTGGGGCGGGTCTCGGGCGGGGTGCCGCGGATCGCCGTGCTGGCGTCCTCCGTCTTCGGTTTCCTGTGCGTACTGCTGAGCTACTGGCGGCCGAACGACGTCTTCCCCTGGCTGCTGAACATGATCGGCGCGGTCATCCTGGCCGTCTGGATCTTCATCGCCGTGTCACAGCTGCGGCTGCGCCGCCGCCTGGAGCGCGAGGCACCCGAGAGGCTGGCCGTCCGCATGTGGGCGTTCCCCTGGCTGACCTGGTTCGCTCTGGCCGGCATGGCGGCCGTCTTCGTCCTGATGGCCCGTGAGCCGGACACACGGGTGCAGCTGTACTCGACGGGCGGGATGGTCCTGGTCCTGGCGGCCATCGGGTACGCGTGGCAGAGGGCTCGCGCCCAGCGGTAGGGAAACCGCCGCCCCAGGCCCCCGCGACACACGCGGGGGCCTTTTGTGTGCCCGGACCACGCGCCCACCCTCTCCTGCTGCTAGCGTGCAGTTGCAAGTTAGTTGCAATAAGAGGTCCGGAGGGGATCCCGCCCATGCCCGTCTACACGCTGCCTGAACTGCCCTACGACTACTCCGCGCTCGCCCCCGTGATCAGCCCCGAGATCATCGAGCTGCACCACGACAAGCACCACGCCGCCTATGTGAAGGGCGCCAACGACACGCTGGAGCAGCTGGCGGAGGCGCGGGACAAGGAGTCGTGGGGGTCGGTCAACGGGCTGGAGAAGAACCTGGCGTTCCATCTGTCCGGGCACATCCTGCACAGCATCTACTGGCAGAACATGACCGGCCCGAAGGACGGCGGCGGTGAGCCGCTGGCGCAGGACGGGGTGGGTGAGCTCGCCGACGCGATCACCGAGTCGTTCGGCTCCTTCGCCAAGTTCAAGGCGCAGCTGTCCAAGGCCTCCGCGACCACGCAGGGCTCCGGCTGGGGTGTGCTCGCCTACGAGCCGCTGAGCGGGCGGCTGATCGTGGAGCAGGTCTACGACCACCAGGGCAACGTCGGCCAGGGCGCCACCCCGATCCTCGTCTTCGACGCCTGGGAGCACGCCTTCTACCTGCAGTACCGCAACCAGAAGGTGGACTTCATCGAGGCGATGTGGCAGGTCGTCAACTGGCAGGACGTGGCGCGGCGTTACGAGGCGGCCAAGTCCCGGGCGGACGTGCTGCTGCTGGCGCCGTGACGACGGCCCCGTGAAGCGTCCTGCCTCGTGATCGTCTTCTCACCCTTCACGCACGGCAGGCGGAATGAAGGAACCCCCGCGAGGACGTGACTCGCGGGGGTTTCCCGTGTACCGGTGCCTCTGGTCAGGGCTTGCGGGCCAGGCCGGCGTGCTGGCCGACCGGCTCCGGGAACGTCCCCGGCTCGGGCCGCCACCGGGACACGGAGACCACACCCGGCTCGACGAGGTCCAGTCCCTCGTAATAGGCCTCGATCTGCTCCACCGGACGCAGGAAGTACGGGACGGCACCGGTCTCGTTGTAGGCGTCCTGAGCCTGCTCGTATGCCGGGTCGGTGCCGCGCGAGCCGTCGCTGACGCACAGGTGGCTGCCGGCGGGCAGGCCGTCCATCAGCCGGCGTACGAGCTCACGGCCCCGGTCGTGGTCGGCGACGTGGCCGAGGACGCCGCTGAGGATCAGGGCGGTGGGCCGGGTGAGATCCAGAGTCCTGCCGGCGGCCTCGAGGACGCGTTCCGGCTCGTAGAGGCTGATGTCCTCGAAGGCGGTCGCGCCCTGCGGTGTGGAGGTGAGCAGGGTGCGGGCGTGCGCGAGGACCAGCGGGTCGTGGTCGACGTAGACGATGCGCGCCTCGGGGGCCAGCTTCTGGGCCACCTCATGCGTGTTGTCGACGGTCGGCAGTCCGCTGCCGACGTCGAGGAACTGCCGTACACCCGCCTCCTGGACGAGGTGGCGGATGGCGCGGCCCAGGAAGGCGCGGCTGCTGCGGGCGATGGTGACGATGCCCGGGAAGACCGCCGTGTAGGCGTCGCCGGCCGCCCGGTCCACCGGGTAGTTGTCCTCGCCGCCCAGCCAGTAGTTCCAGATCCGGGCCGAGTGCGGCACCGATGTGTCGATCTGCGTCATGCGCCCATGGTGCTACGGCACCTCCACCTCGCACGGCACATTGAGTGAGAGGAGTGCGGCGCAACCGTCGGGGTTCATGCGCAGTTCGCTGATCGCCGCGTTCCGCAACCGCGGCAGCACCCTGCGGTACTCGCTCACCGGGATGGACAGCAGCGTGCACAGCACCAGCCGCAGCAGGGTGTTGTGGGCGACGACCATGACGCGTTCGCCCGGGTGGGCGGCGGCGACCTCCCGCAGGGCTCGCACCCCGCGGGCCGCCGCGGCCAGGGGGTCCTCGGCCCCGGGGAAGGAGTGCTCCACCGGGTCGGTCCGGTAGGCCGCGGCCCACTCCGGGTCCTCGGCCTCGAACTCGGCGAGCGTACGGCCTTCGAGCACACCGAAGTCGCATTCCCGCAGGTGGGGTTCGCTCTGTGAGGTGAGGCCGAGGGCGCGGCAGGCCGGTTCGGCGGTGGCGACGGCCCGGGACAGCGGGGACGTCCAGATCGCGTCGACGGGGTGGGCGGCGGCCCACCGGCCCAGGGCCTCGGCCTGGGCGCGGCCGGTGTCGGTGAGGTCGATGTCGCTGATGCCGGCGTAGCGGTTCTCGGCGTGCCAGACGGTCTGTCCGTGCCGGACCAGCAGGAGGGTCGTACTCATGATGCGGAAGTATCCCTGCTCAGGCGACCGTGTGCGTGCGCGGCGACCGGGGCGGGCAGCCAGCCGCGCTCCCGCAGGGCGTCGACGAGGCGCGCGTAGGGCTCGGCGAAGGCGGCCGTACGGCCGGGGCGGGGTTCCAGGACGGTCCGGACACGGACCATGCGCTCGGCGACGTCCGCGAGCGCACCGGACCCCGAGGCCCCGTACGCGGCGAGTGCCGCCATGCCCAGGGCCGGCTGCGTCTGCTCGGGAACGCGGGCCGGGCGGCCCAGGATGTCGGCGCGCAGCTGGTTCCAGTACGGGCTGCGGGCGCCGCCGCCCGTGAAGGTGAGCGGGCCGTCGAGGGGGGCGCCGAGGTGGTGGAGGTAGTCCAGGCACAGGCGTTCGGCGAAGCCGACGCCCTGGAGCAGCGCGGCCCACAGGTCGGCGTCACCCGCCGGGTCACCGAGGACGAACGCGGTCGCCTCCGGCGCCCGGAACGGGAACCGCTCCCCCGGTGACACGAGGGGGTAGGCGACCGCGCCCGACGGTTCGAACGCCATGGCGGGCCCGTCCATCTCGGCCGGGTCGGCCTCGGGGAAGTGCGCCGCGAGCGCCCCGGCGCCGACGCTCGACGCCCCGCCGGGCAGCCAGGTGCCGTCCGGGGCGCGGTGGTTGTAGACCACGCCGGTGGGGTCGCGGACCGGGTCGCGGGCGGCGCCCTTCAGCACGAGCGTGGTGCCGAGCACGGAGTTCCAGGAGCCGGGCCGCAGCGCGCCCGACGCGATCTGGGCCGCGCAGCCGTCCGTCATCCCCGCGAACACCGGGGTGCCGGCGGGGATGCCGGTGGCGTCGGCGGCGGCCCGGCGGACCTCACCGAGGCGCGTGCCCGGGCGGACCACGCCGGGGAACATGCTGTCGGGCACGCCCAGTTCGGCCAGGGCGGCCTCCGGCCAGCGGTCGCCCTCCAGGTCGTAGCCCGTCTTCAGGGCGTGGCTGGAATCGGCCGGGGGCGGCTCGCCCGTGAGCCGGGAGACGATCAGGTCGGGCTGGTGCGTCAGGCGCAGCGAGGTGCCGTCGTACTGCCCCAGCAGCCACAGCGCCTTCGGCAGCGCCCAGGTGTCCTGGACCGCGAGCCCCGCCTGCCGGGCCCGCACCGCCTGCGCCGTCGCCCGCCTGTCGTCGTACATCAACGCGGGGCTCACGGGACGGCCCGCATGGTCCGTCAGCAGGACCGTGCCGGACGTGCCGCACACCGCGAGTCCGCCGATCGGCAGGCCCGGGGGCGCGGCGGCGAGGGCCGCCCGGGACGCCGTGCACAGGGCCGCCCACCAGCGCAGCGGGTCCTGCTCGTGCCGCGCCCCCTCCCGCCGCCCGGTCAGCGGGGCCGAGCCGCTGCCGAGGACCGTGCCGTCGGCGGTGACGAGCAGCACGCGGACGCCTTGCGTGCCCAGGTCGACGCCCAGCCAGCCCGCACCCTCGTCCACCATCCGGAACCTCCCACGCCGTCGCAGCCGGATCTGTGAACTTCTCACTGTGCCCCGATATTTTCCCGTGCGCGAGGGATTGACGCCCAACTTCAGCCGTTCCACCCTCTGTTGACGAGTCGACTCGACGTGTTGGCCAGGCTCCACGCGGAGGTACGGATGGACACGCACGTGCACGACCGCCGGCGCTTCCTCGCCCTCGCCGCCGGAGCGGCGGCGGCCCCGCTGCTCACGGCCTGCGGCGCCGGTTTCGGCGGGAACGACGACAAGAGCGACGGGTCCGCGGCGGACGACGTCACCGGTTCCTTCGACTGGAAGCGGGAGAAGGGCACCACCGTCAAGGCCCTGCTCAACAAGCACCCGTACACGGACGCCCTCATCGCCGACCTGAAGTCGTTCACCGCGAAGACCGGCATCGAGGTCGAGTACGACGTCTTCCCCGAGGACAACTACTTCGACAAGCTCACCGTGGACCTGTCCAGCGGGCGCGCCTCCTACGACGTCTTCATGCTCGGCGCCTACATGGTGTGGCAGTACGGACCGCCGGGCTGGCTGGAGGACCTCGGTCCCTGGATGCGCAACTCCTCGGCCACGGGCGCCGAATGGGACCAGGAGGACTTCTTCCCGAACCTGCTCCGGGCCGACCAGTGGTCGCTGAAGGCGGGTGCGCCGCTGGGCCGGGGCGGGCAGTACGCGCTGCCGTGGGGCTGGGAGACGAACGTCGTCGCCTACAACACCGAGGTGTTCCGGAAACTCGGCCTGAAGCCCGCCGAGTCCTTCGACGAGCTGACCGAACTGGCCGGGACCATCAAGCGGAAGGCGCCGGGCGCCGGTTTCGACGGGATGTACGGGATCGCCGTGCGTGGGTCCAGGAGCTGGGCGACGATCCACCCGGGCTTCATGACGATGTACGCCCGCAACGGGCTGAAGGACTTCACGGTCGACGGCGGGAAGCTCACCCCCGCCATGAACAGTCCCGAGGCCGTCGCCTTCACCGAGGACTGGGCGCGGATGGTCAAGCGGGGCGGCCCGCCGTCCTGGACGTCGTACACCTGGTACCAGTGCTCCAGCGACCTCGGAGCGAAGAAGGCCGGGATGCTGTTCGACGCCGACACCGCCGCCTACTTCCAGGCGGTGCAGGGCGCGAGCCCCGCCTCCGGGAAGATCGCCTTCCACCCCGGGCCGAAGGGACCGGACGGCTCGCTCGCCACCAACATGTGGATCTGGTCGCTCGGCATGAACGCCAAGAGCAAGAAGAAGAGCGCGAGCTGGCTGTTCCTGCAGTGGGCGACGGGCAAAGAGCATCTGCGCAAGAGCGCGATCGCCCACAACCACATCGACCCGGTGCGCAGGTCGGTCGCCGACGACGCCGCGTACAAGGACAAGATGCGGCACCTGCCGGGCTTCCTGGAGACCTTCGAGACGGTCGTCGACCAGACGAAGATCCAGTTCACCCCGCAGGCCCAGTTCTTCGACGCGACGACGAGCTGGGCGGCGGCCCTCCAGGAGATCTACGGCGGCCAGGGCGCGAAGTCCGTACTGGACGGGCTGGCGGACGACCTCGCCGGCAAGGTGGGCTAGCCGATGGGGTGGCGGCTCACCCTGCGCCCGTACGTCCTGATCGTCCCCGCGCTGCTGCTGACCTGCGGGATCCTCTATCCCTTCGGACTGGGGCTGTACTACACGCTGTTCGACTTCTCGGCGAGCAAACCGCAGCCGGACATGGTGCGCTTCGAGAACTACAGAGCCGTCTTCACTCAGGAGGCGTTCTGGAACTCGGCGTGGGTGACGGTGCTGTACGCCGTCGGGGCGGCGCTCGCGGAGACCGTGCTCGGCGTGGCCGTCGCGCTGCTGCTGCACCGCTCGCCCCTGATCGGCCGGGTCCTGGAGAAGATCCTGATTCTGCCGCTGATGATCGCCCCGGTGATCGCGGCGATCATCTGGAAGCTGATGCTTCAGCCCTCGGTCGGGGTGGTCAACCACCTGCTCAGGCCCTTCGGTCTGGGCGGGGTGCAGTGGACCGACACCCCTACGGGCGCGTTGCTGTCGTCGATCGCCGTGGACGTGTGGGTCTACACCCCGTTCGTGGCGATCCTCGCCCTCGCCGGTCTGCGGTCGCTGCCCACCTCCCCGTTCGAGGCGGCGGCCGTGGACGGCGCGGGGTGGTGGTACACCTTCCGCCGGCTGACCCTGCCGATGCTGTGGCCGTACGTGCTGGTCGCGGTGATCTTCCGGTTCATGGACTCGCTGAAGGTGTTCGACATCATCTACGCCCTGACCGAGGGCGGGCCGGGTGACTCGACGGTCGTCCTGCAGATCCGGGCGTACCTGGAGGCCATCCGCTTCCAGCGCTACTCCTTCGGGATCTCCTACACGATCGTGCTGTGGGCCGTGGTGTACCTGGCCGCGATGGTGCTGGTGAAGCACCTGGGGAAGATCCAGCGGAAGGCCGCGGAGGTCACCACATGAGCAGACGCGCCCTGGGGTGGCTCGGCGACGCCGCCCTCGTCCTCTACTTCGTCTTCGCGCTGTTCCCGATCGCCTGGATGGTGATCCTGTCGCTCAAGCCGGCGGACCAGCTCTTTTCCACCTACTTCTCGTTCTCCCCGACCCTGGACGGCTACCGGACGGTCCTGGGCGACAGCGAGGGCATCCCGTTCGTGCGGTTCTTCGTCAACAGCCTGGTGGTGTCGGTGGGGGCGGTGGTGCTGTCGCTGGTGGTGGGGCTGCCGGCCGCGTACGCCTCGGCGCGGTGGCGGTTCAAGGGGTCGGAGAACCTGATGTTCACCCTGCTGTCGTTCCGCTTCGCGCCCGAACTCACCGTGATCATCCCGCTGTTCGTGCTGTACCAGAAGCTCGGTCTGTTCGACACGTACGTCGGCATGGTGTGGGTGCTGCAACTGGTGACGCTGCCGCTGATCGTGTGGATCATGCGGTCGTACTTCGCCGACCTCACCCCCGAGTTGGAGCAGGCCGCCCTGCTGGACGGCTACACCCGCAAGCAGGCGTTCTTCAAGGTGGCGCTGCCGCTGGTCAAGCCGGGCGTCGCGGCCGTGTCGCTGCTGGCGTTCATCTTCGCCTGGAACAACTTCGTCTTTCCGCTGATCCTCACCTCCAACGAGGCCCAGACGGTGACCGTGGGCGCGCTGTCCTTCCTCGGCGGGGACCGGCCCAAGTACAACCTGACGGCCGCCGCCGCGCTGGTGTCCGTCGTGCCGCCGCTGCTGCTGGCGCTGACGATCCAGCGGTATCTGGTGCGGGGCCTGTCGTTCGGGGCGGTGAAGGCGTGATCCGGCTCAGCGGGATACGGAAGGCGTACGGCAGGACCGTCGCGCTCGACGGACTCGAACTGGAGGTGCGCGAGGGCGAGTTCTTCTGCCTGCTGGGACCGTCGGGGGCCGGCAAGACGACCACCCTCAAGACCGTCGCCGGGCTCGAACAGCCCGACTCCGGCACGGTCGTGCTCGACGGCGAGGACATGCGGGGGGTCGAGCCGTACGACCGGGGTGTGGCGATGTGCTTCGAGAGCTACGCCCTCTACCCGCACCGCTCGGCCTACGACAACCTCGTCTCGCCGCTGCGCTCACCCCGGCACCGGCTGCCCGCCGCCGAGGCCCGGCAGCGGATCGGCGCGATCGCCGAGCTGCTCGGCATCTCCGGGCTGCTGGACCGGCCCGTCGGCCAGTTGTCCAACGGGCAGCGGCAGCGGGTCGCCCTCGGCCGGGTACTGGTCCGTCCGGCCCGGGCCTTCCTGCTCGACGAGCCGCTCTCCCATCTCGACGCCAAACTCCGCCAGCAGATGCGGGCCGAACTGAAGGCGATCGGGGCCGTGCAGCGCACCACCACCCTCTACGTCACCCACGACTCGGTCGAGGCGCTCGCCCTCGGTGACCGGATCGGGGTGGTCCGTGAGGGCCGGATGGTGCAGACGGGCACCCGGGAGGAGATCTGGTACCAGCCGTGGGACACCGAGGTCGCGCGGGCCTTCGGCCGGCCCCGCATCAATCTGCTGCCGGGGGTGGTGACGGAGAGCGCAGTGCGGTCGGACGGCGGGGTCGAGCTGCCGGTCCGCGCGCGGGCCGCGCCCGGCACGGACGTCCTGGTCGGTCTCCGGCCCCGGGACCTCGCCCTGCACGGCGAGGGCCACGAACTGTCCGGGACCGTGTACGTCACCGAGGTGCTCGGCCGGTCCGTGGAGGTCACCGTCCGGCTCGGGACCGGGGAGCGGCGGGTGTCGCTGGTGGCCCCCCGCGCGGACGCGGCACGCCTTCGTCCGGACGATCCGGTACGGCTCGTGGTGCGGCCTGAGAACCTGCTGCTGTTCGAGGCCGACCGGCCGGAGCGACCGGGACGACGGATAGAGACACAGCCATGAGCAACAGCAGCGGTGGACAGCAGGGGCCCGCGGCACGGCAGGCCGCCATGGCCGAACAGGTGCTGGCCGACGGCTCGGCGACGGCGGCGGAGCTCGCCGAGCGGTTCGGGGTGAGCCTGATGACCATCCACCGGGACCTCGACGAGCTCGAACGGCAGGGCATCGTGAGGAAGTTCCGGGGCGGGGTGACCGCGCAGCCGTCGGGGGTCTTCGAGTCGAACGTGCAGTACCGGCTGAAGAGCATGCGGGCCGAGAAGGCCGCCGTCGCCGAGCACGCGCTGCGGATGGTGGAACCGGGTATGGCGATCCTGCTGGACGACTCCACGTCCACCCTGGAGATAGCCAGACGGCTGCGCACGGCCGAGGTCACACCGCTGACGGTCGTCACCAACTTCCTGGAGGCGATCAACCTCCTCGCCGACCAGCGGGGCATCCACCTGATGGCGCTGGGCGGCGACTACGACCCGCTGCACTCCTCGTTCCTCGGGGTGTCGTGCGTGGAGGCGGTCGAGCAGCTCCGGGTGGACGTGTGCTTCGCGTCGACGTCGGCCGTGCACGGGGGTTACGCGTACCACCAGGAGCAGCACATCGTGTCCGTGAAGCGGGCGATGCTCGACGCGGCGGCACGCAACGTCCTGCTGATCGACCACACCAAGCTCGGCCGGGTCGCCCTGCACCGGGTCGTCCCGCTGTCCCGCTTCGACACGGTCCTCGTGGACGACGGGGCGTCAGCGGAGGCACTGCGGGATCTGGACGAGCACAAAGTCCGTTACGAGGTCTGCGCGATGCCCGTGGGTGAGCCGTAGGGGCGCGCCGGCGTCGAGGGCGCGAGCGCGGGGGGCCGAAGGGCCGTGCACGGGCCCGGCCTCGGCACCGGCTGGAGGCGCTCTGGAGGCGAACGAGCCAGGAAGAGGGGACGGCCATGACGGGACTGGAGCTACGTGAGCTGAGGAAGACCTACCGGTCCCGGGGGCGGCCTTCGGTGGAGGCCGTGCGCGGGATCGACCTGAACCTCCGGTCCGGGGAACTGCTCGGGCTGCTCGGTCCCTCCGGGTGCGGCAAGTCGACGACCCTGCGGATGATCGCCGGGCTGGAGTCCGTCACCGGCGGGGACATCCTGGTCGGTGGGGCGTCGATCGTCGAACGGCCCGCACAGCGGCGGAACATCGGCGTGGCCTTCGAGAACTACGCGTTGTATCCGCCGCTGTCGGTCGCGGAGAACCTGGCGTTCGGCCTGAAGGCCCGCAAGAGAGCCGACCGCCGGGACGTCGGCCGCAAGGTGAAGGAGATCGCCGAGCGGGTCGGTCTGACCGGCCTCCTCGACGCCCGCCCGGCCGGCCTGTCCAGCGGCCAGAAGCAGCGCGTGTCGCTGGCCCGGGCCCTGATCCGCGAGCCCGACGTGCTGCTCCTCGACGAGCCCCTCTCCCACCTGGACGCGGCCCAGCGCGACACCACCCGCCGTGAACTGAAGCGCATCCAGAAGGACCTGGGCCACACCACGATCCTGGTCACCCACGACCAGGAGGAGGCCCTCTCCCTCGCCGACCGGATCGCCGTGATGAAGGACGGCGTCATCCAGCAGCTCGGCACCCCGTACGAGATCTACGACAGCCCGGCCACCGTGTTCGTGGCGGACTTCGTCGGCGAACCCGCGATCACCCTGCTGCCCGGCATCGCCGACGGCGACGGGCGGGCCCGCCTCTCCGACGCGGTGCGCCTCACGCTGCCCGTGCCGGTGGAACGGGGCCGTGAGGTGGTGGTCGGCATCCGCCCCGAGGACGTCCGGCTCACCGCCGGGGACGGCCTGCCCGCCCGGGTCGTCGCCCACGAACCGCTCCTGGAGTCGGGCCTGGCGACGCTCGCCCTGGACGGCGTCGAACGGCATCTGGTCGTCCTCACCGACCCCGAGGTGCGGCTCGCCCACGACGAACGGGTCCGGGTCGCCGCCGACCCCGAGCACACCCATGTCTTCGACGCCGAGACAGGAGATGCCCTGCGATGACTCACGGAAACAGCGTGCGTGTCGTGGCCGCCGGTGACCACTTCGTCCTGCCGTCGCTGATCAGACGGGCGGTGGAGCACGAGGTGGAACGGGCGGACGTGAGAGAACTGCGACTCGGATGGCCTCTGGAGCCGTTCGGGCCGGTCGCCGAGGTGCAGGAGGCCAGTGACGCCGAGGACGCGATGATCGAGGCGCTGGCCGGGGCGGAGGTCCTGGTCACGCAGATGGGCCCGGTGACTCGGAAGGTCCTCGCCGCCTGCCCGGATCTGAGGCTGGTCGTGGTCTGCCGGGGCGGGCCGGTCAACGTCAACCTGGAAGCGGCAAAGCGGCGTGACGTGCGGGTGTGTTTCGCGCCCGGCCGCAACGCCGCCGCCACCGCCGAGTTCACCGTCGGCCTGATGCTGGCCGCCCTGCGCCGCATCCCCCAGGCCCACGATCCGCTCGCCCGGCAGGGCAGCTGGGAGCAAGCGACGTACTACACGTACGAGCGCAGCGGACTGGAGCTGGAGGACCTGCCCGTCGGGCTGATCGGGTACGGGGCCGTCGGCAGCCGGGTCGCGCGGGTGCTCTGCGCGTTCGGGGCGCGGGTGATGGTCTACGACCCGTATGCGCACGGCGAGATCCACGGTCTGCGCGTGACCTCCCTCGACGACCTCCTGCGCCGCTCACAGGTGATCACTCTGCACGCCCGGCTCACGCCCGAGACCCGGGGGCTGATCGGCGCCCGGGAGCTGGGACTGCTGCCGCCCGGCTCGGTGGTGGTGAACGTGGCCCGGGGTCCGCTGCTGGACGAGGGCGCGCTGTGCGACGCGCTGGCGAGCGGCCGGGTGTCGGCGGCGGCGCTCGACACCTATGAGCGGGAACCGCTGCCGGCGCAGTCCCGGCTGCCGGGGCTCGCCGACCGCGTGGTGCTCACCCCGCACCTGGGCGGCGCCTCGCGCGCGGTGGCGGAGAAGGCGGCGCGGATCGCCGCCGAAGAGGTGGGCCGCTGGGTGCGCGGTGAGCCGCTCGCGCACTGTCTGACCTGAGGACCCGGAGGAGAGCCGCATGTACGTCGGTATCGATGTGGGCACGTCCATGGTCAAGGCGGCGGCCTTCGACGCCACGGGCCGTGAACTCGCCGTGGCCTCACGCCCGCTGGACCTCTCCCTGCACGGCGGGGTCGTCGAGCAGGACATGGAGGAGGTGTACGGGGCGGTCGTCGCGGTGCTCGGCGAGGTCACCGAGCGGGTCCCCGGGCCGGTCGAGCTGGCCGGGCTCACGGGGCAGGGCGACGGGGTGTGGCTGGTCGACGCGGAGGGGCGGCCGGTGCGGGCGGCGGCCTCCTGGATGGACGGGCGGGCGCACGAACTGGTCGACCGATGGCTGGCCGACGGCACGTTCGAGGCGGTGTTCCGGCGGACGGGCAGCGCGATGTTCCCGGGCTGCCCGGGCCCGCTGCTGGCCTGGCTGGACCGTCACGAACCGAAGGCGCTCGACACCGCGAAGGCCGCCCTGTACTGCAAGGACGTGGTGTTCCAGCGGCTGACGGGAGCCGGTCCCACGACCGATGTGTCGGACGCGTCGATGCCGTTCCTCGACCCGCAAACCCGGGCCTACGACGACGGGGTCGTCGAGCTGCTCGGGCTGGCGCACCGCCGGGGTCTGCTCGCCCCGGTCAGCGACCCGGTGGCCACGGCCGGGGCGCGGGGCGAGGGCCTGCCGTCCGGGACCCGGATCGCGAACGGTCCGTACGACCTGCCGGCCTGTGCGCTGGGGGCCGGAGTGACGTCCCCGGGGGACGGTCTGCTGATCGTCGGCACCTGCCTGGCCAGTCTGGTCGCCACGACCGAGCTCGACCTGACCGGGGAACCGGCGGGCCTGTACATCTCCACCGACCGGCCGGGGCACTGGCTGCGCGCCATGCCCGCCATGGTCGGCACGGCGGCGCTGGACTGGGTGCTGTCCACGACGGGGGTGCGGCACGACGAGGTGGACGGCCTGCTGGCCGCGACGCCTCCGGGCGCGAACGGTGTCGGCGTGCTGCCGTACTTCGCGCCCTCGGGTGAACGCGCTCCCTTCGTCGAGCCGCGGCTGCGTGCCGAACTCACCGGTCTCTGCCTGGAGTCGACCCGCGGCGATCTGGTCAGGGCCACCTGTGAGGGCATCGGGTACGCCGCCCGGCACTGCCTGGAGGCGGCGGGCCTCACCGGGAATCTGGCCGTCTGCGGGGGCGGCACGCGCAGCTCCGCCTGGATGCGGCTGCTGGCCGATGTGCTGGGCCGTCCGCTGCGGGTCGTCGAGGGCGAGGTGGGAGCGCGGGGCGCGGTCCTGGCGGCGGCCGAGCGCCACGGGGTGGCGCTGGACACGGCGGCGTGGACGAGACCGACGGCGGTCGTCGAGCCGGACCCGGGCCGGACCGCGTTCTACACGAGGGGTTACGAGGAGCACCTGGACCGGCTGGCGCAGGCCCGGGCCCGGGGCCGGGCACGTCAGTGAAACCGCTCTCGACGAAGGGGAGTCGCATGCGGCTCGGACGGAGATCCCTCCTGCTCGCGGCGGCCGCGGGAACCGCCACGGCCGCCACGGCCACCTCGGCGGCGGCCGGAGCCCCCCAGGGCGGCCCGGTCGTCATCGGGCACCGCGGCGCGGCCGGCTGGCGCCCGGAACACACGGCGGCCTCCTACACGTACGCCGTGCAGACCGGCGCCGACTGGATCGAGCCGGATCTGGTGCCGACGAAGGACCACGTGCTGGTGGTCCGGCACGAGAACGAGATCTCCCAGACGACGGACGTGGCCCGCAGGCCGGAGTTCGCGGACCGCCGTACGGCGAAGACGGTCGACGGGCGGCCGGTCACCGGCTGGTTCACGGAGGACTTCACACTCGCCGAGCTGAAGACGCTGCGGGCGGTGGAGCGGCTGCCCGCGGTCCGCAACCGCAACACCGTGTTCGACGGCCGTGAGGAGATCATGACCTTCCAGGAGGTCGTGGACCTGGCGCGGCGGCTGTCGCGGACGTACGGCCGGACGGTCGCCGTCTTCCCGGAGACCAAGCACCCGACGTACTTCCGGTCGATCGGCCTGCCGCTGGAGCCCGAACTCGCGGCCGCGATCCGCCGCAACCGGCTCGGCCGGCGCGAGTGCGTCGTGCAGTCCTTCGAGCCGACGAGCCTGAAGCGCATGACGGATCTGGGCGTGCCGCTGTGGCAGGCGCTGGGGACGACGGGCGGGCCGTACGACCTGCCCTCCACGACCTACCGGGACATGATGGCGCCGGCGGGTTTGGCGGACATCGCGCAGTACGCGGACTGGATCGGGCCGGACAAGTCCTCGGTCGCCGGCACGAGCCTCGTCACGGACGCGCATGCGGCGGGCCTGCGGATCGGGCCCTACACCTTCCGCGCGGAGAACCAGTTCCTGCCGGATCGGCTCCGGCGCGGGAGCGGAGCGAACGATTTCGGGGACGCGTTCGCCGAATACACGCTGTACTACCGCATGGGGGTCGATGCGGTCGTAACCGACTTCCCGGACCTGGCGGTGATGGCGAGGAGGAGCGGATGACGGTGAGCCGGGCGTGCCGGACCTGCGGCACCATGCAGGAGTTCCGGATGTTCAACGCCGCCGAGCGGGCGGCGGTACGGGCGGAGAAGGGGGCCGGACACTTCGTGGACGACTACTGGCGCTGCACCGCCGTCGGCTGCCGGTGGTACCAGCGCTACCTCAACCGCGGCGAGGACGGCTTGCTCCCGGAGGAACTCAAGAACCAGGCCGTCCCCGCCGGGTGAGCCCTACAGGTTGGAGAAGTCCGGGCCCTTGGTGCGGGTGCGCTTGATCTCGTAGAAGCCGGGGACCGAGGCCACGGCGAGGGTGCCGTCCCAGAGGCGGCCGGCCTCCTCGCCCTGCGGGGCCGGGGTGACGACCGGGCCGAAGAAGGCGATCTGCTCGCCGTCGGAGCCGGGCACGGCGATGACCGGGGTGCCGACGTCCTGGCCGACCTTGTCGATGCCCTCCTTGTGAGAGGCGCGCAGCTGAGGCTCGTACGGGGTGGAGTCCCAGTGCTCCAGGAGGGACTCGGGCAGGCCCACGTCCTTCAAGGCGGCGGCGACCGTCTCCTTGCCGGGGCCCTCGTCCTGGTTGTGGATGCGGGTGCCGAGCGCGGTGTAGAAGTCGCCGAGGACCTCGGGGCCCTGCTCCTGCTGCGCGGCTATGACGACCCGGACGGGGCCCCACGCCTTGGTCTCCAGCAGCTCGCGGTACTCCTCGGGCAGCTCGTCCAGCTTGTCCTCGTTGAGGACGGCGAGGCTCATGACATGCCAGCGCACCTCGATGTCCCTGACCTTCTCCACCTCCAGCACCCAGCGGGAGGTCATCCAGGCCCAGGGGCACAGCGGGTCGAACCAGAAGTCGACGGGTGTCTTGTCCGACATGTCTCTCCTCAGGAGGAAACCGTTTCTCCGGCAACGCCGGTGCGCGCTCCCGTCATTCCCGGCTGCTCCGTGTCAGGTGCACGTGGCAGGATCGGTCCTGTTCAGCCGTGCCCCACGACATCTGAGGAGTGCCGCCCGTGCCCGGTGAGAATCTGTCCCGCGACGAAGCCCGGGAGCGGGCCGCCCTGCTGAGGGTCGACGGGTACGAGGTGTCCCTCGACCTGCGGTCCGCGGTCGGTGAGGACCGGGGGGACGGGCCCCGCACCTTCCGCTCCATCACGACGATCCGCTTCCGCTGCAACGAGCCCGGGGCGAGCAGCTTCGCCGACCTGATCGCGCCGAGTGTGACGGCCGTCTCACTCAACGGCCGTGACCTGGACCCCGGCGAGGTCTTCGACGGCTCCCGGATCGCGCTGGAGGACCTGGCCGCGGACAACGAACTGGTGGTCGACGCCCAGTGCGCCTACTCCCGCACCGGCGAGGGCCTGCACCGCTTCGTCGACCCGGAGGACGGCGAGGTGTACCTGTACACGCAGTACGAGCCGGCCGACTCCCGCCGGGTCTTCGCCAACTTCGAGCAGCCCGACCTGAAGGCCCCCTACCGCTTCGAGGTGCGGGCCCCCGAGGGCTGGACGGTGTGGAGCAACGGGACCGGTGAGCGGGCCGACGGGGTGTGGCGGTTCGCCGAGACCAAGCCGATCTCGACGTACATCACCTGCGTGGTGGCGGGCCCGTACCACCACGTGACGGACTCCTACACGCGCACCTTCACCGACGGCACGACGCTGGAGATCCCGCTCGGCGCCCTGTGCCGCAAGGGCCTCGCACCCTACTTCGACGCCGACGACATCTTCCTGGTCACCAAGCAGGGCCTGGACTTCTTCCACGACCACTTCGACTTCCCGTACCCGTTCGGCAAGTACGACCAGGCGTTCGTGCCCGAGTACAACCTGGGCGCGATGGAGAACCCGGGCCTGGTGACGTTCCGCGAGGAGTTCATCTTCCGCGGGAAGGTGACGCAGGCGTCCTACGAGGGCCGGGCCAACGTCATCCTGCACGAAATGGCGCACATGTGGTTCGGCGACCTGGTCACCATGGAGTGGTGGGACGACCTGTGGCTGAAGGAGTCCTTCGCGGACTTCATGGGCGAGTTCTCCCTGGTCGGCGCGACCCGCTTCACGAACGGCTGGATCACCTTCGCCAACCGCCGCAAGGCCTGGGCCTACCGCGCCGACCAGCTGCCCTCCACGCACCCGATCACCGCGGACATCCGCGACCTGCAGGACGCCAAGCTGAACTTCGACGGCATCACGTACGCCAAGGGCGCGTCGGTACTGAAGCAGCTGGTCGCGTACGTCGGCGAGGAGGCGTTCCTGGAGGGTGCCCGGCGCTACTTCAAGCGCCACGCGTACGGCAACACCCGCCTGGGCGACCTGCTGTCGGTGCTGGAGGAGACCAGCGGCCGGGACATGAGCGCCTGGTCGCGGTCCTGGCTCCAGACGGCGGGGGTGAACTCGCTGACGCCGCAGGTGCTGCTGGACACGGACGGCCGCGTCGAGGAGCTGGCGGTGGTGCAGGAGGCCGCCGAGTCGCATCCCGAACTGCGCCCGCACCGGGTGGCGGTGGGCCTGTACCGGGTGACGGAGGCCGGGGCGCTGGAGCGGTACGCACGCGTGGAGACCGACGTCGACGGCGCGCGGACGGTCGTGGCGGAACTGGCCGGGGCCGACGCCCCGGACCTGGTCCTGGTCAACGACGACGACCTGACGTACTGCAAGATCCGCTTCGACGAGACCTCGCTGGCGGCCCTGCGCGAGCACCTGGGCGCGGTCACCGACCCGCTGGCCCGCGCCCTGTGCTGGTCGGCGCTGTGGAACATGACGCGCGACGCGCTGCTCCCGGCACGGGAGTTCATGGACCTGGTACTGCGGTTCGGCGGGCGCGAGTCCGAGATCGGCGTCGTGCAGATGCTGCATGCCTGGGCCGAGTCGGCACTCACCCACTACACGGCGCCCGCCCGGCGCGAGACGAGCGCCCGGCTGCTCGCCGAGGGTGCGCGGCGCGAACTGTTCGCGGCCGGGGCGGGCAGCGAGCACCAGCTGGCCTGGGCACGGTTCTTCGCCCGGACGGCCGCCGCCGAGGCCGACTTCGAGCTGCTGCGGGACCTGCTCGCGGGCACCGCGACGGTCGAGGGTCTCGACCTGGACCAGGAGCTGCGCTGGGTCTTCCTGGAGCCGCTGGCCGCGCACGGTGCCGTGGACGAGAAGGCGCTGGCCGAGGAGCTGAGCCGGGACGACACCGCCTCGGGCAAGCGTCACCAGGTGCGCTGTCTGGCCGCCCGCCCGTCCGCGGCGGTCAAGGCGCAGGCGTGGGCGCAGGTCGTGGAGTCGGACGCGCTGTCCAACGCCATGGTCGAGGCGACCATCGCCGGCTTCTCGCAGGACTCGCAGCGCGAGCTGATCGCGCCGTACGCCGAGAAGTACTTCGCGGCGATCGAGCGGGTGTGGGCCGAGCGGTCGATCCAGATCGGCATGCACGTGGTGCGGGGTCTGTTCCCGTTCCTCCAGCAGTCGCAGGAGACGCTGGACGCCACGGACGCGTGGCTGGCCGCCCATGAGGAGGCGGCCCCGGCGCTGCGCCGGCTGGTGCTGGAGTCCCGTGACGATCTGGCACGGGCGTTGCGTGGACAGGCGTGCGACGAGGCCTCTGACCATTAGCTTTGGCCTGAGATCCGGGCGTTCCGCCTTCGTTACGAGATGAGTACCCCGTAAGCCGTAACCTCTGGTCCGCACCCGAACGGACCAGGGGCTTTCGGCATCCGAACACTCGTCCTTTAGTGGTGGGTTATCCGTTTTTGTCGACGGCCCTGTAACAGCGGTTCAAGAGCGGCCGGGTCGCGGGAATCTGTGGGTCATGACCCACAACACCCCCCTCTCCCCCCGCCCCCTGCACGACCTGTCCGGCGGCGGGCGCCCCCGCGTGACGACCACGGCCCAGCTCCGCTCGCACGGCCTGTCCACGGCGGAGACGAACGAGCGGTGCCGCCCGGGCGGCCCCTGGCAGCAGCTCCTCCCCGGCGTCGTCCTGCTCCACCCGGGCCCGCCGACCAGCGAGGAGCGGCTGCACGCGGCGCTGATGTACGCGGCGCGGGAGCGCGGCGTGGGGGTGCCCGCCCAGCCGGGCGCGAGCCGGCCGCACGCCCCCGCCTACCCCGAGGTGATGGTCACGGGCCTGGCGGCACTGACGCTGCACGGCTTCTCCTCCACTCCCCCGCTGCCGTCCCTGGACACCATCGACATCCTGGTCCCGCGGCTGCGGCGGCTGCGCTCGACGGGCTGCGCGCGCATCGTCCGCACGCCCGTCATGCCCGCCCCCGAGCAGGTCACCGGGGTGCCGGTGGCGCCGGTCGCCCGCGCGCTGGCCGACGCGGTGGCCGAACTCGCGGACGCCGTGATGGTCCGCCGCCTGCTGACGGAGGCGGTGCGCGGCGCCCACTGCGACCCGGCGGCGGTGGTCCGCGAACTGAACCAGGCGCGGCTGCTGAGCCGCCCGCACGTGGTGGACGCGGTGGAGTCCCTGCTCGCCGAGGGCCGGGCACGCGCGGAGGACCGCCTGTACCGGATGGTCCGCGAGTACGGTCTGCCCGACCCGGTCTGGAACGTCGATCTGCGCCTGCCCGGCGGCCCCTACCTCGGCGGCCTCGACGCGTACTGGCCCGACCAGGCGGTGGCGGTGGAACTCGACACCCGGGCGCCCCGGCAGGACGACGACGCCCTGTGGTCCGAGTACGCCCGCAAGCGCGAGCACCTGGAGCGGCTCGGCATCACGGTCGTCCACATCACGCCGCGCAAGCTCCGCGACTGCCCGGAGCAGCAGGCGACGGTGGTCCGCACGGCCCTGATGGCCTCGGCCGACCGCGAACCGGCCGCGTGCGTCGCGGTGCTGCCCCGATAGTGGCGGACCGGAACAGAACCAGGAGGGGAGAAGAGGGGCCGCCGGGACGCACCGGCGGCCCCTCCTCGCGTCAGGGATCGCCACGCGCCGCGGAACTCCGCCTCGACGACCGCGCCGCTGTCGCCCGTCCGGTCGCCGTTGAAGTCGAGGGCGAGGCAGGGGTGGCCGTCGCCGGTGGTGACGGCCCGGGGAGGGGGAGCGGTACAGGTCGCCGCCGGGCCCGGTGTCAGCCCTTCTTGAGCACCAGTTCGGTGTTGCGGTCGTCCGGGTCGCCGGCGAGGGTCGTGCTCGCGCCGGGGGCGTTGAGGGACAGCTCGCGGTAGAGGGCCGCCAGGCCGGTCTGGGAGAGGTCGGAGAAGTCCGTGCGGTGCGGGGCCGAGGACTCCACCAGCGTGGTGAACAGGGAGATCGTGCCGTCCTTGTTGTCGGTCAGCTCGATGATCCGGGCCAGCTGCGGGAAGTCGACGTGGGAGGCGGTGGAGATCTCCCAGAAGGAACGGCCGTGGGGCGCGGAGTGCGGGGTGATGACGTTCTTGTGGATGTGGCCGTTCACCCAGGCGAGCACCCCGGGGTGGCTGCCGAGCAGGGCGAGGACCTCCTGGCCGTTGTGGCGGCGCTCCTCGGGCCTGGCCGGATCACGGCGGAGGTTCGTCATCGTCTTGCTGGTGTGATGGCTGAAGATCACCGCGTAGGAGTCCTTGTTGTCCCGCAGCGTCCTGTCGAGCCATCTCATCTGGGCGGTGCCGATGGACCCCTCGTAGTGGCCGCCGGAGTCGGTGGTGTCCAGACTGATGCCGATGACGTCGTCGGAGATGCGGAAGGCGTAGTACTGCGTGCCCGCGTCCAGGTTGGCGGAGGAGTAGCCGTGACCGGCCGGGCCGACACCGCGGTGGGCCGGGTCCAGGTGCGCCCTGAGGTACTCGGCCGGCGTGAAGGGCGCGCGCCGCTCGTCGGGGGTGACCGAACGCATCGAGCGGGCGTGGGACGTGAGGAAGTCGTGGTAGCGGACGCCTTCGGGGTCCCGGGCCTTCTTGATCTGTGCCTGGAGCCGCCGCGCCTCGGCCGCGGTCACGTTCATCAGCTTCTTGCCGCCGACGGCGAGTTCGGTGAGGTAGGAGTCACCGTGCGAGGCGTAGCAGCCCATGGGCAGGGAGTCGTGGTTGCCGACCGTGGAGTACCAGGGCAGGTTGAGGCCGGGGCTGCGCACCTCCCGGATGGCGGCCTTCAGGAAGCCGTCGAGGTGCGGGAAGCCGGCCTGCTTGTCGGTGTCGCGGATCGCGGCGTCCGGCTGCCAGTACTGCTTGAGGCCGCTGTTCTGGACGCCCTCGTAGCGGCGCGGGTCGCCGGTGTTGGGCGTGATGCGTCCGCCACTCATGATCTTCATGAACCATTCCAGCTCGGACTTGGCGTTGTTGTCCGTGTTGTCGCCGGTGGTCATGGCGAAGTGCAGCGGGGTGCCGGTGACGGGGGCGCCGCGCAGGGCGTTGATCCGCTCCACGAGCGCGATCGCGCCCTGCACGGTCAGCGCCTCGTGCGGCCGCCAGGCGTGGATGTCGGCCGAGCGCAGGTACTCCAGGCGCAGCGGGTGCTGGGCGTCGATGATGTGCAGGTCGGTGAGCTGGACGAAGGCGGCGAGCGCGGTACGGCGGCCCGCCCGGCCGGGCTTGGGCGCGGCCAGCTCGGAGCGGACGACCCGCTTCCAGCCGGGTCCGTCGCCCAGACGCCGGTAGCCGGAGCTGCCGCGCGGGGCGGCGACGGACGCCACGGTGGTGCCCTTGGTGTAAGGGGCCAGTGGCGCGGCGGGTGCCCGGCGCGAGGAGGCCGCCACGGCGGCGTCGGTGCTCTCCTTGACCGTGGCGGCCTGGCTGTCGCTGGGCCGCAGGGCGTAGCCGACGCCCCCGGAGAGGGCGACCGCGCCGGTGGCGGCGAGGACGGAACGACGGTGGATGCCCTGGCCGGAGCCGGCGTCTGAGCGTGTGCGCGACATGCGCTTCTCTCCCCGAGTGCGAACGCGTCGGCAGTGGTCGCGGGGCGTTCGTGACCCGAACATCCCGCTCGTACTGGATCGTTGGCAGTGGGGATGACCTGTGCGTGAACGAGGCGGCAACGCGCAGCGCCGATCACCGGACGTGGATCTTGGACTACCCTGCGCGTCGTCGCCTGCTCCGGGACCGGCCCGGAGCCGGTCACGCGGCGTTCATCTTCCGGGGTACCGCACCTATTCCGGGGTGTTGGCCAGCCGTCCGGTGACCGGGCGCTCGCGCCACATGCGCAGGGCGATGTCGACCATCGGCACCCGGACGAGACCGGGCACGGCGTCAAGGTCCTGCCAGGCGGCGAGGTCGGTGGAGCCGTTCACCTCGTTGCACAGTTCGCCGCCGATGATCCGGCCCTCGTAGACGAACCGGACGCTGTGATGGTCGACCGGGGGCCGCAAGCCCTCGCGGAAGACGCGGCGGAAGGAGTCCACGCCGAGCAGCCCGGTCACCTCGATGTGGTAACCGGTCTCCTCCTCCACCTCCCGCACGACGGTGTCGTAGGGATTCTCGCCGTGCTCCATGCCGCCGCCCGGCAGGACCCACTCGGGGGTGCCGTCGTGGGCGGGCGAGCGGGCGAGCAGGATCTGTCCGTCCCGGACGCATATGGCGTAGGCCGCCACCCTCAACTTCTGTCGCACTTGGGGACGTTAACCGATTTCTTCGCCACCTTCAGGACTGATGCTCACAAAACGCATCGGGGGTTTTCCCCATACATCCATTTCGTTTCGGTCAACCCTCCCCAAAGAACTTCCCCTTGCGCAAGGCTGTGCGATCGTCCGGGCTTGCCGTTCGGACCGTTTGCGACCTGGACCGATCGGCCCCGGTCGCTTCCCGCTCGTTCCTTTACCTACAAGGGATGCCGATGACCCCTCCCACCCCGCGCGATCAGATATCGGGCCCGAGACGTGTGGTCCGCATCGCCGTGGCCGCCGGTCTCGTCGCCGCGCTCTCCGCGGCCGGGCCGATCCCCCTGGCCTTCTCCGCCGACGGTCCCGGTACGGACGCTCCGGCCGACCCTGGCGTCAAGTCCGCGCACGCCAAGCTCGGTTCGGGCGACGCTGACCTGCTCGCGGAGGCCAAGGCCGACGGCGACAAGACCGTCACGATGATGATCGCCACCGCGCCCGGTAAGACCGAGCAGGTCGCCGGGCAACTGGACGCGGTCAAGGGCGGCTCGGTGGGCCGGGCCGACGACAAGCTGGGCTACGTCCGCGCCACCGTCCCGACGGCCAAGGCGGACTCGGCGATCGCCGCCGCCGCCAAGCTCTCCTCCGTGCACGGCATCGACCTGCGCGAGGAGATCCCGCTGGACGACCCGACGCCGAGCGCGGACACCGCCAAGGGCGCCAAGGCGAAGGGCACGTACCCGGCGCCGGGCAAGAAGACCCCGGCCGAGAACCCGTACAACCCGTCCTTCGAGACGGGCGCGGTCGACTTCGTCGAGGACCACCCGAAGGCGGACGGCCGCGGTGTCACCATCGGCATCCTCGACTCCGGCGTGGACCTCGGTCACCCGGCGCTGCAGAAGACGACGACCGGTGAGCGGAAGATCGTCGACTGGGTGACGGCGACCGACCCGATCGTCGACAACGACAACACCTGGCGCCCGATGGTCACGGCCGTGTCCGGCCCTGCCTTCACCTACCAGGGCCAGTCGTACAAGGCGCCGACCGGCTCGTACGCCGTCAGCCTCTTCAAGGAGTCGTACACCACCGGCGGCGACGCCAAGGGCGACGCCAACCGCGACGGCGACACCACCGACGCCTGGGGCGTGCTGTACGACGCGGCGTCCGGCACGGTCCGGGTCGACCTGAACAACAACAACGACTTCGGCGACGACGCCCCGATGAAGCCGTACAAGGACGGCCACCAGGTCGGGTACTTCGGCACCGACAACCCGGCCACGGACGTCGCCGAGCGGCAGCCGTTCGTCGTGGAGATCCGCAAGGACGTCCCGATGGACCCGCTGGGCGGCTCCTGGGTCGGCAAGAAGTCCGACTTCGTCAACATCGGCGTCATCGAGTCCGAGCACGGCACGCACGTCGCCGGCATCACCGCCGCCAACGGCCTGTTCGGCGGAAAGATGGACGGTGCGGCGCCGGGCGCCAAGCTGGTCTCCTCCCGCGCCTGCACCTGGTCGGGCGGCTGCACCAACGTCGCGCTCACCGAGGGCATGATCGATCTCGTCACCAAGCGCGGCGTCGACATCGTCAACATGTCCATCGGCGGCCTGCCGGCGCTGAACGACGGCAACAACGCGCGCGCCGAGCTGTACACGCGCCTCATCGACACCTACGGCGTCCAGCTGGTGATCTCCGCGGGCAACTCCGGCCCCGGCGCCAACACCATCGGCGACCCGTCCCTGGCCGAGAAGGTCATCTCGGTCGGCGCGTCCGTCTCCAAGGAGACCTGGGCCGCCAACTACGGCTCGGTCGTGAAGAAGAAGTACGCGATGATGCCGTTCTCCTCGCGCGGCCCGCGTGAGGACGGCGGTTTCACGCCGACCCTGGTCGCCCCGGGCGCGGCGATCAACACCATCCAGACCTGGATGCCGGGCCAGCCGGTCGCCGAGGCGGGCTACTCCCTGCCGGCCGGTTACGGCATGCTTCAGGGCACCTCGATGGCCTCCCCGCAGGCCGCCGGTGCCTCGGCGCTGCTGATCTCGGCCGCCAAGCAGAAGAAGATCGACCTCACGCCGGCGACCCTGCGCACGGCCCTCACCTCGACCGCCGACCACATCAAGGGTGTGCAGGCGTACGAGGAGGGCGTGGGCCTCATGAACATCGAGGACGCCTGGGGCGCCATCCGCGACGACGCCACCGCGCACTCCTACACGGTCAAGGCGCCGGTCGACACCGCGATGGACCAGTTCCTCAAGACCCCGGGCTTCGGCACGGGCCTCTACGACCGTGAGGGCGGCCTGAAGGCCGGCCAGAAGAAGACCTACGAGGTCACGATCACCCGTACGTCCGGCACCGCCAAGGCGATCCGGCACGAGCTGCACTTCGAGAACAACGCGGGCGGCACGTTCCGCATCGTCGGCTCCGACGTGGTGAAGCTGCCGCTGAACAAGCCGGTGACCGTCAAGGTCCAGGCCGCGCCGAAGTCCGCGGGCATCAAGAGCGCGATCCTCGAGGTCGACGACCCCCGCACCGAGGGCATCGACCGGCAGGTCCTGCACACGGCCGTGGTCTCCGCGCCGCTGAAGTACACCTTCTCCGCCAAGGACTCGGTGCAGCGCAACAGCTCGCAGCACTACTTCGTCACCGTCCCCGAGGGCGCGAAGACCCTCGAGGTCGCGATGAGCGGGCTGAAGGACAAGAGCCAGACCCGGTTCATCTCCATCCACCCGTACGGCGTCCCGTCCGACCCGACGTCGACGGTCAACTGCTACCCGAACTACTCGAACCCGGCCAACACCTGCCGTCCGGACCTGCGTTCGTACGCGGACCCGCAGCCGGGCGTCTGGGAGATCGAGGTCGAGTCGCGCCGTACGTCGCCGCTGCTCGACAACCCGTACAAGCTGGACGTCGCCGTGCTCGGCGCTGTCTTCGCCCCGGAGACGGTGACCGTGCCCGAGGCGAAGGTCGGCACCCCGGCCGCCGCCTCCTGGAAGGTGACGAACGGCTTCGCCGCGCTGGACGGCAAGCTGGTGGGCGGCCCGCTGGGCTCGGCCAAGGCGACCCGCCCCTCGATCAAGCACGGTGAGACGCAGACCACGACGGTCGAGGTGCCCGCGGGTGCCAAGTCGCTCGACGTCGCCATCGGCGGTGTCTCGGACAACGCCGCGGACCTGGACCTCGCCGTGTACGACGCGTCGGGCACGCAGGTCGGCAGCTCGGCCGACGGCGACTCGGAGGAATCGGTCTCGCTGCCGTCCCCGGCCGCCGGGACGTACACGATCGAGGTCGTCGGCTACTCGGTGCCGGCCGGCACCACGGCGTACGACTACCAGGACGTGTTCTTCTCCCCGTCCCTCGGCAGCGTCACCGTCGACGGGTCGGCTCCGGTGAAGCTCGGCACGGGCGGCTCGGCCACGGTCTCGGGCAGCGTCACCGCCGCGGCGGCCGCTCCCGAGGGGCGCGAGTTCTTCGGTCAGGTCCAGCTGGTCAACGCGCGCGGCACGGTCGCGGGCGTGGGCAGCGTGAAGATCGAGAAGGTTCTGCCGTAGCGGTTCACGGCGACTGAGGGGCGGGCGTCCGCGGTGCGGGCGCCCGCCCTTCGTCGTGCGCGTCGGACTAGGGGCAGGGCAGGGTGCGTGACTCGGGCAGGCCGGCGGTGATCCACGCCCGGTCCCGGGCGATCTCCTTCTCTCCCGTCGCCCACAGGTCCGGCTCGGCCCGTCCCTGCGGGATCCCGACCAGGACGTGATCGCCCGCGCGCAGCCGGGGCTCGATGTCGCCGTCCACGGGGAAGGAGACCCGGTCCTGCCCCGTGGCGGGCTTGTAGTACCGGTCCACGTCGAGGGTGACGCGGTCCTGGCCGGTACCCGGGACGGTCTCGACCTTGGCGACCGTGCCCTCGATCACGAGCCGGGCGCAGGCGAGATACCCGGCGTGACTGAGCTTGGCCTCCTCACCGGCCTGCGGCCGGCCGGCATGGTCGGCGGCGGCCGACCCGGAGTCCTGCTCACCCCCGGCCCCACCGCTCTGGACCACGAGCCAGCCCATTCCGATCACGACGGTGGCACCGGCAGCGGCGACGAGTCCCTTCAGCGCCACGGTGAGCGGCTTCGGCCGGGCCCGACGCCGCGAGGACAACGACGTGACCGTCGCCCCACCCACGCCCGCCTGGGGCCCGTGCCCCCTGTCCCCCACGCCCGGCGCGGTGCCGAAGCCGCCCCTCGCGTCCGGCTCGGCCCCTGTCCCGTCTCCGGCCGCCGCGGGCGTCCCGCCCGGCCCGGACCCGGCAGACACCGCCGGCACCGGTGGCGTGCCGTCCGCCTCCCCACCGCCGTGCTTGGAAGACGCCCCCCTCGGTGACGAGCCGGCGTCGGCCCCCGGGCCGGCCGTGTCCGCGGCAGGCGGGGCGTCGTCGACCGGTCCCGCTGTCGCCGCTCGCGGAGCCGGGCCCCCGGCCTCCGTCCCGGTTTCCCCCGTCTCACCGGTCCGCGCCAGCGTGTCCCCGAGCAGCCCCAGCTGGCGCCGCAGCAGTGCCACGTCCGCCGCGGCCGCGTCATGGGCGGCGCGGTAGGCCGCGTCCTCGCGGGCCTCCCGCGGCACGGGGGCCCCGACGAGCACGGCCATCAGCGCGTCCATGCCGTCGTACTCACCACCGCCGTCATGCTCTGCGCGGCGCCGGTCGTCATTGTTCCGGGCGGTCACGTCACACCACCTCGTCCTCGTGCAGGCGGGCGCGAAGGGCCCGTACGGCCGTGTGCAGCCGGCTCTTGACCGTGCCCTCCGGGACGCCGAGCTGCTCGGCGATGGACCGGACCGGCAGGTCGGCGTAGAAGCGCAGGACGACGACCTGCCGCTGGGCGGCGGGCAGTGCGTCCAGGCCCTGGGCGACGGCGACGGACAGCACACTGCTGTCCTCGCCGGAGGGATGCGCCGGCTGGCGCAGGGCGGCCAGCCGCTCCCCGAGCCGTTCCTGGCGGCGTTTGGCCCGGTGCCAGTCCATCGCCAGGTTGGAGGCGACGACCGCCGCCCACGCGGAGACGTCCCGCGGCGCCTCCCGGCCGCTCGCGGCCCGCTCCAGCAACCGCAGGCGGACCTGCTGCACCCCGTCCGGCAGGTCCGCCTGCGGTACTCCGCCGAGTGCCAGCACCGCCCGCACCCGACGCTCCTGCGCCGCGTCCAGCGGATCCGCCCCGCTCTGCGGATCGCCGCCGGCCGCGGCATGCGCCTCCCGGCCGCGCCGTGCCCTTCCGCGCAACAGCACAAGCCACCCCCCTCACCGTGTTTCTCCTACGACGCCGGCACGGTCCTGAACGTTCGGCCGCCGTCACGGCGAGTTCCACCGGGCCGGCAGAGGCGTACATCACACTTCCGTGTGGCCGTAACCGACAGGGGCAGGCGAGCTTGCGGCGCACGACCCCCGCAGGACGAATTCCTCCAGCTCAGCGGGGTCGACACCGCAGGTCCGCAACCATGGGACGGGACGAGCCGTCCCACTCTCCGGGCAGACCGGGGAAAGAAGTGGACAGGCGGGCCCTGGTCGGCCGCATGATGGAAAAGCCTCGGCCAAGCAACGAGCACGTGAAAGACGCAGGAGAGGGAGTCACCGTGAGGGTCGGAATCGTCGGAGCCACCGGACAGGTGGGCACGGTCATGCGCAGGATCCTCACGGAGCGGAACTTCCCGGTCACGGAGCTGCGCCTGTTCGCCTCGGCCCGTTCCGCGGGCACGCAGCTGGACGGCGTGACGGTGGAGGACGCGGCGACCGCCGACTACACCGGCCTGGACATCGTGCTGTTCTCCGCGGGCGGTGCCACGTCCAAGGCGCTGGCCGAGAAGGTCGCCTCCCAGGGCGCCGTGGTGATCGACAACTCCTCCGCGTGGCGCAAGCACCCCGAGGTGCCGCTGGTCGTCTCCGAGGTCAACCCGCACGCGATCGCGAACCGCCCCAAGGGCATCATCGCGAACCCGAACTGCACGACCATGGCCGCGATGCCCGTCCTGCGTCCGCTGCACGACGAGGCGGGCCTCGAGGCCCTGGTCGTCGCCACGTACCAGGCGGTCTCCGGCTCCGGCCTCGCGGGCGTCGCCGAGCTGCACGGCCAGACGCAGAAGGTCGTCGCCGAGGCCGAGAAGCTCACGCACGACGGTGAGGCGGTCGACTTCCCCGAGCCGGGCGTCTACAAGCGCCCCATCGCCTTCAACGTGCTGCCCTTCGCGGGCAACCTGGTCGAGGACGGGCTGAACGAGACCGACGAGGAGCAGAAGCTCCGCAACGAGTCCCGCAAGATCCTTGAGATCCCCGAGCTGAAGGTCTCCGGCACCTGCGTGCGCGTCCCGGTCTTCTCCGGTCACTCCCTCCAGGTCAACGCCCGCTTCGCCCGCCCGATCTCCCCGGAGCGCGCGACGGAGCTCCTCAAGGACGCCCCGGGCGTCGAGCTCTCCGACATCCCCACCCCTCTCCAGGCCGCCGGCAAGGACCCGTCCTACGTCGGCCGCATCCGCCGCGACGAGACGGCGGACAACGGCCTGGCCTTCTTCGTCTCCAACGACAACCTCCGCAAGGGCGCGGCCCTGAACGCGGTTCAGATCGCGGAGCTGGTGGCGGCGGAGCTCTCCGCCAAGTAGCCGGACGGCACGGCATGTCGCGGGGCGGTCACCCACTGCGGTGACCGCCCCGGCGTCGTCCCGGCCGGTTCCGGACCGCGCGGCCGGCGCACGTGGGCCTCAGCCCTGCCGGTGCCTGCGCACCTCGTACAGGAAGCAGCCGTACTCGACGGCCCGGACGTGGACGAGCGCCACGGCCGGGTCCGCGAACGCCTCGGAGAAGGCCGTCTCGAACCCCGCGGGCTCCGCGACCAGCCGTCCGCCCAGGATGTGGCCCTCGGCCGAGTAGCGGCGGACCGTGCGGTGGGAGCCGGTGAAGGGGAGGGGCGCACCGGCCGGGCCCGCGCACTCCTCGGCGTGGACGAAGACCGGGCCCTGTTCGTCGTAGGCGCCCGGGGCGGCGCCGGTTTCGGCGGCCCAGCGGCGCAGGGGGGCGTAGGAGACCAGCGCGATGCGTTCCCCCGGCTCGCTGTGGCGCAGGCAGCAGCGGAGGGGGGCGCCGCCCTCGGTGTCGGTGAAGGGGACCGCGGGACGGCCCGCGTCGTCCGTCGCGCGCAGCTCCTTCACGGCCCGGGGGTCGATGGGGCGCGCGGTGTACGTGGTCGTCGTCATGCTCACCAGGCTCACTCGCGCGAGGCCTTCCCACCGGCGGAATCCGGACGTCGCGTTCGCCCGGGCCCTCGCCACCCGAGGGGTATCCCTAGGAGACGCCCGGGTCGTCGCCCGACGTCGAGTCGCCGTGGAAAGATGGCGCAACCCACCCATAACGAGGAGATGACCGCGTGCCTGGCACAAACCTGACCCGCGAAGAGGCGCAGCAGCGGGCGCAGCTGCTCGCCGTTGACTCGTACGAGATCGAACTCGATCTCTCCGGCGCGCAGGAGGGCGGCACCTACCGGTCCGTGACCACGGTGCGCTTCGACGTGACAGCCGAGAACGGCGCGGAGTCGTT
This sequence comes from Streptomyces sp. NPDC092370, assembly GCF_044755265.1. NCBI lineage: Bacteria > Bacillati > Actinomycetota > Actinomycetes > Kitasatosporales > Streptomycetaceae > Streptomyces > Streptomyces sp. NPDC092370. The sequence goes on along the minus strand of NZ_JBIVQO010000001.1, from coordinate 403,808 downwards.
CATCGACCTGGTGGCGCCGACGGTGCACGAGGTGGCCCTGAACGGGGACTTGCTCGACCCGGCCGAGGTCTTCGCGGACTCCCGGATCGCGCTGCCCGGGCTGCTTCACGGGCGCAACATCCTCCGGGTCGTCGCCGACTGCGCGTACACCAACACCGGTGAGGGTCTGCACCGGTTCGTGGACCCGGTCGACGACCAGGCGTACCTCTACACCCAGTTCGAGGTCCCGGACGCCCGCCGGGTGTTCGCCAGCTTCGAGCAGCCGGACCTGAAGGCGACCTTCCGGTTCACCGTGAAGGCGCCCGAGGGCTGGACCGTCATCTCCAACTCGCCGACGCCCGAACCCCAGGACAACGTCTGGGCGTTCGAGCCGACCCCGCGCATCTCGACGTACATCACGGCGCTGATCGTCGGCCCGTACCACTCGGTGCACAGCGTGTACGAGAAGGACGGCCAGTCCGTCCCGCTCGGCATCTACTGCCGGCCCTCCCTCGCCGAGTACCTCGACTCGGACGCCATCTTCGAGGTGACCCGGCAGGGCTTCGAGTGGTTCCAGGACAAGTTCGACTACGCCTACCCGTTCGAGAAGTACGACCAACTGTTCGTGCCGGAGTTCAACGCGGGCGCGATGGAGAACGCGGGCGCGGTGACCATCCGCGACCAGTACGTGTTCCGCTCGAAGGTGACGGACGCCGCGTACGAGGTGCGCGCCGAGACCATCCTGCACGAGCTGGCCCACATGTGGTTCGGCGACCTCGTGACCATGGAGTGGTGGAACGACCTGTGGCTGAACGAGTCGTTCGCCACGTACACCTCCATCGCCTGTCAGGCGCACGCGCCCGGGTCGCGCTGGCCGCACGCGTGGACCACCTTCGCCAACTCCATGAAGACCTGGGCGTACCGGCAGGACCAGCTGCCGTCCACCCACCCGATCATGGCCGAGATCCGGGACCTGGACGACGTCCTGGTCAACTTCGACGGCATCACGTACGCCAAGGGCGCCAGCGTCCTCAAGCAGCTCGTCGCCTACGTGGGCATGGACGAGTTCTTCCGGGGCGTGCAGGCGTACTTCAAGCGCCACGCCTTCGGCAACACCCGGCTGTCGGACCTGCTGGACGTGCTGGAGGAGACCTCCGGCCGCGATCTGAAGACCTGGTCGCAGAAGTGGCTCCAGGCGGCCGGCATCAACGTCCTGCGCCCGGAGATCGAGACGGACGCCGACGGGGTCGTCACCTCCTTCGCCATCCGCCAGGAGGCCCCGGCCCTGCCCGCCGGTGCCAAGGGCGAGCCGACACTGCGCCCGCACCGGATCGCCGTCGGCCTGTACGAACTCGACGGGAGCAGCGGCAAGCTGGTCCGCGAGGAGCGCATCGAGCTGGACGTGGACGGCGAGTCGACGTCCGTGCCGCAGCTGGTCGGCAAGCGCCGCCCGGCCGTGATCCTGCTCAACGACGACGACCTGTCGTACGCGAAGGTCCGCCTGGACGAGCAGTCCCTGGCCTTCGTGACCGAGCACCTCGGCGACTTCGAGTCCTCCCTGCCGCGGGCCCTGTGCTGGGCGTCGGCCTGGGACATGACGCGGGACGCCGAGCTCGCGGCCCGCGACTACCTGTCGCTGGTGCTGTCCGGCATCGGCAAGGAGTCGGACATCGGCGTCGTACAGTCGCTGCACCGCCAGGTGAAGCTGGCGATCGACCTGTACGCCGACCCGGCCGCCCGCGAGACGCTGCTGGCCCGCTGGACCGACGCGACGCTGGCCCACCTGCGGGCGGCGGCCCCGGGCAGCGACCACCAGCTCGCGTGGGCGCGCGCGTTCGCGGCGACGGCCCGCACACCCGAGCAGCTGGATGTGCTGGACGCGCTGCTGGACGGCTCGCAGACCGTGGAGGGCCTGGTCGTCGACACCGAGCTGCGCTGGGCGTTCGTGCAGCGCCTCGCGGCGGTCGGCCGGTTCGACGAGGCGGAGATCGCGGGCGAGTACGAGCGGGACCGCACGGCCGCCGGTGAGCGCCACGCGGCCACGGCCCGGGCGGCCCGTCCGACGCCGGAGGCCAAGGCGGAGGCGTGGGCGTCGGTCGTCGACTCCGACAAGCTGCCGAACGCCGTGCAGGAGGCGGTCATCGGCGGCTTCGTCCAGACCGACCAGCGCGAGGTGCTCGCCCCGTACGCGGACCGGTACTTCGAGGTGGTCAAGGACATCTGGGAGTCCCGCTCCCACGAGATGGCCCAGCAGATCGCCGTCGGTCTCTACCCGGCGGTCCAGGTCTCCCCCGAGACCCTGGACAAGACGGATGCCTGGCTGGCGTCCGCCGAGCCGAACGCGGCGCTGCGCCGTCTGGTCTCGGAGTCCCGCGCGGGCGTCGAGCGCGCCCTGCGGGCCCAGCGGGCGGACGCGGCGGCCGGGGAGTAGTCCCGGCGGCTCCACAGCGGAAGGGGCGTCCGGCGTGTGCCGGGCGCCCTTTCGCTGCCCTCTGTTCCCCTCGGGCGGGTGGGGCCGTGCCTATCGCCGCAGCGCTCGGTCCCGCACGTCCCTCGGCTCCGTGCGGGCGTTCCCCGCGCCCAAGCCGACGGCTTGCGACGGCCGGGTGACGAACTGTCCCGCCACCGTCGCCCCGAACGCCAGTGCCATGCCCACGAGTTGCACCGGCGTCAGCGCCTGCCCGAGCGCCGCCCAGCCGACGACGGCCGCGGTCAGCGGGGAGAGCGGCCCGAGGAAGGTGACCTGGGTGGCGGTCATGCGGCCGATGCCCCGGAACCACAGCCAGTACGCGACCGCCGTGTTCGCCACGGCCAGGTAGAGGTAACCGCCGACCGCCGGGCCGTCGAGCGCCGGCGGGGCGCCCTCGGCCAGGAAGGCGAGCGGCGCGATGAGCAGGCCTCCCGCGGTCAGCTGCCAGCCGGTCAGCGCCAGCGGGCCGACGCCCTCGGGGCGCCCCCACCGCTGGGTGAGCACGGTGCCGGTCGACATCGACGCCGTGGAGGCGACGGCCGCCAGCAGACCGAGCGCGTCCAGCGCCCCGGCCGCCCGCAGGACGACGAGGCTGACACCGAACGCGGCCACGGCCCCGGTCAGCAGCGTGCGCGCCGACGGCCGCTGCCCGAGCAGCAGCACGGAGAGGCCGGCCACGAACAGCGGACCGGCCGAGCCGACGACCGCCGCCAGACCGCCGGGCAGCCGGTACGCGGAGAGGAACAGCAGCGGGAAGAAGGCGCCGATGTTCAGCGCGCCGAGCACCGCGGCCTTACCCCACCAGGCACCGCGCGGCAGCACCCGGCCGAGGGCGAGCAGCAGCAGGCCGGCGGGCAGGGCGCGTACCAGGGCGGTGAACAGGGGGCGGTCGGGCGGGAGGAACTCGGTGGTGACCGCGTAGGTCGTGCCCCAGGAGACGGGGGCGAGGGCGGTGAGGGTGATGAGAGCGGCGCGGGAGGTGGCCATGGCGGGCACCCTTCAAGTAGGTCGGTAGAAAGTAGCTTAGCGCTAAGCTACTTTCAGTCAAGCTACTTTCTTGCAGGTGACCGAGGGGCGGCGGATACTCGTCGGCATGAGCGAACGCCCGGAGCAGCGCAAGGACCCCGTCGACGCGATCATCGACCAGTGGGCGGCGGTCCGGCCCGACCTGGACACCGCCGCGATGGAGGTCTTCGGCCGGATCAACCGCCTCTCGCACGCGATCGGCGAGCGGGTGGGGAAGGTGTACGCGACGTTCGGGATCTCCCGTGGGGAGTTCGACGTGCTGGCGACCCTGCGCCGCTCCGGCGAGCCCTACACGCTCTCACCCCGCCAGCTCTCCGCGACGCTGATGCTCACCACCGGCGGCATGACGGGGCGGCTGGACAAACTGGAGCGGGCGGGGCTGCTGCGCCGCTCCCCCGACCCGCACGACCGGCGCGGGCTGCACGTCACGCTCACCGACGAGGGCCTCGCACTGGTCGACGAGGCGGTCGGGGCGGGGCTGGCGGTCCAGGCGGAGGCGCTGTCCGCCCTGGGCGCGCGGCGGGCCGGGCAGCTGGCCGATCTGCTGCGGGACCTCCTGGCGGGGACGGACAGGCCCTGACACGCCGAGGGCGCCGCCGCGGTCATCGCGGCGGCGCCCTCGGTGAGGAACGCTGATCAGGCCTTGACTTCGCTCTTCGCGTCGGCCTTCGTGGTGATGTTGGAGCTGGTCGGGTCCTTCTTCTTGTGCGACTTGTCGCCGATCATCACCAGACCGTGGATGACCAGGTACAGCACGATCGGGGCCACGACGAAGAGGCCCAGCGTCTCGATGACGCTCAGGCCCGGGCCGGGGTCGTCACCGTCGTCGCGGGTGAGCGCGCTCGCGGGGGACGACATGAGCAGCATCATCAGCGTCGTACCGGCTGCCAGGGCGCCGGCGCGCAGGGCGTTCTTCTTGTCCACGGTGTCAAAGTATCCAACGCCGACCGGGGACGCGCGCCCGGGGTGCCGTAAGAGACCCACGCCTCATGATCCGCCCTCCCTGAGCACCTCCATCAGCGCGCGCAGCCGCGGCGAGGCCGCCAGGTCCTCCAGTGTCACCGGCCGCCCCTGCGCGTCCGCGATGGGCAGACGCCAGTTCGGGTACTGGTCCCACGTCCCGGGGAGGTTCTGCGGGCGCCGGTCGCCCACGCCGTCCGGGAGCCAGACGCCGACCATGCGGGCCGGGGTGCGCAGCAGGAAGCGGTGGACGGCCTGGATCTCGGCCTCCTCCGAGGAGGTGTCGCTGCCGCCGCCCGAGCCGTGCAGCAGGCCGAGCCGGGAGAGGAGGGTCAGCCACTCCCCCGCGTCGGCGGCGGCCTCGGCGCGCTCCTCCTCCAGCGGGCGGGTCAGCAGGCCCAGGCTGTCGCGGAGATCGACGTGCTCGCCGGTGAGGCGGGCGGCCGTGGAGGGCAGGTCGTGGGTGGTGGCGGTGGCCAGGCAGTCGGCGCGCCAGCTGTCGGGGGGCAGGGGGCGGCCGTCGCCTTCCCAGTCGCGTTCGAACCACAGCACGGACGTGCCGAGCACTCCGCGTTCGCGCAGCGCCTCGCGCACGCCGGGCTCGACGGTGCCGAGGTCCTCGCCGATCACCGGCGCCCCGGCCCGGGAGGCCTCCAGGACCAGCACGGCGAGCATGGCCTCGGCGTCGTAGCGGACGTAGGTGCCCTCGGTGGGCGGGTGGCCCTGCGGGACCCACCAGAGGCGGAACAGGCCCATGACGTGGTCGATGCGCAGCGCTCCGGCGTAGCGGAACAGGGCGCGCAGCAGCTCGCGGAAGGGGGCGTAACCGGACTCGGCCAGGCGGTCGGGGCGCCAGGGCGGCAGGCCCCAGTCCTGGCCGCGGGCGTTGAAGGCGTCCGGCGGGGCGCCCACCGACATGCCGGCGGCGAAGTACTCCTGCTGCGCCCAGGCGTCGGCACCGCCGGGGTGGACGCCGACCGCGAGGTCGTGCACGATCCCGACGGGCATCCCGGCCTCGCGCCCGGCGCGCTGCGCGGCGGTCAGCTGGGTGTCGGTGAGCCAGGCGAGCCGGGACCAGAAGTCGACCCGGTCCATGAGGCCGTTGCGCGCCCGGACGGTCTCGGCCGACCGCGGATCGCGCAGGCCGGTCGGCCAGCGGTGCCAGTCGGAGCCGTGCACCTCGGCGAGCGCGCACCAGGTGGCGTGGTCCTCAAGGGCCCGGCCCTGCCCGGCGAGGAAGTCGCAGTAGGCGGCGCGCCGGCCGGGACCGAGGGGGACCTCGCCGAGCAGCTCCAGCGCCTCCCGCTTGAGCTCCCACACCGCGTCCCGGTCGATCAACGCGCCCTGGTGCAGCACCGCTTCGCGCAGCCGTCCGGCTCTCTCCAGGAGGGTGCGCAGGCGTTCGGGGTCCTCGACGTACGCGGTCTCGGGGATGTCCTCGATGCGCAGGTGCACGGGATCGGGGAAGCGGCGCGAGGACGGGCGGTACGGGGAAGGGTCGGTGGGGGCGCCGGGGACGGCCGCGTGCAGCGGGTTGACCTGGACGAACCCGGCGCCGAGCGATCGCCCGGCCCACCCGGCCAGCTCGGCGAGGTCACCGAGGTCGCCCATGCCCCAGGAGCGGCGGGACAGCAGGGAGTAGAGCTGGACGAGGAGGCCGTGGGAGCGCCCGGCGGGGCTGGGCAGGCGGGGCGGGGCGACGATCAGGTGGGCGGTGGCGGTGCGGCCGTCGGGGGTGGTGGCGGCCAGCCGGTGGACGCCGGGCGGGAGACCGTCGGCCGAGGCGCGGGTCTCGCCCTGCTCGGTGTCGATCCGCAGCCGGGTTCCCTCGGGCAGCGCGGCCAGGGCGGCCGGGGGGCTGCCGCTCCAGCCGACCACGGTCGGCGGCAGCAGCCGTGCACCCACTTCCCGCTCGCGGGCCGCGAGCGCGGCGCTCACTGCGCCGGGCGTGCGCGCGTCCACGCCGAGGGCGGCCAGGGTCAGGGTGAGAGCGGTGGCCGAGGCCGCGACCGTGCGGTCCGGGGACGGACTGTAGGACGTGGCGACGCCGTGCAGGACGGCGAGGCGGGACAGATCCTCGGAGGGCGGGTCGGCCGGCCGGGGTGCGGTCATCTACATCCTCGAGTAGTCCGGGACGAAGGCCGGGGGCTCGCTGGTCAGGGGGGCGGCTTCGGCGAGCGGCGGCTCACTGGTGAGGGGCTCGGCGTCGGGCAGCGGGGGCTCGCTGGTCAGCGGCAGTTCGGTGTGGGTGCTCTCGGAGCTGAAGACGCAGTAGCGGGGGTCGGCACAGTGGGGGTCGTCGTGGTCGGCGGACGGGTCCGCCACGGGTTTGGACTGGACCGGGAGCGGAAGGAAAGTCATCGCAGCCACGGGGGCCTCCTTGTCGAGTAAGGCTTTCGATGGGTCATCGCAGCCCTACCCAGTCGGCGCGAAGGCAGACGCCCCCGGGCGAACATCGTGCTTCTGCTCACATTCCGCCCCCCCCTCCACACACTCCAGATTCCGGCATTCGCGCCACAACGGCCACTCTCGTTGACACGGTCCCCGGACGGTGGTGGGCTCGTCCTCCCGGTCGAACGCATCTGGAGGGGACCTGTGGGACTGCGGCGTGGAAAGCGGACCGCCGCCCTCGCGGTCGCCGTCGTCGCCGGGAGCCTCCTCGCCCCGCCCGCCGCCATGGCGGCTCCGCCGGCACCGGGCGCGACCGCGAAGGCGACCTCCGACACCGCCGGACCGGACGTCTCCGTCTGGCCGCGCCCGCAGTCGCTGCGCGCGAACGGCGCCCCGGTCGCGGTGCCGCACGACGTCGCCCTGGTCACCGGCGCGCCGGCGGACCCTCCCCCAAGCTCTGGGCTTCGCTCGAACGGGGGAGACCCTCATGCCGTCGAAGCCCTGCGCGAGCTGCTGCGGCAGGCCGGGGCCCGCCGGATCACGGACACACCAGGGCCGGGCGCTCTGGTCGTGCGGGCGCGGACCGAGCCCGTGCGCCGGGGCGACCGTCATGCCCTGCCCTCCGGGGGATACGAACTGTCCGTGGGCCGCGACGGCATCTCGCTCACCGGCACCGGCGAGGACGGACTGTTCCACGCCGTGCAGACGCTGCGCCGGCTCCTGCGCCCCGACGGCACGATCGCGGCGGTCGTGGTGCGTGACTGGCCCGGCACCGCCGTCCGCGGCATCACCGAGGGCTTCTACGGCACCACGTGGACGCACCGGCAGCGGCTGGCGCAGCTCGACTTCATGGGGCGCACCAAGCAGAACCGCTACCTGTACGCCCCGGGTGAGGACCTCTACCGGCAGGCCCGCTGGCGTGAGCCCTACCCGGCCGGGCAGCGGGCCCGGTTCCGGGAGCTGGCCGAGCGGGCGCGGCGCAACCACGTCTCGCTCGGCTGGGCGGTGGCCCCGGGCCAGGCGATGTGCTTCGCCTCCGACGCCGATGTGCGGGCGCTGACGCGCAAGCTGGACGCGATGTGGGAGCTGGGCTTCAGGGCGTTCCAGCTCCAGTTCCAGGACGTCAGCTACAGCGAGTGGCACTGCGGGGCGGACTCCGACCGGTTCGGTTCCGGCCCCGAGGCGGCGGCCCGGGCGCAGACCCGGGTGGCGAACGCGGTGGCCCGGCACCTGGCGCGGCGGCACCCCGGCGCCGCCGCCCTGTCCCTGATGCCGACCGAGTACTACGAGGACGGCACGACCGACTACCGGCGGGCGCTGGCGAGCGACCTGGACTCGGGCGTCGAGGTGGCGTGGACGGGGGTCGGGGTGGTGCCCCGCACCATCACGGGCGGCGAACTGGCCGACGCGCGCGAGGCGTTCCGGCATCCGCTGATCACGATGGACAACTACCCGGTCAACGACTACGACCCCGGCCGTATCTTCCTCGGCCCGTACCGCGGCCGGGATCCGGCCGTGGCGGCCGGCTCGGCCGCCCTGCTCGCCAACGCCATGCAGCAGCCGGAGGCGTCCCGCATCCCGCTGTTCACCGCCGCCGACTACGCCTGGAACCCGCGCGCCTACCGTCCCGGGGAGTCCTGGCGCGCCGCGATCACCGACCTCGCGGGCGGGGACCGGCGCCGTGAGCAGGCCTTGGCGGCGCTCGCCGGAAACGACGCGTCGTCGGTGCTCGGCGAGGAGGAGTCGGCGTATCTGCGCCCGTTGACCGAGGCGTACTGGAGGTCCCGCACGGCCGGCGGCGGCGACGCCGGGCGGCGGCTGCGCGAGGCCTTCACCGTGCTGCGCGAGCTGCCCCGGCGGCTGACCGGAACGGGCCTCGGCTCCGAGGTCGCCCCCTGGGCGGAGCAACTGGCGGCCTACGGTGAGGCGGGCACGGCCGCGCTCGGCATGCTGGACGCGCAGCGCGCCGGGTGTTCGGCGGCGGCCTGGACGGCGTACCGCAGGCTCGGCGTCCTACGGGCCCGGCTGGAGTCGGCGCCGGTCGAGGTCGGCACGGAGGTGCTGGACCCCTTCCTGCGACGGGCGCAGAAGTCGTACGCGGCCTGGTCGGGCATCCACCACGAACCGCCCCGCAACCCCGGTGACGGCCGCACCCTGCGCTTCCCGCGGCCCCGGGCCCTGACCGCCGTGACGGCCCTGACCGAGCCGGGCACGGTGGGCGGCGTCGAGGTGCACGTGCCGGGGCGAGGCTGGCGCGAGGCGGGCCGGCTGGATGGGTCCGGGGCGACCGAGGTGCGGCTCTCGGCACGGGCCGACGCCCTGCGGATCACCGGCCCCGCCCCCTCCCGCGTCCACCACCTCATCCCCTGGTTCACCGACGCCCCCGCCACCTCCCTCGGCCTGCCCCGCGACCGCGCGGACGTCGAGACCGGCCGTACGGAGCGGCTGACGGCCCGGCTGAGCGCGCTGCGCCCCGCCGACGCCCGCGGCAGGCTCACCGTCGAGGCACCCGAGGGCGTCCGGGTGCGGGTGCCGGGGACGGAGCTGACCGTGCGGCGCGGCACGACGGTGGAGATCCCCTTAGAGGTGACCGTGGAGCACGGCACCCCGATGCGGTCGTACGACATCCGGCTGGGGTTCGCGGGAGCGGACCGCACGCTCACCGTCCGCGCCGTCCCGCCCACCGGCGGCCCCGACCTCGCCCGCACCGGCACCGCCCGGTCCTCGGGCGACGAGACGCCCGACTTCCCCGCGTCGGCGGCCAACGACGGCGATCCGGACACCCGCTGGTCCTCCCCCGTCGACGACGGCGCCTGGTGGCAGGTCGAGCTGGCCCGTCCGGTTCGGCTCGGCCGGGTCGCGCTGCACTGGCAGGACGCCCACCCCTCGGCGTACCGCGTCCAGGTCTCCCCGGACGGTCGCCGCTGGCAGGACGCGGCCGCCGTCCGGGACAGCAGGGGTGGCCGGGAGAACGTCCGCATGGACGAGCGGGACGTGCGCTTCGTGCGTGTGCAGGGCGACGGGCGGGCCACGCCGTACGGGTATTCGCTGTGGTCGGTGGAGGCGTACGCCGTCACGGACTGAGGCCTTCGAGGACCCGGCGAAGAAGATCGACGAACTTCGGCGAACTTCTTCCCGCCCACTATTCACTCAGTACATGTACTCAGTACATAATGATCGGCATGAGCACCCGCCACATCCTGCTGGGCCTGCTCGCCTCGGGTCCGAGCCATGGCTACGACCTCAAGCGACGCCACGACGAACGCTTCCCGCAGGCCCGCCCGCTGGCCTACGGGCAGGTCTACACGACCCTCCAGCGCCTCGTACGGGACGGCCTCGCCGAGGTCGACGGCACCGACTCGGACGGCGGCCCGGAACGCACGACGTACCGGACCACGGACCAGGGGACGCGCGAACTGGCCCGGTGGGCCGGGGAGATCGCGCCGCCCGCGCCCTTCGTGGCGAACGAGATCTTCGCCAAGGTCGTGGTCGCGATCCTCTCGGGCGGCGACCCGGCCGCGTACCTGAGCGCCCAGCGCGCCGCGCACATGGAGCGGATGCGGGAGCTCACGGCGGTGAAGGCCGCCAAGGGGGCGGACCTCGCGACCGTGCTCTCGGCGGACTACGCCCTCAACCACCTCGACGCCGACCTCCGCTGGATGAACACCACGGCGGCCCGGCTCACCATCCTGACCGCGGAGGTCGACGCAGCATGAGCAGACCCGTGCCCCTTCTCACGGCCGGCGGTCTCACCAAGGCGCACGGCCGGACGCCCGCCCTGCGCGGCGCGTCGGTCACACTGCACGCCGGCGAGATCCTCGCCGTGACCGGCGCGAGCGGCAGCGGGAAGTCGACGCTCCTGCACTGCCTGGCCGGCATCGTCCGCCCGGACGCCGGCGCGGTGACCTACGACGGCCGGCGGCTGGACGACCTGCCCGAGAAGCGGCTGAGCGAGCTGCGGCGCACCGAGTTCGGCGTGGTGTTCCAGTTCGGGCAGCTCATCCCCGAGCTGACCGTTCTGGACAACGTCGCCCTGCCCCTGCTGCTGGCCGGTACCGGCCGGGCCCGCGCCCGGGCCCGGGCCCGGGCCCGGGCCGGTGAAGAGCTGGAGCGCTTCGGCGTCCGCGGGCAGCAGGACCTGCGCCCGGGAGAGCTGAGCGGCGGTCAGGCCCAACGGGCCGCCCTGGCCCGGGCCCTGGTCACCGGACCGAGGATCGTCTTCGCCGACGAGCCGACGGGGGCCCTGGACTCCCTGTCCGGCGAGCAGGTCATGACGGCCCTGGTCCACACGGCCCGCGAGTCGGGCACGTCGGTCCTGCTGATCACCCACGACGCCCAGGTGGCGGCGTACGCGGACCGGGAAGTCCAGTTGCGGGACGGCGCCGTGGCCGAGCTGGGGGTGACGGCGTGACGTCCCTGCGTTCCGATCTGCGCCTGGCCTGGGAACTCACCCGCGGTTCCGACCGCGGGGAGTGGTGGCGGGTGACGCTCACGGCGACGGGCGCGGTGCTCGCGACCGGGTTCGCCCTGGCCGCCGTCACCCTGGCGTCACTGCGCGGCATCTACGACGTGCCCGTCGGCGCGGGGCTGCTGGACCAGCCGGGTACGCGATCGGGCATGGTCACCGGCCTGGTGCTCCTGCTCGTGCCGGTGCTCGGGTTCCTCGGCCAGTGCGCCCGGATGGGGGCGGTGCACCGCGACCGGCGGCTGGCCGAGCTGCGGCTGGCCGGGGCGACGCCCTGGCAGGTGCGGCGGATCGCCGCGCTGGAGACCGGACTGGCCTGTCTGCTGGGCTCGGCGATCGCCACCGTCTTCTCCGTGCTGCTCCTGCTGCGCCTGTGGAACCGGCCCACCCCCCTGGTCTGGACGGGGATCGCCCTGGTCGCCGCCGCCGTACCGCTGCTGGGCGCGGCGGCGGGCGCGCTGGCGCTGCGCCGGGTGGTGGCCTCGCCCCTCGGCTGGGTTCGCAGGGTCGCGCCGCGCACCGGGCGGGGGCCGGGGCTTCTGTTCCTGGCCGGGTTCCTGCTCGTCGCGGTGCTGGCACTGCTGGCGACGGCCACCACGACGGCCGCTGCCAACCGGCCGAACGGCGAGTGGTATCTGACGCTGACGGGCGCGATCCTCGCGGTCGGCGCGGGCGCGGTGTGGCTCTCCGGAGCCGCCGCGAAGGCGACCGGGCGGCTCCTCGCCGTCCGGGCCCGGACGGCGGCGACGCTGATCGCGGCGGAGCGGCTGCGCCACGACCCCTGGTCGGCCGCCCGCACCCACGCGGCGGTGCTGCTGGTGACGGTCGTCGGGACCGGCTTCATGGGCATCCGGCAGGTCATGGGCGACATGGTGCGCACCCGGAAGCTCTCCGCACCCGTGTCCTACTACACCACCGGCCTCGACCTCACCGGCACCGCCATCGCCATCGCCTTCGCGATCACCCTGTCCGGCCTCGCCGTCGGCACCGCCGAATCCCTGGCCACCCGCCGCCGGGGCCTCGCCGCGCAGGCCGCCGCCGGTGTGCCGCAGGCGGTGCTCGGCCGGGCCCTGCTGCTGGAGACCGCGCTGCCGCTGGCCCCCGCGGTGCTGCTCGCGGGCGTCGGCGGCACGGCCATCGGCATCTGGTACGCGCTGCTCTCCGGCCGGCCGGTCCCGTGGGTGCCCGCCCTGGTCCCCGTCGCCGTCTACGCCGCCTGCCTGCTGGCCGCGGCCACCTCACTGCCCCTGCTGCGCCGATCGGTGCACCCGGGGGAACTGCGGTACGCGTAGCCGCTCCCGCCCATGACGGGCCGGCCCGGGGGAACGGGGGTTCCCCGGGCCGGTCGGCAGGCCGCACGCGCCAACACGAAGGCCCGGATCGTCAGGCGGAAATGCCGTCGATCCGGGCCATGGCGTCCTCCGCACCGTACGGCTGCAAGTACGGCAGCCAGCGCGGATCCCTGTGGCCGGTCCCGATGATGCGCCAGGCCAGGCCGGACGGCGGGGCGGGTTTGTGACGCAGCCGCCAGCCGATCTCGAAGAGGTGGCGGTCGGCCTTCACGTGGTTGCAGCGGCGGCAGGACGCCACCACGTTGTCCCAGACGTGCTTGCCCCCGCGGCTGCGCGGGATGACGTGGTCGACGCTGGTTGCGACGCCACCGCAGTACATGCACCGGCCCCCGTCGCGGGCGAACAGCGCCCGGCGGGTCAGTGGAACGGGCCCCCGATAGGGAACCCGGACGAATCGCTTGAGCCGGACCACGCTGGGTGCGGGGACTGTGACGGTCGCGCTGTGCAGATAGGCGCCGGACTCCTCGAGGCAAACGGCCTTGTTCTCGAGGACGAGGATGAGCGCGCGGCGGAGCGGTACGACGCCTAGCGGCTCGTACGACGCGTTGAGGACCAGGACATGCGGCACGGATGCCTCCTTGGACGCCGGCGGCGCGTGGCTCGCGCCGGGACGATTCGTAGTCAGTCTCCCCTCATGCCTGGTGGAAGCGCCACCATGTCCCCGTAACGGGCTGGGAGTGTTTTCGACCACATCTCATTCATCCCCAGGACCATGGCCTGTTCAAGCCCAGGTGAGCACGGTCTCTCCTTCACACATTCCGCGGGAGCACACACAATGCCCCGTTAGTGTGGTGGTTCTGTCCCTTTGGTGACCCAGTCGTGACCTTGACCCCTTGAACCACCGCGCCGGGGCAGACCGCTGCACCTGGAGGTACCTGCCGTGTCCTTGTCCCTTGCGGACGCCGTCCTGATGGCCGCCGACCCCTCACCGTCGCCGACCCCCTCGGAGACGCAGTCCCCGAGAGTGCCTTCGCTCGAGGACGCCCAGGAGAGCGCGACGAATGCCGCCGGCTGGGTCGAGCAGAACTGGTCGACGTGGCTCGCGATCGGCCTGCAGGTCCTGCTGATCGTCGTGATAGCGGTGGTGCTGCGCGTCGCGGTGCGCCGGGCGATCACCAAGCTCATAGACCGGATGAGCCGCACCGAGCAGACGGTGGACGGCACCTCCCTGGGCGGCCTGCTGGTCAACCTGGAACGCCGCCGTCAGCGCTCCCAGGCGATCGGCTCGGTGCTGCGCTCGGTGGCGAGCTTCCTGATCGTGGGCACCGCGGCCCTGATGATCATGTCCGCGTTCAACATCAACCTCGCCCCGCTGCTGGCCTCCGCCGGTGTCGCCGGCGTGGCGATCGGTTTCGGCGCCCGCAACCTGGTCACCGACTTCCTCTCCGGTGTCTTCATGATCCTGGAGGACCAGTACGGCGTCGGCGACACGATCGACGCGGGCGTCGCCTCCGGCGAGGTGATCGAGGTGGGCCTGCGCGTGACCAAGCTGCGCGGCGACGGCGGCGAGATCTGGTACGTCCGCAACGGCGAGGTCAAGCGGATCGGGAACCTCTCCCAGGGCTGGGCCACGGCCAACGTCGACGTCACCGTCCACTCCGGCGAGGACCTGGACAAGGTCAAGGCCACCCTGGACGAGGTCGCCGAGAAGATGGGCGCCGAGGAGCCCTGGAACGAGCTGCTGTGGGGCCCCATCGAGGTGCTCGGCTTGGACAGCGTGCTGCTGGACTCCATGGTCGTCCGCGTGACGGCCAAGACGATGCCCGGCAAGTCCCTGACCGTGGAGCGCGAGCTGCGCTGGCGCGTCAAGCGGGCCTTCGACGCGGCGGACATCCGGATCGTCGGCGGCGCCACGGCCCCGGCCGGGGAGCAGCCCGCGGACCCGACGGCGGGGATGGCCGCCCCGTCGGCGTACGCGAACGCGTCGTCCCCGCAGTCGGCTGCGGCCTCCCCGCTCACCCCGCCGGCCCCGACGAGCACCACGAAGTAGCCGTCACGGCCCGCGGGAGAGGGCGGCGTCCGGTACTGCCGGGTGCCGCCCTCTTCGTCTGTCCCGAAGCGCGTGCGGCCGCACCTCGTCCGGTCCGACGCGCCGCGGCGCGTGTCCGGATACCGACGGGCCGTCCCCTCTTGACGCCCGTCCGGAACCGGGCCTACCTTCCTCCCATCGATAGGAAACTTTCCTAACAACACGTCCGAGGGGACGGCCGTCCGGTGGACTTCCCCGACTGATCACTGAGAAGCTGAGCAGCCGAAGGGCAGGTGTGGACACGCATGGCAGGAACCGCCGGCACGCCGGGCACCCCGCGCGTCCTGCGCGCCATGAACGACCGGGCCGCCCTGGACCTGCTGCTGGAGCACGGCCCGCTGTCCCGCACCCGGATCGGCAAGCTCACCGGCCTGTCCAAGCCGACCGCCTCCCAGCTCCTGGCCCGCCTGGAGGCGGCGGGGCTGGTCCTTGCCACCGGCACCACCGCAGGCCGCCCCGGGCCGAGCGCCCAGCTCTACGAGGTCAACCCGGCGGCCGGTCATGCCGCCGGGCTCGACGTCACCCCCCAGCGGATCCGCGCAGCGGTCGCCGACATCACCGGCCGCACGATCGGCCGTCACGAGCTGCCCACCCCCGGCAGGCGCACCGGCACCCCCGTCGTCCAGCAGGTCACCGACGCCCTGGAGGGCGCGGTGAAGGCGGCCGGCCTCGCCCGGGACGACATCCGCCGCCTGGTCATCGGTACGCCCGGCGCCTTCGACCCCACCACCGGCCGTCTGCGCTACGCCTCCCACCTCCCCGGCTGGCACTCCCCCACCCTGCTGGACGAGCTCGCCGCCGCCCTGCCGATGCCGTTCGAGTACGAGAACGACGTCAACCTGGTCGCGCTCGCCGAACAGCGCCTCGGCGCGGCCCGGGGCCACGCGGACTTCGTGCTGCTGTGGAACCAGGAGGGCCTGGGCGCCGCCCTGGTCCTCGGCGGCCGGCTGCACCGCGGCTGGACCGGCGGCGCCGGCGAGGTCGGCTTCCTGCCGGTGCCGGGCACCCCCCTGGTCCGCCAGGTCACCAAGGCCAACAGCGGCGGCTACCAGGAGCTGGCCGGTTCTCAGGCCGTCCCGCGCCTGGCCCGCGAGCTCGGCATCGCGGACATCCCGCCGGGCCCGTACGCCGAGACCGCCGCCGAACTGGTGGCCAGGGCGGCCCGGGCCGGTGACGACGCCCACCGGCACCTCCTCCAGACCTACGCGACCCGCCTGGCCACCGGACTGGCCTCGCTGGTCTCGGTCCTCGACCCCGAGCTCGTCGTGCTGAGCGGCGCGTCCCTCACCTCGGGCGGCGAACCGCTGCGCGCCCTCGTCCAGGCCGAACTGGAAGAGCTGGCCGCGTCCCGCCCGCGTCTGGTCGTGGGTGACGTCCGTGAAGACCCCGTGCTGCGCGGCGCGCTGGAGAGCGCGCTCGCCACCACACGCGACGAGGTCTTCGACACCTCCCGCTGACCCACCCCCCCCTCCCCCGGTATTCCCTTCTTCCTTCCCCCGCGCCTCAGGGAGCCTTGTCATGCTCGGAACATCCAGAAAAGCGACGCTCGCGCTCGCCGCCTCCGCCTCCCTCGCTCTCCTCGCCACCGCGTGCACCGGCCGGCCGGACGCCGGTGCGAGCGACGACGCGTCCAAGGAGACGACGATCACCTTCTGGCACGCCTGGAGCGCGCCGTCGGAGGTGAAGGCCGTCAAGGACCTGGTCGCCGGATTCGAGAAGGCGCACCCCGACATCCACGTCGACGTCATCGGCAACATGACGGACGACAAGATGAACCAGGCCCTGCGCACCGGCGGCAGCAAGGCCCCGGACGTGATCTCGTCGTTCACCACGAACAGCGTCGGAAGGTTCTGCTCCTCGGGCGCCCTGGTGGATCTGAACCCGTTCTTCGACAAGTCGGGCATCGACCCGCGGCAGACCTTCCCGAAGGCGATGAACGAGTACACCCAGTTCGACGGAAACCGCTGCGCGGTGCCGCTCCTGGGCGACGCGTACGGCCTCTACTACAACAAGACGGCGTTCGAGAAGGCCGGTGTCGCCGCCCCGCCGAAGACCTGGTCGGAGTTCGAGCGGGTCGCCAAGAAGCTGACGATCCCGCAGGGCGACACGTACAAGCAGCTCGGCTTCATGCCGAACTACCACGGCTGGGAGACCACCACCGAGCACTACCTCGGCCAGTTCTCCCCCACGTACTTCGACGAGGACGGCAAGTCGAACGTCGGCAAGGACCCGGCCTTCGCGAAGGCCTTCACGGTCCAGAAGAAGCTGGTCGACGAACTCGGCGGCTACCGCAAGCTGGAGACCTACCGCTCCGGGCTCGGCGACGAATGGGGCCCCAAGCACCCCTTCCACACCGGCCAGGTCGCCATGCAGCTCGACGGCGAGTGGCGCCTGGGCATGGCCCTGGACGCCGAGCCGAAGTTCGACATCGGCGTGGCCCCGCTGCCCGTCCCCGACGACCAGGCCGACCAGTACGGCAAGGGCTACATCACCGGCACCATCGCCGGTATCGCCGCGACCGGCACGAAGCAGAACGCGGCCTGGGAACTGGTGAAGTACATGACCACGGACACGGACGCGGTGGTGAGCTTCTCCAACGCCATCCACAACGTGCCCTCGACGCTGGCCGCTCTGAAGTCCCCGAAGCTGACGTACGACCCGCGCTTCAAGACGTTCCTGGAGATCGCCGCGCACCCGGACTCCACCACGTCCCCCGCCTCCGTCAACGGCGGCGTGTACCTCACCACGATCCAGCAGTTCGGCTACGACTACGAAAGCGGCAAGGCGACCGATCTCGAGGCCGGGCTGAAGAAGACGGCCGCCCAGATCGACACGGACATCGCGCAGGCGAAGTAGGCCATGCGTACCTCCAGCCTGCGGGCAAAACACCGCCGTTCGGCCCTGCGCACCCTGGCCTTCCTGTCCCCCTGGCTGATCGGCTTCACGGTCTTCTTCGCCTACCCCCTGCTCTCCACCGTCTACTTCTCCTTCATGCGGTACGACGGCTTCAAGCCGCCGGTGTGGAGCGGCACGAAGAACTGGGCGTACGTCTTCGAGCACTACCCCCTCTTCTGGCCCGCCCTGCGCAACACCCTGTGGCTGGTCGTCGTCATGGTCACGCTCCGGGTCGCCTTCGGCCTGGGCGTGGGCCTGCTGATCACCAGGATCAGGACGGCCACGGGTGTCTTCCGCACTCTCTTCCACCTGCCCTACCTCGCCCCGCCCGTGGCGGCCACGATGGCCTTCGCCTTCCTCCTGAACCCCGGCACGGGCCCGGTCAACTCGCTCCTGGAGACGATCGGGCTGCCCGCTCCCGGCTGGTTCAACGACCCCACCTGGTCGAAGCCCGCCCTGACCCTCCTGGCTCTCTGGGGCATCGGCGACCTGATGGTCATCTTCATGGCCGCCCTGCTCGACGTGCCGAAGGAGCAGTACGAGGCGGCGGAACTGGACGGCACGAGCCCCTGGCAGCGCTTCCGCCACGTGACGCTCCCGAACATCTCGCCGATCGTCATGTTCGCGGTCGTCACCGGCGTGATCCAGACGATGCAGTACTACACCCAGCCGCTGATCGCCGGGAAGGTCGCCTCGGGCGTGATCCAGGGCGCGGGAACGCAGTTCGAGCCCGGCTACCCCGACCAGTCCACCCTCACCCTCCCCCAGCTCGTCTACAACCTGGGCTTCCAGCGCTTCGACTACGGCTCGGCCTGTGTGGTCGCCCTGGTCCTGTTCGCCCTCTCCATGGCCTTCACCGCCCTGCTGATGCGTCGCAGGGGCGGCCTGATCCAGGCAGGTGAACGATGACGCAGACACTCGACGAACGCCTGGAGCCGAAGACACCCCCGTCGCCGGCGGAACGCAGGGCCCACCGCAGGGCTCTGCTGGAATGGATCGCGATCCACTCGTTCGGCATCGCCGCGGCCCTCTTCTTCACCCTCCCGTTCGTCTTCGTCTTCCTCACCTCCCTCATGAGCGACAGCCAGGCGCTCGGCCGCGACCTGATCCCGCACACCTGGGAGTGGGGCAACTACGCCGAGGTCTTCGGCACCCCCGGCTTTATCACCTGGTGGAAGAACACCCTGATCTACGCGGGCCTGGGCACGGTCCTCACGGTCGTCTCCTCGATCCCCGTGGCCTATGCCCTGGCCAAGTTCCGCTTCCGCGGCCGCAATCCGGCCCTCATGCTGGTCATCTCGATGATGATGCTGCCGCCGCAGGTGATCATCATCCCGATGTACCTGTTCTGGGCGAAGCAGCTGGACCTGTCCGGCACGCTCTGGCCGCTGATCATCCCGATGGCGTTCGGTGACGCGTTCTCGATCTTCCTGCTGCGCCAGTTCCTCACCACGATCCCCGACGAGTACGTGGACGCGGCCAAGGTGGACGGCTGCGGCGATCTGCGCACACTCCTGAAGGTCGTTGTGCCGATGGCCAGACCGGGCATAGCCGCAGTGGCCCTCTTCCAGTTCTTCTACGCGTGGAACGACTACTTCGGCCCCCAGATCTACGCGTCGGAGAACCCGGGCGCCTGGACGCTCTCCTACGGCCTGGAGTCGTTCAAGGGCGCCCACCACACCGACTGGAACCTGACCATGGCCGCCACCGTGCTGGTGATGGCCCCCGTGATCCTCGTGTTCTTCTTCGCCCAGAAGGCGTTCGTAGAAGGCGTCACGCTCACCGGAGTAAAGGGTTAGACAGACATGCAGCATCTCCCCGTGGGCCAACCCCCGAACCTGCGGCCGACGGTCGTCGTCCCGGGCACCCGGAAGCGAGGTATCGCTCAGTGAAACTGACCGTGGTCGGCGGAGGCTCGACCTACACCCCCGAACTCGTGGACGGCTTCGCCCGCCTGAGGGACACCCTGCCCGTCGAGGACCTGGTCCTGATGGACCCCGCCCAGGACCGTCTCGACCTGGTGGACGGCCTGGCCCGCCGCATCTTCACCCGGCAGGACCACGCGGGCCGTATCACCACCACGACCGATCTCGACGAGGCGGTGGACGGCGCGGACGCGGTCCTGCTCCAACTCCGCGTGGGCGGCCAGGCGGCCCGCGAGCAGGACGAGACCTGGCCCCTGGAATGCGGCTGCGTGGGCCAGGAGACCACCGGCGCCGGCGGTCTCGCGAAGGCCCTGCGCACGGTCCCCGTCGTCCTGGACATCGCGGAGCGCGTACGCCGCACCAACCCGCAGGCGTGGATCATCGACTTCACGAATCCGGTCGGCATCGTGACCCGCGCCCTGCTCCAGGCGGGCCACAAGGCGGTGGGCCTGTGCAACGTGGCGATCGGCCTGCAGCGCAAGTTCGCGGCCCTGCTGTCCGTGGAGCCTTCCGGGATCCACCTGGACCACGTGGGCCTCAACCACCTCACCTGGGAGACGGCGGTACGCCTCGGCGGCCCTCAGGGCGAGGACGTCCTGCCGAAACTGCTGGGCGAACACGGCGACACGATCGCGGCCGACCTCCGCCTGCCCCGCCCCCTGCTGGACACCCTGGGCGTGGTCCCCTCCTACTACCTGCGCTACTACTACGCGCACGACGAGGTCGTGGAAGAACTGCGGACGAAGCCGTCCCGTGCGGCCGAAGTGGCCGAGATGGAACGCCGGTTGCTCACGCTGTACGCCGACCCCGCCCTGGCCGAGAAGCCGGCGCTGCTGGCCCAGCGGGGCGGTGCCTTCTACTCGGAGGCGGCGGTGGACCTGGCCGCGGCCCTGCTGGGCGGTGGCGGCTCGCCCTACCAGGTGGTGAACACGCACAACCGGGGCACGCTCCCGTTCCTCCCCGACGACGCGGTGATCGAAGTCCAGGCGGCCGTGGGGGCCGAGGGCGCGTCCCCCCTCCCCGTGCAGCCCGTGGACCCGCTCTACGCCGGCCTGATGGCCGACGTCACGGCCTACGAGGAGCTGGCCCTCCGGGCCGCCCTGCACGGCGGCAGGGACCGCGTCCTCCGCGCCCTCCTCTCGCACCCCCTGGTCGGCCAGTACGCGTACGCCGAGAGGCTCACCGACCGGCTGATCGCGCACAACCGGGAGCACCTCGCGTGGGCCTGACCGCACGTGTCCTCGCCATCGACGCGGGCAACAGCAAGACGGACGTCGCGATCGTGACGGCGGACGGGGACGTCCTCGCCACGGCACGCGGAGGCGGCTTCCGTCCACCGGCCGTGGGCGTGGACACGGCCATGGACGGCCTCGCCGAAACGGTGGCGCAGGCCCTCACCACCGCGGGTCTCACCTCGGTCACCCACGTCTCGGCGTGCCTGGCGAACGCCGACTTCCCCATCGAGGAAGAGCGGCTGGCGGCGGCGCTGCGGGCACGCGCGTGGGGCACGACGGTGACGGTCCGCAACGACACCTTCGCGATCCTGCGGGCCGGTGCCACCGAACCCCGGGGTGTGGCGGTCGTCTGCGGCGCGGGCATCAACTGCGTGGGGATGCGCCCCGACGGCCGCACGGCCCGCTTCCCGGCACTCGGCAGGGTCTCGGGCGACTGGGGCGGCGGCTGGGGCCTGGCCGAGGAGGCCCTCTGGCACGCCTCCCGGGCGGAGGACGGCCGCGGCGCCCCCACCGCCCTGTCCCACACCCTCCCCGCCCACTTCGGCCTGCCCTCCATGTACGCCCTCGTCGAGGCGCTGCACCTGGAGCACATCCCGACGTTCCGGCGCCACGAGCTGGCCCCGGTCCTCTTCGCCACGGCCGCCGGCGGCGACGCGATCGCCCGGACGATCGTGGAGCGCCAGGCCGAGGAGGTGGTCGCCATGGCAGTGGTCGCCCTGACCCGCCTGGACCTTCTGTCCGAGGAGACCCCGGTCCTCCTGGGCGGCGGCGTCCTGGCTGCCCGGCATGCCCAACTCAATGACCACATCGAGCAGTTGCTGGCCACCCGCGCACCGAAGGCCGTCGCGCGGGTGGTGACCGCCAGCCCGGTCCTGGGCGCCGCGCTGCTGGGCCTCGACCACGTCGGCACGAGGGAGGGGGCGCAGGAGAGGCTGCGGGCGTACTACGACGCCTAGGGCGACCACACGCGTCGCGAACCCGGGAACCGAACCACCTCCCCGTACGTGTTCCTGGGCAAGGGGTGGGGCGGGGGGGTGGTGTCCACGCTGCGATCCGATCAAGATCCAGGCAAGGCCGGTGCGGATGTCTGCCCCGGCAGCGATACTTGCGGCGACGGATGACCACGGGGGAGGTCACAGTGACGTACACGCCGAAGAGCAGTCCGCCACCACCGGGGCCGGGCCAGCCCATCCTGCCGGCGGTACCGGCACAGGCGGCACCCCCGGCCCGGCCCCCCGGCAGCACCCCGGCACCGCCCGAACCCCCGGTGGGACCCCGCCGCACCGCCTTCGCCGAGGGCCTCGACCAGCTCCGCTCCGCCGCCACCACCGAACCGGGCCGCCTCCGCATCATCGGCGCCCTCCTGGCCCTCCTCGTCATCGCCTTCGGCGCGGTCGCCGCCTGGCAGATGACCGGCCGCGCGGCCGCCGCCGACGACGTCCTCACCCGCAGCCAGCCCCTCAGCTCGGACGCCGCCGACATCTACCGCTCCCTCGCGGACGCCAACACCGCCGCCTCCAGTGGCTTCCTCGCCGGCGGCCAGGAGTCGGCCACCACCCGCGAACGCTACGAGCGGGACATCCGCACGGCCGCCGACAAGCTCGTCAACGCCGCCGCCAACGCCGACCCGGACTCTCCGTCCACGGCGACGATCGCCGAGCTCAACCGGCTCCTGCCTGAGTACAAGGGCCTGGTGGAGCGCGCCCGTACGTACAACCGCCAGGGCTTCCCCGTCGGCGGCGCCTACCTGCGCTACGCCAACGAGAAGATGCAGAAGCAGATGCTCCCGGCGGCGGAGGACCTGTACAAGAAGGAGAACCAGCGCCTGCGCGCGGACTACGCGGGCGCCACCCCGTACCCGTGGGCGGCCATCGCCCTCGGCGTCGCCGCCCTGGCCGCCCTCGCCTGGGCCCAGCACCGCACCTACCGGCGGACGAACAGGGTCCTGAACCACGGCCTGGTGGCCGCCACGGCCACGGCCACGGCCGTCCTCCTCTGGCTGGTCGTGGGCCACACCTTCGCCCGCGCGGGCCTGAACGACTCCTACGACCACGGCGTCCGCTCCCTGAACGTCCTGCACGACGCGCGCATCGCCTCCCTCAAGGCCCGGGGCAACGAGAACCTGACCCTGGTGGCCCGCGGCGCGGAGACGAAGAAGGTCGGCGAAACGACCTACGACGCCTACGACTACGACTTCGGCTCGGACATCAAGGCCCTCGCCGCACACCTGGCGGCGGCGGAGCAGCTCGCCGACGACGCCTCGGGCGAACGCCCCGTCACCGCCGCCGTGGGCAACATGACGGAGTGGAAGAAACGCCACACCGCGGCCCGCGAGCAGGACGAGAACGGCAACTACCAGCAGGCGCTGGACAGGGTCATCGGCGCCAAGGGCGCGACGGGCGAGTGCTTCGACAGCGTCGACGAGAACCTGCGCACGGCACTCGCCCACGAGGAGACGGAGTTCGAGCGGGCGGCGGATGACGGCCGCGACGCGCTGACGGGCCTGCCGGCCGGCGCGGCCGTGCTCGCGGTGCTGGGCGCAGCGGGCGCCATCCTGGGCATCGGCCGCAGGCTGTCGGAGTACCGGTGAACGGGCCAGGGGCGAAGGGAGGAACGACCGTGCGAGACGCACTCAGGGGCTGGGGCGGAGTGACCGCGATGGCAGTCGTCTGCGCCCTGGTGGCGCTGGTGGCCCTCTGCCTGCCGCTCACCACCGCCACCCAGAACACCACCACGGCCACGCGAACCGTCGGCACGACGGCGGAAGAGGACTGCGAGGCCCCCGAGAAGCAGACGCTCTCCCCCTCCTCCGCCGACGGCGACACCATCCGGGCGATCAAGAACCGCGAGGGCGAGAAGCGCAAACTGATCGTCGGTGTCGACCAGAACAGCTACCGCTGGGGCTACCGCAACCCCAACAGCGGCAAGACCGCGGAGCTCGAGGGCTTCGACATCGACCTGGTCCACCGCATAGCCGAGGACATCCTCGGCGACCCGAACGCCGTGCAGTTCAAGGCGATCCCGACCGACCAGCGCATCCCGGCGATCAAGGACGGCCGTGTGGACATGGTCGTCCGCACGATGACGATCAACTGCGCCCGCATCGCCGACGTGGCCTTCTCCGCGCCCTACTTCAAGACGGGCCAGCAGGTCCTGGCCCCGACGTCCTCACCCGTCAAGGGCTACGACGGCACGCTCGCGGACCGCCGCGTCTGCACGGCCGCCGGCTCGACGGCGTACGCGAAACTGGAGGCGGACCAGAAGGCCGGCGACCTCCCGGCCAGCACCGACATCTCCACCACCGTGCCGAACCAACTCGACTGTCTGGTGCGGCTCCAGCTGGGCGAGGTCGACGCGGTGGTCACCGACGGCGCTCTCGCGGCGAGCCAGGCGGCACAGGATCCGACGGTCCAGCTCAAGGGTGACGCCTTCACTGCCGAGTACTACGGCGTGGCGATGAAGAAGGACGCGGACGATCTGGTGCGCCGGGTCAACCAGATCCTGGTGGACTACCGCGAGGACACCGCGAACGGCTGGCAGGCGTCGTACGGCCAATGGCTGTCGGCGACCCTGGGCAAGGATGCGAAGAAGTCGGAACCACCGGCACCGCAGTACCTCCGCACCACCTGACCCCTTGCCGAACCCGCGAGCACCCACACCAGACGACGACAGACGACACGCGACACACGACCGCAGCGAGAGGTGATCGATGGGCGTCACGGGATCCACCGGGCCGGTGATGGACCGGGACGAGGTGGACCGTGCGCTGGCGCGGCTCGGCGCGGAGCACGAGGCGATCGAGACCTCGCTCCTCGCCCTGCAGGACCACGCGGGCCGCAGACTCCTGGAGGGCGCCCAGCTCACGGGCGTCACCCAGGAGCGCTGGACGTCCACGGAGGCGTCGATCACGCTGCTGTGGACGTACTTCGACGCGTACACCGACGCGCTGCGCACCGCCCGCGACATCCGCGCCCGCCGCCGCTGGTCCAGCCGCGAGGACCTGGTGGAGCTGACGGAGCTGCTGAACGGCGACTCGGTCACCGTCGCGGGCAGCGCCACGGCGACGGCCAACGCCCCGACCCTGCACGGCGGTCCGACCAAGCTCAGCGAGCGCTACTCGCTCTCCGCCCTCGTCGACCGGATGAACGAGCTGTACGCGACGAGCCTGGACATGGTCGTCGCCGCGGACGCGGTCTGGTCGGCTCTGCCCGCCCGGATCGATCTGCTCGCGGCGGAACTCCAGCGCACCCGCCGGCTCGCGCACTCGGTCGGCGTGCGCCCCGGCGAGCACCCGGCCGGTGACGACCTGGAGCGCATCACGCGGATACTGACGAAGCTGCGCGAGCAGGTGGTCTCGGACCCGCTGGCCTTCTGGCTGGCCGCGGAGGGCAGTTCGGCGCCGGGCGGCGGCAGGCCGGACACGACGGTGTACGACCGCGAGGCACGTGCCCTGGAGGACGTACGCCGCGAGATCGACGCCGTGCTGACCGTGCGCCAGGACGCCGAGAAGCGGATCGTGCGGCTGCGGGACATCCTCAGCCGCGCGGACCGCACGCTCGCCGAGGCGCGCACGGCACGCGGCGAGGTCCTGGCGAAGATCGCGGCGACGGAGGTGCCGGTCGTCAGCGGTCCGCCGACCGTGCTGCAGGAGCAACTGGCGGCGGCCGCGGAGTACCGCAGGCAGGCGCAGTGGCACCGGCTGTCCCCGCTGCTGGAGTCGCTGGAGCAGAAGGCTGAGGACGAACTGCTGCGCGCCCGCGAGTCGTTGACGGCCGTCACCGCCCCGCTGGCGGTCCGCGCCGAGCTGCGCGGCCGGCTGGACGCGTACAAGGCGAAGGTCGCCCGGCACGGTTTCGCGGAGGACACCCTGCTGGTGGAGCGATACGAGAAGGCGCGCCGCATGCTGTGGAGCGCCCCCTGCGACCTGCGCGTCGCCGAGCAGGCGGTGCTTCGCTACCAGCACGCGGCCGCCGAGCTGCTGGGCGGCGGCCCGCGGGTGCCGGGGCAGGACGAGGACGACCGGAGGGGGCCGGGCGCATGAGTGACGAGGGGGAGTCCATGAGTCAGGCACCGCAGGAGCCACCCGGCGCGTCCGGACGCACCTGCCAGCGCCCCGCCTGCGGCGGCACCTACGAGGACGTGGGCGGCGGGGAACTGTACTGCGACACCTGCGGTCTCGCCCCGGTCGTCGCGGCTGCCCCCTCCGGGAGAGGCATGGTCGGCTCACCTCCCACCGGCATCACCGCCGGCGGCAGGGGCGGCTCCCGCGGGTCCGCCGGCAGCGGCGGTTTGCGCTCCGGCAGCCGCAGTTCGCGGACCTCCTCCCAGTCGTCGAAGTCCCGCCGTTCGGTGTCGGGACGTCTCTCACGGTCCCTTTCGGGTGCGTCGGCGGGCCGCTCGGTGTCGGTGCGCAGCTCCGGCTCGACCGCCGGTTCCTCGTCACGGGGACGGCTGGGCGCCGGACTGGTGCAGGTGCCGCCGATCCCGCGGCCCGACCCGCGCGAGATGGTCCTGGACAACCCCGAGGTGCCCGAGAGGAAGCGGTTCTGCTCACGCTCCGACTGCGGAGCGCCGGTGGGCCGGGCGCGCGGCGACCGGCCGGGCCGTACGGAGGGCTTCTGCACCAAGTGCGGCCACCCGTACTCGTTCGTACCGAAGCTGAAGGCCGGGGACGTGGTGCACGGCCAGTACGAGGTGGTCGGCTGCCTGGCGCACGGCGGCCTGGGCTGGATCTACCTCGCCGTCGACCGGGCGGTCTCGGACCGCTGGGTGGTCCTCAAGGGCCTGCTCGACACGGGCGACCAGGACGCGATGGCGGCGGCGATCTCCGAGCGTCGTTTCCTCGCGGAGATCGAGCACGCCAACATCGTGCGGATCTACAACTTCGTGGAGCACCTGGACCAGCGCACGGGCTCGCTCGACGGCTACATCGTCATGGAGTACGTCGGCGGCAAGTCCCTCAAGGAGATCGCCAACGCCCGCCGCACCGCGCAGGGCAGACGGGACCCGCTGCCGGTGGAGCAGGCCTGCGCGTACGGCATCGAGGCGCTGGAGGCGCTCGGGCACCTGCACAGCCGGAACCTGCTGTACTGCGACTTCAAGGTCGACAACGCGATCCAGACCGAGGACCAGCTCAAGCTGATCGACATGGGCGCGGTGCGCAGGATGGACGACGAGGAGTCGGCCATCTACGGCACGGTCGGCTACCAGGCCCCGGAAGTGGCCGAGGCGGGCCCGTCGGTGGCGAGCGACCTGTACACGGTCGCCCGCACCCTCGCCGTCATGACGTTCGACTTCCAGGGCTACACCAACGTCTACGCCGACTCCCTGCCCGACCCGGACCACATCGAGGTGTTCCGGCAGTACGAGTCGTTCTACCGGCTCCTGGTCCGCGCCACGGATCCCGACCCCGCCCGCCGCTTCGCCTCCGCGCAGGAGATGACGGAGCAGCTGACGGGCGTCCTGCGGGAGGTCGTCTCCCTCCAGACGGGTCGTGCCCGCCCGGCCCTGTCCACGCTCTTCGGACCGGAGCTGCGGGTCACGGACACGGAGTTGTTCCCGAGACTGGACGCAGAGGTGTCCCGGCTCGGGGCCCGGGCGGTGCGGACCCGGGCGCCCGCCGCTGCCGCCTCCCTGCCCCACCCGCGGCGGCCCGAGGGCCCGCACAGCCTCGTCAAGCCCGTCGACGCCCCAGCCGCCGCCTTCGCCCTGCCCGTCCCCAGGGTGGACCCGGGGGACCCCAACGCCGGTTTCCTGGCGGGCTTGATGACCTCGGCACCCGCCGAACTGCTCGGCGCCCTGGCGGCGGCTCCGGCCCCGTCGATCGAGACGCGCCTGCGGCAGATCCGGGCCTGGCTGGAGACCGGCGAGCCGGCCACCGCGCTCCAGGCGCTGGTCACGCTGGAGGGTGAACGGCCCGACGACTGGCGAGTGGTCTGGTACCGGGGCGTGGCCGCGCTGGTGACGGACGACGACGAGGGCGCCGCGCTCGCCTTCGACGCGATCTACGACGCCTTCCCGGGCGAGATCGCGCCCAAGCTGGCGCTGGGCCTGTGCGCGGAGGTGCTGGGACAGCTCGACAACGCCGCCGAGTACTACCGGCTGGTGTGGTCGACCGACCCGAGCTATGTGAGCGCCGCGTTCGGCCTGGCCCGCGTGCAGCTGGCGACCGGGGACCGGCGGGGTGCCGTACGCACGCTGGAGTCGGTGCCGGAGTCCTCCATCCACTACACGGCCGCGCGGGTGGCCGCCGTCCGGGCGCGGCTGCGGCAGCGCGCGGCGACCGCCTCGGACGCGTCGTTCCTGGAGGATCTGACGGCCGCCGCGGCGCAGGTCGAGGCGCTGGAGGCGTACGGTCTGGATCCGGCGCGCCGGGAGCAGTTGTCGGCCGAAGTCCTCGGCTGCGCGCTGGACTGGGTACTCTCCGGGGGCCAGGGTTCCGCCCCTCCCGCCGCCGGGGGACGGACGCTGCTCGGCAGCGGCCTGGACGAGCGGGGCCTGCGTTTCGGTCTGGAACGCTCGTACCGCACGCTGGCCCGGCTGGCGCGGGGCGGCGAGGAGAGGATCGACCTGGTGGAACGTGCCAATCGTTACCGCCCCCGGACGTGGGTGTAGTTGATGTCGCAGATGCCCCAGTTGTCCGCCTGCCCGAGCTGCGAGGAACCCCTCGAGTCGGGTGACCGTTTCTGCGGCGCGTGCGGATACGACCTGTCCGCCGTGCCGGCACGGCCTCAGGACAACCCGACCATCACCATGAACGGCTCGGTGCCCGCCCAGGGTGCTCCGGCGGGTGCGTACCCCGAGCCCCCGCCGGCGCCACCCGCCGGCGCGGCCTGGCCCGCCCCCGGGCCGGACGGCGCGGGGGCCCCGGAGGCGGTGCACCTGCCGACGGACCTGCCGGGAACCGACTCGGGCGGCTCCGCGCTGCCGCCTCAGACGCCCCCGCCCCCGAGCGCCCCGCCGGCCCCGGCCGCGGGCGTACGGTTCGACCGGCCGCCGCAGCCCGACGGGCCTGCCGCGTCGCCGGAGATCTACCAGACACAGCCCGACGAGTACCTCCTCCAGGCACCGGACCCACGGGTGTCCGCCGAGCCGGCGGCCCAGGCCGCGGGCACCGGCGGCAAGGTCTGCGTCGCCTGCCGGGCCGGCCGCGTGGACGACGACGGCTACTGCGAGAACTGCGGCCACGCCCAGCCGCGCGAACGGGACCACATGGAGCAGGAGTCCGGCCCGGTGGCCGCGGTCAGCGACCGCGGTCTGCGCCACCACCGCAACGAGGACGCGTTCGCCATCGGCACCACCGCGCTGCCCGACGGCTCCCCCGCCTCCGTCGCGATCGTCTGCGACGGCGTCTCCTCGGCGACCCGCCCCGATGACGCCTCAGCGGCGGCCTCGAAGGCGGCGGGCGAGGCGCTGCTGGCGGCCCTGCCGCGCGGCACGCACCCGCAACAGGCGATGCACGACGCGATCCTCGCCGCCTCGCGCGCCGTCAACTCGCTCGCCGGCGAACCCGCCACGGCCCGCGAGCAGGCCCCCCACCAGAACGCCCCCGCCTGCACCATCGTCGGCGCCGTGGTGACGTCGGGCCTGCTGATCGTCGGCTGGGTCGGCGACAGCCGCGCCTACTGGGTCCCGGTCGACCGCAGCGCTCCCCCGGCCCGGCTCACCGAGGACGACTCGTGGGCCGCGCAGATGGTCGCCGCGGGCCTGATGAACGAGGCCGAGGCCTACGCCGACGAGCGCGCCCACGCGATCACCGGCTGGCTCGGCGCGGACGCCTACGAGCTGGAACCGCACACCGCCGCGTTCAAGCCGGACCGGCCCGGCGTGGTGGTGGTCTGCACGGACGGCCTGTGGAACTACGCGGAGGCCGCCGACGACATGGCCCGGGTCGTCCCGCTCGACGCCGCCGTGCACCCGCTGCACAGCGCCCGGGTGCTCCTCGGCCACGCCCTGGACGGCGGGGGCCACGACAACGTAACAGTGGCGCTCGTGCCGTTCCCGGCCGTGCCCCAGGGGGCAGGATCGGCCTGAGGCCACGTACGGGGACGCCTCGGCGGACCGGAGGGGACCGGTCCGCCTACCGTCATCACCCCGCCGCGGCGGGGGCTTTGGAGGGGGATCGAAGCAGGCATGGCCAATTTCTCGAAGTCGAACGTGCCCCAGTTCTCGGTGGACGTGTACCAGAACGAGTACCTGCCGGAGGGCGCCGGCGAGGTCAACGCCATCGTCACGGTGACGGCGACCGGCGGCGGAACGATCGGCAGCGCGGTCGCCGCGCCCCACCTCTACTCGCCCGGCCAGGGCCCGTCCGCGGCCGTGGCGGTCATGGTCGACTGCTCCGGGTCGATGGACTACCCGCCGACCAAGATGCGCAACGCCCGCGACGCGACGGCCGCGGCCATCGACACCCTGCGTGACGGTGTGCACTTCGCGGTGATCGGCGGGACACACGTGGCGAAGGAGGTCTACCCGGGCGGTGGGCGCGTCGCGGTCGCCGACGCCACCACCCGTGAGCAGGCCAAGCAGGCGCTGCGCTCGCTCAGCGCCGGCGGCGGCACCGCCATCGGCACCTGGCTGAGACTGGCCGACCGCCTGCTGTCCTCCGCGGACGTCGCGATCCGGCACGGCATCCTGCTCACCGACGGCCGCAACGAGCACGAGTCGCCCGAGGACCTGAAGGCCGCGCTCGACGCGTGCGCCGGGAGGTTCACGTGTGACGCGCGCGGCGTGGGCACGGACTGGGAAGTGAAAGAAGTCACAGCGATCGCCTCCGCCCTGCTCGGCACGGCCGACATCGTCGCCGATCCGGCCGGGCTCGCCGCCGACTTCACGCAGATGATGGAGACGGCGATGGGCAAGGAGGTCGCGGACGTCTCCCTGCGGCTGTGGACCCCGGTCGGCACGACCGTGAAGTTCGTCAAGCAGGTCGCGCCGACGGTCGTGGAACTGACCGGCCGGCGCACCGAGGCGGGCCCGCGCGCCGGCGACTACCCCCTCGGTTCCTGGGGAGACGAGTCCCGTGACTACCACGTCTGCGTGGAGGTCCCGGCCGCGCACATCGGGCAGGAGATGCTGGCGGCCCGGATCTCGCTGGTCATTCCGCAGCCCGACGGCAGCACCCAGAACCTCGGTGCGCAAGGCCTGGTGCGGGCGGTGTGGACGGACGACATGGTCGCCTCGACGTCGATCAACCCTCAGGTCGCCCACTACACCGGGCAGGCCGAACTGGCACAAGTCATCCAACAGGGGCTGGATCTTCGTAAGTCGGGAGATATGGATGGAGCAACGGCCAAACTGGGCCGAGCCGTTCAGCTCGCGAGTGCCTCCGGGAACGCCGATACTGCGAAACTGCTTGCGAAGGTGGTGGACGTGGTCGATGCCGCGACCGGTACTGTGCGACTGAAGGCGAAGGTCGCGGAGGCTGACGAGATGACACTCGAAACCCGTTCCACCAAGACTGTTCGCGTGAAGAAGTGACCTAGAAGAGATCGAAGGAGGGACGCGCCGACATGCCGACCTGCCCGAACGGACACCAGTCGGGTTCCGACGACTGGTGCGAGGTCTGCGGTCACCGCATGGCGGGTGCCGTGCCTCCGCCTCCTCCTCCCCCGCCGCCGCCCGGCGGCTACGGCTTCCCGCCCCCCGCCGGCCCGGGCGGCCCCCAGGGCCCCGGCGGACGCCCGCCGCACCTGTCCGCCGTACCGAACGCCGCGCCGGAGCTCTGCCCGCAGTGCCGTACCCCGCGCGAGGGCGGCGCCCCGTTCTGCGAGGAGTGCCGGTGGAACTTCCTGACGAACACGGCGACGTCGTACACGCCCGCGGCCCCGCCGCCCGGTCCGGGTGCGCCTTTCCAGCCGCCGGGCCGGCAGGGCCCGCCCGGGCCGCCGTACGGCGGCGGTGACTCCTACGAGTACCAGGGCTCCCGCCCCTCGCAGATCAACCGTCCGGCCGAGCCGATCCCGCCGTTCGGCGGCGACCCGTCCGGCCGCCCCGGCCCGAGCGGCCCCGGCGGCCCCGGTCAGGGCGGCCCCGGCGGCCCCGGTCAGGGCGGCCCCGGCGGCCCCGGTCAGGGCGGCCCCGGCGGCCCCGGGCAGGGCGGCTACGGCTACCCGCAGCCCGGCGCTACCCAGGCTCCTCCCGGCCCCCGTGGTCCTGGGGGGCCCGGCGGGCCTCCCGGTCCGCCCGGATTCGGTGCCGACCCCTCCCGACCGGTCCCGCCCCCGCCTGGCCCCGGCGGTCCCGGTGGCCCCGGTGGCCCCGGTGGCGCTCCGCAGGCCTACCACCAGTCCGGCCCGTCGGCCCCGCCCGGATTCCCGCGGGAGACGCAGCGGCCTCCGCAGCAGGGCGGTCCGTCCTTCGGCGGCGGTGAGGACGACTGGGTGATCTCCCCGCCGTCGTCCGGCCCGGGCGGCCCCGGTGGCCCCGGTCAGGGCGGCTACGGCTACCCGCAGCCCGGCGCGACCCAGGCACCTCCCGGCCCCGGCGGCTTCCCCCAGCAGCCCCAGCCGCCGCGGGGACCCGCGACGTGGACGGCGACCATCGGCCCGGACCGCGACTACTTCATGGCGATGATGCAGCGCTCCGGCCCCGAGGCCGCGGGCCTGAACCTGCCCGCGTACTCGCCGGAGCAGCAGCGCCGGCTCACCGGCAACCAGCTCACGATCGGCCGCCGTCGGCACTCCACCGGCGACACCCCCGACATCGACCTGTCGGTGCCGCCGGAGGACCCGGGCGTCTCGCACCAGCACGCGGTGCTGGTCCAGCAGCCGGACGGCAGCTGGGCGGTCGTCGACCAGAACTCCACGAACGGCACGACGGTCAACGGCTCGGAGGAACCGATCCAGCCGTTCGTCCCCGTACCGCTCCAGGACGGCGACCGGGTGCACGTGGGCGCCTGGACGACGATCACGATCCGCCGCGGCTGAGGACCCCGTCACGACGGGAGGGGCCAGGCGTACGGCCCCTCCGGGTCGTCCAGCCAGGCCCACTCCCGCTCGCCCCGGACCGTGATGCCGTAGCGCTCGCGCTGCGGTCTGCCCTCCCGCTCCCACAGCGCGTGCGCCTCCTGCGGATCGAGGCTGCCGCGGGTCAGGGCCAGCAGGAAGCGGAACAGGTCGTCCTCCCGGGCCCGGCGTGGCACCCCGCCCAGCTGGGCCGACTCGCCCCCGGGCCGGCCGGTCCCGCGCAGCGGCACGAAGTAGGCGGGTGTGTGCAGGAAGCGTCCCTCGGCGTCCCCGGCGCCGGTCACCGTCAGCACGATCAGGCCGGTGGCCAGCGGCATCAGGATCCGGCCTCCCGGGCGGCTCTGGGCCACCCAGGCGCACGGGACGGTGCTCAGGGCGCACGTGGCGATGATCCGGTCGAACGGCGCGCGCTCCGGCACGCCCCGGGCGCCGTCTCCGGTGACGACGACCGGGTGGTACCCGGCCGCGGCCAGGTGCCTGCGGGCCGACTCGGTGATCTCCGGGTCGAGGTCGACGGTGGTGACCTTGTCGTCGCCCAGCCGGTGGGACAGCAGCGCCGCGTTGTAGCCGGTGCCTGCGCCGATCTCAAGGACCGTGTGGCCGTCCGCGACGTCCAGCGCGGCCAGCATGTCCGCCATCAGGGACGGCTGGCTGCTGGAGGACAGCAGCTCGCCGTCGCGCAGCCGGGTGGCCAGCGGGGTGTCCTCGTAGGCGCCCCGCAGCCACCGCTCCCGCGCCCCGCGGTCGGCGCTCTCGCCCCAGCGGCGTTCGTAGCCGCCGGCGACACCGACGTAGTAGTACGGCACGAAGAGGTGCCGCGGGACCGCCGCGAAGGCCTCCCGCCAGCCCGGATCGGCGGCCCAGACCCCGCTCGCCTCGATCCGCCGCACCAGTGCCGCCCGCGCGGCGGCGGCGAGACCGTCGAGTTCACTGCCGAGTGCGTAGCCGCCCATGTCTCCACAGTAGGGGCAAGGACCTAGGTCTTGAGTCCTATGCCGGGGCGTCTGAGACCATGGATCGCGTGAATGAGATTCCGCGCGGCACGCTTCAGGAGCAGACCTTCTACGAGCAGGTCGGCGGGGAGGAGACCTTCCGTCGGCTCGTCCACCGCTTCTACGAGGGAGTCGCCGAGGACCCGCTGCTGCGACCCATGTACCCCGAGGAGGACCTGGGCCCTGCCGAGGACCGCCTCACGCTGTTCCTCATCCAGTACTGGGGCGGCCCCACGACGTACAGCGAGAACCGCGGCCACCCGCGGCTGCGGATGCGGCACGCGCCCTTCGCGGTCGACCGTGCGGCGCACGACGCGTGGCTGAAGCACATGCGCGTCGCCGTCGAGGAGCTGGGCCTGTCCGAGGAGCACGA
Source organism: Streptomyces sp. NPDC092370 (assembly GCF_044755265.1). Classification (NCBI taxonomy): domain Bacteria; kingdom Bacillati; phylum Actinomycetota; class Actinomycetes; order Kitasatosporales; family Streptomycetaceae; genus Streptomyces; species Streptomyces sp. NPDC092370. Next base: position 369,750 of record NZ_JBIVQO010000001.1, on the reverse strand, counting down.
GCACACGCTGTGGAACTACCTGACGTACGCGGCGGCCTCGATGGTCAACACCGCGGGCTGACGCCCGCCGGGGGGCCGGTCAGCGGACGCTGACGTCCAGCGCCCCGAGCCCGGCACGCCGTACGGCGACGGACCCGTACGGTGTGCGCAGCCTCAGCCACGGCCCCGAGGAGAACAGTGCCGGCGGCACTCCGGGCCGCAGGAACCCGAGGGACTGCGCCGCGTGCACGGCCCGGACGGGGAGCCGGGTGTCCCCGACCGTACGGGACCAGATGTCCCGCCCGATCCGGTCCAGCTCGTCCCGCGTCCGCCGCTCGGCGGGCAACTCCCGCGTCCGGGAACGGAATTCGGCGACGACGGCGGCGACGAGGGACCGCAGGGCGTCCGGAGAGGGCAGCCCCGGCTCGGCCCGCCAGCCCCCGCGGGGCGGCAGCACACCGGCCCACGGCGGCCCGGTCACGGCACCCGGCACAAGGACGGTTCCGGCGTTCTCATCCACCGTCTCCAGCAGCTCACCGGCCGAGACGGTCACGTCCAGCGTGGCCTCGAGTCCCTTCTCGTACGGCTTCGCCAGCCGTACCGCCCGCACGGCCAGCACCTCGAAGGAGGGGGGCCGCCCGAAGACGGCCAGCGCGGTGCCGGCCGCCTGCAGCCGCACCGCTGCCCCACGGTCGTAGTGGAGCAGCCGGGAGAGGAAGGCCGCGAGATCCGCCGCCTCCCCCTCGTCGGCGAGGTGGAGCACCGTCATGCGGCGACGGCCTCCTCCTCGGCGTCATCCATGTACTCGCGCAGGAACTCCCGTTCCTCCGCGGTGATCCGGCGCGGGCGCTGCGCCTCGAAGTCGAACGGCACGATCACCGTCGAGGCCCGCACGTAGACCTGGTCGCCGTCCTTCACCTCGTAGGTGAGGGTGAACGACGCGGCCCGGATCTCGGTGACCCACAGCTCGACGTCCACCGGGTGGTGCCGGTGGACGAGCTGCCGCTTGTAGTCGATCTCATGGCGTGCCACCACGGACCCCTGCTTGAAGTCCTTCTCCGGGCGGAACAGGAAGTCGATACGGGCTTCCTCCAGGTAGCGGAGGAACACCACGTTGTTGACGTGGCCGTACGCGTCCATGTCCGCCCAGCGCAGCGGGCAGCGGTAGATGTGCCGCAAGATCGATCAGCCCCGGGTCAGCTTCTTGTAGGTGGCGCGGTGCGGACGGGCGGCGTCCGGACCGAGCCGCTCGATCTTGTTCTTCTCGTACGACTCGAAGTTGCCCTCGAACCAGAACCACTTGGACTCGCCCTCGTAGGCGAGGATGTGCGTGGCGACCCGGTCCAGGAACCACCGGTCGTGGGAGACGACCACGGCCGCACCCGGGAACTCCAGCAGCGCGTTCTCCAGGCTGCTGAGGGTCTCGACGTCGAGGTCGTTCGTCGGCTCGTCGAGAAGCAGCAGGTTGCCGCCCTGCTTGAGCGTGAGCGCGAGGTTCAGCCGGTTGCGCTCACCGCCGGAGAGCACACCGGCCGGCTTCTGCTGGTCCGGTCCCTTGAACCCGAAGGCCGAGACGTAGGCACGCGACGGCATCTCGACCTGGCCCACGTTGATGTAGTCCAGCTCGTCGGAGACGACCGCCCACAGCGACTTCTTCGGGTCGATGTTCTCGCGGCTCTGGTCGACGTAGGAGATCTTGACGGTGTCGCCGACCTTGATGGAGCCGGAGTCCGGCTCCTCGATGCCCTGGATCATCTTGAACAGGGTCGTCTTACCGGCACCGTTCGGCCCGATGATGCCGACGATCCCGTTCCGCGGCAGCGTGAAGCTGAGGTCGTCGATGAGCAGCTTGTCGCCGAAGCCCTTGCTGAGGTTGTTGACCTCGACGACGATGCTGCCCAGGCGCGGGCCCGGCGGGATCTGGATCTCCTCGAAGTCCAGCTTCCGCATCTTGTCGGCCTCGGCGGCCATCTCCTCGTAGCGGGCCAGACGCGCCTTGGACTTGGCCTGACGCCCCTTGGCGTTGGACCGCACCCACTCCAGCTCTTCCTTGAGCCGCTTCTGCCGCTTGGCGTCCTTCTGGCCCTCGACCTTGAGGCGGGCGGCCTTGGTCTCCAGGTACTTGGAGTAGTTGCCCTCGTAGGGGTAGAGGCGACCGCGGTCGACCTCGCAGATCCACTGGGCGACGTTGTCGAGGAAGTACCGGTCGTGGGTGACCGCGACGACGGTGCCCGGGTACTTGGCCAGGTGCTGCTCCAGCCAGTTCACCGACTCGGCGTCGAGGTGGTTGGTGGGCTCGTCGAGCAGCAGCAGGTCGGGCTGCTCCAGCAGGAGCTTGCACAGCGCGACGCGGCGGCGCTCACCACCGGACAGGTTGGTGACGGGCCAGTCGCCGGGCGGGCAGCCCAGCGCGTCCATGGCCTGCTCCAGCTGGGCGTCCAGGTCCCACGCGTTGGCGTGGTCCAGGTCCTCCTGGAGCTTGCCCATCTCGTCCATGAGCTCGTCGGTGTAGTCGGTCGCCATCTGCTCGGCGATCTCGTTGAACCGGTCGAGCTTGCCCTTGATCCCGGCGACACCCTCCTGGACGTTCTCCAGGACGGTCTTGTCCTCGGTCAGCGGCGGCTCCTGCTGCAGGATGCCGACGGTGTAACCGGGAGTGAGGAAGGCGTCACCGTTGGACGGCTGCTCGATGCCGGCCATGATCTTCAGGATCGTCGACTTGCCGGCGCCGTTCGGGCCGACGACGCCGATCTTCGCCCCCGGCAGGAAGCTGGTCGTCACGTCGTCGAGGATCACCTTGTCGCCGTGCGCTTTGCGCGCCTTGCGCATGGTGTAAATGAACTCAGCCAAGAGAAACCGTCCGGCAGCTTGAAACTGGCAGTGGGCAGATACACCCCATCTTGCCGTACCGCCACCCCTGGGCGGAAACGCGTATGGGTGGGGGGCTGTGACCTGGGGGTTCGTGCTGAGCGACTGAGACTCGACCGTCACTGTCGGTCGCCATCGGTCGGCATCGGGCACCCTCGCACGGCCCAGAGACGGCCCAGGACAGGAGGTGTCGCCGCCCTGCCACGTCGGACTATGGTGCGGCCGTGACAAGCGCAGCGGAGCGCCCCCTCCTCTTTCTTGACGTCGACGGACCCCTTATCCCGTTCGGGACCGGCTTCAGCGGCCTGCAAGCCCCGGCTTCCGACTCTGAGGTGTCGATCGAACAAGGGAACCCCTTGCTTGGGCGCCTTGCCCCTGATCTTGGATCACGCCTCACGGCCCTGGGCTGTGATCTGGTGTGGGCCTCGACATGGATGGAAGAGGCGAACGAAGCCGTCGCCCCACGCATCGGACTGCCAAGGTTGCCCGTCGTCGAGTGGCCGGACGCCGGTGCCGAGGCCGACGCCGACCGCAGTCCGCGGGGCCTGCACTGGAAGACCCCTCGTCTCGTCGAGTGGGCCAAGTGCCGGCCGTTCATCTGGGTCGACGACGAGATCAGCAGCATGGACCGCCTCTGGGTCACTGCCCAGCACCCAGGTCCGTCACTTCTTCATCGCGTCGACCCGACCAAAGGCCTGGAAGAAGCCGACTTCTCCGTGTTCGCCGATTGGCTCGAAGCGCTGGGAACTAGCCGAGGGGCAGGCGCTTAGAAGACGCTCACGCACTGTTGGGCAAGTCTTGCCCCGACCAGCACTCCTGGCAGTTCTGAGGGCGCCGACAGCGTACGTGTCGACACGCATTCGACCCACACCGTCATGCCAGAACTTGCTGTCGGTCGTGGTCTCGCCAGCAGGGGGCAGGCCTGCTGAACTTGTCGCTATGCAGGCCGTGCTCGTTGCGCTCATCGCAGTGTTAGGGACATTAGGCGGATCCGTAGTCACGGGGGTCCTTCAACGACGCCATACCGATCGTGCTGCTGATCTCGCCCGCCGGGAACGCCAGAGGCAAGAGCAGCGAACGGCCATCATCGATCTGGCGGAGGCGCTCGTCGAGCTACGCCGCCGGCAGATCTGGCGTTGGTCCACGAGGCGTGATTACGGGACCGGTAACGACACGTACCGTGAGGCCAAGGACGCCTGTTTCGAGGCGCGCACGGCGAGCAGGGCCTGCCTACTCCGACTCAGGCTTACGGGCGTGCCAGACCTGGTCGTAGACCGTGCCATGGCTGCCTTCGAGACGTCCATCGTCATCGAAGAGGCATCGGATGAGGCAGAGTTGACACTAAGGGCGGAGGTGTCGAGGGAGGCCATGGATTCGTTTGTAGCCGCGGCAGCGAGCCATTGTGCTGCCGCGTAGCCGGTGGGTCGCTGCGCCTACCTGTTGATAGGGATCTCGTACACGATCTCGCAGTGAGCTGCCGGTACCACGATGTCCGCCGTCTCGACTGGACGTCCCTGGTCGCTGTAGTACGTCCGCCGGATGTGCGTGACGAGCGCTGCCTTCTGAATGCCCAGTAGGCAGGCTTCCTCGGCGGTCGCCTGTCGCGGCTCGGGCTGTTCCACGGCGTGACTGACGGCGACACCGATCGCGGCCATGCGGTTCACGACACCGGCCCCGGCGTGCGGGCCTCCCTCGAGGAGAACGACGAGGGTGCCTGCGGTGAGGTCGTACGGTTCCCAACTCGTCGACAGCCGGCTCAACGTCATGACCTGCTGCCGAGCTGCTGGCACATGTCGACTTTGGTCACCATTGAGCGCCCTTCCACGGTCCGGGAGGGCGCTCGTTCGTGAGCACCGCATTAGAAGTTCGATCAACGCCCGCCCCTTGGGCCGTCGTCGGTATGTCCGGCGGTCGTCCGAAGATGTTGCTGTATGCCGCCGTCCGGCCCTGTTGATGTCAGAGTTGGATGTCAGCGAAACAGCTCCGGTGCTGGGCGACCTCCAACGGATCGCCTGGTCGGTCCGCCCACTGCCACTACATGTGCACCGCCACGAAGTCCGGCAGGTCCGTCGGCCGTCGTCGTCCTGCCCGGCGAGCACCAGGCCGCGCGACCACAGGGGCTGTTGCACGGGGGACAGGGCGGAGCATCGTCGGGAAGGGAGATCTTCTCCGGGCGCGCCTGGATGGCTTGTGCCAGACTGGCGCGATCGTCAGCCCGAGGCCCTGGTCCCGTCGGTTCTCGGCCGCTCCGGTCCGCAAGTGTTGCGGCCCGTGGGCGAGCAGCTCTGCCGAAGCCCGGGCCTGGTTTGCGTACGACGACAACGGCGCCGTTCACCGTCGGTGAGACCGGTACCCGCCCGTGCCGGTGGGCGTTGCCGGATCAGCCTGTTCCGCGCCCGCGTTCGGCCTCGATACCTCCAACAGCTTCTCGACCAGCCTGCGCACCCCCGGACCGGGTCCCGCATCAGATCGGGCGCCTTGCTTTCGGGCCTCGCAGCCTGAGCGGTGCGCGGCTGAGCGGCTGCCATGTCCACCGAGTCCTCGTGCGGTCACCGCCCCGGTGACCTGTACGACGGCTGTGACGTGTCTCACCGGAACTCGCCCGCACCGTACGTCAGTTCAAGACGTGACCACAGATATGCGAACCCGGGTGCGAAACGGAGATCCGGACGCCTTCGCGGAACTCTTCGACGCGTGCGCCCGCGCGGTGTACAACCACGCCTTCCGGCTGACCGCCGACTGGTCGCTGGCCGAGGACGTGATGTCGACGACCTTCATGGAGGCGTGGCGGCGCCGGGCCTCGGTCGAGGCCGAGGGCGGCTCGCTGCGGCCGTGGTTGCTGGGCATCGCCACCAACGTCGCCCGCTCCCACCACCGCAGCAACCGCCGCTACCGCAACGCGGCGAGCGCCGCGGCCGCCGCGCACGCCGCCGAGGAACGGGTCGAGGACCACGCCGAGGAGACCGCCGGACGCCTGGACGACCGGCGCCGTATCAACGCCACGCTCGCCGCCCTCAGCCTGCTCAAGCGCCCCGAGCGTGAGGTCCTGACGCTGTGCCTGTGGGAGGGGATGGAGTACGCCGAGGCGGCTCGCGCCCTGGGTATCCCGGTCGGCACCGTCCGCTCCCGCCTCTCCCGCGCCCGCGCCAAGCTGCGCAAGCTCGCCGACGCGCAACTGCTCGGAGAAAAACGGGAACCCACCCGAACGAACCGGCAGATAACAGGTGATCGCGGATACGCGGTCCGGTCCGCACAGGAAGGAAACCGATGAACGCCAGCCCCTCCCACCGGCCCCACCCGGCCGAGTGGACGGAGACGCAGAGTCTGCTGCCCTCCGCCGAGCGGGATCTGCCGGCGGGCCGCCACCAGTTCCACAAGGAGCAGATGATGGCCCGGATCCACGAAGACCTCCGCACCTCCTCCCGCACGTCCGGTACCTCTCCGGTCGCGCCCGTGAAGCGCTCCAACCCGTTCCTGCGCCGTACGATCCTCCTGCCCGCCGCGGCCTTCGCCCTGGCCGGCGCGGTCGTGGGCGGCCTCGCCCTCACCGGCGGCGGGACCGACGGCGGCAAGACCGCCCTGGCCACCGGCCCCGCACTGACCACCAGCATCGGCGTCGCCGACCCCAAGGGCGCCCCCCAGCTCCTCGAACGCATCTCCCTGGCCGCCGCCGACACCTCCGCGCCCACCCCGCGCAAGGGCCAGTACATCTACATCGCCTCGAAGGTGGCCGACACCTACATCGAGACCGATGGCGACAAAAGTGAGGTGGTCAGCGACGAGCTGCACTCCCGCCAGGTCTGGAACTCCCTCGACGGCAGGGACGGCTGGCTGATCGAGGCCGGCAAGACGAGCGACAAGGGCATCACCCTGAAGAGCGACACCCCGTTCAGCAGCGCCTACAACGCCCTGGCCGAGCTGCCGACCGACCCCGACACGCTGCTCCAGCGGATCTACCGCGCGTCGGACGCCGTCCGGGACCCCGAAGTCCCGCGCGACCAGGCCGCCTTCGTCGCCATCGGCGATCTGCTGACCGCGAGCTACCCGCCCGCCGAGGTCGGCGCCGCCCTCTACAAGGCCGCGGCCAAGATCCCCGGCGTCGTCGCGGTGAACGACGCGGTCGACGCCACGGGCCGGCACGGGGTCGCGATCGCGCGGGAGGACCCCGGCACCGGTGAGCGCACCGAGTGGATCTTCGACAAGAAGACGCTGCGCTTCCTCGGCGAGCGCATCGTGGTGGTCAAGGCCACGGCGGGCAATCCCCTCGAGGTCGGTACCGTCACGCACACCAGCGCGATCACCGAGCGCGCGGTCGTCGACGCCAGCAAGCAGGTCCCCGGGCAGGCGAGCTGAATGCGCGACAGAACCACGAGCGCCTCGCTGGCCGCCCTGCTGCTGGCGAGGCTGATGACGGGCGTCTCGGTGGCGGCCACGGGCTCCGGCCTCGGCTTACGGACACAGGACACCGCCACCGTCGCGGCGCCCGGCGGCTCCGCCCTCGGCGCGCGGACCGCGGGCTCCGCCTCCGCGGCCGGCCGGTACGTCACCCTCCTCACCGGCGACCGGGTCCGGCTGGACGCCCGGGGCCGGGTGACGGGCGTACGGCGGGCACCGGGCCGTGAGCACGTCCCGGTGTCCGTGCGCGGCGTCGGGGGCGATCAGTACGTCGTTCCCGCCGACGCAGCCGCCTTGATCGGCCAAGGCGTCCTGGACATGAGGCCTTCGATGTCAGCGGCCTGATACGCGCCGGCTACGACGACACCCGGCGCGGCACGCTCCCGCTGATCGTGTCGTACGAGGGCAAGTCCGCCCAGCGCAGGAGCACACAGAAGTCACTGGTCGCGGGCGCGGACGCCACCGTGCGCCGGGAGCTGCCCAGTGTGGCGGGCGCCGCGATCACCGTGCCCAAGGCCGGGGCCGACGACATGTGGCAGGCCCTCACCGAGGAGCAGGGAGTCGCGCGGGTCTGGCTGGACGGCCGGTTCAAAGCTCCGGCGGACGAACACGGCGCGAAGGCCGGGGAGGCGGGCGGCGGCGTCGCGCAGATCGGCGCCCCGGCCGCCTGGGCGGCCGGATACGACGGCAAGGGCGTCAACGTCGCCGTCCTGGACACCGGCGTCGACACCCGGGCAGTCGTGATAGTCGGCCGGCCCGTGCCCGGCAACCGTCACGACTCCCGCGGCTGGGAAGAATCCGGCGCCAGGGACGCCGTCGGCCACACCACAACCATCGCCGACGGCGGCTACCAGGGCACCGGACTCGTCATCCCGCACCGCCGCGCCAAGGGCAAGGAACTCCCGGGCGTCCGAGCAGGCGATGAGTGCGTGCTCGGAATGGACTGCGCGCATTGGCGAACGGGGCGGGTGCGATAAGCGCACCATGCGGGTCAGTGCGCCGTCTCGGCCATGTCGCAGGTGTGGCACACCACCCTGCGCGCCGGGATACGGCCGTACGAAGCGCCCATGCCGATCTGGCGGGTGACCTGTGCCTGACGTACGCGGGCGTGGTTCTCGCAGGTAGCCAAGCCGCAGCGTGAGCACACACCGATACCGGTGGTGTCGCTGCGCGCCTCCTGGAGGCAGTCGTAGCACCTCATGTCCAACTCCGATTTCAGTAGGGAGCCGGGGCGGCGGCCAGCCGACACGAACAAACTCACCCAGGCCACACGCACCTGCTCAAGAGGCTTGCAAACTAGGCCTAAGATTAGACTTTGTCAAACCTAGGATCTGATCGATCGTGCGGGCGCGGCTGGGCCTGCCCGCTGATCTTGCTGCTGCCGTTCGGGGAACAGCACGACGGCGGGCGTCCGCTTCCCGCTTGAAGGCGGCGAACTGCGCGTTTGTCTCCGATGTCGGCCAGACGGGACTTACGGGACAGTCTCTCGACAAAAAACAAACCCCAGGTCGCTGACCTGGGGTTTCATCACGGAGCGGGTGACGAGAATCGAACTCGCGCTCTCAGCTTGGGAAGCTCGTGTGCTCCGGTACTGATTGCCGCGCTGACCTGCGGCTAAGAGGTGCTGGCGTCCTGATTGACCGCCGACTCGGTGCCCGGTGTTCTCTGTGGGCCCCCGCTCGACCTGGCACGTTTCCGACCATCGGGTCACCGTTCACACAAGAGGCCGGCCGTCGACTTCGTACCGTCCTCTCAGGTGTTCGCGCCGTCGGTGGCCGGCAGGAGTGCGGCCAATTCGGCGTCGTCCGGGCGGTGGACCGCCTCGGCCGCCTTACGCAGAACGGCGCGGTCGACCTTGTCAGCGTCGGCGATGAGATGAATCAGCACGCCGCCGTCGGGCACGGCGTATGCATGGCTGTCACCTGCCGTGCGGTACCAGGCGTCGCCGTCGTGCTCACAGGTGACCTGCTTGGCCGAAACCTCACCCAGCGGCTGCTTGGGACAGCTCTCCGCCGTCATCGTGCCGCGACCCGCGAAGAGGCCGAACTTTCCGGCACCCTTCTCAGACAGATACGCGGCGGAGAACTCGCCCTTGTACTCGCCGACCGACGGCTGCGACACGGTGTAGCCGGAGACCTCGGTGACATGGACGAGTTCCGGTGCGACACCCCAGACGCGAGCGGCGGCGTCGAGGGCGGCGCTGTCGGCGGCCGTCCCACCGTTCTCGTCCGCGGCGCATCCTGTGAGGAGAACTGGCAGCAAGAGAAGGGGGAGCAGCGCACGCACGGGTCGCATCATGCGCACCACCTTTCGCATGATCATGCCACGAGCGCAACAGAATTCCGGTATGAGCACCACCCTCCTCGCGAGGGCAGTGATCCTGTCCCACGGCGGCGTGTCGATGGGACCCGCCGCCTCGTCGCCGCCGTCACAGCCCGCCTGGACCAGGAGGTCGTGCTCGTCCTCGGCTGAACGCCGGCCGCCGTCAGCTGCCGGAGCTGTCCGTCGACCGGCGTTTCACCGTCGTCACTCCCCCGCCGCCGCTTCCCTGCGACGCAGCACGATCAGGGTGGTTCCACCGATCAGGACCAGGCCGATGGCGATGCCCGCGATCAGGGGGGTGATGCCGGAGCTGCCCGTTTCGGCGAGGTTGGTGTCGGAGGCCGTGCCGCCCACGGTCATCGGGCTCGGGTCGCTCAGGGTCTGGGTGGTGATGCCGGTGTCGCTGCCGCGGGTCCGGCAGTCCAGCGTGCCGGTGAAGCGCTTCTCGAAGCCGCCGGGGCCGTGGATCGTGAAGTCGTAGGCCTGGTCCTCTTGGAGCGGGACCGTCACCGTGCGGGACTCGCCCGCGGCGACGGTGTGCTCCAGACCGGCCAGCTCGAACGTGAACGGCTCGTCGCCCTTGTTGGACGCGATGATGTCGACCCCGCCTCCGGCGCAGTCCTTCGCCGCCGTCAGCGCCGGGACCGGTCCCCGCTTCGCCCAGGTCGCCCCGGCCGTCGCGGACACCGTCGACTCGCTGGAGCCGGCCAGGATCTGCGTCTGGCTGCGGCTCTCGGAGGTGAAGGCGCGGCCGACCGGCACGGTGGTCGAGGCCTGCACGGTCAGTTCCGCCGTGCCCGCCGCCGCGTCCTCGGGCACCTCGAAGAACACCTGCCCGCCGTCGGACGTCGCGGTGACCGCCTTGCCCTGCTTGTCGACGATCCGCACCCCGCTCGTCGCGGCGTCCGCGGGCGGGGTGACCGTCGCGCTGCCGGCGTTGGTGCGCACCGTCACCGGTCCGAGCCGCTCCCCCGGACGGCCGGAGACCGCGGGCGGCTCGACGGTGAGCGAGGCGCGGGGTTCGGGCAGACTGCGGGCGCTCTTCTCCAGGTAGTCCGCGAGCTGCTCGGCCTGCGGGTCGAGGGCGTCGACGGCCACGTCGTCCGAGTAGCGCCAGATCGCCACCTGCGTACCGGCCGCCGCGTCCTGTTCGGTCATCGCGCCGCGCACGCCCGCCTTCCGAGCCAGCGCCGCGAGGTCGTTCACCTGCGGGTAGGAGTTCTGCAGAATCCAACGGATCTTGCCGGCGTCCTTGTTGACGCCCAGGGACGTGCCGCTCCACGGTGTCTCGTGGTACTTGGCGTCCCGCTGGGTCGGGTTGTGGAGGTCGACGCAGTACGTCTGGAGCATGCCGCCGCCGTCGACGGACATCTCGAACAGTCCTGCCGAGATCTCCTGGTCGCCGGTGCCGGCGTGTATGACGGCCGCGCCGTACGTCTTGAGGCCGCCTATCGTCGCGGCCGCTCCGCCCTGGCTGTGTGTCGTCTCGTCGGCGGCAGCCCGGCCTGCACCGGCCAGCCCGCCGGCGGCGACGAGCCCGGACACCACCGTCGCGGTGGCGAGGCGAGCCGCTCCTCGCCTTCGTACGAACAGCTCAGAGAACGAAGCAAACACCAAATTCCCCTTCGAGCAGGACCCGTTGACGTGGGGGGACGGTCCCACCTGCAGAATCAGAGCCTCACCGGACGCAAGAGTCCCGAGAGCCACGTCCGGCATCCTAGGGACGCGGGGGACGCCGCCCGCCGGTCAGACGGTCGGACGAGTGATCCGACTCGGAATCGTTATCGCCAAGTGCGCAGGTGAGCAGGGCTTATCGACAAATCCACCCCTGACTGTTCGGTGCACACTCGTCGATAAGCCACAGTTCGGGCAGCCGCGTCGACGACTGCTTGTCATGCCAATGCGGCTGCTTCCGGCTCGGGTTGAGTCTGCGCGCCCGCGGAGTCGGCGGAACCCGGCGGTGCTGTCTCCCAGTTGGGCTCGCCTTGCGTCGACGAGGGCGCGGTCTCGGTCTTGGCGGCGCGCCTGAAGGCCGAGGTGCCCCAGGCCAGATCGTGGCCGATCGCCACCGCGTCGATGTCCGCCGACGTCCAGTTCTGCCCCTCGCGCACGTCGGTGCGCACCTTCAGCCTGCCCTGCACGATCACGGGCTCTCCCACCGTCAGCGACGCGGCCGTGTTCGTGGCCAGTTGCCGGTTGGCCCACACCGTGAAGAAGTTGGTGTGCCCGTCCGTCCAGGTGTTCTTCTCGCGATCCCAGTAGCGCGCGGTCACCGCCAGCCGGAACCTCGCCGACGGGCCGGACGCCACCTCCCGGTACACCGGCTGCGTCGCCACCCTGCCGACCGCGCACACCATCGTCTCGTTCATCGAGAACCCCTCCCTCGCCCGGACCAGCACCCGCACCGGGCCGACACGCGTACGGGCCTGTCCCGTACGGCTGTGTCTGCCAGATTGCCGCCGCCGGGCCGAGCCCGCTGAGCGCTGTGGACCACCCCCCGCCCTGTGGACAACTCCGCCATCCACAGGGGTGACGCCTGCTGGCGCCCAAGCCGCGACGACGGCACCTCCGCGGCCCGTCACAGCCGCCTCACCCCGCAGTCACCGCCCACCGCGCCTCCCCGCCGGGGCACCATCCGCCGCCTCCCCGCCGGGGCATCACCCGCCGCCTCCCCGCCGGGGCGTCATCCGCCGTCTGTCACCCATCATCTGCCGCGTGCGCCTGCCGCTTGCCGCCTGCGCCTCACCGCCCGCCCCGCGCCACACCATCCGCCCACGGCCTCACCGCCGTGGCTCACCGCCCCGCGCCCACCACCCTTCCGTACTGCTCGCGAACCTCCCGGTACCGCAGCAGTTCCGCCGCCACCGGGTCCAGGACACGGGCCCTCCCGCACCCGGCCGCCGCCTCCCGCAACCGGCGTTCCGCCTCCAGGCCGTAGCGCCGGGCCGGGCCGCGGGCCGCCAGCCGGCAGCTCCACTCGATGAGCGGGCCGCCGACGATGCCGATCACCATCAGCAACACCGGCACCCCCAGGTTCGGCGACATGACCCCGACGATCTGCCCCAGCAGCCACAGTCCGCCCAGGAATTGCAGAATCGTCATGGACGCCTGGGTCAGTACGGCCACCGGCCACCACCCCGGCCGCGGTGGCCGCCCCGTCGGCACGCCCGCCTGCGCGGTCAGTTCGTCCAGCGCCTCGGGCAGCCCCTGCGAGCCGCGGACGGCCGCCTCGCGCACCGCCTGCGCCCAGGGCGCGGGAAGCCCGGCCGAGGCCCGGTCGGCGACGGTCCGCACCGCCTGCTCGACCCGCTGACGGGCGGTGGCCTCCTCGTCGGCCTGCGTGCGCGACGGGAGCCGGCCCGTGGTGGGCTCGCCGCGGTCCTGATACCAGCGCCACAGCCGCAGCCAGGGGGTGCCGCAGGCGCGGTTGGCGTTGCGCAGCCAGGCGCGTTCGGCCGCCTCACCCGCCGCCGTGGCGCCCACCGCGTCCGCGAGCCGGTCGGAGAACTCCTCCCTGGCCTGTTCGCTCAGCCCGGTTCGCCGCTGCGTGGCGTAGACGGGCCACAGCCGCGCCGCCGCCAAGTCGACGTCGGCCGAGATACGCCGGGCGGGCGCCCCCCGCTCGGACACCAACTGGCCGAGTGCCTCGCGCAGTTCGCCGACGCCGTCCCCGGTGAGGGCGGACAGCGCCAGCACGGTCGTGCCCGGTTCGCCGTACTCGCCGAGGGCGATGCCGTCCTCGTCGAGGAGCCGCCGCAGATCGTCGAGGACCTGCTCGGCGGCCTCGCCGGGCAGCCGGTCGATCTGGTTCAGGACCACGAACATGACCTCGGCGTGCGCCGCCATCGGCCGCAGATAGCGCTCGTGGAGGACGGCGTCGGCGTACTTCTCCGGGTCTACGACCCAGATGACCGCGTCGACGAGCGCCAGGATGCGGTCCACGTGCTCCCGGTGCTGTACGGCCGCGGAGTCGTGGTCGGGCAGGTCGATCAGGACGAGTCCGCGCAGCGGCGACTCGCCGTCCCCGGTCGGCAGCGGCCGGCGGCGCAGCCTGGGCGGGATCCCGAGCCGTTCGATGAGGCCGGCGGCCCCGTCGCTCCAACTGCACGCGATGGGGGCGGCGGTGGTGGGACGGCGTACGCCCGTCTCCGAGATGGTGACCCCGGCGAGCGCGTTGAACAGCTGCGACTTGCCGCTGCCGGTGGCGCCCGCGATGGCGACGACGGTGTGCTGCCCGGAGAGCCTGCGGCGCGCCGACGCCTCGTCGAGCACGCGGCCGGCCTCCGAGAGGGTCCGGCTGTCGAGGCGGGTGCGGGAGAGCCCGACGAGTTCGCGCAGAGCCTCCAGTCGGGAGCGCAGTGGCCCCTCGTACACGAGCGGGGTCACCGTCGGAGGGACGGCGGAGCGGTGGTCCGTCATCGGGAACCGGTCTCCTTCGGCTGTCTCGTTGACCCGGCGCGCGATGAGCCCGTCGTCCCAGGCCTCCGCCGAGTCGGTACGCGCCGCGCGATCGCCGCCCGAGGCGTCCCGGGAAGGGCTTTTGGCGGCCCCCTTCCTGCCGGTCCCGTCGTCCGGCTGATCGGCGTGCTCGGTGGGGTCCTGGTCAGTGACGGCGGTCACCGGTCACCTCTCCTTCTGCAGTACGGACAGCGCGGCGATGAGTTCGGCCTGGGGCTCGGGGTGGATGTCGAGCGCGTCGAGCGGGGCGAGCCGGCGCTCGCGTTCGGCGTGCAGAACCCGGTTTACGTGCTCGGTGAGCAGCCGCCCGGCGCGGTCGCGCAGCCGCAGCGCCCCATGGGCGCCGATCCGCTCGGCGAGCCCTTCACCGGCCATCCGGCCCCGGCGGCCGCCCAGCAGGGAGGTGGCGACCAGGGCGGCCACCAGTTCGGGGTCGGGTGCGAGGTTGCGGTCGAGTTCGCGCACCTCGTCCTCGGCGTGCTCCTCCAGCTCGCGGCGCCAGCGCCGTACGGCGAGCCCGATGCGGTGCTCGGCGCTGTCGGCGCCGGTGTCACGTGCGGCGAGTTCCGGTGCCCCTGCGGCCGGTTCGCGCCGCCAGGCATCGTCCACGCGCTCGTCGGCGGCGGTGACGGCGCACAGCAGCAGCGCGCTGAGGCTCTCCACGAGCGCGTCGAGGAGTTCGGCCGCCGTGCAGTCCAGGGGGAAGGCGCGCCAGCGCTTGAGCGCGTCCCCGGCGAGGACCGCGCCGCTGTGCAACCGGCCCCGCACACGAGCCTGCTCGCTGTCGTACGCCCCTTCCACGGCGGAGGTGAGCCGCAGCGCGGCGGCGTGCTGCGCGGCGGCGGCACCGGCCAGCTCGGGCATCCGGGACTTGAGGGAGTCGAGGACGCCGTACGCCGTGCGGGCGAGGACGTGCTGCCGGGCCGCGGGGTCCTGGGCCTGGTGGACCAGCCATGTGCGCAACTGGGCGACGGCGGAGGCCGGCAGGAGCCCGCCGCCCCATGCGGACTCGGGCAGTTCGGGCACGGTGAAGCGCGGTACCTCGCCGAGTCCGGCCTTGGTGAGCAGGGCCCCGTACTGCCGTGACACCTCGTTGACGACCTGGTGGGGCACGCGGTCGAGGACCGTCACGAGGGTGACGTCGTACTCCTTGGCGGTGCGCAGCATGTGCCAGGGGACGGCGTCGGCGTAGCGGGCGGCGGTGGTGACCATGACCCAGATGTCGGCGGCGCAGATGAGTTCGGCCGCCAGGACGCGGTTGTCGGCGACCAGGGAGTCGATGTCGGGTGCGTCGAGGAGGGCGAGGCCGGGCGGCAGGGTCTCGGCGGTCTCGACGCGCAGCACGCGCGCGGGGTTCTCGCCGGGGAGCAGCAGGTCGTCCGTGGAGTCCGGCTGGGCGACCCACACCCGGGTGAGGTCGGGCAGCACCCTCATCCCGCTGAACCAGTGATGGTCCTCCGGATGGCAGACCAGCACGGGGGTGCGTGTCGTCGGCCGCAGCACGCCCGCCTCGCTGACCCGCCGTCCAACGAGGGAGTTCACGAGCGTCGACTTCCCGGCTCCGGTCGACCCGCCCACGACGGCCAGAAGCGGCGCTTCGGGCTCCCGCAAGCGGGGCACCAAGTAGTCGTCGAGCTGCGCGAGGAGCTCGTCGCGGTTGGCACGCGCGCGTGGGGCCCCCGCCAGGGGCAGCGGGAAGCGTGCGGCGGCGACACGGTCGCGCAGGGCGGAGAGTGCGTCGAGCAGCTGAGGCCGTACGTCCAAGGTCACCACATGTGAAGAATGCCCAATTTTAGGGGAATTCTGAAGCATATGAGCATGTCTGCGCGCCGACAGAACACAAGGGACGGAAGGGGTGACTGGGACACGGGCGCGCTCGAGGCATAACGAGTGCACAACACCCGATGCCTCTGACGCCAAAAGCGATGCACGATTCGTACCTGCCTGCGATTATCAGGACCGCTTCACTGAACCTCCACATCGAGCCACGGAGGCGAAGCAACAGGGACGAGGACGCGGGAGCCCTATCCTTGTCCCCGGCAACGTCACGGATCGGCCCACACCAGGGCACCACGACAGAGGCCACCACACCCGGCCCCCGTAGCTCAGTGGATAGAGCAGGCGCCTTCTAAGCGCTTGGCCGCAGGTTCGAGTCCTGCCGGGGGCGCAAGTCTCCGCCCTCCCTTTGAGGGAGGGCTTTTTGCTGGTCAGGGTGGGTGCGGGGCGGCGCGGCGAAGCCCCGGGCGTCCCACTGATGATCAAGGGCGGGCTCCGGGGCTGTCCGGCTGTTACCGGGTTCCTGCGGGTGGCCGTGTCGAATACGTGTCGAAGTTTCTGCGGGCCGCGAGGTCAGTCGGCGGACGGCCGCTCGGGGAGATCTCCGGCAGCTTCGAGCCGCCCCTTCAGGTCTGGCAGCTGGCCCTCGACGCAGCGGGCGTAGGTCGCCAGGAGCACGGCAACGCTGTTTCCGGCCCACTCGGCCACCTGGGCGGGTGGAATCCCGTCGTTCAGCCACTTCGTCAGGCGCGTGTTCCGGTTGTCGTAGACACGCCGTCCGGTGGGTGACTCGAAGACGTGCGGGGGCAGTACGGCCTTTCGGGCGTTGCGCCACGCCCGACGGATGACGGAACCGGCGAGGATGCCGCCGGTCTCGCCTTGAGGCCTGACTGGTTGTTCTCTATCCGCTCGTGTGCTCGGTCCGGTTCGAACAGGGTGCTGGATCGGGTGAGTTGGCCGGCGTCGAGGCATGAAGGAAGGGCCTCTTGGTAGCTCGCGGTGGTCGAGTCCAGCGAGAAGCAAGAGGCCCTGTTGTCGAAGTGTCGCGTGGTCGTGGTTGCCGGGTCCGGTCCGTCCACTCCTGGGTGTGACTGCCTCGCCCATCGGTTCAGTAACGCTGCCGACCGGCCGGAGCGTCGGCTCCGGTACGACTCGGACATGAGCGATGCCGAGTGGGCGTCGGGTGCGGGATCTGCTGCCGGTTCCCGGGTGGCTGGTGGGCCGGGGCGGGGCGTCAGGAACCCACCGCGGCTCGGTCGGACTCGCTGCGAAGAACGCAGAATTCGTTGCCTTCGGGGTCAGCAAGGACTGCCCAGCCAGAGCCATCGGGGTTCCGGTGATCGGTGACAAAGGTGGCACCGAGGCCGAGCAGCCGTTCCACCTCCTGCTCACGCGATGTCTCAGGGCGCAAACACAGATGGATGCGGTTCTTGATCTTCTTGGACTCGGGCACCTGGTTGAAGTACAGCACTGGGCCCTCCGCGAGCAGCACCTGACTCTCCCGGTCACCCGGTTTGTCCTCCGGATGTAGCGGACGGCCAGTCACTCTGCTCCAGAACCTGGCCAACTCGTAGGCATCCGCACAGTCAATCGCCACGTTATGCAATATCGAAACCATGCGCGCGAGCCTTCCCTACTTCCACTCCGGACGCCATCGAGTTGCGCTCAGCCTTCGCACACACAGCTCAGGCGCAGGGCAGCACTTTCGATACACGCTCCACATCGGGATCGCGTAGACGATCTCGCAGTGAGCGGCGGGCACCCGCCACTTGATGCCGTTGTCGACGAGGTAGCGCACCGCATCGATCATCTGCCGGTGGCAGTAACCCTCCGACGCCGCGAGCTTGCCATATCGCGTGGCGACGGCCGCGGTGTCTTTTGATGCCGTTGATCCCGCACTCGACCGCATGGCGCTCGCGGTAGTCCGCCGGGTCGAAGCGTGGCGGTCGGCCGCCGCGGGAGCCGAGTTTTTGGCGGTTGCGTGCCTGGTCGGCCTTGTCCGGGATGGTGCAGCGGGTCCCGCGGCGGCGCAGGTCGGCGCGGATCCTGCGGGAGGCGTACGCCTTGTCCGCCCGCACGCGATTGGGATGGACGCGTGGCTGGCCCGGCCCGATGCGGGGCACGCGGACCTTCTCCAGCACGGGTTCGACAGCAAGGGTGCGGCACCAGATCCACCAAGCGCCTTCCAAGCGCTTGGCCGCAAATTCACGTTCCGCCGGGGGCGCATACAGCCTCTCACCTGCGGAAACGCGTGAGAGGTTTTTTCGTGTCCGGATGCACATCGCCCTGGAGCAGGCACCTTCACCTGTCCGCAACCGCGGGGAACGGTGTAGCACCAGGTAGCACACCTTCGCTATCGTGGACAGCATGACAGCGCAGCCGGAGATCACTCAGCGCGATCTGCGCACCCGCTCCAAAGAGATCATGGACGCCGTCCAGGGAGGACAGGCCTTCACCGTCACCCGCGACGGACACCGGGTCGGCGAGCTGATCCCGCTCCGCCGCCGTCGCCGTTTCGTTCCCCGCGCCGAGTTCGCGGCCATGTCACGTACCGCCGCCGACATGTCGCTCGACGCCTTCCGTGACGACCAGGACGCCGTCGTCGATCAGGAGTGGGACGACCCGTATGCCCGTTGAGTACGAGCAAGGCCTGCTCGACACCAACATCATGATCCTGCGCAAGTGGATCGACGCCGACGAGCTACCTGCCGAGATGGCCATCAGCGCCATCACCCTCGCGGAACTCTCCGCAGGCCCCCACCAGGTGCGCGGCGGCGAGCAGAGCGACTACGACGAACACGCCGAGCGGGCCCGCCGCATGGACGTCCTACAGCGCGCCGAAAACGAATTCGACCCCATCCCCTTCGACGTGGAGGCGGCCCGCATCTACGGCAGGATCTGCGCCGCCGTCGTCTCCGCAGGCCGCAAGCCCCGTCGCCGTGTGGCCGACCTGATGATCGCCGCCGTCGCGGCCGCCGAGGAGCTGCCCCTGTTCACCACCAACCCCGACGACTTCAAGGGCCTCGACGACCTGATCACCATCGTGCCCGTCACCCGGCCCGAGATCCTGCACGACCGGTAGCACCCCGTCCGCCCCGCCCTGCGCCGGAAGCAAGGTGGTTCCGCTCCCGGTCGCGGGCACCACCGCCCGTCACCACCTCACGTCACGCGAGACCTCGATCTGCACGAGGGCGGCGCCCGGCGCCTCGGTGCCGGCACGCGCCCATACAGTTTCCCGATGACGCCGATCAAGAAGTTCCAAGTCACCTTCGACTGCGCAGAACCCGAGCGTCTCGCTCGTTTCTGGTGCGAGGTGCTGGGGTACGTCATACCGCCGCCACCGGCGGGGTTTGCCACTTGGGACGATTTCAAGCGCTCGCAGCCACCTGAGCAGCGGGATTCCTGGTTCGCCTGCGTCGATCCCTCAGGTGTGGGCCCGCGGCTGTACTTCCAGCGTGTCCCCGAGGGGAAGGCCGCCAAGAACCGGGTGCATCTTGATGTGCGGGTCGGCACCGGACTCGTGGGGGAAGAGCGCCTCGCCGCACTCGAGGCGGAATGCGCACGATTGGTCCCGCTCGGTGCGGTGCACGTGCGCACGCTGTACGACGGCAATGATTCGTGCATCCCTATGCTGGATATCGAGGGCAACGAGTTCTGCATCGACTGAGAGACCGCGAACGTGCCTTCGCACCGTCCCCATGAGCCAGGGCGAAGGCACGAGGGGCGGTCATCAGCCAGAGGTCCCCAGAAATAACAGCAAGCGCTTTACGCACACCAACGAGGCCGACGATCCGGCCGCCGGGCGGGCCGTAAGCCGTCGACGTCGCTCAAGGGCGGGACCCGCACAGCCCGACTGCCCGCCAAGCTCGACGCCCGCACCGCACCCGCACCCGCACCCGCACCCGCGCCCGCACCCGTGGGCAACTCGTCGTCCCGGCAGAGGATTCATGGCGGGTCGCCCCACCGAAAGGAGCGGGCACTCGGGCTCGCTGGGCCGAGACCGCCGATCACGAAAATTCGGTGTTTCTCGAACGACGGGTGGCGCTGGGAGTGACCAGCGAGGATGCGGCCCCTCTGGCCGGACGGATCCACCTGACGCGTTCTGCCGGATTCATCGCCACGGCAGCGGGCCGTCTACCGCCGGCCATCTTGACACCTTCTCACGGCCCCTATAGCGTCTGGCCGAATTTCCAGACATCATTCTAAATATCGAACAGAATGGGGCCGTTGACCCTCGCTCTCGCCCGGCCCGCGCATCCAACCTGAGTAAGCGACCGCGGTGGAAAACGGCCTCTTCGTCCACCACCCCCTCGGCCGGACGAAACACCCCCGACGCCCCGGGCCATGACGAGAACGCGACGGAGTCCGAGCGATGACCCGGCACGACGACGCGTTCTGAACAGCCACCGCGTCCACACTCCGCGGTGAGAACAAGGGTGTGCTTGTCATGCGCATTTCAACACCCGCCGAACGGCTCGTGGTCACGTGGGTGAACGCCGCACAGGCGGCCTGCCCACCGTCGCCACTCCGCTGAACCCGTTCTCACCCGATCGAGGCGCCCCGACCAAGACAGGAAATACACATGCCCGTCTTTCTCTCCCGGCTGGCGGCGATATTCGTCGCTGCCTGCCTGCTCTTCACCTCCCAGGTCCTGACCACACCCCAGCGGGCCGCCGCCGCCGACCCGGGCTACCTGATGGTGCACTTCACCGGGGAGGGGTCGACCAACCAGCAGATGTACCTCTCGCACAGCACGGACGGTCTGCACTGGAACGACCTGAACGGCGGAGGCATGGTCCTGCGCTCCACGGTCGGCACGCGCGGGGTGCGCGACCCCGCACTGGTGCGCTCTCCCGACGGTAGCAAGTACTGGATCATCGCGACCGACCTGTGCATCGGCTGTGGGCAGTCGTGGGGCGACTCCCAGACCAACGGCAGCCGCAACCTCGTGGTGTGGGAGTCCACGGACCTGGCCACCTGGTCGGCACCGCGGCTGCTCAACGTCGCCGGCGCGATCCCCGACGGCCGCAACGCGTGGGCACCGGAAGCGATCTGGAACCCGGCCACCAACGACTACGTCCTGTACTGGGCGACGAACGCGACGCTGAACGGCGTGCTGAAGCACCGCATCTACTACGCCCGCACCACCGACTTCCGCACCATCACCACCCCCCAGCTCCACATCGACCGGCCCGGCACCCAGGGCATCATCGACACCCAGATCATCGAGACACCGTCCGGAGTGGGCAACTACCGCTACGTGCGGGCCTCCGGCGACGGCCAGATCACCCTCGAGGGCAGCAATTCGATCCTCGGGACGTGGACCAACCTCGGCAACCTCTCCGGCATCGGCCTGACCGGTTCCCAGGTCGAAGGCCCTATGTGGATGAAGTTCAACGGCAGCAACAAGTGGGCCCTCTACCTGGACCAGTACGCCACAAGTGGCGGTTACATGCCGGTGCTGACGACCGACCCGTCCAACCCCAGCGCCTACCAGCGTCAGGCCTCGGGAAGCTACAACATGGGTGGCACGAAGAAGCGCCACGGCTGGATCCTGAACATGACGGCCGCCGAGGAGAGCCGCGTGCTCGCACGCTGGCCCAACACGGCGGCCAACCGGCTCCAGTCGTACAACTTCCAGGACCGGTACGTGCGGCACACCAACTTCGACGTGCGCATCGACCAGAACGTCAGTACCAGCCAGGACTCCCAGTTCCGGCTGAGGACGGGCCTGGCGGGGTCCGGCACCGTCTCCTTCGAGTCGGTGAACTTCCCCGGGTACTTCCTGCGCCAGAACAACTTCGACTTCCAGCTCGCCTACAACGACGGCACCACCCAGTTCGCCCAGGACGCCACCTTCCGCCAGGTCGCGGGGCTCGCTGACGCGACATGGTCGTCGTTCCAGTCGTACAACCACCCCGACCGCTACATCCGGCACTACTCGTACCAACTGCGGCTCGACCCGATCACCAACGCGACAGGGCGCAGCGACGCCACCTTCGGCGTGACGCGCTGACCCGCGCCGACGGGGATGCCGGAACCCGCCCGCCGGTGGCGGGTCCGCATCACTCCTCTGCCGGCGGCGTGGCGTCGTCGTGACCATCCCGGCGCTCCCGGCCACGCCGCCAAGCGGCCCGCGCCACGCACTGATCAAGAAGGGTCGTCCCCACCCTGAGCGGCATCGACCCGGTCACCAGCGGCACCGCCCTGCCGACCGGCACCACCCGCTCGCTCCAGTCGGTCAACTTTCCCGGCCGCTACGCCGTCGTACGCTCGGACAGCCGCGGTTACCTCGATCCGGTGACGTCCTCCAGCACCACGGCGGTCAAGCAGAGCGCCACGTCTACCGTCATCCCCGGCCTGGCCGACGGCAGCTGCTACTCGTTCCGTGACGCATCCGGCCGCTATCTGCGCCACGTGGACTTCCGGGCCCGCTTCGACGCGAGCAACGGCACCGCGTCCTTCAACAAGGACGCCACCTACTGCGCCCGGGCGGGTTCGGCCACCGGCTCGGTGGGCCTGGAGTCGTACAACCACCCCGGCCGCTACCTCCGCCACTACGACTACGAGCTGCGCGTCGACCCCTTCCAGGACAACGCCACGTTCCGCTCCGACAGTTCCTTCAGGGCGGTCAGACCCTGGGCCTGATCGTTCCCTCGTTCGCCGGGTGCCCCGCACCGCTTTGCCGTGGGGGCACCCGGCGTTGGTGTTGCGGCCCGGGCCGGCCGGCAGCGAAACGTTGCTGAGCACCTGGGCACCGCCGACCTCGTGCTCAGCCTGGACGACACCGGTTCTCCCAAGAGGGGGACTGCCCTCGCTGGGGCAGCGGCCTTCCTCGGTACCCGGCTGGCCGGCGTGGGCGCTCCCGGGAGTTGCGGACGCGCCACGGGAGGGCGAGTCGGCTCTCACGAGGATCCTCCGGGCCCTGGGCGACGGATGCCTGCACCTGTGGCCAGGAGGTGCGCAGGCGCGCCCTGGAGGAGGCCGGCGCGTTCGGCGACTGAGCTGACGCCCGCCTGCCGATGGCCGGCCTCGTGAAACGGCGACAGGCCGACTCACCAGCGACGGGTGGCGGCCCGCCGCTGGTGAGTCGGCCCCTTGAGGAAGCCTTCCAGGCTGTTGAGAACGACTGCGGCCCGGATGGGTACGAAGTGCGCCGTTACCCGGACGCCGTGACCCTGCCGGTCAGGTCAGGTCTTCTGACGTGACGTCATGGTCCGTTGGATCAGGATGAAGGCGCACAGCAGCACTCCGGTGGCGATCTTCGTCCACCAGGAGCTGAGCGTCCCCTCGAACGTGATGACGGTCTTGATCAGGCCGAGCACCAGCACACCGAAGAGTGTGCCCAGCACATAACCGGAACCGCCGGTCAGCAGGGTGCCGCCGATGACCACGGCGGCGATGGCGTCGAGTTCCATGCCGATGGCGTGCAGAGGGTCGCCCGACTGGATGTACAGCATGAACAGCAGACCCGCCAGGGCCGAGCAGAAGCCGCTCACCGTGTACACGGCGATCTTCGTGCCGCCCAGGGGAAGACCCATGAGCAGAGCCGACTGCTCGTTGCCGCCGATGGCGTACACACGGCGTCCGAAGCGGGTGTAGTGGAGGACGTAGCAGGCGACACCGAGGAGGATCAGGGCCACCAGGGCGCCGATCGACAGTTCCCCCACGCCGAGCGACACCCGCGTCTGGGCCAGGGTGCCCACCGAGGCGTCACCGATGGAGATCGACTCCTTGCTGATGACCAGGCACAGTCCGCGGAAGAGGAAGAGCCCGGCGAGGGTGACGATGAACGGCTGGATCTCGAAGTTGTGGATCACATAGCCCATCAGGAACCCCCCGAAGGCGCCCACCGCCAGCGCGAGGGGGACCACCAGCACCAGCGGCAGCCCCTGACGTTCCACCAGCCATGCCGTGAACATGGTGGTGAAGCCGATCACCGAGCCCACGGACAGGTCGATGCCGCCGGACAGGATGACGAAGGTGGCTCCGATGGCTGCGACCAGCAGGTAGCCGTTGTCGATGAACAGGTTGAGGAACACCTGTGGTTCGGCGAACCCGTAGTTCTGGTACCGGCTGAGGCCACCGATGTACATCGCGATGAACAGGGCGGCCGTGACCAGGACGGGCAGACGCCGGTCACCGAGCAGGCGCGCGGCACGGGAGGCGGTGCCGCTCTTGGCCGCCTTGGGGGTCTGGGTGGTCGCGCTCATCGCGACACCTCCATCTTCGGGGCGGCGCCGGCCGCCGCAGCGGGCTCCACCGGGGCAGCGTCCCGGCGCGGGCCCTTGGTGCCCTTCGAGCCGAACACCTTGGCCCGGAACTTCGGGGACTGCAGCAGGCAGACGACGATGACGACGACGGCCTTGAAGACCAGGTTGGTCTGGGTCGGCACGCCGATGGTGTAGATGGTGGTGGTCAGGGTCTGGATGACGAGGGCGCCGACCACCGTGCCTCCGATGGAGAACCGGCCGCCCAGCAGTGAGGTGCCGCCGATCACCACGGCGAGGATCGCGTCCAGTTCGATCCACAGGCCGGCGTTGTTGCCGTCGGCTGCCGAGGTGTTGGAACTGATCATCAGACCCGCGATGCCCGCGCACAGCGCGCAGAACATGTAGACCATGACCTTGATGCGCGTGGACCTGATGCCGACCAGGCGGCTGGCCTCGGCGTTGCCGCCGACCGACTCGACCAGCAGGCCGAGCGCCGTGCGGCGGGTCAGCGCCACGGTGACGGCCACGACCGCGGCCACCACGAAGATGGAGAAGGGCAGGGTCAGCCAGTAGCCGCCGCCGATCAGCTTGTACGGCTCGCTGTTGATGGTGATGATCTGGCCGTCGGTGATCAGCTGTGCGACACCTCGGCCCGCGACCATGATGATGAGGGTCGCGATGATGGGCTGGATGCCCATTCTGGCCACCAGGAAGCCGTTCCACAGGCCGCAGACGATCGCGGCCACCAGCCCGATGCCCATCGCCAGGAACACCGCGGACAGGGCGTTCTGGTCGGCCTGGTCACTGATGTACGAACAGGTCAGGGCGCCGGTGATGGCGACCACGGCACCGACGGAGAGGTCGATGCCGCCGGTGGCGATGACCAGGGTCATGCCGACCGCCACCAGGATCAGCGGTGAGCCGAACAGCACGATGGAGACGAGGCTGCCGTAGAGGTGGCCGTCCGTCATCTTGATCGAGAAGAAGTCGGGTGTGAAGGGGACGTTGACGAGCAGCAGGGCGATCAGGACCGCGACCGGCCAGAACAGGTGGTGACGCGTCAATGCTCGCCAGCGGGAGGTGGTGGTCACTGGTGTTCTCCGCTCGCGATGGTCTCGAGGATCTTGCTGGTGGTGATCTCCGGCCCGTTGGTCAGCCGCGCCACCAGCTTGCGGTCGCGCAGCACTCCGATGGTGTGGCTGAGCCGGAGGACCTCCTCCAGTTCGGCCGCGATGTACAGCACGGACATGCCGTCCTCGGAGAGGGACACCACCAGTTTCTGGATCTCCGCCTTCGCGCCGACGTCGATGCCGCGCGTCGGCTCGTCCAGGATCAGCAGCTGCGGCTGGGTGATCAGCCAGCGGGCCAGCAGCACCTTCTGCTGGTTGCCGCCGCTGAGCTGGCCGACGCGAGCCTCCGGGTTGGCGGGGCGGATGTCCAGCGCCTTGATGTACTTGGCGACGAGTTCGTCGCGCTGGGAGACCGGGATGGGCCGGGTCCAGCCGCGGGCCGCCTGGAGGGCGAGGATGATGTTCTCGCGCACGGTCAGGTCGGGGACCAGCCCCTCGGTCTTGCGGTTCTCCGAGCAGAACGCGACGCCGGCGCCGATGGCGTCGTTCGGGGCGTTCATCGGGACCTGTCTGCCGCTGATGGACACCTTGCCGCTGTCCGGCTGGTCGGCGCCGAACAGCAGCCGGGCGAGTTCGGTGCGGCCCGATCCGAGGAGACCGGCGAGCCCGATCACCTCGCCCTTCTTGATCTCCAGGTCGAAGGGGGCGATACCGCCCGTCCGGCCCAGGCCCTCGGCCTTGACCAGCGTCTCGCCGACGTCGGAACGCAGCTGGTGCTCGTGGAGCTCCTCGAGCTGGTCCAGGGCCTTGCCGATCATCAGCTCGATCAGTCCGACCTGGTCGAGGTCACGGACCATGTGCTCGCCGACCAGGGTGCCGTTGCGCAGGACGGTCATCCGGTCGCAGACCTCGTAGATCTGGTCGAGGAAGTGCGACACGAACAGGATCGCGACGCCCTCGTCCCTCAACTGCCGCATCAGACGGAAGAGTTCGAGGACTTCGTCGCGGTCGAGGCTGGAGGTGGGCTCGTCGAGGACCAGCACCTTGGTGCCGGATCCCTGGCCGTCGCTGTCTCCGGTGCCCACCGACCGTACGATCGCGACCAGTTGCTGCACGGCCAGCGGGTACGAGGACAGCGGCGCCGTGACGTCGATGTCGAGCCCGAGCCGGTCGACCAGTTCCGCCGCCTCCTTGCGCATCCGCTTCCACTGGATGCGGCCCGCGCGGGTGGGTTCGCGTCCGATGAAGATGTTCTCCGCCACCGACAGGTTGGGGCAGAGGTTGACCTCTTGGTAGACGGTGCTGATGCCGGCCTGCTGCGCCTGCAGCGGGCTGCCGAACCGTACGGACTCACCGTCGAGGGTGACCGTGCCGCCGTCCAGGGAGTAGACGCCCGTCAGCACCTTGATCAGGGTGGACTTCCCGGCGCCGTTCTCGCCCATCAGGGCGTGGATCTCTCCCGGGAAGAGCCGGAAGTCGACACCCGACAGAGCCCTGACCCCCGGAAATTCCTTGACTATGCCCGTCATCTCCAGGACGGGCCGCGGCTCTGCCATGGCAGCGCTCCTCACACAAAGAGTTCAGGTCCGCAGGGAGCCTCTCGGCCGGGGGATCTCGGCCGGCCGGAGGCTCCCTGCGGGTGGGTGCGGTCGGTCAGTACTTGCGGGTGGGGAGCGCGTCCTTGGCCTGGTCCTGCGTGAAGTCGCTCTCCTTGGTCTTGATCCACCGCTCGACCTTCTCGCCGCCGTGGACCTTCTTCACGACCTCCATCAACTGGGGACCGAGCAGCGGGTTGCACTCGACAATGCCGTTGATCTTGCCTTCGGACATGGCGACGAAGCCGTCCTTCACGCCGTCGATCGAGACGATGAGGATGTCCTTGCCGGGCTTCTTGCCGGCGGCCTCGATGGCCTGGATGGCGCCGATGGCCATGTCGTCGTTGTGCGCGAAGAGCACGTTGACGTCCGGGTTGGACTGCAGGAAGGCCGCCATGACCTGCTTGCCGCCGGCACGGGTGAAGTCACCGGTCTGGCTGGCGACGATCTTCCAGTCGTCCTTGTGCTCCGCGTCCATGACCTCCTTGAAGCCCTTGGCACGCTCGATCGCCGGGGCGGCACCGGTCGTGCCCTCCAGCTGCGCGATCTTCACCTTGCCCTTGTGGCCGGCCGTCTCCAGGACCTTCTCCAGCATGCGGGCGGCGCGCCGGCCCTCGTCCGTGAAGTCGGAGCCGACCAGGGTCACGTAGAGGGACTGGTCGGACGTCTCCACGGAGCGGTCGGTGAGGACCACGGGGATCTTCGCGGCCTTGGCCTCCTTGAGCACCGCGTCCCAGCCGGTGACGACCACCGGCGAGAAGGCGATGACGTCGACCTTCTGCGCGATGTAGTTGCGGATCGCGGAGATCTGGTTCTCCTGCTTCTGCTGCGCGTCGGAGAACTTGAGGGTGTAGCCCGCCTCCTTCGCGGCCGACTTCACCGAATCGCTGTTGGCGGTCCGCCAGCCGCTCTCCGAGCCGACCTGCGAGAAGCCGAGGGTGATGGCCTTGCTGCCGCCGCCGGAGGAGGCGGTGGAGCTGCCGTCGTCCTTGGCGCAGGCTGCGAGTCCGGTCGTGGCCGCCACACCGACCGCCGCGGTGAGGAAGTTTCTTCTGTTCAGCATGTTTCTTCTCCTGCGTAGAGCCGGCCCGGGGATTGGACTCGGTTGCGTGAGGTCGCTTCCGACGGTCCGTCGGGAGCTGTGGAACGGAGGGGCTGTTCTGCCGATCGGCCAACGTTCGAAATGTCGAACATATGGGAGGATGCCGTCAGCGGGTCGTCGGGACGTGGTGGGCTTCCCGGGGGAAGTGGAGCGGCTCGAAGGAAAGGCGAGGGTTTCGCCTCCCCACCGCGGAGAGGTCCTGGCGGACGGCACTCGGCGGATGAGCGAAGAACTGCGATTCGGGGACGCGAGGCACCCGGGCCGCCGGGGTGTCGTGGGAGGTGCGGAGGCCGGCCTCGCCCGGCGTCCGCGACAGCCGGCACCTCATGGTCGTCGGCCGGTTAAGAGGGCGGTCGGAGCCCGGCCCGCCCGCCGGAGCGGTTCCCGGCCCGCACGGCGATCCGGCCGCCGGCCTCCAGCCGCTTCCCGGAACCCGCGAGATCCCAGGTGACGCGGCAACCGGACACCAGGAGGCACCCGGTGGCCGGCTGCGCGCCGAGGCGCTGGCCCTTCATGGCGCCGGAGCACCTCCGGGACGCGGCCACTGCCGGCCGCGACCACCGAAAGGGCGGGCGGCCGCAGCAGGGGTTGCGCCATGACCGCACCTCCGTGGTGGCTGCCCTGCGGCAGGTCTGTAACAGGTTGGCGATCCGCCAGGGAGGTGCTGCTGTGTGCCGGGTGTGCCACGGCTCCCCCTGAAGCGGTCGATGAATGCGAAGGTCATAGTGAGCGCCTACCGTTCCAGCAGGTCAAGGGGTTGCGCGAGAACGGGCCATCACGTTTGCGTAACGCGGGGCAGCGAACGGCCGCACGGTCACCCGGTGCGGAATCGTCTTTGCGGCAGAGATATTGACGCTCGGCGGGCGTGGCCATATTTTCGGTCCTTGAACGGCGCATCGAACCCTGTACGAGATCTCGGACGCGGATGGCTTGGGCCGTCACCCGCTGCCGACGACCGACGTCCGGACCGCGTCGCCGTCGGCGAACTCAGATGGGCGAGGTCTCACCGCGGTTCGGGGCGAGCCGTGGAGGTTCGGCCGACGCCGGATCTCTTGGCGATCCGGGGATGTGCTGGAGGGTGCGGAAGGCGTGCGCGAAATCGCTGATGGCTCGATCCCCCGTCCACGAGGGGAAGGCCGCCGAGAACCGGTGCGCCCCCTCCAAGGAGGAGCTGCCGGCGGGCAGCGACGTCCTGTCGGTCCACCTCGCCCTCGGGGACCGCACCCGTGGCCTGCTCGGCCCGGCCGACTCGCGCTCCTCAAGCCGGCCGCCTACCTGATCAACACCTCAGGCGCGGCGATCGTCGACCAGGACGTCCTCCTCGCCCCCCTGAGGTCGGGTCGTATCGTCGGCGCGGTGTCGACGTCTTCGACCTCGTGCCGCCGTCCACCGGCCATCCGATGCGTTCGCCCGCGCTTGCTCGCCACCTTGCACCTGAGCTGCGTATCCCGCGCCGACCACGAGACGTACTACGTCCAGGCGGTCGAGAACGTCCGTGCCTGTCCGGCCGGTTCGCGCGTGCGGCTCCTGGCGCCCCATCGAGGTGTGCGGCCAGTGACGCCCTGCCCGGCGGTCACAGCGCCCGCGTCGACGGCGGCCGCGGCCGCGAAGCCTCTGCTGGACGCGCCCACGAGGGCCCGCGGCACTCGTGGGCGCCTGCGCACTCGGCCGCACCGTACTCGGCTCGTACGGACTACGCGTACCGGTAGATGCGGCTCTGGTCCTCCAACTCGTCCGGCGTGATGTCCCACGGCGGCATCCTCTCGTGCCGCGCGACGACTCGGCCGTGTTGTGCGTCCCCCTCGCCGAGCGGTTTCGCGGGGCGATAGCGGGCGCCCGGATGCCGCTGCTGCCAGCGGAACCAGAGAAGGTCCACGAAGGCGTGATGCAACCAGAAGACGGGGTCGTTGACGGATGCGCCGCCCATCATGTGGCCGCCGACCCAACGGTGGACCCGGTTGTGGGTGCGCCAGGAGGTGGAGCCCCGCCCGGGCCCCCACCCCTCCAGCTTGTTGCGGAACCCCTTGGCCGACCTGGAGTCCCATGGCGCCGTGTCGTAGACGGGATCGTTGAGCGCCCCTGTCAGGTCCCCAGCCGTGGGCAACGCGATCGGGTCCCTGGGACGGCCCAGGTCACGGGTGAGGTACTCCGTGTCGGTGATTCCGACCTTGATCGGCCACCTGCCGTGGCGGTAGGCGAAGGGGCCGGACATCACCTGCCGGTCGGAAGATCGCCCGGTGCCCCCGAGCAGGTCATCGGTCCACGGGACGCCCCTCGGCGTGCGATCGCGCGTCCAGTCCCAGTACGGGAGCGTCACCGACTCGTCCACGCGGCGCAGCGCGTTCTCCACATCCAGCAGGAACCTGCGATGCCAGGGCAGGAAGGACGGCGCCATGTGGGCGGCACGCAGACCGCCCTCACCATCGGGGGTGTAGTACTCGATGTGCGTGCGCACGAACTCGTCGTACTCACCACGCCGTTTGAGTTCCAGCAGGGCGTTGACGAGCCGGCTCCGCTCGGACCGGGTCAGCGTGCTGACGTCCTTACGTGTGTACACCATGGCGATGCTCCCCCTCGATGCCCTTGTTTCCGTCCGCCGTTCGACTCTCCTGCGTACGACTGCTCCGGTCACCCGGTGTGCCCAGCCGTGCGGCGGGGCCGAGTTCGTCGACGGCAGCGCGCGCGGCGGCGAGCGGGGTCGCGTACGACTGGTAGTGGTCGACCATGCTCATCCAGCTGCCGTCCGCCCGGCGCATCAGATGCAACGGCCGCCCGTCCACTGTGACGTGCCACCCGCTCGGGCCGGCCTCCCCGGACCGCCCGGAGTCGTCCCTGACACCGGCGATGCGGCGCCCGCGATAGGTCTCGTCGAACCGCTCCTCCTCTCCGGCCGGTCCCGGTGCCTTCCCCTCCGGCTCCGACTCCCCTGGGGCCGGCTCCGACGCCACCAGGGCCGCGGGGAGAGCCACCGCGAACGGCACCACGAGCAGTCCCCACAGCACCCGGCGTCGTGCCGTGCTCTTGCCGGGGTGGACGGCCGGCGACTTCGCCGCAGGGCAGGCGGGGCCGGTCGCCTCGGGTGTGGGCGCCGCGGGGCGCGCTGGTTGTGGGTGCGGTGGTTCACCGATTCTCAATGCCTGGTTCCTCCTTCGCCGTGACAGGCGGTCCGCGCCGTGACACGTACTCGACGGGCCGATCCCGTGCGCGGTCGATTCGGCCCGGGCATACCTCTCCGAGTCCCTGCGCCGAAGCCGCGATCGCGGGTAGGACGCGCGGGTCGCTGGAGTGGGGGGCAGCCTGCCGGCCGTGCCTGGCCTGCCGTTGGCGGCACCGGTCTCGTGGCGGCCCTCTCCTCCCCGGTCCCCACCGCGTGCCCCGGTCCCGGCACCAGGCGGCCGACACGGCGGTACCGGCGACGACGTACACGAGCCATCTGCCGCGCAACCGTCGTTGTGCGGCCATGGCTGCTCTTTCGTCCGCTCATCGGCAGCAGCCGCAGCGCGCGCCGCCCCGTTCGGTCGGGTCACTCCACTGATCAGTCATGTGTACGTCCGCTGCACTCGTCGTACGAGTGAGAGGGTTTCGCCACATGCCCGGGTGCCGGACGCTGTGCGTCCGGCACCCGGAGGAGGTGGAGCCACTACCGACGGGAGATCGCCCGGCCCCTGCGGTACAGGACGACGCCGCTCGCCGTAAGGATCGCGGCGAGCCCCGAGGCCGCGAGCACCTGCTGCTCACTGCCGGTTTCGGCGAGGGAGGGCGGCTCAGCGGGGGGCTCTTCGCCGGGCTTGGGCGACGTCGGAGGCTGGTGCTTCACCGGCGGCTGGGTGCTCGGCGGCGTAGACGGGGTGTCGCCGTAGCCGGGCTCGTCGTCACCGTAGCCGGGCTTCTCACCGCCGTAGCCGGGCTCGTCGTCACCGTAACCGGGCTTCTCGCCGCCGTAACCGGGCTTTTCACCGCCGTAGCCGGGCTCGTCGTCACCGTAGCCGGGCTTCTCGCCGCCGTAACCGGGCTTTTCACCGCCGTAGCCGGGCTCGTCGTCACCGTAGCCGGACTCGTCGCCGTACCCGGACTCGTCGCCATAGCCGGACTCGTCGCCATAGCCGGACTCTTCGCCGCCGTAGCCACCTTCGTCGCCGTAACCGGCTTCGTCAGCGCCGGCGGAACCACCTGCGTGGTTTCTGCCGAAGTGCCTGAAGTTCTCGCTGCTGTCAAAGTTGCGGACGGCAGCGTGCGGGTTCGGGCCGGCATCGCAGTGCTTCTCGAGGGACGGGTCCAGTGAGGCACCCGCGCCGCTCGGACTACCGCAGGCATTCGCGGGAACGTCGGACCGGGAGTCCGCGAACGCAGCGCCACCGTACAGGGGCAGGATGCTCGTCGCGGCGGCGGCCACGAACAATGCCCTGCTCAGGTTCTGTCGCAATCTCGTCGTCTTCCTGCTCGAAGGACTGGTGGACCGGGCTGTGGAGCCCGAGGTACAGGATCAGGGCCGGCCCCCCGACAGCCAGTCGACCGCTGTGCCGATGACGGCTCGCCGTCGCCGGACGGCAGGTGCTGTGGATTTCTCATGGTTGTCGCACACCGGGATCAAGGGAGGTGCCTGCGGCTGCAGCCGGAACGGTGAAGCCTCGTGCCCTTTCGACCGGCCACTCGCTTGTCAGGCCTTCCCCCTCCTCCCACGACTGCGCCGGGGAGCGGCTTCACGCCTGCCGTAGTTTCGCCGCCGCTTGATTTTCTGACTTGTCAGATGGTGCGATCCGGTGAAATGCCAATACCGGCAGCATGGGCACTGATAGATCCGGTCCGGAATTCGCTCCAACAGCGGCTGTCTGACCAACCACGCGCGAGCCCCGCCTTCGGTGCGGAACGATGCCTTGCCCGTCTCCGGACAACGCGGCAGGACGATCGCCTCACTCATTTTCCCTCCGGGGTGCGTTCACTTGCGCAATCGCCTGAGGCGCGACGATTTCGGCTATCAGCACCCCGTGAAGCAGAAAGCGCCTCTCCCGCAGCAGATTTGGATGCTGCCCCATCCGCCGGTCAGGGAGAGACGCCTTCAGCTTTGGTCACGAATCCTCGGGAATCGTGAATGGCTACCCGTGACCGCCGGACGGGACTCGAACAGTCACCATCCAGGATCGAAGTCCGGGAGCTCTGTTTGTCTTGCAGACGTCACACGGCGGGCGCAGGGGCGGGCGCCGGCTCCTCACCGAGGATCGGGTCGAGGAGATCGATGACCACACCGAGGTCGAGCACGAGCGCGGCGTCGGCGTCGGCGTCGGCCTCGGCCTCGGCCTCAGCCTCGTTGTCGTTGACGTTGACGTTCTCGTTCTCGTTGTCGTTCTCGATGTCGTTCGTGTTGGTGTTGAAGATGTTGATGTCGCCGAACTGGCAGTTCGGAACCGAGCCGTCACCGGTCACGTCCCGGTCCGCCTCCGCCTCGGTGTTGCCGCAGACGTACGGGTCGTCCGAACCGTGGCTCGTACCGGCGCTGGCGGCCGAGGCGGAACCGGCGACGATGGCCACAGCGGCGAGGGCCGAGGCGGCACCCAACTTCATGCTCTTGCGCATTGAATCTCTCCGTTTCGGTCCTTCTCCGTTGGAAGAACGGAACCGATATTGCCCCAACTCCGAACCGCACACCACTTGAGAGGGCTCTGCCCCCCCAACTTCATCCAGATGGCCCCGCATGACGGGTGATATGAATTACATAAAGCGCAGGTCACGGCACCTCGATCAGCCAGGAGAGCGGTGATGCATCGGCCGGGAAACGGAGTTGAATAGGCGCCTTGTCTTCGCCTGCTGCTTGAAAGCGGGGCCCGGGGGGCATTCATCCGTTCCCCGGCAGCGGCTCGAATGCATCGATGGCCGGAGGTTCGCGCCCCGTATGGCCCGGCGCCCTGAGGCTCGGCCCAGTGGATGGTGAGGGTGTGAGGGAACAGCCAACCCGTCGATGCGAAGGAGATTCGCCTCGCGGGCCGGTGCGTCCCGGTACGGCGGCGGAATCCCGTCCGGGAGTCCGCCGGCGTGCCGCCCGCGGGCGCCGAGCCGTAGTCGGCGATCGCCGTCACGAGTTGCGCCCCGCACACGTCATCGCGCTCACGCCTGGCAGCTTCTCCGGCATGCCGCACACCCCGCACCGGTCACGGGAGCATGAACCCGGCCGGCGCATGCGTGAAGCCGGAATCCCGCAAGAGGTCATCAACGCCAAGCCGGGCGGGCCCCGGCTCCGGACCGGGCGCGGCAGTTCACGGAGAGTCAGGCGGTCGTGGCGGCGGGGAGCCGGTGAGCACCCTTGCGTAGGGCAGGGAGCGGCGGGGCGGCCCAGGTGGCCCCTGGAGGCGGTCAGCCACGGCGGGATCGACGGCGCTCGCCGCCCGCAGCGGCTCTGGGACCTGTGCCGGCCCCAGCGGCCGGTGGTACGCCGACGGCCGCCGCCCCGTCCTTGCGGATCGTGAAGGGGCGGCGGCCGTGTTCGTTCAGGTGGATGTCGCAGAGGGAAGCCGGCGAGGGAGCACCGTCAGCCGCTGCAGATCGTGACGCTCTTGCCGCCGGTCTGCAGAGTGGCGCAGACCCGCTCGACCTTCGGCACGGTGATGCTGACGGTGCGCTGCACACCGGCCTTGACGCCGATCTCGGTGTTCGCGAGTTCGGCGTCACCCGCGGAGATCTTCACACCGACAGTCCGCGCCGTGGCACAGGTGGCGCTGACGTTGATGGTGCTGGTTTCGGTGTCGCTGATCTTCTGAAGCCCGACGTCACAGGGGAAGTCCTGCTGCACGGCGGCCTGAGCGGGCGCGGCGATCCACAGTGGTGCGGAAGCAAGGAGGGCCGTGGCCGCCGAACGGAGCATGAGGTGAGGCATGAGTCCTTCCACGTTGTTTCTGGGGCAGGCCACCACAGGTGCCCTGTCCTCGACCAAGGCGCCCGGAGATCCCTTATGCGCCTTTCGGGGGAGATGCGACCACGGGCCCATGGGCCCCGCAACCCGCCACGCCCGGCTTCTGCCGGGCTCCGCCTCGCGGGTGACCGGTGTTCGTGTTCTTCTCGCGTGTGTGTGCGGGGCGGGTCGACGAGTTGGAGCTCGCGGAGGGACTCGGCGCAGGAGACCGCCTGGTTCACGCAAGGACGGTTCATGCCTGCCGGCGCGGCCGCGGCCCCTCGGACCGGTGGCCTGCGTGGGCCCGCACACGACGCGTTTGGGCGGTGTGCCCTGGTGGCTCGGACGGGCTTCGGCGGACGGGCGTGCGGTTCACGCCGCCGTGACCGGCCACGTCCGGTGCTCCGCCGTCCTGCGAGATGACGCCCACTCCCCCTCAGGGTCGACCCACTTCACGACACCGTCCCGGCTGCGAGCGTCGGTGGCGGCGGCCGGACTCGTGACGTCATCCGAACCGGTCTCCACGGGAAGGCAGGTGTGCGCGGTCCGCGCCCCATACACCGGACCGCGTTGCCCGCGTGGCGGACCGGGCGGCAAGAGTGCCGAGGGCGTGCTGGAGGGCCGCTTTCACGGCGGCGGGGACACACAGCGTTCCCGCGCCGTCAGGCGGAACCGGCCAACGCAAAGGAACGCGCCCGCGTCCGGAGTGAGAAGGGCATCCGCTGGGGCGGACGGACGCCCCCTCTTCACCGCAGCCCGGACCGGCGATCCCATGCGGTCACAGCACTAGGAGACGACGTCCTTGCGGGCGAAACCGCGAAAGGCCAGGGCGAACAGCACGAGCGCGTACGTGACCGAGATCGACGTTCCCTGGATCATGTCCGACCACTCCAGCCGGGGCCTGACGGCGTCGAGCCAGGCGTACTGCCAGTGCGCGGGCAGGAAGTGGCGCCAGTCGCCGAGGGCCGTCACCTCGTCGAGGACGCTGCCGATGATGGTGAGGAACACCGCGCCGCCGACGGCGCCGAGCGGGGCGTCCGTCCGGGTCGACAGCCAGAACGCCAGGGCGGCGGTGACCAGTTGGGACACCATGATGTACGCCACGACGATCAGCAGCCGCTGGGCGGCCGTGCCGGTGGGCAGG
The DNA here is from genome assembly GCF_044755265.1 of Streptomyces sp. NPDC092370. Classification (NCBI taxonomy): domain Bacteria; kingdom Bacillati; phylum Actinomycetota; class Actinomycetes; order Kitasatosporales; family Streptomycetaceae; genus Streptomyces; species Streptomyces sp. NPDC092370. The sequence goes on along the minus strand of NZ_JBIVQO010000001.1, from coordinate 333,948 downwards.
GTGCCGCCGGTGGGCAGTTCGAGCGGGCCCCAGCCGTAGGCGGCCGTGCCGACGGCGAGGGCGACGACCGGGAGCAGGACCATCGCTGCCAGGCTCAGGGTGAGTCCGACGACGAGCTTGGACCACAGCAGCCGGGCCCGGGGCACGGGGGCCGCGAGCAGGTAGCGCAGGGAGGACCAGCTCGCCTCCGAGGCGACGGTGTCGCCGCAGAACAGGGCGACGGGGATGACGAGCAGGAAGCCGGCCGCGGAGAAGAGGTTGACCGCGGCGAAGTTGGCCCCGGACGCGGTGGCCGTGTCCATGAGGTTGATGCGGTTGTTGTTGCCGCCCGGGTCGCCGCCGACCTGGAAGGCGATGAGGAGGATGACCGGCAGGGCGACCAGGACGCCGGCCATGACCTGCGTGCGGCGCCGCTTGAGCTGGCGGACCAGCTCGACGCGCAGGGGCAGGGTGCGGCCCGCGCGGTAGCCGTCGGCGACCTCGGCGGGCGGCTCGGCGAGCGTGCTCATGCTTCGGCTCCGATCAGGGTGAGGAAGGCGTCCTCCAGGCGGCGGTGCGGGCCGACCGACGCGACCGCGACGTCCAGCCGTACGAGGTCGGCGACCAGGCGCTGCGGGGTGCCGTCGGCGTCGAGCCGCACGAGCAGGCCCTCGTCGGCGCGCACGGCCGAGGCGACGCCGGGCAGGGCGGTGACCTTCTCCAGGACGGGCTCGTCCACGGGCGCGGCCGTGCCCACGAGGAGGGTGTCACCCGAGCCGACGATGTCCGCGACCGGGCCCGCCTGGACGAGCCGGCCGTGGTCCATCACGACCAGGTGGGTGCAGGTCTGCTCGACCTCCGCGAGGAGGTGGCTGGAGACGATGACCGTGCGGCCGGCGGCGGCGTAGCGGATCATCACCTCGCGCATCTCGCGGATCTGGGGCGGGTCCAAGCCGTTGGTGGGCTCGTCGAGGATGAGCAGGTCCGGCAGGCCGAGCATGGCCTGGGCGATGGCCAGGCGCTGGCGCATGCCCTGGGAGTAGGTGCGCACCGCGCGGGCGAGGGCGTCGCCCAGACCCGCGATCTCCAGGGCCTCCTCCAGGTGCGCGTCCTCGGCGGGGCGGCCGGTGGCGCGCCAGTACAGCTCCAGGTTCTCCCGGCCGGACAGATGGGGCAGGAAGCCCGCGCCCTCGACGAAGGCGCCGACCCGGGAGAGCACCGGGGCGCCGGGGCCGATGGCGTGGCCGAAGACGCGGATCTCGCCGCCGTCGGGCTTGATCAGGCCCATCAGCATGCGCAGGGTGGTGGTCTTGCCCGCCCCGTTGGGGCCGAGCAGGCCCAGAACCTGGCCCTTCTCCACGCGGAAGGAGAGGTCCTTGACGGCGTACCGGTCGGACGCCTTCGCGTAGCGCTTGGTCAGGTCGGTGATCTGGAGGGGGACGCCGGCGAGTGCGGGGTCGGGTGGGGCGGGGGCGGCCGTGCGGCGGCGTCCCGTGATGATCAGCGCCAGCGCGATGGCGGCGCCGGCGAGCGGCAGCCACCACACCCACGCGGGCAGCCCGGCCCCGGTGTCGCGCTGTCCGAGCACGGAGGGGACCAACAGGTCGCCCTTGAGGGAGACGGTGTACGTCGCGGGGGCCGCCGGGGAGGCGTAGCCCAGGTCCGTGGAGGCGAGGACCAGGCGCAGCCGGTGGCCGTCGTCGACCTCGTGGTCGATCGCCGGGAGCGTGATGGTGACGTCCTTGCCTGCCTTGGCGCCCTCGACCCTGATGGGTGTGACCAGCTGGGAGGGCAGCACCGGCTGGGTGCGGCCGGGGCCGACGTCGTAGACCTTGGCGAAGAGCACGGCGTCGTCGCTGGTGGACTTCACATGGACGGTCGCCGTCGGGGAGCCGGTGATCTGCACGTCGTCCCGGAAGGGCGCCGACTCGAACGCGGCGAACTGGCCGGGGAAGTCGAGGGAGACGCCGATGCCCAGCGTGGAGAGCCGGCTGAGGCCGCCGGCGCCGCCGAGGCCGGGCAGGGCGGAGACGCCGGGCGGGCTGGCGCCGGGCGGGTTGTCGAAGCTCTGCTCGCGGCCCGTCAGGGCGATGGAGCGCTGCTTGCTCTCCAGGCCGGGGTAGCGATCCGACGTCACTCCGGTCAGGCGGGGTTCGCCGTCACCGGAGCCCGTGCCGAGGGTGCGGGTGACGCGGAAGGCGGGGCCGGTGCCGGCGCCCTTGTCGTCCTTCAGATAGCGGTCGAACCAGGACGTCACGCGGGCCTCGACCCGGCCGGTCTCCATGTCGCCGCCGTCGTGGCCGCCGGCGATCCAGTCGACGTCGACGGGGGCGCCGTTGGCCCGGATCGCCTTCGCGGCCCGGTCGGTCTGGCCGAGCGGGAAGAGGGAGTCGGACTGGCCCTGTGTCAGCAGCGTCGGCACCTTGATGTTCCTGCCGACCGCCGACGGTGAACGCTCCTCCAGCAGCTTGCGCGCCTCGGCGTCCGGCTCGCCCGACTCGGCGACCCGCTCGTACATGCGGCACAGCGCGGGCTCGAACTTCTCGCAGCCGCCGCCGGAGTTGACGAAGATGCCGGCCCACAGCTTCTTGAACACGCCGTTGGGGAACAGGGCGTCGGCCAGGTTCCAGTAGGTGATCGACGGGGCGATGGCGTCGACACGGGGGTCGTGGCCCGCCGTGAGCAGGGCGATCGCGCCGCCGTAGGAGCCGCCGGCCATGCCGACGCGGGGGTCGCCCTGCTTGTCGAGCTCGACCTGGGGCTGCTTGGCCAGCCAGTCGAGGAGCTTCGAGACGTCGGCGACCTCGCCCTTCGGGTCGTTCAGGCCGATCTTCCCGGTCGACCTGCCGAAGCCGCGCGCCGACCAGGTCAGGACCGCGTAGCCGTCCCGGGCGAGGTCCTCGGCCTGCTGCCGGACGTCCTTCTTGCTGCCGCCGAAGCCGTGCCCGAGCAGGACGGCGGGGCGGCGGCCGGCTCCTTGGGAGGTGAAGAACGAGGTGTCGACGCGGGTTCCGTCGACCGTGGGCAGGACCCGGTCCTCGCGGTGGACCGGGGGTGCGTCGTCGCCCGCGACGGCGGTCCAGGTGCCCGCTCCGGCGAGCACGACGACAGCGGCCCCGGCGGCCATGAGGCGCCGGGGTCGCCGGGTCAGCCCGCGGAGTCCGGGCAGTCGAAGATCCATGTGTCAACGGTACGGGGTGAACCTGTCGAGCAGGTGTCGACCGGAGGCGGAAGTGGGGGGCCTCCCAGGGGTGTACACGGAGTTGGCCGGGTACTGCGGGTGGTGTACGGCGTCCAGCTCGGCGTGTGCTGCCCGAGGTCGTCTGCGAGTGTGCGTTGTGGCTGTTCGCGCGGTTCCCCGCGCCCCTGGACGTCACGCCTCCGGCACGGACACCAGCCACCGCGTCTCCCTGCGCGGGCGCAGGTACAGGGCCCAGTACAGGGTGGCCGCTGCCGTGATGCCGCCGGTCCACAGGAGGTACGCCGGGTCCTGCTGGATCAGGATGTGGAGCAGGACCACGATCAGCAGGAGCGGGGCCGCCGGCCACAGGGGCATGCGCCAGGCCGGGGTGTGCTTGTGGTGTCCCCGGCGGGACAGCAGCGTGGCGACGGCGACCAGCAGGTACATGCCCGTCACCGAGACGCCGGTGACGCCGTAGAGGGTGTCGAGGTTCACGAAGCACAGGGCCGCGCCGGGGATGCCCACCGCGAGGGTGGAGAACCAGGGGGAGCCGAAGCGGCCGAGGCGGGAGAAGAGGGCGTTGACCGGCTCCGGCCAGGCTTTGTCGCGGGCCGAGGCGAACAGGACGCGGGAGTTCTGGATGACCATGACGATGCCGGCGTTGATGATCGCGAGGGCCACGCAGAGGCTGACGAACGTGCCGACGGCCGAGTTGGACCAGGCGGTGACCATGGTGCTGATGTCCCCGCCGGTCAGGGCGGCCAGGTCCGGGGCGCCCAGGGTGATGGCGGCGACCGGGACCAGGATGATCACGGTGGAGATGGCGAGGGTGGCCAGGACCGTACGGGCCACCGAGCGGCGCGGGTTCTCCAGTTCCTCGGAGAGGTAGACGGCGGTGGAGAAGCCCTGGGTGACGAACAGGGCGATGGCCAGGCCGGAGACGACGAGGAGGGCGGTGACGGTGTCCGGGGCTCCGCTCGGGCCCGCCGCCTGCATCGAGACCAGGCTGTCGGCTCCGCGCTCGGCGTGGGTGAAGCCCAGGACCGCCACCACGGCCGCCGCGATGACCTCCAGGACCAGGAAGACGCCGGTGATCCAGGCGTTGGCGCGCAGGTCGAGCAGGCCGGCCAGGGTCGCGAGGAGCATGACCGAGGCGCCCGTCCAGGAGGGGTCGAGGTGCGCGAGGGGGGCGAGGTAGTCGGCCGTGCCCATCGCGATGACCGGCGGGACGATCATCACGACCAGCAGGGACAGGACGAACACCAGCCAGCCCGCGAGCCGGCCCGCCAGCGTCGAGACCATGGCGTACTCGCCGCCGGCGCTGGGGATGAGGGTGCCCAGCTCCGAGTAGCAGAACGCCACCGCGACGCAGAGCAGCGAGCCGATGGCGATGGTGAGGGGGGTGGCGGTGCCGAGTGAGCCGAACAGGTCGGGGACCACCACGAACAGGGTGGAGGCGGGGGTGACGCAGGAGAGGGTGAGGAGGGTGCCGCCGACGACTCCGATGGAGCGCTTGAGCTTCCCGGGATGACCGTCCGGCGCGTGCGCGACGGCGGTCTCTACGGGGCGGAGCGTGTCGGTCATGCGGCGGTTCCCTCGGCTCGGCGGTGAACGTGCGCAGCATCGAACCCCGACGAAAAGCAACACGTCAATGGGGGTTTGCCTACGAAATCCGCAGCGATAATACGCTCCGACTGTCCTTTTGAGCACAAGCGGTCAGCGGGCAAAGGGACGGGGGCGCCTGCGGTAACCGCAGGCGCCCCCGGAGAAAAAACCCTCAGTGGTTGCGCGGGAAGCCCAGGTCCACGCCCGCCGGGGCGTCGGCCGGGTCCGGCCAGCGGGTGGTGACGACCTTGCCGCGGGTGTAGAAGTGCGTGCCGTCGTTGCCGTAGATGTGGTGGTCGCCGAAGAGCGAGTCCTTCCAGCCGCCGAAGGAGTGGTAGCCGACGGGGACCGGGATCGGGACGTTCACGCCGACCATGCCGGCCTCGACCTCCAGCTGGAAGCGGCGGGCCGCGCCGCCGTCCCGCGTGAAGATCGCGGTGCCGTTGCCGAACGGCGAGGCGTTGACGATGTCCAGGGCCTCCTCGTAGGTCTCCGTGCGCAGGACGCACAGGACCGGGCCGAAGATCTCGTCCTGGTAGGCCTTGGCGGACGTGGGCACCTTGTCGAGGAGCGAGATGCCGATCCAGTGGCCGTCCTCGAAGCCGTCGACGGTGTAGCCGGTGCCGTCGAGGACCACCTCGCAGCCCTCGGCCGCCGCGCCCTCGACGTAGGAGGCCACCTTGTCGCGGTGGACCTTGGTGATGAGCGGGCCCATCTCGGAGGCCGGGTCGTCACCGGGGCCGATCTTGATCTTCTCGGCACGCTCGCGGATCTTCTCCACCAGTTCGTCGCCGATCGCGCCGACGGCGACGACCGCGGAGATGGCCATGCAGCGCTCGCCGGCGGAGCCGTAGGCGGCCGAGACCGCGGCGTCGGCGGCCGCGTCGAGGTCGGCGTCGGGCAGGACCAGCATGTGGTTCTTGGCACCGCCCAGGGCCTGCACGCGCTTGCCGTTGGCGGAGGCGGTGGTGTGGATGTAGCGGGCGATGGGGGTCGAGCCCACGAAGGAGACGGCCTTGACGTCCGGGTGCTCCAGGAGGCGGTCGACGGCCACCTTGTCGCCGTGGACGACGTTGAAGACGCCGTCCGGAAGGCCCGCCTCGGCGAGCAGCTCGGCGATCTTGACCGACGCCGACGGGTCCTTCTCGGACGGCTTCAGCACGAAGGTGTTGCCGCACGCGATGGCGAGAGGGAACATCCACATCGGCACCATCGCCGGGAAGTTGAACGGGGTGATGCCCGCGACGACGCCGAGCGGCTGACGGATCGAGGACACGTCGACGCGGCTGGCGACCTGCGTCGACAGCTCGCCCTTCAGCTGGACGCTGATGCCGCAGGCCAGGTCGACGATCTCCAGACCGCGCGCGACCTCACCGAGGGCGTCGCTGTGGACCTTGCCGTGCTCGGCGGTGATCAGCTCGGCGATCGCGTCCCGGTTGGCGTCCAGCAGGGCGCGGAACGTGAACAGGATCGAGGTGCGCTGGGCCAGCGAGGACTGGCCCCAGGTCAGGTAGGCCTCCTTGGCGGCGGCGACCGCCGCGTCCACCTCGTCGACCGAGGCGAACGCGACCTTCGTCGTCACCTCGCCGGTCGCCGGGTTGGTCACCGGCCCGTACGTGCCCGAGGCGCCTTCGACGGTCTTGCCGCCGATCCAGTGGTTGACGATCTTCGTCATGGCCGGGAACTCCTTCACAGATGGCGGCGTCGGGTGGAGACGTGCCGTTCGTACAGCTCACGTGCCTTGACCGCGGACGGCCGTGTCGCGGTCTCGGCCACGGGTACATCCCACCAGGCCTGCGCGGGAGGCGCGCCCGACACTGTGTCTGCCGTTTGGGTCTCGACGTAGACACATGTGGGAGTGTCGGACGCCCGGGCCTCGGCGAGGGCCTCCCGCAGGTCCCGCACGGTCTTCGCGCGCAGCACGCGCATGCCGAGGCTGGCCGCGTTGGCGGCGAGGTCCACGGGCAGCGGCGGCCCCGTGTACGAGCCGTCCTCGCAGGGGTAGCGGTAGGCGGTGCCGAACCGCTCGCCGCCCACCGACTCCGACAGCCCGCCGATGGACGCGTAGCCGTGGTTCTGGATGATCAGGACCTTGATCGCGATGCCTTCCTGCACGGCCGTCACGATCTCCGTCGGCATCATCAGGTACGTGCCGTCGCCGACCAGCGCCCACACGGGCCGGTCCGGGGCGGCCATCTTCACGCCGATGGCGGCGGGGATCTCGTAGCCCATGCAGGAGTAGCCGTACTCCAGGTGGTACTGGTCGGGCGACCGGGTCCGCCACAGTTTGTGCAGGTCGCCGGGGAGGGAACCGGCGGCGTTGATCAGGATGTCCGACTCGTCGGCGAGTTCGTCCAGGGCGCCGAGGACCTGGGGCTGGGTCGGGCGGGTGTCCGGTTCGTCGACCTCGTAGCAGGCGTCGACGCGCTGCTCCCAGCGCTCCTTGTCCTCGGTGTACTCGGTGGCGTACGCCGGCGCGACCCGGTGGCCGTGCATCCGCAGCCTCTCGACCAGTTCCTCCAAACCGGTGCGGGCGTCGGCGATCAGGGGCTGCCCGGCCAGCTTGTGGCCGTCGAAGGGGGCGATGTTGAGGTTCAGGAACCGCACGTCCGGGTGGGAGAAGAGCGTGCCGGAGGCGGTGGTGAAGTCGGTGTAGCGGGTGCCGATGCCGATCACCAGGTCGGCGGTGCGGGCCAGTTCGTCCGCCGTCGCCGTGCCGGTGTGACCGATGCCGCCGACGTCCTGGGGGTGGTCGTGACGCAGGGATCCCTTGCCGGCCTGGGTGGAGGCGACGGGGATGCCGGTGGCCTCGGCGAACTCGGCGAGGGCCTCCTCGGCGCGGCTGTGGTGGACGCCGCCGCCCGCGATGACCAGCGGCCTCCTGGCCGAGCGGATGATCCGTACCGCCTCGGCGAGTTCCGCCGGGTCGGCGCCGGGACGCCGTACGGTCCAGACGCGCTCGGCGAAGAACTCCTCGGGCCAGTCGTACGCCTCGGCCTGCACGTCCTGGGGCAGGGCGAGGGTGACGGCGCCGGTCTCGACCGGGTCGGTCAGGACGCGCATCGCGCCGAGCGCCGAGGGGATCAGGGCCTCGGGACGGGTGATCCGGTCGAAGTACCGCGACACCGGGCGCAGGCAGTCGTTGACCGACACATCGCCCGCGTAGGGCACTTCGAGCTGTTGCAGGACCGGGTCGGCGGGGCGGGTGGCGAAGACGTCGCCGGGCAGGAGCAGCACCGGCAGGTGGTTGATGGTGGCGAGGGCGGCGCCGGTGACGAGGTTGGTGGCGCCCGGGCCGATGGAGGTGGTCACCGCGAGCGTGGACAGGCGGCCCGACTGGCGGGCGTAGCCGACCGCCGCGTGCACCATGGCCTGCTCGTTGCGGCCCTGGTGGTACGGCATCTCCTCGGTGTGCTCCAGGAGCGCCTGCCCGATGCCGGCGACGTTGCCGTGGCCGAAGATGCCCCAGGTGGCGCCGATGAGCCGCCGCCGGACGCCGTCGCGTTCGGTGTACTGGGCGGCGAGGAAGCGGACGAGGGCCTGGGCCACCGTCAGCCTGGTCGTCTTCAGGGTCATCGGTACCCCTCCGTGTGAAGCGGCGTGGCCGGAACGGACCTTCGTGGGGGCGTCGGCGCCGCCCCCACGCGAGGGGAAGACGGGCCGGCGGGCGAAACCGTTCGGGCCGTCGATTCCCCTGTGGTGGGTCTCCCCCGGCTCCGGCCCCGGCACCCCGCCGGGCCGGTGCTCGCCGAGCTCGCCGGGGAGTGAGTGAGCAGGCAGGCGCCGCGTTCCTCGGCGGAGACCTCCGGCGCGGGGCCGTAGCGGGCGGGGAGTTGTCGCTCGCACTTCGCTCCTGCCAAAGCAAAGCGGCCTCCCGCGCCGGAGGCGATCTGGGTCCGGGCGTCATGGGGCGCGTACGCGACGTCGGTCACCGACGCGCACACGCTCTCCCGGCCCGGGAGGGGGAACTCTTCGTCTTCGAGGCGCACGGTGCACGCGCCGTCGAGGGGCGGCACGATCTCCGGGACGTGGTTCACGCCGGCGGTGGTGTCCTCGGGGACGAACAGCTCACTGGTCATGCCACGGTCCTCACAGCAGTCCGACGGCGGTGTCCACGGCGGCGGCCACGTCGCCGTCGGCCGGGTACAGCAGCGAACGCCCCACGACCAGCCCGCACACGGTGGGCAGTTGGAGGGCGCCGCGCCACTTCTCGTACGCCCCGTCCTGGTCGTCGCCCACCTCGCCGCCGAGCAGCACGGCCGGCAGTGTGGAGGTCGCCATGACCTCGGCCATGTCGTCGGGGTTGTCGGTCACCGGGACCTTCAGCCACGTGTAGGCGGAACTGCCGCCGAGGCCCGAGGCGATGGCGATCGACTTGGTGACGGCCTCGGCCGAGAGGTCGTTGCGCAGCCGGCCCGTCGCGTCGCGCCCGCAGAGGAACGGCTCGACGAAGACGGGGAGTCTCCGGGCGGCCATGGCGTCGACGGCCCGGGCAGTGGACTCCAGGGTGGTCAGCGAGCCCGGGTCGTCGTAGTCGATGCGCAGCAGGAGCTTGCCCGCGTCGAAGCCGAGGCGCTCGATGTCCTCCGGGCGGTGGCCGGTGAAGCGGTCGTCGAGTTCGAAGCTCGCACCCTGGAGGCCGCCGCGGTTCATGGAGCCCAGGACGACCTTGCCGTCGAGGGCGCCGAGCAGCAGCAGGTCGTCGAGGATGTCGGCGGTGGCGAGGACACCGTCCACACCGGGGCGCGACAGCGCCAGGCAGAGGCGTTCGAGCAGTTCGGCGCGGTTGGCCATGGCCGTGGCGCGGCCGCCGACGCCGAGGGCGCCGCGGGCCGGGTGGTCGGCGGCGACGATCATCAGGCGGCCGGAGTCGTTCAGCAGCGGTCGGCGGGGGCGGCGGGCGGCGGCCTCGGCGATCGCCTCCGGGCGGTGGCTGCGCAGGCGGACGAGTTCGCGGACGTCGACGGTCACCGGACGGCCCCTGCCGTGACGGCCGCCTCGATCTCGCCCGGGGTGGGCATCGCGGACGAGCACTCCAGGCGCGAGGCGACGATGGCCCCGGCGGCGTTGGCGTACCGCATGGTCTTCTCCAGGTCCCAGCCGGCCAGCAGGCCGTGGACGAGACAGCCGCCGAAGGCGTCGCCGGCGCCGAGGCCGTTGAGGACGTTCACCGGCAGCGGCGGCACCTCGGCGCTCTCGCCGGCGCTGTTCACCGCGAGGACGCCCTTGGGGCCCTGCTTGACGACGGCCAGTTCGACACCGGCCTCCAGGAGGGCGCGGGCGGCGGCATGGGGTTCCCGCTCGCCCGTGGCGACCTCCACCTCGTCGAGGTTGCCGACCGCGACGGTGGTGTGGCGCAGGGCCTCCCCGTAGAAGGGGCGGGCGGCCTGGGGGTCCGTCCAGAACATCGGGCGCCAGTCGAGGTCGAAGACCGTCGGGCCGCCCTTGGCACGGTGGGCGAGGGCCGCGAGGGTCGCCGTCCGGCTGGGCTCCTCGCTCAGGCCCGTGCCCGTGACCCAGAAGACCCGGGCCTCGCGGATCGCGTGCAGATCGAGCTCGTGGGCGTCGATCTCCAGGTCGGGTGCCTTGGGCTGCCGGTAGAAGTACAGCGGGAAGTCGTCCGGCGGGAAGATCTCGCAGAAGGTGACCGGAGTGGGCAGGCCGGGGACCGGGGTGACCCAGCGGTCGTCCACGCCGAAGCTCTGCAGGGCCTCGTGGAGATAGCTGCCGAAGGGGTCGTCGCCGGTGCGGGTGATCACCGCTGTCCGCCGTCCCAGACGCGCCGCGGCGACCGCGACATTGCTCGCCGAACCACCGAGGAACTTGCCGAAGGACGTGACCTGCGGCAGTGGGACGCCCGTCTGGAGCGGATACAGATCCACTCCGATCCGCCCCATGGTGATCAGGTCGTACGCCATCGGTGTCCCCTCGGTGCTCGGCTCTCCCCGGCTTTGTAGCCCTCTCGCGAAGCCGTGTCAATATTTTGTCCGGACATTCGGACCAGATCATGACAGCGCTTTCCGGTTGTCCCCGTCCGTGTCCCACGGTTCCGTAGTCTTCAGCCCTGCGTCCCGGTCCGTCTCTCCGGACGGCTGATGCTCGGCAAGGGCTCCGCGCGCCGCGTCAAGGCGCCCCGCCGACACTCCGCTGTACGCCTTTGCCCCGGGTGTGTCACAAACACCCTCTTCTCGTCACACATGTCGCGTGTACGCGAATCTTCGGTCACACCCGGCGCACAGGCCCTGCCCCGTCTCACCGGGAGTCGTTGACCGGACACAGGCTTGTTGATCGCCAGCGCAGCGCCCGGCTCCCCCGTCCGGCCGGCCCCGGCCGCCGCCGTGGTGCGCGCGGGGAGGTGCACGTCATGACCGACCGAAGGCTCTGGTCCTACAAGGAGATCGCGGCGCACATCCGGGTGCAGCCGGATACCGTGCGGTCCTACCGCAAGCACGGGCTGCTGCCCCCGCCCGACCATGTCGAGAGCGGCAAGCCCTACTGGTACGCCGACACCGTCCGGGCGTGGGTCGCCTCCCGGCCCCGCAACCGCGGCCGAAGAGCCGACTGATCCCTCCCCGTCCGGCCTCGTGCCCCACCACCGCGTGGGGCACGGTCATCTCAGGGGCGTCGGCCCCGGACGGCGTGGGCCGCCACCCTCCGCACGGGCGTCGTCAGCTCCACGGCTCGATGACCCTCACGCCCGCTCCCGGTGCCGTCCCCATCGCCGCCAGCGCGGACGGGACCTCGTCCAGCGCGATCCTCGACGTCACCAGCAGGTCGGGGCGCAGCACCCCGCTGTGGACCAGCTCCAGCATCGGCGGGTAGCTGTGCGCGGCCATGCCATGACTGCCGAGGAGTTCGAGCTCCAGGGCGATCACGCGGCCCATCGGCACGGGTGTCGTCCCGGTCGGCGAGGGCAACAGGCCGACCTGGACGTGCCGGCCGCGGCGGCGCAAGCCGTCCACGGAGGCGGCGCAGGTGCCGGGTGAGCCGAGGGTGTCGAGGGAGAGATGGGCGCCACCGGCGGTCAGCTCGCGGATCGCGGCCGCGGTGTCCGCCACGCCCGTCGCGTCGACGCACTGGGCCGCTCCGAACTTCCGCGCCAGCTCAAGGGCGGCGGGCGACACGTCGACCGCCACGACCCGGGCGCCCGAGGCGGCCGCGATCATCACCGCCGACAGCCCCACCCCTCCGCAGCCGTGCACCGCGACCCACTCCCCCGCCGCGACCCGGCCCTGCTGCACCACCGCCCGGTACGCCGTGGCGAACCGGCAGCCGAGTGAGGCCGCCGTGGCGTAGGACAACTCCCCCGGCAGCGACACGAGGTTCACGTCGGCATGGTCCAGCGCCACGTACTGGGCGAAGGAGCCCCAGTGCGTGAAACCGGGCTGCGTCTGGCGCTCGCACACCTGGTGGTCACCGGCCGCGCAGGACGAGCACGTGCCGCAGGCGCAGATGAACGGCACGGTGACCCGGTCGCCGGGCCGCCACCGGCCCACCCGGGCGCCCACCGCCTCGACGACACCGGCCAGTTCGTGCCCGGGCACATGCGGGAGTGCGATGTCGGGGTCGTGCCCCTGCCAGCCGTGCCAGTCGCTGCGGCACAGCCCGGTGGCCTCGACCCGGACGACCACCCCGTGCTCCGCGGGCTCCGGGTCGGCGACCTCCCGGACCTCGGCCGCCTCCCCGCCGCTCGAACACCACGGCCCGCATGGCCCACCCGCCTTTCACTCGTGTCGTGTCCGGGGCGTCGGCATCCGGCCGCCCGCCCCTGCGGCCTCCCCGGACGGTCCGACGCTAGCGGGTGCCGCGTCAGCCTGCCGACGCGCCGACCTTGTCCCTGACGGGTTCGGCCTTGCCCGCCGCCGGTTGAGGCGCGTCGCCCTCGCTCAGGCCGAATCGCTCGTGGAAGCGGCGCAGTGGGCCCGGGGCCCACCACGTGGCGCGGCCGGTGAGGCGCATGACGGCCGGGACCAGGAGGCTGCGGACGATCATCGCGTCCATCAGGACCGCCAACGCGATGCCCAGGCCGAGCATTTTGGTGTTGGTGACCCGGGACGTGCCGATGGCGACCATGACCACGGCGAGGATGACGGCGGCCGCTGTGATCAGCCCGCCGGTGCGGGCCAGGCCGTGACGGACGGCCTGGTCGTGGTCGCCGGTGTGGTCGTACTCCTCCTTGATGCGGGAGAGCAGGAAGACCCCGTAGTCCATGGACAGGCCGAAGGCCACGCAGAACATCAGGACCGGCAGGGTCGTCTCGATGGAGCCGGGGCTGGTGAAGCCCAGCAGGCCGGACAGGTGGCCGTCCTGGAAGACCCAGACGACCGCCCCGAACATGGCCGTCAGGCTCAGCGCGTTGAGGACGACCGCCTGGATCGGTATGAGCACGCTGCCGGTGAGGAGGAAGACCAGGAGCAGGGTGACGACGGTGATGAAGACGGCCGCGAGCGGCAGTCGCTCGCCTATGGCGTTCTTCGAGTCGACCAGGACAGCCGCCGTGCCGGTCACCTTGGTGTCGAACGGCGCCCGGACCTCGCGCAGGTCGCCGACCAGACGCTGGGCCGGATCGTCGACCGCCTCGCCCTTCGGCAGCACCGTGAAGTACGCCGAGTCGCCCTTCACCAGCGGCCCGTCGACCCGCAGCACATCGGGCAGTGCGGCGATTCGCTGCTTGTAGGTGCCGTACTGCGCCTCGGTGGCGCGGCCTTCGGCGAGCACTTCGAGGCCGCCGCCGGGGCTGCCCGGGAAGCCCTCCCGGATGTGCTGCTGCACGGTGTGCGACTCGGAGGACGACGGCAGCTGCCGGTCGTCCGCCGTGCCGAACTTCACGCCCAGGAAGGGCAGGCCGAGCAGGACGAGGACGGCTGTGGTGCCGAAGGCGAAGAACGGGGCGCGGCGCATGACGAGCGCCGCCGTGCGGGCCCAGGCCCTGCCTTCGTCCTCGGAGGGCTCAGGCCGCTGCCCGCGCAGGAAGAGACGGCGCAGGTCCAGGGCGTTCACCCGGTGGCCCAGCAGCATCAGCGCCGCCGGGAGCAGGATCAGCGCGGCCGCGGCGGCCAGCAGCACCACGGCGATCCCGGCGTAGGCGAAGGAGCGCAGGAAGTACTGCGGGAAGACGAGCATCGCCGCCAGGGAGACCGCGACCGTGAGCGCGGAGAACAGCACGGTGCGGCCCGCTGTGCGCAGGGTCGTGCCGATCGCGGTCAGGGGCTCGGCGCCGGCGGACAGTTCCTCCCGGAAGCGACGGACGATGAAGAGGGCGTAGTCGATGGCGAGGCCCAGGCCGAGGGCCGTGGTGAGGTTGATGGCGAACACGGACACGTCGGTGAGCTCGGTGAGGCCGCGCAGGACGGCGTTGGTCCCGAGGATGGCGACGATGCCGATGCCGAGCGGCAGCAGGGCGGCGACGGCGCTGCCGAAGACCATCACGAGCAGCACCAGCGTCACGGGCAGGGCGATGAGCTCGGCCCGGGTGAGGTCTTCTTGGATGACCGTCTGCATCTCGTACCGCACGGCGACCGGGCCGCCGATGGAGATGTCCACCGGGCCGTGCGTGCCGCGGTAGTGGGACGCCAGGCGCTCCAAGGTCTCGCCGGCGGTCTTCTCGTCGCCGGTGATACGGGCGGCTATCAGCGCCTCGTGCCCGTCCTCGGCGCGCAGGGCCGGGGTGCCTGACTGCCAGTAGGAGCCCACGCCGGTGACGCCCCGCTCGCCCGCGAGGCGCTCGGTGAGCCGCTCGGCCTCGGCGGCGACGGCCGGGGCGTCGACCGAGGCGTCGCCCGCGTCGACCAGGAGCAGCAGGTTGGGCTGGGAGCCCGGGAACTCGCGCTCCAGGGCCTTGGTCGCGTAGGTGGACTCGGCGGCCGGGTCCTCCCAGCCGCCGGCGCCGAGCCGGTCGGCGACACCACTGCCGGCCAGCACCGCGAGCGCGGTGAGCACCAGCGCCACCAGCAGCGACAGTCCGGGCCGGGCGGTGACGAAACGGGTCCAGCCTCCGACGCGCGGTGGTGTGTTGACTTCGGTCATCGTGCGGTGTCCCCTTCACCGTGACCCGTGTCCAGGCGCAGCCTGGCCGCACGGGGCTGCCATAGACTGGCAAACACGAGAGTTCGCTCGCATTCTGCCGACTCCAGAATGCGAGCGCCCACTCGCGTTTGTCAATCGCGTTCTGAGACCTGGGGATAGGGCGTGCCCGAGAAGACCGAGAAAGCCGATACCGAGACGCCGGCGAGTGCGACCGCGGCCGGGACACCGACGGCGGCGACCGAGGCGACGTCGAAGGAGACGGCGGCGGCCGGGACGCCGGCGGCGGCAGCCGAACCGAGGCCGAAGGAGACGGCGGCGGCCAAGCCGAGGTCGAAGGAGACGGCAGCGGCCGGGACGCCGGCGGCAGCAGCCGAACCGAGGTCGAAGGAGACGGCGGCGGCCGAGGATCGGCCGCGCCGCCGCCAGGCCCGCGGTGAGCGCCGGATCGCCCAGTTGCTCGAAGCCGCCGCCCGGGTCTTCTCCACGACCGGCTACACGGCCGCCAGCACCAACGCCATCGCCCGTGAGGCGGGCGTCTCCCCCGGGACGCTGTACCAGTTCTTCCCGAACAAGGAAGCGATCGCGATCGAGCTGGGAAGCCGGCTCATGCACGAGATGCGGCAGTCGTACGACGAGGTCCTCACCCCGATCGACCCCGCGACGACCCCGCTCGAAGAGGTGATCGCCGGGACGGTCGACCGCTTCATCGAGTTCAACTGCCGCCATCCGGCCTTCTTCGTGCTGATGCACGGCCCGGACATCCCGGGCCGCATCGCAGAGGAACACGACGCGCTGCACACCACGCTGACTGCCCGGGTCCAGACGATCCTCGCTCCGTTCGCACCCGACGCGCCCGCCGAGGCCGTCACCCGCACCGCCCAGATGTGCGTGGGCATCTACAAGGCCGGCCTGGAGCTGATCCTGGCCCACGAGGGCGACGAGCAGGAGGCGTACGTCCAAGAGGTGAAGGACGCCCTCCTGCGCTATCTGCGACCCCTGACGGGGACGTCGTGAACCAATACCCCCTAGGGGTACAGTTGGGTGTGCGGCCCCCCAAAGGACCCCACAGCCCCACACGCCTCGACGAGGAGTAACGACATGACCGCCCAGACCGACACCACGGGCCCCGTCACCACCGTCTTCAAGGTGAGCGGCATGAGCTGCGGACACTGCGAGGGCGCGGTCTCCGGCGAGATCTCACAGATCTCCGGCGTGAGTTCGGTGACGGCCGTCGCCAAGACCGGCGAGGTCACCGTCGTCTCCGCGGTCCCGCTCGACGACGAGGCCGTGCGCGCCGCCGTCGACGAGGCCGGCTTCGAACTGGCCGGGCGGGCCTGAACCCACCCGAGTGCGGCACCCGGCCGGGTCTGAGACGCGCCGGATCCGGCACTCGTACCCGGGTACGGGCCGTACGCCGCCGCCCTCGGCCCGTACGGCCCGTTCCGCTTCCCGGGCGCCCCGCATCTCCTGGAGTGAGGACATGACCAGCACCACCGCCCATGCACCGGCCGGCCGCGAGCCGGCCCTCGCCGAGGTCGAGCTGCTCATCGGCGGGATGACCTGCGCCTCCTGCGCGGCCCGCGTGGAGAAGAAGCTCAACCGCATGGACGGCGTCACCGCCACGGTGAACTACGCGACGGAGAAGGCCCGGATCACCTACCCCGAGGGCACCGAGGTCGCCGATCTGATCGCCACCGTGGTGAAGACCGGGTACACCGCCGAGGAGCCCGCGCCCCCACGCGAGGAGACCGCCGCCGAGGCGGAGGACCCCGAGACGGCGGCTCTGCGCAGCCGCCTCACCGTTTCCGCCGCTCTCGCCGCGCCCGTGATCCTGCTGGCGATGGTTCCGGCCCTGCAGTTCGACAACTGGCAGTGGCTCTCGCTCACGCTCGCCGCCCCGGTCGTCGTCTGGGGTGGGCTGCCCTTCCACCGGGCGGCCTGGACGAACGCCCGGCACGGCGCCGCCACCATGGACACGCTGGTCTCCCTCGGCACCCTGGCCGCGTTCGGCTGGTCCCTGTGGGCGCTGTTCCTGGGCGACGCGGGCATGCCGGGCATGCGGCACCCCTTCGAGCTCACGGTCGCGCGCGGGGACGGCGCCTCTTCGATCTACCTGGAGGTCGCTTCCGGGGTCACCGCCTTCATCCTGCTGGGCCGCTATCTCGAGGCCCGCTCCAAGCGCCGCGCCGGAGCCGCGCTCAGGGCGCTGATGGAACTGGGCGCCAAGGACGTGGCCGTGGTGCGGGACGGGCGGGAGGTGCGAATCCCCGCGCAGCGCCTGGCCGTCGGCGACCGGTTCGTCGTACGGCCCGGTGAGAAGATCGCCACCGACGGCACGGTCGTCGAGGGCGCCTCCGCGGTGGACGCCTCGATGCTGACCGGCGAGTCGGTGCCGGTGGACGTGGCACCCGGAGACCCGGTCACCGGTGCGACGGTCAACGCGGGTGGGCGGCTGGTCGTGGAGGCCACCCGGGTCGGTGCCGACACCCGGCTCGCGCGGATGGCGAAGCTGGTGGAGGACGCGCAGAACGGCAAGGCCGAGGTGCAGCGGCTCGCCGACCGGATCTCCGGGATCTTCGTGCCGGCGGTGCTGCTGATCGCCGTCGCCACGGCCGGGGCGTGGCTCGGGCTGACCGGCGACGGCGTCGCCGCGTTCACCGCGGGCGTCGCGGTGCTGATCATCGCCTGCCCGTGCGCCCTGGGCCTGGCCACCCCGACCGCCCTGATGGTCGGCACGGGCCGTGGCGCCCAGCTCGGCATCCTCATCAAGGGCCCCGAGGTCCTGGAGTCCACCCGCCGGGTCGACACGGTCGTCCTGGACAAGACCGGCACCGTCACCACCGGCCGCATGACCCTCCACGAGGTGCATGTCGCCGAGGGCGCCGACGAGAAGGAGGTGCTGCGGCTCGCGGGAGCCGTCGAGCACGCCTCCGAGCACCCCGTCGCCCGCGCGATCGCCGCGGGCGCGGAGGAGAGGGCCGGTCACCTCCCGGACGTCGAAGGATTCGAGAACGTCCCCGGGCGGGGCGTGCGCGGACGGGTGGAGGGCCGTGAGGTCGCCGTGGGGCGGCTCTTCGACGACGTGCCGCCGGAGCTGGCCCGCGCGCGGGACGGGGCCGAGCGGGCCGGGTACACGGCCGTGGTCGCCGGCTGGGACGGGACGGCACAGGCCGTTCTGGCCGTGGCGGACACCGTCAAGGAGACCAGCGCCGAGGCCGTGCGCGCGTTGCGCGCACTGGGGCTCACGCCGGTGCTGCTGACCGGGGACAACCGCGCGGTGGCCGAGACCGTGGCCGCGGCCGTGGGGATCGAGAAGGTGGTGGCCGAGGTCCTGCCCGAGGGCAAGGTCGACGCGGTGCGGCGGCTGCAGGCCGAGGGGCGGGTCGTCGCCATGGTGGGCGACGGTGTCAACGACGCGGCCGCGCTCGCCACCGCCGATCTGGGCCTGGCCATGGGCACCGGCACGGACGCGGCGATCGAGGCGGGCGATCTGACGCTGGTGCGCGGTGATCTGCGGGTCGCGGCGGACGCGATCCGGCTGTCCCGCCGGACGCTGGCCACGATCAAGGGCAATCTCGTGTGGGCCTTCGGCTACAACGTGGCCGCGCTGCCGCTGGCCGCCGCGGGCCTGCTGAATCCGATGATCGCCGGGGCCGCGATGGCCTTTTCGTCGGTCTTCGTCGTCACGAACAGTCTGAGACTGCGGACATTTCGGTGAAGTAGTCGGAATTCCCCCCACGTTCATGGCGAATGCGATTTGAGCCCCTCTGGAGTCCCGGGCCCGGCTCACATAAGCTCTTCACAAGGCTCGCGCATCATCCTTACGCTTGGGTCTCCAACGACATATCCGGGCTCTTGCGCATCTAGCGGACATAAGCAAGAGACGCAGATCACAGTGATGTGAACGTAACCATCGAAGGGGTTCGAAGGTCTAAGTTGACGGTGTCAGGGAGCGTCTTGGGGGGCGCCACCTGGCATCTGGAGATGTCTTGGGGGACTTCTCCGGATGGGGGTACCTCCCTGCTCGAACGGAGTTGAGAGCTTGGGGGAGCGTCGCCGGGGCACGTACACCGGGAAGCTTTGAGCGGCCCTCCCGGGCGTGCGCTGTCCCGGCAGATCGCACACCACCGCAGTACGACGAGTTCTGCTCGTTCTGCTCAACAGCGATTCAGGCGCTGTCCACAGACGCCCGGCCGGATCCCGTGGGGGGAATCCGTACCGGGACTGGGAAGGCGCCCTGGTCGTCGGCCCGTGGGGGGACCGACGCCGGGGCGCCTTCTTTTATCGCCCCCGGACCTGCCTCTTCAGTCCGTCCCGTGAACTCTGCGCCCGCCCCGTGAGTTCTGCGCCCGGCGCGTGGCCGAGCACGCGAAAGCCCCCGCACCCGCCGGAGCGACCGAGCGGATACGGGGGCCCGAAGCCGTGGGGCGCCTCAGCGCTCCTCGACGGGCACGAAGTCGCGCTCGACCACGCCCGTGTAGATCTGGCGCGGGCGGCCGATACGGGAGCCCGGCTCCTTGATCATCTCGTGCCACTGGGCGATCCAGCCCGGCAGGCGGCCCAGGGCGAACAGGACCGTGAACATCTCGGTCGGGAAGCCCATGGCCCGGTAGATCAGGCCCGTGTAGAAGTCGACGTTCGGGTAGAGGCTGCGCGAGACGAAGTAGTCGTCGGAGAGCGCGTGCTCCTCCAGCTTCAGCGCGATGTCCAGCAGCTCGTCGGACTTGCCGAGCGCGGACAGCACGTCGTGCGCGGCGGCCTTGATGATCTTGGCGCGCGGGTCGAAGTTCTTGTAGACCCGGTGGCCGAAGCCCATCAGGCGGACGCCGTCCTCCTTGTTCTTCACCTTGCGGATGAAGGAGTCGACGTCACCGCCGGAGTCGCGGATGCCCTCCAGCATCTCCAGCACCGACTGGTTGGCGCCGCCGTGCAGCGGGCCCCACAGGGCGTTGATGCCGGCGGAGATCGAGGCGAACATGTTCGCCTGCGAGGAGCCGACCAGGCGGACCGTGGACGTCGAGCAGTTCTGCTCGTGGTCCGCGTGCAGGATCAGCAGCTTGTCGAGCGCGGACACCACGGTCGGGTCGAGGTCGTACTCCTGCGCCGGGACCGAGAAGGTCATGCGGAGGAAGTTCTCGACGTAACCGAGGTCGTTGCGCGGATAGACGAACGGGTGACCGATCGACTTCTTGTACGCGTACGCGGCGATCGTCGGGAGCTTGGCGAGCAGGCGGATCGTGGAGAGGTTGCGCTGGCGCTCGTCGAACGGGTTGTGGCTGTCCTGGTAGAACGTGGACAGCGCCGAGACGACCGAGGACAGCATGGCCATCGGGTGGGCGTCGCGCGGGAAGCCCTTGTAGAAGTTCTTGACGTCCTCGTGCAGCAGGGTGTGCTGCGTGATGTCGTTCTTGAACGTCGAGAGCTCGTCGACCGTCGGCAGTTCGCCGTTGATCAGCAGGTAGGCGACCTCCAGGAAGGTGGAGCGCTCGGCCAGCTGCTCGATCGGGTAGCCGCGGTACCGCAGGATGCCCGCTTCGCCGTCCAGGTACGTGACGGCGGATTTATACGCGGCCGTGTTGCCGTAACCGCTGTCCAGCGTCACCAGACCGGTCTGGGCGCGGAGCTTTCCGATGTCGAAGCCCTTGTCACCGACGGTGCTGTCGATCACCGGGTAGGTGTACTCGCCGTCGCCGTACCGCAGTACTACAGAGTTGTCGCTCACGTCTTCCCTCACCGACGTTGTGCCTCATCTTCGAGGTTGCCCTGACTGTCTCTACCATCCCCCACTTGGCTCAGGAGAGTGCACTCGGGGTCGACCATCGGGCCTATTGGCGGCACTGAGTGCCGTCAACTTGCTCATCCTGCCCCCTGTGTTCCCCTTCCGGAAGTGTCTTGTGACCTTCACGACTCATTTGATCGATCATTTTTCGTTGAACCGAGCCGGAAGTCGAGTGCCGTGCACCGTCGGCCCGCCGAAACCGTGCGCACCGCCTGGCCGATCGCCTTGCGCGAACCGACCAGGACGACCAGCTGCTTGGCCCGCGTGACCGCCGTGTAGAGCAGGTTCCGCTGGAGCATCATCCAGGCGCCCGTGGAGACCGGGATGACGACCGCCGGGTACTCGCTGCCCTGGGAGCGGTGGATCGTCACGGCGTACGCGTGGGCGAGTTCGTCGAGCTCGTCGAACTCGTAGGGCACCTCCTCGTCCTCGTCCGTGAGCACCGTCAGGCGCTGGTCGACCGGGTCGAGCGAGGTCACCACACCGACGGTGCCGTTGAAGACACCGTTCTCGCCCTTCTCGTAATTGTTGCGAATCTGGGTGACCTTGTCTCCGACGCGGAAGACCCGTCCGCCGAATCTCTTCTCGGGCAGGTCGGGGCGGCCGGGGGTGACGGCCTGCTGGAGCAGGCCGTTGAGGGTGCCCGCGCCGGCCGGGCCCCGGTGCATGGGCGCGAGGACCTGGACGTCCCGCCGGGGGTCCAGACCGAACTTGGCCGGAATGCGGCGCGCCGCCACGTCCACGGTGAGCCGGCCGACGGCCTCCGTGTCGTCCTCGACGAAGAGGAAGAAGTCCTTCATTCCGTCGGTGAGCGGGTGTCGGCCGGCGTTGATCCGGTGGGCGTTCGTCACCACGCCCGACTGCTGGGCCTGCCGGAAGACCCGGGTGAGGCGGACGGCGGGGATCGGGCCGCCGTCGGCCAGGAGGTCCCGGAGGACCTCGCCCGCACCGACGCTGGGCAGCTGGTCCACGTCCCCCACGAAGAGCAGGTGGGCTCCCGGTGGGACCGCCTTGACCAGCTTGTTGGCGAGGAGCAGGTCCAGCATGGACGCCTCGTCGACCACCACCAGGTCGGCGTCCAGCGGGCGCTCGCGGTCGTAGGCCGCGTCGCCGCCGGGCTTGAGCTCCAGCAGGCGGTGCACGGTGGAGGCCTCGGCGCCGGTGAGCTCGGACAGGCGTTTGGCGGCCCGGCCCGTGGGGGCGGCCAGCACGACCTTCGCCTTTCTGGCGCGGGCCAGTTCCACGATCGAGCGGACCGTGAAGGACTTGCCGCAGCCGGGCCCGCCGGTGAGGACGGCGACCCTCTCGGTCAGCGCCAGTTTGACGGCGGCCTCCTGCTCGGGCGCGAGATCGGTGCCCGTGCGCCCCTTGAGCCAGCTCAGGGCCTTCTCCCAGGCCACGGTCCGGAAACCCGGCATGCGGTCCTCGCCGGTGCGCAGGAGACGCAGCAGCTGGGCGGCGAGGGAGAGTTCGGCGCGGTGGAAGGGGACGAGGTAGATCGCGGTGACGGGCTCCCCGCCCTCGGGGCCCGGCACCTTCTCCCGTACGACGCCGGGCTCCTCGCCGTCCTGCTGGGGTTCGGCCAGTTCCGCCAGGCATTCGATGACCAGGCCCGTGTCGACCTGGAGGAGCTTGACCGCGTCCTTGATCAGCTGCTCCTCCGGGAGGAAGCAGTGCCCCTGGTCGGTGGACTGGGACAGCGCGTACTGCAGGCCCGCCTTGACGCGCTCGGGGCTGTCGTGCGGGATGCCGACGGACTGGGCGATCTTGTCGGCGGTGAGGAAGCCGATGCCCCAGACGTCGGAGGCGAGCCGGTACGGCTGGTTCTTCACGACCGAGATGGAGGCGTCGCCGTACTTCTTGTAGATGCGCACGGCGATGGAGGTGGAGACCTCGACCGTCTGGAGGAAGAGCATGACCTCCTTGATGGCCTTCTGCTCCTCCCAGGCATCGGCGATCTTCTTGGTGCGCTTGGGGCCGAGCCCGGGGACCTCGACGAGTCGCTTGGGCTCCTCCTCGATGATCCGGAGGGTGTCCATGCCGAAGTGCTGGGTGATCCGGTCGGCGAAGACCGGGCCGATGCCCTTGACCAGGCCGGAGCCGAGATAGCGGCGGATGCCCTGGACGGTGGCCGGGAGGACGGTCGTGTAGTTCTCTACGTGGAATTGCTTTCCGTACTGCGCGTGCGAGCCCCAGCGGCCCTCCATACGCAGGGACTCGCCGACCTGGGCGCCGAGCAGCGCACCGACGACGGTGAGCAGGTCGCCGGCGCCTCTGCCGGTGTCGACCCGGGCGACCGTGTAGCCGTTCTCCTCGTTGGCGTACGTGATGCGTTCGAGTACGCCTTCCAGTGTGGCCAGTCGCCGCTCGCCCGCCTGGGCGGCCCCCGCCTGATCGGTCATGATCCGACGGTACCGCCCGGGTACGACACTGTGGCGGGGTGATCCGCCCGCCGCCCACGCATAAAGCGACCGATCAGTATGCGGGCGGGGGCTCACTTTTCACGGTGGATTCACAAGGGAGTGCGAAGCTTTACAGTTCAAGTATCTATGTCGACCCTTTCCGATTCTTCGCCGTGGAAGAATTCAGGGGTTCAAAGGGGGGGGCGGATTCGATTCCGGAGCGACTGTGATGCCGATGCGTCCCCCAGGCCAGAGCATCCCTCGGCGCGCGCACACGGCGGGCTCGCTCCTCGTGGGCCTGTGCGCCGTCGGCACGTTGGCGCTGCTCGTGACGGCTCCGACGTTGTCCGGGGAGCACGCGATCGTGGCACCGGGGTCCTCCGCGCCGTACAGGAACACCCCCGGCCCTCCCCCGCCGCACCGGGCACCCGCGCCGGAATTCCCACCGCCCCCAGGTCCCGGGCCGGGCTGATTCCGCCCCGTCCCCCTTTCCCCCGCTCACCCGTCCCCCTTTCCCCCGCCCCGAATGACGACGAGGAACGATGTCGCCCCAGGCTCAGAGTGTCGCCCTGTGGATCATGTCGCTGGCCATCAACATCACGGCGGTGTGCGCGGGGATCGTGTGGGGCTGGGAGGCCTTCGCGCAGTTCCTGCTCCCGGCGTTCGGGTCGGTGGTGGGAGCGTCGATGGTGAGCTACAGCCTGCGGCGGTGAGGGCGCCGGCCCAAGGATCGCGGGCATCCCCTGTCGAGACCGATCTGCTCGTGCCGTCGTTCCCGATGGAGTGGTTCTCGCTGCCCGCCGTCCTCAAGGGCCGGGGCGACCGGGTCTTCGTGAGGGGCGGGGTCTTCGGCGGTGCCCACCGGCTCTCCGGCGAGGCGGCACTCGCCGGCAGGCGCGCGATGCTGCTGTTCACGACCGGCCAATCCGGCGAGTCGCTCCGGCCTGGTGGCGCCTTCGGGCCGATGGACGACTTCCTGTTCCCCATCCACCGCGGGATGCTGGAGTTCGTCGGCTTCGAGGTGCTCGACCCGGTCATCAACCACGGACCGGCCCGCATGACCGACCAGGAACGGACCGCGGCCCTGGAAGCAGTCGGGCAGGCCGTCGGCCGGGCGACGCGAAAGCCGATTGCCGTCCCGCTTTCCGGCTGACTAGCGTCCGTTTCCATGCCCCCGACTCTGCGTACCCCGCGTCTGCTCCTGACCCCCTACACCCCGGACGACGAGGGCGCCTTCGTCGCCCTGTTCCAGGACACCAGGGTGTCCCGGTGGATGGGTGACGGGCCCTCCCCCGAGGCGGACGACCGGGCCCTGTTCGGGCGGATCTTCAGCAAGGTCTACGCCCGGGACCTGTTCGACGTGTGGGCGGTTCGGCGCGCCGGGCGGCTGGTCGGGCACGCGGAGATCAAACGGACCGACGCGGTGGACGGACACGAGATCGTCTACGCGCTGGCCCCCGGAGCCTGGGGCAGCGGACTCGGGACGGAACTCGCCGAGGCGCTCGTGGCGTACGGCTTCGAGACGCTCGGGCTCACCGAGGTGCACGCCACCGTCGCCGCCGGCAACGAGGCCTCGCTGCGCCTGCTCGGACGCATCGGGTTCGAGCACGTGCGCGATATCGAGGAGGACGACGGTGGTCTCACCCGCGTGCTCACCGCCTGCACCAGATCACTGCGCACCAGGTCCGGCACGCCGTAGGAACGGCCTCGGTGACAGGGGCCGCGCAGTCCGCGCCGGACTCCGCCACCAGGCCGGGGCCCTGCGCGGCCCCGGCGCGACCGCCGCGGCCCGGGCCCCTCGAGAATCCGGCGAGAAATTCTCACTCCGGCCGTGCAACCCTTCCCGCCCGCAGGGGGTCGTACTGGGCGTCAGGGCTTCTGGAGGGGGATCCGGGGGGATCGCGGAAGTTCCTGGCGGGAGGGGAAGAGCCGAGGGGGCCCGGTCGACGGACCGGGCCCCCTCGAAACCGTTCGGAAGCCGTTCCGGGGTGTCAGAAGAAGACGCCGCACCTCAGCAGGACGTTGGCGTACGGCCGTGCCTCGCCCGTGCGGACGATCAGCCGGGCCCCCGCCGACAATTGCTTGAGCCGCTCGTGCGGGACGAGGTCCAGCCCGGGGAAGTGCCCCTCCAGCAGCGACGACGCCTCCGGGTTGGCCTCCCGCAGCTCCCGCGCCGCCGTCGCCCCCTCGACCACCAGCTCGGCCAGCAGCCCGTCCAGCACCTCGGCGAACGCCGGCACACCGGCCCGGAAGGCCAGGTCCACCACCCGGGGACCCTCAGGGATGGGCATGCCCGCGTCGCACACCAGCACCCCGTCGCCGTGGCCGAGTTCGGCCAGCGCGCCGGCGAGGTGACGGTTCAGTATTCCGGCCTTCTTCATGAGCCGGCGACCTCCGCCGCCGTCGGGAAGGACGCCTGTGCGCCCTCCTTCGTCACGGTCACGGCACCCACCCGCGCCGCGTACGACGCGGCCCGCGCCAGGGGCTCGCCCGCCCCCAGCCGGTAGGCCAGCGCGGCGGTGAAGGAGTCCCCGGCACCCGTCGTGTCCACCGCGTCCACCTTCACGGACGGCACCCGCGCAACGCCCTGAGCCGACGCCACCAGCGCGCCCCGCGCGCCCAGCGTCACCACCACCGACTTCGGGCCCTTGGCGAGGAGGATGCGCGCCCAGTCCTCGGGAGTGTCCCCGACGGCGGAGTCGCCCAGGATCACCTTCGCCTCGTGCTCGTTCACGATCAGCGGGTCGCAGGCCGCCAGCACCTCCGGCGGCAGAGGGCGGGGCGGTGAGGGGTTCAGGACGAAACGGCTCTCCGGCGCCAGGTTCCGCACGACCTCCACCACCGTCTCCAGCGGGATCTCCAGCTGCGCCGACACCACCCGGGAGCTCTGGAAGAGGCACCCGGCCGCGGCGACGTCCTGCGGGGTGAGGCGGCCGTTGGCGCCGGGCGAGACGACGATGCTGTTGTCGCCGGAGGGGTCGACCGTGATCAGCGCGACCCCGGTCGGCGCGCCGCCCACCAGGACACCCACCGTGTCGACACCCGCCTCGCGTTGCGAGTCCAGCAGCAGCCGGCCGTGCGCGTCGTCGCCGACCCGGGCCAGCAGCGCCGTGCGGGCGCCGAGTCTGGCGGCCGCGACCGCCTGGTTGGCGCCCTTGCCGCCCGGGTGGACGGCCAGGTCGGAGCCGAGCACGGTCTCGCCGGCCGCGGGCCGGCGCTCCACTCCGATCACCAGGTCGGCGTTGGCCGACCCCACGACCAGGAGGTCGTAGTCGTACATGCGTTGTCTCCCCATGTGAGTGACATGGGCGGGCGGCCACCGCACGCCGTGCGCGACCACCCGCCGTTCCCCGATGTCAGCCGCTGAAGCCGGCCACGTTCTCCTTGGTGACCACCTTCACCGGCACCTTCACCGTCTCCTCGACCTTCTCGCCCTTCAGGGCCCGCAGGGCGTTGTCCACCGCGATCTTCCCGAGCTGGGACGGCTGCTGGGCCACGGACGCGTACAGCGTGCCGCCCTCGACCGCCTTCAGTCCGTCAGGCGTGCCGTCGAAGCCGACGACCGACACCGACTTGCCGGCCTTGGAACCCAGCGCCTTGATCGCGCCGAGGGCCATCTCGTCGTTGGCGGCGATGACGCCCTGGACGTCCGGGTGGGCCTGGAGCAGGTTCGACATCACGTCGAGGCCCTTGGTGCGGTCGAAGTCGGCCGGCTGCTGGGCGACGACCCGGATGCCCGGGAAGGCCTTGAGGCCGTTGGCGAAGCCCTGCGCGCGTTCCCGGGCCGCGGACGTGCCGGCCTGGCCCTGGAGGATCACGATCTTGCCCTTGCCGCCCAGCTTGTCGGCGATGGTCTTCGCGGCGAGTTCACCGCCGGCGACGTTGTCGGAGGCGACGAGAGCGTCCACCGACGCCTTGTTGACGCCCCGGTCGACCGCGATGACCGGGATCTTCGCCTGGGCGGCGGTCTGCACGGAGTTGCTCGCGGCGTCCGAGTCCACCGGGTTGACGATGATCGCGCCGAGGCCGGAACTGGTGAAGTTCTGCAGCTGGTTGGCCTGCTGGGAGGCGTCGTTCTGGGCGTCCGTGACGGTCAGGTCCACCCCCCGCTTCTTCGCCTCGGCCTCGGCGCCGGCCCGGATCTGCACGAAGAAGGGGTTGTTGAGGGTGGACAGCGACAGGCCCATCTTCGGGCTGCTCGTGGCGGCGGAACCGTTGTGCAGGAAGGACGTGGCGCCGACGATCGCGACGGTGACCACGGCCGCGAGGCCGTACGTCGCCGCCTGCCTGCCCTTGCCTCCCGAAGAAGCACCGGCCACCGGGGTCGCCCCCGCCTTGCGCCGCAGCGTGTCGAACAGCACCGCGAGCGCGATGACGACACCGATGACGACCTGCTGCCAGAACGCCGAGACGTTCAGCAGGTTCAGCCCGTTGCGCAGAACCGCCAGGATCAGCGCGCCGATGAGCGTGCCGGACGCCTTGCCGGTACCGCCCGCGAGGGAGGCACCGCCGATGACGACGGCGGCGATCGCGTCCAGCTCGTAGCCGTCGGCGGCCTGGGGCTGCGCGGAGGAGAGCCGGGCGGCGAGCACGACACCGGCGACGGCGGCGAAGACGCCCGAAAAGGCGTAGATGGCGAGCTTCTGCTTCTTCACGCGCAGGCCGGACAGCCGCGCGGCCTCCTCGTTGCCGCCGATCGCGTACATGGAGCGGCCGATGTAGGTCCGGCCGAGCACGAGGGCGGCGATCAAACCCATCACGATCATCACCAGGACCGGCACCGGCAGCCAGCCGCCGAGCGTGTCACCGAGGTGGGAGACGGAGTCGGGGAAGGCGATCGGGGAGCCTTCGGAGATCACCAGGGACAGGCCGCGGGCCACGGACAGCATGGCCAGCGTGGCGATGAACGGCGGGAGCTTGCCGTAGGAGATCAGGATGCCGTTGACCAGGCCGCAGACGATGCCCGTCGCTATGGCCAGGAGGACGGCGAGGACGACCGGGACGCCAGCCGAGGTGGCGCTCCAGGCGAGGACCGTGGCGGACAGCGCGGCGACCGAGCCGACCGACAGGTCGATGCCCGCCGAGACGATCACGAAGGTGACGCCGAAGGCGAGGATGGCGGTCACGGCCGCCTGCACGCCGACGTTGAGGAGGTTGTCCGTCGTCAGGAAGTCGCCGGACAGCGCCGACATCGCGATGACGAGGACGATGAGCGCGGTGAGCGCGCCGTTGTCGAGCAGGAGGCGGCGCAGGCCTCCCGAGGCGCCACCCGCGCCCGTCGTGCTCTTGAGCGTGTCAGTGGCCACGGGAGGCCTCCGTTCCGGTCGTGTTCGTGGTCGTCGGGGTGCTGACGGCGAGTGCCATCACGGCGTCCTGGGTCGCCTCGGCGGCGGAGAGTTCACCGGCGATCCGGCCCTGGGCCATCACCAGCACCCGGTCGCTCATGCCGAGCACCTCGGGAAGGTCGCTGGAGATCATCAGGACGGCCGCGCCGGCGGCGGTGAGTTCGTTGACGAGCTGGTAGATCTCGACCTTGGCACCGACGTCGATGCCGCGCGTCGGCTCGTCGAGGATCAGCACCTTGGTGTCGGCGAGCAGCCACTTGCCGATGACGACCTTCTGCTGGTTGCCGCCGGAGAGGGTGCGCACGTGCTGGCCGAGGCCCGCCATGCGCACGCCGAGCCGCTGGGCGATGCGTTCGGCCGCCTCGCGCTGGCCCTTGAGGTCGACCAGGCCCGCGCGCGTGGCCGACCGCAGGGTCACCAGGCCGAGGTTCTCCTCGACCGAGGCGTCCAGCACCAGGCCCTGGCCCTTGCGGTCCTCGGGGACGAGTCCGATGCCCGCGGTCATCGCCGCGTTGACGTCGTACTGGGCGACCGGGGCACCGGAGACCTTCACGGTGCCCTTGTCGTAGGCGTCGGCACCGAAGACCGCCCGGACGACCTCGGTGCGCCCGGCGCCGACCAGTCCGGCGATGCCGACGACCTCACCGGCGTGCACCTCGAAGCCGACGTCGTGGAAGACGCCGTCCCGGGTGAGTCCCTCGACGGACAGCAGGGGGGCGCCGCGGTCGGGCCGCTCGCGCGGGTATTGCTGCTCTATGGAGCGACCGACCATGAGCCGTACGAGCTCGTCCTCGGGGGTGGAGGCGGGGACCTGGCCCACGCTCTTCCCGTCCCGGATGACCGTCACCCGGTCGCCGAGCGCGGCGATCTCCTCCAGGTGGTGGGTGATGAAGACGATCCCGACGCCGTCCTCGCGCAGCGTGCGCACGATGGCGAAGAGCTTGTCGACCTCCTCGGAGGTGAGCACGGCGGTCGGCTCGTCCATGATCAGCACACGCGCGTCCAGGCTGAGCGCCTTGGCGATCTCGACCATCTGCAGACGGGCGATGCCCAGTTCACGGACCCGCGCGCGGGGCGACACGGTCAGGCCGACCCGCTTCAGCAGGACCTCGGCGTCGGCCTCCATCCGCCTCCGGTCGATCATCCCGAACCGGCGCGGCTGGCGCCCGAGGAAGATGTTCTCGGCGACCGTGAGATCGGGTACCAGGTTGAACTCCTGGTAGATGGTGGCGATCCCGAGCCGCTCGGAGTCCTGCGCACCCTGGATGCGGGCCTCCTCACCGCCGACCAGGATCCGCCCGGCGTCGGGGGTGTAGGCGCCGGAGAGCATCTTGATGAGGGTGCTCTTGCCCGCACCGTTCTCACCGAGCAGCACGTGCACCTCGCCCCGGCGCAGATCGAAGTCGACGCCGTCCAGCGCGACCACGCCCGGGAAGGTCTTGCGTATGCCCTCGATGCGCAGCAACTCGTCCGCGTTGCTCACGTCGTGCTCCTTTGCACTGGGGTGGGGTTCTCGCCGCACGAGCGGCGTACGACGAGACGGGCGGGGAGGGTGACGGACTCGCCGGGCCGCCCCTCGATACGGTCGACCAGGGCCCGCACGGCGGCTCGGCCCAGCTCGCCCGTGGGCTGGGCGATCGCGGTGATCGGCGGATCGGTGTGCACGAACCACCGGATGTCGTCGAACGCGGCCAGCGCGAGGTCGTCCGGCACGCGCAGGCCACGCGCCCGTACGGCGTCGAGCGCGCCGAGCGCCATCAGGTTGTCGGCGGCGAAGACGACCTCGGGCGGCTCGGCCAGGTCGAGGAAGCCCTCGGTGACCAGGCGGCCGCTCTCGGCCTGGAAGTCGCCCTGCCCTATGTAGGCGTCCGGCAGTTGGAGCCCGTACGCGCCGAGCGCCTCCCGGAAGACCTCGATGCGCTCGCGGCCGGTCGTGGTCGCCGCCGGGCCCGCGATGATGGCGAGCCGCCGGTGCCCCAGCCCGTGCAGATGCGCCACGAGGTCCCGTACGGCGCTCCGCCCGTCCGCCCGCACCACCGGCACGTCCACGCCCGGGATCCACCGGTCCACGAACACCATGGGCGTCCCGGCCCGCACGGCGTCCAGCATCAGCGGCGAGCCGCCGTCCGTGGGAGATACGAGCAGCCCGTCGATGCGCCGGTCCAGAAGGTTCCGTACGTGGTGGTCCTGGAGGTCCGGCCGTTCGTCGGCGTTGCCGATGATGACGCTGTAGCCGAGCGCGCGGGCCTCCTCCTCGACGGAGCGGGCCAGCTCGGTGAAGTACGGGTTCAGTACGTCGCTGATGACCAGGCCGAGGGTGTGGGTCTGGTCGGTGCGCAGGGAGCGGGCGACGGCGTTCGGGCGGTAGCCCAGGGTCTCGACGGCGGCCAGCACGCGGGTGCGTGCGTCGGCGCTGACCGACGGATGGTCGTTCAGGACGCGCGAGACCGTGGCGACGGAGACGCCGGCCTCGGCAGCGACGTCCTTGATGCTGGCCACCGCCGCTCCACCTCCTTGTGGATCAGTCGTGGGGAGCACCGGGAGAGCGCTCGTGGAATCGATTACAACGACGGGAGCATGGAATCGATTACACGGCGCCGAATCAAGCCCTCGGCGGTACCTCTTGACCGGATCGTGATGTCGCGGGGCGTGGCCCGGCGATCCAGGCTGGAGGTGCGGGGGTTTCGCGTGGAGGGCTGTCCAGGCCCTGGCGGGCCGGAGCGGAGGAGCCATGACGGCGGCGACCCGGAACGACGTACCCGTCGCCCTGGAGGGCGACGGAGTGGAACTGCGTATCAAGCCCATCGGCGGCGGCCTGTCGGTGGGTTACATCACCCTGCCCCGGGGCACGGACATGGGCCCCGCCCTCAAGGGCCTGCCCGACGACGCGTGCCAGTGCCCGCACTGGGGCTATCTGCTCAAGGGCCGGATCAGGATGCGCACGGCCGCGGGCGACGAGGAGTACGAGGCGGGGCAGGCCTACTACTGGGGTCCCGGCCACGTCCCGGTCGCCCTGGAGGACAGCGAGTTGGTGGAGTTCTCGCCGAGTGAGGACTTCCAGCAGGTGATCGACCACGTGACGGCGCAGGCCGGGTGAATCGGGGAAGTCGCCGGGCCGGTGCCGATGAGTTTCGCCGGCCCGGACGGTCTTCCTCCCGTCGACCACAGGAGGAGCGCCGTGTCCCAGCTGCTGCGCGTGCAGAATTTCAACGTCTCGAGTGACGGATTCGGTGCCGGTGAGGGCCAGAGCCTTGAGCGGCCGTTCGGCCATGCCGATCCCGGCACGATGTTCGCGTGGGCCGGGGCCACGGCGAGCTGGCCGAACCGCACCGACCCCGGGGGCACTCGCGGCCTCGACGACTATCTGACGCGCGACTTCCACCACAACATCGGCGCCGAGATCATGGGCCGCAACAAATTCGGTCCGCAGCGCGGCCCCTGGCAGGACCACGCGTGGCAGGGCTGGTGGGGCGACGAGCCCCCGTTCCATACGCCGGTGTTCGTCATGACCCACCACGAGCGCCCCTCGTTCACCCTGTCCGACACGACGTTCCACTTCGTCGGCGGGGATCCGGCCGAGGTCCTCGCCCAGGCGCGGAAGGCGGCCGGGGGCAAGGACGTCCGGCTCGGCGGAGGGGCGACGACCATCCGGCAGTTCCTGGACGCCGATCTCGTCGACACGCTGCACGTGGCGGTCTCGCCCGACGTGGTGCTCGGGTCCGGCTCACGGCTGTGGGAGTCCCCCGAGGAACTGTTCGACCGCTTCCACTGTGATGTCGTACCGAGCCCGAGCGGGGTGGTGCATCACCTGTTCTGGCGCAGGTGACGGCAGATCAGGCGTCCTTGCCCCAGTCCAGGAGGTCGGCGAGCCCGGCGGCCGTGAAGGCGGCCGCCAGCTCGTCGCGGCCCTCGGTGAAGTGGGCCCAGCTGTCGTAGTGGACGGGCACCACGCGGCGGGCGCCGAGGAGCCGCGCGGCCTCGGCGGCCATGGCGCTGTCCAGGACGACGACCCGGTTGTCGAAGAGGACGGGGAAGCGGGGGGCGCCGGCGAAGAGCACGGCCGTGTCGACGGGGGCGAAGCGGTCGGCGATCTCGCGGACGGCGTCGAGCGAGGCGTTGTCGCCGCTGACGTAGACGGTGGGCAGGCCCTCGCCGGTCAGGACGAAGCCGACGACCTGGCCGGTGAGCGGTTCGACCTGCTCGCGGGGGCCGGGCCCGTGCAGGGCGGGGACGCCGGTCACGGTGACCGTGCCACCGTCGGGGCGGTCCAGTTCGACGGACTCCCAGTCGGCAAGGCCCCGGACCTTGCCGCCGAGGCTCTCGCGCAAGCGCTCACCGCCGCCGGGCGTGGTCAGCGTCAGGGGTATTCCGGCGAGCAGAGCCCGGCCGGAGGTGTCGAGATTGTCGGCGTGCTCGTCGTGGGAGAGCAGGACCACGTCGACACGGCCGAGGTCGGCGGGGCTGCCGGCGGCGGGCGCGGTCTTGGTCAGGAGCGGCCCTTGGGGGCGGCCGTAGTCGCCGGGGGCGTCGAAGGTCGGGTCGGTCAGGAAGCCCAGGCCGCCGTACTCGAAGAAGGCGGTCGGGCCGCCGAAGACACGGACGGGGAAGTCGGTCGTCACAGGAAGGGAGGACATACGACACCTCACGGATAGACGCGGTTGAACCGTGAGACGACCGTAGCCGCTTCTCACGGGTATGAGCAAGCCGTACCATGAGAAACATGCAGGAGCCCGTGACCGAACAGCCCGCCCCGCCGCCCGCGCAGGGCGAGGAGGAACACCCCTCGCTGGCCCTCGCCAACTCGGCGATCGCGCTGCCCGGCGGGCGCACCCTCGATCTGGTGGGCAGCCCTGCGCAGGCCAACGACTGGCTGACCGAGCGCGGCCTCGCCCCGGTCGACGCCGGCATGCGGGAGATGTGCGCGGCCCAGCTGCGGTCGCTGCGCGAACAGATCAGGTCGTTGTTCGCCGCCCGCACCGACGGCGTGCCCGCCCTGCCTGCGGCGGTGTCGGCCATCAATGACGCGATGACCAGGGTCCCCACGGCCCCGCTGCTGCGGTGGGACGACACCACCGGCCCCTACCGCACCGCCCCCCACCCCACCACCGCGATCGTCGACCTCGCCCTGGCCACGCTCGCCGCCGACGCCGCCGACCTGCTCACCTCACCCGAGGCCGAGCGCCTCACCGCCTGCGGCTCCCCGCCCTGCAGCCGCTTCCTGCTCCGCCACGGCCGCCGCCACTGGTGCTCCACCCGCTGCGGCGACCGCGCCCGTGCGGCCAGGGCGTACGCGCGCCGCACCGAGCAGCGCTGACACCGTCCGGTCAGGGCCGCGGCCGATGGGCGAGCCGCCCTCCTCTGCTCTCCGCGATCCTTCTGACGTCCCGTAGCGACTCGCTGAGCCGCCGGGCCAAGTAGTGCAGCTCCGCGCTCGCCACCCGGCGTTCCGCGAGGAGCTCGGCGGCGTGCCCGAGCAGTCGGTCCGCCATGTCGATCTGCACGTCCTCGATCTCGTCCGCGAGCCGTGAGACATAGCCGGTTCCGTCGCCCACCAGGTAGCACGGTCCGCCATCGGCACCGGTCCAGGGCAACAGCCTCCCGGCCACCGCGGGGTCGCGCGCTTCGCCGGTCATGCGTTCGCCTCCGCGATCAGATAGGGACGCACCAGTCGGTTGTCCTCTCCCCGGAGCGGACGCTCTTCGGGACGGCAGCGGGCCGCCGGGCACCTGTACGGCCGCAAGGGCGATGCCGGCGATCGCCGACGCCTGCCGCGGGGAGGGAAGAGGAAGCGGAGGAACGGTTCGAGGAGTTGGACGATGAGGTTGACCACGTCTGTCTGCCTGCCTTCTCACCTGCGGTGACTGCGTTCTGTACTGAATCACTCACAGCGTGGGGTCGGCGCTCGCTACCCTGCCAGGGGGTGGAGCTTGACATCGCGCTTGTCAAGAAGGGGAGTTGGCTGATGGACGAACGTCGTACGCCTCGAACACTGCGGGAGAAGTACGGGGAAGAGCTGAGGCTCCGGCGGAACGCGGCACGCCTCACCCAGGAGGAACTCGGGGATCAGGTCGTGTGCTCGCCCACGTTGATCAGCCACTTCGAGGCGGGAAGGCGCCTTCCCAAGCCGGATGACGCGCAGCGCATCGACCGAGCGCTGGGGACGGACGGGTTCTTCGCGCGGTGGCTGGGCGATCTGGAGAACAAGTACGACCCCCGCTTCGCTGCGACCGTCGAACTGGAGCGACAGGCAACGCTGATCCAGCAGTTCGCGCTCGCATTGGTCCCCGGCCTGCTTCAGACGCCCGACTACGCCCGGGCCGTGTTCGCGGCTTACCGCCCGACCACCACAGACCAGGAACTTGACAGGCAGGTTGTCATCCGAACACAGCGTGCCCGAATCCTTGACGGACCGTCGGCTCCGGTCGTCTGGACGCTTCTCGACGAGGCCGTGCTGCGACGCGCTGTGGGAGGTTCGCAGGTCATGGCGGAACAACTGCACAAGATCGCGGACTTGGCCGGGTCGCGACGGATCCGGCTGCACGTGCTTCCGTACCGCGTCGGTGCTCATCCACTGATGGAGAGCCTGCTCACCCTGATGAGCTTTGAGGACTCCGCCCCGGTGGCATACGTCGACGCGTTCGAGACGGGACGTCTGATGGACGATCCGGCGCTGGTGAGGTCCTGCCAGACCGCTTACGCTCTGGCTCTGAGCGAGGCGTTGTCGCAGCAGGAGTCACTGGCCCTCGTCAGATCGGCAGCAGAGGATCACACGCATGATCAGCAATGAGTACACCGGGTGGTTCAAATCCAGCTACAGCGGCGGTAGTCAAGCTGAGTGCCTCGAAGTCGCCCCCGGCCACCCCCGCGTCCCGGTGCGGGACAGCAAGACCGCCCACGGCCCCGCCCTGGTCTTCTCACGAAGCGGCTGGACGGCGTTCGTCACCGCCGTCAAGGACGGGCACATCAGGGGCTGAGACGGTGGCCGACTTGGGCGGAGCCAGGCCGAAGGCAGCCCTCTCGTCCACATGTCCACCGCCCACCGGTCTGCTCAACCGGGTACCCCACGAGCCACGCGTCACAGGAGCGGTCCGTTGCGGTCCACGAGCAGGTGGATCTTCGGTCCGTTCTTGCCGCGGCCGGTCGGATTCGGTCCGGTCAGTGGCCCCTTCTCGTCGCCCTTACGCTGACCGAGTCGATGGCACACCGCGACCGGTCCGGCCCACCGCGAGCAC
This sequence comes from Streptomyces sp. NPDC092370, assembly GCF_044755265.1. Lineage (NCBI taxonomy): Bacteria > Bacillati > Actinomycetota > Actinomycetes > Kitasatosporales > Streptomycetaceae > Streptomyces > Streptomyces sp. NPDC092370. The sequence goes on along the minus strand of NZ_JBIVQO010000001.1, from coordinate 298,399 downwards.
CGGGTTCGTCGTGGATGACGCGGTGGAGCCTGGCCCACACTCCGGCCCGGCTCCACCGGGCGAAGCGCCGGCACCGCCTCTTTCCAGGCGACCGTCTCGACCGGCGCGCCCCTCGGGGGCGTCGTCCTGGACCGCACGTCACGGTCCGCGGTCATGCTGCTCGGCGGATGCACCGCTGACGGTCCTGGCCACCGGGGGGCCGCCCGCTCCCTCCGGGCTGACGCGTCACGCCGAGTCGTTCAGCAGCCTGCTCAGGTGCTCACGCCCTGGCTTGAGGAGGTCGGGCAGGGGCGCCACCTGCTCGTACCAGCGCTTCTCGTACTCCCAGCAGAGCCAGCCGTCCCAGCCGTGGCGGGAGAGGACCTCGACGCATTCGGCCAGCGGGAGGACCCCCGCGCCGAGGGGCAGGGGGGTGGTGTCGTCGGGGGAGGCGATGTCCTTGACCTGGACGTAGCCGAGGTGGGGGGAGAGTGCCGCATAGGTGTCGGAGGGCTGTTCGCCGCCGAGCCAGGTGTGCATGACGTCCCAGAGGGCGCCGACCTGACGGTGGCCGACGAGGCCCAGGATCCGCATCGCGTCGGCGGCGGTGCGGTGCGAGTCGTGGGTTTCGAGGAGGATGCGCACGCCCAGGTCATTGGCGTGTTCGGCGGCCGTGCCCAGGCGGCGGGCGGCCGTCGCGTCGGCCTCTTCGGGGGTCTGGACGTCGAGGTCGCCGCCGGGGAAGACCCGCACGTACGGGGCTCCCAGGTCGTGGGCCAGGTCGAGGAGGGCGCGGATCTCGGCCAGGACGGGCTCGTCGTCGCCCGGCGCGGCGACCCGTGCGTACCCCGCCAGACAGAGGAGCTCTACGCCCGCCCCCTTGAACTCGGCTGCGACGTCCGCCCGTTCGGCCGGACCGAGGCCGGTGTGGACCGGTTCCTCGGGGTGGGTGCGCAGCTCCACGCCGTGGTAGCCGTGCGTGGTTGCGAGCCGCAGGACGTCGGTCAGGGGCAGGCCAGGGACACCGAGAGTGGAGAACGCCAGCTTCATGTGGACGGAATCTACCCGGCACCCCCGCCTGCGACTCCCCTTCGGCCCCCGGGTGTTGCGTGAAGATCCAGTCGCCAGTCCTGGCCGGTCAGATCCTTCCCGAAGGAACGGTGGGCTTTTTCCGCGACCAGCACGAAACCGTGGCGCTGGTAGATGCGGCGGGCCGCGCTGAGGACGTCGTTGGTCCACAGGACGACCTCGCGGTAGCCGGCCTCGCGGGCGAAGTCGACGACGGTGCCGACCAGGCGGTCGCCGATGCCGAGGCCGCGCGCGTCCGGCTCGACGAGCAGCAGCCGCAGGCGGGCGGTGGCGGGCGCGTCGCCCCGCACGCACATCACGCAGCCGACCGGGCGGCCGTCCAGCTCGGCGATCCAGGTGCGCTCCAGGTGCGGGTCGCGGTGCTCGGCGTAGTCGGCCACGATCCGCGCGACCAGGCCCTCGTAGTCGGCGTTCCAGCCGTACTCGGCTGCGTACAGCGCGGCGTTGCGCTGAACGATCCAGCCGAGGTCGCCGGGGGCGGGCTCACGCAGGACGACGTCCTCGGGGCGCGGGGCTCGGCCGTCGCCCAGGATCGTCCGGACGGTCCGCATGGCCTCGGCCAGCCGCGGCCGGTCCTCTGGGCGGACCGTGTCCAGCATCGCGCCGACGGACTCCCGGGCCCGTTCGTCGAGCAGTGCGGCGGCCTGCCGGCCGGACGCGGTGAGTGTGACGCGACGGCGGCGCGGGTCCGTCTCGGAGGGGCGGCGCTCGACGAGGCCGTCTTCCTCGAACCTGTTCAGGATGCGGGTCAGGTACCCGGCATCCAGGTGCAGCCGGGCCCGCAGGTCGGCGGCATCCGTACGGGGTGCGTGCGCCAGCTCGTAGAGGACGCGGGACTCGGTGAGGGTGTAGGGGGCGTACAGCCGGCGGCCGTGGTCGAGGGCGCCGATGACGTTCGTGTAGAAGCGGTTGAAGGAGCGGATGTCCTGGACGGTCATGGTCGGCGACCTCCGATCCTTGACTCGGTCAGGGATGTCTGCGGGTCGAGCCTAGACGTCCAGGGCGCCTGGGACCAGGACGAGATGATGCGGAGAGGCGACGGCCGATGAGTTTCTCCGCGTTCGGCAGTCGGAGAGGGTGTTCGTGCGTCGCGGCCGCGAGTGGTGTGGAAGCGTGCACCGACGGAATCCGCAGAGAACCCGACACGAGATACCGAGGAACCCAGGATGCGTACCCTGATCAGCACCGCTTTCATCTCGCTCGACGGCGTCATGGAGGCCCCGGGCGGCGAGCCCGGTTACCGGAACTCCGGGTGGACCTTCAAGGACGTCGAGTTCCTTCCCGAGGCCTTCGAGATCAAGGGCCGGGAGCAGAAGGAGGCCACCGCGATGATGATGGGCCGCACCAGCTATGAGGCGTTCAGTCCGGTGTGGCCCGCCATGGAGGATTTCGCCGACTACAAGGTGATGCCGAAGTACGTCGTCTCCACCACCCTCACCGAGGACGACCTGGTGCCGAACTGGGGTGAGACGACGATCCTGCGCTCGCTCGACGACGTCGCCGCGCTGAAGCAGACCGAGGGCGGCCCGATCATCGTCCACGGCAGCGCCTCTCTGAACCAGGCCCTTTCCGACGCCGGCCTGATCGACCGCTACCACCTGCTCGTCTTTCCGCTCCTGCTCGGGGCGGGCAAGCGGCTCTTCAGCGCCACGGACAAGGACACCCAGAAGCTGCGGCTCGTCGAGCACGAGGCCTATGCCAACGGGCTGCAGAAGAACGTCTTCGACGTCGTTCGCTGACGAAGGCCCCGCGCTCGTCCCCCGGTCGCGTTCGCTGAGGCCCCGCACTCGTCCGCCCGTGGCGTTCCCGGACGTGACACTCGTCGGAGGGCCCGCCCGGTGGACGCCGGATCACCTGAGAACGAGACGTTCGGGCCGAAGCGGGGGCGCAGGGACATGAGGTCGACAGGGCCCCCACCGCCCCCGCCTGCGGGCCCCGGCCGCTAAGAAGTGCGCGGCACCCCGGAGGATCCCCGCACCATCAACTCCCCCCGTACCGAAGCGATCCCCCCGGGCGGTGCCTCCTCACGGCCCATGGCGATCCGTCCGGCCCGGGCCCCCGCCTCCGCCAAGGGCAGCCGCACCGTCGTCAGCGACGGCACGGCGTCGATGCTGAACGGCAGATCGTCGAAGCCCGCCACCGACACGTCCTGCGGGATCCGCAGGCCCGAGTCGCGCAGGGCGGCGCACGCCCCCAGCGCGACGGAGTCGTTCGCCGCGACGACCGCCGTCAGCGACGGGTCGCGCCGCAGCAATTCCAGTGTCGCCTCGTAGCCGGACCGCCGGTCGTAGCGGCCGTGCACCGTCCAGCGGGGGTCCTCCTCGATCCCGTGCGCGGTCAGCGCGGCCCGGTGGCCTTCGAGCCGGTGCCTCGTGGTGGTCCGCTCCTCGGGGCCGGCGATGTAGCCGAGCCGCCGGTGCCCGAGCCCGATGAGGTGCTCGGTCAGCTCCTGCCCGCCGCCACGGTTGTCGAAGGTCAGCGCGATGGCCCCGGTGTCGGGCGCCGGCGGCCGTCCGCACAGCACGACCCGCGTCCCGGCCTCCCCCAGCTTCCGCACCTTGGCGTCCATGGCCGCCTGGTGCGCGGCGTCCTCGATCGCTCCGCCGGTCAGCACCACGGCCGCGGCGCGCTGCCGTTGCAGCAGCGTGAGATAGGTCAGCTCCCGCTCGGGGGAGCCGCCCGTGTTGCAGACCACCGCGAGTCTCTCCCCGCCCGCACGGCCGCCCGGCCCGCCGATCTCGGCCTGGATCGCGCTCGCCATGATCCCGAAGAAGGGGTCGGCGATGTCGTTCACCAGGATTCCGACCAGGTCGGAGGTTGCGGCGGCCAGGGCGCTCGCGGGCCCGTTGAGCACGTAGTCCAGCTCGTCCACGGCCTTCAGCACCCGCTCGCGGGTGGAGGCCGCCACGGGGTAGTTCCCGTTCAGCACGCGCGACACCGTCGCGGGCGAGACCTGCGCGCGGGCCGCCACGTCCGCCAGGGTCACCGTCATCTCGTCGTCCTCCGGTCGCGCATCTCGTCTCCGCCCTCGTACACACCCAGACCACTGGCCATGGTTCCGAACGGAGCAGCAGGTCGACCGCCTCTGCTCCGACGAACCCATGGCCATGGCTCCGAGCAGACCTTAAGCCCCCGACCCCGGGTTGTTCGCCCCCTCGAACAACTCGTCCTGGTCACGGTCTTGTCCGGACCGCCGTTCAGAGGCTAGCTTCTCCGTGAATAGAAAGCGCTTGCTGTGACGTTCACCAGTCCACGGCCTTCACCGGGCCGCCCGTGAAGGGTGGGGCGTACGCGGCGCGACGACCGCGTACGAAGGGAACGACGTGACACGCAAGACGGTGCGTATCGCCATGAACGGCGTGACCGGGCGCATGGGCTACCGCCAGCACCTGGTCCGCTCCATCCTCGCCCTGCGCGAACAGGGCGGGCTCGACCTCGGCGACGGCACCGTGCTGTGGCCCGAGCCGATCCTGGTCGGACGCCGTGAGCACGCGCTGAAGGCGCTGGCCGACCAGCACGGGCTGGAGCACTGGTCGACGGACGTGGACGCGGTCCTCGCCGACGAGACGGTGGACATCTACTTCGACGCCCAGGTCACCTCAGCCCGCGAGGAGGCGCTGAAGAAGGCCATCGCGGCCGGCAAGCACCTCTACACCGAGAAGCCGACCGCCACCGGCCTCGACGGCGCCCTGGACCTCGCCCGGCTGGCGAACGAGGCCGGCATCAAGCACGGCGTCGTCCAGGACAAGCTCTTCCTTCCGGGCCTGCTGAAGCTGAAGCGCCTCATCGACGGCGGCTTCTTCGGCCGGATCCTCTCCGTGCGCGGCGAGTTCGGCTACTGGGTCTTCGAGGGCGACTGGCAGACCGCCCAGCGTCCGTCCTGGAACTACCGGGCCGAGGACGGCGGCGGCATCGTCGTCGACATGTTCCCGCACTGGGAGTACGTGCTGCACGAGCTGTTCGGCCGGGTGAAGTCCGTCCAGGCGCTCACCGCCACGCACATCCCGCAGCGCTGGGACGAGAACGACAAGCCCTACGACGCGACGGCCGACGACGCCGCCTACGGCATCTTCGAGCTGGAGGGCGGCGCGATCGCCCAGATCAACTCCTCCTGGGCCGTGCGCGTCAACCGCGACGAGCTGGTCGAGTTCCAGGTCGACGGCACGGAGGGCTCCGCGGTCGCGGGTCTGCGCAACTGCCGTGTCCAGCACCGCAGCGCCACCCCCAAGCCGGTCTGGAACCCGGACATCCCCGCCACGGAGGTCTTCCGCGACCAGTGGCAGGAGGTCCCGGACAACACCGAGTTCGACAACGGCTTCAAGGCCCAGTGGGAGCTGTTCCTGCGGCACGTCTACGCCGACGCCCCCTACCACTGGGACCTGCTGGCCGGTGCCCGCGGTGTGCAGCTCGCCGAGCTGGGCCTGCGCTCCTCGGCCGAGGGCCGCCGCCTCGACGTACCGGAGATCGCGCTGTGACCATCCGACTCCCCGGCGGCGACGGGACGTCGCGGACCTACGAGCCGCGCACGGAGCCCCTGGCCGTGACCCCCGGCACGCCGTTCACCTCCCGCACCGTCTTCTCGGCGGCGCACGTCGTCGCCGACCCGTTCGCGGACGTCTCCCCCGACTCGCCCGCCGCGGTCGACTGGGACGCCACCCTCGCCTTCCGCCGCCACCTGTGGTCACACGGGCTGGGGGTCGCCGAGGCCATGGACACCGCCCAGCGCGGCATGGGCCTGGACTGGGCGGGCGCGGCGGAGCTGATCCGCAGGTCGGCGGCCGAGGCCAAGGCGGTCGGCGGCCGCATCGCCTGCGGCGTGGGCACCGACCAGATCGCCTCCGGTTCGGCGGCGGAGGTCCGCGCGGCCTACGAGGAGCAACTCGCCCTCGTCGAGGAGTCCGGCGCGCAGGCCATCCTGATGGCGTCCCGGGCGCTCGCGGCGGCCGCCTCCGGACCCGAGGAGTACCTGGAGGTCTACGGCCACCTGCTGCGCCAGTCGGCCGAACCGGTGATCCTGCACTGGCTGGGCCCGATGTTCGACCCGGCCCTGGAGGGCTACTGGGGTTCGTCCGACCTGGACGCGGCGACGGACACCTTCCTGGAGGTCATCGCCGCCCACCCCGACAAGGTCGACGGCATCAAGGTCTCCCTGCTGGACGCCCGGCGCGAGATCGACATCCGCCGCCGGCTCCCGAAGGGCGTGCGCTGCTACACGGGCGACGACTTCAACTACCCCGAGCTGATCGCGGGCGACGAGCAGGGCTTCAGCCACGCGCTGCTCGGCATCTTCGACCCGCTGGGACCGCTGGCGGCTCAGGCGGTCCGGGTCCTGGACACGGGCGACGTGCGGGGCTTCCGCGAGCTGCTGGACCCCACCGTCGGGCTCTCCCGGCACCTGTTCCAGACTCCGACCCGCTTCTACAAGACGGGCGTGGTCTTCCTGGCCTGGCTGGCGGGCCACCAGTCGCACTTCACGATGGTCGGCGGTCTGCAGTCGGCCCGCTCGCTGCCGCACCTCGCGACGGCGTACGAGCTGGCCGACTCTCTGGGGCTGTTCCCCGACCCGAAGCTGGCGGAGGAACGGATGAAGACGCTGCTGAGCGTGTACGGGGTGGACCAGTGAGCGGGTCGCTGGAACGCTTCTCCGTCAACCAGATGACGGTGAAGCAGCTGTCGTTGCCGGAACTGGTGGACGGCTGCGCCCGGCTGGGCATCCGCAACGTGGGGCTCTGGCGCGAGCCGGTGCGGACGTACGGACTGGAGGCCACGGCCAAGCTGGTGCGCGACGCCGGCCTGACGGTGACCACGTTGTGCCGGGGCGGCTTCTTCACGGCGATCGACCCCCGGGAGCGGGCACAGGCCCTGGCCGACAACCGCCGCGCGATCGACGAGGCGGCGACGCTGGGCACGGACACCCTGGTCCTGGTCTCGGGTGGTCTGCCCGCGGGCTCCAAGGACCTGCACGGAGCCCGTGAGCGCATCGCGGACGCCCTGTCGGAGCTGGGCCCCTACGCCGAGCGGCACGGCGTGCGCCTGGCCATCGAGCCGCTGCACCCCATGTACGCCTCGGACCGCTGCGTGGTGTCGACCCTGGCGCAGGCCTTGGACCTCGCCGAGCGCTTCCCGGCCAACCAGGTCGGCGTCACCGTCGACACGTACCACATCTGGTGGGACGACACCGCCCCCGCGCAGATCGCCCGGGCGGGCGCGGGCGGGCGCATCCACACCTTCCAGCTCGCCGACTGGACGACCCCCCTCCCGGAGGGCGTCCTCACCGGCCGCGGCCAGATCGGCGACGGGTCGATCGACATGCGGGAGTGGCAGGGCCACGTGGAGGCGGCCGGCTACACCGGCGCCATCGAGGTGGAGCTGTTCAACGACGGCCTCTGGGCGCGGGACGGCCAGGAGGTCCTGGCCGAGACGGCTGCGAGGTTCGCCGAGCACACCGGGTGACCTCGTCCCGGACCACGCTCGCCGCCCTGCTCCCCGTACCCGGGGGCGGGGCGGCGGCGCGTCGGGGCCGCCCGTGCCCGCCCCGGATGCACCCGCCTGCCGGGACTGGCACGCTTTTCTCACGGACTCGGCCGGTCGCGGTGCTCTCTCTTCCCCTCGCTTCGCGACGCGGAGAGCAGCCATGGCCGACTTCCTCGTGAACACGGCCGAGTCCGGCGACCGCTCCGCCTGCCGACGGTGCCCTGTTCGAGTCCCCGGCCCGGTCCGGGCTGCGCGGCGCGGCGCGGTGTTCACTCGGCGACAGGGAACGGGTCCGCACGGCCCGTCCCGGCAGGGGCCGTCAGATCCGGGACCGGCGCGGGCGTGGCGCGGCGCGGTGTTCACTCGGCGACAGGGAGCGGGGCGGCACGGCGCGTCCCGGCAGGGGCCGTCAGATCCGGGACCGGCGCGGGTGCGGCGCGGCGCGGTGTTCACTCGGCCACAGGGAGCGGGTCCGCACGGCGCGTCCCGGCGGAGGCCGTCAGATCCGGGACCGGCGCGGGCGCGGCGCGGCGCGGTGCCAGGGACGTCAGCGCCACTCCGCCCACCAGCAGCGCCGCCGCGCACCACCGCAGCGGGCTCACCGGCTCGCCGAGGAACAGGAACGCCGAGGACATGCCGAAGACCGGGACGAGGAGCGAGAACGGCGCCACCGTGGAGGCGGGGTGGTGGCGCAGGAGGAAGCCCCACGCGCCGAAGCCGAAGACCGTGGTGATCCAGGCGACGTAGACGACCGTGCCCGCGCCCTGCCAGTCCAGGGCGTGCAGGGCGGCCAGGTCGCGCGAGGGGCCCTCGATGAGGAGGGAGAGGGCCAGCAGTGGGAGGACCGGGACGGCGCTGACCCAGACCATGAAGTTCAGCGCGTCGGGCGGAGCCGCCGTGCGTGTGAGGACGTTCGACGCGCCCCAGCAGGCCGCCGCCCCGACCACGAGGGCGAACGCGCCGAGGGGGCCCGAGGTGCCCTCGTCCACGGCCGCCACGGCGATGCCGGCCAGGGCGACCAACATGCCCAGCAGGCGGACGCGGGACGGCCGTTCCCCGAGCGTGAGAGCCGCGATCGCCGCCGTGAACACCGCCTGGATCTGCAGGACCAGGGAGGACAGGCCCGAAGAGGAGGCCGAACTTCGCCACCCCGAGGACCAGGCCGACCGCCAGGATCCACGTCCACGCCACCTTGGGGCGGCCCACGAGGAACACCGCCGGGAGCGCCGCCGCCAGGAAGCGCAGGGCGGAGAAGAGCAGCGGCGGGAAGTGGTCCAGGCCGATCTCCACGACCGTGAAGTTGACGCCCCAGACGGCGGCGACCAGGACGGCGAGAGCGTGGTGTGACGGGCGCATGCGGTGAGCATCGCGCCCCACGACCATGAAGCACCAGTGATGATTGCTGCATGGTTGGATGAAGCATCACTGAGCAGAGAGGGGCACCCCGTGCTCGACCTCCAGCGGCTGCGCGCCCTGCACGCCGTCTCCGTGCACGGCACCGTCGGCGCCGCCGCACTCGCCCTCGGGTACACGCCCTCCGCGGTGTCGCAGCAGATCGCCAAGCTGGAGCGCGAGACCCGGACCGTTCTGCTGGAGCGGGAGGGGCGCGGCGTGCGACTCACCGACGAGGCCCGGCAATTGGTCGTTGCTGCCCAGGAGTTGCTGGCCATCGTGGAGCGTGCGGAGACCGAGCTGGAAGAGCGGCGGGGCCGGCCGGCCGGGCGGCTGACGGTCGCCGCGTTCGCGTCGGCGGCACGTGGGCTGATGCCGGGCGTGCTGGCCGAGCTGGGCCGCCGGCATCCCGCCCTGGACGCCCGGCTCTCGGAGGTCGACCCGCACCTGTCGGTCGATCTGGTGGCGAAGGGCGCCGTCGACCTCGCCGTCGCGCACGACTGGGACATCGCGCCGCTGCCCGCGCCGCCGGGCCTGGAGCAGGCGGTCATCGGGGACGACCTGTGCGATCTGCTCGTCCCCGAGGGGCATCCCTTCGCCGGGCGGGCCGCCGTGCGGCGGGAGGAACTGGGCGGCGAGCGGTGGATCTGCCAGCCGCCGGGGCGGGTCTGCCACGACTGGCTGCTGCGGACGCTGCGCACGGCCGGGCACGAGCCGGACATCGTCCACCAGGCGGACGAGAACCCCACCCTCGTGGCCCTCGTCGCGGCCGGGCTCGGCGTCGCACTCATCCCCCGGCTGGGGCGCGGGCCGCTGCCCGCCGGGGTGGTGGAGGTGCCGCTCGACCCGATGCCGGTGCGGCGGCTGTTCGCACTGTGGCGGACGGGGGCGGCCCGGCGTCCGGCCATCGCGGAAACCGTACGGGTACTCGGTGAGCAGTGGCCGGAAGTGGCGGCTCATCCGCCCCGTTGAGCCCTTGCCGCACCCTGCGTACCGACTTGCGGAAATCCGGGCCGAGTGGGGAACCCGGGGCGGACCGTCCCCGTCCAAGGGCAGACCGCCGGAGAGTCACCGCGGTGCGGTGTCGGCCCTCGCCACTGGCTGCGATCGCTGACCACCCTCTCCGCCGTACCGCGGCCGGCGGCACCGTCGCCATCGGCGCGCCCCCCTCCAACCGCGCCGATGGCGGCCCCCCGTGCGGTCGGCGCGCGTCCCCTTGACCGGCAGAAACTTCCCGGATATTGGTGACCTCTTGGAAGTTTCCTTCAGCGGATCCACGAGCGGATCACCTCCGGAAGGAGCGCACGTGCACGACACCGGCACGGGAAGCACGGGAAACACCGCCCCACCCTCCAGACGCACCGTCCTGGCCGCCACGGCCGGCGTCACCGCCGCCCTCGCGGCCCCCGGGCCCGCGCATGCAGCGGCGGCCCAGGACGACAGCCGGCTGCGCGCCCTCATCTCCCGCATGACGCTTCCGGAGAAGGTCGGCCAGCTCTTCGTGATGCGGGTCTACGGCCACTCCGCCACCGCCCCCGACCAGGCCGACATCGACGCCAACCTCAAGGAGATCGGGGTCCGCACGGCCGCCGAGCTGGTGGCGAAGTACCGGGTCGGCGGCATCATCTACTTCACCTGGGCGCACAACACCCGTGAGCCGCACCAGATCGCCGATCTGTCCAACGGCATCCAGAAGGCCTCCCTGGAGCTGCCGCGCGGGCTGCCCGTGCTCATCTCCACCGACCAGGAGCACGGGATCGTCGCCCGGGTGGGCAAGCCGGCGACGCTCTTGCCGGGGGCCATGGCGCTCGGGGCGGGCGGGTCGCGGTCCGACGCCCGCGCGCTCGGCCGGATCGCCGGCGCCGAGCTGCGGGCGATGGGGATCCGGCAGAACTACTCCCCCGTGGCCGACGTGAACGTCAACCCGGCCAACCCGGTCATCGGCGTGCGGTCCTTCGGCGCCGACCCGCGGGCGGTGTCCGCGCTGGTGGCCGCCGAGGTCGCCGGGTACCAGGGGTCCGGTGTCGCCGCGACCGCCAAGCACTTCCCCGGGCACGGGGACACCGACGTCGACAGCCACACCGGCTTCCCCACCATCACCCACAGCCGGGAGCTGTGGGAGAAGCTGGACGCACCGCCGTTCCGGGCGGCGATCGCCGCCGGCATCGACTCGATCATGACCGCGCACCTGATGGTCCCGGCCCTCGACGCCTCCGGCGACCCGGCCACCCTCTCCCGTCCGATCCTCACCGGAATCCTGCGCGAACGGCTCGGCTACGACGGGGTCGTGGTCACCGACTCCCTCGGCATGGAGGGCGTGCGGAGCAAGTACGGCGACGCCCGGGTGCCGGTGCTCGCGCTGAAGGCGGGCGTGGACCAGCTGCTCAACCCGCCCGACCTCGACCTCGCCTGGAACGCCGTGCTGACGGCCGTGCGCGAGGGTGAGCTCACCGAGGCCCGGCTCGACGAATCGATCCTGCGGGTGCTGCGGCTGAAGACGCGACTGGGGCTCCTCCGTTCGCCGTACGTCGGTCATGGGGGTGTGGACCGGGTCGTCGGGAGCCGGGCACATCGCGCTGCGGCCGACCGGATCGCCGAGCGGACGACCACGCTGCTCGTCAACGAGCGGCGGCTGCTGCCCCTGTCGCGGCGCCGGTACCCCAAGGTGCTGGTGGCCGGGGCGGATCCGGCCTCGCCGTCGGGCACGACGGGGCCGCCCACCGGCGTGCTCGCGGGCGCGCTGGGCGAACTGGGTTTCACCGCCACCGCCCTGTCCACCGGCACCGCCCCGTCCGCGGCAGCCATCACGAAGGCGGTCGCGGCGGCGCGGGACGCGGACGCGGTGGTGGTGGCCACGTACAACGTCACGGCGAGCAGCAGCCAGAAGACGCTGGTGGAGCAGCTCGTGGCGACGGGGAGGCCGGTCGTGGCGGTGGCGATCCGCAACCCGTACGACGTGGCCCGGCTGCCGTCCGTGCCGGCCGTCCTGGCCGCCTACTCCTGGACCGACGTCGAACTGCGGGCCGCCGCACGGGTGATCGCGGGGCGGGTGAAACCGCGCGGGACGCTGCCGGTGGCGGTGCGGCGGGCGGATGATCCGGAGCAGGTGCTGTACCCCATCGGCTACGGGCTGTCGTACTAGACGTACGCCACGGACCGGGCGCACCACCCCCAAGGTGCGCAAACCGTCCCATGTGCCTGGCGTGCGCCGCTACGGCGGGTCACGCTGGGCGGGCACACTCGGGGGGACGGCGATGCGTGAGAGAAGTGGCGTGGGGGTGGTCGGCGGGCTGCTGGTACTGCTCGGCGCACTGCTGACCGGCTGCCAGAGCCCGTCGGGAGGCGTGGCCGAGGACGGCCGGCTGAGCGAGGCGGGGACCGGGAGGACCGCCACGGTGTCGCCGGCGCCGACCCGGCCGTCCGGGTACGGGGCGGTGTTCCTCGCGGTCGGCGAGTGCAGTTCCTTCGGCACGACGAGCTTCACCGAGGTGCCGTGTGCCGGTGAGCGGGCGGCGGCCCGGGTCGTGGCGCGGCACGACGGCACGGTGCGGGACGGGCCGCGCTGCCCGTCGGCCACCGATTTCGTGCTCCACATCAGCGAACAGCGGCCCGCGTTCGACGAGGACGGCGACGGGGCGGTGCCGCGGGGCTACGCCTGCATGCGCAACCTCCAGCCGCCGCACCCCGGCGACCCGGGCGGCGGGGGCGGACCCCGCACGATCGTCGGCGACTGCGTCTACAGCTCGGGCGACGGGCAGGTCCGTGAGACCACCTGCGACGGCACGGGCGAGCAGCGGCCCCAGTTCGAAGTGACCCGGGCGGTCGCCGAGCGGTCCGACTGTCCCGGCTCGACCGCGCTGTACGTCCGGCTCGGCGGCGACCGGCCCGTGGGGTGCGCCCGGCCGTTGTGAGACGGCCGGGCGCGACGGCTGGGTGCCTTACGGACGCAGCGTCATCTCACGCTGGGTGTCCCGCTTGTCGAGCTTGGCGTCGAACTTCGCCAGCGGCTTGGCCGCCTGCGGGTCCGCCTGCACCGAGCTGGTGGCGACACCGGCCCAGTCGAGGATGCGGGCGGTGGCCAGGGCCTTCTGCTCGGGCACGAGGCCCGCGACGTTGGCGCCGTGGTTCATGCCGGGGGCGGTCATGACGTAGGAGTCCTCGGCGCCCTTGCCGAGGCGGAAGGGCTCCGCGCTCCACGGGTCGTTCTGACCGTTGACGAACAGCATGTGCCGGGCGTTGTGGCGGACCCAGGTGTCCACGTCGCGCATCGCCGACGGCTGGAACTTCATGGGGATGTCCCGGGGGACGAAGTTGCGCGGCGGCTGGTAGCCGTAGCGGATGTACTGCTTCTCGATGTGCGGGAAGCGGATGGTCGGCGCGCCGAGCTGCGTGCCGGCCTGGTAGTAGTACGGCGTGTAGGTCGTCAGGCCCTGGTCGGCGTAGGCGGAGAAGCCGGAGATCGTGTCGACGGAGGTCCAGATCTCGTCGTCGGTGGCGTTCTTCGCGTCGGCCGGGATCTGGTCGCAGTCCTTGAGCAGGCTGTACTGCCAGAAGCCCCACACGTAGTCGAGGACGGTCGCCTCGAAGGCCTTGTCCAGGCTGCCGATGGTGTTGAAGGTGAGGCCGTTGTCCTGCGCGTAGGCCGCGTACTTCTTCTCCAGCGGCTCGCGGCGCACCAGCGCCTCGCGCTGCACGCCGTTCAGCCGGGCACGGCACTCCTCGGTGCCGACGCGCGCGAAGAAGCGGTCGTAGGCGGAGTCCTCCTTGTTCACCACGTCGTTGGGGGCGACATAGGCGACGACACCGTCCATGTCACGCGGGTAGAAGCGCTCGTAGTAGGTGGCGGTCATGCCGCCCTTCGAGCCGCCCGTGGAGATCCACTTCTTGCCGTAGATGCCCTTCAGGGCCGTGAAGACGCGGTGCTGGTCGCTGGCCGCCTGCCAGATGTCCAGCTTGGACCAGTCGGCCGGGGCGGGCCGGGAGGGGGTGAAGAAGCGGTACTCCAGGGAGACCTGGTTGCCGTCCACGATCTGGGTGGGCTCGCTGCGGCGGGGCGTCGTGGAGACGTTGTAGCCGCTGGTGAAGAACACCGTCGGGCGCGAGACGTCCTTGTGCAGCATGGTGATGCGCTGCTGGAACGTGCCCTTCGAGGGCTTTCGGTGGTCGACCGGCTGCGTGTAGTTCAGGACGAAGAAGCGGTAGCCGGTGTACGGCTTCTCCTCGACCAGGCTCATGCCCGGTATGGAGAGCAGTCTCTCCTTGATGTCGGTGGTGCTGTCGGTGCCGGCGACGTCGGCGGCGGTGGCCGCTCCCGTCGTGCCCAGTGTGCCTATGAGCACCGTGAGCGCCAGCAGCCATCTGAGCGCCTTGCGCATGCGCACTCCCCTGTGAGACAGATGTGCGCCGGAAGCTAGCTCACCAACTGGCCCGAGCACCAGGGGACATGGGGATAACCCTGTGCGCGCCGTGCGCGTCGCCGGGTGCCGTGCGTCAGCACAGGATCCAGCCGGAGCTGAACCTGCCCCCGCCGACCTGGCCCTTGAGCCAGACGCAGCGGCGCCCGGCGTGCACGATGACCGGGCCTGCGTGATGGCCGTACCTACCCATGTCGACGACCGGCCGGTTGCCGCGCGCCTGCACGCTCACCGACATCTTGCGCTTCGCGCCGGGTTTCTTGGGGAGGGTGACGGCGCAGACGTAGCCGCCGCGCTTGTAGACGAGCACGGTCCCGGTGGAGAAGGGCAGGGTGCGGACCTTGCGCCCGGGGCAGAGCGCGGTGGTGGCGGCCTGCGCCTCGCCCGGCACCGCGACGGCCAGCAGCCCGGAGGCGGTCAGCACGGCCAGCCCGAGCGCGAGCCGCCGGCGTATCGCTCCACTGTCCACTGTCGTCCTCCCGTACCGCGTCGTCCGCGACCATCGGCGTACGCCAGTACGGACGCATGACGTATGTCGGACGGTTGCGCGGGCGTCACGGACACGCGGCACACCGGGGTGCCGTCAGCGGGTTGCCCCGACCGGCTCCTCCGGCTCGGCGGCGCCGACGAAGGTCCGCCACAGCTCCGCGTACCGGCCGCCGCGGGCGAGCAACTCCGCGTGCGTGCCGTCCTCGACGACCCGGCCGTGGTCCATGACGACGACCCGGTCGGCGCGGGCGGCGGTGGTGAGACGGTGGGCGACGACCAGGGTCGTGCGGCGTCCCGCGAGACGGTCGGTGGCCTGGTTGACCTGGGCTTCCGTCGCCAGGTCCAAGGCGGCCGTGGCCTCGTCGAGCAGCAGGACGTCCGGATCGACCAGCTCGGCCCTGGCCAGCGCGATCAGCTGGCGCTGCCCGGCGGACAGGTTGCGGCCGCGCTCGGCGACCTCGTGGAGGTAGCCGCCCTCCAGGGTGGCGATCATGTCGTGCGCGCCGACCGCGCGGGCCGCCGCCTCGACCTCGGCGTCGGTGGCGTCCGGCCGGCCGTAGGCGATGGCGTCGCGGACGGTGCCCTGGAAGAGGTACGCCTCCTGCGGGACGACCCCCAGGCGGTGCCGGTACGAGGTGAGGTCGAGGTCCCGCAGGTCGGTGCCGTCGGCGGTGACCCGGCCACCGGTGGGGTCGTAGAAGCGGGCCACCAGCTTGACGAGGGTCGACTTGCCCGCGCCGGTCTCGCCGACGAACGCGACGGTCTGCCCGGCCGGGATGCGCAGGTCGACACCGACGAGGGCCTCTTCGTCGTCCCCGTACGCGAAGTGCACGTCCTCGAAGGCGATATCGCCGCGCAAGGAGGAGACTTCGCGGGGTTCGTCGGCGGACTTCGTCGACGTCGGCTCACGGAGCAGTTCCTGGATGCGGCCCAGGGAGACGGACGCCTGCTGGTAGCCGTCGAAGACCTGGGAGAGCTGCTGCACGGGCGCGAAGAACAGGTCGATGTAGAGCAGGTAGGCCACCAGCGAGCCGATCGCCAGCGTCCCGTCGTCGACCCGGGCCCCGCCCACGATCAGCACGGCGGCCGCGGCCACCGACGACAGGAACTGCACGAACGGGAAGTACACCGAGATCAGCCACTGGCCCCGGATGCGCGCCCGGCGGTAGTCGGCGCTGTGCTCCGCGAACCGCCGCCCGCCGTCCCGCTCCCGCCGGAACGCCTGCACGATCCGCAGCCCGGACACCGACTCCTGGAGGTCGGCGTTGACGACCGACACGCGTTCGCGGGCCAGTTCGTACGCCTTCACGCTCGCCCGGCGGAAGAAGTACGTGGCGATGATCAGCGGCGGCAGCGTCGCGAAGACGACCAGCGCCAGCTCCACGTCGATCACCAGCAGGGCGACCATGATGCCGAAGAAGGTGACGACCGAGACGAAGGCCGTGACCAGGCCCGTCTGGAGGAACGTCGACAACGCGTCGACGTCGGTCGTCATCCGGGTCATGATGCGCCCGGTCAGCTCCCGCTCGTAGTAGTCGAGCCCGAGGCGCTGGAGCTGGGAGAAGATCTTGAGCCGCAGCGAGTACAGGACCCGTTCACCGGTGCGCCCGGTCATCCGGGTCTCACCGATCTGGGCCGCCCACTGCACCGCGACCGTCCCCAGCCCCAGCAGGGCCGCCGCCCACACCGCGCCGAGGGCGGCCTGGGTGACGCCGGAGTCGATGCCGTGCCGGATCAGCACGGGCAGCAGCAGGCCCATGCCCGCGTCGGTGGCCACCAGGGCGAGGCTGACCAGCAGGGGCAGTCCGAAGCCGCGCAACAGGCGGCGCAGGCCGTAGGAGTCCTCCGGCCGGACGGCCCGCGACTCGTCGATGTCCGGGACGTCGGTGGCCGGGGGCAGCGCTTCGACCTGGGCGAGCAGCTCGGGGGTGGTGGGGCTCTCGGCGAGGGCGGTGTCCTTGCGCTCGCGATCGCCGCTCCACAGCCGTGGGGTGACCCCGCGCTCGGCGTCGAACTCGGCGTCCAGCTCGTCCCGCACCGAGGTGTCCTCCGGGGGACAGGCCGGCCGGGCGTGGCCCGGGGAGACGCCGCCCAGCTCGTCCGGGTCGGTGAGCAGGCGCCGGTAGAGGGCGGAGCGCTGCTGGAGCTCCTCGTGGGTGCCGAGGTCGGCGAGGCGGCCGCCGTCCAGGACGGCGATGCGGTCGGCGAGGTTCAGGGTGGAGCGGCGGTGGGCGATCAGCAGGGTGGTACGGCCCCGCATGACCTCCTTCAGAGCCTCGTGGATCTCGTGCTCGACCCGCGCGTCCACGGCGGAGGTGGCGTCGTCCAGGACCAGCAGGCGCGGGTCGCTGAGGATGGCTCGGGCGAGGGCGACGCGCTGGCGCTGGCCGCCGGAGAGGGTCAGGCCGTGCTCGCCGACCGTGGTGTCGTAGCCGTCGGGCAGCTCTCTGATGAAACGGTCCGCCTGGGCGGCACGGGCGGCCTTCTCGATCTCCTCCCGGGTGGCGTCCGGACGGCCGTAGGCGATGTTGGCCCGGACCGTGTCGGAGAAGAGGAACGAGTCCTCCGGGACCAGCCCGATCGCCGCCCGCAGCGACTGGAGGGTCAGCTCGCGCACATCGTGGCCGCCGATCAGGACGGCCCCGCGGGTGACGTCGTAGAAGCGCGGCAGCAGCAGGGAGACCGTGGACTTGCCGGAGCCGGAGGAGCCGACGACGGCGAGGGTCTCGCCGGGGCGGATCTCGAAGGAGAGCCCGTCGAGGACGCTGCCGGTCTTGCCGGGGGCTTCGTCGTAGCCGAAGGAGACGTCGTCGAACTCGACCGTCGCGGGGGCGTCGGCGGGCAGGTCCTTGTGGCCGTCCTCGATCGACGGCTCGGTGTCGATCAGCTCCAGGACGCGCTCGGTGCCGGCGCGGGCCTGCTGGCCGACGGTGAGCACCACCGCGAGCATGCGGACCGGGCCGACCAGCTGGGCGAGATAGGTGGAGAACGCGACGAACGTGCCGAGCGTGATGTGCCCGCGCACCGCCAGCCAGCCGCCGAGGGCCAGCATCGCGACCTGGCCGAGCGCGGGGACGGCCTGCAGGGCCGGGGTGTAGAGCGAGTTCAGGCGGATGGTGCGCAGGCGGCCCGCGAAGAGCCGGCGGGAAACCTCCCTGAGCTTGCCGGTCTCCTGGTCCTCCTGCCCGAAGCCCTTCACCACGCGTACGCCGCTGACGGCGCCGTCGACCACGCCCGCGACCGCCGCGGCCTGGGCCTGGGCGTACCAGGTGGAGGGGTGCAGCCGGGTGCGGCTGCGCTTGGCGATCCACCAGACGGCGGGCGCCACCGCCAGGGCGACCAGGGTCAGCGGCACGGACAACCACGCCATGACGACCAGGGAGATCAGGAACAGCGCGAAGTTCCCGATGGTCATCGGGAGCATGAAGAGCAGGCCCTGGATCAGCTGGAGGTCGCTGGTGGCGCGGCCGACGACCTGGCCGGTGGACAGCTCGTCCTGGCGGCGGCCGTCGAGCCGGGTGATCGTGTCGTACATCTCCGTCCGCAGGTCGTGCTGGACGTCGAGGGCGAGGCGTCCGCCGTAGTAGCGGCGCACGTAGGTGAGGACGTAGACGATCAGCGCGGCGGCGACGAGGAGCCCGGCCCAGGTGGTCATGGACCGGGTGTGCTCACTGATGACGTCGTCGATGATCACCTTGGTGATCAGCGGGACGAGGGCCATGACGGCCATGCCCGCCAGCGAGGAGCCGAGGGCGAGTACGACATCCTTCGGGTGGCGCCATGCGTAGGCCCACAGCCGTCGTGCCCATCCCCGTTGCGGTGTCACACCGGTACCTTCCCGTCGCCCTGAGCTGCCGGAAGGCACCAACGTGTTCAGGGGCGGATTTCATCCCGCGGTCACCATTCTCCTGGTGTCCGGGTGCGGCGCCGTTCCGGCCGCTCGCGCGGTTTCCCCGTGCTCCTAGGTACGCACCCGTACCCGCAGGGAGTAGAGGCGGGTCGTCTGGACGGCGTTCTCGTTGTCGTCGCTGACCAGCAGGACCTTCAAGGTGTTCCGCGTCCGGCCCGTGATCGTCATGCCCTCGATGTTGTCCAGGAGCGGGTTCGGCTGGGGCTGCTCGGCCGTCGCTCCCAAGGTGGGGCAGGTCACGAGGTCGGCGAGCAGGGTCTTCCTCATGGGGTCCGTGGCCGTCGCGTGGCGGAGGTCGGCCAGGTGGAGGCGGACGGTGTTGCCCACACCGGCCGTGAAGCCGCGTTCCAGAACCAGCAGGCGGCCGTCGGACGTGGCCTGGATCTCGGGGACGCCGAGCCCGGGGTCCGTGCGGTAGGTGTACCGGCCGGCGAGCCGGAAGTGACCCCCGTGGCGGGTCCAGGTCTGGAAGCGGACCGTGTCGGCGGGGTCGCCGGAGAGGGCGTACTCCATGGACGCGACCAGGGTGCGCCCGCCGGGGAGCAGCGTGAGGCCCTCGAAGGTGCCGTTGGGCCGGCCGCGGCCCGCGGGGCTCACGCGCAGGTCGTCCGGGACGGGGAGGCGGTCGAGGACGCGGCCGTCGCGGGAGTGGCGGCGGATCGACGGTTCGGTCTCGGAGGTGACGAGGTAGGTACCGTCCCGGTCCACGACCAGGCCCTCGGAGTCCAGGGCCGCTCCGGTCTCCTCGGCGAGAGGGAGCACCGAGCGGGGCGTCAGCGTCCTCGCGTCGAGACGGAAGAGCGACGAGCGGTCCGAGAGGGCGGCCAGGGAGCCGTCCCGGTCCACGGCCAGCGCGGACAGGTTGCCGACGAAGGTGTCCTCGTAGGTCGTCTTGTCGAGCGCGTCGGAGAAGCGGTCGAGGGAGACGGACGGGGAGCAGGCGTGGGACGTCCGCGCCTGGGCGGGGCCGGCGGCGGTCAGGCACGTGGCCGCCGCCAGGCCCGCCGTGAGGAGGGCGAGGTGGGTTCTCAAGGGCATGGGCGTCACCGTAGGGCGGTCCGGTGACGCCGGGTGGGCGGCGGGGTGTACATCCTTCCCCGCGCGCTTCGCGCCCTCCTCGCCTTCATCAGCAGGCTCCCGGCTCCGAGGCCCAGAACCGTCAACTGGCCGCCAGGTCCTTGTGCATGACCTTGGCCACGGCCTGGATGGTGGCGATGCCGTAGTTCATCGTGCTGTTGCCGTGGGTCAGCACCGTCATCACGTAGTCGTGGCCACCGCCCTTGAACGCGCCGACGCTGTGCACCCGCCAGCCGTTCGACGAGCGTTGCAGCCAGCCGTTCTTGACGGCCACGGTGACGCCCGCGGGCACTCCGTAGGGGGTGCCCCAGCGCTGGGACGAGACGACCTGGCCCATCAGCTTGACGATGTAGGCGCGCGAGTTGTCGCTCAGGACCGCGTTCTTGGCGGTGAGGAGCTTCAGCAGCTTCTGCTCGTCGGTGACGGTGATCTGCGTCAGACCCCAGTAACCGTTCGCCCCGGGCGTGGTCTGCGTCATGCCGGCGGCCTTGAGGAAGTTCTTGATCTTCGTCAGGCCGAGCTGCTTCCACAGGGTGGAGGTCGCGGCGTTGTCCGACTTGGTGATCATGGCCTTGGCGAGGGTGTGCTCGCGGTCGGTGAGATACCGGTTCGTCTTCTTCGCGTCCCACAGCAGCGTGGCCAGGACGGTGACCTTGACGACACTGGCGGAGTCGTAGGCGGAGCTCGCGCGCAGGGTACAGGTCGTGTTCGTACTGCGGTCGTGGAGGCCGACGGCGACCGTGCCCTTGCGGGTGGCGAGGGCAGCGGTGATGTCCTTCTTCAGCTTGGCTGCGAGCCCGGCCTTGTCGGACGTGCAGGTCACGGCCGGCGTGGCAGCGGCGGCGGGCGTGGCGGCGGCGACGACGAGCGGCATGAGCACGCCCGTGCCCACGGCCGCCGCCAGCACTCTCGCGCGGCGGGATATCCTGAAAGTCATGCACCCCTTGACTCCCGGGCACGGGCGAATGGTTGCACGGGCGACGAAAGCTGTACGAGTCGTTATCGGGAGCAGCCCCGGTTTCACGGCCGAGCGGTCAGGTCCCGAAGGGGCCGACGGCTCCGGCGGTACGCCCCGAACGGCACCGGGGGCACGGGCATGGGCGGCGACGCGAGCAGTGAGCTGGTCGCGTAACTGAAGAAGCACCAGCCGGCCCCAAGTGGCTCCTGACGGTGTCGGGTTCGCAGGGCGCCACCCCGCTCACGGTACGCCCCGACCCCGCACGAACGAACGGCCCACGGTCCCTCGGTCCGGGGCCGTTCCCCCGTCCCGGATCATGGACACCGGTGTCCGGCGAACGGGTGAAGGGAAACACGACGGTGAGCCATTGTCTGGAGATGAGCACCGGCGACATGAGAACGGTGGTGCGGCTGCTCACCGCGGTGGAGCGGACCGGACAGCAGGAGCGCACGCTCGCCCGGGTGCGCACGGAGTGCGAGCGGACCGACGCCCGCTTCCGGGAGCAGGGCATCGACCTCGACGTCTCCATCAGCCGGGCCCTGGAGGAGCTGATCGACGGCGCCCCGAGCACCGACCTCTGCCCGGCGTACAGCTACGCCTTCTACCAGGTCGTCGCGGCGCACTTCTCGGACCCGACCGACCTCGGGGCCTGGCGCCGCCCGTCCTGGTTCCGCGCCATGGACGACGAACTGGCCCGGCACGGCGTACCGGCCGACCTGCTCCCCGGCACGTTCCTGTTCAGCGGCCCGCCGCTGCGGCTGCCCCACCCCGGTGACGCCGTACCCGCGATCGGCACGCTGCCGACCCGGCGGGCCGCGGCCCTCGCCGACGCCTACACACGCGTACTCGACCGCCTCGATGCCGAGTTCCGGGGCGCGGCCCGCCGGTTCGCCGATGTCATGCGGTTCGAGGCGCAGGAGTGGGAGAGCGCGCGGAAGCTCGGGAGGAACCCCGACACGCTGCTCTTCTGGTTCCACTGACCCCTGCCGGACCTCTTGACGCCGCCTTTCCCGCCGGAATACTTGCGGTCGACAGCGCGCCAACTGCCGTGTCGTTCAAGGGTTTTGTGTGGTCGGTGGCGCCGCCTGTCCGAGATCCCGAACGCCGTGCGAAGTGTCGCAAGTTTCGTGACGGCCACCCCCACAGGAGGATCCGCACATGAGCCCACGCAAGGCACTCATAGCCGCTCTGACCGCCGCTCTGCTGGCCGGCCCCGGCGTCGCCCGGGCCGCCACCGTCCAGGCTCCGCCCGCCCCGGCCCGGGATCGCGCCGCGGCCGCCACCATCACCTGGTCCCTCGTCCGCGCGAGCAACCCCACGGCGGACCAGCGCTCGGCCTACGACCTCATCACCAAGGCTATGAACGCGGCGGTGACCCGCTACAACAACCTCAGCGACCTCGGCAAGACCCTCACCGTCCGCTACGAGCCGGGCGTCCCCACCGCCGACGGCAACCTCAACGGCACCATCCGCTTCGGCAGCAACCGCGGCTACATGAACGAGCGGACGGCCCTGCACGAGATCTCCCACACCATCGGCGTGGGACTGAGCGGGGGCTGGTCCCGCCTCGGTGGCAGCGGCACCTGGACCGGCGCGCAGGCCACCGCGCTCGTCAAGCGGTACGACGGCTCCGGTGCCAGGATCTCCACCGGTGGCGGCCACTTCTGGCCCTACGGCCTGAACTACGACAACGAGTGGTCGACCACGGCCGCCGACCGCCACGTCCACATCGTCGCCGCGATGGTCCGCGACGGCCTGTAGTCCGCCGGACCCTCGCTCATCCCAGGTGCGTCGGCGCGAACATCCGCAGCACGGCCGGGAGCAGGACCACCGAAGGCCCGGGCGTCCGAAGCGCCTTGGCGAGGTCCTGCTCCAGGTCCTCCGGGGTCGTCCGCACCCCGGGGACCCCGAACGACTCGGCCAGGGCGACGTAGTCCGGCCGGGTCAGCTCCGTGCCGGTCGTCTCGCCGAACGCGTCCGTCATGTACGCGCGCAGGATGCCGTAGCCGCCGTCGTCGACGATCAGCCAGGTGACGTTCAGGTCGTACTGGCGGGCCGTGGCCAGTTCGGCGATGGAGTACAGGGCCCCGCCGTCGCCGGAGACGGCGAGGACCGGCCGGGTCGGGTCGGCCGCCGCCGCGCCGAGCGCCGCCGGGAAGGCGTAGCCGAGGCCGCCCGCGCCCTGCGCGGAGTGCATGTGGTTGGGGCCCTTGGCGTCGAAGGCCGACCAGGCCCAGTAGGCGAGGATCGTCATGTCCCAGAAGGACGGCGAGTCGGCCGGGAGCGCCTTGCGGACGGATGCCAGGACGTCCTGTTCCAGGGTGAGTTCCTGGGCGGCGATGCGGTCGGCGACCTTCGCGAGCAGTTCCCGGACCCGGTCCGCCGCCGTCGCGTCCTCGCGGGCCTCCACCGTCTCCAGCAGCGCCTGCAACGCCAGCCGTGCGTCCGCGTGGATGCCCAGCGCCGGGTGGTTGGACTCCAGCTTGCCGAGGTCGGCCTCGATCTGGACGACCCGGCCGCGCGGCTTGAACGTGTGGTAGTTCGAGGAGAGTTCACCGAGGCCCGAGCCGACCACCAGGAGGACGTCGGCCTCCTCCAGGAAGTCGGTGGTGTGCCGGTCCTCGATCCACGACTGGAGCGACAGCGGGTGCGTCCAGGGGAAGGCGCCCTTGCCGCCGGGGGTGGTCACCACCGGGGCCTGGATGCGCTCGGCGAGCTGCTTCAGCTTGCCCGAGGCGTCCGAACGGACCACTCCCCCGCCCGCGATGATCGCCGGACGGGCGGCCTTGGACAGCAGGTCGGCGGCCACGGCGGTCAGTTCGGGACGCGGCGGCAGCTCCTCGGGGAACGCGTCGCCGCCCGTCACCACCGGGATCGCCGTCTCGGCGAGCAGGACGTCCTGCGGGATCTCCACCCACACCGGGCCGTGCGGGGCCGACAGCGCCGACGTCCAGGCCGCCTCGATCGCGGAGGGGATCTGGGACTGGGCGCGGACCGTGTGGACGGACTTGACCACGCCACGGAACGAGGCGGCCTGATCCGGGAGTTCGTGGAGGTAGCCGTGCCGGCCGCCGCCCAGACCCGCCGTCGGGACCTGACTGCTGATCGCCAGCACGGGCGCGGAGGCCGCCGCAGCCTCCTGGAGCGCGGCGAGCGAGGTCAGGGCACCCGGGCCCGTCGACAGCAGCAGCGGCGCGGCCTCGCCGGTGATCCGGCCGTAGGCGTCCGCGGCGAACCCGGCGTTGTTCTCCACCCGCAGGCCGATGTAGCGCAGGTCGGAGCGGCGCAGCGCGTCGAACACGCCGAGGGCGTGCTGGCCGGGCAGACCGAAGACGGTCGTCGCGCCCAGCCCGGCCAGCGTCTCCACGACCAGGTCTCCGCCGGTGCGGCCTGGCGGAGGGTTCAGCGCGGCCTCCGTCTGGGCGGGCGTGGGGCGGAGCACCAGGTCGTGGTCGTGAGTCACTTGGCTTCCGAGTCCTTCCGGGCCGCGGCGATCTGGCGCGACATGATCGTGGTCAGTTCGTACGCGGTGTGGGAGGCCGCCACCGACGTGATCTCCGCGTGGTCGTACGCGGGGGCCACCTCGACGACGTCGGCCGACACCAGGTTGCAGGATGCCAGGCCGCGCAGGATCTCCAGCAGTTCGCGCGAGGTCATGCCGCCCGCCTCGGGGGTGCCGGTGCCGGGGGCGTGGGCCGGGTCGAGGCAGTCGATGTCGATGGAGATGTACAGCGGCCGGTCGCCGATGCGCTGGCGGAGCTGGTCGGCGACCTCGTCGGCGCCGCGCCGGTAGACGTCGGCGGAGGTGACGATGCCGAAGCCCATCTTCTCGTCGTCGGTCAGGTCCTGCTTGCCGTAGAGCGGGCCGCGGGTGCCGACGTGGGACAGCGCCGAGGTGTCGAGGATGCCCTCCTCGACCGCGCGGCGGAACGGGGTGCCGTGGGTGTACTCGGCGCCGAAGTAGGTGTCCCAGGTGTCCAGGTGGGCGTCGAAGTGCAGCAGGGCGACGGGGCCGTGCTTCTTCGCGACCGAGCGCAGCAGGGGCAGGGCGATGGTGTGGTCGCCGCCGAGGGTCATCAGGCGGGCACCGGTGCCGAGCAGGTCGTCCGCGGCGGCCTCGACGGTCTCGACGGCCTCGTTGATGTTGAACGGGTTGACGGCGATGTCGCCGCCGTCCGCGACCTGGGCGAGGGCGAACGGCGAGGCGTCCTGCGCCGGGTTGTACGGGCGCAGCAGCCGGGACGCCTCACGGATCGCGTTGCCGCCGAAGCGGGCGCCCGGCCGGTACGAGACACCGGAGTCGAACGGCACGCCCACCACCGCGACATCGGCCCGGCCGACCTCGTCCAGCCGGGGCAGCCGGGCGAAGGTGGCGGGACCGGCGTACCGCGGGACGCGGGAGGAGTCGACGGGCCCGCGCGGAGTCTCGTTGCTGCTCATGAAGTAATGCCTTCTTTCTTACGCTTCATCGCGTATGTACTGCTTGCTCTACGACCTTACCGGGGTGCCGGGACCGCTTCGGACGCGCGTTCGGACGATCGTCCGGCGACCCGCTCGCGCCAGGCGGCGAGGACGGCGGCGTCGGTGGCGGGGGTGGCCAGGGAGACGACCGGGTAGGCGGCGAGCGAGGCGAACAGGGCGTAGTGGACCGGCTCGTCGGCGAGGGCCGTGGGTCGCCATCCGCACGACGACCGCGACTCCGCCGGCCGTGACGGAGGCCACCACGACCCGGGAACGGCGCAGGCGATCAACGCGCCGGAGGACCTCGACGGCCACGGGACCTCCTTCGATCGGTGTCGCCGACGGGTGACGAGGACTGACCCTAGGTGGCCGGAAAGCGACTGCGAAGTGTACGTTTCCTCCATTCGAGCCGGTGCCCGATGGAGGGAACGCACACCATGCCGGACCCGGCGGTACCGCCCACCCCGCCGGTAGCGCTGACCGCGCTGCTGGCCCGCGAGGACCTGGCGCTGCGGCGGATCGCCGGGCCGCCCGCCGAAGGCGTCGTCGTCCACTGGGTGCACACCTCGGAGATGGCGGACCCCTATCCGTATCTGCTGGGCGGGGAACTGCTGCTCACGGCGGGCGTGCACATCCCGGATGCGGCGGGTCCGGGGACGGCCTACTTCGACGGCTACGTCTCCCGGATCGTCGCGGCGGGCGGCGCCGCCCTCGGCTTCGGGGTGGCGCCGGTGCACGACACGGTGCCGCAGGGGCTGGCCGCGGCCTGCGAGACCCACGGCCTGCCGCTGCTGGAGGTGCCGCCCCGCACCACCTTCTCCGGCGTGGCCCGCGCGGTCTGGCAACTGATGGCCCAGGCCCGCCTGGCCGAGCTCCGTCGCGTCACCGAGGCCCAGCAGAGCCTCGCCGCCGCCGCGTCCCGACCCGACCCGGTCCCGTCGGTGCTCCGGCAACTCGCGCGACGGCTGGGCGGATGGGCGGTGCTGTACGGGCCCGAAGGGGTGGAGATCGCCTCGGCGGGACGGGAGCCCGGGGAGGAGGCCCGGGCGGCCCTGACCCGCCTGACAGAGGTGGTACGACCGGTCCGGCCGATGCCGCCGGGGACCGCGGCACCGCAGACCGGCCCCGCCTCGCGCACAGGCGCGACACGGCAGGCCGAGCCCGGCACCCCGGCACAGTCCGAGCGTCCCCCCACCGAGCCCGGCCGTCCCGCCCCCTCCTCCGCCACCGACTCCGTGGCCGGACTCCCTCTCGCCGCCTACAGCCTGGGGGCCGGACACGGATTCGTGCTCGGGGTCGCCACCGCGCAGCGGGGGCCCGGGGACCACACCGTCGCCTCCGTCGCCGCCGTGCTCCTCTCCCTCCTCACCGGCGAACAGCAGAGCAGCACCGGAGCCGCCCGCTCCGCCGCATTGGCGCGGCTGCTGCTGGGCGCGCCGCCCGAGGAGGTCGCGGGGCTGCTCGGCGAGGACCCCTGGATCGTCGTGCACGCCCGGCCGGACGGGGGCGGCACCCCCGGCCCCGTCGCGGCCTCCGCGCTGGGCGCCGCGCTCGGGTCCGCCCTGGTCGACCCGGCGGGCGACGTCGTACGGGTCCTGGTCCCGGCCGGCCGGGCACCGGCCCCGCTGCCCGGCTGGACCCTGGGCGTCAGCACCGCCGTCGCGCCGTCCGACTGGCCCCTCGCCGACACCCAGGCGGCCCGCGCCCTGGCCCGGGCCCGCGCCACCAGGGCCCCGCTGGTCCGGCACGGCGCCCGCCCCGCCCTGGCCGACCTGGTGCCCTCCGAGGAGGCGGCGGCCCACGCCCGGACCCTCCTCTCCCCCGTCGCGGCGCACCCCGCCCTCACCGAGACCCTGCGCACCTGGCTGTCCCTGCACGGCAGCTGGGACCGTACGGCCGTCGCCCTGTCCGTGCACCGCAACACCGTGCGCCAGCGCATCGCCCGCTGCGCGACCCTGCTGGAGACGGACCTGGACGACCCGGACGTGCGGATGGAACTCTGGTTCGCGCTGCGGCGGAGCTGAGTACGTGAGCGGGGTCCCGCTGAGTACGTGACGCACATCGCAGCGTTCGATACGCCAGGGACGCCCACCGACGGCTGCCTCACAATGGATGCCATGCCGATATCCGGGACACCCAGCCGCGCCGAACTCGTCGAACACCTCGTCAGGACGCGCATCGCGGGCGACGTCGCCACCCCCCGCGAGAACAACCTCTCCCACTACCGCAAGCTGGCGAACGGCGACCGCCACTACTGGCTCGGCCTGGAACTCGGCGACCGCTGGACCGACGAGCAGGACGTCCTGGCGGTGATGGCGGAACGCGTCGGCGTGAACGACGACCCCGAACACCGCTACGGCCAGGACACCATCGACCCGGAGCTGACCGTGGCCGGTCTGGAGCGGATGGCCGGGCGGCTGCGCAAGGCGGCGGACGGTCAGCAGCGCGTCCTCTTCGCCACCGGCCACCCCGGCGGCCTCCTGGACGTCCACCGCGCGACCGCGTCCGCACTGCGCGCGGCCGGCTGCGAGATCGTCGTCATCCCGGACGGGCTGACGACCGAGGAGGGCTACGTCATGCAGTTCGCGGACGTGGCGGTGCTGGAGCACGGCGCCACCCTGTGGCACACCCACTCGGGCGAACCGATGAAGGCGATCCTGAAGGGCCTGGAGCGCGAGGGTCGTCCGCTGCCCGACCTGGTCGTCGCCGACCACGGCTGGGCGGGCTACGCGGGACAGCACGGCGTGGACTCCATGGGCTACGCCGACTGCAACGACCCGGCCCTCTTCCTCGCGGAGGCCGAGGGCACCGTGCAGGTGACGGTGCCCCTGGACGACCACGTGGTCAGCCCCCGCCACTACGACCCGATGACCGCGTACCTGCTGGCGGAGGCGGGGCTCAGCTAGCGCCCGGCCCGCGCGGGACGCGGACCACGCCCTCCTGGATCACGGTGACGGCGAGCCGCCCGTCCTGCGTGTAGATCCTCGCCTGCCCCAGTCCCCGGCCGCCGTACGCGGACGGGGACTCCTGGTCGTACAGCAGCCATTCGTCGGCGCGGAACGGCCGGTGGAACCACATCGCGTGGTCGAGCGAGGCCCCTACGACGTCCCCGACGGCCCAGCCGCCGCGCCCGTGCGCGAGCAGCACGGAGTCGAGCAGCGTCATGTCGGAGACATAGGTGGCGAGGACGACGTGCAGCAGCGGGTCGTCGACATCGCTGTCGAGCTTGCCGTTGGTGCGGAACCACACCTGGGAGTGCGGCTCGCGCGGCTCGCCGAACTTCCCGTAGGGCGGCTCGTCGACGTACCGCAGATCGACGGCGGCACGGGCCTCGAGGAACTTCTCCACCACGACGGGGTCGAGGTGCCCGTACCCGCGCAGCCGCTCCGCACCGGTCGGGAGCGTCACGGGATCGGGGGCGCCGGGCATCGGCTCCTGGTGATCCAGTCCGTCCTCGTACGTCTGGAAGGACGCCGAGAGATGGAAGATCGGCTTGCCGTGCTGGACGGCGACCACCCGGCGGGTGGTGAAGGAGCGGCCGTCGCGGATCCGGTCGACGGTGTACACGATGGGGGCGCCGGGGTCGCCGGGACGCAGGAAGTACGCGTGCAGCGAGTGCGCGGGCCGGTCCTCGGGGACCGTGCGCCCTGCGGCGACGAGCGCCTGGGCCGCGACCTGTCCGCCGAAGACCCGGGGGACGACGGCGGACCGGGACCGGCCGCGGAAGATGTCCTCCTCGATCTGCTCCAGGTCGAGCAGATCGAGGAGGTCCTGTAGTGCCTGGCTCATGGGGTCGTTGTACGGCCAGTGATCGCGGGCCGGTGTCGGGGGCCTTACAGGCCCATGTCCTTGGCGATGATCGACTTCATGATCTCGCTGGTGCCGCCGTAGATGCGGTTCACGCGGTTGTCCGCGTACAGGCGGGCGATCGGGTACTCGTTCATGTAGCCGTAGCCGCCGTGCAGCTGGAGGCAGCGGTCGATGACGCGGTGGGCGACCTCGGTGCAGAACAGCTTCGCGGAGGCGGCCTCGGCGGGGGTGAGCTCACCGGCGTCCAGGGCCTCGGTCGCGCGGTCGGCGACGGCCTCGGCTGCGTCCACCTCGGCCTGGCAGGCGGCCAGCTCGAACTTGGTGTTCTGGAAGTGCGCGACGGGCTTGCCGAAGACGGTGCGCTCCTGCACGTACTGCTTGGCGAACCGGACGGCGGCCTTGGCCTGGGCGTAGGCGCCGAAGGCGATGCCCCAGCGCTCGGAGGCCAGGTTGTGGCCGAGGTAGTAGAAGCCCTTGTTCTCCTCGCCGAGGAGGTCCTCGACAGGCACCTTGACGTCGACGAACGCCAGCTCGGCGGTGTCGGAGGTCTTCAGGCCGAGCTTGTCCAGCTTGCGGCCGACGGAGTAGCCCTCGGACTTGGTGTCCACGGCGAACAGGGAGATGCCGTGGCGGCGGTCCTCGGCGGTCGGGGCGGAGGTGCGGGCGCAGACGATCACACGGTCGGCGTGCACACCGCC
Source organism: Streptomyces sp. NPDC092370 (assembly GCF_044755265.1). Taxonomy (NCBI): domain Bacteria; kingdom Bacillati; phylum Actinomycetota; class Actinomycetes; order Kitasatosporales; family Streptomycetaceae; genus Streptomyces; species Streptomyces sp. NPDC092370. Next base: position 268,648 of record NZ_JBIVQO010000001.1, on the reverse strand, counting down.
GGTGATGAAGGTCTTGGCACCGTTGAGGACGTAGTGGGTGCCGTCCTCGCTCAGCTTGGCGGTGGACTTCATGCCCGCGAGGTCGGAACCGGTGCCCGGCTCCGTCATCGCGATGGCCCACATCTCCTCGCCGGAGACGAACTTCGGCAGGTAGCGCTTCTTCTGCTCGTCGGTGGCGAGCATCTTGATGTACGGCAGGGCCAGCAGCACGTGCACGCCGGAGCCGCCGAACTGGACACCGGCGCGAGCGGTCTCCTCGTAGAGGACGGCCTCGAACTTGTGGCTGTCCAGGCCCGCGCCGCCGAACTCCTCGGGCACGTTGATGCCGAAGATGCCCAGCTCACCGAGCTTGTAGTAGAAGTCGCGGGGCGCCTGGCCTGCCGCGAACCACTCGTCGTACACCGGTACGACCTCGGCCTCGATGAAGGCGCGAAGGGTCTCCCGGAACGCCTCGTGATCCTCGTTGAACACCGTACGGCGCACGCCGCCACCTCCAGGACTCCGCATGTCTAAGCGCTTGCTCAGCCTAAGATACCGGCGAGTATCGAGACGCGTCCAGGGTGGAGACGGGGAGGGCGGGGTAACGCTCGTCACGCCGGTCACCGCGGTGGGCGCCGCGGACGCCGGTGGGCGCGGTCACCGCGGTGGGCCGCGGACGCCGGTGGGCGCGGGGTGCACTGCGGGCGCCGGGGCCGCCGGGACGCGGGTGGGCGCGGGGGCCGCCGGTGGGCGCCGGAGGTACTGGTGGGCGCCGGGGGCAGCGGTGGGGGCCGGGGGCGCTGGTGGGGGCCGGGGGCAGCCGGTGGGGGCCGGGGGCACTGGTGGGCGCCGGGGACGCCGGGGACGCCGGTGGGCGCGGGGGCCGCCGGTGGGCGCCGGGGGCGCTGGTGGGGGCCGGGGGCGCTGGTGGGGGCCGGGGGCACTGGTGGGCGCGGGGGCCGCCGGTGGGCGCGGGGGCCGCCGGTGGGCGCCGGGGGCGCTGGTGGGGGCCGGGGGCGCTGGTGGGGGCCGGGGGCACTGGTGGGGGCCGGGGGCATTGGTAGGGCAGGGGGCACTGTGGGCGCCGGGGGCAATGTGGGCGCCGGGTACGCCGTGGGCGCCGTGGGCGCCGGCGCCGGGGCCGCCGGGCCGGGGCCGGCGGTGGGCGCCGGGGCCGCGGGGGCGCCGGGTACGCCGGGGCCGGGGCCGCCGGTGGGCGCCGGGGCCGCGGGGACGCCGTGGGCGCGGGGCCGGGGCCGCCGGTGGGCGCCGGGGCCGCGGGGACGCCGTGGGCGCCGGGGACGCCTGCGGGCGCCGGGGACGCGGGGACGCCGTGGGCGCCGGGGACGCGCCCGTCAGCCTTCCGCCGCCGCGAACGCCCCCCGCGCCATCCGGTGCAGCAGCTCCGCCGTGACCCCCCGCCCGGGCAACGACCCCGCCCTCCCCAGGTGCGGCGTCGAGTTCAGCAGCCCGAACACCGAGTGCACGGCCGACCGGGCCGCGGGCTCCCCGAGCCCCGGGTACACCTCCCGCACCACCCCGACCCACAGCTCCACGTACTGCCGCTGGAGCTGGCGCACCATCTTCCGGTCGGTGTCCCGGAGGCGGTCCAGCTCCCGGTCGTGCAGGGTGATCAGGGGCCGGTCGTCGAGCGCGAAGTCGATATGCCCTTCGATCAGCGAGTCGAGCACCTGCTCCGCCCCACCCCCGTCCGCCTCCGCCAGCCTCCGCTTCGCCCCGGTCAGCAACTGCCCGCTGATCCCCACCAGCAGCTCCGCGAGCATCGCGTCCTTGCCCGCGAAGTGCCGGTACAGCCCGGGCCCGCTGATCCCGACCGCGGCGCCTATCTCGTCGACTCCGACCCCGTGGAAGCCCCGCTCGGCGAACAGCCGCGCGGCCTCCTTGAGGATCTGCTCACGGCGGGTGGGGGCGTCGGTTCTGGTGGCCATGAAAACAATTCTAGACAGGGAGGTTAGCGGTCGTTAACCTGAAGGAAATGCGTTAACGCTCATTAACAAGGTGAGGGGACCCGCAGGATGCACGAGGCACCGGAGCTCACGAGCGCGGCAGACCCCGCGTCGGAGGCCTTTCGGGCCAACGAGGAGGCGCACCACACCCTCGTCGAGGAGCTGCGCGGCAAGCTCGCGGCGGCCGCACGGGGCGGCGGCGAGAAGGCCCGCGCCCGCCACACGGCCCGCGGCAAGCTGCTCCCCCGCGACCGCGTGGACACCCTCCTCGACCCGGGCTCGCCCTTCCTGGAGCTGGCCCCGCTCGCGGCCGACGGGATGTACGAGGGCCAGGCCCCGGCGGCCGGGGTCATCGCCGGCATCGGCCGGGTCAGCGGCCGCGAGACGGTGGTCATCGCCAACGACGCCACGGTCAAGGGCGGCACGTACTACCCGATGACGGTCAAGAAGCACCTCCGCGCCCAGGAGGTCGCCCTCGACAACCGCCTCCCCTGTGTCTATCTGGTGGACTCCGGGGGAGCCTTCCTCCCCATGCAGGACGAGGTCTTCCCGGACCGCGACCACTTCGGCCGCATCTTCTACAACCAGGCCCGCATGTCCGGCGCCGGCATCCCCCAGATCGCCGCCGTCCTGGGCTCCTGCACGGCCGGCGGGGCGTACGTCCCGGCGATGAGCGACGAAGCGGTGATCGTCCGCAACCAGGGCACGATCTTCCTCGGCGGCCCGCCCCTGGTGAAGGCGGCCACCGGCGAGGTGGTCACGGCCGAGGAGCTCGGCGGCGGCGAGGTCCACTCCCGCGTCTCGGGCGTCACCGACCACCTCGCGGAGAACGACGCGCACGCCCTGCGCATCGTCCGCACCATCGTCTCCACCCTCCCCGCCCGGGGGGCGCTCCCCTGGGAGGTCACGGAGGCGACGGAACCCAAGGTCGACCCCCACGGCCTCTACGGCGCGGTCCCGGTCGACTCCCGCACCCCCTACGACGTGCGCGAGATCATCGCCCGGGTCGTCGACGGCTCCCGCTTCGCCGAGTTCAAGTCCGAGTTCGGCCAGACCCTGGTCACGGGCTTCGCCCGGATCCACGGCCACCCGGTGGGCATCGTCGCCAACAACGGCATCCTGTTCTCCGAGTCCGCCCAGAAGGGCGCCCACTTCATCGAGCTGTGCGACCAGCGCGGCATCCCGCTGGTCTTCCTGCAGAACATCTCGGGCTTCATGGTCGGCAAGGACTACGAGGCGGGCGGCATCGCCAAGCACGGCGCCAAGATGGTCACGGCCGTGGCCTGCACGCGCGTACCGAAGCTGACGGTCGTGGTCGGCGGCTCGTACGGCGCGGGCAACTACTCCATGTGCGGCAGGGCGTACTCCCCCCGCTTCCTGTGGATGTGGCCGAACGCCAAGATCTCTGTCATGGGCGGCGAGCAGGCCGCCTCGGTGCTCGCGACCGTCAAGCGGGACCAGCTGGAGGGGCGCGGCGAGACCTGGCCGGCGGAGGACGAGGACGCCTTCAAGGCCCCGATCCGCGCCCAGTACGAGCGCCAGGGCAACGCCTACTACGCGACGGCCCGCCTCTGGGACGACGGTGTCATCGACCCGCTGGACACCCGTCAGGTCCTGGGCCTGGCCCTGACCGCCTGCGCCAACGCGCCCCTGGGTGACCCCCAGTTCGGCGTCTTCCGGATGTGAGGGGACGGACGACGATGTTCGAGACAGTGCTGGTGGCCAACCGTGGCGAGATCGCCGTACGCGTCATCCGGACGCTGCGGTCGATGGGCGTGCGCTCGGTGGCCGTCTTCTCCGACGCGGACGCCGACGCCCGGCACGTCCGCGAGGCGGACACGGCGGTCCGGATCGGCCCGGCCCCGGCTTCCGAGAGCTACCTGTCGGTGGAGCGCCTCCTGGAGGCCGCGGCCCGCGCGGGCGCGCAGGCCGTCCATCCCGGCTACGGCTTCCTCGCCGAGAACGCCGCCTTCGCGCGCTCCTGCGCCGAGGCGAGCCTGGTCTTCATCGGCCCCCCGGCGGACGCGATCGCGCTGATGGGCGACAAGATCCGCGCCAAGGAGACGGTCCGGGAGGCCGGGGTGCCGGTGGTGCCCGGCGGCCGTGACCCGGATCTGGCCGAGGCGGCTCGCGAACTGGGCGCGCCGGTGCTGCTGAAGCCCAGCGCGGGCGGCGGCGGCAAGGGCATGCGCCTGGTGCGGGACCTGACCCGGCTGGAGGAGGAGATCGCCTCGGCCCGCCGCGAGGCCCGCGCCTCCTTCGGCGACGACACCCTGCTGGTGGAGCGCTGGATCGACCGCCCCCGCCACATCGAGATCCAGGTCCTGGCGGACGGGCACGGGAACGTGGTCCATCTGGGCGAGCGCGAGTGCTCCCTCCAGCGCCGCCACCAGAAGATCATCGAGGAGGCGCCGAGCGTCCTCCTGGACGAGGAGACGCGCTCCGCGATGGGCGAGGCGGCGGTCCAGGCGGCCCGCTCCTGCGGCTACCGCGGCGCGGGCACGGTGGAGTTCATCGTCCCCGGCACCGACCCGTCGTCGTACTACTTCATGGAGATGAACACCCGCCTCCAGGTGGAGCACCCGGTCACGGAGCTGATCACCGGCCTGGACCTGGTCGAGTGGCAGCTGCGGGTCGCGGCCGGCGAGCCCCTCGGCTTCACGCAGGCGGACGTACGGCTGACGGGCCACGCGGTGGAGGCCCGCATCTGCGCCGAGGACCCGGCCCGCGGCTTCCTCCCCTCCGGCGGCACGGTCCTGAGGCTGCGCGAGCCGCAGGGCGACGGCCTCCGCACCGACTCGGGCCTCACCGAGGGTACGGAGGTGGGCAGCCTCTACGACCCGATGCTCTCCAAGGTCATCGCCTACGGCCCCGACCGCGCGACCGCCCTGCGCAAGCTGCGTGCGGCCCTGGCCGAGACGGTCACGCTCGGCGTGCAGACCAACGCCGGTTTCCTGCGCCGTCTGCTCGCCCACCCGGCGGTGGTCTCCGGCGACATGGACACCGGCCTGGTCGAGCGCGAGGTGGAGGACCTGGTTCCCACGGAGGTACCGGAGGAGGTGTACGAGGCGGCGGCGGCCGTACGCCTGGAGGCCCTGAAGCCCGAGCCGGACGGCTGGACGGACCCCTTCTCGGTGCCGAGCGGGTGGCGCCTGGGCGGTGCCCTGAAGCCACCCGCCTTCCACCTGCGGGTGCAGGAGCCCCTGGAGTACACCCCGCGCGGCACGGCCATGGTCACGGACGACCGGGTCGCGGTGACCCTGGACGGCGTCCGGCACACCTTCCATCGCGCCGCCGACTGGCTCGGCCGCGACGGCGACGCCTGGCACGTGCGCGACCACGACCCGGTGGCCGCGTCCCTGACCCGGTCGGCGCACGCGGGCGCCGACTCCCTGACCGCGCCCATGCCCGGCACGGTCACGGTGGTCAAGGTCGCGGTGGGCGACGAGGTGAGCGCCGGTCAGAGCCTGCTGGTGGTGGAGGCGATGAAGATGGAGCACGTCATCTCCGCCCCGCACGCCGGCAAGGTCGCCGAACTGGACGTGTCGCCCGGCAGCACGGTCGCCATGGAGCAGGTCCTGGCGGTCATCGCACCGCACGAGGAGGCGGCGGAATGACAGTCCCAGGACTCCCGATGGCCGTCCCGGCCGGGGACCTCCCCACCCGGGTCCGCGTCCACGAGGTCGGCGCGCGCGACGGCCTGCAGAACGAGAAGGCGACGGTCCCCACGGAGGTCAAGGCGAAGTTCATCCGCCGCCTGGCCGACGCGGGCCTGACCACGATCGAGGCGACGAGCTTCGTCCATCCCAAGTGGGTGCCCCAACTGGCGGACGCGGAGCAGCTGTTCCCCCGTGTCGCCGACCTTCCGGTGGCCCTGCCGGTCCTCGTGCCGAACGAACGGGGCCTCGACCGCGCCCTGGCCCTCGGCGCCCGCCGGGTGGCGGTCTTCGCCAGCGCCACGGAGTCCTTCGCCAAGGCCAACCTCAACCGGACGGTGGACGAGGCCCTGGCGATGTTCGAGCCGGTGGTGAACCGGGCGAAGACCGAGTCGGTCCACGTCCGCGGCTACCTCTCGATGTGCTTCGGTGATCCGTGGGAGGGCCCGGTCCCCATCCCCCAGGTGGTGAAGGTCTGCCGGGCCCTGGTGGACATGGGCTGCGACGAACTGAGCCTCGGCGACACGATCGGCGTGGCGACCCCGGGCCATGTGGTCGCGCTCCTCGCGGCCCTGGACGAGGCAGGAATTCCCTTCTCCGCCCTCGGCGTCCACTTCCACGACACCTACGGCCAGGCCCTGGCCAACACCCTCGCGGCGCTCCAGCAGGGCGTCACGACGGTCGACGCCTCGGCGGGCGGCCTGGGCGGCTGCCCGTACGCGAAGTCGGCGACGGGCAACCTCGCCACCGAAGACCTCGTGTGGATGCTGCGGGGCCTCGGCATCGACACCGGAATCGACCTCGGCCGCCTCGTCGCCACGAGCGCGTGGATGGCCGCCCACCTGGGCCGACCCAGCCCGTCCCGCACCGTCCGAGCCCTGTCCCACGAGGACACCGAGGAGCACTGATCACCATGGACTACCGTCTCTCCCCCGAACTGGAGGAACTCCGCCGCACGGTCGAGGAGTTCGCGCACGAGGTGGTGGCGCCGAAGATCGGCGACTTCTACGAGCGGCACGAGTTCCCGTACGAGATCGTCCGGGAGATGGGCCGCATGGGCCTGTTCGGCCTGCCGTTCCCGGAGGAGTACGGCGGCATGGGCGGCGACTACCTGGCCCTCGGCGTGGCCCTGGAGGAGCTGGCGCGGGTCGACTCCTCCGTGGCGATCACCCTGGAGGCCGGCGTCTCGCTGGGCGCGATGCCGATCCACCTCTACGGCACCGAGGCCCAGAAGCAGGAGTGGCTCCCCCGCCTGTGCTCGGGCGAAGTGCTGGGCGCGTTCGGCCTGACGGAGCCCGACGGCGGCAGCGACGCGGGAGCGACCCGCACGACGGCCCGCCTGGACGAGTCGACGAACGAGTGGGTCATCAACGGCACGAAGTGCTTCATCACCAACTCCGGCACGGACATCACGGGCCTGGTGACGGTCACGGCGGTCACGGGCCGCAAGTCCGACGGCAGACCGCAGATCTCCTCGATCATCGTCCCGTCGGGCACCCCCGGCTTCACCGTCGCGGCCCCCTACTCCAAGGTCGGCTGGAACGCCTCGGACACCCGTGAGCTGTCCTTCACGGACGTCCGCGTCCCGGCGGCGAACCTGCTGGGCGAGGAGGGCCGCGGCTACGCCCAGTTCCTGCGCATCCTCGACGAGGGCCGCATCGCGATCGCGGCCCTGGCGACGGGTCTGGCGCAGGGCTGCGTCGACGAGTCGGTCAAGTACGCCAAGGAGCGCCACGCGTTCGGCAGGCCGATCGCCGCGAACCAGGCCATCCAGTTCAAGATCGCGGACATGGAGATGAAGGCCCACACGTCCCGCCTCGCCTGGCGCGACGCGGCGGCCCGGCTGGTGACCGGCGCCCCCTTCAAGAAGGAAGCGGCCCTGGCGAAGCTCCACTCCTCCACGGTGGCGGTGGACAACGCCCGGGAGGCCACCCAGATCCACGGCGGCTACGGCTTCATGAACGAATACCCGGTCGCCCGCATGTGGCGCGACTCCAAGATCCTGGAGATCGGCGAGGGCACGAGCGAGGTCCAGCGGATGCTGATCGCACGGGAGTTGGGGCTGGTGGGCTGAGCCACGCCGAAGGGCCTGCGACGACCCCGGGCCTCCCGCAGCCCCTTCGGATGCGGGAGGCCCGCGGGGCCCGCGCCGGATCGCCTGGCCGTCGATCTGCGGGGGCGAGGGCGGCGGCGCGAGTGGGGCCCCGCCCGCCCCGGGCCCGGGGCGGGCGGGGCCCCACAGGCCCATGCCGATGGGGTGCGCTCACAGGCCCATGCCGATGGGGTGCGCTCACAGGCCCATGCCGATCGAGTGCGCTCACAGGCCCATGCCGATCGGGTGCGCTCACAGGCCCATGCCGATGGGGTGCGCTCCACGGAGTCGGCGTACAGGCTGGCGCTACCGAGCGTCGGGCGGGACGACCGGGTCGACAGCCCGTCACCCGGGGCGAGAGGTCACGTGGTCACCGGCAGCGCCGGTCAGGTCACGGTCGCGCCGGGCACAGGTGTGCCGCGGGCTTTCACGCGGGCCCACATGTCGCACAGGCCGCGCAATGGCGAGTCGTGCAACGGCCGCTCACCGAGGGTGGATTCAGCGCCCACCCCTCACCTTCCCGCGCCCTGCGCCTGGGCCGAATCGAGCCACCCCCGCCCCTTGGGCCTTCGTGATTCGGATCGCCGCCCTCCCGGGCATCGCCTCGATCCGCCCCGGGCACACCCCCAGGACCCTCTGGACACGAACGCAGGTTAGGCTAACCTAAGCCTGATTTCAGCCAAGTGGCTGTCAGCCGTGCCCGCAGTGGCTCCGTACGTACGAAAGCAGACCCAGTCATGTCGAACGCCAGAACCGCCCGCTTCTCCCGCCGCGGCCTGTTCGCCGCCGGTGGTGCTCTCGGGCTCGGCGCCCTCGTGACCGCGTGTGGCAGTGAAGACTCCAAGAACGGCGGCTCGGACGCGAAGGGTGCCGCCAAGTCCGGCCCGTGGTCCTTCAAGGACGACCGCGGCACGACCGTGAAGCTCGACAAGGTCCCCTCGAACATCGTCGCCTTCACCGGTGTCGCCGCCGCCCTGTACGACTACGGCATCGAGGTCAAGGGCGTCTTCGGGCCGACCAAGACCAAGGACGGCAAGGCCGACGTCCAGGCCGGTGACTTGGACGTCAGCAAGCTGACCGTCTTCGGCAACAGGTTCGACCAGTTCAACGTCGAGCAGTACGCGGCCTTCCAGCCCGAGGTGCTCATCACCACGACCTTCGACGCCGCCGGCAGCCTCTGGTACGTCCCGGAGACCTCCAAGGACAAGATCGCCAAGCTCGCTCCGAGTGTCGCGATCTCGGTTTTCGACCGTCAGATGCCGAAGCCCCTGCAGCGCATGGCCGAGCTCGCCGAGTCGCTCGGCGCCGACCTCAAGGCCGCGAAGGCCGTCGAGGCGAAGAAGCGTTTCGAGGCCGCCTCCGAGCGGCTGCGCAAGGCCGCCAAGTCCCGCCCCGAGATCAAGGTGCTGGCCGGTTCCGCTTCGGACGCCATCTTCTACGTCTCCGGCTCCAACTTCTCCATCGATCTGGAGTACTTCAAGGCCCTCGGCGTGAACCTCGTCGAGCCGCCGGAGAAGGCCATGGAGGCCAACGGCGGCTGGTTCGAGAACCTCAGCTGGGAGAACGTCGACAAGTACCCGGCGGACATCATCATGATGGACGACCGCGCCTCGACCATCCAGCCGGCCGACATCACCGAGGCCACCTGGAAGAAGCTGCCCGCGGTCAAGGCCGGCCAGGTCATCTCCCGTTCGCCCGAGCCGATCCTGTCGTACGACAAGTGCACGCCTCTGGTGGAGAACCTCGCCAAGGCCATCGAGTCGGCCAAGAAGGTCGCCTGACCCCCTCTCCCTTCCCGACGTCCCGGAGCCGTACGTGACCACCGCCGTAGCCGCCCCGTTCCGTTTCTTCTCCCTCCAGGTCGTGCGGACGAGGCGGCTCGGGCCGTCTCTGGTGCGGGTCACCTTCGCGGGGCCCGATCTGCACGCCTTTCATTCCGACGGGCAGGACCAGTCGCTGTCGCTGTTCCTGCCGCACCCGGGGCAGAGCGAGCCGGTCGTGCCGCTCGAGCTCGGGGACGGATGGTGGCAGGGCTGGCGTGAACTCCCGGACGACGTACGGGCCGTGATGCGCTCGTACACCCTGCGCGGCCTGCGCCGGGACCCGGACGAGATCGACATCGATTTCGCCCTGCACGGCATCGGCCCGGGCGCCTCCGTCCAGGCCGGACCGGCCTCCCGCTGGGCCGCCCAGGCTGATGCCGGGGACCGGGTGCTGCTGCTCGGCCCGGCCGTCGCCGACAACCGGGCGATCCGCTTCCGGCCGCCGCAGGACACCGACCTCGTGGTCGTCTGGGGCGACGAGACCGCCGTGCCGGCCGCCTCGGCCATCGTCGAGGCACTGCCGGCCGGCACCCGCGCCCGGGTCTGGCTGGAGGTCCCGCACGCAGGCGACATCCAGGACCTGGTGACGGAGGCCGACGCCGAGATCACCTGGCTCGTGCGGGACGAGCGGAGCGCCGAGGGGCACCCCATGGCCCTCGACGCCCTCCGGGACGCCCCGTTGCCGCCCGCCGAGCGGCCGTACGTCTGGATCGCCGGCGAGTCCGGGTGTGTGAAGGAGCTGCGCCGGCACTTCGTGCGCGAGCGCGGCATCGACCGCCGCCGGGTGACGTTCGTCGGCTACTGGCGGCACGGCGTGAGCGAGGAACAGCTGCGGGCCGAGGCATGACCGCAGCCACGCCAGGACCGTGGTGACACGAGTGACCACAGTCACGGCACACTCCGCTCAGACCTCGATCAACTCAGGTTAGGCTTACCTAAGTTTTGGGACGCCGGAGATCAGCCCACCCCGTCCCACACCGGACTGTCCCCACCGGAGGACCCCCACATGCGCTCGCACCTGCTCAATGACACCACCGCGGAGCAGTACCGCCGCTCCGTGACCGACGGAGTCGAGCGGGTGGCCGCCAAACTCGCCGCCACCGACCGGCCGTTCACCGGCATCACCGTCGACGCCCTGTCCCCGCGCATCGACGAGATCGACCTCGACCGGCCGCTGCACGACACCACCGCGGTGCTCGACGAACTGGAGGACGTCTACCTCCGGGACGCGATCTACTTCCACCACCCCCGCTACCTGGCGCACCTCAACTGCCCGGTCGTCATTCCGGCCGTGCTCGGCGAGGCCGTCCTGTCCGCCGTGAACTCCTCGGTGGACACCTGGGACCAGTCGGCCGGCGGCACGCTCATCGAGCGGAAACTGATCGACTGGACGACCGACCGCATCGGCCTCGGGCCCGCCGCCGACGGCGTGTTCACCTCCGGCGGCACCCAGTCCAACCTCCAGGCGCTGCTGCTCGCCCGCGAGGAGGCCAAGACGGACTCGCTCGCCGAACTGCGCATCTTCGCCTCCGAGGTCAGCCACTTCAGCGTGAAGAAGTCCGCGAAGCTCCTCGGCCTCGGCCAGGACGCCGTGGTCTCCATACCCGTCGACCACGACAAGCGCATGCAGACCGTCGCGCTCGCCCGCGAGCTGGAGCGCTGCGCGCGGGACGGCCTCGTCCCCATGGCCGTCGTCGCCACCGCCGGCACCACCGACTTCGGCTCCATCGACCCGCTCCCGGAGATCGCCGAACTGTGCGAGCAGTTCGGCACCTGGATGCACGTCGACGCGGCCTACGGCTGCGGCCTGCTCGCCTCCCTGAAGCACCGGGCCCGCATCAGCGGCATCGAGCACGCCGACTCCGTCACCGTCGACTACCACAAGTCCTTCTTCCAGCCGGTGAGTTCCTCGGCCGTGCTGGTGCGGGACGCCGCCACGCTGCGCCACGCCACCTACCACGCCGAGTACCTCAATCCGCGCCGCATGGTGGAGGAGCGCATCCCCAACCAGGTGGACAAGTCCCTCCAGACCACCCGCCGCTTCGACGCCCTGAAGCTGTGGATGACCCTGCGGACCATGGGGGCCGACGGCATCGGGCAGCTCTTCGACGAGGTGTGCGACCTGGCCCAGGAGGGCTGGCGGCTGCTCGCCGCCGACCCGCGCTTCGACGTCGTCGTCCGCCCCAGCCTGTCCACCCTGGTCTTCCGCTACACACCGGCGGCCGTCACCGACCCCGCCGAGATCGACCGCGCCAACCTCCACGCCCGCAAGGCCCTGTTCGCCTCCGGTGACGCCATCGTCGCGGGCACCAAGGTCGACGGCCGCCACTATCTGAAGTTCACCCTGCTCAACCCCGAGACGCAGGCGTCCGACATCGCCGCCGTCCTCGATCTGATCGCCGGCCACGCCGAGCAGTACCTGGGAGAGTCCCTTGACCGCGCGTCCTGAAAACCCGACCGGAACCCATGACTTCGTGGGGATCGGGCTCGGCCCCTTCAACCTCGGCCTGGCCTGCCTCACCGAGCCCATCGACGAGCTCGACGGCGTCTTCCTGGAGTCGAAGCCCGACTTCGAGTGGCACGCGGGCATGTTCCTGGACGGCGCCCACCTCCAGACCCCGTTCATGTCGGACCTGGTCACCCTCGCCGACCCGACCTCCCCGTACTCCTTCCTGAACTACCTGAAGGAGAAGGGCCGGCTCTACTCGTTCTACATCCGCGAGAACTTCTACCCGCTGCGCGTCGAGTACGACGACTACTGCCGCTGGGCCGCGAACAAACTGAGCAGCGTCCGCTTCTCCACGACGGTCGCCGAGGTGACGTACGAGGACGAGCTCTACCTCGTGAGGACCACCGCCGGAGACACCTACCGGGCCCGTCACCTCGTGCTCGGCACCGGCACCCCGCCCTACATACCCGAGGCCTGCCAGGGCCTGGGCGGCGACTTCCTGCACAACTCCCGCTACCTGAGCCGCAAGGCGGAGCTCCAGAAGAAGGACTCCATCACGCTGGTCGGCTCGGGCCAGTCGGCCGCCGAGATCTACTACGACCTGCTCAGCGAGATCGACGTCCACGGCTACCGGCTGAACTGGGTCACCCGCTCCCCGCGCTTCTTCCCGCTGGAGTACACCAAGCTCACGCTGGAGATGACGTCCCCGGAGTACGTCGACTACTTCCGAGAGCTGCCCGAGGCGACCCGCTACCGTCTCACGGCCGAGCAGAAGGGCCTGTTCAAGGGCATCGACGGCGACCTCATCAACGAGATCTTCGACCTGCTCTACCAGAAGAACCTCGGTGGCCCGGTCCCCACCCGGCTGCTCACCAACTGCTCGCTGAACAGCGCCCGTCACGAGAACGGCACGTACACCCTGGGCTTCCGCCAGGAGGAGCAGGGCAAGGACTTCGAACTGGACTCACAGGGCCTGGTCCTGGCCACCGGCTACAAGTACGCCGAGCCGGAGTTCCTGGCACCCGTCAAGGAGCGCCTGGTCTACGACTCGCAGGGCAACTTCGACGTCGCCCGCAACTACGCGATCGACGTCACCGGCCGGGGGATCTTCCTGCAGAACGCCGGCGTCCACACGCACAGCATCACCAGCCCCGACCTGGGCATGGGCCCGTACCGCAACGCGTACATCATCCGCGAGCTGCTCGGCAGCGAGTACTACCCGGTGGAGAAGACGATCGCGTTCCAGGAGTTCGCCGTATGAGCGCCACCACCGGCATCGGAACGCTCACCGTCCGCCCGCTCGACCCCCTGAAGGACGCCGAGCTGCTGCACTCCTGGGTCACCCACCCCAAGGCGGCCTACTGGATGATGCAGGACGCCAAACTCCAGGACGTCGAGCGCGAGTACATGCGGATCGCGGCGCACGAGCACCACCACGCGTACCTCGGTCTGCACGAGGGCCGGCCGGCGTTCCTGATGGAGACGTACGACCCCCGGTACGTGGAGCTGGTGGGGCTGTACGACCCGGAACCCGGCGATGTCGGCATGCACTTCCTGGTCGCGCCGACCGACCGGCCGATCCACGGCTTCACCAAGGCCGTCATCACGGCCGTGATGGACGAGCTGTTCGCCGACCCGCGCACCCGCCGGGTCGTGGTGGAGCCCGACGTGGGCAACAAGGCAGTCCACGCGCTGAACGAGGCCGTCGGCTTCGTGGCCGAGCGCGAGATCGACAAGCCGGAGAAGCGCGCGCTGCTGAGCTTCTGCACACGCGAACAGTTCCTGGCCGCCCGAGGAGTAGCCGTATGACCCTGTCCGACGCCGTAGCGCATCTGTCCCCCCACCGCTGGGCGCGGGCCAACCGCCTCCTGATCCGCAAAGCGCTCGCCGAGTTCGCGCACGAGCGGCTGATCACCCCCGAGAAGGACGGGGAGCAGTACGTCGTCCGCAGCGACGACGGCCTGACGAGCTACCGCTTCTTCGCGGCCCGCCGGGCCCTGGACCACTGGCAGGTCGACGCCGAGTCCATCACCCGGCACCGGGACGGCACCGAACTTCCGCTCGCCGCCCTGGACTTCTTCATCGAACTGCAGAAGTCCCTCAGTCTGAGCGACGACATCCTGCCGGTCTACCTGGAGGAGATCTCCTCCACCCTCTCCGGCACCTGCTACAAGCTCACCAAACCGGACACCACGGCGGCCGAGCTGGCGCGCGGCGACTTCCAGACCATCGAGACCTCGATGACCGAGGGCCACCCCTGCTTCGTCGCCAACAACGGGCGGCTGGGCTTCGGCATCCACGAGTACCTGTCGTACGCGCCGGAGACGGCGAGCCCGGTCCGCCTGGTGTGGCTGGCCGCGCACAGGTCACGGGCCGCGTTCACGGCCGGTGTCGGCATCGAGTACGAGTCCTTCCTGCGTGAGGAGCTGGGCGCAAAGACGGTCGAGCGCTTCCACGGCGTCCTGCGCGACCAGGACCTGGACCCGGCCGACTACCTGTTCATCCCGGTCCACCCCTGGCAGTGGTGGAACAAGCTGACCGTCACCTTCGCCGCCGAGGTGGCCCGCAAGCACCTCGTGTGCCTGGGCGAGGGGGACGACGAGTACCTGGCCCAGCAGTCCATCCGGACCTTCTTCAACAGGACGAGCCCGCGGAAGCACTACGTCAAAACGGCCCTGTCGGTCATCAACATGGGCTTCATGCGCGGTCTGTCGGCGGCCTACATGGAGGCCACCCCGGCGATCAACGACTGGCTGGCCCAGTTGATCGAGGGCGACCCGGTGCTGAAGTCCACGGGTCTGTCGATCATCCGGGAGCGTGCGGCGGTCGGTTACCGGCACCTGGAGTACGAGCAGGCGACGGACCGCTACTCGCCGTACCGCAAGATGCTCGCCGCGCTGTGGCGGGAGAGCCCGGTGCCCTCCCTCCAGGAGGGCGAGTCCCTGGCCACCATGGCGGCCCTGGTCCATGTCGACCACCAGGGGGCGTCCGTCGCGGGCGCGCTGATCGAACGGTCGGGCCTCACCCCGAAGGAGTGGCTGCGCCGCTACCTCCAGGCCTACTTCACTCCCCTCCTCCACAGCTTCTACGCCTACGACCTGGTGTTCATGCCGCACGGCGAGAACGTCATCCTGGTGCTGAAGGACGGGGTCGTGCAGCGCGCGATCTACAAGGACATCGCCGAGGAGATCGCGGTCATGGACCCGGACGCGGTGCTGCCGCCGACGGTGGAGCGGCTGCGGGTGGAGGTCCCGGAGGACAAGAAGCTCCTGTCGATCTTCACGGATGTCTTCGACTGCTTCTTCCGCTTCCTCGCGGCGAACCTCGCCACGGAGGGCCTGCTGGAGGAGGACGACTTCTGGCGCACGGTCGCGGAGGTCACCCGCGCCTACCAGGAGTCGAAGCCGGAACTCGCCGAGAGGTTCAGGCAGTACGACATGTTCGCCCCCGAGTTCGCCCTCTCCTGCCTCAACCGCCTCCAACTCCGCGACAACCAGCAGATGGTCGACCTGTCGGATCCGTCCGGCGCCCTCCAGCTGGTGGGCACCCTGGAGAACCCGATCGCGGGATTCTGACCCACAGGCAGACGGGCACCCCGGAGTACGGTCCTCCGGGGTGCCCGTCCTGGGCGCAGGGCGACTGCGCCCCTTCAGGGGCGCGGGGCTGTATCAATGTGCGGCTCCGCCGCGCGGGCGCGGCCGTGCCCTGGCACCAGGCGCCGTTCTGGTCGAGCCGCAGCGGGTGCCCCGGGAAGGCCTCGGCGAGCGCCCGTACGGCGGCGATCTCCTCCGGCCCGCCGAGACATCACCGCCCGGCGGAGCCCCACGACACCTGCGGCGACCGGTACCAATCGATCCCCAGGACGTTCCACCGCTCGGCCTGCGCGGCAAGCCGCACCTTGTACCGCTCCCAGTCGTGCGCAGCCGCCGGCGACCACCCCAGTTCCGCGACACCGGGCAACCGCGGGAACGCCATGTACTCGATGTGCCCGGAGTTCTCGATGGTCTCCGTCCACAGCGGCGCCTCGACCCCCCGCACGGCCCCGGCCGGCACCCCGGGCAGATACGCCCCCGGATCCCAGTCGTAGGACCGCCGCACCTCGACGTACCCCGCCCAGGACAACCCCAGCGGTGTGTCCTTCGTGTACTTCATGTCGAGGTAGACCCGGTCCGCCGGGGACAGGATCAGCCCGGTCCCGCTCTGCGCGGCCTTGACGACCCGGGCCTTCTCCTCGGCGCTGGTGCCGTCCAGGCCCCAGTACTGCGCGAGGGCCCCCTTCGCCGGGGTCGCCCCGGTCAGCTGATGCCAGCCGACGACCGTCTTGCCGTACTTCGCGACGATCGGCTGCACCCGGTCCATGAACGTCACGTAGTCCTCATGGCTGGTGGAGTGCGCCTCGTCGCCCCCGATGTGGAGGTACCTGCCCGGCGTGAGCGCGGCGAGTTCCCGGATCACGTCGTCCACGAAGTCGTACGTGATCTCCTTGCCGGCGCACAGCGAGCTGAAGCCGACCTCGGTGCCGGTGTAGAGCGGGGGCGCCACCCCGTCGCAGTTCAGGTCGGCGTAGGAGGCGAGGGCCGCGTTGGTGTGGCCGGGCATGTCGATCTCGGGCACGACCTCCAGGTAGCGGGAGGCGGCGTACCGCACGATCTCCTTGTAGTCGGCCTTGGTGTAGAAGCCGCCGGGACCGCCGCCGACCTGTGTGGAGCCGCCGTAGGTCGCCAGGCGCGGCCAGGAGTCGACGGCGATGCGCCAGCCCTGGTCGTCGCTGAGGTGCAGATGCAGCTTGTTGATCTTGTAGAGGGCGAGCTGGTCGATGTAGCGCTTGACCTGGTCGACGGTGAAGAAGTGGCGTGAGACGTCGAGCATGGCGCCGCGCCAGCCGTAGCGCGGGGTGTCCGTGATCGTGCCGCCCGCGACGAGCCAGGGGCCGGGCTGGACGGAGTCCTTTTCGACGGCCGCGGGGAGCAGCTGGCGCAGGGTCTGCACGCCGTGGAAGAGGCCGGCGGGCCGGGCGGCGGTGATCGTGACGCCGCCCCGGCCGCTGTCGAGCCGGTACCCCTCGGCCCCGAAGGGGCCCTTGGTGAGCCGCAGTCGGATGCCACCGGCGCCGTGCGCCGTGACGGGGAGGCGGTAGCCGGTCGAGGGGCGCAGGATCCCCGCGAGGTACTCGCCGACGCCGCGCGTCTCGCGGGAGCCGTCGACACGGATGTGGGTGCCGCGGGTGATCCGGTACGGGGATCCGCCCGGGGCGAGGGAGGCGGGCGCGGGCACCACCCGGTCGAGTGGGGTGGGCGATGCCGCGGGTGCGGGAGCGGCCCCGGCCACCGAGGCGGCCATCGCGACCAGCAGCAGGGAGCCGAGAAGGCGAAACGTTCTGCGGGGCTGTCTACGGCCATCTCTCACAAGCGTGTCCCTTCACGAGCCATTGAGCTCCAAGAGGTCTGGACCACTCTCTCGTGAGAGGGGCGCAACAATCCACCCCATGGTGGAAATCATCCGGAAGGACGGCACGTGGGCCTTCGACGGGGACGCGTTGCGACTCACTCCCGGACGGGACAAGAACGTCAGCCGCTTGCGGCCTGGGCGGTGGCGCCGGGCACGAACGCGCCACCCGCGACGGCGCCGAGCGTGACGGCACCGCCTCTGGTCATCGTGCGCCGGGAGAACCTGGCGCGCAGGTACTCGTGCTGCTCGGCCATGCTCATGCGCGCGGCGAGCCGCTCGGGTACGCCCATACGAGGCGTGTCCATGGCGTTCAAAAATGGAGCCCCGGGCAACGGGATGCCGGACGTCCGGTGGCCGCGTCACGAATAAGCACTCATGACAGGTCCAACGTTCCCCCAGAGGCCCACCACGGGCACCTGCCCGGAACCGGGCAGATTTGTTGCGAAAATGGCGCCAGTACCCCAGGATCTAGCGAGTGCACGACGAACTCGTTGATCATCTGACGCGGTCCACCGCCCTCAGCCGGGGTGAGGCGCTGCGCGTGATCCAGGACGTGCTCGCCTACTTCGACGAGACGACCGAGCAGTACGTCCGTCGCCGCCACCGCGAGCTCCAGGCCCAGGGCCTGGTCAACGCGGCGATCTTCGAGCTGATCGAGGCG
This sequence comes from Streptomyces sp. NPDC092370, assembly GCF_044755265.1. Classification (NCBI taxonomy): domain Bacteria; kingdom Bacillati; phylum Actinomycetota; class Actinomycetes; order Kitasatosporales; family Streptomycetaceae; genus Streptomyces; species Streptomyces sp. NPDC092370. Next base: position 250,573 of record NZ_JBIVQO010000001.1, on the reverse strand, counting down.
GATCTCAAATACCGCGCGGTGGCCCCGCCGGAGCTCTCGCTCCGGCAGCTGCGGCGCATCGTCTACGGCTAGGAATACGTATCTATGTGCGGAATCGTCGGTTACATCGGGAAGCGTGACGTCGCTCCTCTGCTGCTGGAGGGCCTGCAGCGCCTGGAGTACCGCGGCTACGACTCCGCGGGCGTCGTCATCACCACCCCCTCGAGCGGCCGCCTGAGGATGGTCAAGGCCAAGGGCCGCGTGCGCGACCTGGAGGCCAAGGTCCCGGCCCGCTTCAAGGGCACGACCGGCATCGCCCACACCCGCTGGGCCACCCACGGCGCCCCCTCCGACGTCAACGCCCACCCGCATCTGGACGCCGAGGGCAAGGTCGCCGTCGTCCACAACGGCATCATCGACAACGCCTCCGACCTGCGCCGCAAGCTGGAGGCGGACGGTGTCGAGTTCCTCTCCGAGACCGACACCGAGGTCCTCACCCACCTCATCGCCCGTTCGCAGGCGACCAAGCTGGAGGACAAGGTCCGCGAGACCCTCCGGCTCATCGAGGGCACGTACGGCATCGCCGTCATGCACGCCGACTTCCCCGACCGCATCGTCGTCGCCCGCAACGGCTCCCCGGTCGTCCTCGGCATCGGCGAGAAGGAGATGTTCGTCGCCTCCGACATCGCCGCCCTGGTCGCCCACACCCGCCAGATCGTCACCCTGGACGACGGCGAGATGGCGACCCTGAAGGCCGACGACTTCCGCACGTACACCACCGAGGGCACCCGCACCACCGCCGAGCCCACCACCGTCGAGTGGGAGGCCGCCTCCTACGACATGGGCGGCCACGACACCTACATGCACAAGGAGATCCACGAGCAGGCCGACGCCGTGGACCGCGTGCTGCGCGGCCGCATCGACGACCGCTTCTCCACCGTGCACCTGGGCGGCCTCAACCTGGACGCCCGCGAGGCCCGGCGGATCCGCCGCGTGAAGATCCTCGGCTGCGGCACCTCGTACCACGCGGGCATGATCGGCGCCCAGATGATCGAGGAACTGGCCCGCATCCCCGCCGACGCCGAGCCGGCCTCGGAGTTCCGCTACCGCAACGCGGTCGTCGACCCCGACACCCTCTACGTCGCGGTCTCCCAGTCCGGCGAGACCTACGACGTGCTGGCCGCCGTGCAGGAGCTCAAGCGCAAGGGCGCCCGCGTCCTGGGCGTGGTGAACGTGGTCGGCTCGGCGATCGCCCGCGAGGCGGACGGCGGCATCTACGTGCACGCCGGCCCCGAGGTCTGCGTGGTCTCCACCAAGTGCTTCACCAACACCACGGTCGCCTTCGCCCTCCTCGCCCTCCACTTGGGCCGCACCCGCGACCTGTCGGTCCGCGACGGCAAGCGGATCATCGAGGGCCTGCGCAAGCTGCCCGCCCAGATCGCCGAGATCATGGAGCACGAGGAGGACGTCAAGAAGCTGGCCCTGCAGTTCGCCGAGGCCCGCTCGATGCTCTTCATCGGCCGCGTCCGGGGCTACCCGGTGGCCCGGGAGGCCTCCCTGAAGCTCAAGGAGGTCTCCTACATCCACGCCGAGGCCTACCCCGCCTCGGAGCTCAAGCACGGCCCGCTGGCCCTGATCGAGCCGGCCCTCCCGACGGTCGCGATCGTCCCCGACGACGACCTGCTGGAGAAGAACCGCGCCGCCATGGAGGAGATCAAGGCCCGCAGCGGCAGGATCCTCGCGGTGGCCCACCAGCACCAGGAGAAGGCCGACGAGACGATCGTCGTTCCGAAGAACGAGGACGAGCTGGACCCGATCCTGATGGGCATCCCGCTCCAACTCCTGGCCTACCACACGGCTCTGGCCCTCGGCCGTGACATCGACAAGCCGCGCAACCTGGCCAAGTCGGTGACGGTGGAGTAAGTGACCCTCCCCTGAGGGGCGCGGGGCCGTATCGATGTGCGGCTCCGCCGCGTGAGCGCGAACAACCGACACGCACCCGCACAGGCCGGACAAGAGGACGGACCCCCCGTGCTGCCACCGCCGCACGAGGGGTCCGTTTTCAGCGCCGGGAAGCCGCCCAACTCCCCGGCCCGCGCAGCTGACCGATGGCCGTCACTCCCCGGCCGGCAGCGCGTCGTGGGAGCGCCGTCGGCCAGTGCGCCGACGCCGCGGCCGCCACATACCAGGCCACCGCCCCCGCGGCCAGGGCGAACCAGCCCGAGACCGTGGCGAGCCCGCCGTTCCCCGCGAACACGGCGACCGCGAGCGGCAGCAGCGACACGAAGAGCAGCCCGCACACGCCCCGCCCGAACTGATCCCCGCCGGCCGGCGTGAGAGACAGCGCCGGCAGGGCGAACACCAGCAGGAAGGGCCCTGCCTCATTGCCGACGGCGACCTCGGAGACGGCCCAGGTGAACCACAGCGCCCCGAGCACCGGGAGCGCCGCGCCACCGGCGGCTTCGCCCTCGCGCAGCGCCACCGTCCCGGCGACGAAGAGGGCGACTCCGCCCACACACTGGGCGATTGAGGTGGCGTCAGCGGCTGACACCCCGTCGATCACGGCGGAGTTGCCCAGTCCGAAGGCCAACAGGGTGATGCCGAGGGCGAGTCGACCGGCCACGTCGCTATTCCGCTTCCCGCGGAGACGTCTTTGTCCACGGCGGGCTCCCTTCGTGCATGTGCAGTCGTGCGGTGTTCCGTATATGCCCTTCACAAGGGCACAAACACCTCTACGCGCGAAGAGATTCGCGCGCACGAAGGGAGTTGAAGCTCAGGGGATGACGATGACAGGCCGCTGCGCCCGCTTGGCGAGCCGCCCGGCGACCGAGCCGAAGATGCGGCCCACGAGGCCGTGGGTGGACCCGACGACGATCGCGTCGGCCTCGTACTCCCGGCCGACCTCTTCGAGTTCGTGGCAGATGTCACCGCCGCGCTCAACCAGGATCCAGGGCACCTCGGTGAGATAGTCCGCACAGGCCAGCTCCAGGCCCAGCACCTCGGTGCGGTGGTCCGGCACGTCCACGAAGACGGGCGGCTCACAGCCGGCCCACACCGTGGTCGGCAGCCGGTTGGCGACGTGGACGATGATCAGGCCCGATCCGGAGCGATGGGCCATGCCGATCGCGTACGCCAGGGCGCGCTCACTGGAGGTGGAGCCGTCGAAGCCGACGACGACCCCGTGCTTGAAGGCGGGATCGCAGGAATGGCGTGGCTCTTCCGCCGCCAGGGGCTCGGCCGCCGTGGGATCGGCGACGGGCCGCTTGCGGTCCGCGGGTTCGAAGAATTCGTGACCGGCCATGGCTGTCTCGGCGTTGTGATCCTTATACGGGAGGGACAACAGTGTGCGGCGGTGCTGCGGCGGAGCTGTGTCCGGGAATGGTCTTCCCAACCCCATACCCCCAAGGGTACGGCGGCACGCCTCCTTAGCCCAGATCCCGCTCACGGTGCGTGCGGGTTCCAGGGAGCATGCACGAGGCACCGCCCGTAACGCAATGGTTGCTGCGCTGTACAGGCGGTTTGCACGGGATTCAATGACCTGTGGCGGTGATCGGGACAGCCAGTGACCGACGCCCCCGCCGCGCGTTGAACCCCGTGAGTCACGCCACAGGGAGCATGCATGTCCGCACCACGCCCCGCCGCCGAGGCGGACCGCGCGACCCCGCCGCCGCGGGACACCGCGACGGATGTGGTTCGCTGGGCCGCCTTCAGCTGCCTGCTCGTCCCGGTGGTGCTCCTCGCCTACGGCGCTTCTCTGGCCGGAGCCGCCGGCACCGCCCTCGGGCTCGCGGCCGTCACGGGCGCCTGCCGGGTCCTGCTGCGCCAGTCCGAGCGCGGCGCGGCCCGGCTCGCGGCCGAGGACCGGGCACCGCACCGGGGCCGGCGCCACCGCACCGGCACGGGGTCGCACCGTGGCGGACGGCACACTGGAGGAGATACACCGGTCGGCTGACCGGTTTCCGCGCACGCGCACGCTGCTTTTCAGCCAACTTCTCGTCCCTGTGCATCTGCGGGTCCCACCACCCCCCAACCCCCGTTCGACCTGCACGGAAAGGGCCTCAGGGGGTCGGCGCACCCTACGTGGATTGGCCACGGCGACAAGGCGCACTTCCCTGCACGCCCCACGAGTGCAACGCTTCGTGATCGAATGCTTCACGCCAAGTTGCCAAGTCGACAATGTGCCGAGTGCCGAACCGGCCACTTCGGCGCAACGGGACACAGTAGATTCGATCTTGACTGTCTACGGCGGGGGACTCGTGCAGGACCGAGGGGAAACGTGCAGGAGCGACACAACCGAGGAGCCGCGACCACCGAGGGGGGCTTAGCAGTATGAGCCACGACTCCACTGCCGCGCCGGAAGCCGCGGCCCGGAAGCTTTCCGGGCGACGCCGCAAGGAGATCGTCGCGGTGCTGCTGTTCAGCGGCGGCCCCATTTTCGAGAGTTCCATACCACTGTCGGTGTTCGGGGTTGACCGCCAGGACGCCGGCGTACCGCGCTACCGATTGCTGGTGTGCGGGGGTGAGGACGGTCCGCTACGGACCACCGGAGGACTCGAACTCACCGCACCACATGGCCTGGAAGCGATCTCACGCGCGGGCACGGTCGTCGTACCGGCCTGGCGTTCGATCACTTCTCCGCCACCGGAGGAGGCGCTCGACGCGCTGCGCCGTGCCCACGAGGAGGGCGCCCGCATCGTCGGACTGTGCACCGGCGCCTTCGTCCTCGCGGCGGCCGGCCTGCTGGACGGCCGCCCCGCGACGACACACTGGATGTACGCACCGACACTGGCCAAGCGCTATCCGTCGGTGCACGTGGACCCGCGTGAGCTGTTCGTCGACGACGGCGACGTGCTGACGTCGGCGGGCACCGCCGCGGGCATCGACCTGTGCCTGCACATCGTGCGCACGGACCACGGGAACGAGGCGGCCGGGGCCCTGGCCAGGCGGCTCGTCGTGCCGCCGCGCCGCAGCGGCGGGCAGGAGCGCTACCTCGACAGGTCTTTACCCGAGGAGATCGGCGCCGACCCGCTCGCCGAGGTCGTCGCCTGGGCGCTGGAGCACCTCCACGAACAGTTCGACGTGGAGACCCTGGCGGCACGCGCGTACATGAGCCGGCGTACGTTCGACCGCCGCTTCCGCTCGCTGACCGGGAGCGCTCCGCTGCAGTGGCTGATCACGCAGCGGGTGCTCCAGGCGCAGCGCCTGCTGGAGACGTCGGACTACTCGGTGGACGAGGTGGCGGGGCGCTGCGGCTTCCGGTCACCGGTCGCCCTGCGCGGGCACTTCCGCCGCCAGCTGGGATCGTCCCCGGCCGCGTACCGGGCGGCGTACCGTGCCCGGCGCCCGCAGGGCGAGCGGCCTCAGGACACCGAGAGCGCACCGGGCGGTCCCGGGTCCGGCATGCCGGGCCATGCGGGACACCATCCGGGCCAGCCCGGCCAGGTGTCGCCGCTGCACCCGGAACACCCGGTCCCGCTCCAGTCCCGCCGTGCGGCGGCGGCGAGCGCGGTCGGCCAGTCCCCGGCCCTGTCGGCGAGCCTGCCCGGGCAGCGCAGCGCGCCGTGACGGCCGGCGGGGCCCGCGAGGAGCACGCCTCCTCGCGGGCCCCGCGGCTTTCCCGGACCGGGCGTCCCGGCCGGGACGCGGTGGGCCGTAGGGTGAGACACATGAACGATCGCATGGTGTGGATCGACTGCGAGATGACCGGCCTCTCGCTGTCGGACGACGCGCTCATCGAGGTGGCCGCCCTCGTGACCGACTCCGAGCTGAACGTGCTCGGCGAGGGCGTGGACATCGTCATCCGGCCGCCGGAGCAGGCACTGGAGACGATGCCGGACGTGGTGCGTCAGATGCACACCTCCTCCGGGCTGCTCACCGAGCTGGCCGGGGGCACGACGCTGAAGGACGCCGAGGACCAGGTCCTGACGTACGTGAGGGAGTTCGTCAAGGAGCCGGGCAAGGCCCCGCTGTGCGGGAACTCCGTCGGCACGGACCGCGGTTTCCTGCTGCGTGACATGCCGACGCTGGAGAGCTACCTCCACTACCGGATCGTCGACGTGTCGTCGATCAAGGAGCTGGCGCGTCGCTGGTACCCGCGGGCGTACTTCAACAGCCCGCAGAAGAGCGGCAACCACCGCGCGCTCGCGGACATCCGTGAGTCGATCGCGGAGCTGCGGTACTACCGCGAGGCCGTGTTCGTCCCGCAGCCCGGACCCGACTCGGACACCGCGCGGACGATCGCCGCGAAGCACGTCCTGCCTGCTCAGTAGGCGGAAGAAGGGCCCGTCGGGGGCCGCCGCGAAAGCCTGGCGCGAGCACCCCTTCGGACCCTGTACACTTTTTCTCGGCCGGTCGGGGACAACACTGATCTCCAAGCCGGTCATGGTGGGTGTAGCTCAGCTGGTAGAGCACCTGGTTGTGGTCCAGGATGCCGCGGGTTCGAGTCCCGTCACTCACCCTGAGTCTTCAGCCGGTGGCCTCGAAAGAGGCCACCGGCTGAAGCGTTTTCCAGCGCGCCGATCGAGGTGACGTCCGCGGGGCGCGGCTAGCGTCGGCGCCATGGACGGTGGACGCCCGGGATGGCGCGCGTGTGTGCTCGGCGGAGCGGTCTTCGCCGTCTGCATGGCCGGCACCACGCTGCCGACTCCCCTCTATCCCCTCTACCGGGACGAGTTCGGCTTCTCCGAGCTGACGGTCACCGTGGTGTACGCGCTGTACGCCTTCGCCGTGATCGGTGTGCTGCTGCTGGTCGGCAACGCCTCGGACGCCGTGGGCAGGCGTCCGGTGCTGCTGTGCGGGCTGGGCTTCGCTGCGGTGAGCGCCGTCTGCTTCCTGTGCGCCACCGGGCTCGGCTGGCTGTACGCGGGGCGGCTGCTGTCCGGACTGTCCGCCGGGCTGTTCACCGGGGCCGCCACGGCGTACGTGATGGAGCTGGCGCCGCGGGGCGGTGCCTCGCGGGCCACGTTCGTGGCGACGGCCGCCAACATGGGCGGACTGGGCTGCGGTCCCCTGCTGTCCGGGGTGCTCGCGCAGTACGCCCCCTGGCCGCTGTACCTGCCGTTCGCCGCCCACCTCGCCCTGGTGGCCGCCTCGGCCGCCGTCCTGCTGCGGCTCGCGGAGACGGTACGGGAGCGGCAGCCGCTGCGCACCGTACGCCCGCAGCGGCCCGCGCTGCCCCCGCAGGTGCGTGCGGTGTTCGGTCCCGCAGCCACCGCCTCCTTCGTCGGATTCGCCCTGTTCGGGGTGTTCACCTCGGTCGGCCCGGCCTTCCTCGCGGAGTCCCTGGACGTGGACGACCACGCCGTGAGCGGGCTGATCGTCGCGTTGGCCTTCTTCTCGTCGACGGCCGGGCAACTGGCGGTCGGCCGGGTCGGCGTTCGGCGCTCCCTCCCGCTGGGCTGCGCCGGGCTCCTGGCCGGGCTGGCACTGCTCGCCGGTGCGCTGCGGTGGGACCAGATGCCCCTGCTGATCGCCAGCGCCCTCGTCGGCGGAATCGGCCAGGGCCTGGCGTTCCGCGGTGCCCTGTCCGACGTGGCCGAGGCCTCTCCGGGGCACCGGCGCGCGGCGGTGATCTCGACCCTGTTCGTGGTGGCCTACGCGGGCATCTCCCTCCCGGTCATCGGCGTCGGCCTCCTGACCGGCCCGATCGGCCTGGAGGGCGCGGGGCTGGTGTTCATCGCGTGCATGGCGATTCTGGTCGTGACGGCGGCGGCCTACCTGGTACGCCGCCGGGCACCGGCTCGGACCTGAAGCACGTGCGATCGTGAGCCCATGGGTGAGCTGGTGGAGCGGGTCGGCGAGCGGGACCGGGTGCTCTGCGTGGTCGACCGGGACGAGGCGATCCGCAACGGCCGGCCGCATCGGGTCGCGACCACGGTGTGCCGTGATCCGCGGGGGCGCGTGCTGGTGCACCGCAGACCGGAGCACGTGTCACGATTCCCGGGGTACTACGACCGGCTGGTCGGCGGGGGCGTCGAGGTCGGCGAGTCGTACCAGGAGGCGGCGGCCCGGGAACTGACGGAGGAGCTGGGCGTGCGGGCCCCGGTGCGGCTTCTCTCCACGTTCCTCTGCCGCGGGGAGATCAGCCCGTACTGGCTCGGAGTGCACGAGGCCGTCGTCTCGGAGCCCCTCTCCCCCGACCCGTCCGAGATCGCCTGGCACGGCTGGTTCGGCGAGGAGGAGCTTCACGCGGCGCTCCGGACGTGGCCGTTCGTGCCGGACGGTGTGGAGGCCCTGCGGCGGTATCCCGGTCTCAGCCCACCGACCACCGCCGGGCCGTGGTCAACCACCGCACCCCGGTGAACCGTTCACCCGGGTCGGCCCGGATCACGAACCAGCTCACCGATCGCCGGCGGGACCCCGTACGACACCGCCCGTCACGACGACGACCGGGACACCAACTCCGTGGCCAGGACCATCTGCCGGCGCTCCAGGCCCCGGGACGCGAGGGGACGGCGGTCTGCGACCTCCGTGAGCAGGAGGTCTATCATCCGGCGGCCCATCTCCTCTATGGGCTGGCGGACGCTGGTGAGGGGCGGCTCCATGTGGCGGGCGATGGCGGAGTCGTCGTAGCCGACGAGCGCCACGTCCTCCGGGATGCGGCGGCCCGCCTCGCGCAGCGCCCGGCGGGCGCCGGACGCGGTGACGTCGGAGGCGGCGAAGACCGCGTCCAGGTCCGGGTGGCGCTCCAGGAGGGCGGTCATGGCCCGGTGCCCGCCCTCCTCGGTGAAGTCCCCCGCCTCGATCATCCCTTCGTCCACCCAGCGGCCGGCGTCGCTCAGGGCCTCACGGAAGCCGTCGACCCGGCGCTGCGCGCCGTAGACGTCGAGGCGGCCGGTGATGTGGGCGATCCGGCTCCGGCCCCGGGACAGCAGATGCTCCACGGCCTGGCGGGCGCCCCCGTAGTTGTCCGAGTCGACCGACGGCAGGGTCTCCGCCGAGGAGCGCGGGCCGCTGATCACCGCCGGGATCTCCAGCTGGGCCAGCAGGTCGGGCAGCGGATCGTCCGCGTGCACCGACACCAGCAGGACACCGTCGACCCGGTGCGCCGCCAGATACTGCGCGAGGCGGCGGCGTTCCCGGTCGCTGCCCGCGAAGATCAGCAGCAGTTGCATCTCCGTGTCGGACAGTGCCGCCCCGACACCCTTCAGCATGTCCGAGAAGTACGGCTCCGCGAAGAACCGGGTCTCCGGCTCGGGCACGACCAGCGCGATCGCGTCCGTACGGTTGGCGGCCAGGGCCCGGGCCGCGGTGTTGGGGACGTAGCCGAGTTCCGCCACCGCCGCCTCGACGGCCGCGCGGGTCGCGTCGCTGACCCGGGGCGAGCCGTTGATCACCCGCGAGACGGTGCCGCGTCCGACACCGGCGCGCGCCGCCACCTCTTCGAGAGTGGGCCGGCCACCGCTTCGGCCCCGCGCTCCGTGGGTTGCCATGGGTTCCGCCTTCCCGTCCACACCCGCACTCTGCGACTGGCCTGGAATTTAACAGGCTCGTCAGCCGTATGACCGCCGCCGGGGGCTCGCCGCCCCGGGTCCTCCGGTTCGGCCGGACGGCCGGTGCGACCGGCGCCCCGGCTGGCTTGATACCACCGGCCCGAACCCCAACCGGTCACGGGACCGGTCCAGTTAACAGCCCGATAACTGAACGCATCTCTCGTTGTCCGGTCCCTTGACACCCCCGCCGCGACCGGGGACTCTTCAACACATCACCGGTGGGAGCGCTCCCACAGTACCTGACACATACACAACCCGCACGTTCCCCACCCGAGCCTTAAGCGCGTAAAACGGTCCGACCATGCAGGTGGCCGGGGGGTCGGCACGTCAGGGCAACAGGAGGACGACATGCGAGCACGCATCCGAACCGCCCGCAAGGCGATGGTCGTGGCGGCCGTCGCGTCGCTGGGCGCCGGGCTGCTGGCCGGCTGTGCCGACGACGGCGGGGACGACGGCTCCTCGTCGGGCGGCAGCGGCGGCGGCGGCAAGACCAAGATCACTCTGGGGCTCTTCGGCACCTTCGGGTTCGAGGAGGCCGGCCTTTACAAGGAGTACGAGAAGCTCCACCCGGACATCGACATCCAGCAGACGGTCGTCGAGCGGAACGAGAACTACTACCCCACCCTGGTCAACCATCTGACCACGAACAGCGGTCTGCAGGACATCCAGGGCGTCGAGGTCGGCAACATCGCCGAGATCGTCAAGACCCAGTCCGACAAGCTGCTGGACCTCTCCAAGTACGGCAAGAAGAGCGACTACCTGGAGTGGAAGTGGCAGCAGGCCACCACCGAGGGCGGTCAGACCGTCGGCCTGGGCACGGATGTCGGACCGATGGCCATCTGCTACCGCAAGGACCTCTTCGAGAAGGCCGGCCTGCCCACCGACCGCGAGGAGGTCGCCAAGCTGTGGGCCGGTGACTGGAACAAGCTCATCGAGGTCGGCGAGGACTACAAGAAGAAGGCGCCGAAGGGCACCACCTTCCTGGACTCCCCCGGTGGTCTGCTCCAGGCGATCCTCAGCAGCGAGAAGGACCGCTTCTACGACTCCTCCGGCAAGGTCATCTACAAGTCGAACCCGGCCGTGAAGGCCGCCTTCGACCTCACCGCCAAGGCGGCCGAGGACGGACTGATCGGAAACCAGACACAGTTCCAGCCCGCCTGGGACACCACCATCGCCAACAGCAAGTTCGCCGCGATGTCCTGCCCGCCGTGGATGCTCGGATACATCAAGGGCAAGTCGAAGCCGGACGCCAAGGGCAAGTGGGACGTGGCCGCGTCGCCGAAGTCCGGCAACTGGGGCGGTTCCTTCCTGGCGGTTCCCAAGTCGGGCAAGAACGCCGAGGAGGCCGCGAAGCTGGCCGCGTGGCTGACCGCGCCCGAGCAGCAGGCCAAGCTGTTCGCCGTGCAGGGCAGCTTCCCGAGCACCCCGGCCGCGTACGAGTCGGACGCGGTGAAGAGCGCCAAGAACGAGATGACCGGTGACGCGCCGATCGGCACCATCTTCGCCGCCGCCGCCAAGAGCAGCCCGGTGCAGACGATCGGCCCGAAGGACCAGATCATCCAGCAGGGTCTGACGGACAACGGCGTCATCCTCGTCACCCAGGGCAAGTCGCCCAAGGAGGCGTGGGACACGGCCGTCAAGACCATCGACAACAACCTGGACCAGTGACCGGAATGGCAACCAGGCACGACACCGCCGCGCCCCCCGTGAAGGAGGGGGGCGCGGCCCCGGGCCGCCCGCCGGCCGACGCGGACCAGGAGGCGGCGAGGAAGAAGCGCGCCCGGCTCTCCCGTCGCTGGCAGCGGGACATGAAGTGGAGCCCGTACGCCTTCGTCTCGCCGTTCTTCCTGCTCTTTCTCGCGTTCGGCCTGTTCCCGCTGCTGTACACCGGCTGGGCCTCGCTGCACCAGGTGGAGCTGACGGCACCCACGGACATGTCCTGGGTGGGCCTGCGCAACTACACCCGTATCTTCGACGACGACTTCTTCTGGAACGCGGCGCAGAACACCCTGACCATCGGCGTCATCTCCACCGTTCCGCAGCTGCTGATGGCGATGGGCATCGCCCACATCCTCAACTACAAACTGCGCGGCTCCACCTTCTACCGCGTGGTGATGCTGGCCCCCTACGCCACGTCGATCGCCGCCGCCTCGCTGGTCTTCGTGCTGCTCTTCGGGCGCGACTACGGCATGATCAACTGGGTACTGAACGCCGTCGGCATCGACCACGTCGACTGGCAGAACGACAAGTGGCCGTCCCAGATCGCCGTGTCCAGCATCATCATCTGGCGCTGGACGGGCTACAACGCGCTGATCTACCTGGCCGCGATGCAGGCGATCCCGCAGGACCTCTACGAGTCGGCGGCACTGGACGGAGCCAGCCGCTGGCGGCAGTTCCTCCACGTCACGCTGCCCTCGCTGCGTCCGACCATCCTGTTCACGGTCGTGGTGTCGACCATCGGCGCCTCGCAGGTGTTCGGCGAGCCGTTGCTGTTCGACGCGAACAAGGGCGCCTCCGGCGGATCCCAGCACCAGTTCCAGACGCTCGGCCTGTACCTGTACGAGCAGGGCTGGGTCAACCAGCACCTGGGCCGCGCCTCCGCCATCGCCTGGACGATGTTCCTGATCCTCATCGTGATCGGGGTCGTCAACTACGTCATCTCGCGCCGGCTGCGCGCCAGTAGCTAAGGAGAACCGGCCGTGACGACGACCCTGACGAAACCCCCGGCCGACGCGGTCCCCGAGCCGCCGAAGCGGTCACGCGGCATGAAGGCGGCACGCGCGGGCGGGCAGCTGCACGCCGGCCCGGTGGCGTACGTCATCCTCGCCCTCTTCACCGTCATCTCGCTGTTCCCGCTGGTGTGGACGGCGATCGCAGCCTCGCGCGACAACCAGCGCCTGGCCCAGACCCCGCCGCCGTTCTGGTTCGGCTCCGGTCTCTTCGACAAGCTCGAAGTGGCCTGGACGGACGCCAACCTGGGCGAGGCCTTCCTCAACACCACCCTGGTGGCCGGCATCTCGTCGTTCACCATCGTGTTCCTGTCGACGATCGCCGGATTCGCCTTCGCCAAACTGCGCTTCAAGGGCCGTGGCGCGGCGATGCTGATCGTGATCGGCACGATGATGGTGCCGCCGCAGCTCAGCATCATCCCGCTGTACATGATGGTCGCCAAGCTCGACTGGACGGACCAGCTCCAGGCGGTGATCTTCCCGTCGCTGGTGAGCGCCTTCGGTGTGTTCTTCATGCGGCAGTACCTGATCCAGGCGCTGCCGGACGAGATCATCGAGGCGGCCCGGGTGGACGGCGCGAGCAGCTGGCGCGTGGTGTGGCACGTGGTGTTCCCGACCGCGCGGCCCGCGATGGCCGTCCTGGGCATGCTGATGTTCGTGCAGACCTGGAACGACTTCCTGTGGCCCTTCCTGGTCCTGACCCAGACCGGCAACCCGACCGTGCAGGTGGCGGTGGCGGGGCTGGGGCGCGGTTACACCCCGGACCAGTCGCTGATCATGGCCGGCGCCCTGCTGGGCACGCTGCCGCTGCTGATCGTCTTCGCGATCTTCGGCAAGCAGATCGTCGGCGGCATCATGCAGGGCGCCGTCAAGGGCTGAGTCCTGCTTCCCGGGGGCCGAGCCACAGCCGCCTCGGCCCCTTTCCCCCCTCCCCTTCACTCGTCGGTCCACACGACCCCTTGGGAGCGCTTCCATGCCTGACTCCGAGAACCCGGCCACCGCGGTGTCCTTCCCGCCCGCCTTCCTGTGGGGCGCGGCGACGTCCGCGTACCAGATCGAGGGCGCGGTACGGGAGGACGGCCGTACGCCGTCGATCTGGGACACCTTCAGCCACACGCCGGGCAAGACGGCCGGTGGTGAGACCGGTGACATCGCTGTCGACCACTACCACCGCTACCGCGAGGACGTGGCGCTGATGGCGGAGCTGGGCCTGGGCGCCTACCGCTTCTCCGTCTCGTGGTCGCGGGTGCAGCCGACCGGCCGGGGCCCGGCCGTGCAGAAGGGCCTGGACTTCTACCGCCGGCTGGTGGACGAGCTGCTCTCCAAGGGCATCAAGCCGGCCGTCACCCTCTACCACTGGGACCTGCCGCAGGAACTGGAGGACGCGGGCGGCTGGCCCGAGCGCGACACGGCCTACCGGTTCGCGGAGTACGCGCAGATCGTCGGCGAGGCGCTGGGCGACCGGGTGGAGCAGTGGATCACGCTCAACGAGCCGTGGTGCAGCGCGTTCCTGGGCTACGCCTCCGGGGTGCACGCGCCGGGCCGTACGGACCCGGCGGCCTCGCTGCGTGCCGCGCACCATCTGAACCTCGCGCACGGGCTGGGCGCGTCCGCGCTACGGTCGGTGATGCCGGCCCGCAACACGGTCGCGATCAGCCTCAACTCCTCGGTGGTGCGGCCCCTTTCGCAGGACCCGGCGGATCTGGCGGCGGCCCGCAGGATCGACGACCTGGCCAACGGCGTGTTCCACGGACCGATGCTGCACGGCGCCTACCCGGAGTCGCTGTACGTGGCGACGGCGGGCCTGACGGACTGGGACCACGTCCTCGACGGCGACCTGGAGCTGATCAACCAGCCGCTGGACGCGCTGGGCCTCAACTACTACACGCCCGCGCTGGTCTCGGCCGCGGACGCGTCGGCGAAGGCGCCGCGTGCCGACGGCCACGGGGCGAGCGAGCACTCGCCGTGGCCGGCCGCCGACGACGTCGCCTTCCACCAGACGCCCGGCGACCGTACGGAGATGGGCTGGACGATCGACCCGACCGGACTGCACGAGCTGATCATGCGCTACACCCGGGAGGCGCCGGGCCTGCCGCTCTACATCACCGAGAACGGCGCGGCCTACGACGACAAGATCGACTCCGACGGCCGGGTGCACGACCCGGAGCGTGTCGCCTACCTGCACGGCCACCTGTCGGCGGTGCGCCGGGCGATCGCCGACGGCGCGGACGTCCGCGGCTACTACCTGTGGTCGCTGATGGACAACTTCGAGTGGTCCTACGGCTACGGCAAGCGCTTCGGCGCGGTCTACGTGGACTACGCGACGCTGGAGCGCACGCCGAAGACGAGCGCCCTGTGGTACGGCCGGGCGGCGCGGACCGGGTCACTGCCCGAGGTGGAGGCGATCTGACCGACGGGGGACGGGGGCGCGGCACGCTGAGGGGGGTGCCGCGCCCCGCTCCGTCTCAGCGGGGAGCGCTCGACAGGAGCCGGCGGGTCGTCTCCACGCCCCAGCCGTCCAGGGACAGCAACCGGTCGCTCGAGGCCATCAGGCCCCCGGTGGCCTCGACATGGGCCGCCCACCGTTCGCGCGTCTCGACCGCCGGGCGGGCCATCAGGCAGTCCGGGTCATTGATCCAGAGGCGGTTGTGCTGCCACTGGCGGGCCGCTCCCGTGAACTCGGCGGAGTCCTGGCCGGGTTGGCTGTAGTCACCGGCCTCGGGGCGGCGGTGGGGAGCCGTGTCGGGGCTGACGCGCATCGCGTCGAACAGGCCGAGAGAGGGCAGGACGGGCGCGCCGCAGCCCAGGAGGTACGCGTCCGGCCCGATCGCCGCGCGGATCAGCTCGATGCCGGTGCGGTAGGCCGTGAGGGCGTCGACGTCCGCGTGGCGCACGCCGTCCAGGGCGCCCGCGTAGAGGAAGTCGGTCTTGAAGTAGTCGTAGCCCTCCGCGCGCAGGGTCGTGAAGACCTCGGTGAGGTACGCCGCCGCGTCCGGGTGGGTGGTGTCCAGGACGCGCAGGTCGTGGCCCCAGTTGCGGCCGGCGTGCGCGAAGCCGCCGGCGGTGTCGCGCACCAGCCAGTCGGGGTGCCCGGCGGCCAGTTCGCTCGCCGGGTCGACGAGGAACGGGGCCGTCCAGATGCCGGCGCGGCGGCCCCGGGAGCGGATCTTCTCGGCGATGCCGGAGCGGGAGCGGAAGCGGCCGGAGAGCGTGAGCCAGTCTCCGAGGGCCCGCTGGTAGCCGTCGTCGATCTGGACGACGTCGACGGGCAGGTCGAGGGTGTCCATGGCACGGAGGTTCTCGTGGATGTCGTCCTCGGTGACGGCCGTGAAGTACTCGTACCAGGAGCACCAGACGGTCGGTGCCGGGCGGGGGGCGGCGAGACCGAGGCCTTCGGCCCAGTCGCCCAGGACCGACTGGAGGTCCGTGCCCGTCCACTCCTTCACCGGCCCGTCGGCGCTGATCTCGGCGATCCGCCCGTCCTCGCGGGCCAGTCGGATCGACGGCACTTCACGCGTCGGTTCGGCCGCCGCCCAGAGCCGGACCGGTGAGCCGTCGCCGGGGTCGAGGGCCAGCAGGCCCTCGCCCTGGAAGGTGCCGGTGGGGACGGTGACGCCCGGGCGGTAACAGACCGTGGCCCAGTTGGCGTCGGTCGGCCGGTAGGGCATCGCGTGCAGGGCGTAGGCGCCGCTCGGGCTCCAGGACTGCCAGCCCTCCTCGTGGACGCGCGCCCTGCGGGGGTCGACCGGCACGGAGGCGACCGGGGTGAAGGGGTGGTGCACGGGGCTTCTTCTTTCGGGGAGTGGGCGTCAGCCCTTGTTGGCGCCCAGGGTGAGGCCGCTGACGAACTGGCGCTGGAGCGCGAAGTAGACGATCAGGGTGGGGATCGCGGTGAGCAGGGCGCCGGCGGCGACCAGGTTGGGGTCGGTGAAGTACTGGCCGGAGAGATTGTTCAGGGCCGAGGTGATCGGCATGTTCTCGCCGGTGGAGATCAGCACGATGGCCCAGAAGAAGTCGTTGTAGATCCAGATGGAGAGCAGGGTGGCGAGGGCGGCCATCGCGGGCTTGCACAGCGGCAGCACGATCTGCCAGTACAGCCGCCAGACGGAGGCGCCGTCGACGAGGGCGGCCTCGGTGAGCTCGTGGGGCAGGGAGCGCATGTAGTTGCTCAGCACGAACGCGCAGAAGCCGGCCTGGAACGCCACGTGGATGAGCACCAGGCCGAGCGCGGAGTCGTAGAGCTTGCCGCTCATGGTGATGCCGGGCAGGTCGATCAGCAGGTAGAGCCGGTACAGCGGGGTGATGATCACCTGCTGGGGCAGCAGGTTGCCGGCCGTGAACACCAGCAGCAGGAACAGGTTGAGGCGGAAGTCGAAGCGGCTGACGTAGAAGGCGACCATCGACGACAGCAGCAGTGTCAGCAGCACGGCCGGGACCGCGATCAGCAGGGTGTTGCCGAAGTAGTGCAGCATCTCCGACTGCTGGAAGGCGTCTGTGAAGTTGTCGAAGGTGAGCTTGTCGGGCCAGGACACGTAGCCCTTGGTGCTGGTCTCCGCGTACGGCCGCATCGCCGCGAGCAGGGCCCACAGCAGCGGCGCGAGCCAGGCCAGTGCCGTGACGACGAGGAAGGTGTGCAGCAGGATCCGGGCGGGGCGGATCGGGGCGCGCTGCTTGCGCGGGGCGTCAGAGGTCAAAGGGGCGGCGTGAAGCGCCACGTTCAGGGTGGTGGTGGGCGACGGGTGGGAGCTCATGCGCGCCGCTCCTTCCGGAAGGTGGCGATCAGGTACGGGATGATCACCGCGAGGGAGATCACCAGCAGGACGACGGCGATGGCGGAGCCGTACCCGATGCGGCTGGACTCGCCGATGATGTTGTTGGTGACCAGGATCGACAGCAGTTCGGTGCCCTGGGCGCCCTTGTTGAAGACGAAGACCAGGTCGAAGGCGCGCAAGGCCTCGATGATCGTGACGACCAGGACGACGGTGTTGGTCGGGCGCAGGGTCGGGAAGACGACGTTCTTGAACGTCTGCCACTCGCTCGCGCCGTCCAGCGCGGAGGCCTCGCGCAAGGCGGGGTCGACGCTCTTCAGGCCGGCCAGGTACAGGATCATCATGTAGCCGGCGTGCCGCCAGGAGGCGGCGATGAGCACGGCCCACAGGTTGAGGTCCGGGTCGCCGATCCAGTCGATGTAGTGGCCGGGCTTGTTGGCGCCGATCAGGCTGTTGATCAGGCCGGTGTCCGGGTTGTAGATCAGCTGCCAGACGAATCCGATGACCGCCAGCGACATCACGACCGGCAGGAAGAACGCGGTCTGGTACACGCGGCTGAAGCGGATCTTCTTGTCCAGCTGCACGGCGAGGAACAGGCCGAACGGCGTGGGCAGCAGGATGAGCACCACGAACCAGATGACGTTGTGCTCGACGGCGGGCCAGAACTGCGGGTTGCTGGTGAACAGTTCCCTGAAGTTCTGCAGCCCGACCCACTGGATGGAGTCGAAGCCGATGCCGTCCCAGGTGGTGAAGGCCAGCGCGATCGAGGCCAGCGCCGTCAGCCACACCAGGGCGACGTGCAGGATCGTCGGCACGCCCGCCATCAGGCCGAGCGTGATGCGGTCGCGGCGGGTGAGCAGGCGCCGGTGCCCGTGGGGCGTCTTGGCGGGCGGGGACGTGGGGCCGGGCCCCGGAGCGGGCGGGGTGGCCGGCTCCGGAGCCTTCGCGGGGGTGGCAGTCATGTCAGATCCGAGTCGTCGAGTCTCCGTTTCCGGTCAGGAGGAGGCGAAGATCGTCTTCTTCTGTCGTTCGATCGACGAGAGGATGCTGTCGATGTTCTTCGGGTTGCGGACGAAGTTCTGCAGCGCGGGCTGCATCACCGTGGAGGTGAAGTCCGGGCGGGAGTCGCGGTCCATGAACTGCGTCAGGCTCTTCGCGCCGGAGATCATCTCGTAGGACTTCTTCTGCAGCGCGGTGTAGGAGGAGGTGTCGGCCTTGGTGGAGGCGGCCACCACGCTGGAGTCGGCCTTGAGGTAGATCTGCTCGGCCTCGGGCGTGCCCAGG
The DNA here is from genome assembly GCF_044755265.1 of Streptomyces sp. NPDC092370. NCBI lineage: Bacteria > Bacillati > Actinomycetota > Actinomycetes > Kitasatosporales > Streptomycetaceae > Streptomyces > Streptomyces sp. NPDC092370. The sequence continues at coordinate 232,321 of NZ_JBIVQO010000001.1, read as the reverse complement.
TACTCCAGGAGCTTGACGGCGCCCGCGCGGTTCTTCGGCGCCTTGGAGAGCATGAAGCCGTCGGTCGGCGCCTCGACGGTGTCCTGCCCGAACTGCGGGTCGATCTCCGGGAAGGCGAAGAAGTCCAGGTCGTCCAGGTCGGCCTTGTCGGTGAACTGCTGGCCGACGAAGGTGCCCAGGAGATACATGCCGGCCTTCTTGGCCACCAGTGTCTGCGCCGCGTCCTGCCAGGTGCGGCCGACGGCGCCCTCCTGGTGGTAGGGCAGGATCTCCGTCCAGTGGTCGAAGACCTTGCGCACCTTGGGGTCGGTCCAGGAGGCCTTGCCGGCCATCAGCTCGACGTGGAAGTCGTAGCCGTTGGTGCGGAAGTTGATCTGGTCGAAGGTGCCCATCGCGGGCCAGGCGTCCTTGTCGCCGAAGGCGATCGGGACCAGCCCGTCCTTCTGCATCCGCTTGCACAGGGCGACGAAGTCGTCCCAGGTGGTGGGGACCTTGTAGCCGTGCTGGTCGAAGACGCTTCTGCGGTAGAACACCGCCCACGGGTACGTGTACAGCGGCACGAAGTAGTACTTGCCGTCCTCGCTCTTGCTGAGCTTGTGCATCGCCTCGGGGAAGTTGCCGCCGATCTTCTGCCACACGTCGTCGATCGGCGCGGCCAGCTTCTTCGAGGCGAAGAACTGCATGCGGTAGCCGGCGAACCAGGTGAACACGTCGTCGGGCGTGCCCTGCAGATAGGAGTTGATCTGCTCCTGGAAGGTGTTGTGGTCCTTGGTGTTCACGTCGACCTTGATGCCGGACTTCTTGGTGAAGGCGGCGTAGATCTCGGCGAACGCCTTCTTCGGCACGGCGTCCGACGAGTTGGAGCCGAGGCTGACCGTCTTCGGGTCGGCGGACGAACCGCTGCCGCCGCAGGCGCTCAGCAGGGGTATGCCGCCGCCGAGCAGGGCCGCACCGCCCACTCCGCGCAGCAGGGTGCGGCGGCTGGGTGCGGGGAGGGAGAGACCGGAGGGAGAGAGGTCGTGCATGAACGGCTCCTGAAGGCAGGGTTCGGCCACGAGGGGTGTGGCGTGAATTCCAGTCGCAATCGACCAGAAATCAACTTGACCGAACACGGTGGCGCAATGACAGCCGCATGTCCGGTCATACGTCAAGAGCCGTCCCCTTCATTTGTCGAAACGTGACCGACACGTGAAGCCCCTCACGAGAGCGGTCGGCGTGACCGGGAGCGGCTGTATACGGCAGTGAGCCTGCCGGGACGGCGACGCCGCATCTGGCGGTGCCCTCGGCCCGCGGGGCCGCGGCCGTCCAGCTGGATCCAGATCCGCACCTCGGTGCCGCCGAGCACCGAGGAGCCGATCCGCACGTCTCCGCCGGTGGACTCCGCGAGCCGGCGCACGATGTCCAGGCCGAGCCCGGTCGAGCCGTCGCTCCCGGAGCCGCGGCCCCGCGCCATCGCCGTCTCGGGGTCGGGTATGCCGGGGCCCGCGTCGGAGACGAGGACGATCACCGCGTCCTCGCTGTTGTGCACGTCGAGTGCGAAGGCGGTGCCCTCCGCGGTGTGCCGGAAGACGTTGCCGAGCAGCGCGTCGAGCGCGGCGGCCAGGTCGGCGCGGGCCACGGGTATGCGCACCGGCCGGTCGGCCCCGGCCACCCGCCACTTGCGGCCCTCGTCCTCCGCGAGCGCGGACCAGAACGCCATCCGCTCCCGGACCACCTCGGCCGCGTCACATCCCGCGCCCGGACCGGCCGCGCCGGTCTGCGGCTTGGCCTCCCGCGCCGTACGGATGATGGTGTCGACCTCGCGCTCCAGCTGCTCGACGGCGGTCCGGGTCTGGTCGGCGGCCGGTCCCTCGCCGAGCGAGGCGGTGTTGAGCCGCAGCACGGTCAGGGGCGTCCGCAGCCGGTGGGACAGGTCGGCCGCCAGCTCCCGCTCGTTCGCCAGGAGCTGGACGACCTGGTCGGCCATCGAGTTGAACGCGACCGCCGCGAGCCGCAGCTCGGTCGGGCCCTCCTCGGGCACGCGGGCGCCCAGGCGGCCCTCCCCCAGGTCGTGCGCGCCTTCGGCGAGGCGCTGTGCGGGGCGGACCATGCGGACGCCCAGCCGGTCGGCGACCGCGACCGAGCCGAGGATCAGCGCCACCCCGACCGCGGCGAGCACCGCCCACGCCGTGCCCACGCCGTTGGTGACCTCGGACTCCGGCACGTACACCTCGACGACCGCGATCTTGCCGGTGCTGAGCGCGACCGGCTGGAGCAGTGTCGAGCCGCCGGGGACGCCGGTGGTGGAGGCGCGGCCCAGCCTCCGCACGGCCGCGATGTCCTCGTCGGCGGCGCGGCGCCGCCCGAGTTCGAGGGCCTCCTGGCCGTCGCCGGCGGGGAGGTGCACGGCCATCTGGGCGTCGGAGCCGGCGGAGGCGACGACCCGTTCGAGCTGGTCGCGGTCGGTGGTGATGGACAGGGCGGGGGCGACGGCCGCGGCCTCCCGCTCGGCGCCCGAGAAGGCGCGGTCGCGGGCCATCTCGCGGATGACGAGCCCGAGCGGCACCGCGAAGGCGACCACGACCATGGTGGTCACCGCCAGCGACACCTTGACCAGGGCCCACCTCATCGCGGCGCCTCCGCCCCCGGTGGTTCGAGCTTCACTCCGACGCCCCGAAGGGTGTGCAGGTAACGCGGATGCGCCGCCGTCTCGCCCAGTTTCCTGCGCAGCCAGGACAGATGGACGTCGATGGTCTGGTCGTCGCCGTAGGACTGCTGCCACACCTCGGCGAGCAGTTCCTTGCGGGGCACGACGACGCCGGGCCGGCGGGCCAGGAAGGCGAGCAGGTCGAACTCCCGGCGGGTGAGGTCGAGCCGCGCGCCGTCCAGCTCGGCCTGGCGGCGCAGTGGGTCGACGCTCAGGCCGCCGACCCGGATCACGGGGGACGGCTCCCCGTCTCCGGCGCCGGAGCGGGCGCGACGCAGGACGGCCGCCATGCGGGCCGACAGGTGCTCGACGGAGAACGGCTTGGTCAGGTAGTCGTCCGCCCCGGCGTTCAGCAGCCGGACGATCTCCGTCTCGTCGTCCCGGGCCGTGGCGACGATCACCGGCACGTCCGTGATCCCGCGCAGCATCTTCAAGGCCTCGGACCCGTCGAGATCGGGCAGTCCGAGGTCCAGGATCACCACGTCGAAGCGGAGATGGGCGACCTCGCGCAGCGCCTCCAGCGCCGTCCCCACACTGCGCACGGTGTGCGCGGCGTCGGTCAGGTGCCGGATCAGCGCCGACCGTACGAACTGGTCGTCCTCGACCACGAGCACACTTGCCATGCGCCGCACCGTACGCCATCTCGAACAGCCGGGTGCGGGCCTGTGGACAACTCCCCGCCCGGGGACAACCGGCCCCCGTGCGCGGCCCCTTGTGGACAACGCGTGGGACCCGTGAGGCAGTATGGCCCGCGATGCGCAGAGGACTCGTACACGTACTGGCCTGGCTGCTCGCCACGGGCGCGGCGGTCACGCTGTCGTGGTGGGGAGTCCACACCGTGATGGCGGGGACGGCCTACGATCCGCCGCGCGCCCTGCCCGTCAAGGCCGCCGACGCGTCCGCGCGGGAGCCGAAGGCTCCGGCCACCGCGCCGGAACGGACGCCTTCGCCCCAGCGGCGGGAGCCGAGCACGCCTCCGGCGTCCCCGTCCGCGAAACCGAGCCCCGCCCCCACGCCGTCGCCCTCGCCGAGCAGCGCCCCGGGCGCCTCCGGCCGGGTCAGGAGTTATGACACCGCCGGTGGCCGGGCGGTCTTCGACCTGGGGAAGACCTCTGCCTCGCTCGTCTCGGCGACGCCCGGGGCCGGCTGGTCGATGCAGGTGTGGAAGACGGAGTCGTGGATCCGCGTGGAGTTCGCCTCGGGCGCGGACCGGGTGTCGGTGTTCTGCACCTGGCACGACGGGCCGCCCCGGGTGGAGATCGGGACCTACTGACTGCCGCGGGCGGTCATCGGCGCCCGAGTGCCGTACCCGGTCACCCGAACACCGACGGGGGCGGGGCCGGCGACGCCACGGCCGCGAGGTCCGTGACGGGCGCGGCCCCGCCGGTGAAGTCGGTGAGCGCCCTGCCGTGTTCGACGCGGGCGGGGTGCGGGTCGCAGGCGGCCAGCCGGGTGAGCTCGGCGACCGGCAGCGGACGGTCGGAGGCGACCAGGACGGCGTTGCCGAAGCGCTTGCCGCGCAGCATCGGCGCGTCCGCGACCAGCGCGAGCTGCTCGAAACGGGCGGCGGCGGTGGCGATCTGGCCGCGCAGATGGGCGAGCGGCGGTCCGTCGGCGAGGTTGGCGGCGTGGACACCGCCGGGCTTGAGGGCCCTGCGCACGTCGTCGAGGAACTCCGTGGAGGTCAGGTGTGCCGGTGTCCGCGCCCCGCTGAACACGTCGGTGATGACGAGGTCGGCCCAGCCGTCCGGCACCTTGGCGAGGCCCTCGCGGGCGTCGGCGGACCGCACCCGGATGCGTGCGTTCGGGTCCAGCGGCAGCGCGCGGCGGACCAGCTGGACGAGGGCGCCGTCCCGTTCGACGACCTGCTGGGTGGAGCGGGGCCGGGTTGCGGCGACGTAGCGGGCGAGGGTGAGCGCGCCGCCGCCGAGGTGCACGGCGTGCACGGGCCGGCCGGGCGGGGCGGCGAGGTCGATCACGTGCCCGAGGCGGCGCTGGTACTCGAAGGACAGGTGGGACGGGTCGTCCAGGTCGACGTGCGACTGCGGGGCCCCGTCGATCACCAGGGTCCAGGCCCGGGCGCGCTCGCGGTCGGGGATGAGCTCGGCGAGCCCGCCGTCGACGCTCTCGACGACGGCCTCCGCTTCGGCCTGTCCGCGCCGGCCGCCCCTGGACTTTCCCATGGGGTCATTATCGGGGCGGGCCGCCGAGCGGGGCGCACGCTCCGGCGGCCGCCCGGCATCAAAGGAGGCCTCAGCGGCAGCTGTCCGCCGCCCTGATCATCCGGGCCGCCTCCCCGAGGGCCTCGCGCAGCACCGCGGGGTCCGTCGCGAGGTCGGCCTCGCCGGGCGGCAGCAGCCAGTCCGAACCCTCCACGGGTGGCTCGGGGGTCAGGGACAGTCCGCGTCCGTCGGTCTCGGTGCAGGTGCTCCCCGGCACGTCCCACGCGGCCGCCGTCCCCGGCGGGACCAGGAAGCCGAGGGTGTCACCACCGTCGTCGTGCAGTACGGGTCCCACCGCGTCGCCCGGCCCGCGCCGCAGGATGTCGACCGCCTCCAGTCCCTGCCGCGCCGGCACCGTCACCACAGCGCAGCCGACGGCCGGTGCGCCCGGCGGTCTGCCCGGTTGCGGACGAGGATCGTTGATCCGGCTGGTCTTCATCCCGGCCTCCACCACGAAAACCCTGCTTGGACGAGCGGCCGGGAGTCGGGGGCCTCCCGGTCCGCAGGGTTCAACGCGGCAGACCGTCAACGGCTACGGCGGAAGTCAGCCGCAAAGGATGGCACTTCATGGCAGATCACGGATGAGATATCCGGTTTGTAGCCAAACTCAGCGTGGTTGCTTCATCACAGCAGGTACGTTCTTGCCCGCCGGACACGGGGAAGAACATGGGGACAACTCACAGCAGGTCGCCTCGAATCCGGCATGGTTCGACGGTTCGCACGAGAGGACCCGGCCATGGCGTCGTCACCACCGACCTCGTCTCCACCCGACCGGCCGGCACGGCCGAACCTCGTCTTCCGGCGACTGCGCGGACAGCGCTCACCGGCCGAGTTCGCCGCGGTGATCCGCCGGGCCGGACTCGAGATCGGCGAGCAGGTCAGCTGTGACGCGCGGTACATCGGCCGGGTGGAGGCGGGCGAGATCCGCTGCCCCAACTACGCGTACGAACGGGTGTTCCTGCACATGTTCCCAGACCGCACGCTCACCGATCTCGGGTTCGCGCCCCGCTCGTCGGTACGCGGACGCCGGGCGCGCGGCACCGATGACACGCCCCCGACGCGCACCACGAACCCGGCGAACGCCACGAGTGAGACCAGCAGGGCGTGCGAGCCGTATGAAACGCAGAACCCGTACGACCCGCACCACCCGCACGACACCTACGAGGAGAGCGACGTGCTGCGTCGCGCGTTCATGACCGGCGGAGGAGCCACAGTGGCCGCCGCCTCACTGGGGCCTGTCGGCCTCGCCCTCGACGCGACGGCGGCACAGCGCCCCGTGCACCGCGCCGGGGCGAGTGACGCGGGCGCCCTGGAAGAAGCCGTCCGCCGGATCCGGCTGCTGGACGACCGGCACGGGGCCGACGGTCTCTACCGTCGTGCCGCTGCCCCGCTGCGGGCCGCCTACGCCCTGCTGGACGCCGGCGCGACCCGGCAGACGACCGCGGACCGGCTCTATTCGGGCGCCGGTGAACTGGCCATCTCCGTGGGCTGGCTGGCCCACGACTCGGGGCGTTTCGACGACGCCCGGTCCCACTACGCGGAGGCACTGGCGACCGCCCGGATGACCGCCGACCCGGGCCTGGAGGCGCACGCCTTCTGCAACACGGCGTTCCTCGCGCGCGACGCGGGCCGGCCGCGCGAGGCGGTCCGGGCCGCCCAGGCCGCGCAGCGCGTCGCCCGGCCGGTGGGCTCGGCGCGGCTGATGTCGCTGCTCGCCCTGCGCGAGGCGGGCGGCTGGGCGGGGCTCGCCGACCGGGTGGGCTGCGAGCAGGCGCTGGCCCGGGCGCAGGCCTTCTTCGAACGGGGCCCCTCGGACGCCGACCCCGAATGGATGAGCTTCTACGGGGAGGCCGAACTGGAGGGTCTGGAGGCGCAGTGCTGGTCCACGCTCGGCGACTGGCCCCGGGCCGCACGGCATGCGCGGCGCGCGGCCGAGCTGCAGGATCCGCACTTCACCCGGAACATCGCCCTGTACACGGCGGAGCTGGCGGACGACCTCGCGCGCGGTGGCCGGCCGGACGAGGCCGCGGTGGCGGGGATGCGGGTGCTGGATCTGCTGGAGGAGGTCCAGTCGTCCCGCGTGCAGACCATGCTGGCGGCCACGGCGCGGGTCCTGCTGCCGCATCGCGGGGCGGCCGGGGTGTCGGCGTTCCTGGAGAGGCACACGTCGTCCCCGCGGATGAGCTAGAGGGTGCCTCGGGCACCCCCTAGGACAGGTGCCCCACGTCGTTCCAGATCTCGATCGCCGGTTCCCCGTAGGCCCAGCCCAGCACGGACAGCGACGTCGGGTTCAGCCGTATCCGGGCCGCGAAGCCGACCGGGAGGCCGAGCCACCGCGCCCCGATGGAGCGCAGGATGTGCCCGTGGGCGAAGACCAGGACATCGCGGTCCGCGGAGCGTGCCCAGGAGACCACCTCGTCGGCCCGGGCCGTGACCTCGGCGAGCGACTCCCCGTCCGGGACACCGTCGCGCCAGATCAGCCAGCCGGGCCGGACGGCCTGGATGTCCGCGGGGGTCATGCCCTCGTACGCCCCGTAGTCCCATTCCAGCAGCGCGTCCCAGGTCCGGGCACGGTCGCCGAAACCGGCCAGCTCGCAGGTCTCACGCGCGCGTGCCAGCGGGCTGGTGCGCACCTCGACCCCGGCCAGACCCTCGTACGGTGCCCGGTGCAGGCGCTCGCCGAGCAGCTTGGCGCCGCGCCGGCCCTCCTCCAGGAGCGGCACGTCGGTCCTGCCCGTGTGCTTGCCGGACAGGGACCACTCGGTCTGTCCGTGGCGGGCCAGCAGGATGCGCGCGGCCATGAGGCACCTTTCCGGAAAAGGAACGCAAGGGGAACTCCTCCATCATCGCGCACGCCCGCTGCGGGCAACCCGGGGGGCGATCTCTGCGTCTTCGAGGTCCGGAGGCGCCCCCCGTGGCGGGCGCGCACACCGTAAAGTGGCACGGCCGACCGGGCTACACATGAGACTGAAGGGGGAGGACGATCGGATGCCGCACACCGAGACACCGGGCACCGAGGCGGCCCCCGCGCCCAGGCTGCGCTGGTGGACCGAGCTGCCGCTGATCCTGGTGGTGTACGCGTTTTACTCGGCCGGCCGGCTCCTCGCCCGCGGTGACGTCTCCGGCGCGGTCGACCACGGTCTGACGATCCTGCGCTTCGAGAAGGCGCTGTACCTCAACTTCGAGCACCCGCTCAACCGCCTCTTCACACGCGAGGCGTGGATAGGCATACCCGCCGACTTCTGGTACGCCTCGCTGCACTACCTGGTCACACCGGCCGTCCTGGTGTGGCTCTTCCGCTCCCGCGCCGTGCGCTACCGCGCCGCGCGCACCTGGCTGATGACGTCCACCCTCATCGGCCTGATCGGCTTCACGCTGCTGCCGACCTGTCCGCCCCGGCTCCTCGACGCGAGCCACGGCTTCGTGGACACGATGGCGCAGTACAGCTCGTACGGCTGGTGGGGCGGCGCGGCGAGCGCGCCGCGCGGCATGGGGGACATGACCAACCAGTACGCTGCCATGCCGAGTCTGCACGTGGGCTGGGCCCTATGGTGCGGGGTGATGCTGTGGCGTCACGGCGGTACGCGTCTGACGAAGGCGGCCGGTGTCGCCTACCCGCTGATCACCACGATCGTGGTCATGGGCACCGCCAACCACTACTTCCTCGACGCGGTCGCGGGCGCGGCCGTCATGGGCGTCGGACTGCTGCTGGCACCCCTCGTGATGCGCGGCGCGGACCGGATCAAGGCACGGTTCGTGCCGTCTGCCGCACCGGTCACGGCGGACTCCTCCACCGCGGGTTCCTCGATTGTCAGTGCCGGATGCCAGACTTCCGCGGGTGAGCGAATTCCACGGCAGCGCGAGTCGGTCGGAGCGGGAGCCGAGCCGGGTGCCTCTCCCAAGGACGCGGGGGACGGCGCTCCGGCACCGGCTCGCTGAGCTGCGCGGCCCCGACGTACCCGCGAAGGCGCTGGACGCGCGCGCCCTGGCCGCACTGGCCGCCAACCCCGGTTGTGCACGGCGCGCGATCCTCGACGGCGCCGGTGTGAACAAGGCGGCGCTGGCGAGCGCACTGGGCTCGCCGTCCGCCTTCGGGCAGTCCCAGTTCGCGCTCACCAGAGGCAACGCCTTCGAGGCGAAGGTCAAGGCCGACGGCGGCGCGGAGCTGCTGCGACTGGTGCACGAGAAGCTCGACCGGTCCGCCGAGCCGCCCGCACGGGCGCGCGTGCCGGACCTGACGGCGAGCGGCCCCCAGGGGCGCACGGCCCGTACGGCGCTGGAACTGCGGGAGGCCGCCGCGCACCCGGGCGCGTGGACGCTGCTCGACCATCCGATGCTCTCCCTGGACGTGGCGGGCTCCCCCGCCTTCCTGGAGCCCGACGCGGTGGTGGTACATCCGGACGGCAGCTGGACGGTGGTGGAGATCAAGTCGTTCCCGCTGCTGGACGGTTCGGCGGACCCCGCGAAGGTCGGGGCGGCGGCCCGGCAGGCGGCGGTGTACGTGCTGGCACTGGAGGAGGTCGCGGCACGTCTCGGCGCGGAACCGGAGGGGCGCGCCGGTGTCGAAGGGTCGAGCACGGCCGCCCTCTCGGCACCGGCTGACGTGCCCCGGAGGCGGAGCGCCCCGGACGGGGCCACGGCGGCCCCGCGCGTGCGGCACCGGATCCTGCTGGTCTGCCCGCGGGACTTCTCCAACCTGCCGGCCGCGTCCGCCGTCGACATCCGCAAGCAACGGGCGGTGACGGCCCGCCAGCTGGCCCGGCTGACCCGTATCGAGGAGATCGCCGACGCGCTCCCCGAGGGCACGTGCTTCTCGCCCGAGCTTCCCGCACCGGACCTGTCGGCGGCCGTGGAGTCGGTCCCGGCGACGTACGCGCCCGAGTGCCTGTCCGCGTGCGAGCTGGCCTTCCACTGCCGGGCCCGGTCCCGCCGGGAGGGCGCGGTGACCACGCTCGGGCGTCCCGTCCGGGCGGAGCTGGGCGGTCTGACGACCGTGGAGGACGTCCTCGCGGCCGCGCGCGGCGAGGCGGGCGATCCCGACGACCCGGCCGTGGCGGCCCTGCGACGGGCGGCCGCCCTGCGCGCCGAGGCGCTGGAGGCGGCGTGTCGCTGATTGCCACCCTGGCCCGCCTGGAAGCCGTCAGCGCCGGCCGTGCCCAGCCCGCCGCCACCGTCCGGCACCGTCATCTCGGCGAGCGCCCCCTGGTGTTCGTGCCGCTGACCACCGCCGGTGAGGCCGGTGCCCCGCTCGGCGCGCTGGTGGGCACCGACCGGGACGCGCCGCGCCTGCTGGCCGTCCCGCAGCCCCGCGACCGCGACCTCAGGTTCGCGTTCCTGACCGAGCTGGCCGACATCGTGCTGCCGTACGTCGACGCCTACGCCGAAGCCGTGGAGGCCGCCGAGCGCACCGAGACCGACCCGGAGACCGGCAAGCGCGTCAAGGTCGAGGTCGACCTGTGCGCGGACGCGCCCCAGCTGATCGTGCCGAGCCGCGCGGGCATCGACCTCGTGCGGCTGCTCGGGCGCTCGATGCGGTTCCGGCGCACGGCGGAGCAGGATCCGGAGGCCCCCTATCCGGCGCCGCCCCGGGTGCCGCTGCTCGGGCGGTGGCTGACGCACTTCGGGGAGCGGGCCCGGGTGCCCGGCTCCTCGCTGCTGCTGGCGATGACCGACGTGCTGGGCCGGCACTGGGTGACCGGGCAGTCCTCCCTGGAGGACCAGCACCTGGGGGCGCTGCTCGCCTGGATCGACCCGCCGGAGGGTGTCACCGGCGCGGAGGCCGCGCTGCGCGCCGAGCTGGAGCGGGACGCGTGGGGCCAGCTGATCTGCCCGCCGGCCGGCCCGGCCACCGACCCGGCGTTCGACAACAAGTTGCTCGCCCCGGCCATCGAGCGCTACGACCGTGCCCGCACCGCCCTCGCCGCCGCCGGAGACGGTCTGGAGGCCGACGACCGGCTCGGGGCGCTGACCGCCGCCGAGCGGGAGATCCGCGACCTGGTGCTCAGCCGCACCCGCCCCACCTGGGACGCGGTCTGGCGCGGCCTCGACCTGCTGCGGGAGCTGCCCGAGGGGACGCGGGTCGAGGAGCGGTGGACCCGCGACCGCTGGTCGTTCACCGGCCACCGCGACCGCGTCCTGGCCGGCGAGCCCCCGCAGCCGCGCCGCGACGACGCCGTCACCGCGGCGAACAAGCTCGCCACGCGCGAGCGCGAACAGGCCCGGCTGGAAGCGCAGGAGGCCCTCGACGACCCGCTGGTGATGGCGGGCCGCCGGCTGGCCGGGGAGGCGTTCGCGGGTGAGGTCACCGACGTCGTGATGGCGTACAGCGAGGGCAAGCGCCCCAGCCCGCGCCCCTTGGTCACGGTGCGCACGGACGACCGGCCGCATCTCGGCGAGCGGACGAAGGTGTACCGGTCGCTGGGCGGGAAGCCGCAGTCGGCGGAGTTCGTCGCGGCCGAGGAGGACGGGGCGTACGTGGTGCTGCGGGTCCTCGACAAGATGGGCCGCGGAAAGGAGCCCGAGCCGGGTTCGGTGCCGGAGAAGGGCGACCGGGTCTGCTACACGCTCTTCGAGCACGAGCAGCGGGGCGGCGCGAAGCTGCCCGACCCGGACCGAACGCCGTGGACGCACGGCGGGCCGCCCGGTGAGGCGACCTTGGAGGCCGCCGACCCGGTGACCGAGGAGGATGTGCTGTGACCACGGTGTTCGATCCCTCGGCCGCCGCGGCGCAGGCGACCGACGCGATCCTGCGCGACACGCTGCGGGGCACCGCGCGCGGTGTCGTCGTGGACTCCCCGCCGGGCGCTGGCAAGTCCACGCTGGTGGTCCGCGCGGCCCTGGAACTGGCCGAGGCGGGCCACCCGTTGATGGTGGTCGCCCAGACCAACGCCCAGGTGGACGACCTGGTCCTGCGGCTCGCCGAGAAGAACCCCGAGCTGCCGGTGGGCCGGCTGCACAGCAGCGACTCCGACCCGTACGACAAGGCGCTCGACGACCTGCCGAACGTGCGCAAGTCGGCCAAGGCGGCCGACCTCGCCGGAGTGGGCGTGGTGATCTCGACGGCCGCGAAGTGGGCGCACGTGAAGGTCGACGAACCGTGGCGGCACGCGATCGTCGACGAGGCGTACCAGATGCGCTCGGACGCGCTGCTCGCGGTGGCCGGGCTGTTCGAGCGGGCGCTGTTTGTGGGCGACCCGGGGCAGCTGGATCCGTTCGCGATCGTGGGCAGCGAACAGTGGGCGGGCCTGACGTACGACCCGTCGGCCTCGGCGGTGACGACCCTGCTGGCGCACAACCCGGACCTTCCGCAGCACCGGCTGCCGGTTTCCTGGCGGCTCCCGGCCTCCGCGGCGCCCCTGGTCTCGGACGCGTTCTACCCGTACACGCCGTTCCGCAGCGGCACCGGCCACGGTGACCGGACACTGGCCTTCGGGGTGCCGTCGGACGGCTCGGGCCCCGACCGGGTGATCGACGAGGCGGCCCGGTCGGGCTGGGGCCTGCTGGAACTGCCCGCCCGGCACACCCCGCGCACGGACCCGGAGGCGGTGCGGGCGGTGGCCGCGGTCGTACGGCGCCTGCTGGACCGGGCCGGCGCGGCGACCTCGGAGCGCTCTCCCCTTCCCTCTGCGCTGACCTCCGACCGGATCGCCGTCGGCACGGCCCACCGGGACCAGGCGGCCGCGGTCCGCGCGGCCCTGGCCGGCCTCGGTGTCACCGACGTGGTCGTGGACACGGCCAACCGGCTGCAGGGCCGTGAGTACGACGTGACGGTGGTCCTCCACCCCCTGTCCGGCCGCCCCGACGCCACGGCGTTCCACCTGGAAACCGGCCGCCTCTGCGTCCTGGCCTCCCGCCACCGGCACGCCTGCATCGTGGTCTGCCGAGCGGGGGTGACCGACCTGCTGGACGACTATCCGTCGACGGAGCCGGTGCAGCTGGGGACGGTGGTGAAGTTCCCGGACGGCTGGGAGGCCAATCACGCGGTGCTCGCGCATCTGGCGGAGCACCGCGTGGTGTGGCGCCCGTGACCGGCGCCGGCGAACACCTTCGGCGTGGCCGGACATCGTCTGTCCCGGGAGCCGTGACGAGCACCGGGTGGTGGGGCGGCCGTACCACTACCGCGATGCCCACTTGCGCGCCCGCGAGACAATGGACGGTGGCCCGCTCCACCAGGAGGGTCAGCGCGACGTACGAGGAGGAGAAGACATGGCGGAGCCCACGCCGCGTCGGAACGAACCGCGGCTACGCCCCGCGCCCCTGCTCTTCGAGCCCGCGGAGGCGGCCTCCGACCCTGAGCACTTCTTCGACCTCGAGTCGATCGACGACCCCCGGGCCCTGCTGGCCCGGGCGACGGAGCTGACGCTGGCGTTCCGGGCCGCGGCGGACCGGGCCGTGGAGTTTCAGGCGATGGCGGCGGCGCAGCTGGCCGACCCGCGCAGGTTCGACCGGCTGACGACCGCGGACATCGCCGAGCGGGCCGAGTGGACCGAGGACTACGCCAAGAAGATGGTCGAGTTCGGGCGGGACCTGATGCGGGGCGACGCCGAGGGCCGGGGACCCGGCGAGACCGCCTGAGACCCGGCCCTCCCCGATCCCATGGCATATGCCAGGCGGGCAAGATACCCCTCCCCGCCCCCTCCTGTCCCGATTTCCCGCAACCCATGGAAACCGGGTGCTCACGGCGGGTAGACCTGGATGCCATGAGCAGCGCATGGAACGCCTCCGATGTCACCCCGGCCGGGGCCGCCTGGCTCGCCTCGGCAGGAACGTATCCGCGAAGCACGCTCGCCCTCTGGGTGGAGCGGCCGGACGCGCCGGTCGTCCTGCCCTGCGGCTCGGTCTTCGACGTGGTCAGCGCACCGGCGATGTTCGGCCGGCGGATGCTCGACCGGCTGTGGGACGACGGGCCCGGCTCGGGGCCGGTCGCGGAGTTCCGGGGCCGGATGCTGCTCTTCGCCGCCCCGGGGACGGCTCAGCGGCTCCCCGCGCTGCTGGAGTGGGAGGAGTGGGGCGCGAGGGACCGTCGGGAGGCCCACCGCACGGACGCGGTGCCGCCGCTGCTGTGCCACGGCATCGGCGACGCGGTGACCGTCCCGGCCCCGTCTCAGAGCGCCTCCACCCCCGGCCCGGCGCCCGCCGCCCGCACCGGGTCGGGGTCCGGCGGGGCCACCATCCCGTCCCGCTCCGGCTCCCGCTGGCTCGTCGCCCCGGACACCCGTCAGCCCTGGCTCCCCGGTCCCGAGGTAGTGCTCTGGGCGGCCGTCCGGGCGGCCCGCTCCGCCGTGCGGATTTCGATTTTTCCTCCCGCCGACCAGGATGCTAAGGTCTACGACGTCAGCAGGCGCCGCTAGCTCAGTTGGTTAGAGCAGCTGACTCTTAATCAGCGGGTCCGGGGTTCGAGTCCCTGGCGGCGCACTGTGCCGGTGGCGGCTTGTGTTCACGGACAACGTGAACACAAGCCGCCACCGTCGTTTGTGCGCGGCTTCGCCGCGCGCCATGGGGCTGCGCCACCCACGCCCCCGCCTCCCGGCGTCGCGCCGCCGCCCCCTCAACGCCCCACCGCGATCTTCACGGTCCAGGACCCCGACGCCGTACGCCCCTCCACCTCGACCCGCACCTCCTCGCCCGGCACCGTGAAGCTCTCCCCGATGCCGATCGGCGCGTCCGCGAGGGGTGGGTAGACGGAGTCCTCCCAGCAGGCCTCGGTGCGGGGGTGGGCGTCGATCACCTCGATGGGTCCGCCCCCGGACTGCGCTCCGCCCCGCACCCGGTACACGAGCACCCCTTGCCGGCAGGCGGCCACGTCATTGCCCACGGGCCCCCGCGCCTCGAACGCGAGCACGCTGTCGGGTCCTGTCCGCACCACCGCCAGCTTGGTGCCCCGCCCGAGACCGAAGGCCTGCGCGCCCGCGGTCCCGGTCATCGGCCCTCCGGGACCCGCCGCCAGCGGTTCCAGGGTCAGCCGGGTGGGCCCGGCGTCCTGCACGCACCGCACCTGCCGCGGATTCAGCCAGCCCAGCTTCCACTTGTGCCAGGCGAAGAGGTCGGGAGCGAGTCCGAACTGGCTGCCCATCAGGTCCCAGTCGCCGACGTGTGTGTCCCAGTCGCCTTTGCCGTCCACGGGCCGGTGATACAGGTCGGGCAGGTCGAACACGTGCCCCGTCTCGTGGGCGAGGACCAGTCGGTCCGGCGGGTGCTGTTCGAACACCGTGACGATCCGGCGCAGGTCGGTGCCGTCGGCCCGCAGCGGGCTGGTCAGGTTCACCACCTTGGTCGCGTCGGAGTCCACGCCGGGCGCGTCCGGGTCGGCCACGAAGTACACGACGTCGTAGCGCGAGAAGTCCACCTGCGGGTCGGCCGCGGAGAGGGCGTCCCGCAGGTACGCGGCCCGGCGCCCGGGGCTCCAGTCGCGCCGTATGTCGTAGGCGGTGGACGGCTGCGGCATCCCGATCCAGTGCCGCAGCGCATGCGGGCGCAGGGTGAAGCGGCCGTAGGAGGCGCGTTCGAAGAAGCGGGTGGTGGCCGGGAAGTGGTCGGCGGTCAGCTCCCGCGGGGTGGTCAGCGGGTGGGAGTCCGGGAAGGACAGGAAGACCATGACCGCGTCCAGGGTCCTGGCCGGGCGCGGATAGGCCGCGTTCCAGGTGTCCAGGCCCTCCGAGTGGTGGGCGTCGGTGCGCGTCAGGGCGCAGGGCGCGGGCGCGTCGGCCCCGGCGGCCGCGGGTCCGGCGCCCAGGGAGGTGGCGGCGAGCGCGGACATGGTGGTGAACACGGCCGCGGTGCTGCGCAGTCGGGCGCGCGGAAACGGACGCGGCACGGGTACCTCCGAGTGCGGTTCGCGGGACACCGCACCCAGCCTGTGATGATTTGTCCTACCGCGCCCTGTTCGCCTGCACCGGTCGGGTGAACGGGGCGAAAAATCACGGAAGCCGACACCCCCGAAGCACTCACAGAACGTCACAACTGGTCGGGGCCGTGAAGGAGCCGTCCAGAGGCGCGCAGAAACGATCTGGCAGAAGGGCCGGTTGGCCGGGAAGGCTGAACACCGGCTGGAAGGCCCTGGGGCCAGCCTCTATGATCGGCACACTTTCCTGACCTTTCCTGCACGGACAGAGATCGAATACATGCGGGAGCGAGCGGTGAGCGGAACCTCCGAAGGGCCGGCGCCCGCGGCAGACCTGGACCGGCCGGTCGTCACAGAGAGTGAGATCGACACGTCCCCCCGTACCGAGCCCCCGTCCCGGCAGCCCTATCGCTCCGTCTTCACGGCCGCCCCGCTCGCCATGGCCGTGGTGGACCGCGAGGGCTCGGTCGTCAGTGCCAACGACGCGCTCGCCGCGCTGCTCGGCGGCACCCCGGACGAGCTCGCCGGGTCCGTCGCCGCCGACCTGGTCGACCTGACCTCCGACGCCCGCACCTGGCACGCCTACCGCGAGGTGCTGCGTGGTCGGCAGTCACGGCTGCGCTGCGCGCGCCGGCTCAAGCACCCCGACGGGCACTCGCTGTGGGTGCAGGTGACGATCGCCCCGCTGCCCGCCGAGGACAGCGGTGTGCTGCTGTCCGTCGCCGACATCAGTGCCCGGCGGGAACTCCAGGCCCGGCTGCGGCACTTGCAGATGCACGACCCGGTGACCCGGCTGCCCAACCGCACGCTGTTCTTCGAGCGGCTCTCTGCGGCCCTGGAGGCGGAGTCGTACGAGCAGAGCGGTACGGGCCGGATCGGGCTGTGCTACCTGGACCTGGACGGCTTCAAGGCCATCAACGACACCCTCGGCCACGGTGTCGGCGACCGGCTGCTGGCCGCCGTCGCCGAGCGCCTGACGCGCTGCGCGGACGAGGCCGGCCACTCGCGGACCAGCATCCCGCTGGTGGCCCGGCTCGGCGGTGACGAGTTCGCGCTGCTCGTCGAGGACTCCACGGGCACCGAACAGCTGGCCGAACTGGCCGAGTCGGCGCTGCGGGCGGTCCAGGACCCGTTCGACATCTCCGGCCAGCGCCTGTCGGTCTCGGCGTCGATCGGTGTCGTCGAGCGGCACGCGGCGGGCACCACCCCCACCGCGCTGATGCAGGCGGCGGACACGACGCTCTACTGGGCGAAGGCCGACGGCAAGGCCCGCTGGACGCTGTTCGACCCGGAGCGCAACGCCCACCGCATGACCCGCCAGGCCCTCGCCTCCACACTCCGCCCGGCCATCGACCGGGGTGAGTTCCGGCTGGAGTACCAGCCGCTGGTGGGCATGGAGGACGACCGGCTGCACGGGGTCGAGGCGCTCATCCGCTGGAATCATCCTCAGTTCGGCGTACTGACGCCGAATCGGTTCATCGGACTCGCGGAGGAGGACGGCTCGATCGTCCCGCTGGGCCGCTGGGTGCTGCGCACGGCCTGCAAGCAGGCCCGCCGGTGGCAGCTGGACCACCCGGACGAACCGCCGATCTTCGTCAGCGTGAACGTGGCGGTGCGCCAGGTCTGGGACTCCGACCTGGTGGCGGACGTCGCGGAGACCCTGGCCGAGACGGGACTCGCACCGCATCTGCTCCAGCTGGAGCTGACCGAGTCGGCGGTGATGGGCTCGGCGGGCCGCCCGCTGCAGACCCTGAAGGCCCTCAGCGACATGGGTGTCCGCATCGCCATCGACGACTTCGGCACCGGCTACTCGAACCTCGCCTACCTGAGCCGGCTGCCGGTGTCGGTGCTGAAGCTCGACGGATCGTTCGTGCGCGGCTTCCAGTACGACGACCGCGAGGCGGCCGCCCGCGCCAACCCGGCCGACGAGGTCGTCGTCGAGGCGATGATCCAGCTCGCGCACCGGCTCGGGCTGACCGTCACCGCCGAGTGCGTGGAGACCTCGGCCCAGGCGACCCGACTGCGCCGCATCGGCTGCGACACCGGACAGGGCTGGCTCTACTCCCGTCCGGTGCCGCCGGATCGTATCTCCGAGCTGCTGGGCACGCCGGATGTTCAGGCGGGCGTCGGCAACCCGTAGGCGTCCGCGATGAGTTCGTAGGAACGGACGCGGACGTCTCCGCCGTGCGCGTTCGCCGTGATCATCAACTCGTCGGCGCCGGTGCGCTTGGCGAGGTCGTCCAGGCCGGAGCGGACCTCGTCGGGGGTGCCGTGGATGACGTTGGCGTTCCAGGAGTCGACGAAGTCGCGCTCCATGGGGCTGAACTCGTGGGCCTCCGCCTCCTCCGGACTGGGCACGAGGCCGGGGCGCCCGGTGCGCAGCCGGACCATGCTCAGGGCGGCGGTCCGCACCTGCCGGCGGGCCTCGCGCTCCTCGTCGGCGGCGAGGGCGGAGACGCCGACGAGGGCGTACGGCTCGTCGAGCACGGCGGACGGCTGGAAGGACTCGCGGTACAGGTCGAGCGCAGGAATGGTGTTCTGCGCCGAGAAGTGGTGCGCGAAGGCGAAGGGCAGCCCGAGGACGCCGGCCAGGCGGGCGCTGAAGCCGGAGGAGCCGAGCAGCCAGATCGGCGGGCGGTGCGGGGACTGGACGCCGCCGGGGGACGTGGCCTGGACCGGGCCGGGAACCGCGTGGATGCGGCGGTAGGGGTGCCCGTCGGGGAAGTCGTCGTCGAGGAACCGGGTCAGCTCGGCGAGCTGCTGCGGGAAGTCGTCGGCGCCCTCGTTGAGCCGTTCGGTGCGGCGCAGGGCCGCGGCCGTGGCGCCGTCCGTGCCCGGAGCGCGGCCGAGGCCGAGGTCGACCCGGCCTGGGGCCATGGCCTCCAGCGTCCCGAACTGCTCGGCGATCACCAGCGGGGCGTGGTTGGGCAGCATGACACCGCCCGAGCCGAGCCGGATGCGGTCGGTGTGCGCGGCGAGGTGGGCCAGGATCACGGCCGGGGACGAGGAGGCCACGCCCGGCATGGAGTGGTGCTCGGCGACCCAGTACCGGTGGAAGCCGCGGTTCTCCGCGAGGCGGGCCAGGTCGACGCTGGTGCGCAGGGCGTCGGAGGCGGTGCGGCCGGCCCCCACGGTGACCAGGTCCAGTACGGAGAGGGGGACGGGGGCGCTGCCCTGTGCTGCGCCGCGAATCTCGTCTGCCGCCACGGTGGGGTGCCTCCTGCTGTGGGCCGTGTGCTGTCGTTCCGGCTCCAACAGGGGACTGTCTCCGGTTATTCCGGGCCACTGCTCCCGGGCGTCAGGCGGCCCGCTCCCAGTCGCCGCGCACACTGCCCTGCGGGGGCGGCGGGCGGTGGGCCTTCTCGCGAGCCCTCAGGACGGTCCACGCGAGGGTGCTCGCGCCGACGAGCCACCAGGGCACCGGCCACACGACGCCCCACCAGTCGGCCCGGGGATCGAGGAAGGCGTCCGCGGCGGCCGAGGCCATGGCCGCGGCCAGACTCCAGCACAGCAGGCGACCGGACAGCTGGACAGCGCTTGCGGAGAATCTGAACGGGCCCGTTTCGGCCATCGGGGAGTCCTTCACGGCACGACTGGCTGCGGACGTGGCCAGTGTGCACGGGATGGACCACGAAAGGGGAACGCGCTTTCGGTCAACCCAAGCGCCCTCTGATGCGCCGGAGTTGAGCATTCCTCAGCTCCGGGTGGCACGTTGGAGCACCTATGCCCCGCTTCGCCCCGTAGAAGGGGTAGGACCGATTCCGGCCCGTATGGAGCGCGTGTTCGAGGGCATGGCGCCTTTCAGCCCGTGCGCCGGGGGCACCCGGGCTCCATGACGAACGGGGGGAGGTCTCACGGCGGAGGGGGCGCGACGCGTACGGCGCCCCCGGCGTACCGGGTGGCACGAGCGACCGCATGCCTCAAGGCGGCGTTCACGGTGGCCGTCGGCATGAATCTGGCCGAGGCCCTGTGGGACCCTGGCGGAATCGCCTGGCGAGCGGCCCGGTCGGCCGCAGGCATGATCTTCGCCGTCGCCCTCGTCACCTACGTCGTGCTGCGTGTGCTGCGGTGGCGTCGCACGAGGACCGGGCGTCCATGAGCAGGAACAGGCCCGGTCTGCGCGACCGTCGGCGGGCCGCCTGCGCGGCGGGCCTCTTCGGAGCGGTGGTCGCCGGGCCGCAGAGGTTGTTCGACTCGGGTGTCGGATGGGATTTCCTTGTGGCCTCGGCGGTCGGGGCGGTCGGGGCGGTCGCCGGCGGAGCCGTCGGCTTCGCCTTCCCCGCCGTCCTTCCGCGTCGCCGCCGGGAGCGGCCCGCCGTCCCGCCACCGCCGTACCCCCCGCCCCCACCACCGGAACGAAGGGGATGAGCCATGCCGGAAGTGCCGACTCATGCCGATGTCACCTGGGCCTACAAGGGGTTGGGAGGGATGCCCGACTGGGTGTCGGTCGCGATCATCGTGCTCGTCTGCGTGTGGATGGTCGTCGCTGCGAAGCGGCGTGATCGGTCGTAGTGCTGCGCGCCGCCCTCGGCGGTGTCGTCGCGGGCGGCGCGGGTCCTGACCGTCGGCCTCAGACCTGGACGAGCGGCTCCCTCGTGAAGAGTGCGCCCAGCTCCGGGGCGTTCACCCGCCGGTCCGCCAGGCGCAGGCCCTCCCAGACCGTGACCTGGTTGGCGGTGAGGACCGGCTTGCCGAGTTCCTTCTCCAGGGCCGGGATGTGGGCCGCCGTGTGGAGGGCCGTGTCGGGCAGGAGGAGGGCCTCCGCGTCGGGGTGGTCGGAGTCCCGGGCCAGGGCGAGGAGTTCCGTCTCGCCCCACGTGCCGACCTCGGCGGCCGTGATGATGCCGGAGCTGCTGACCGAGACGACCTCCACGCCGGCCGAGCGGAGGAACTCGCTGAAGAGCCGGGCCACGTCCTCGGGATAGGTCGCTCCGACGGCGACCCGCCGCACCCCCAGCTCCCGCACCGCGTGCGCGAACGCGAAGGACGTGGAGGAGGCGGGCATGCCGGCCGTCTGAGCCAGGGCGCGGACCTGCTCCTGCGCGCCGTCCCAGCCGTAGACGAAGCTGCCGCTCGTGCAGGCCCACACCACGGCGTCCGCACCGGCGTGCCGCAGTTCCTGCACGCCCGCCGCCAGCCGGCCGGCGGCGCCCATCTCGAGCAGCGCGTCCACCCGGTGCGCGTCCTCGCCGATGTCGGTGTGCACCAGGTCCACCCGGATGTCGCTGCCCAGCAACTGCTCGATGCGCGGATAGTCGTCCTCGGCGGAGTGGCCCGGGTAGAGAAATCCCAGCGCTGTCATGTCCAGCCTTCCTGCTGCTGCTCTTCTTCCGGCAGTACGGGACCGGGGTCCGCCCCCGGTGCTACGGGACCGGAACGCGCCGCCGGATTGATCAGCGCTTGGTACGGCCCCACCGCACGGGTACCCAGTCGGCGCAGTGCCGCCCACATCGTCACTTGGTTGGCCGAGATCACGGGGATGCGCAGCTCGGCCTCCAGCTGCGGGATCACGTCGTAGGTGGGCAGGTTGGTGCAGCTGATGAACAGCGCGTCGGCGTCGTCCCGGACGGCCTGCCGCGCCATGTCCACCACCTCCCGGTAGGGGACCTTCCAGATGTGCCGGGTCAGCCCCATGAAGGCGCAGCCCGAGATCGTGACGCCGGCCTGGGCGACGTACTCCTCCAGGGACTGCGTGACCGAGAGCGTGTACGGGGTCACCAGGGCCACCCGCCGTACGTCCAGCTCGACCAGGGCCTCCAGCAGCGCGCCGGAGGTGGTGACGGCCGGTACGGCACCGGCCCGGCTCATCGCCTCGCACATCGCCCGCTCGCCCATCATGCCGCCGACGAAGCTGCCCGACGTACAGGCGTAGGCCACCACCTCGGGGGCGATCGCGGTGAGCGTGCGGACCGCCTCGCCCAGCGTCTCGTGCTCGCTGACCATGCGGGCCAGGTCGAGACTCACCTCGACCGGCACGAACGGGGTGCGGGTCATGTGGAGGCAGACCTCGTCCGGCACCCAGCGCCACAGCTCACGGTCGAGGGCGAAGTCGAAGGGGGCGACCACGCCGACCCCACGCTGCGGGCGGGGCCCGTCGAGAAAGGAGACGTCCATGGCAGCCACCGGCCTCACGCTGGGCAACGAGTGTGCAACGGATCGTGGGAACGCCCGTGTTGACGACGGTAGGTTCGGGTGCGAGCGTGGTCAATCCGCCCGGATCGCTCCTTGGTCGACACCGGGTCAACCCGTCGTCACAGGCGGCCGCGTCACGGCCGTCCGCCCCCGCCGAACGGCTGGAGAAACGGCTGCTCATGCCCACCCCCACCCTCCTCGTCCTGGACGCCGAACCCCTCCCCCGCCTCGGGCGTCTCACCGGTCGCGCCCGTATCGAGCACACCGACGCGGCGCATCTCGCCGAGCGCCTCCCGCGTGCGGATGTACTCCTGGTGTGGGACTTCACCTCGCGCGCCGTACGGGACGCGTGGCCGGGCGAGGGTCCGCGGCCGCGCTGGGTGCACACGGCGAGCGCCGGTGTGGACCATCTGATGTGCCCGGAGCTCGCCGCCTCGGACACGGTGGTGACGAACGCGCGCGGCGTCTTCGACCAGCCGATCGCCGAGTACGTCGCCGCGCTCGTGCTGGCCATGGCCAAGGACCTGCCGAGGACGCTGGAACTCCAGCGGGAGCGGACCTGGCGGCACCGCGAGTCGCACAAGATCGCCGGAAGCCGGGCCGTCGTGGTCGGTTCCGGGCCGATCGGCCGGGCGATCGCGGGCACGCTGGGGGCGCTGGACATCACGACCGCGCTCGTGGGCCGTACCGCGCGCTCCGGCGTGCACGGCCCACAGGACCTGGACCGGCTGCTGGCACGCGCCGACTGGGTGATCGCGGCGGCACCGCTCACGGACGAGACGCGGGGGATGTTCGACGCCCGCCGCTTCGGCCTGATGCAGCCGTCCGCCCGGTTCGTCAACATCGGCCGCGGGCAGCTCGTCGTCGAGGACGCCCTCGCCGAGGCCCTGGCCAAACGCTGGATCGCGGGCGCGGCCCTGGACGTCTTCGAGGCCGAACCCCTGCCCGGCGACAGCGCGTTGTGGCAGGCCCCGGGACTGATCGTGTCCCCGCACATGAGCGGCGACACCGTCGGCTGGCGCGATGAACTCGGCGCGCAATTCGTGAAGTTGTACGAACGGTGGGCGGCCGGGGAGCCACTGGGGAACGTGGTCGACAAGCAGCGTGGGTACGTACCTGGTCACTGACGTTCCTTGGGAGGGTGGATGACCGAGCTCACCGAGCTGACCGCCGCACGGCTCCTCGACGGATACCGCAAGGGCGAGTGGAGTCCCGTGGAGGCGACCCGGGCGGCGCTGGAGCGCGCCGAGGCGATCCAGCCGCAGGTGAACGCCTTCGTCCGGCTGACCGCCGAGGACGCGCTGGAGCGGGCCCGGGAGTCGCAGGAGCGATGGCGGCGCGGTGAGCCACGGGGGCTGCTCGACGGGGTGCCGGTCACCGTCAAGGACATCCTGCTGCTGCGCGGGGCGCCGACCCTGCGCGGGTCGAAGGCCGTGAACCCCGCGGGGCGCTGGGACGAGGACGCCCCCTCCGTGGCCCGGCTGCGCGAGCACGGGGCGGTCTTCCTCGGCAAGACGACGACCCCCGAGTACGGCTGGAAGGGCGTGACGGACTCGCCGCTCAGCGGTGTGACGCGCAATCCGCACGACCCCTCACGCACCGCCGGCGGTTCCAGCGGCGGCAGCGCGGCGGCCGTGGCGCTCGGCGCGGGGCCGCTGTCGCTGGGCACGGACGGCGGCGGCAGCGTCCGCATCCCGGCGGCGTTCTGCGGGATCTTCGCGCTGAAGCCGACGTACGGGCGCGTGCCGCTCTACCCGGCGAGCGCGTTCGGCACGCTGGCGCACGTCGGGCCGATGACCCGGGACGCGGCGGACGCGGCGCTGCTCATGGACGTCATCGGCCACCCGGACTCGCGCGACTGGTCGGCGCTGGCCGCCCCGGCCGGTCCGTACACGGACGGTCTGGCGGGCGGGGTGCGCGGGCTGCGGGTGGCGTACTCGCCGTCACTGGGCGGGCAGGTGGCGGTGCAGCCGGCCGTCGCGAGAGCGGTACGGCGGGCGGTGGAGCGGCTGGCGGAACTCGGCGCGTACGTCACGGAGACCGACCCGGACCTCACCGACCCGGTGGAGGCCTTCCACACCCTGTGGTTCAGCGGGGCGGCCCGGGTCACGCAGCATCTGGGCCCGCAACAGAGGGAGTTGCTCGACCCGGGCCTGCGGGAGATCTGCGCGCGGGGTGCCCGGTACTCGGCACTGGACTATCTGGCCGCGGTGGACGTCCGGATGGACCTGGGCCGCCGGATGGGCCGCTTCCACGACTCCTACGACCTGCTCGTCACGCCGACCCTGCCGCTCACGGCGTTCGAGGCGGGCGCCGAGGTGCCGAAGGGATCCGGCCTCCGGCGGTGGACGGGCTGGACCCCGTTCACCTACCCGTTCAACATGACGCAGCAGCCCGCGGCGAGTGTGCCGGTGGGCGCGGACGGGGACGGTCTGCCGATCGGGCTGCAACTCGTGGCCGCCCGGCACCGGGACGATCTGGTGCTGCGGGCGGCCCACGCGCTGTACGAGGCGGGGGCGGCCTCGGCCGGCCGGCCTACGCCCTCCGGAAGCTGAGCGACTCCCCCGCCGCTCCCGACCTCCACAGGTCGTTGCACGCCTCGGCCATGGTCTCCAGGCCGTCGACGACCTGGCCCCAGACGATGCCGGGAACCCAGCCGACATCGCCGTTCAGCAGCAGGTTGTTGCGTTCGTAGAACAGGGCCAGGTCGACGAGCGTGGTCCCGGCACGGACCTCGCGGTCGTAGCCGTAGGCCTTGGTCCCCAACTCCGCCCCGGCGAAGGTGAAGTAGCACAGATCGCCGGGGATCGGGGTGACGGTCGGGTTTTCCAGGGGTGGTTCGGTTTCGGCGAGGGGCGGGAAAAGGGCGTAGATCTCGTTGCGTGCGTACTTCGCGTGGTAGACGTCGCCGGCCAGCGGAAGGGAATCCCACACGGCCGCGCAGGTGATCGGCGCGCGGTCGTCCAGCAGCCTGGCCGTGCAGGTCACGTCGCGCTTGACCAGCGAGACTTCGATGTAGCGATCAGCCATGCCCTCCATGGGAGTGCCCGGCGCCGCTGCGGTCAAGGGCGTGCGGGGTGAGTGCAGGGCTTGAAAAGGTCGGCATGACTCGCGGACGGTCGGGTAGCGGCGCGCCCATGGCTCCACCGAAGAGAAGCCCACACACAAGCACACCGCGCCATCCCGCACACCCATCCCGGTCCGTCTCCGAGCCCACACGCCGGTCGCTGCTCGCGGGGGTGGCGGCGCTCGGCGCGCTGGGTACCGCCGGATGCAGCCGGGTCGCCACCGCCTCGGACGCCAAGGGCGGTGACCTGCTCGGCCGGCTCCGGGCGGCGGGCGTCGTCCGCCTGGGCATCGCCGGCGAGATCCCGTTCGGCTTCATCGACAAGAACGGCGAGCTGACCGGTGAGGCACCGGAACTGGCCAAGGTGATCTTCAAGCGGCTCGGCGTCGACCGGGTGCAGCCCGTGCCGACCGAGTTCGGCTCGCTCATCCCGGGCCTGAACTCCCAGCAGTTCGACGTCGTGGCGGCCGGGATGTACGTCACCCCCGAGCGCTGCGAGCAGGTCATCTTCGCCGACCCCGACTACCAGATGCTCGACTCGTTCATCGTGCGCAAGGGCAACCCGAAGGGGCTGCACACCTACAAGGACGTCGTCGAGAAGAAGGCGACGTTGGCCACCGGCACCGGCTACGCCGAGATCGGCTACGCCGTGGAGGCCGGCTACCGGCAGGGCGACATCCTCATCGTGCCGGACCAGGTAGCCGGTCTCAACGCAGTCGAGACCGGGCGTGCCGATGTCTTCGCCGGTACGGCGCTGACCACCCGGGAAGTGGTGAAGAAGTCCACCAAGGCCGAGGTGACCGAACCGTTCAGGCCGGTCGTCGACGGCACACCGCACGTCGACGGAGGCGCCTTCGCGTTCCGGCGGAGCGAGACCGGCCTGCGTGACGCCTTCAACCGGGAGCTGCACAAGCTCAAGGACAGCGGCGAACTGCTCCGGATTCTCAGGCCCTTCGGGTTCACCGAGAACGAGATGACGGACATGACCGCGAAGGAGCTCTGCGGCGGATGACATCCGGACTCTGGGAACTCGTCGTCAGAGGCCTGTGGACGACCGTCCAGTTGCTCGTCTTCAGCGCCCTGCTGGGCGCGGCGGTCTCGTTCGTCGTGGGTATCGCCCGCACCCACCGGTCGCGGACGGTCAGGTTCCTCGCGGGCCTGTACACCACGGTGTTCCGCGGGACTTCCGCGCTCATCATGATCTTCTGGATCTACTTCGTGCTGCCGCTGAGTTTCGGCTGGCAGCTCGTACCCATGTGGGCGGGAACGCTCGCGCTCGGGCTCACCTACGGGGCATACGGCTCGGAGATCGTGCGCGGCGCGATCGCCGCCGTCGATCCGGCCCAGCGGGAAGGTGGCATCGCTCTCAGCTTCACCCCCTGGCAGCGGATGCGGCTGATCCTTCTGCCCCAGGCGGTGCCGGAGATGATCCCGCCGTTCTCCAACCTGCTGGTCGAACTGCTGAAGGGCACCGCGCTGGTGTCCCTCATGGGCATGGGCGACCTGGCGTTCAGCGGGAACCTGGTGCGCCTCGCGCTCCAGGAGAGCGCGGAGATCTACATGTACGTCCTGTTGATCTACTTCGTCATCGCCTTCCTGCTCACCCGGCTCATGCGGAGCCTGGAGAAGAAGCTGAAGGCAGGGGTGGGGAAGGAGCCTCGAACCGGCGTCCAAGTCACGCGGCAGCCCGAGGCCACCGGTGTGGGAGGTGTCTCGTGAAGTGGGACTGGAACGCGGTGGCCGACTTCATGCCGCACTTCTGGGACGGTCTGCTGGTCACGATGCAGATCCTGGTCATCGGCTCGGTGATCTCCTTCGTGCTGGGCCTGGTGTGGGCCCTGCTGATGCGGGTGCCCTCGCGCTGGGCCACCTGGCCCGTCGGCGCGATCACCGAGTTCGTCCGGAACACTCCGCTGCTGGTGCAGCTCTTCTTCCTGTTCTATGTGATGCCCGAGTGGGGCATCACCTTCTCCGCGCTGACCACCGGCGTGGTGGGCATCGGCCTGCACTACTCGACCTACACGATGCAGGTGTACCGGGCCGGCATCGATGCCGTGCCCGTGGGCCAGTGGGAGGCCGCCACGGCGCTGAACCTGCCCTTGCACCGGACCTGGTCCGCGGTGATCCTTCCGCAGGCAGTCCGCCGTGTCGTCCCCGCGCTCGGGAACTACGTCATCGCGATGTTGAAGGACACCCCGATCCTGATGGCGATCACGGTGCTGGAGATGCTCGGTGAGGCGCAGCTCTTCGCCCGTGAACACTTCCAGTTCACCGAACCCCTGACGGTGATCGGCGTGGCCTTCGTCGTCCTTTCCTACGTGGCCTCCCTTGCCCTGCGAGTCCTGGAGCGACGCCTTGCCCACTGACACTCTCCCCAACCCCGAGAAGAACCCCGCCAGGAGCACCGGCGAGCTGATCCGGCTGGAACAGGTCACCAAGCGGTTCGGGGACAACACCGTCCTGGACCACCTGGACTTCTCGGTCGACGCCGGCAAACACGTCACCCTGATCGGGCCGTCCGGATCCGGCAAGACCACGATCCTGCGGCTGCTGATGACGCTGCTCAAGCCCGACGAGGGCACGATCACGGTCGACGGGCGGCAACTGTTCCCGGCCTCCGACAAGCAGGTCCGCGAGGTCCGCAAGAAGATCGGGATGGTGTTCCAGCAGTTCAACCTGTTCCCGAACATGACGGTGCTGCGGAACATCACCGAGGCGCCCGTCACCGTCCTCGGCATGTCGAAGGACGAGGCGGTGGAACGGGCCAAGGACCTGCTGGACATGGTGGGCCTGGCCGACAAGTGCGACGCGCATCCGGCTCAGCTCTCCGGCGGCCAGCAGCAGCGGGTGGCGATCGCCCGGGCCCTGGCGATGCGCCCGCAGGTGCTGCTCCTGGACGAGGTGACCTCCGCGCTCGACCCCGAACTGGTCGCGGGCGTCCTCGACGTCCTCAGGGACATCGCCCGCTCCACCGACATCACGATGCTCTGTGTGACCCACGAGATGAACTTCGCCCGGGACATCTCCGACAACGTCTTGATGTTCGACTCGGGACGCGTCATCGAGTCCGGGCATCCGGACAAGATCTTCAGCGATCCGGAGCACGAGCGCACCAGGGAGTTCCTCGGCGCCGTGCTGTGACGACGCGGGCGAAAACCGTCAGCGGCACGAGGGCGCGAAGCGCACCGGCGACAACTTCCTCTGCTAAGAGTTCGGAGGCACCTCCTCAGCGCGTTCGAGGTCCCCGGCAGCCGCCAGGGCGTTGCGGTGCCGAGCCGGATTCAGCGGCGCTCGATGATCCATCGGTGCGGGCCGACCGGGCGGTCGGCCCGCGCCGATGGATGCGGCTGCGGGCTTGCCCGGGGCCGCCGGTCGATCAGCGGCGGAAACGCCGGGGAGCGCCCCGGGAGCATGCCGGGGCGGGGGCGCTCGGAAGGAAGCCGAGCCGGCCACCTGACATATTCGGCCGACATACCCAGAGGTCATGCCGTACGGCGGAACGCCCGATCCGGTCAAGAAACTGGGCGATGCCTCCTCCGGCGCCATGCCCCAAGGGCTATCGTGACAAGGGATCGTCGACTGGGCGACGGCCGCCGAAGCAAGCGCAGGGGGAGACCACCGTGGCGCTGAAGCACGAGCCGACCACCCCGTACCACTCGGCCCAGGAAGCCCTGCGCGTCCTGGAGACGGTGGCTCACGGTTCCAGCGGTGTCACCGACACCGAGATCACCCGGCACACCGGCATCACCCCGGAGCGACTGACCACGCTCCTGCGGATGCTGCGCCGCGAGGGCTACGTCGAGCAGATCGCCGACGGCGCGTACGTCACGGGCGAGACCCTGGCCCGCCTCGCCTCCGCCCAGCACCGCCAGCAGGCCCTGCGCGACAAGCTCCAGCGCACCCTCGACCGGCTCCGCGACTCGGTCGGCGCCGCCGTCTACATGAGCCGGTACGTCGACGGCGAGATCAGCGTCACCCAGTACGCCGACAGCCCGGCCGCGCCCAAGGTCATCGAGTGGGTCGACTTCCGCTCCTCGGCCCACGCCACCGCCATCGGCAAGAGCCTGCTCACTCAGCTCGACCACGCCGGCCGCCGCGACCACCTCGCCCGGCACAAGATGGCCCGCCTCACCTCGCGCACCATCACCAGCGACCGGCTCCTGCTCTCCCGCCTGGAGGCCCAGCCGCCGACCGTGCCCGTCCTGGACCTCCAGGAGTACGCGATCGGCACGGTCTGCGCGGCCGTCCCGATCACGGCCGGCTCCTCCGTCGGCTGCCTGGCCCTGTCCCTCCCGGTCGAGCACGCCCACCGTCTGCGCCGGGCCGCGGACGCCCTCAACCGCAACGCGGCTCCGGTGCTGCTCTCCATGGCGATCTAGGCGCCGCCGCGTGGTCCGGAGCACCCCTCGGCATTGGGTAGTATTTTCTCCGTCGCCCGCCGCGGAACACGGTTCCAGCAGCAGGCGAGAGTCATGCGCCGCTAGCTCAGTTGGTTAGAGCAGCTGACTCTTAATCAGCGGGTCCGGGGTTCGAGTCCCTGGCGGCGCACGGATGAGGGGCCTCTCGTGGGAGCGAGGGGCCCCTCAGCGCGTTCGAGGTTCGGCGGTTTCAGAATCCGGTGACGTCCGATGCCATCGCCGACATCTCGGTGTACACCACCATGAAGCTGACGCAGAACACGACGATCACGCCGAGGAACGCCAGGACGCCGAACGTGGCCGCCGCGTGCTTGCCCCGGCTCGGCGCGTGAGCCGTGGCCCGGACCCGGGGGCCGTCGGTGTAGTGGACGGTGACGAAGTCGCCCTCGAGGATCGTCCCCCGCCCGTTCTCCTCCTCGAACCGGATCACCCGGCCGTCGTGCGTGGAGAACTCGTAGACGTGGTGCAGCCTGGTGCGGACGGAGGTGTCATGACCGCCCCCATGGGTCGTCGTGTACGTCCGCAGGCAACGCGCCCGAGCCGTCAGGCCGCTGGCCCAGGCGCCGCGGATCTGCGTCCAGCGACGCAGCACGCAGTACGCCATGAAGAGCACGCCGGCCATGATCAGGCCTGGTATGCCGTAGAACATCACGTCCATCGCGCATCCCCCGAGTCGATGCGCCGGACCCGAGCGGCCGACGTGGAAGGAACCTACCCACGCCGGCCTCACCGGTGACTCAAGAGAAGCTCAGAAGTATCAGAAGGTCACATCCGAGCAGGCGTAGAACGCGTTGGCGGTGTCGGCGATCGTCCACACGGCCACGATGACGTGGTGGCCGCTCAGCCCGGACGGCAGCCTGCCGCTGTGGGAGAGCGTGGACGGCGGACGCTGCCCGTTGTACGGCACCGTGAAGAACGGCGTGAGGTTGAGGTCGGACCGGGCCAGACGGTGGTTCTGGTTCCAGCCCGGCTTGGTGATGTAGTACTTGAAGTCGGTCGTGGCGTGCATGGCCGTGAACTGCCAACGGAAGGTGTAGGTCTGACCGCCCGACACCCGGGTGGTCGGCCAGTCCCCGCCGGACGGTGTCCGCGGCGCGCTGAGCTGGCTGAAGTGGCCGAGGCCGGCGTTGCATATCTGCCCGTCGGCGGGGCCCGAGGCGGGGAAGCCCTTCGGCCCCTCGACGCTCTGCGGCTCCCACTGGATCGAGCCGCAGTTGGTCACGGTGCCGTTCTGGCAGAGCTTCTGCCGGCTGATGGGGAGGTCGGTGTAGCCGTGGCCGCTGGCGCCGCCGGAGGAGAGAACGAGGGCTCCGGTCGTGGCCAGTCCCACCGCGGCTGCGGACAACTTGGTCCTTGTGCGCATGCTGCCGCTCCTGGAGAACGTGGGGGAGGTTCAGTGAGCCGTGCATGTAGGTCTAGACCAAGTTCGAGAGTATGGCCGCTAGTTGAACATGTCCATACCAATCACGGAGCTGTTTCTCCCCGGCCGGCGCAGAACGCCACCGTCAGGTCCTTCACCAGCGCCTTCCGCTCGCAGTCGTCGAGTTCGACCAGCCCGCGCATGGTCAGCCGGGTCACCGTGTCCTCCACCGAGTCCACGACCGAGGTGAGCACGCTCGCCCGGTGCTGGGCGTCGAGCGCGGCGATCCGCCGGCGGTGCATCGCGGCGGCGACCTCGGGGGCGTACTCCACGCCGACCGGCTGCACGGAGAACACCTCCAGGCCCACCGGGGCCGCGTCCGCCGCCACCAGCCGGGTCAGCGCCTCGGCCACCGCGTCCCCGGCCCCCTTCGGCCCGCCCGGCATCTGCACCGGCACCCGGGCCAGCGCCGCCTCGACGCACTCGCGCAGATACGTCTCGTGGTCGTCCACCGTCAGCGTGGCCCGGGCGGTGTCCCGCACCCGCCACACCACCAGGACGACCACCCGCAGCGCGAACCCGGCCCGGTCCGCCGCCGGCACGGGCTCGCTGCGCCAGTGCCGCAGCCGGACGTCGACCCCGCGGCGCAGCAGCAGCGGGTTGACCCACAGCAGGCCGGTGCGCCGGACGGTCCCGCGGTAGCGCCCGAAGAGGTCCAGCACCCAGGCGCGCCCGGTGCGGCCCCGGGCCAGCCCGCCGAGCCCGAACAGCCCGAGTGCCCCGGCCCCCGCGTACGCCGCCCACTGCGCGAGGCCGAGCCCGGTCCCGGCGTACGCGGGCAACCGCAGCGCCTCCAGCGCGAGCGGGGGCAGCACCCCGGCCCACCAGGAGGTGGCCACGCATCCGGCCGCACCGCACGCCCCGGCCAGTACGCCCGCCGCGCCGGGCAGCACCCGCGCGGGCCGCTCCACGATGCCGGGGTCGACCTGTGGCACCGGCCGCCTCGGTGCGATCGCCGGACGCCGCAGGCGCGGCTGCTCCCCCGTGCCCTGCCTGCGGCCGACGACCGCCGGTTTCAGCGGTACCGTCGCCGGTCCGGGGTCGTCGCGGAACAGCAGGTGGACGGGGATCTCGGTGGTGGACTCGTTCTGGATGAGCCGGGCGGGGCGTACCGTGCCGTCGGCCGGTCCGTCGGGTTCGGACGGGTGGGAAGTGGTCGTGCTCACGCGTGCCTCCAGCCTCCGCGCCAGATGCGTCACAACGGTTGGTTCCCGGGTGCAGGACCCGCCGGAGGGGGCCGACCGGGATGTCGGGGCCCGCCCGAAGCGGGCCGTGAACGCGCTACGAGAAGAGGCGCCGCCAGGTCTCCGGCCCGGGGCAGCCGTCCGCCGCACCGCCCCGCCAGCCCTGGGTGCGCTGGAAGGCCTCGACGGCGCGCCGGTCCGCCTCGCCCCAGCGCGGCCCGGGCCCGGCCGAGTAGAACCTGCCGAATCCCTTCCGGACGAGCTGTCTGCCCAGCTGGGTGATGTAGGTGTTGTCGGCGCCGGGACGGAACATCGCCCGCCCCGGATAGCCGGGGACGCCGTGGGAGGCGGGCGGCGGGCCGACCACCCCGCCCTTCACGTCCTTGCCCTTTCCCGTGATCAGCAGTTCCCAGGTGCGCGGGCCGGGCAGCCCGTCGGCATCCGCGCCCCTCCAGCCCTGAGCCAGCTGGAACGCCCGGGTCGCCCGCCGGCCGGCGTCGCTCCAGCGCGGACCCGGGTCCGAGGCGTAGAAGCCGCCGGCCCCCCGCGCGACGAGCATCCGGCCGAGCTGCGTGACGTACGTGTTGTTCGCGCCGGGGCCGAAATACGCCGCTCCGGGGTACGGCGTGCCGGCCGGGGCGCCCGGCCGGCCGCTGTCGGATGCGGGCGCCGGTTCCTCCGGTGTGACGCCCTTGTAGCGGTAGGGCACGTACCGGTCGGAGTTGTTCCAGTAGGCGTACGGGGTGGACTGCCGGCGGGTGTGCGGGCGGGTCTGCTCGTAGGCGGTGTAGTGGGTGTGCGCCCAGTCCGTCCAGCCGCCGAAAATGGTGACGTGCGAGCCGTTCTCGGAGTCGGACGCATGGTGGAACAGCAGAATGTCGCCCGGCTGGAGTTCTTCCTTGGAAATCTCCTCCCCGTACCGGGCGAGGCTGCCCGTCCATTCGTTTCCGGGCAGCTTCCAGGCCATCGAGACATAGCCGGAGCAGTCCTGCCGGTAACCGTCCGCCCAGCAGGCGCTCACGCTGTACGGCACCTTCGCGGTGGCCCAGGTCCTGGCCCGGTCGATGATCTCGGTGCGGGTGATCGCGGTGGGCTTGGGAGCGGCCGAGGGCTTCGCCGGCCGGCCGCCGGGGCCGTGCGGCAAAGCTGTGCCGCCCTGCGGGCTGTCAGGCTCGTCACCTGCGGGAACGCCCGGGCGGTGGGGGTCGTACGAGGCGGCTGCGGCGGGTACGGCGGCCAGCGCGAGAGCCATGGGGGTCCCCCCTGCTCTAGCGCCGCCGAGAGCTTGGGGGCGGGCGGCCGGGTGGGCACTCGTCCGGCCGGACCGGGAATGCGGCAGGACACGGCGCCAGTGGAGACAGAGGGGGCAGTCGCAGTCGCTCGCGGGGTCGATTTCCTCGAATACCCGAGACTCCATGCGATTCCCCTCACACTTCCGGCGGAAAATGCGGCACCCGGGCACCTCGGGGCGCGCGTCGCCAGTTTCGCAACTGTCTTCGGCACGCGCATGCTGACGGTCCGAATGATGTACGCGGGCGCCTTGCGGGACCCCGGCCGGGCCCGGCCGGGGTGGTCGGGGGCACCTCGCGGCGTCCTGTAGAGTTACGACGTCAGCGCGCGCCGCTAGCTCAGTTGGTTAGAGCAGCTGACTCTTAATCAGCGGGTCCGGGGTTCGAGTCCCTGGCGGCGCACCGACCGGAAGGCCTCTCGCGAAAGCGAGGGGCCTTCTTGCGTTCCCTGGAGAGCCCGGCCCCCACCTCCCCCTGGCCCGAACCTCGCTCTGGCCGGAACCCGGCCCACCGCACGATTGGCCGGATACCCTCTCGCCATGGCAGCGCGAGACCTTCAAGAGCGGATCAAGAAGCTCATCATCGACCGCCGGCTGGCCTCCGGGGCCCCGCTGCCGACCGAGCCCGAGCTGATGGAGTTCCTCGGCGCGAGCCGGAACTCGGTGCGGGAGGCGCTGAAGGCGCTCCAGGCGATGGGCATCGTGGAGATCCGGCACGGCTTCGGCACGTACGTCGGCCCGATGTCCCTGGCCCCGATGATCGAGGGTCTGGCCTTCCGTACGGTCGCCGGGCACTACCGGGGCGAGGACTCCCTGCTCCAGCTGCTGGAGCTGAGGGAGGCGGTGGAGACGGGGCTCGTGTCCCGGCTCGCCGGCCGGATGCCGGAAGCGGACCTCGTTGAACTGGACGCGCTCGCCGGCCGTATGGAGGAGCATGCCGCGCAGGGAGCCGGCCTCGCCGAGACCGACCGGGCCTTTCACGCCGCCCTCTACCGGGGGCTGGACAACGTCCTGCTGTGCGAGGTCCTGGAGGCGTTCTGGGAAGCCTTCCACCGGGTTCGCACGGATCTCGGGGGCGAACCGCAGGACCCGAAGGTCACCTGTCGGCAGCACCGGGAAATCCTCGACGCGGTGCGGTCCGGCGACTCGATGCGGGCGGAGGAGGCCATAAGGGAGCACTTCGGCAACATCCGCGCCCGTCTGTCCACAACGACTCCACAGAGCCCGCACACCCGCCACAATGAACGCGTATGACCGGTAACACCGCCTTTCGCATCTTGCGATCATGATGGACGCCGTAGAACCCTGGTTTTCTGGTTTTACAAGATGCTGCGGGTTCGCGGCAGTTGGGGGGCTTTGGAGCCGGTTGCGGACTGGGCGGGGCTAGGGGCCCCCGTTCGTGAACCGATGCCGAGGGGGGCATCATGCAACCGGAAGGTCGCGTTGCCGTGTCTATAAGGTGTGGATGACGTGGTGACTGCGATCCACCACTGATACGTCTGTGAAGGTCGAGGGGGACCTGCAGCAGACGGTAGGAAGCTACGAAACACGCGGTTGTCCGCGTGTGGGGGGATGACTCATGACGTCGAGGCCCACGGGTGCCCGGCAGGACCACGACCCGTCCCAGACCACCCAGCTCAGGGTGCCGTCACACCGGATGAGCACGACAGGGACGTTCCGGAGGATCAAGAAGACCCTGCCGAGGTACGACTACGAGCACTACAGCCGGCTCGCGGGTCCCCTCACCCAGCCGGATCCGAGCAAGCCGTACAAGGTGCAGTACCGCTCGCTCATCTCGCAGGAGCCGCACCGCATCCGGGTCGCCCTGATGCTGGCCGCGGCCCCGGTGCTGTCCCTGGTGCTGCTGTTCTGGCTGCTCCAGCCCGAGCACTGGACCGAGCGCGACTACCCGGCCTTCGACTGGCTGCCCGCGCTCGACATGGTGATGCTCGTCTCGATCGGCCTGATCGAGTTCTTCCGCTGCATGAACGTGCTGTCCAACGCGCACGCCACGCTGGTGGCCCGCGACCCGATCCCGGTGGTGCCCGAGACCGGCACCAGAGTGGCCTTCCTCACCTCCTTCGTGCCCGGCAAGGAACCGCTGGAGATGGTGACGAAGACCCTGGAGGCGGCCGTCAGGATCCGCCACCGGGGCCTGATGCACGTGTGGCTGCTCGACGAGGGCGACGACCCCGACGTGAAGGCGGTCTGCGAGCGTCTCGGCGTGCACCACTTCTCCCGCAAGGGCGTCGCGAAGTGGAACCAGGCCAAGGGCCCGCATCGCGCCAAGACCAAGCACGGCAACTACAACGCCTGGCTCGAGGCGCACGGCGACGACTACGACTTCTTCGCCTCGGTCGACACCGACCATGTGCCGCTGCCCAACTACCTGGAGCGGATGCTCGGCTTCTTCCGCGACCCGGACGTCGGTTTCGTCATCGGCCCGCAGGTCTACGGCAACTACGACAACCCCATCACCAAGGCCGCCGAGTCGCAGCAGTTCCTCTTCCACGCGCTGATCCAGCGCGCGGGCAACCGCTACGGCTCCCCGATGTTCGTCGGCACCTCCAACGCCGTGCGCATCAAGGCACTGAAGCAGATCGGCGGTCTGTACGACTCGATCACCGAGGACATGGCGACCGGCTTCGAGATGCACCGCCACAAGAACCCGGCGACGGGCAGGAAGTGGCGTTCGGTGTACACGCCGGACGTGCTCGCCGTCGGTGAGGGCCCCAGCGCCTGGACGGACTTCTTCACCCAGCAGATGCGCTGGTCGCGAGGGACGTACGAGACGATCATCGGGCAGTACTGGAAGGGCTGGTACTCGCTGCCGCCGAGCAAGCTCTTCAACTACACGATGATGATCATCTTCTACCCGATGTCAGCCCTCAACTGGATCCTGGCGGCGCTGAGCTGCTGCCTGTTCCTGGGCCTGGGCGCCTCGGGTGTGAACATCGACCCGGCGGTCTGGCTGATGCTCTACGGCAACGCCTCCGCCCTGCAGATCGGCCTGTACGTCTGGAACCGCCGGCACAACGTCTCGCCGCACGAGCCGGAGGGCTCCGGCGGTGTGGCCGGCATGGTGATGTCCGCGCTGTCGGCGCCGCTGTACGCGAAGGCGCTCATCGACTCCGTGCTGCGGCGCAAGAGCAAGTTCGTGGTCACGCCCAAGGGCGACTCGGCGAGCCCGGACCGCTGGTTCGGCACGTTCCGCTACCACTGGTACTTCGTCGCGATCTTCGGTGGGTCGATCGCCGCCGGATTCGTCTTCGGCCACTCCCACCCCGCGATGATCATCTGGGCGACGTTCGCGCTGCTGATCACCGCCTCGCCGGTGTTCGCCTGGCGCTGGCAGCTGCGGCAGGACGCGAAGAAGCCTCCCGCCCAGGCCGGGGGACAGCCGCAGGACCCGGCGCAGCCGCCGCCCATCCCGCAGCAGCCGACGGGGCACACCCCGCAGCACAAGCCCACGTGGGCCGCGACCCCGGGCGCACACGGGGAGGTCGGGGGATCCGACCAGACCATGCAGATCGCCCTTGGTGGACTTGGGGGACGTAAGGAATGAACGACCGTGCAGGCCGCCGCCGGGCCCGTCGACTCGCGATCGGCACGGCGGTGGTACTCGCGCTGGCCGGGATGAACGGGCCGTGGCTCTACCGCTTCAGCACCGAGAAATACCACCAGTACACAATCAACAAGCCGGAGTACAAGGCCGCCAACGGCAAGTGGGAGATCGTCGATTTCCCCGAGGAGTACCGGCAGAACACCATCCACGCGGCGCTGCTGCGCACCGGCAAGGTGCTGCTCGTCGCGGGGTCGGGCAACGACCAGGACAACTTCGACGCGAAGAGGTTCGACACCCGGATCTGGGACCCGGTCAAGGGCACCGTCAAGAAGGTCCCCACGCCCGCCGACCTGTTCTGCACCGGCCACACCCAGCTCGCCAACGGCAATCTGCTGATCGCGGGCGGCACCAAGCGGTACGAGAAGCTCAAGGGTGACGTCACCAAGGCCGGTGGCCTGATGATCGTCCACAACGAGAACCCGGACAAGCCGATCACCCTGCCCGCGGGCACCACGTTCACCGGCAAGAAGAACGGCAAGACCTTCGTCTCCAAGGACCCGGTGCTGGTGCCGCGCG
This sequence comes from Streptomyces sp. NPDC092370, assembly GCF_044755265.1. NCBI lineage: Bacteria > Bacillati > Actinomycetota > Actinomycetes > Kitasatosporales > Streptomycetaceae > Streptomyces > Streptomyces sp. NPDC092370. The sequence continues at coordinate 194,923 of NZ_JBIVQO010000001.1, read as the reverse complement.
CCAAGAAGGTCTTCGACAAGGCGACCGGCAGGTTCCTGCGCAACGACCCCGGTCTCGGCCGGATCTACGTCGAGGCGCAAAAGCGCGGCAAGAAGTTCGAGACCGGCACGCAGGACAACTACCGTGTGCACGGCCTGAAGGGCGCGGACGCCAAGAACACCTACGGCATCGCACAGAAGCTCGCCCTGGACAAGAAGGACTTCCAGGGCATCCGGGACGCCTTCGAGTTCGACCCCGTCGCCGAGAAGTACATCAAGGTCGACCCGATGAAGGAGGCCCGCTGGTACCCGACGCTCACCACCCTGAGCGACGGGAAGATCCTCAGCGTCTCCGGCCTCGACGACATCGGCCAGCTGGTCCCGGGCAAGAACGAGATATTCGACCCGAAGACCAAGAAGTGGACCTACACGGACAAGGTCCGGCAGTTCCCGACCTACCCGGCGCTGTTCCTCATGCAGAACGGCAAGGTCTTCTACTCGGGCTCCAACGCGGGCTACGGGCCGGACAACGTGGGCCGTGAGCCGGGCGTGTGGGACGTGGACACCAACAAGTTCAGGAAGATCCCGGGCCTGAGCGACCCCACGCTGATGGAGACGTCCGGCACGGTGCTGCTGCCGCCGGCGCAGGACGAGAAGTACATGGTGGTCGGCGGCGGTGGCGTCGGCGAGTCCGAGCGGTCCAGCGAGAAGACGCGGATCGTCGACCTGAAGAAGGCGAACCCGCGCTTCGCGGACGGCCCGTCGCTGGACAAGGGCACGCGCTACCCGAACGCCTCGATCCTGCCCGACGACAGCGTGCTGATCTCCGGCGGCTCGCAGGACTACCGCGGCCGCGGCGACTCGAACATCTTCGAGGCGCGGCTCTACGACACGGAGAAGAACGAGCTGAGGCGCGTCGCCGACCCGCTCGTGGGCCGCAACTACCACTCCGGCTCGATCCTGCTGCCCGACGGACGCGTGATGTTCTTCGGCTCCGACTCGCTCTACGCCGACAAGGCCAACACCAAGCCGGGCGAGTTCGAGCAGCGCATCGAGATCTACACGCCGCCCTATCTGTACGGCGACGCGGACCGGCCCTCGCTGGCGGGCGGACCTCAGACCATCGAGCGCGGCGGTACGGGGACGTTCACCTCGTCGGACGCGGCGAAGGTCAAGAAGGTCCGGCTGATCCGCCCGAGCGCCGCCACGCACGTCACGGACGTCGACCAGCGGTCGATCGCCCTGGCCTTCAAGGCGTCCGGCAACAAGCTCACGGTCACCGTGCCGGAGAACCGGAACCTGGTCCAGGCGGGCTGGTACATGATGTTCGTGACGGACGCCGAGGGCACCCCGAGCAAGGCCCAGTGGGTCAAGGTGCCCTGAGAACCGACGCCAAGGGGCGCCCTCCCGCCGGGAGGGCGCCCCTTTCGTGTGAGCCGGTCCGGCGGGGCCGGATCGTCAGCCGGTGGCCTTCGCCAGCTTCAGGGCGTAGTCCGCCCACCACTGGCCCGCCTTGGGCCCGCCCTTGCACTCGCCGTCCGATTCGCCCGGCCGCTTCACCCACAGGTACGCGTCGACGAGCGGGTCGGCCGTCTTCGTCGTCGGGGTCTCGCCGAGGGAGCGGCCCGGCGGGTTGCACCAGCGCTCGTCGGGGTTGCCGGAGGTGTAAGGGCCCTTGCCGTTGCGGCTGGTGTCGATGACGAAGTGCTTGCCCCCCACCTTGGCGGAGAGCTGTTTGCCGTAGGCGATGGATTCCTCGGTGGAGTAGAAATTGGAGACGTTGACCGAGAAGCCGTCGGCCTTGTCGATACCGGCCCACTTCAGCGGCTCGAAGATCTGGTCGGGGTTCTGCCAGCCGGCGTTGCCCGCGTCCAGGTAGACCTTCGTGTTCTTCAGGGACTTCAGCTTGGTGACGGCACCCTTGAGGAGGTCGTAGCGCTCCTCGTGGAACTGCTCCGGGGTGCAGCCGTCCACCAGGTGCAGCAGGGCGTCCGGTTCCAGGATGACCGTGGCGGACCGGTCGCCGATGCCCGCCGCCACGCCGTCGAGCCACTCCCGGTAGGCGTTGCCGTCGGCGGCGCCACCCTGTGAGTACTGGCCGCAGTCGCGGTGCGGGATGTTGTAGAGGACGAGCAGCGCCGTACGGCCGGCCTTGTCGGCGGCCTCGGTGAAGCCCCGGGTCTGCTCCTGCGGATCGTCCGGGCCGACCCATTCGGCGACCGGCTGCTCGGCTATCTTGCGGATCTGCTCGGCGTCCCGCTTCTTGCCGGACTTCTCCAGGGCGGCGACCTGCCGGGCCGCGGTCCCGTCCGGATTGACCCAGAAAGGGGCCTTTTCCTTGGGCTGTTGGGTGATCTCCGCGTCGGCACCTTCGTCCGACCCGTCTCCCCCTCCGGAGGAGGAGCACCCTGTGATCAGCAGTGCCGCCCCCAGCACCACTGCGGACATCCGCCTCCCGGCGAACACCCCGACCCCCCTGCTGCCGTACATCCGACTCCCCCTTGATGCACCGTTCCAAGTCTCAATCCTGACATACGTCCCGCGGCACCCACGAGGCGAACTCCACCTGCGCGGATGACGCAGCGCCACCGTATCGGGACTTGGCGTCATCCAACCTCCAGGCCGGGGCGGACCTTTGGTTCCAGAGTCCTTTCAGCACGTGCCCGGCCTTCGGCCGGAGATTCACCCACCGTGGCTCCCGTGGCCTCCCGCGCAGTCGCCGGGTTACTCCCGCGGTCCGTGTGCGCGGTCGAGGACCGGCCCGGTCGGCGGCTTCAGGGGAAGCGGGCCGTCGACCGGGGTGGGGGAGCCGTGTTCGCGTCGGACCCTCACAGGCCGGTTCCCGTCAGATACGCCGAGACGACCACGTTCGCGGTGTAGCTGCGGGTCGCAGGGTCGAAACTGCCGCCACAGGTGACCAGTCGCAGCTCGGCCCGCCCCGACTCGCGCGGCCCGTAGGCCTGGTGGGCGTCGAAGCGGTCGCGGGTGAGGACCTGGACGGACTCGACGGTGAACTCGGCGACCTCGGCGTCGGCCCGGATCACCCTGATCGTCTGGCCCGGCCGCATGGCACTGACCTTGTAGAAGACGGCGGGCCTGGCGTCGGTGTCGACGTGGCCCACCATCAGAGCGGTCCCCGGCGCCCCGGGCGCGACCCCGCCGGCGTACCAGCCGACCACGCCCGGCTGGTCGTACGGCGGTGGATCGGGCGCCCCGCGTTCGTCGAGGCCGCGTGCCACCACCGGCGCCTGGACGCCGAGCCCGGGGATGTCGACCCGCTGCGGCAGCGCGTCGCCCAGCGGGCGGTGCTCGGGCGGCAGCTTGATGTCCGGGGGCCGTCCTGCCGCCGCCATGTCGCCGGTGGTGGGGGCGGAGATGCCGTGCCGCATCTCGGTGACCTCGCGGCCCCACAGCCACAACCCGAGCAGCAGCACCACCCAGGCCAGGCCGGCCAGCATCCGTCCCGTGCCCGAGAAGCGTCCCTGAACCCGCACCTGGTCGGGATCCTCGTCTCGATACCGCATGTCAGTCCGTTCCACGACTCCGGCGGACACCGCGCCAGGCGACGACCACCGCGGCCACCCCCGCGAGCAGCAGCCCGGCCACCCCCTGCGCCGTACCGGGACCGGTCCCGCGGTCCTCGGCGGCGACGAGAGCGGCGGCGCCACCACCGCCCGCCCGGACGGGGGCGACGGGTGAGGCCGGTGCGCCGGGCCGGTGAGAGGAGAGGGACGACGGCTCGTCGGCGCCGGGAGCGGACGGCTGTCCGCCCTTGCCTGGCGCGGACGGCTGCCCGCCCTTGCCGGGCACGGGCGGCTGTCCGGCGGATCCGGGCACGGGCGGCTGCCCGCCGGCGTCCGGCACCGGGAGGGCCCCGGACCGGTGCCGTGCACCGTCGTGGACGGTGAGCGTGCCGGTCCGTCGCGTGTCGCCGCAGGCGACCCGCACCGCGTACGAACCCGCTGCGAGCGTGGAGCGGACGCGACTGTCGCCGGTGAGCTCGTGTGCGCCGGTGGCGGTCAGGCGTGCGTCCGCGACGAACGCCGGTGAGGTGGCCACGGCCGTGCGCTGCGCGCAGCCGGTCACGCGGAGCGTGACGTCACCGCCGGGGGCGGGGGCCGCCGGGGTCACCGACACGCTCCCCGCGTCCGCCGCGTAGGCCGCCGGGGCGAGGGCGACGGCAGCCAGGACGCTCGTACAGACAGTGACTCTCAGGGAACCCATCGTGAACCTCCAGATGCCTGGAGCCTCCCCCGCGCGGTGAGCCGCCGCATCCTCAGGGGCGCGGCGGCTGCTCCGTACGGGTGACGGCGGGTTTGAGGCCTGGTGCGCTGCCGTCCGGGGCTCAGACCCTCTCGACGAGGTCCGCGATCGAGTCCACGACCTGGGAGGGCCGGTACGGGAAGTCCTCGACCTGTTCCGGCCGGGTCAGGCCGGTGAGCACCAGGAACGTCTGCATCCCGGCCTCCATGCCGGCCAGCACGTCGGTGTCCATGCGGTCACCGATCATCGCGCTGCTCTCGGAATGCGCCCCGATGGCGTTCAGCCCGGTCCGCATCATCAGCGGGTTCGGCTTGCCCGCGAAGTACGGCTTCTTGCCGGTCGCCTGGGTGATCAGCGCGGCCACGGCGCCGGTCGCGGGCAGCGGGCCCTCGGTGGAGGGGCCCGTCTCGTCGGGGTTGGTGCAGATGAACCGGGCGCCGCCGAGGATGAGCCGCACCGCCTTCGTCATGGCCTCGAAGGAGTACGTGCGGGTCTCGCCGAGGACGACGTAGTCCGGCTCGTGGTCGGTCAGGATGTAGCCGATGTCGTGCAGCGCGGTGGTCAGGCCGGCCTCGCCGATGACGTACGCCGAGCCGCCCGGCCGCTGGTCGTCCAGGAACTGGGCGGTGGCCAGGGCCGAGGTCCAGATGGACTCGATCGGCACCTCCAGGCCCATGCGGCGCAGCCGGGCGTGCAGGTCGCGCGGGGTGTACATCGAGTTGTTGGTGAGGACCAGGAAGGGTTTCCCGGACTCGCGCAGCTTCTTCAGAAAGGCGTCGGCTCCGGGGATCGGTACGCCCTCGTGGATGAGCACACCGTCCATGTCGGTGAGCCACGACTCGATGGGCTTGCGGTCTGCCATGTGCGGGATCTCCTGCCGTACGCGGTCCAGCGTGCGACCCAGCCTAAACAGTGGCGGGATCTTGCGGAATGGCCCGTGTGCGGCGTCCCGACTGGCGGACGGCCTGCTCAGCGGCGGCGGCGTACGACGAGCAGCGCCCCGCCCCCGGCGAGCAGCAGGGCCGCGGCGGCCGCGGCGACCTGTGTGCCGCTTCCCGTCCGGGCCAGTTCCTCCGCGAAGGGGAGCCGCTCCTCGCGAGGCGGGACGGAGGCGTCGGAGTCGGGGCGCGGCTCGGTGCCGGTGCCGGGTCCGGTATCGGTTCCCGTGCCGGTATCCGTTCCGGTATCGGTGTCGGTTCCGGTGTCAGGGGCCGGCTCGCCGTCGTCGATCCCGAACCGGTAGTCGTTCGACTGCCCGACCCAGTCGCCGTCGTCGTCGTGCCGCTGCACCACCGCGGCGTTGGCCGTGACGTCGTTGGGCACGGCGTCCGAGGTGACCATGAGCCGCACCTTCACGGTGACGGTCTCGCCCGGCCCGACGGTGAACCCGGCGAAGCGGTCCTCCTCGTCGGCGAACGCCCCGACGAGTTCGTCCTCGCCGGTCTTCTCGAACCGCACGGGGTGGGCCCGCGCCCCCTCGAAGAATTCGAGGCGCGGCTGGGACGGTTCCAGGGCCCGCTTGTCGTCGACGAGTACGACGACGGGGTGGATGCCCGTGCAGGTCCGGTCGGTCGTGTTGGTCAGGTCGACGTACCAGGTCCCGAACCCGCCGCCGGCCGTGTAGGAGTCCGGGCCGCCGTGGACGCGGGTGGTGAGCGGGAAGGTGTGGTCGTCGGGCGCGGCACAGGCGGGCGCCGGGGCGTCCGCGTGCGCCGGATGGGCACCGGGAAGCAGGACGGCAGCCGCCGCTGCCGCCGCCAGGCAGAGGTGAGCGGGCGTGCAGAGTCGCATGATGATGTGACCTTCCGACCGATGGCACTCGGCAGACGACACCCCCGCGAACCGCCCCCGAACGGCGGCGCGAATCCCCCCGGTCGGCGGACACGCCGCCTAGCGGCGCCCCAGGGCCTTCGCGCGCGAGTGGGCCCACACTGCCAGGCAGGCGCCGACCGCGGTGAGGACCGCGTACGTCAGCAGCAGCGGGGCGAACCCGCCGGGCAGCCCTCCCAGCAGACCCCGCTTGTCGTCGATGACGAGCCGGGCGAGCCCCTGAATGCACACCGCCAGCAACAGCATGCCGAAAACCTGCAGGACGTCGTATTTCACAGCCTTCCTTTCCGCGCGAGGAGTGACGATACGAACGTATCAACAGGAGGGTGTGGTTTTGGCCTGCAATCACGCTAGAACCCTCCTTTACGTCACACCTTTTCTACGCGCTAAAGTGAAGCGGTGCGTGACGAAAAGATGCGGACGTGCTCGATGTGCGACACGCCCCTGGCCCGTCCGAGCCGCGGCCGTCCGCCCGTCTACTGCTCGCGGAGCTGCCAGGCCCGGGCCTACCGCCGACGCAGGCAACCGCTGCCCGAACCGGGCACACCGCCCGTGTCCCGGCCGACGGACGTCCGGGCGGGGCAGCGACGCCGGATCGCCGAGGCGGTGTGGCGGATCGCGGCCGGGCAGGGCCTGGACGCGGCGAGCATGCGCAGGATCGCGCTGGAGGCGGGGGTGTCGCTGCGGGTCGTGCAGTACCACTTCGACTCCAAGCACGCCCTCCTGGTCGACGCGCTGCGCCTGCTGCACGAGGAGAACGAACGGCTGGCCCGGGGGCGCATTCCGTACGACGTGACAGACCCGTGCCGGCTGCTGCGGGCGGTGCTGGACGAGTTCCTGCCGCTGGACGAGCAACGCACCTTCGCGCTGCGCGTGTTCACGGCGTACTACGCGCGCAGCCTGACCGATCCCGCGCTCGCGGCGGTCTTCCTGGCGGCCGAGCAGCCGCTCGAAGGGCTCGTCGCGGACATCATCGGGGCCGGCGAGGCGGCGGGGATCACAGCCCCGGGCATCGACCGGGCATACGAGGCCGACCTCCTGGTGTCGGGAGCCGTCGGGCTGGGCCTGGACGTCGTGCACGAGCGCCGGTCCCTCGCGGGCGTACGGACCGTGCTGGACTACCACCTGGCCAGGATCTTCCCCACCGCGGCCACCGAGACCGCCAGGGCCGCCGAAACCGCGGCGCCCGGACCTCGACCGTTGCCGTCCGATCACCCGGCGGACGCCGGCTGAGCAGGCCCGCCACCTGGCGTTCCCACCTCAGCCACTCCCCGCCCGAACACCCCTCCGGGCACGAGCCGAGCCACCCTGCCGAGCAAGCCCACCACCCGGCGTCCCCACCTCAGCCACTCCCCGCCCGAACACCCCTCCGGGCACGAGCCGAGCCGCCCTCACAACCCCGCATCCCCGTCTCACCCACCCCCACGCCCGAACACCGGCCCCAGCACCAGTTGGGCCGCACCCACCGCCACCACCCGGCCGCCCCCGGGCACGACGCGTACCGGCACTGTGTCCTGGCCCGTCCGCCGGGCCCGGGCCTTCAGGACCGTGCCGACCCCGTTCGCGAAGGCCTCCGGTGCCGCCGTCACCGTGCAGCCGCCCAGCAGGACGACGTCGATGTCGAGCAGCCCGACCAGGTTCGCCGCCCCGGCTCCCAGGACCCGCGCCGCCTCCTCCGGATCGCCGCGCTCCACCGCTTCGAGGCAGAGGGCCTCGATGCAGCCCCGGTTCCCGCAGGTGCACGGCGGCCCGTCGAGCTGGATCACCTGGTGGCCGAACTCCCCGGCCCCGGTCCTGGCACCCCGGTGCACGCTGCCGCCGATCACGAGCCCGGCTCCCAGCCCCGTCCCCAGGTGCAGATAGGCGAAGGAGCCGCCCTCGCCCCCGGCGGCCAGGCCGAGCGCCGCCGCGTTGGTGTCCTTGTCGACCACGACCGGCCCCCCGAGCCGTTCCTCGAGTGCCTCCCGCAGCGGGAAGCCGTCCCACTCAGGGAATCCGGTCACCCGGTGCAGCACGCCCCGGGCATGGTCGAGCGGCCCGGGCAGCGCGACGCCCGCCCCCAGCAGGGTGCCGGCGAGCCCGGCCACCGACTCCCGCACCGCTCCCGTCACCGCCGCCAGCACGGCCTCCGCCCCGGCTCCCAGATCCAGCGCGGCCCGCCGCTCCCCCACCACGGTCCCCCGCAGGTCGACGAGCACGGCCCGCACCTCGTCCCGGTCCAGATGGACCCCGACCGCGTGCCCGGCCTCCGGCACCAGCCGCAGCACCGTGCGCGGCTTGCCCCCGGTCGACGCACGGCGGCCCGCCTCCGCCACCAGGCCGTCCTCCCGCAGCCGGCCCGTGATCTTGCTGACGGCCTGCGGGGTGAGCCCGGTCCGCTCGGCGAGTTCGAGGCGGCTGATGCCCTCGTCCCCGGCCGTCCGCAGCAGGTCGAGCACCAGCGCGGTGTTGTGGCTGCGCAAGGCGAGCAGATTCACCCCGCCCCCTGCCCCAGCCGTCCCCGTCCGTCCCGGCCCGTGCATGCCGCCCACTCCGCCCGTACGGTCGTCCGCCCTGTTCACGCCGCCCATTGTCCCCGGCGCTTGCACTTTGGCAACAGCGTTGCGAAAGTGGGTGACATGACTGGCACACCCCTCGGCACAGCCTCCGGCTCGCCCCTCCGCGTCGGCCTCGTCGGCTACGGCCTCGCCGGCTCCGTCTTCCACGCCCCCCTGATCGCCGCCACGGAGGGCCTCGCCCTCGACACGGTGGTCACCTCCCACCCGGAGCGGCAGCAGCAGGCCCGTGCGGACTTCCCGGACGTGCACCTCGCCGCCACCCCGGAGGAGATGTTCGGCCGGGCCGACGAGCTGGACCTGATCGTCGTGGCGTCCCCGAACAAGACGCACGTGCCGCTCGCGACGACCGCACTGAAGGCCGGCCTGCCGGTCGTGGTCGACAAGCCCCTCGCGGGCACGGCCGCCGAGGCCCGCGTCCTGGCAGCCCTCGCCGAGGAGCGCGAACTGCTCCTGTCCGTCTTCCAGAACCGCCGCTGGGACAACGACTTCCTCACCCTGCGCAAGCTGCTGGACGAGGGCGAGTTGGGCGACGTCCTGCGCTTCGAGTCCCGCTTCGAGCGCTGGCGCCCGAAGCCGAAGGGCGGCTGGCGGGAGTCCGGCGACCCCGCAGAGATCGGAGGTCTGCTCTACGACCTCGGCAGCCACGTCGTCGACCAGGCCCTGGCCCTCTTCGGCCCTGCGGCCTCCGTCTACGCGGAGACGGACATCCGCCGCCCGGGCGCCGAGACGGACGACGACACGTTCATCGCGCTCACCCACACCAACGGTGTCCGCTCCCACCTCTACGTCTCCGCGACGACCGCCCAACTCGGCCCCCGCTTCCGCGTCCTCGGCTCCACCGCCGGCTACGTCAAGTACGGACTCGACCCCCAGGAGGCGGCGCTCCGGGACGGACTGCGCCCCGGCCCGGACTGGGGCGTGGAGCCCGAGTCGCTGTGGGGACGCGTGGGCTCCGGCGAGTCCCCGGTCACCGGTGGCGGCCGCCCCGAACCCACCCTCCCGGGCGACTACCCCGCTTACTATGCGGCCGTGGCGAAAGCCCTGCTGGAGGGCGCCCCGAACCCGGTGACCGCGCGGGAGGCGGCCGCCGCCCTGGACGTACTGGAAGCCGCCCGTCGTTCGGCCCGCGAGAAAGTGACGGTGACGCTGTGACCCACAAGAGCACCCCCTCCCACAGCCAGGGACTCACCCCGAAGTTCCACCCCGAGCTCACCCCGAGCCTGGAGGAGCTGGAGAAGCAGGAACGCCTCCTGGTGTTCCGCCAGTTCACGCACGACGACGCCTGGGCGCTCGGCTCGCTCCTCGTCGAGCTGGCCCGGGAGCGGCAGGCCCCGGTCGCCATCGACATCCACCGCTCCGGCCAGCAGCTCTTCCACGCGGCGCTGCCCGGCTCCAGCCCGGACAACGACGCCTGGATCGCCCGCAAGCGCCGTGTGGTCGAGCGCTACGGCTCCGCCTCCTACCTGGTCGGCGCCCGCTTCCGCGCCAAGGGCAGCACGTTCGAGGAGTCCTCGCGCCTCGACCCCGACACCTACGCGGCCCACGGCGGCTCCTTCCCGATCACCGTCGAGGGCGTGGGCGTGATCGGCGCGGTGACGGTGTCCGGGCTGCCCCAACTCCAGGACCACCGGCTCGTGGTGGAGGCACTGGAGCGGTTCCTGAACCCGTAGCCCGCGCCGGAATCATCACCGGCTCCCTCCGGTTGGCACCTGCGTACGCGTGATCAGGCGCGGCGCCCCAACCGGAGGGATCCCGAACCGATGACCACCCCCCTGAAGGAGACCGTCGGCCGGTACGGCATCTGGAGCGTAGGCCTGCGCTCGGAGGACCCGGACCGGCGCGGCGAACTGGCCGAGGCCGCCGCCGAACTGGAGGAACTCGGCTACGGCGCCGTGTGGCTGGGCGGCAACAGCTCCGCCGCCAACGCCGCCCCGCTGATCGAGGCGACCTCGAAGCTCACGGTCGGCACCAGCATCCAGAGCATCTGGCAGCACGAGCCGGACGCCGCCGCCACGGCCTTCGCGGAGCTGGAGTCGGCCCACCCCGGGCGGTTCCTGCTGGGCCTCGGAGTGAGCCACGCCAAGCGGGTGGAGCAGTACGCCCGCCCCTACTCGGCCCTGGTCGGCCACCTCGACGGCCTGGACGCCGCCGGAGTGCCGGCGGACCGCCGCCTCCTTGCCGCCCTGGGCCCGAAGTCGCTGCGGCTGGCCCGTGACCGGGCGGCCGGCTCGATCCCGTACCTGGTCACCCCGGAGCACACCGCGCACGCCCGCGAGATCCTGGGCCAGGCCCCGCTGCTGGCCCCGGAACTGGGCGTCATCCCGGAGACGGATCCCGCCCGCGCCCGCGCCGTGGCCCGGGAGTTCCTGGAGCTCTACCTGCCGCTGGCGAACTACACCAACAACTTCCTCCGGCACGGCTTCACCGAGGACGACTTCAAGGACGGCGGCAGCGACCGCCTGGTCGACGCCCTGTTCGCCTGGGGAGACGACACGGCGATCCGCACCACGATCGACGCCTTCTTCGAGGCAGGCGCGGACCACGTGGCCCTCCAGGTCCTGACCGGCGAGCCGCGGGACGACCTCCCGAGGAAGGCGTGGCGCGAGCTGGCTTCTGCACTGGCGTGACGGGAGCGCGCCCCAAGGGGCGCGGGGAACTGCGCGACCGGCCACGGGCTGCCCGCAGCCGGAAACGGACCGCAGTTCCCCGGCTCACCCAGCGGAGCGTCTACGCGTCCTTGAACTCCTGCCGCTGCCGCCCGAGCCCCTCGATCTCCAGCTCCACGACATCCCCGGCCCGCAGGAACGGCTTGGGCTCGGGCGCCCCCAGGGCGACCCCCGCCGGCGTCCCCGTGTTGATGACATCACCGGGGTACAGGGTCATGAACTGACTGAGATACCGCACGACCTCCCCCACCGGGAAGATCTGCTCGGCCGTCGTCCCGTCCTGCTTCAACTCCCCGTTGACCCACAGCCTCAGCGACAGGTCCTGCGGGTCGCGCACCTCGTCCGCCGTCACCAGCCACGGCCCCAGCGGATTGAACGTCTCGCAGTTCTTCCCCTTGTCCCAGGTCCCGCCCCGCTCGATCTGGAACTCCCGCTCGGACACGTCATGCGCCACGGCGTACCCGGCGACATGCGCGAGCCCTTCCTCCGCGGACCCGAGATACCTGGCCGTACGCCCGACGACGACGGCCAGCTCGACCTCCCAGTCGGTCTTGAGGGACCGCCGCGGCACGAGGACCGTGTCGTTCGGCCCGATCACGGTGTCCGGTGCCTTCATGAAGACGACCGGCTCGGCGGGCGGCTCCGCACCGGTCTCGCGGGCATGGTCGTGGTAGTTCAGCCCGATGCAGACGATCTTGCCGATCCGCCCGAGCGGCGGCCCGACCCGCAGTCCGGTGTCGTCCAGTACGGGCAGGTCACCGGCGTCGGCGGCGGCCCGGACGCGGCCGAGGGCCTCCTCGTCGGCGAGCAGCGCGCCGTCGATGTCCGGGACGAGGCCCGACAGGTCCCGCAGGGTCCCGTCGGCGTCGAGCAGAGCGGGCCGCTCCGACCCCGCCGTACCGACTCGCAGCAGCTTCATGATCAGTCTCCCTCGATCGCGGGCGCTCGACCGATGCGCGCGACCCGGATGCGGCGGGGCAGCCATCGGAGGACTGGTCGATCCTCCAAGCTGGGAGTCCACTCCGCAATACCCGGTTCACCTACTGGACCCCGACCGCCCGGTCACCGGTACAGCGCGGCCCGCTCGACGACACTCCACGTCGTGCTGGTCACCACGTACAGGGCGGCGGCCAGCGGTACGACGGCCACGGTGACGAGCGTGAAGAACGACATGAACGGCATCACCCTGGTCACCGCCCCCAGCCCGGGCGGCTGCTCCCCCGACCCGGCCTGGGCGGCCGGGTTCGCGGCCATCATGCGCTTGCTGAGCCGGTAACCGAACACGGCGACGCATCCGACGACCACGAACAGCCCCGCGTAGACGAGGCCCGCGCCACCGAGGACACCGTCCTGGAGCGCGTCCGCCCACCGCTCCCCCAGCGGCGCCGCGAACAGGCTGTGCGCGAGCAGCCCGTTGGCCTCGCCGCCGATCGTGTCGCTGGAGAACAGGTGGTAGAGCAGGAAGAACGCCGGCACCTGGAGCAGTCCGGGCAGACAGCCGGCCAGCGGCGACACTTTCTCCTCGGCGTGCAGTTCCAGCACGGCCTTCTGGAGCTTCTCGGGGTTCTTCCCGTGCTTCCTCCGCAGCTCGGCGATCTTCGGCTGGAGCGCGGTCCGGGCCTTCTGGCCGCGCGCGGCGGCCCGGGACAGGGGGTGGACGAGGAGCCGTACGAGCGCGGTGAACAGGACGATCGCCGCGGCGGCCGCCGAGGCGCCGAACAGCGGCTGGAGCAGGTCGGCAAGGTGCTCGACCAGGTTGGCGAAGACGGACATGGGTGAGCCCTCCGGGGGTCTCGTCGTGCCGGAACAGGTCATGGCGGCATGACGACCCGCGCGGGGTCACTTCAGATGTGGAGGTGCCCCTGCGCGACGGTCGCCCGGAGGGCGTGGCCGGGTGCTCGGGGACGGGTACGCCCCCGGGCGTCGGGATCGCGTTGCGGCAGGAAGGCCGTACGCCGGTCCCGGTCGCGGATGGCCGTCCGCACGCGGGTACGCGGCACGGCGGGCGCGCAGCGCGAGGCGACGAGGGCGCAGAGCGCCAGGGCGGACGAGGCCGCGGCGGTCGCGGCGAGGGCGACGGTGGCGGAGAGACTGCCGGTGTCGAGCAGCGCCACCCCGGCGAGCAGGAAGAGCAGCGCGAGAGCGGGACGCAGAGTCGCCCAGCTCCGGTTCATCGGCTGCCCCTCCTCTCATACGTGTGCATGCCCTGTTGTTCGTTATACAGGATCACCCCCGCCAGCGGGCCGGCGACTTCGTACACGGGTTTGAGAAAGGTTCGTCAGAACTCTCGACAACCCACCCGCCACACCCGATGCTTCTCGTCACCCGACAACGGGACACCCCTGCGACGCCGGGCCGGGGACCGGCGTGCGCCCTCATCTCCCTTACGGAGGAGCCGTGATCCGACGCAGAAGCCTGCTGGCCGCAGCAGGCGGTACGTTCCTCGGCAGCGCCCTGGCGACCGGCACCGCGCGCGCGGACGCCACCATCGCCGTCAACCCCTCGACGACGTACGGCACCTGGGAGGGCTGGGGCACCTCCCTCGCCTGGTGGGCCAACGTCTTCGGCGCCCGGGACGACTTCGCCGATCTGTTCTTCACCACCAAGTCCGTGACGTACAACGGCCGTTCCCTGCCCGGCCTGGGCCTCAACATCGCCCGCTACAACCTCGGCGCGTGCAGCTGGAACAGCGTCGGCGGCGAGACGATGGTCAAGTCGCCCAACATCCCGGCCTTCAAGCAGATCGAGGGCTTCTGGCAGGACTGGAACAACGAGGACCCCACCTCCTCGGCGTGGAAGTGGACGGCGGACGCCAACCAGCGCGCGATGCTGGTGAAGGCGACGCAGCGGGGCGCGATCACCGAACTGTTCGCCAACTCCCCGATGTGGTGGATGTGCAGCAACCACAACCCCTCGGGCGCGTCCGGCGGCGGCAACAACCTCCAGACCTGGAACTACCGCCAGCACGCCTCCCACCTGGCGGCGACGGCCCTGTACGCGAAGAACAACTGGGGCGTGAACTTCGCGACCGTCGACCCCTTCAACGAGCCGGCCTCCACCTGGTGGACCGCGACCGGCACCCAGGAGGGCTGCCACATGGACCCGGCGGTCCAGGCGGCCGTCCTCCCCTACATGCGCAGCGAACTGGACAAACGCGGCCTCACCAGCCTGCGCATCGCCGCCTCGGACGAGACGAACTACGACACGGCCCGCTCCACCTGGTCGAGCTTCAGCTCGACGACCAAGGGCCTGGTCTCCCAGGTCAACGTGCACGGCTACCAGGGCTCGGGCGGCCGCCGCGACCTCCTCTACACGGACGTGGTGACCACCTCCCGCAAGAAGCTGTGGAACTCCGAGACGGGCGACAGCGACGGCACCGGCCTGACCATGGCCTCGAACCTCTGCCTCGACTTCCGCTGGCTGCACCCCACGGCCTGGTGCTACTGGCAGGTCATGGACCCGACGGCGGGCTGGGCGATGATCGCCTACGACGCGAACACCCTCCAGCCGACCACCGTCCAGACCAAGCACTACGTGATGGCCCAGTTCAGCCGCCACATCCGCCCCGGCATGACGATCCTGGACACGGGCGTGGGCTACGCGGTGGCGGCGTACGACGCGACGGCCCGCCGCCTGGTGATCGTCGCGGTCAACACGGCCACGTCCGCCCAGACCCTCACCTTCGACCTCTCCCGCTTCTCGACGGTGACGGGCGGCTCAGGAGGCCTGGTCCCCCGCTGGAACACGGTCACCACAGGCGGCGGCGACCTCTACACGGCCCGCTCCGACATCCGCCTGTCCGGTAAGTCGGTAAGCGTCCCCTTCGCGGCAAAGGCGGTCCAGACCCTGCAGATCGACGGCGTGACGCTGTAAGTCTGCGGCGGTCGGCGATTCGGGGCGAACCGTGAAACCTGGGTGGCGAGCGTGGGAAGTCGGGAGGCCGGGTGGTCTGGCCTGCGCATCTCTCACGCTCGTCACCTCCCGGCAGTACGGTGTCCCCCATGCGCCCCGACACGCCTGCCGAAAACGTCGACCACACCGCCGAGGCGGCACGCCTGGAGCGGACCGCCGGCCTGTATCCCGAGGACGCCGAGGCCCTGCTGCTGCGGGCAGCGGCCCACCTGGAGCTCTCCGGCGACCGCCCCACCGCGACCACGCTCTACGACCGCCTGCTCTCCTCCCCCGACGGCCTGGAGAACCCCCACCTGGTACGGGCGCTCAAGGCCTCCAACCTCTGGGAGTACGGCCACGAGGCCGAGGCCCGCGCGATCATCGAGGGCGTCCGGGTGGCGTCCCCCGCGGACCCGGCCCCCTGGGTGATCGTCGCGGAGTCCCTGGAATCCCACGACGAACTGGAAGCGGCCCACGACACCTTCACCGAGGCCGTACGCCGCCTCCTGACGGACGTCGCGGAGCCCCCCTACGCCACCCGTCCCCTCCTCTTCGGCCGCCACCGCGTACGGCGCATGCTCGGCAAGTCCCACGACGAGTGGGACGCCCTGGCGGACTCGGTCCACTCCCTCCCGATCACCCTGGACGAACTCCACGACCCCAAGCGCGTGTGGTCCCTGGGCTCGGAGAACCCCGCGGAATTGGAAGCGGAGATCCTCCGCCTCCGAGCGGAACTGGGCGCCTACCGACAGGCCCTCTCCCGCCCCTTCCCGGTGGCGGTCCTGCACTGGCCGGCAGCCGAACTCACGGAACTCCTCGACGCGTATCCGTCCCTGTCGACGGAGTACCCGTCCCACGCCGACCACCTCTCCTCGATAGAGCAGTCCCTCCGCGAACTCTCCGCCTCCGGCACCCCCAACCTGGGCATCGTCACCGGCACGGTCCCGTCCTACGAGGCCTTCGCCGCATCGGAGAGCTCGTCCCCGGGCGACACGACCCTCCTTCCGCAGTACGCGACGACGCTGGCGGCACGGGGTCGGGCGGTGGCTTGGCCGCCGCAGCGGGGGGCGGGGTGCTGGTGTGGGTCGGGGCGGGCTTATGGGGAGTGCCACGGGTCGGACGCGTAGCCAAGCAGCAACGAATCAACTCAGGAACGGAAGGCACGGTCCACAGTGGACACCACTCCTGAGACGCGTGCGCGGATGAGCCGGCAGCGCAGCCGGGACACGGATGTCGAGATGGCGCTGCGGCGTGCGTTGCACGCGGCGGGTATGCGCTACCGAGTCCATCGAAAGCCGCTCAAAGGGGTTCGGCGGGAAGCCGACATCCTGTTCGGTCCCAGCAAAGTAGCCGTATTTGTGGACGGGTGCTTCTGGCACGGGTGCCCGGAACACGCCACGTGGCCCAAGAGGAACTCGGAGTTCTGGCGCACGAAAATCGAAGGCAATCAGCGGAGGGACCAGGACACGGACGAACGGCTGGCAGCGGCCGGATGGTTGGCATTGCGGGTGTGGGAGCACGAGGATCCCATCGAGGCTGCGCTCCGCGTTCGGGATGTCGTGAAGGAGCGGCAGGCGACAATCCGTCGGAGGTGATGCCCTGATGTGGTCACGAGGCGGACCGTCAGATCTTTTTTGACATGACCCTGGGGTGTCAAACATGCCTGTAGCCTGGGGCCCAATCTGCCGAACTACCCTGGGTCCCAGTGTCAGGAGGCGTGACTCGCCATGCCCGAATCTCTTCCGCCGCCCGTTGAACGCGGTGAGGCCTTCGGCCCATGGTTGGGGCGCCAGCTTCGCCGAGCTGACATGTCTCAGGCCGATCTTGCCGCGCAAGTGGGTAAGACCCGCGCTGCCGTGTCCGCTTGGATCAATGGCCGCGCAGAGCCCCGAGACGAAACAAAGGCACGCATCGCAGAAATCCTCGGAACCGATCTCGCCGCCCTCGTGACGCGCACGGTCGACGTTCCGACGGGCCGACCAGTCATCTGGCACCATCGGCCTGCGCACGCCGACGGTGGTCGCGAGTATGGGAACGCGGCCGCCTTCGCCTTCGATGCGGACCTCTCGGTGTTGGCACGTGAAGCGACGCAGAACTCCTTGGACGAGCGCTGCGACGACCGTTCTCCCGTGCGCGTGCACTACACGCTGCACGAGTTGGACGGGTCCCATCTCGACGCCTTTCTGACGGCCTTGCAATGGGATGAACTGCTTCCCCACTACACCGAGGCCTCACGGGGCAATCAGAAGGTCTCGCGGAGCCTTCGCTCCGCCCTGGAAGACCTGTCCAAGGAGCGTCGTCTGCGGCTCCTGCGCATCGATGACTACAACGCTGCAGGTCTGACGGGCCCCGAGTACAGCGACGGCCGATTCGCCGCCGTGGTCCGCCGCCAACTCGACAGCCACAAAGTCACCGGTGGGCGGGCGGGCGGTTCCTACGGCCTGGGCAAGGCCACCCTTTGGGCGACTAGTCGTTTCGGCCTCGTGCTGATCAATTCGACATTGTCGGAGCCACACGAGGGACGCACCGCAGGACGTGTCATCGGACGCATCGATCTCCCCTGGCACGAGGTGGACGGAGAGGCATTCGCGGGGCCGGCTTGGCTCGGAGAGCCGGACACCGAACCGGAGCACGAGGGTGTGGCGAGATCCTGGTGGGCCGACGACGAAACCCTGCGCGCACTGCATCTCGGACGTGCGAGCGACGAAGCAGGCACCTCTTTCCTCATTGTGGGCGCGCACGACGCTTCCGGGGACGCCGAGTCTCTGCAGGAGATGCATGACAAGCTTGTTCGTGCACTTGCCAACGGCTTCTGGGCGGCCATGTTGGGCGGAAAATCGGCCGGCCCGCTGTTGGAGGCGCGGGTCACGACCCTACGAAACGGCGAGGTCTACGTCCCGGAGAAGAGGGTCGATCCGCATGCTCATCACCCTGCACTCAGCCGCGCGCTCCAGGCTTATCTCGACGGAGACACGGTCACCGAACTGACGTCGGCAAGCCAGGTGGTCCGTGCCGACGTTCCCATGATCGTCACTCCGCTCAAGGGTCAAGGGCGTGCGCGTGACAAGGGCCGCGAACATCTCGCCGTGCTCCTGCTCACCCCGGCCGACGACAACGACTCGCAGATCAACCGTGTCGTCTGTATGCGCGGCAATCGCATGACCATCACCGAGCACCGTCCACGAGACCTGCCTCTGGGTACCACACCCTTCCAAGCCGTTCTACTGGCGGGCTATGCGACCGGTCGTGACGCCGAGGACGTCGTGCTCGCTGAGGCTTTCCTGCGTGCCTCCGAGCCACCGGAACACGATCGTTGGGACAGGACCGAGGAACTGACCACAGCCTACGAACGCGGGGCGTTGACAAGGTTGAAAGAGTTCAGGTCCTCGATCGACAAAACCGTTCGCACACTCCTGGGTAAGCGAGACATCGTTCGTACCGGGGGCCCGGCGGTGCTGCGCGAGTTGCTCAAGCTCGACACGAACGCCGGTCCCACGGGGCGCCGCACCCAATCATTCCCGACCGTACGAAACGTCGAGGCCCGCATCGACGAACGCGGCGCCTGGCACGTAACCGTCCACCTGCGGTTGCCGGATGCATCTGACCCCTGGGTGCTGGCTCCCGTAGCCAAGTTCGATGTGCGCTCCGGTGGCCGGCCATCCGTGGAGTGGGAATTGCTCCTCGGGTCCGAGTCCTGCCGCGCAGAGAGCGGCACCATCATCGTCCAACCTGGCGTTCGGACTGCGGTGTTCAGCGGTGTGACCGATCCTGCGACTCACCCCGTCCGCGGAGGCTATGCCCGACTGGCCGTGGATGTTCCCAAGGCCCGAGGAGGTACGGCGTGAGGCCGGTATTTCCCTACCCGACTCTTCTCGGCGACGTGGGGTGCGACGTCGTCTCCGTCAGCGTCGACGGCAAACCGCTCTCGTATACCAACGTGTCGGTGAATGAACGTGTAGTCGCCCTACACCAATCAGGTCGAGCCGGTTGGGGTGAGGCCATTCTGGACCTGCGGGCAACCCTTCCTGCGAAGGAACTGACCGAAGGCCCGTGGCAAGACGTGACCTGCCTTGCAACCTTGACCGAGAAGGCGACCAACGCGCGCGCCACCGCTCGCCTCACTCCGACTGTCGAGGGTGTCCACACGGGCTCGATCACGCTGTCGCGAGCCTTGCATCATCGTCGGGCAACTCTTTCCGTCCTGGTGGTGGCCAGTGTCCATGGCGTTCCGGGACGGCTCGTGGGCGCGCTGGAGCAGGACTGGTACGTCGATCTCGATGAGGCCACACCGGTCCGTCAGCGTGAGATCGAGATCATGGAAGTCGACTTCCGTGAGGGCCCGCACGAATGGCTGCGGCCGTACAAGGAGTCGCCCTGGATCGTTGAAACCTCGGGGGACATACCGATCGTCTACCTCAACACCACCGCCGTCGAGGGCCTCACGGAATTGCTCGGCAGTCGCGGTGGCATCCCCACGGAGAAGGTTGTCCGGGAAATGACGGCCTCGCAAATCGCCCAGGACGCCTGGACAGCCATGTTCCACACCGCCGTCAGTGATCTCGACAAGGACGAGGACGGTACTCCTGTCATGCCGACTGGATGGCGTGAGTCGGTGCTGCGCCAGATGCTGCCCGACGTCCTACCAGGGCGGCAACTGACAGACGCCCTATTCGAGATCAGCGAGCGTCGCACGAAAGGATTTGGCTGGTCGGAACTGCAAACCGGCATCCAGTACGCAGCCGGCCGCCGCGCGCAGATCTCCAAGAAACTCACCGCTGCAGTGCGAACCGCAGACCGCGCAGATAGGACCGACTGATGCCGCGCGCCGTGCCCTTCGAGGTCCCCCCGTTGCTCGGCCTGCTACCGGACGCAGCAGTGGCCAAGTACCTCAGCAGAGGCATGCAGTCGGGCCAGGAGAACCCGCCCCAAGTCGCGTTGCACAAGGCGAGCACGCACCTTCCCGAGGACGAGACACGGTGGCACACTGCTCCGATCCGCGAACTCCTCGAGGTCGCGATGACAAGATTCGCCGCCAACCGCACGGCCGCCGACGGCTGGCTCGCTCCGCGTCTACACGCCACACTGCGCATGACCCGCGCCGAAGCAGGCGACGGGAACCTGTGGAACCATCTGGCGATGCTGGTTGCTCCCGACTACGTGGTGTGGCGGCACAAAGGCACTGAGATCGCCCAGAGCTCGCGCTTCTCCGGCCCTCATTACACGCAATGCTTTTCCCGCCTCTGGTGGGCTGCGGAGTTGTTCCGTGACGGACCGGACTATCGCCCCGTCGAAGTCGCCTGCAGCATTCAGGACATCCTCAACACCACGCTTCGTCTGGACGTCATCGACCACCGGCCCACGGCGCAGGCGCTGTTGGCCGTGTTCAAGGGACTGATCTCATCCGGCGTCCCTCGCCCCGGTGACCACATCAACGCACTGTCTTCGGCGGTCAACGCCGCGGGCAGCACCCTCGTATACGACGTACTCGCTCCTGACAATCCACCCCTCGTCGAGGACCTGCAGGACTGGATCGCTGACGCCGCGACGGCTCCCGCCGTGCACTGGGACCGGCTCCCCGAGGGCCCCGACGACGGCCGGGTGCCACGTACCGCCATCGACGCCCTGGTACCCCTGTTCGAGAAACTGTTGGCCGAGGCACCGATTCGCCGCCGAGGCAGCATGTCTGCGGCAGAGGAGGCGGGCAACATCCCACAGCAGTCCTCGGTGCCGACGCAGCGAGAGGGGGTGAGTCTCGCCAAGGATCTTCCTGCCTGGATGGCCTAGTGCGCGCAGCATCTCCAGCAGCTGTCGGGACGTGGCCCTGAGAGCCCGCTCTGCGCAACCGGTGGCTCGTATCCGACGCTCCCATTCCCTTTGCCGCACGCAAGGCAAGGGCTGTCACTCCGGTTGTTCGGCGAGAAACATGCCCCGGTCTCTTGAGGGGAAGATTGCACGACCAGCCGCTGCGGTGAGGATCGGGACGTCTTGCGCGGGTGGTGGGGATGCAGCGAGATGCTGCCACGTGGCACACACCTCTTGCCACAACACGGGCAATGCATGCGCGTTGGCGGCGCCACGTGACCGGCTCTGCGCGTGGTCGCGGGGACGCCATTCTCCGCTGCGCTGCCGCCGGCGGCTGTTCAGAGGAGGCAAGAACTCCAATTGCAGTCGGTGCTCGAGAGCGAGGCCGCAGACCCCGTCCCCGAGCTCGGTGGCAGCCTTCTGTTCGGGTCCCGGGGTCCTCGCCAGGAGATCGGCCCAACGCACCACGACGACCCTGTCCCAGACCTCAGGAGGGGCGGTGTTCGCCAAATGGTGGCTTTCACCCACGGGAAGGTCCCTCAGACGTCGGTCGGCTTCCAACGTCTGTCCCACGTAGCAAAGCTCCACTCCGGCGAGAAACACCCCGTAGAGCGCGGGGCCGGTCGTCGCGGGTGAATTCCCGAAGGGCTTCGTCAACAACTCGCCCACGTGATGGGCGAACCGAAACCGTCGCTCCTGCCAGCGTGCGAGCCGCGGTGCATCCGACATCAATGTGCGTAAGGAGAGTTGCCAAGCGCGGTACGCCTCCTCGAACTGCTGATCAGTCACAGGGGGCAGTCTGCCGCATGGGAGGAGCGACCGGCCTCGTCACATCGGAAGCAGGACGGTCACACACGCGCCCTGGCAGTAACTCCGCCGGTGAACGGAGTGATGTTCGCACACGGCTCAGGCGGTTTCTTCTTCCGGCCACCGCAACAGCTTCTCCCACACGTCGCTTCCGGGGTCGCCCAAGCTCAGGGCTGCGCTCAGCACATGTACCCCGAACCGCGGCGGCACGGCGTTGCCGATTTGCTGAGCCTGCTCGTTTCCGCGCCACGGGTACCGGTACGGGAAGCTCTGGAGGACCCCTGCTTCCTCGTTGCTCAAGCGCCCCAGGTCTGCTTCTCGAGCATCTGCACTGACGATTCGATTGCGCTTCCACTTGCCGGTGATCGTTGCTGCCGGTTCGTGTGACGAACGGCGTCCGCGTGCCTTGGGGTCACCACCGCTGCCGTAGTTGGAGACGACACAGAACGGCATGTGACGCCGGGGAGCCTCCGGTACACGCGCGTACACCTCGTTGAGTGCCTTCTCCATGGAGACCCACGCCTCGCGACCGCCGAAGAGGGCGTCGGCAGGCACCGTGCGCTTGCGATACTGCTGGTGTGTCGGGCCCGGCAACCGAGCGGGCGCATCCCCGTAGCGAGCCACGAGAACGGCACGCCGACGGGTCTGAGGGACTCCGTACTGCTCGGTGTGGAAGACCTTCGCGTCGGTCGTGTAACCGATGTCGTTCAGGACCTTCTCGTACTCATGCCAGACCTCGATAACGGCCGGCACCTGCTCCAGGACGATCACTTCGAACGGCTCGGGAGTCGTGCTGCCGTGACGAGGACGCAGCATCGCTTCGAAAATCCACCGCAGCGGCTCCAGGACCAGCCCTGTGCGCTCGTCATCGAGTTTGTCCAGCTCTCGCTGGATGTCTTCCCAGGTCTCACCCTTGCCGCCCGCCTGCTCTCGCCTGTACCAGGCGTGTATGCGGTGAATGAAGCCCGTGACGAGGTCGAACGCCTTACGGCCCGAACCGCTGCCGGCGATGGAGAACGTCTGGCATGGCGGCCCACCGGCCAGCACGTTGCAATCCTCGAACCCCGGGTTGTCCGGCCCGAAAAGGCGCACATCCCCATGGACGGTCGGCAGCCCGGCCGCCTGCCGCGTGGCCACGGCGTCATCGTCCCACTCGATGCCTACGGAAGGGATGCCCAGCACTTCCGCTGCCATGTCCAGACCTCCAGGCCCCGCAAAAAGGTCAACGATGCGGAAACCCTGACAATTGGCCTGGCCGGATGGCGTGCTGGTCATGGTGCGGAAGTCTATCGGCCGGTTGGGCAAGGCGGTGTTCGCACTGTCGTCCCCCGGTTGCTCATACCACGTCGCCACTTGCCGTCCGCAGCGCTTCGGCGATCGATTGCCCCAAAGCGTGAGCAAGAGGCGGCGGAGTGGCGTTGCCCACTTGCCGGTACCGTGCAGTCTTCCGGCCCGCGATCCGCCAATCCGGCGGGAAGCCCTGCAGCAGAGCCACCTGATCAACGGTGAGCGGCACCAGACCTCGGCGCCCCAATGCCGGGTTCCAACAGAAGGCGGCGTCCGGAACCTGATCGGCCACGGTGGCACCGTCGACCCCGAGGCGCCCCCACTTCGCCTTGGCGCCCGTCGGCCCCAAGTCCGCCCCACCACGCTCCCAGGAACCGCCCACGACGGTGGGAGCGATCGAATCCGCCTGGGCGGCCCACCTGGCTGCATCGGGCCAACCTCTGGCGCCCATCGACTCCTGCAGGGTCTGCCCCACGGTAGGAGCCGGATCATCGTGCGGTCGCGGCCATTCGAAGCGATCGATCAGATCATCCTTGAATGCGACGAGGAAACCGACTTCCCGGCTCTGGGGGACGCCGAAGTCTTTGGCGTTCAACACATGCCAGCGGAACTGGTAGCCAAGGTGACCGAGCTCCTTGGCGATCAGTTCCCGGATCGGCTCGTAGTCGCTCTTCCTGATCAATTCCGGCACGTTCTCGAACAGGATGGCGCGTGGCTGCACACCGTAGACGAGGTCGACTGCAGCTTTCAGCACGGACAGCTCCGCGTCGTCCCCGCGTGTTCGTGCCACGGCCGCAGGAGACTTCACCCGCGGCAGACCGCCTGAGAGCAGGTGTACGTCGTACACCTGCTGCTCCTCGGCCGGATCGAACTGCAGGATGTCCACCTCGCGGACGTCCCATAACGGACGATTGCAACGGAGCGTCTCACCTGCGACAGGGCGACTGTCGATGAGTAGCACGGGATCGAACCCTGCACGTTCGAGACCGAGCGCCAGCCCTCCTGCACCCGCGCAGATCTCCAGCGAACGCAGCCGGCCCCGTGGGGCGCTGTCCCCATCGCGCGCGGCAACCGTCGTGCTCCCCCGGGTCATGTAGCACCGGCTCCCTTCGTCCCCGCTGCCGAGTTCATTTCGCCGCCCGTCCTCTGCCCGCGATCCGCAGCCCGATCACGGAGCATCGATGATGGCTTGGCCTTCCTTGGCCGAATCGACAGTGGTGAAGCGGAGAACGCGGCCGTCGTCGCGGCGAGCAGAGGCGGGAGCCACGAAGGAGAACGCCATGACTACCTTGTCCGGTGCGAGCCGACCGTCGTCGGGAATCGCGGATCGATGCTTTTCTTCAACGACGGGGTAGACGATGACTACGCCTCGGCGGGGTGCAACGAGGTTTTCGGTAGCGAGGTCGCCCGAATCGGCGAGGGATCCTGCGATGCGCAGAGGAACCGCACGATGCTTTGGTTCGCTGATGGCACCGAACAGCGGATAGCGCCGACGTTCACGTGCGAACCATGCAAAGGCGCGTTCGTCGGTACCGAGCACCAGTCGCTGACCTCGCCTGGAGTGCTGCGGCGCGATGAGCGACCATTCGTCCACCCCTTGCGAAGCGGCTCTTGTGATCTCCTTCAGGTACGCGAGGTTGGGAGCGAACTGAGAAGGAGCACCCCAGCGCAGCTCGCTCACGATGTCCAGGAACTCAGCCGACGCGATCAGACCTACGCACGCGTCGAACCTGTGGGTGACCGCCGCACGTCCCTTCTCCGGAGGGAAGTGGTACGCGAGCGATGTCACGGCAGGGGGCAACGCTTCGAGGAGCGGCGTCCAGAGTTGCGTGTTGTGCCGGAGATCGACAGCCTTCGTCGGGTAGGCGGTGGGCTCCTGCCACTGCCCCGGCGAGTGGAGTTCGACGAGGCGCGCGTTGTACATCTTGTTGGGGCTCGTCGGCTTGAGCCAGGGCAAATGCTGGGACACCAAGGGCGGTACCTGCGCCGGGGTGACTTGCGGCTTCCCGTCGACCATCGTGGCGTACTGCTTCAACTCGGTGCGGAAATTCTCCTCGTCCAGACAGATCGCCTCGAACGCCGTGTACAGGTCGATTTCCTTTGCTCCCACAGTCTCGGCACGGCCGAGGAAGAGACGTACAAGGTCGCGGTATCCTTCGCGGAACCCGAACCATCGACCCATCTGCATCAGCGTGGAAGCGTTGCCTGCTCGCCGGCGGAAGTAGGAGATGGTCAGCCCTTCCACGGTGAAGCCGCGAGCCAGCTTCTGTCCGCCGATGAGCATCTTCCAGATGGAACGCTTGTCGAAGTCGGCTTCGCCGGTTTCGATGTCCTTGTCACCGTTTACCACGATGATCGGGTTGTCGTCTCCACCGATCCGAGTGACGGCCGGGCCGACATAGCGGCTGAGGTCGTCATAGGAGGGTGGGACCGCATAGCCGTCGGCTCGGACGGCCGATACCGGAGCGATGTCGCTCTCGAACAGCTCGCGGAGGCGCTCATGGCCACGTGGTCCCATGTAGCCGGCGTTCCACCACATCTGGCTCACCTTGCCCAGGAGCTCACGGTGAACGTTGGTGCGGACCGATTCGTGAATGAGCATGGTGTGGTGCTGGAAGTACCGGTCGCCCAGACCTCCTCGGTCCTCTCGGTACAGCTTCATGGCCGCCGTGAGCACGAACATGTCCATGGCTCGCTGAAGGCAGACCTCGTCCTCCCCGCCCTCGTCGTCAACGGTGATGTTGCGCACGTGAGCCAGCTCGTTCGAGTTCGCAACGGTTCGGTCCTCGTCTGGGACCGGGGAGTCGAGGTCGTGGAAATCTCTCGCCCCCATGTATCCCTCCGGACGGGGCAGGGAAACGATGAAGTCCTTCGGGAAAATGTCCTCGGCGTCGCTGGGATCGATGAAGACGTTGGCGAATGGCGTGGCCGTGTAGCCGACGTATTGCGATCGCGGCAGCATCCGGAGAAGCTCGGAGATCTTCTGGTTGATCGCGGTGCGCTCGGAGTCCGGCTTGGCGAGGTTGGACGTGTTCACCGAGGCCTCGTCCGACTCGTCGTCGATGATGAGCACGGGAATCTCTGCGAGCGGCGTCTTGATCTTCTTGAGGTCCTTGACGAGCTTGCCGAGCACGGTTTTGTTCTTCTTGACCACCATGAGCCGGGCCGACGACCGGTGCAGGTTCTGCTGGTCGTATAGGGGAAGCGCCGGCTCCCGCTTCTCGAATTCAAGCGCCGTGATCCCTTGGAGCAGGCTCTTGTAGTCGTCGTCTCGCGTGGTCAACCGAACGATGTCGAAGGCGCCGAGGGCCGATGGAAGAGAGCCGAAGGTCACGAATCTGCCCTGGCTCCAAGCCGGATCGTCAGAGTAATCAGATTCGAACTCGCTCGCCCCGCGCAGAATGTTCTCGCGACCCACAAGTTCCATGTCCAAGCGCCGCTGAGTCTGGGCACGAAGCATATTGAGAGTGCCGCCGAGCACGATGATCAGTCGATATCCGGCGTCGACGGCTTTCGCGATCACGCCGCTGAAGTTGGCCGTCTTGCCCGACTGCACATATCCGACGACCAGTCCTTTCGACTGGTAGGCAGTGGCCTGGGTCGGGTTTGCGAGGCGCTCGACCACAGCGTCGGTGGCCACATCGAGACCGGCGATTGCCGCTGAGTCCCACCCCTTCTGTTCCAGGTACGTGCGGTACGACGGCCAGTACCAGGGACGGCCCTGCTGTGACTGTGGCGTATACCAGGGGGTGAACTCGTCCGAGATGACGACCGGCGCTTCGGTCTTGGAGACGGGGATGAGGTCGTCCAACAACTTGCGGGTCTCGTGGGTGAGACCGAGGAGCGCATAGACGTCTGATCGCCGCATCTCGGTGCGCTCCGGACTCGTCGACCAGGTGGCGTGCGGCGCAAAATCCCACTCCGTGAGCTTCCTTCGCCACAGCTCCACCAGCGGATCCGTGGAACGTGCCTTCTCCAGCGCCCCACGCAGCGCATCCTCGGTGGCCAGCTCCTCCGCTTCCGGCGACAAGTCCTCCGCCTGGTAGGCGAGCGCCCTCTCCAGCTTCTTTGGACGACTGGTGTGCATATCCGAAAGAGCAGCATTGTGTAGCTGCAGGAGGAGAGCGTCGCTGGAACCGGTGATCATGATCTTCCTCAAGGTGCCGAACGTGGCCGGATGGGCGTGGGCTATGGCATTTCAGGGGAGCGGTAGGTCGGTGAGGTCGACTGGCGAGGATCCTTCGGCCGGCGGCAAACCAGTGAGGTCGATGTCGTAGACGACATGACCGATTCGCCCTCGACTGCTGCCCGGCACATCAACGTCCGTGATGCGGGGTACGTCGTCGCCCCGCAACAGCAAAGGACTGTCACGTGGGGTCCAGCGTTCATCATCCGGCTGATCCGGATCCCAGCTGACGGCTTCGAGCAGCCGGTCCAAACGTCGTCCGAGGGCGATACTTTCGGATGCAGCTGCATCACGAGCAGCAGTGACCGAATCCCGCAGCGTGCGACCCCCGGCTCCTCCTCGTGTGAGACGGAGGGATGCGAGCCAAAGAGACCGTCCCGGGGACTGAGACAACTGCCCGAGGCCGTGGATGGTGTGCTTGCGCCGCTCCGACGCCGTGGTCTTGATCTCCAAGTCGTCTGTGCCCAGGGCAAAGTCATGCTCTTCGCCAGTCGGTCCCACCCAGGTGTCGATCGCTGCCCGCCAACCGACGGCTCCGGCAATCCTGACGAGTACGGCGAGTTCACCATGGAGACCCAGTCGTTTCTCCAGCGACATTCCTCGCGGCCTCCCGAGCAGTGCGCTCCAGCCGTGCACTGTCTCGCTGAAGGCCTCATCCAGTTTCTGTCCGCCGCAGATGATGCGATCCGCTACAGCCAACAGCAGGTCGTGGAAATCACGGAGCAGCTCAGGTTGTGGTGTGGTGAGACGTGCCAAGCGTCGCCCGGCGTGAGCGACCTGATCAACACGCACAGCAGGCAGGGGTGAGCGGGGTGGAAGATGCCGACCGTCGAGCTCCACATGGAGTGCTATGCCGCGCCCACCATCCGATATCTCGTACGAAACGAGTGGCATACCGAGGGAAGAGAGGCGATAGCTCGCGCCGAGCCCACGACCCAGATAGTGCTCGACCGTGGTCCAGGGCAGCTCTGCAGACGGCGATACAGAGGATACGGGGCCCTCAGCCGCGGTCTCCGAGCCCCCGCCCCTACGCAGCCCCATCAGTCGGCCACTCTGTCGAGCTCCGCACGAGCGGCGGCAACGAGGACGGACTGCCACAACTCGATGTTGTCCTTCAGGCGGCTGCCCATCCTCTCGTGCCGGAAGGCATCCTGCATAAGGAGGTAGATCAGAGACTTGACCATCGGTGCGTCGTTGAGAGACCCAGTGCGACCGCCGAGCAGGGCGGCGCGGTAGTGCTGATTGAGAAGGAGTACATGGGACTCCTGATCGATCTCGAAAAACTTTTCGTTGGACAATTTCTGCCAACGGAACTGCAAGGGCTCTTCGTGCGAGAGGACGGGCAGCTCCTCCTCGATCACCTGGCGTACCTGCGGATCGATGCCGCGACCAGGGGGAACCACTGGCTTGCGCTCTACCCCGGCGCGTTTGCGGGCGTCCCGGTAGACCCGCTCTGCGTCCAGAACGTACTGGGCGAACGTACGACCCTGAGCATCTGCGGCGGCATCGAGCGAATCGATGAACTCCGGAGACGCCTGCACCCCTTCCTTCTTGACTGTCAGCCGAAAGACCTTGCCATCCGGGTCGTCCGGCAGATCGACGGCCACCCGTGCGAGCGCGAGGTGCTGCTCAGGTTGCCGGAAGTTGTTCCAGCCGCCGGCTTGTACGAGTCGGTCGTTACGATAGAAGTAGAACCCTTCCCGCTCCACTACTGCCCCGAATGCCTTGTACTCGTCAAGCGAGGACCGTGGGGGCCAGATATGCGCTGTGAGACCAACGGGTCCCACCGACGGGACCAGGGCAGTGAAGACGCTCGGATATGCAGGGTCCCCTGGGACGGGGTACCCGAAGGGGTCGAGCGATTCGACTCCGTAATTCGCGTATTCCACCCCCGTGCGCACGTCCTGGATCGAGATGGTGATGTGGAAGTTCTCCCGCGCGAGGAACCGGTGCAGGTGAAGGCCCAGATGTAGACCGAGTTTGTTGACTGTTCGGTGCAGATAGCGGTCAACTTGGCCGCCACCACCATGGCTCGGGAAATCCTTCACACCGTCCCAACGGACGATGGTTCCTTGGAACGCAATGGGGCGGCCCTGGTAGAAGTCGACGAAGTCCTGTGCGAAGTATGGATCGATGATGTCGCACTCGAAACCACGCTTGGCACGCTCCATGAGCCAGCGCCGGCCTGCGGGCCGACTGCGCTTGGTGCGACTGACCACCGTGACCGACTCGGCATGGCTGAGAGAAGCCGACTTCAGACCCGTGCCGAACATACCGAGTGACCGCTTTTCATAGCCCCGACGACCGCCGACGGTCATGGCAACATCGAGCTCGTCCTCGTCCATCCCCTTGCCGTCGTCGACAATCACGAGGCTGACAAGATCGTCCCCGTCCCGCAGGAAGTGGATGACGACGTTTTCAGCCCCGGCGTCGATGGAGTTGTCGACCAGGTCTGCGATGGCGGCGTCGAAGCCATAGCCCTGGCTGCTGAGCGCTTCCATGTAGCGCCCATCGGGAGGCAGGCGCTTGCTACCCGTCGTGGGAACCTCGAACAGCCACTCGGAGACCATGACCTGCCTTTTCGGGCGAGCACCTGCTTATAGATGTATCGGACGTCATCATGATGCGACGCGGATATCACCGTAGTCGACAGCGAGCGTCATGGTTTGGACTTGGACAACGCTCCTGCTGCAGTCCGTCGCCACGGGGTCGACTGGCCGGAGCATCAGGCCCCTGTCGGGCCGACGGCCGTCGGCACCCCGCAAGCCCCCAAGCGACTGCTAGTAGGGCCGCTCGTCCAAAAGTCCGCAGAGGTGGAGGTGCGGGGCCGCCTACTCCCCCGTCATGCAGCAGTCGCGATCCATAGCGATGGCCGACCATGACCTGGCGGCGGCCTTCCCGCCCATCATGACTTCCACCGGGGAGGTTTCTGAGGTTGGCGGTTCCCGGGCGAGGGTGGGGCGGCGGGGGGACGTGAGTCGGGTGCCGCTTGCGTTGCCGAGTGACGGGTTCGGGTTGAAGGGCGCCGTTGTCGTCGGCCCCGGGGCATTCAGTCCTCCGCTCGGTCCAGCTCTCCCCGTTCGACGCAGAACTCGTTGCCCTCCGGGTCCGCCATCACGACCCAGCCTCTGCCATTCGGGAGGGCGCGGTCCGTGAGGATGCTGGCGCCCATGGCCACGGCGCGTTCGACCTCATCGGCACGGGTGCGGCCCGTGGGGCCCAGGTCGAAGTGGATGCGGTTCTTCGTCGCCTTGGCCTCCTCGACTCTGACGAAGAGGAGGCCGGGCGTGCCGTCCGGAAGTTCGACCAGGACCTCGTCGTCGCCGGGCTTGTCTATCTCGGAGATCGGGTGGCCCAGGAACTCGGACCAGAAGCGAGCCAGTTCGTAAGGCTCGCCCGTGCAGTCGAAGGTGATGTGGCGGATGGTCGGGTTCAACGCCTGTCTCCCTGAGAGGTCTGCGCCAGGTGCGTTGTCGCAGGATGCGTGGGAAGGCCGGGCCTTGTCGATCTATTTCGGGTCCTCGGGAAGGTTCCCGTCGCCGCCCAGGTTGGCGACCATGCGGCGCAGGACGTTGATCGTGGTGACGAAGTCGGCCTCGGTGATGCCCTCGTGGGTCTGGTGGTGGACGCGGAGGTTGCGTTCCCGGGCGCGGAGGCGGCCGGCCTCGCCCTCCTCGGTGAGGGTCATGCCGCCTGTCGCGTCCTCCGTGAGCCAGCCTCGGGCGATGAGGTCGTCGTAGATCGCGTCGAAGTCGGTGTTCTGGTCGTCGTAGGGGGTCAGGCGGTCGGTGAGGGTGGCACGGGTCCAGGTGGCCGGGGCGCCGGAGGCGTGGTTCACGGTCCACCAGTGGGGCTGGGTGAGGTTCTCCACGGCCAGTTGGCCTCGTATGGCCCCTACGACCCTGCGGTAGGCCTGGCCGGTCCATGCCCCGATCGGCTGGGCGGCCAGTTCCTCCTGGGAGTACTCCTTGAGGTTGTCGATCGGTGCGCTCATAGCGGTCAACGTAGGAGCTCAACCGAGCTTGAGGTCAAGGAGGAAGGCGCGGATCTCCGCGTGGAGGCGGGCCGGCCGGTCCAGGTGGACGTCGTGGGCCGCCCCGGGGATGCGGACCGTCCTGGTGTCCGGGCGGTGGGCGAGCATCGTGGCCGGTTCGTCGGGGCGCATCGTGCCGTGTTCGCCCTGGATGAGGAGCGTGGGGCAGGTGATGCGGGACCACTCCTCCCAGTAGGCATTGGTGGCCAGTTCGGCGATGGTGTCGATGAGCGTGGTGCGGTCCCATCCCGGGTACCAGCCGTCGTCCCGCTGGTGCAGGGTTCTCGTCCACGCCTCGTGGCCCAGGAAGGTTTCCGCCTCCTCCAGGGACGTGAAGGGGGTGGGCCAGCCGTCCAGCCAGGTCGCGATCTGTGCCGGGAGGTCGGGGGCCGGGCCCGCCGGGCCGGCCTCGATCAGGATCAGGGACTCCACCAGGTGGGGGTGGGACGCGGCCAGCAGCATCGCCGTGTGGCCGCCCAGGGACTGGCCGAGCAGGGTCACGGGAGCCAGAGCCAGTTCCTCGATCAGGGTGACGGCGTCCTGGACGTGGGCCTCGCGGGTCGTGGTCGCCGGGGTGCGGGTGCTGGCGCCGTGGCCCCGTGCGTCGTAGGTCACCACGCGGTGGCCGTCGGCCGGCAGTTGCCCGGCGAGGGTGTCCCACTCGCCCTGGTGGCCTGCCAGGCCGTGCAGGAGGAGGAACGTGGTCGCGGGCGGGCCCGCGGGGTGGTGAGTCCTGTGGGCGATGTGCGTGCCGTCGGGGGTGGTGAGGGTTCCGGACGTCGTGAGGGTCAAAGGGTCCCCCGTTGTCGTCGGCTCGGGCGCCCGCGCCGACGGCCGCTCCCTGTGCGTCGCGGGGCGACCGTCGTGCGCGCTTCAGGAGCCTGGGGTTCTACGGTGCCGGGGTCAGGTCACCCCGGCCGAACAGGAGGGCGTAACCCGCCGGGAGTTGGGCCAGGATGCGGGTGACCAGGTCGTCGCCGATGAGGGACGGCAGTACGCCGAGGACCGAGCTGACGTCCCAGCGGGCCGTGGCCGGGGTGGCTGCCGGTGTCCGGGCCGCGACCGAGTCGACGAACTCGGCGGCCGTCAGCCGGTGCGTGGCCGGGACCTGGGAGGCGATCAGCCGGGCGGCCTCCCCGGGCAGGGCGCGGGCCAGGTCGACGCGTTCGTCGCCGACGACGTGGGTGCCGAGGGCGGCCAGGACGGTACGGGTGACCTGTTCCGCCTTCGACCGGGTGGGATACAGGCCCGACTCGCGGACCGCTTCGATCAGCCGGGGCCAGCCGTCGCCGTCGTCGAGGCGGGGGGCGCTTCTTGCCGTCACACGGGGCACCGTCGTCGTGCTCATGTGTGGGGTTTTCCTCCGGGTGTGTGCGTGGGTGCGAGGTGGGTGTCGCGCCGCCGGGGGGATCGTGCCGGCGGCGCGACCTGTGTACGGGCGGTTGCCGCGGTGCCGCGGGGGTCAGCCGCTGATCTGCTTGCGCGTGTCGCCGCCCGTGATGTGGATGCGGCGGGGCTTGGCCTGCTCGGCCACCGGGATGCGCAGGGTCAGGACGCCCGCCTCGTACGAGGCGTCGATGCGCTCCGTGTCGAGCGTGTCGCCGAGGAAGAGCTGGCGGGTGAAGGTGCCGGTGGGACGCTCGGCGACCAGCGATTCCGCGCCCTCGGGGGCGGGGGACCTGCGCTCGGCTCGCACGTTGAGGACGTTGCGCTCGACGTCCAGCTCGATCGTCTCGGGGTCGATGCCGGGGAGGTCGAAGTGGACGAAGAAGTCGTCCTCGAAGCGGTAGGCGTCCATGGCCATCGCGGACGGGCGGGTGGCGGAGCCCAGGACCTGCTGGGTGAGCCGGTCGAGTTCACGGAAGGGGTCCGTGCGCATGAGCATCACTGGTCACTCCTCTCTTCGGGTGCAGTCGGTGCGATGCCCTACGGTCTGCGTCTTCTTATATAGCTCGGAGGAGGAAAGTTGACAAGCCCCGGCTCAGGTTGAGGGAGGGTCTCTGCTGTGCCCCTGGCGCGGATGCCCCGCCGGGAGGGGGTTAGCCTCAAGATCGAGCAGGGCCCGGAGGAAGGGCGCGGCGCAGGGCGCGGTACGCAGGAGGCAGGTATGGCGAAGGTTCGGGTTCCCAGTGCGGTGGTCGCGGCGAGCGGGCTCGTGGGCGGGTACGGCGTGGCCCGCTGGACCAGGCAGCGGCCGCTCGGCGGGGTCGTGCTCGCCGCGGCCGGGGTGGCGGCCGCGCGGCAGTGGCGGCAGCAGGCCGGTGGGGTGGCCGCGGGGGCGTTGTCGGCCGCGTACGTCGCCGCTTTCGCCGGGTCTCATCCGCTGGCGAGGAAGGTGGGTGCCTGGCCCGCCGTGTTCGGGGTGGCGGGGGCCGTGGGGCTGGCGTCGTGGGTGGTGGCGGATCGGCGCGGCTGACCGGCTGACCGGCTGATGCCGGTGCCTACGGCAAAGAACCCCGGCCCTGAAACCAGGGCCGGGGTTCTTGTCAGAGCGCCGGGCAGGCCTTGCACCTGCATCTCCCCACAGGAAGTGGGGCGTCTTTCCTTGGACCACCAACGCATCGTCCGTCTGCCGGAGTCCGGCGACCGGATGCAGATCAACTATAGCAAGTTTCTGTTATCCCCTTCACCGCCCGGCCGTCTCCTCACCGACCCCCGCAGGTACGCGACTTACGACGCTGAGGTACGACGACGTGACACGACAGATCAGCCGCCGGAGCATGTTGAAGGCAGCGGGCATCGCTATCGGTGCGACCGCGCTCGCCACCCCGGCCGGCGCTGCCGGCGCCCCTCTCGTTCACCCCGGGCTGCTGCACACCCGTGCCGATCTGGACCGTATGGCGGCCGGGGTGAGAGCGGGTGCCAGACCGTACGCCGCCGGGTTCGCCAAGCTCACCGCCAACCGGCACGCGCAGAGCGGCTGGCAGGCGAATCCGCAGGCGATCGTGTACCGGGGGTCGGGTTCGCCCGAGAACTACCGGATCCTCTACAACGACATCCACGCCGCCTACCAGAACGCCCTGCGCTATCACGTCAGCGGCGAGGAGGCGCACGCCGACACCGCCGTGGCGATCCTCAACGCCTGGTCGGGGAAGCTGACCGCGCTGGAGGGCAGTGCGGACCGGTTCCTCGCGGCGGGGCTGTACGGGTACCAGTTCGCGAACGCCGCAGAACTCGTGCGGGACCATGGGGACTTCGAGCTCGGGCGGGCGCGGGATCTGCTGCTGAACGTGTTCCATCCGCTCAGCGACGACTTCCTGACCCGCCACAACGGCGCGGTCGTCACCAACTACTGGCCCAACTGGGATCTGGCGGCGATCGCCTGTGTGCTCGCGACCGGGATCTTCTGCGATCAACGCGCCGTCGTGGAACGGGCCGTGGAGTACTTCAAGCACGGGGACGGGATGGGGTCGGTGAAGCACGCCATTCCCGTGGTGCACGAGGACGGTCTCGGGGAGTGGGTCGAGGCCGGGCGCGACCAGGGGCATGCGCTGCTGGGGGTCGGGCTGATGGGCACGGTGTGCGAGATGGCGTGGAACCAGGGGATCGATCTGTACGGCTACGACGACAGCCGGTTCCTCAAGGGCGCCCAGTACGTGGCCAAGTGGAGCCTGGGCGGGGACGTGCCGTACACGGCGAACACGCGGAAGAAGGGGGCGATCGGGGGGTGGTCGGGCAGTGAGACCGCGTCCGGTGTCGCGGGCGTGGACCCGGGGATGGTCCGGCCCATCTGGGCGATGATCGCCCATCACTACACCAAGCGGCGGGGGTTGCCGGCGTCGTACGTCACGCGGGCGGCGGCGAAGGCCGCGCCTGAGGGCGGGGGCGGTGACTACGGGCCGAACAGCGGGGGGTTCGATCAGCTGGGGTTCGGGACACTGGCGTTCAGCCGGGACCGCCAGGAGGCGGCGGTGAAGACGCCGGGTTCGGATCCGGGTCCGGGTTCGGGTTCGGGTTCGGGTTCGGATCCGGGTTCGGGTCCGGCCGGTGGGGGTGTCCGGGCGCAGGCTACTGCGTCTCCGGTGGCGCGCGACGACCTCGCCGCCACCGGGACCGGGGATGCGGCGGGGTGGGTGGCGGCGGCGGGCGTGAGCGCGGTGGCCGGCGGGCTGCTGATGCTGCGTCGACGGGGGCGGGCCGGATAGCGGCGGGCGGCGCGAGGCGTGCCGGGTGCGGTGCCGGAGGTCCGGACGGCGGCGGGGTGGGTGGCGGCGGCGGGCGTGAGCGCGGTGGCCGGCGGGCTGCTGATGCTGCGTCGACGGGGGCGGGCCGGATAGCGGTGGGTGCCGCGGGGCGTGCCGGGTGCGGTGCCGGAGGTCCGGACGGCGGCGGGGCGGGTGGCGGCGGCGGGCGTGAGCGCGGTGGCCGGCGGGCTGCTGATGCTGCGTCGACGGGGGCGGGCCGGATAGCGGTGGGTGCCGCGGGGCGTGCGGGGTGCGGTGCCGGAGGTCCGGACGGCGGCGGGGCGCCACGGACGCCGCGGGGGCCGTACCGGCACCGCCCGGTCCTGCGCGTCGGGGCGGACATCATGAGCGGCCGCCGTAGGGCGAACACGGCGGCCGCCGGGCCGAGGAGCACCAGGCCGCGGAACACGCACCCGCGCGTGCGGCGGGGTGGTGTCGGCAGGGATGCGTGGGGCGTCATGGCCCCAGTGCAGAGGGGGACCTGTTGCGGGGGCGTGGGGGTTTTCCATACCCCCCGCAACAGGCTCGCGATACGCGCCCGCGACACGGGGAATCCGCGGGCTCCTACCCTCCGCTGACGGTGCTCGCGCTCTTTTCCGTCGCCGTCAGCGGCTTGGCGATGTCCTCCAGGGAGCGGCGTTCCGCCTTGACCGCCAGGAGCGCCGCGACCAGGCCCGCCAGGCACATCAGCGTCGCGCCGATCGAGAAGGCGAGGACCGTGTCGCTGACGACACCGGTTTCCGTGAGCTTGGCGAAGAGGAGCGGGCCGCTGATGCCGCCGGCCGCGGTGCCGATGGCGTAGAAGAAGGCGATCGACATCGCCCGGGTCTCCATCGGGAAGACCTCGGAGACCGTCAGGTAGGCGCTGGAGGCGCCTGCCGAGGCGAAGAAGAGGACCGCGCACCAGCAGGCCGTCATGGTGGCCGCGCTCAGCGAGCCCTGGTCGAAGAGCCAGGCCGTGCCGAAGAGGAGCAGGCCGGACAGGATGTAGGTGCCGGAGATCATGATGCGGCGGCCGACCGTGTCGAAGAGCTTGCCCAGGAGCAGCGGGCCGAAGAAGTTGCCGATGGCGATGACGGCGAAGTAGTAGCCGGTGTTGCCGCTCGGGACGTCGAAGAACTTCGTGAGGATCGCGCCGAAGCCGAAGGTGATCGCGTTGTAGAGGAACGCCTGGCCGATGAAGAGGGAGAAGCCGAGGACGGCGCGCTTGCGGTAGTCGGAGAAGACCGTGCGGCCGATCTCCAGGAAGGAGACGCTGCGGCGCTGGTGGATGGTGATCTCACCCTCGGGGCGCGGCAGCGGTTCGGTCCGCTCTTCCTCGATCGTGCGCTCGATGGAGGAGACGATGCGTTCGGCCTCGTCGTCGCGGCCGTGGATCAGCAGCCAGCGGGGGCTTTCCGGGACGTGCCGGCGCACGAGGAGGATCACCAGGGCGAGGACCGCGCCGAGCGCGAAGGTGAGGCGCCAGCCGACGTTCGCCGCGAAGATGTCCGTGTCCAGCGCGACGATCGACAGCAGCGAGCCGAAGACGGCGCCGAGCCAGAAGCTGCCGTTGATCATCAGGTCGACGCGGCCGCGGTACTCCTTGGGGATCAGCTCGTCGATCGCGGAGTTGATCGCCGCGTACTCGCCGCCGATGCCGAAGCCGGTGAGGAAGCGGAAGAGGAAGAACCACCAGGTGTCGAAGGCGATGGCGGTGAGGGCGGTGGCCCCCAGATACACCGCGAGGGTGATCATGAAGAGTTTTTTGCGCCCCCATTTGTCGGTCAGGCGGCCCCAGAACAGGGCGCCCAGGCAGGCGCCCGCCACGTACAGGGCGGCCGCCATGCCGGTGACCTCGCTGGACGTGATGGGCAGGCCGCTGCCCGGTTCCGACAGGCGGCCGGCGATGTTGCCCACGACGGTGACTTCGAGTCCGTCGAGAATCCACACGGTGCCGAGGCCGAACACGATCGTCCAGTGCCAGCGCGACCACGGGAGGCGGTCGAGGCGGGCGGGGATGTCGGTGGTGATGGTTCGGCCTCTTTCGGCCTGCGCGGTGCCCATGGGCTCCCTCCTCGTCGAGCGGAACCCGGTTCTAGTGCCCTGAGCGATTTCCCTTACGCCCTGGGCTGGTTTCCTCACGCCCCGAGCGCGTGCGACACCGTGTAGATGAGCAGGCCGGCCAGTGAGCCGACCACCGTGCCGTTGATGCGGATGAACTGCAGGTCGCGGCCGATGTTGGCCTCGATCTTCCGTGTGGTGTGCTCGGCGTCCCAGCTCGCCACGGTGTCGGTGATCAGGGAGGTGATCTCCTTGCGGTAGGTGGTGACGACATAGACGGCCGCGTCCTCCACCCACTGGTCGACCTTGTCCTGCACCTTGCGCTCGGCCGCCATCCGGGAGCCGAGCGAGAGCAGTGAGGCGCGTACCCGCAGCCGCAGTTCGCTGCGCTCGTCCTCCGCCGCAGCGACGACCATGGATCGTACGGCCGTCCAGGCGCTGGCGATGAGGTCCTGGACCTCGCCGCGGCCCAGCACCTCGCCCTTGAGCCGCTCGACGCGGGCGCGGGTGTCGGTGTCGGACTGGAGGTCGGAGGCGAAGTCGGTGAGGAAGCGGTCGAGGGCGCCGCGCGCGGGGTGGCCGGGCATGTCGCGCATCTCGGTGGTGAAGCGCAGCAGCTCCCGGTAGACCCGCTCGCCGACCTTGCGGTCGACGAACTTCGGCGTCCAGCCTGGGGCGCCGCCCTCCACGGCGTCCATCACCTCCTCGCGGTGCAGCACCAGCCAGTCGTGGGCGCGGTTGACGACGAGGTCGACGACCCGTTTGTGGCCGCCGTCGGCGACGACCTTCTCCAGCATCTTGCCGATGCCGGGCCCGATCTCCTGGGCATTGGCCCGGCGGGTGATGGCCTCGCCGACCACGGCCTGGACGTCGGAGTCGCGCAGGACCGTCAGGGCGCCGCGCAGGGCGGTGGACAGCTCGGCGGTGACCCGGTCGGCGTGTTCGGGGACCGCGAGCCAGGCGCCGAGGCGGCTGCCGATGCCGACGGTGCGCAGCCGCTGTCGCACGACGTCCTGGGAGAGGAAGTTCTCGCCGACGAACTCGCCCAGGGAGACACCGAGCTGGTCCTTCTTGGTGGGGATGATCGCGGTGTGCGGGATGGGGATGCCGAGGGGGTGCCGGAAGAGGGCGGTGACGGCGAACCAGTCGGCGAGCGCGCCGACCATGCCCGCCTCGGAGGCCGCGGCGACATAGCCCGCCCAGGGGCCGGCGCCGGAGTTCTGCGCCCACTTGGCGAGGACGTAGACCACGGCCACGAACAACAGCAGCCCGGTGGCGGTGAGCTTCATCTGCCGCACGCCGCGCTGTTTCTCCTCGTCCGCCGGGCTGAAGGTCGTCATCGCACGGTTCACGGCGGCACCGGGCCGGGCATGCTGCCCTCCGACACCGTCGCCCTTTTGTTCTGCTTTCGTTCGATTCATCCGCTCCACCCGCTTGGTGATCCCGCACACATTGTCCCTTCCTGACCGACTCCTGGAACGAAACAGGAGTTCCCGGCGTCTGTCGGGAGGGGGCATTGTCACGGGGTCCTGTGAGCTCCCCCCGGCCCATGACGCATCATGGGCACATCAGATCGGAGCCTTGGGCTCCCATCGCCCGAGGAGAACAACACAGCATGACCCGAGGACGTGGTTACGCCCTCCTGGGTGTGATCGTCGCAGCGATCATGGCCCTTTCCACCGCCCTGTACGTCGGAGTGGCGTCCGACAACGGCACACGCGACCAGAACACCCTCGGCGAAGGCCGGGTCCCGCACAACTCGGCCGCCCCGGCCTCCACCGGCACCTGGGTCAGCACCTGGTCCACGTCCCCGGCCGCCGCCGAACCCGGCACCGAGACGACGGGCATGGCGGACCGGTCGGTGCGCAACGTCGTCCACACCAGCGTCGGCGGTACGGGTGCCCGCGTGACGCTGTCCAATCTCTACGGCCAGTCGCCGCTGAACATCACGCGGGCCACGATCGCCGTCTCCGCGGGCAGCGGCACGGCCGCGGCACTCGCGGACACCATGCGGCAGCTGACCTTCGGCGGCGGACCGACGGTCGTCGTCCCGCCCGGCCGGCAGGTGATGAGCGACGCGGTCCGGATCGCCGTCCCGCACGACACCGACGTCCTGATCACCACCTACACGCCGACCAGCTCCGGCCCGGTGACGTACCACCGGCACGCCCGCCAGACCTCCTACGTCGCCCAGGGCGACCACGCGCAGGACGCGACGGGCACGCCGTACACCGAGCGGAGCGTCCACTGGCGCTACCTGACCGCGCTGGACGTGCTGAGCAACGAGTCCGACGGCACGATCGTGGCGCTCGGCGACTCGCTGACCGACGGCATCACCTCCACCTCGGGCGCCAACAACCGGTGGACCGACGTGCTCTCCGACCGGCTGCGCGCTCAGATCGCGGCCGGGCGGGACCTGCCCCGCTACAGCGTCGTCAACCAGGGCATCAGCGGCAACCGGGTCCTCACCGACGGCCTCGGCCGCCCCGCGGACAACCCCAGCGCCCTGAACCGCTTCCAGCGGGACGTGCTGGAGCGGACGAACGTGAAGGTCGTCGTGATCGACCTCGGTGTGAACGACATCCTGCGCAACCCGCGCCTCGCCGACCCGGACGCGATCCTCGACGGGCTGCGCACTCTGGTGGGGCAGGCACACGCGCGCGGAGTGAAGGTGGTCGGGGCGACCCTGATGCCGTTCCACGGGCACCGCGGATACACCGACGCGCGTGAGGCGGTACGCCAGACGATCAACGCGGAGATCCGCGCCGGGCGGGTGTACGACGCCGTGGCCGACTTCGACCAGGCGCTGCGCGATCCGTACGACCCGCGGCGGCTGCGCACCGACTACGACTCGGGGGACCATCTCCACCCCAGCGACAAGGGGTACACGCGGATGGCGGAGTCCTTCGACCTGGAGATGCTGAAGGGGTCGGCGCCGGCGGAGCTGTAGCCCCGCCCCCGTCCCGCCCCGTGCCCGTCGCCTGCCCGCAGGCGGCGGGCACACTGCTGCCGGCGCTCAGTGCTCCCCGTGCGCCCTGCGCCGACGCGCCGCGGCTCGCCCAACTCCCGCCGCCCGCCCGGCGCTCCGGCTTGCGCCGGCGGAGCTGTAGCCCCGCCCCCGTCCCGCCCCGTGCCCGTCGCCTGCCCGCAGGCGGCGGGCACACTGCTGCCGGCGCTCAGTGCTCCCCGTGCGCCCTGCGCCGACGCGGCTCGTCCAACTCCCCCCGCCGCCCCGCCCGGCGCTCCAGCCTCTCCTGGCGCCGCTCCTCCCGGACCCGCAGCTTCTCCGCCCGGGTCAGCTTCCGCTGGACCCCGACGCCGCCCCACAGCGCGAACCCGGTCACGACCACCCGCGGCGCGCCCGGCTCCCCCGGCACGCCCTCCTCGCGGTGGTCGAAGCCGCCCATGATGCCGATGCCGCGGACGACGACCTCGACCCCGGGCGGCACGATCACATCCACCCCGCCCATGAGCGCGATCGCGTTGATCTCGACCTCGCGGTCCGCGAAGTTCGCCTCCCGCAGATCGACCTCCCCGCCGCCACAGAGGACGAAGCAGGTGAACCGCCGGGGCACCGTCCAGCGCCCCTTGCGCTGGAAGCCGGACATCACGGCGACGGCCCGGTTCGAGGACCCCTCGCCACCGACGATCCGCCCGGACCACTCCGGGCCGGCGGCCGGGTCCTTCGTCAGGGACACCACCGGCACCGTGACGCCCCCGGCCGGCAGATCCCGTGTGAGGGGGGCCAGCTCCCCGTACGTCCGCGCCTTGTACGTGGCCTCCAGCCGCTCCTCGAACTCCTCCATGTCGAGGCGTCCCTCCGCGACGGCGTCCCGCAGGATGCCGGCGACCCGGTCACGGTCGGCGTCGGAGGCGCGGAGGTCCGGGACTGCGTCGTCGGTCATACACAGCAGATTACGAGTTCACCCCGCCGGGGGCCACGAGATCGCCCGCTCGGCCCGGTCCGCGTACATCTTCGCGATCACCGCCTCGATGTCCGGTTCCCGCACCGACAGGTCCACCAGCGGGTGGTCGGCCGCGATCCGCGCCACGAGCGGCGCCGCCGACGCCCCCGCCGGGAACGCCAGCCACTGCCGCGGCCCGTCCACACGGACCACCCGCGCGGGCGCCGGTGCCTCGATCGGCGGCAGTTCCCGCTCCAGGTCCACCACCAGGATCCGCTCGCTCTCCCCCGCCTCGTGCAGCCCGGCGAGCGGACCGTCGTACATCAGACGCCCGTGGTCGATGACCATCACCCGCTTGCACAACTGCTCGATGTCCTGGAGGTCGTGCGTGGTCAGCAGCACCGTCGTACCGCGCTCGGCGTTCAACTCCCGCAGGAACTCCCGCACTCTGGACTTGGACACGACGTCCAGCCCGATCGTCGGCTCGTCCAGGTACAGGACCTCCGGGTCGTGCAGCAGCGCCGCCACGACGTCCCCGCGCATCCGCTGCCCCAGGGAGAGCTGCCGCACCGGCACGTCCAGCAGGTCGCCCAGATCGAGGAGTTCGACCAGACGGCCGAGGTTCTCCCGGTAACGGGCGTCCGGAATCCGGTACATGCGGTGCATCAGCCGGTAGGAGTCCCGCAGCGGCAGGTCCCACCACAACGTCGTACGCTGCCCGAACACCACGCCGATACGGTGCGCGAGGCGCGTCCGCTCCTCGGAAGGGTTGATCCCGGCCACCCGGAGCCGGCCCGCGCTCGGGGTGAGGATGCCGGTCAGCATCTTGATCGTGGTGGACTTGCCGGCGCCGTTCGGCCCGATGTACCCGACCATCTCGCCGCGCTCCACGCCGAAGGAGACCGAGTCGACCGCCCGCACCTGCCGCCGCTCCCGCTTCATGAAGCCGGTCTTCTTGCGCACCTCGAAGACCTTCTCCACACCGTCGAGTTCGATGAACCCGCTTTCCGACCCGGTCAACTCAACTCCCCGTACTCCGGTACGAACGAAGCCCCGTACGCCACGCCACCCCGGCCAGTGCGCAGCAGACCACCGCCACCAGCGGCGAGGCGAAGGCCGCCCACCCGGGCAGCCCGACCGGATACGGCCGCCCCAGCACATGGGAGGCGGGCACCCAGTTGACGAAGGCCAGCGGCACCATGAAGGTCACGCCCCGCACCAGGTCCTTGCCGAACACCGCCGGCGGATACTGCAACAGCGTCGTCCCGCCGTAGGTGAAGGCGTTCTGCACCTCGGCGGCGTCCTGCGCGTAGATCTGGAAGGCCGCACCCCCCACGAACACCGCCGAGAAGATCGCCGCGCCGCTGACCACCATCACCGGCACCAGCAGCACCTTGGCCGCGTTCCAGTCGACGTCCACCGACACCAGCGCCCAGCCCAGCACCACCGCGCCCTGGACGATCCGGCCCAGCCGGCGCAGCGCGAACCGGTCGGCCCCGACCTGGGCGAGCACCGGCGCCGGCCGCACCAGCAGCGTGTCGAACGAGCCGTCACGCATCCGGGCGCCCAGCACGTCCATCGAACCGAGCGCCAGATCGGCGATCCCGAACGACGTCACCGACAGCCCGTACAAGAACGCCACTTCGGGCAGCGACCAGCCGCCCAGCGAGTCGACCTGCGAGAACATCAGCAGGATCCCCACGAAGTCCAGGCCGGTCACCGCCAGGTTCCCGATCGCCGTGACGACGAAGGAGGTCCGGTAGGTCATGCTGGACCGCACCCACATCCCGGCGATCAGCCGATAGGCCCGCGCCCCCTCGGCCAGGGCACCGCGCTCACCCACCCTGCACCACCACCCGCCGCGTCGCGGCCGACTGCACCAGCCGCCCCACCCCCAGCAGCGCCACCGCCCACGCCGCCTGGAAGGCGAACGCCCGCAGCGGGTCGGTCTCCCCCATCAGCACGTCCGCCGGCATCTGGATCTGCGCCGCCCACGGCAGCACCCGCACCACCTCCCCGAGCACACCAGGGAACGCGTTCAACGGCAGCACCATGCCCGAGAAGAAGACCCCCGTCACCATCAGAACCTGGCTGACGCCCATGCCGTCCATCAGCCAGAACACGCTCAGGGCCGCCAGGTAGCGGATCGCGAAGCTCACGACCGTCGCCAGCAGCAGCGCCACCGCGAAAGCAGCCCACCGGGCGACGTCCGTCGGGAGCGCCATCGGGAAGAAGACCGCGCCGAACACGAACGGGATCACCCCCCGCCCCAGCATCTGGAACAGCGCCCGCCCCACATCACCCGCCAGCCACCACAACTGCAGATCCGCCGGCCGGTACAGATCGACCGCGATCTCACCGGTGCGGATGCGCTCCATCAGGTCCTTCTCCGCGCCCCCGCCCTGGATCGCCAGCGTCGCGTAGAGGCACTGCCCCAGCCACACGTAGGTCACGGCCTGCGCCTGGTCGTACCCGCCGAGATGGGGCTTCTCGTCCCACAGCGCCAGATACGTGTAGACGAGGATGACGCCGAAGACCGTGTTGGTGAACACCCCGGCCGCCGTGGCCGCCCGATACGTCGCGTACCGCCGGAAACCGCCCGCCGCGACGGCCGCGTACAACCGTCCCGAGCCCACATCCACCGCCCTCCTCGCCGCACGGCACCGAAGCGCAGGAGCCTAGTGGCCCCCTGACCGGGCATGCCACGCAATTTCAGGGAGCGCGAAGGTGGCGCGAGGCGAGCGCGCACCGGCCCAGACGGTACGATCCGTTGCGTCCGCGCGGGCCGAGGCGCCCGTGGCCAGGGCGAGCAGCGTGGCGGCGGTGCCGGCCGGACGGAGCGTACGAGCCGTCACCAGCCACGGTCGTGTCCCCCTTCGGGCGAAGGTCGCACAGGCGAGATCGCGATGCGGGCCGACGTGCGGAACAGCGCGGTCCACCCCGTGCCCGCCCGCGCGCTCACCCGCGCACGACCCGCCTCACCACGGCTCACAGCCCGGCCCTCGATCAGGGAACTGATCAATGGATGGGACAGTCTTCATCACAGGGGCACAAGAGCGAGCAGAGA
This sequence comes from Streptomyces sp. NPDC092370, assembly GCF_044755265.1. Classification (NCBI taxonomy): domain Bacteria; kingdom Bacillati; phylum Actinomycetota; class Actinomycetes; order Kitasatosporales; family Streptomycetaceae; genus Streptomyces; species Streptomyces sp. NPDC092370. The sequence continues at coordinate 150,423 of NZ_JBIVQO010000001.1, read as the reverse complement.
CGTACGGGAACGACGTACGACGCGAAACAGGAGTCCGTGCACGACATGAGTGACGAGCCTCAGCCGCAGCAGCCGAATCCGGGCTGGGCACCGACAGAGCCGCAGGCGAACGCCGACGGCACTGCGGGCACGCCCGGGGCCACGGCGGCCGGGAAACCGAAGCGGACCGGCTGGCGCCGGATCTTCCCCACCTGGCGCATGACGCTCGGCGGCTTCGTCATCGTGGTGCTGCTGCTGATCGGCGGCTTCTTCCTGGGCTACTCCCTCGTGAAGATCCCCCCGGCCAACGCGCTCGCCACCAAGCAGGCCAACGTCTACCTCTACGCGGACGGCTCCGTGATCGCCCGCGACGGCGAGGTCAACCGGGAGAACGTCGCCCTCCCTCAGATCTCCAAGGCCGCCCAGCACGCCATCCTGGCCGCCGAGGACCGCGACTTCTACACCGAGTCCGCCGTCGACCCCAAGGCCATGGTCCGCGCCGCCTGGAACACCGCCCTCGGCAAGGGCAAGCAGTCCGGCTCCACGATCACCCAGCAGTACGTGAAGAACTACTACCTGCGCCAGGACCAGACCGTCACGCGCAAGGCCAAGGAGTTCTTCATCGCGATCAAGCTGGACCGCGAGGTGAGCAAGGACCACATCCTCGAGGGCTACCTCAACACCAGCTACTTCGGCCGCAACGCCTACGGCATCCAGGCCGCCGCCCAGGCCTACTACGGCAAGGACGCCAAGGACCTCGACCCGGCCCGCGCCGCCTACCTCGCCGCGCTCGTCAACGCCCCCAGCCAGTACGACGTCGTCGCCCACCCCGAGAACCGGGGGGCCGCCGAGTCCCGCTGGAACTACGTCCTGGACGGCATGGTCAAGAAGGGCTGGCTCAGCGCGTCCGAGCGCACCGGCATGAAGTTCCCCATGCCGAAGGAGTCCACCCTCTCCACCGGCATGTCCGGACAGCGCGGCTACATCGTCCGGATCGTCAAGGACTACCTCGTCCAGAACAAGATCGTCGACGAGAGGCGGCTCGACGCCGGCGGCTACCGCATCACGACCACCCTGCAGAAGGGCAAGCAGGACGCGTTCGTGAAGGCCGTCAACGACAAGCTGATGTCCAAGCTCGACAAGAAGAACAACAAGGTGGACCGCTACGTCCGCGCGGGCGGCGCCTCCGTCGACCCCAGGACCGGCAAGGTCGTGGCGATGTACAACGGCGTCGACTACGTCAAGCAGTACACCCCCAACGCCACCCGCAGGGACTTCCAGGTCGGCTCCACCTTCAAGCCGTTCGTGTTCACCTCGGCCGTCGAGAACCACTCCGAGACCCAGGACGGCCGCGTCATCACCCCGAACACGATCTACGACGGCACCAACAAGCGCCCCGTCCAGGGCTGGACCGGCGACCCCTACGCCCCCGAGAACGAGGACCAGCACTCCTACGGCGACATCACCGTCACCGAGGCCACCGACAGTTCCGTGAACTCGGTGTACGCGCAGATGGCCGCCGACGTCGGCCCCGCGAAGGTCAAGCAGACCGCGATCGACCTGGGCGTCCCGGAGACCACCCCCGACCTCGCCGACGGCCCCGCCATCGCGCTCGGCACCGCCACCGCCAGCGTCCTCGACATGGCGGAGGCCTACGCCACGCTCGCCAACCACGGCCGGCACGGCACCTACACGATGGTCGAGAAGGTCACCAAGGAGGGCACGCCCGTCGAGCTGCCCGAGCGGCGCACCCGCCAGGCCGTGAGCCGCGAGGCCGCCGACACCACCACCTCCATGCTGCAGAGCGTCGTCCAGAACGGCACGGCCTCCGCCGCCCAGGCCGCGGGCCGCCCCGTCGCCGGCAAGACCGGCACCGCCGAGGAGGACACGGCGGCCTGGTTCGCGGGCTACACCCCCGACCTCGCCACCGTCGTCTCCGTCATGGGCCAGGACCCCGTCACCGCCGCCCACAAGTCGCTCTACGGCGCCATGGGCCTGCCGCGCATCAACGGCGGTGGCGCACCGGCCGAGATCTGGACGCAGTTCACCCAGGACGCCCTCAAGGGCAAGCCCGCCAAGGAATTCGACCTCAGGCTCCAGCCCGGCGCAAACCTCTCGCAGGCCCCCAGCAGCGACGCCCCGGCCGACCCCACCACCGGCGGCACCACCGACGGCGGCACGACCACCGGCGGGGAGGACACCGGCACCGAGACGCCCGGCCAGACACCCAGCGCCCCCGAGGGCCAGACCGAGGGCCAGACCGACGGCGGCACCACCGACGGCGGCACCGGCGGCGAGTCCCCCACCGGCGGCGGCACCGCGGACGGCGGCACCACCGACGGCGGCACGACCACCGGCGGCACCACCGACGGCGGGACGACGGAGGGCGGCGGCGACGCGAGCGACGGCGGCGCGACGGGCGGCCCGACCGGCCCAGGCCGGGGCGTCGTCCCGCAGGGCGCCCGCCGCGAGTAGACACGCGAGCGGATCAGTGACCGCTGGTCGCCTTCAGCCCCACCACGGCGACCAGCAGCAGACACACGAAGAAGATCCGGGCGGCGGTCGCCGGCTCACCCAGCACCGCCATGCCGAACACCGCCGCCCCGGCCGCACCGATCCCCACCCACACGCCGTAGGCGGTACCGATCGGCAGGGTCCTGGCGGCCTGCGACAGCAGCAGCATGCTGGCGACGATGCCGGCGCCCGTCAGCACACTGGGCAGCGGGCGCGTGAACCCGTCGGTGTACTTCATACCGACGGACCAGCCCACCTCCAGCAGACCGGCGACGACGAGCAGAACCCAGGCCATGACGGGCACCTCCGGGAAACGGGCTGACGGTGTCGGTGCGTCGTCTTTGCCTTGATCCCGGTACGGCGCGTCTCGTCGGGGGTCCCCACCGTAGCAAGACCCATGACGCAGGGGCCGGTGACGGTTGTCACCGGCCCCTGCGTCACGGGCATGGATCTACAGGTAGAGGCCCGTCGAGTCCTCGGCCCCCTCGAACCGGTCCGCGGCCACGGCGTGCAGATCACGCTCGCGCATGAGCACGTACGCGATCCCCCGCACCTCCACCTCGGCCCGGTCCTCCGGGTCGAACAAAACCCGGTCACCCGCTTCCACGGTCCGCACGTTCTGCCCCACCGCGACGACCTCGGCCCAGGCCAGCCGCCGGCCGACCGCCGCCGTGGCGGGGATCAGGATGCCGCCGCCGGAACGCCGCTCGCCCTCACTGGTGTCCTGCCGCACGAGTACGCGATCGTGCAGCATCCGGATGGGCAGCTTGTCCGGATGGGTACTGTGCTCGTTTCTCTTGGCGCTCACGCCCTGAAACCTACCTGCCTTCCCCACAAACGTACGCAGTCGGGTCAGCCCTTGCGCCGCCGCGTGCCGAGCGCGAGCAGCCCGACCACACCCACCACGACGAGCGCGACCGGCACGAGCCGCTCCAGCCGCGGCGCGCCGTCCTCGTCCACGAACCGGGCCCGGACGTCCGTGACGGCCTTGTTGACCCCCACGTAGGCCCGCCCGAGAGTGTGATCGATGTTCGACGCGATCTTGGCCTTGGCATCCCCGACCATCGTCTTCGGGTGCACCCGCACCCCGAGCTCGTCGAGGGTCTCGGCCAAGGTCGCGCGGCGGCGCCTGATGTCCGCCTCGATCTGCGCCGGGGTCCTGGTGTCCGCCGTGTCCGCCACCGTGTCGCCTCCGAAGTCGGTGTGAAGCCTGTGGGGGACAGTCTGTCAGCTCCACGACTCATCACACTGTCAGCACCCCCGGTTACCCTGGCCCGATGAGCGAGCGACTCCAGCCGGGGGACGTGGCCCCCGCCTTCACCCTCCCCGACGCCGACGGCACCGAGGTGTCCCTGTCCGACCACAAGGGCCGCAAGGTCATCGTGTACTTCTACCCGGCCGCCCTCACCCCCGGCTGCACCAAGCAGGCCTGCGACTTCACGGACAACCTGGAGCTGCTGGCGGGCGCGGGCTACGACGTCATCGGCATCTCCCCCGACAAGCCGGAGAAGCTGGCCAAGTTCCGCGACAAGGAGTCCCTCAAGGTCACACTGCTGGCCGACCCGGACAAGCAGGTCCTGGAGTCCTACGGCGCCTTCGGCGAGAAGAAGCTGTACGGCAAGACGGTCGTCGGCGTCATCCGCTCCACGATCGTGGTGGACGAGGAGGGCAAGGTCGAACGCGCCCTGTACAACGTCAAGGCGACGGGACACGTAGCGAAGATCATCAAGGACCTGGGGGTCTGAGATCCCGCTGTTCGTGGTGGCGCGGCTCGTACCGGGGATGTCCGGCACGAGCCGCTCCGCGTTTCGGGCGTGACGGTCCGATAAGCGGTTCGTTACTCCGTACGGGATCACGAACGGGTGATCGGGGACGGAGGGCTTTTCATGGGGGCCAGTGCGTACACCAGGGAGCGACTGGAGGAGGCGGCCCGGGGGGCGAGGTCGTTGACGGAGGCGCTGGAGAGGCTGGGGGTGGATCCTCGGAGTTCCAGGCGGGACTACATCCGGCAGCGAATGAAGAAGCTGGGGGTGGACACCGCTCACTTCGAGCGGGAGGGGAGCAGGTGGACCCGGAAAGTTCTGCAAGCGGCCGTGTCCGCCTCGACCAGCATGAACGACGTGCTGCGGCACGTCGGGCTTGAGCTGGTGGGGGGACACCACACTCACATCAGCCGCCGCATCAAGGCATACGGCATCGACACGTCGCACTTCGTACCTGTGGTCCGCACGGAGAAGATGAGGCACAACCAGCGCCGCCGCACGGCCGAGGAGATCCTCGTCGAGGACACCTCCACGCACCCCAGACGGGTTCCGAGCGCCCGCCTCAAGAGGGCGATGCGCGAGCTGGGCGTCGAGGAGCGCTGCGCGATGTGCGGTATCGGAGCCGTCTGGCAGGGGGAGCCGCTGTCCTTGGAGGTCGACCACATCGACGGCGACTGGCGCAACAATCGGGTGGATAACGTTCGGTTCCTCTGCCCCAACTGTCACTCGACGACGGACAGTTACCGAGGGCGTGGCAGGGGACGCGCGCGGAGGCGGGCCTCATGAGCGGGCGGCGCGCCTGGCCCACGCCCGAAGAACTGCGCGTCGCGGTCGCCGCGTCCTTATCGCTCGCCGAGGTGCTGCGCCGGCTGGGACGGCCGGACAACGGCGGACAGCGGTCGGCGTTGCGTCGACTCATCGCACAGGAGCGCCTCGACACGGCGCACTTCCTCGGCCAGGCACACAACCGGGGCAAGCCGGGCACCGTCCCGGCCAAGCGCCCCGAGGAGATCCTGGTCCGTCATGACAGCAAGCACAGGACCGCGACCACGCTGTTGCGCCGAGCGCTCAGCAGCGTCGGCGTACCCGAGCAGTGCGTGCGGTGCGGCATCGGCCCCGAGTGGCTCGGCAAACCCATGACGCTGGAGGTGGATCACATCAACGGGGACTGGAGCGACGACCGGCGCGAGAATCTGCAGCTGTTGTGTCCCAATTGCCACGCGATCACCAAGACGTGGTGCCGAGGAGGCCGACGAGCGATCCGCGAGGCCCAGTAGAGTAGGCGACGCTGTGGGCCCGTACCCCAGCTGGCAAGAGGGCGCCGGTTTAGGTCCGGTGTGTCGTGGGTTCGAGTCCCACCGGGCTCATCCAGGAAGGGCGCACCACTTCAGTGGGCGCCCTTCCGCACGCGTCAGCCCAACAGCTCCCCCACCATCGGCACCAGCGCCCGGAACGCCTTCCCCCGGTGGCTGATCGCGTTCTTCTCCTCGGGGGTCATCTCCGCGCAGGTTCGCAACTCGCCCTCCGGCTGGAGGATCGGGTCGTAGCCGAAGCCGCCCGTGCCGGCGGGCTGGTGGCGCAGGACGCCCCGTAGCTGCCCTTCGACCACCCTCTCCGTGCCGTCCGGCAGGGCGAGTGCCGCGGCGCAGGCGAAGTGGGCGCCGCGGTGTTCGTCGGCGATGTCCGAGAGCTGGGCGAGGAGGAGGTCCAGGTTGGCCTTGTCGTCGCCGTGGCGGCCGGACCAGCGGGCGGAGAAGATGCCGGGGGCTCCGTTGAGGACGTCGACGCAGAGGCCGGAGTCGTCGGCGACCGCGGGCAGGCCTGTGGCCTGGGCCAGGGCGTGGGCCTTGAGGAGGGCGTTCTCGGCGAACGTCACGCCCGTTTCCTTGACGTCGGGGATGTCCGGGTAGGCGTCGGCGCCGACGAGGTCGTGGGGCAGCCCGGCTTCGGCGAGGATCGCGCGAAGTTCGGTGATCTTCCCGGCGTTGCGGGTGGCGAGGATCAGGCGACTCATGGCCACCAGTATGGCCGGGGCGCGCCCCGTCAGGGGCGCGGGGAACTGCGCGACCAGCCCTCGCGGACCCGTATCCGGCCTCCGTGGGAAACCCGGCACATGAGAAGCCCTGCCCGGTGAGGTGGTGTTACGGCGTGCAGACCTTCGTCAGTTCGCCCGCCGCGTCCGTGACGGGGCTGATGTCGGGTGTCTCGTCGCCGTTCTCGATCGAAGTGCGGACGTTGTCCACGGCCTTGTTGAGGTCGTCGACGGCTTTGCCGACGTCCGCGTTGTCGGTCTTGTCGCCGATGTCGCCGAGGTTCTTGTCGATGGAGTCGAGGGACTCGTCGAGCTGCGTGGGGTCGTTCGCCGCGCTGTCGACGGCCTGCTGGAGTTCGGTGACGCTGTCGGCGATGGCGTCGGCGGTCTGGACGCAGTCCAGCGCCTTGTCGACGGCGGCGCAGCCGGTGGTGAGTCCGGCGGTCAGCGCGACGGCCGCCAGGGTGGCGGCGACGGCTGCGGTGCGGCGTCGGCGGCTCGCGGCCATGGAGCGGTCCCTCTCGTTCGGTGGGGCCGGTCGGGCCCGCGTGGCTGGCCGGGCGCACAGGGATGAGCCGTGCGCCCGTACTCCTTCAGACGCGTGTGTGCTCGGCGCGGTTGCCCGTACCGAGCGGCCTTCTTGGTGTGTCCTTTACTTTTCGAGGACGGTGTCAAGCGCGGTGCGCTGGTGGGCGGCGAGTTCGTCGCAGCCGGCGACGGCGAGGTCGAGGAGGGCGTTGAGTTCGTCGCGGGCGAAGGGTTCGGCTTCGGCGGTGCCCTGGACTTCGACGAAGCGGCCGTCGCCGGTGCAGACGACGTTCATGTCGGTGTCGGCCTTGACGTCTTCTTCGTAGCAGAGGTCGAGGAGGGGGATGCCGCCGACGATGCCGACGGAGACGGCGGAGACGGTGCCGGTGAGGGGCTTGCGGCCGGCTTTGATGAGCTTCTTGCGCTGGGCCCAGGCGACGGCGTCGGCGAGTGCCACGTAGGCGCCGGTGATGGCGGCGGTGCGGGTGCCGCCGTCGGCCTGGAGGACGTCGCAGTCGAGGACGATGGTGTTCTCGCCGAGGGCCTTGTAGTCGATGACGGCGCGCAGGGAGCGGCCGATGAGGCGGCTGATCTCGTGGGTGCGGCCGCCGATGCGGCCCTTGACGGACTCACGGTCGCCGCGGGTGTTGGTGGAGCGGGGCAGCATGGAGTATTCGGCGGTGACCCAGCCTTCGCCGCTGCCCTTGCGCCAGCGCGGGACGCCTTCGGTGACGGAGGCGGTGCAGAAGACCTTGGTGTCGCCGAAGGAGACGAGGACGGAGCCTTCGGCGTGCTTGCTCCAGCCGCGCTCGATGGTGATGGGGCGGAGCTGCTGGGGGGTGCGGCCGTCGATTCGAGACATGCGGCTGAGCCTATCCGTACGTGCGGAAGGGGCCCCTTCCGCGGTGGGACGGGGCCCCGGTGGGGCTGGGGGTGTCAGGCGGTGAGGCCCGGGACGATCCCCGCGCTTCACATCATGTCTTCGATCTCCGCCGCGATGGGGTCGGCGTCGGTGCCGATGACGACCTGGATCGCGGTGCCCATCTTGACGACGCCGTGGGCGCCGGCGGCCTTCAGGGCGGTCTCGTCGACCTTGGCGGGGTCCACGACTTCGGTCCGGAGGCGGGTGATGCAGCCTTCGACCTCTTCGATGTTGTCGATGCCGCCGAGCCCGGCAACGATCTTCTCAGCCTTGGTGGCCATGTTCGTTCTCCCTGATCCGAACCGCTTTGTCGCAGTAACCCACAGTTGGCCCATCTTTGCGAGCGGCCAAGTCGTGTACCAGCTGGTGGCGTCACCTTCGTGCGACCGTCGAACGACTGGTCTACACCACGAGCGGGCCTCTCGACAAAAGTCTCTCGCCGAAAGTGTCTCGACCGGGGGGATCGGAACGAGTGCCGGCAGCCCTGCCGGCGCCAAGGCTGCCGCCGACCCCGCCCCGTGTTCGCTGGAACCGGTTGTTCCAGGGGTCGCAGAAGATGGGCCGCACTCTGCAGTTGCCGATCACGGTGCTGCCGACGGCGGGGATCCTCGACCGGTTGGAGGTCGGGGGTCTGATGCCGTCGGTGGCTGACGTCGTTCGTCACGGGCATCGCCGAGCCGATCGAGGGCTCGTTCCTGTTCGTCGCGCCGGTCTGTACGTGCTGCACGCGCTGCTGACGGGTGTGTCGATGGCGGTGATGTGGGGGTGGGGATGCGTGACGGGTTCGGCTTCTCGGCGGGGCTGATCGATCACGTCATCAACTGGAATCCGGCGACCGGGCCATGACTGATCCTTCCGATCGGTGCGGGATTCGCGCTCGTCCATTACGTGATCTTCCGGTTCGCGATCACGAGGTTGGATCTGGCCACTGTGGGGCGCGAACCCGAGGAGGACGTCGAGGACAGCGCCAAGGCGTGATCGTCACAGCGGGTGGAATTGGCGGGTTCCACTCGTTCGGCCTACCGTGCTACAACTGGTCTACACCACTCAGTGGTGGAGGTCGCGCGGTGATGACCGCGTTCCCCTTTCTTTGAGACGCCGCCGTCCCCCGTCGAACTCTTCCTGGGCGGCGCCGTGCCCCCTGGAGGAAGTTCATGTCCACAGCCACAGCCGCGCCCGCGAGCCCGAAGAAGGGGGCGGCGGTGATGGCGGTGATGCAGCGCATCGGCCGCAGCCTGATGCTCCCCGTCGCCGTCCTGCCCGCCGCCGCCCTGCTGGTCCGACTCGGCAACACCGACATGCTCGGGCGCGAGTCGTTCCCTGCTTTCATCACCAAGATCGCGGGCTTCATGGCGGCCGGCGGCAACGCGATCCTCGACAACATGGCGCTGCTGTTCGCCGTGGGCATCGCGATCGGCTTCGCCAAGAAGTCGGACGGGTCCACCGCGCTGGCGGCCGTGGTCGGCTACCTCGTCTTCAAGAACGTGCTGGCCACGTTCACCGACAAGAACCTGCCGAAGGTCGCCACGGCGGTCGACGGCAAGGTCGTCATGGTCGACGCTCCCGTGGACGCCAAGGTCCTCGGCGGCGTGGTCATGGGCATCGTCGTGGCCCTGCTCTACCAGAAGTTCTACCGGACCAAGCTGCCCGACTGGGCGGGCTTCTTCGGCGGGCGCCGTCTGGTGCCGATCCTGTCCGCCTTCGCGGGTCTGGTCATCGGCATCGTCTTCGGCTACATCTGGCCGGTCCTCGGCACGGCTCTGCACAACGTCGGTGAGTGGCTGGTCGGCTCCGGGGCGGTCGGCGCGGGCATCTTCGGTGTCGCCAACCGTGCGCTGATCCCGATCGGCATGCATCACCTGCTGAACTCCTTCCCCTGGTTCCAGGCCGGCACCTACGAGGGCAAGAGCGGCGACATCGCCCGGTTCCTGGCGGGTGACCCGAGCGCCGGGCAGTTCATGACCGGCTTCTTCCCGATCATGATGTTCGCCCTGCCGGCCGCCTGCCTCGCGATCGTGCACTGCGCCCGGCCCGAGCGTCGCAAGATAGTCGGCGGCATGATGCTGTCGCTGGCGCTGACCTCGTTCGTCACGGGCGTCACCGAGCCGATCGAGTTCACCTTCATGTTCATCGCCCCGGTGCTGTACGCGATCCACGCCGTGCTCACCGGCGTCTCGATGGCGCTGACCTGGGCGCTGGGCATGAAGGACGGCTTCGGCTTCTCGGCCGGCGCGGTGGACTTCTTCCTCAACCTGGGTATCGCGACCAATCCGTGGGGTCTGGCCCTGGTCGGTCTGTGCTTCGCGGCGGTCTACTACGCGGTCTTCCGCTTCGCGATCACCAAGTTCAACCTGCCGACGCCGGGCCGGGAGTCCGACGAGGAACTCGCCGAGCTCCAGAAGGCCGAGGCGAAGTAAGGAACTCGCACACGCCGAAGGCCCCGGAACCCAAGCTGTGGTTCCGGGGCCTTCGCGCGTGTTCCGGGGTCCGAGCGGGGGACGCTAGATCTCGTACGTCTGCCGCGGCGCGGCCAGGTCCACCCGGCCGTCGTAGACCTCGCGGGCGTCGGCGAGGTTGACCTGGGGGTCCGTCCACGGCGGGATGTGAGTGAGGACCAGGCGGCGGGCACCGGCCCGGGCCGCCGTCTCACCCGCCTCACGGCCGTTGAGGTGCAGGTCGGGGATGTTCTCCTTGCCGTGCGTGAACGCCGCCTCGCACAGGAACAGGTCGGCGTCCCGGGCGAGTTCGTCCAGCGCGGGGCTCACGCCGGTGTCTCCGGAGTACGCCAGCGTCCGGCCGCCGTGCTCGATGCGGATGCCGTACGCCTCCACGGGGTGGGCCACCCGCTCGGTGTGCACCGTGAACGGCCCGAGTTCGAAGGTGGACGGCTTGACCGTGTGGAAGTCGAAGACCTCGCTCATGGAGGAGGCGGAGGGCGTGTCCGCGTAGGCGGTGGTCAGCCGGTGTTCCGTGCCTTCGGGGCCGAAGACGGGGAGTGGATCGCAGCGGCCGCCGTCGTGGCGGTAGTAGCGCGCGACGAAGTACGCGCACATGTCGATGCAGTGGTCGGCGTGCAGGTGGCTGAGGAAGATCGCGTCGAGGTCGTAGAGACCGCAGTGGCGCTGCAACTCGCCCAGGGCACCGTTGCCCAGGTCGAGAAGCAGCCGGAAGCCGTCGGCCTCGACGAGGTAGCTCGAGCAGGCCGATTCCGCGGACGGGAACGACCCCGAGCAGCCGACGACGGTGAGCTTCATGAAGCAGAAACCTCCGCTGGCGGGAATGTCTGAGAGGGGCGTCGGGGGGTCGTGCGGTCCGTCGAGCGTAAGGCGCAAAACCTCCGGTAGCTCCTCCACAAAGGCCTGTTGTGGGCGAACTCACCTGTGCTGTCACCGGTTCGGCTGGCAAGGCCGGGGGTGATCCTCGCGAGGAGGGCGCGCGGCGCGGGCGGCGCCGGTAACGTCTCAGTATGGACACGTCCTGGTGGCTGGCGCTCGCCGCGGTGGTGCTGCTCGCGCTCGTCGCCACTCTCGTCGACGGCTGGGGCCGGGGGCGGCGGCCGTCGGCCCAGCGGGGTGGGGCGGCGGCGCCGGTGCTAGCTCCGGAGGGCCGGCCGCAGCCGGCGGAGATCTGGTGGGCGGAGGTGCCCTACGAGGACGAAGCGGAATCAGAGGGGGCCGCGCGAGGCGCGTCAGGCAGGGTGGTGGGCGACGGGCGGGCGAAGGACCGGCCCTGCCTGGTGCTGGCGGTGCGCGGGGAGCGGGCGACGGTCGCGAAGATCACCACCCGGTTCCGTGACGAACGCGCCGGGGTGATCCCGCTGCCCCCGGGTTCGGCCGGCGACGCCCAGGGCCGCGCGAGCTTCCTGGAGACGGACGAGCTGCGGGAGGTCCCGGTGTGGGGTTTCCGGCGGCGGGTCGGCGTGGTGGACCCGGCGTTGTGGGACCAGGTGCGCTACCTGGCGGGCTGAGCAGCGCGAAGGGGCTGGAGTCGCGGATTCCAGCCCTTTCGTGTCGGTTCGTTCCGTCGGCTACGCCCAGAGCTGGCCCTGGAGCGTGTCGATGGCCTCCTGCGTGGTGGCCGCCGTGTAGACGCCCGTCGAGAGGTACTTCCAGCCGCCGTCGGCGACGACGAAGACGATGTCGGCCGGCTCCCCGGCCTTGACGGCCTTCTTGCCGACGCCGATCGCGGCGTGCAGCGCGGCGCCCGTGGAGACGCCGGCGAAGATGCCCTCCTGCTGGAGCAGCTCGCGGGTGCGGGTGACCGCGTCCGCCGAGCCGACCGAGAAGCGGGTGGTGAGGACGGAGGCGTCGTACAGCTCGGGCACGAATCCCTCGTCCAGGTTGCGCAGGCCGTAGACCAGGTCGTCGTAGCGCGGTTCGGCCGCGACGATCCGGACGTCCGGCTTGTGCTCGCGCAGGAAGCGGCCCACGCCCATGAGGGTGCCGGTGGTGCCGAGGCCGGCCACGAAGTGCGTGATCGACGGCAGGTCCGCGAGGATCTCGGGGCCGGTCGTGGCGTAGTGGGCGCCCGCGTTGTCCGGGTTTCCATACTGGTAGAGCATCACCCAGTCCGGGTGCTCGGCCGAGAGCTCCTTGGCGACGCGCACGGCGGTGTTGGAGCCGCCCGCCGCCGGGGAGGAGATGATCTCCGCGCCCCACATGCCCAGCAGGTCCCGGCGTTCCTGCGAGGTGTTCTCCGGCATCACGCAGACGATGCGGTAGCCCTTGAGCTTCGCCGCCATGGCCAGGGAGATGCCGGTGTTGCCCGACGTCGGCTCGAGGATGGTGCAGCCCGGGGTCAGGCGGCCGTCCTTCTCCGCCTGCTCGATCATGTGCAGGGCCGGACGGTCCTTGACCGACCCCGTCGGGTTGCGGTCCTCCAGCTTCGCCCAGATGCGGACGTCGGCGGACGGCGACAGCCGCGGCAGGCGCACCAGGGGGGTGTTGCCGACCGCGGCCAGGGGGGAGTCGTAGCGCATCGGTGATCAGACCGTTCCCGCGCGCCGCCCGACCGCCACCCCAGCCGGACGCGGCTTCGCCGCGGCAGAACCTCCTGCCACGGCCGGCAGGATCGTGACGTTGTCGCCGTCCGACAGCTTGGTGTTGATGCCGTCGAGGAAGCGGACGTCCTCGTCGTTCAGGTACACGTTGACGAAGCGGCGCAGCTGGCCGTCGTCCACGATGCGGGCCTGGATGCCCGGGTGCCGTGTCTCGAGGTCGTTGAAGAGCTCGGTGAGGGTGTCTCCCTTGCCTTCCACCGCCTTCTGACCGTCGGTGTACGTGCGGAGGATGGTCGGGATGCGGACCTCGATGGCCATGGCTTCAGGGCTCCTGTCGGGAGTGGTCGGTCGGGGCGCGCGGCAGCGCAGGAACAGCGGGGTGGTGCGTGTGTGCGGCGCCGCGGCTGACGGCCGTACGGCGGCAGGGTCCGGCGTCAACAGATGGCGCTGGCGAGCCTGCACAGGTCGACGTGCAGCCGCGCCACGAGCAGATCGCCCGGCGTCTTTTCGCTCACGTCATGGAAAACCATGGGCTCATCGTATCGATTCCCGGTCCGGGTCCTGGAATGTGATCCCACATGGCGGACGTTTTGGGGCCGGGGAGTGAGACTGCGCTGTTCAGGCGAACTCAGTAGGCCTCGACGACCCGGACCTCCTCCTCGGTGACCTCACCCTCGACGATCCGGAAGGAGCGGAACTGGAACTCGCCGGCCCCGTCGGTGTCGGCGGTGGAGACGAGGACGTAGTGCGCGCCGGGCTCGTTGGCGTAGGAGATGTCGGTGCGCGAGGGGTAGGCCTCGGTCGCGGTGTGCGAGTGGTAGATGACCACCGGCTCCTCGTCGCGGTCGTCCATCTCGCGGTAGAGCTTGAGCAGGTCCCCGGAGTCGAACTCGTAGAACGTGGGCGACATGGCCGCGTTCAGCATGGGGATGAAGCGCTCGGGGCGGTCAGAGCCCGCCGGTCCTGCGACGACGCCGCACGCCTCGTCGGGGTGGTCCTTGCGCGCGTGGGCGACGATCTGGTCGACGAGGGCCTGGGTGATGGTCAGCATGTCGGCAAGGATAAGCAGAAGGGCCGTTCCGTACCGAGGACTGGTACGGAACGGCCCATATGCCGGACGCCCTGAGCGGCAGCCGCAGGGGGTGCCACGAGTACTCCCTGCGGCTGGGCGTCCTCGGGGTGGTCAGCCGACCTTCTCGAACTCCGCGTCGCGGCGCCCGGTGAGCTGCGGGTTGCGGCGCTTGAGGACCGCCCAGCCGACACCCAGGGCGACGGCCCAGCCGGCCGCGACGTAAAGGCAGACCCGCGCGTCCTTGTCGTACGCGATCATGCAGGTCACGCCGATGAGGAAGAGGAGCGCGACCCAGCTGAAGAGCGCGCCGCCGGGAGCGGGGAAGGACGAGGCGCGCAGCCGGCCCGCGTCGACCGCGGCCCGGTAGCGGATGTGGCTGACGAGGATCATCATCCAGGTCCAGATGCCGGCCGCGGTGGCGACGGAGGTGACGTAAAGGAACGCCTTCTCCGGGACGACGTAGTTCAGGACGACGCCGATGCCCATGAGCGCGACGGAGACCGTGATGCCGACGGCGGGCGTCTTGCGGGCGTTGAGCTTGCCGAACGCCTGCGGCGCCTCGCTGTTGGCGGCCAGGTCGCGCAGCATGCGGCCGGTGGAGTACATGCCCGAGTTGCAGGACGACAGGGCCGCGGTGAGCACGACGAAGTTGACGATGCCCGCGGCGAGCGGGATGCCGATCTTGCCGAAGGCGTGCACGAACGGGCTCTCACCGGCGGAGAACTCGGTCCACTTGACGACGGAGAGGATCACCAGCAGGGCGCCGACGTAGAAGACGATGATGCGCCAGGGCAGGGTGTTGATGGCCTTGGGCAGGGTCTTCTCGGGGTTCTCGGACTCGCCCGCGGTGACGCCGACGAGTTCGACGGCGAGGTAGGCGAACATGACGCCCTGGAGCGTCATGAGGCTGGAGCCGATGCCGTTCGGGAAGAAGCCGCCGTGCGACCAGAGGTTGGAGACTGCGGCGGTGTCACCGGCGTCGGAGAAGCCAAGGGTGAGCACGCCGAGACCGATGACGATCATGCCGATGATGGCCGTGACCTTGATCATCGAGAACCAGAACTCGACCTCGCCGAAGATCTTGACGGAGATCAGGTTGACGCCGAAGAGCACCACCAGGAAGACCAGGGCGCTGACCCACTGGGGGATCTCCGGGAACCAGAAGTGGATGTAGATCGCGGCGGCCGTGAGCTCGGCCATGCCGGTCACCACCCACATGAGCCAGTACGTCCAGCCCGTGACGAACCCGAAGAACGGGCCGAGGAATTCGCGGGCGTACTCGGCGAAGGAGCCGGAGACGGGCCGGTAGAGGAGCAGCTCGCCCAGGGCCCGCATGATGAAGAAGATCACGACGCCCGCGAGGGCGTACATGAGGATGATGCTGGGGCCGGCCTTCGCGATGTTCGCTCCGGCGCCCATGAACAGGCCGACGCCGATGGCGCCGCCGATCGCGATCATCTGGACTTGACGGCTGCCGAGGCCGCGTTCGTACCCCTCTTCGGGCACGTTTTCCGTGTCGACCTGCGCAGAGGTCATGTGTGGTGCGCCTTTCTCCATGCCGACCCGGGCCTCTCGTCGGCCTCGGATCGGGTTTCGATCCCCCCGGATGATGGAGCTGAGCGGGCCCGGAAGCCCGCTCGTGCCTGGCCGGCGGTTGCCGGCTCGGTGGCGCACCCGGCCGAACATTCGGGTGGTGTTCCGACCGGGCGGTCGTGAAGATTTATCACGGCCGCAACACTGATCACCGGCATGGAATGTGGCGCACCGCACAGGAAAAGCGGACAAAACACTTTCGGAGGGGCCATAGACGGCCGGTGCGGTGATGGGATCGTTATCCGGATTTGAGTGTCCTCTGAGCGAACACCGATCGACCATCCGGCGGTCACAAAACCTGCACCGATCAGGCCATAAGGGTTCCGACCAGCGTCTCCTGGAGGCCGCCCAGCCACAGGTAGGCCATCACCATCGGCTTGCGCGGGTCGTCGTCGGGAAGGCGGTAGAGGAGCTCGGTGTCCTCGTCGTCGGTGATCTCCAGTCGCGAGCCGATCGCGAGCCGCAGGTCGTTCAGGGCGCCCAGCCACTGCTGCGACTGAGCCGGGGACAGCTTCAGCACCGCACCGCCCTCACCGGCCGACGCCGAGGAGAGCGCGTCGAGGGAGCGGATCACGACCAGGGCGTTGTCCCGCTTGCCGGCGCGCAGGTCGTTCTCGGTGTAGCGGCGGAACTCCGCGGAGTACGCCCGCTGCTCCTCGGCCTCCGGGGCCTGCGGGGCGCCGTCGGGGTCGCCGTAGGCGTCCGGGAACAGCCTCCTGAGCACCGGGTCGGCCGGCGGTTCGCTCGGGCCCTCGGCGAACAGCTCGGCGAGCGGGTCGCCGGAGACGTCCTCGGCGGGGCCGGGGCCGATGAGCTCCAGGAGCTGGACGGCCAGCGACCGGATGATGGAGATCTCGACGTCGTCGAGCGCGACGGCCGCGCCGCCGCCGGGGAGCGGTTCGAAGGTTCCGGGCATGAACGCCTTTTCGCTGCTGGGCGGAGAGCTGGCTACTTACGGTCCTGCTGGAGGGTGGCCCACAGGCCGTAGCCGTGCATGGCCTGCACGTCGCGTTCCATCTCCTCGCGGCTGCCGCTGGAGACGACCGCCCGGCCCTTGTGGTGGACGTCGAGCATGAGCTTGGTGGCCTTCTCCTTGGAGTAGCCGAAGTACGACTGGAAGACGTACGTCACGTAGCTCATGAGGTTGACCGGGTCGTTGTGGACGATGGTGACCCACGGGACGTCCGGCTCGGGTACGGCGAAGACCTCCTCCGCCGACTCGGTGCGTTCGATCTCCAGGGGCGCGGGTGACGTCACACTGCCCATGCTGCCACCCGAGGGGGGTAGTCGCACAAACGGGCCTGGCCGTAGGGCGATCGCGCCCTCCGGGCCTACAATCGTCAGATTGACGAAATGGGGGTACGATCCCGCTCATGAACACAGCGGACCTTGGGCTGCCGGTGGACGTTCCCTCGACGGCGCTCTTCACGGACCAGTACGAGCTGACGATGGTGCGGGCCGCCCTCACGGCGGGCACGGCCGAGCGGCGGAGCGTGTTCGAGGTCTTCACCCGGCGGCTGCCGGACGGGCGGCGCTACGGCGTCGTGGGCGGCACCGGACGAGTGCTGGACGCGGTGGAGAACTTCCGCTTCGACACGGCCGTGCTGACCTTCCTGCGCGAGCGGGGGATCGTGGACGAGGAGACGCTGGACTGGCTGGCCGGCTACCGGTTCAGCGGGGACATCTGGGGCTATCCCGAGGGCGAGGTGTACTTCCCGGGCTCGCCGATCATGCGTGTGGAGGGCACCTTCGCCGAGTGCGTGCTGCTGGAGACGGTGATCCTGTCGATCCTCAACCACGACTCGGCGATCGCCGCGGCGGCCTCGCGCATGGCGGCCGCCGCGGGCGACCGGCCGCTGATCGAGATGGGCGCCCGGCGCACACACGAACTCGCCGCGGTGGCGGCCTCCCGGGCCGCGTACGTCGGCGGCTTCGCGACCACCTCGGACCTGGCGGCGGGTTTCCGCTACGGCATCCCCACCGTCGGCACCTCCGCGCACGCCTTCACCCTGCTGCACGACAGCGAGCGCGACGCCTTCCAGGCCCAGGTGAACACGCTGGGCCGGGGCACCACGCTGCTGGTGGACACCTACGACGTCGCCGAGGCGGTCCGCACGGCCGTCGAGGTGGCCGGGACCGAGCTGGGCGCGGTGCGCATCGACTCCGGCGACCTGCTGCTGGTCGCGCACCGGGTGCGCCAGCAGCTGGACGAGCTGGGCGCGACCGAGACGAAGATCGTCGTCACCTCCGACCTGGACGAGTACGCCATCGCCTCGCTGGCCGCGGCGCCCGTGGACGCCTACGGGGTCGGCACCCAGCTGGTGACCGGCTCCGGCCACCCCACCTCCTCGATGGTCTACAAGCTGGTCGCGCGCGCCGAGTCCGCCGACCCGAAGGCGCCGCTGGTGCCGGTGGCGAAGAAGTCCAGCGGCGGCAAGACGTCCGTCGGCGGACGCAAGTGGGCCGCGCGGCGGCTGGACGCCCACGGGATCGCCGAGGCCGAGGTGATCGGCACCGGACCGGTACCGGGCGAGCTCGCGGGCCGGCAGCTGCTGGTGGAGCTGGTCAAGGGTGGCGAGGTCGTGGCGCGGGAGCCGCTGGACGCGGCGCGCGAGCGGCACACGAGGGCACGCGCGGGTCTCCCGATGTCGGCCACGCAGCTCTCGCGCGGGGAGCCCGTCCTGCCCACCGAGTACCTGCACGAGACCTCGGGTAGCTAGGGGGTGTGCCGTGACGCGCCGACCCGTGCCCCCTCCCGTCCGCTCTCCTCTGTCAATAGGCTCGGTGGTTCACCGGCCGGGCTTGCCGACCTCATAGCCGAAGGACACCGACCATGCGCCGCGCCTTGATCGTCGTCGATGTGCAGAACGACTTCTGCGAGGGGGGCAGCCTCGCGGTGGCCGGCGGTGCCGATGTGGCCGCCGCCGTCACCGAGCTGATCGGGCAGGCGGCCGGGTCCGGCTACCAGCACGTGGTGGCCACCCGCGACCACCACATCGCCCCCGGCGGCCACTTCTCCGCGAACCCGGACTACGCCCGCTCCTGGCCCGCGCACTGCGTGGCCGGCACGGAGGGCGTCGGCTTCCACCCGAACTTCGCCCCGGCCGTCGCCTCCGGCTCGGTCGATGCCGTGTTCGACAAGGGGGCGTACTCGGCGGCGTACAGCGGTTTCGAGGGGACCGACGAGAACGGCACGTCCCTGGCCGACTGGCTGCGCTCGCGCGAGGTCACCGAGGTGGACGTGGTGGGCATCGCCACGGACCACTGCGTGCGCGCCACGGCGCTGGACGCCGCCCGGGAGGGCTTTCGCACGCAGGTCCTGCTGGACCTGACGGCCGGGGTGGCCCCGGAGAGCACCGAGCGGGCCCTGGAGGAGCTGCGCGAGGCGGGCGTGGAGCTGTCGGGCAAGCCGGTCGTGCAGTAGCCCCGCGGCCCGCAGGCCCCGTGGGTCAGGTCTGGGCCGTCGGGCGCCGCAGGAGGGCTCTGATCGGGCGCCAGAGCTCCTGGACCAGGTCCGGGCTCGACGCGACACCGTTGTCGTGGGCCGTGCGCCATATCAGGCCGTCGGGGTGGTGCAGGACCGCGGTGATCTCGTCCGGGGTCGGCGGGGCGGCGTTGCCGCGCAGGTAGACCGACCGCAGACCGAGGTTGCGGAGCCTGGTCAGGGCCCGGGCGCGGTTCACGGAGTGCACGAGGACGCGGACGGCGCCGGGGCCGTCGGCGGCGGGGCTGGGCAGGTTCAGTGCCACCACCACCATGCCGTTCGGCAGCTTGCAGAAGCCTCCTGCGGCCATGCGGTCATCCCCCGTGTCGGTCGGTGTCAATAAGAGAGCCACAGGACGCACCTAAACACGGATCGGCGGTGACCCGCCAGTGGGTCACCGCCGATCATGTTCTGACCTGCAAGGATGCGAATTACCTACCCGCGGGGCCGACCTCCAGCTCGATCGTCGAGCCGTCCTTGGCTTCCTTGAGGATCTTGATCTTCGTGTTGGTGTCAGTGATCTTGACACCCGCGGTCGGGGTCGACTCGTCGTAGTAGTCGTTCTTCCGGTCGTTGAAGACCGAGACGCCCTTCGAGCCCGGGATGTACTTCGCCACGTCCGCCTTGTGCAGCGTCATGCCGTCCGTGCGGTACTTGCTGAACGGCGCGTCGTAGCTCTGGATGCGGTTGCGCATCAGCGTGCCGTCGGCCCACTTGAGCGCGGTCGGGTGCGAGTCGATCGGCAGGATGAGACCGGTGCCTTCGTGCTTGCTGGTGTTGTTGTCCGCCTGGGAGGTGTCCCACTTCCAGAGCAGCAGGCCGTTCTGGTACGCGTAGTGCTCGACCCAGTCCGGACGCTCGGTGAAGCCGAAGTTGTACGGGCCGGTCTTCAGCGTCTTGTCGTACGAGACGTACTGCCGGTTCTCCGCGATGTAGTACTGCGCGTAGTTCTTGGTGAAGGACGCGCCCATGCGGGAGAAGCCGTTCGCCGTCCAGGCCGCGTCCGCGGACTCGGCGTCGTCGGAGAAGACGGTGGCGCCGTCGGCGGTCACGGCGATCCGGTCGGCCGCGAAGCCCTTCATCGCCAGGCCGCCGTCGGTCTGGTAGCGGAAGCGCAGGTCGAACTTCTTGCCCGCGTAGGCATCCAGGGAATAGGCCAGCTTCTTGTAACCGTCGACCGTGCCGTGCAGGGCCGGCTTGTCGCTGCCGTCACGCGGGATCGGCTTGCCGTCCACCGTGCCGTCCAGGGCCGTCCAGTTGGCGCCGCCGTCGGTCGAGGCCTCGACGTAGAGGTAGTCGTAGTTGGCCTCGATCTCGTACCAGCCGTCGAGGGCCAGTGACGCCGACTTCTTCCCGGTCAGGTCGACGGAACGGGTCAGCGTGTTCTTCAGGTTGTTGCCGCTGCCGCTCCACCACTGGGTGGCGCCCTGGGCAGGGGTGACGAGCTCGGTGGTGACGGCCTTCTGCGGCAGGTCCACCACGAGCGCCTGCTTGTGCTTGGTGTTGTACTCGGCGACACCCAGCTTGTGCCAGGAGTTGACCCCGGCCTTGGCCTTGTCGTAGTTCAGCCAGCCCAGCTGCATCTTGTCCCAGGCGGTCATGTCGCCGGGCAGGTCGCCGATCTCCTTCTTGCCGGTGCCGAGCCAGGAACCGGACGACATCAGCGTCCAGAAGCCGGTGGAGTTCTCACCGTCGCCAGTGGTGTCGTAGTGGTCCGGCAGACCGAGGTCGTGGCCGTACTCGTGGGCGTAGACGCCGAGCCCGCCGTTCTCCGGCTGGACGGTGTAGTCGCCGACCCAGATGCCGGTGTCGCCGATCTTCGCGCCGCCCAGCTTGTTGTTCTCGGGGCCGGTGGCGCCGCTGTCGGTGCCGAAGGCGTACCAGCGGTGGGCCCAGATCGCGTCGGTGCCCTGGGCGCCGCCCCCCGCGGACTCGTCCTCACCGGCGTGCACGATCTGGAAGTGGTCGATGTAGCCGTCGGACTCGTTGAAGTCGCCGTCGCCGTCGAAGTCGTAACGGTCCCACTCGTCGAAGCGCGCGACGTCCGCCTTGATCTGCGCGTCGGTCCTCCCCGCTGCCTTCTGCTGGGAGACCCAGGCGTTCAGACCGTCGCTGACGACGTTCCACACACTCGGGCAGTTGGTGTCACCGCAGGCGTTGTTGCCGTAACGGGCCTCGTTGTAGGGGACCTTGACCCAGTCGGAGACCTCGCCGTCGACCGAGTAGCGGCCCGAGGACTGCTTCTCGTAGTAGGTCTTGACCGAGTCGACGCCCTTGCCGGAACCGAAGTACAGGTCCTGGAAGTAGTCCCGGTCGTAGTCGGCCCTCCACGCCGTGGAGTTGTCCTTCTTGCGGTCGGGCTTGGGTATCGCGTTGTGCAGCGGGCCCGGGGTGCCGCCGTAGCGGCTGTCGACCTTGTCCCCGAACTCGACCAGGATCGTGAAGATCTTGTCGGTCTTCTCGCGGCCGAGCTCGACGTACTTCGCGTCGCCCTTCTTGCTCTTGAGCTGGACGACCTTGGAACCATCACGGTTCTTGACCTTGCTCTTGCCCGAGAGGACCTGCTTGAGGGCCTCCTCGCGCTGAGCGTCCTGAGTCTTGCTCAGCGGGCCTTCGAGGTCGTGCTCGTCATGGTGACGATCCGCCGGGTCGTGCCGGTCCACGGTGGTGGACCGGGGTGCCGAGGCGTCGTCGGCCACCGCGTACGTCGATGCGGTGGCGGTGGCCGCCGCGAGCGCCACGCTGATGGCGGCCGCTCTGAACGTCCGGGTTCTACTGATCACTTGAGATCCTCCCCCGCGTTGCGGCGCGCGGCAGGCAGGGTCCCGGTCATGGAAATCCGCGCGCGCGTGATCAACGCGTGTAGTCAAGTGACGACATTTGACTAGAGGTTTAGAAGAAAAGACAGACCTTGACTTGAGCAGGTCAAGTGCACTATGCGGAGGCGACGTTCGTTTTACGAACAACCGAACGGTTGTCCCGTGGCCCCTCCACCGGCCGAGCGGGCGCGTGCATGTGTCCACTCCGTGGACGTCATGACTCCGTGCGCCCCCTGTGCACCGGCCGTGTTGACGAGGTCACGCTTACCGTCGGTTCCGGTCGGGCACCCTGCCCGAGAGAATGTCGTTCGGCGGAACGCCCGGAAGCCGGCGCAAAGCCGGGCCGACACCCCCGTGGACCCCCACTTTCGAGGACATGATGGCCATGCCCCGTCCGACTGCCGCACAGCTCGCCTACGGTTCCTGCACCGTGATCCTCTCGACCCTCGCCATGCTGCTGCTGTCTCAGACGAGTTCGGGCGTGGGGATCGCGATCATCGCCGTCGCTGCGCTCGCCCTCGGACTGCTGGTAGCCCTGACGGTGCCATCGCCCGGCAAACGCCCGGCCGCGGTGGAACGACCCACCCCCCGGGAACCGGTGCGGGCCTCCATCCCGGCGCCGGCCCAAAAGCCGGTGCGCGAACGGGCGGCCTCCTGACCGCCCGTTGATCCTTCGGTACCGCCTTTTGGTCCCCGCCTGCCTCAATTGGTGCTGACCACGACCGTTTTGGCCGCCTTGTCGTGCAGGCCCTGCTTGTAGGGCCGGTCGAAGAAGCTCCAGCCGCCCGAGATCGCGGTCCAGACACAGGCGCAGCAGAAGGCGAACGGGATCCACAGCACCGCGGCGCGCACCAGCGCGTTCTGCACGGAGGGCGTCGCGCCGTTGTCC
This sequence comes from Streptomyces sp. NPDC092370, assembly GCF_044755265.1. Lineage (NCBI taxonomy): Bacteria > Bacillati > Actinomycetota > Actinomycetes > Kitasatosporales > Streptomycetaceae > Streptomyces > Streptomyces sp. NPDC092370. The sequence continues at coordinate 127,829 of NZ_JBIVQO010000001.1, read as the reverse complement.
AGGTTGGCCACGCGCAGGTGCAGCAGCTTCTTGCCGAGGGTCTGACCGGTCCTGGCGGTCATGAGGGTGTCGTAGCCGATGTAGAGGACGGCGGCGACCGCCGACTGCCAGAACGACTTGGCGACCTCGATGCGGTCGCTGTCCACGTCGTACTCGTTGACGCCGAAGCCCCATGTGAGCAGCCAGACGACGACACCCACCAGGATCATGTCGATGATGCGGGCGAGCGTGCGCTTGCCGCTGTCGGCGAGCGGGGGCATACCGGCGAGGGGGTCGGTCGGATAGGAGCCGCCGCCGTAGGGATCACCGCCATAGGGTCCGCCGCCGGGCGGAACACCACCGCCGGGCGGGCCGCCCCCGAACCCGCCACCGGGGGCGCCCGGCCTGCCGCCCCCGTACGGGGGTTCGCTGCCGTAGGGCGAGCCCGTGCCCTCACCGGGCGGCTCGCCCGGGGGGCGCTTCCTGAACGGGTCGTCTTCCGGGGGCTGCTGACCGGAGCCGGGGGGCGGTTCACTGCTCATGGCCCGAGTCGACCGCGAACACCCGGCCTCCGCATCCGGCAGACGGCCGTCCGAGGGAGCTCAGCCCGCCACGAAGGTGTGCGCGGCCTTGTCGTGCCAGCACTGGCGCCAGGGCCGGTCGAAGAGGCACCACGCGACGCCGACGAGCCCCACGACGAGAAGCCCGGGCACGCTGTAGACCAGCCAGCGGCGCAGGGCCGCGCCGAACTCCGGGGAGTCGTGGCCCTCGATGTCCCGGACTTCGAGACCCATCAGCTTCTTGCCGAGGGTGCGCCCCCACTTGGCGGTGGGCAGCACCTCGCAGAGCACACCGGCCAGCAGCAACACCGCCAGGACGATGCCGAGGCAGACCGAGGTCGTGCCGTCGAGCAGCCAGACCGTGACGGTCTCGCCGGAGAGCCTGGCCGCGTCGATCTTCTCGTTGACGTGGTCGATCGCCTTGGCACCGAGCGGTACGGCGGCCACCGCGGTGAGCGCGGCGAGGACGACGGTGTCCAGCAACCGGGCGGCCAGCCGCTTGCCGAGCCCGGCGGGGCGGGCTTCCGCCTGGCGCCGGGCGGCCGCCTGGAACACGTCCTCGACCGGCGGCTTCCAGGGCGCGACGGGCTGCTCGTCACCACCGCCGCCCCCGGCGAGCCGGTGCACCTGCTGCGCCCAGGACGACTGACCGCCACCGGAGCCCGCACTGAGGGGGGCGGAGACGGCGGCGCCGGACCGGGCACCGCCGGGGCCGCCGGACTGCGGGGGGATCGGGGGCGACACCTGGGGCCCGGACAAGGCCGTCGGACCCGCCGCGGAGGCCGGTGCGCTGCCGCCCGGCGCCTGCGCGGCGGCCCGGGCGGCGGCGGCCTTGCCCGCGCCGAAGCCGGGCCCCGACGCGCCGCTCCCGGGGCCGGCCGGCCCGGCCTGGGCGCCGAAGGCGGGCCCCGACGGGCCCCCTACGGCGCCCGCCGGTCCGTGCTCACCGCCGAAGGCGGACGCCGCCGCGCCCTCGGCCGACCCGAAGCCGCCGCCGGCCGCCCCGGCCTGCCCCGCGAAACCGGACGCCGCCGCGCCGCCGGCCGAGCCCGCCGGTCCGAAGCCGGAGTGGTCGCCGGGACCCGCCCCACGGTCCGGACCGCCGGCCCGGCCCGTGCGCGAGGCCACCGCGCGGAACGCCATCGTGCCGTCGTCCTGGGCATCGGCCGAGGCTCCTCCCCCGGCGTTGCCCGTCGGGCGGCGGAACACGAACGTGCCGTCCCCCGCCGCGGCGTTCGCCTGACCCGAGGGCGGGACGCCCTCGGTGCCCTCGGCGCGGGCGGACTCCCCGTCGGGCCGGCCGTCGGCGTGCGGCACCCTCGGATCAGCGCTCAGAGCACCCTGCGGGGCCGCACCCTGCGCTCCCTGCGGCGCGCCCCACGAGACCCGGCGGTCCTGGTCGCCGCCGAAGCCGGACTGGCGGGAGCGGTCGGCGCCCCAGGCGGACGCGGGCTCGGGACGGCTGCCGTGCTGGGCCTCGGCGGCGGACGGCTGTGCGACCGGGTCCTCGTCGAAGAAGTGCGGGCCTGTCTCCTCCACCGGGGCGGGCTGCGCGGCCCCCGCCCCGGGCGGCGCGAGCGACTCGCCGTCCTTGGGCGCCGGACGGCTGGTGCCCGGCACCCAGGAGGCGCCGTTCCAGTACCGGACATATCCAGGAATGGACGGGTCCGGGTAATACCCTTCGCGGGGCCTGTCGTCACCGGGGGCCGGGGTTGGGGCGCTCATGTCCGTCGTCCCGTATCTGCTCGGGGGTCAAATGGGGGCCTCCACATCTATCAGACGAGCGCAAGCCCCACCGTCGCTCCCACGGGACCCGCCCCTTTCGAGCACCGATGTGCTACGCACGGCACCGCTCCGCGGGTCCCCCCGCGAAAAAACTTCCGGCAAGGCGCGTAATGCCGCGGCCTCTGCCCGCTCTCTCCCCCTGACCGGCCCTCACGGGCAGCCGTCAGGAGAAGGGAACACCGCCATGCACACCGTGGTGGAGCGGGATCTGGAGCTGAAACTCGTCCTGTCGCCGGAGTGCAGGATCCCGGTGCCGGCCCGGCTGGGGTATCTCACCGGCGACCCCTACGCCGTCCACGTCACCTTCCACATCGACTCCGAGCACCCCGTGCACTGGACGTTCGCCCGGGACCTGCTGGTGGAGGGCGTCTTCCGGCCGTGCGGGCAGGGGGACGTGCGGGTGTGGCCGACGAAGACCGAGGGGCGCGGTGTCGTGCTGATGGCGCTGAGCTCACCTGGCGGGGACGCCCTGCTGGAGGCCCCCGCGGCGGCGGTGTCGGCCTGGCTGGAAAGGACGCTGCGGGTGGTCCCGCCGGGGACGGAGGGTGAGCAGCTCGGACTCGACGACGAGCTGGCCCAGTTGCTCGCCCGGTGAGAGCCCGGGCCTCAGAAGAGTTTGCCCGGGTTCAGGAGGTTCAGCGGGTCGAAGGCCTGCTTGACGGCCCGCTGCATCTCCATGCCCACGGGGCCGATCTCGCGCGCCAGCCACTGCTTCTTCAGCACGCCGACGCCGTGCTCGCCGGTGATGGTGCCGCCGAGTTCCAGGCCGAGGGCCATGATCTCGTCGAAGGACTCGCGGGCGCGCCGGGACTCGCCGGGGTCCGCGGGGTCGAAGCAGACCGTCGGATGGGTGTTGCCGTCGCCCGCGTGGGCGACGACGCCGATGGTGAGCTGGTACTTCTCGGCGATCCGGTCGACGCCTTCGAGCATCTCGGCCAGCCGGGAGCGCGGCACGCACACGTCGTCGATCATCGTCACGCCCTTGACCGCCTCCAGCGCGGTGAGCGACAACCGCCGTGCCTGAAGGAGCAGTTCGGACTCGGCCACGTCGTCGGCGGGGACGACCTGGGTGGCGCCGGCCGCCTCGCACAGCGCGCCGACGGCGGCCAGGTCGGCCGACGGGGCGGTGGTGTCGAACGCGGCCAGCAGCAGGGCCTCGGTGGTCTCGGGGAGGCCCATCTGCGCCATGGCGTTGACGGCCTTGACCGTCGTGCGGTCCATGAGTTCGAGGAGTGACGGGACGTGGCCGCCCTCCATGATGCGGCACACGGCGTCGCAAGCGGCTGCCGCGGAGGCGAACTCGGCGGCCAGCACCAGCTGCTCGGGCGGCTTGGGGCGCAGCCCGAGGACGGCTCGTACGACGATGCCGAGCGAGCCCTCGGAGCCGACGAACAGGCGGGTCAGGTCGTACCCGGCGACGCCCTTGGCGGTGCGGCGGCCGGTGGACATCAGGCGGCCGTCGGCGAGGACGACGTCGAGACCGAGGACGTACTCGGCGGTCACCCCGTACTTCACGCAGCACAGGCCGCCGGAGCCGGTGCCGATGTTGCCGCCGATGGTGCACATCTCCCAGCTGGAGGGGTCCGGCGGGTAGTACAGGCCGTGTTCGCCGACGGCCCGGGACAGGGCGGCGTTGATCACGCCGGGTTCGACGACGGCGATGCGGTCGACCGGGTTGATCTCCAGGATCCGGTCCATCTTCGTCAGGGAGAGCACGATGCAGCCGTCGGAGGCGTTGGCGGCGCCGGACAGGCCGGTGCGGGCGCCCTGCGGGACGACCGGGACGCGCAGGGCGGTGGCGGTGCGCATCACGTGCTGTACCTGCTCGGTCGTGCGGGGCAGTACGACGACGGCCGGGGTGCCGGCCGGGCAGAAGCTCGCCATGTCGTTGGCGTAGGAGGCCGTGACGTCGGGGTCGGTGAGGACCGCCTCGGCGGGGAGGCCGCCGAGCAGGAGGTCGGCCAGGTGGGAGGTCGTTTCGTCGCCGGGCGCTTCGATACGGCTCATGATCACAGGTTCGCACCCGGGGCCATCGGTGTGAACCCCGTCGGCGGCACCCTTCACCTGCCCGGGTGTGGTCGTCGTATTGACGCACAGTGAACGGCATGGAGAAGCAGCAGGAGGGTCCGGTGCGGCGGGAGAGCGGCTCGAAGCGCCGCGTGCGCACCCGGCCGGTGCTGATCGCCTCCGTCGCGGGGTGTGCCGTGCTGGGCGGGGTGCTGGTGCTGCTGCCGCGGGAGCGGCCCGCCGAGCCCGCCCCGCCGTCCCCCGGGGCACAGGCCATGGCCGCGGTCGGCAACGGGGTGCCGGCCGCGCTGCCCGGCCTGGCGGAGCTGATCGACGAGCGGGAGAAGGCCGTGCGGGCACGTCCGCGCGACGCGACGTCCTGGGCGGTGCTCGGGGCGGCCTATGTGGAGCAGGGGCGGCGCCTCGCCGACCCGGCGTACTACCCGCGCGCGGAGCACGCGCTGCGGACGTCGCTGGCGGTGCGTCCGCAGCGCAACACCCGGGCCCTGGCCGGGCTGGCCGCGCTGTCGAACGCCCGCCGGGACTTCCGTGCCGCGCGCCGGTGGGGCGAGGCGGCGCTGAGGCTGGAGCCGCGGCGGTGGACGACGTATCCGCTGCTCATCGACGCCTACACCGGGCTCGGCGAGCACAAGGCGGTCAAGCGGACGCTGGAGCGGCTGACCGAGCTGCGCTCCGGCCCCGCCGTGCTCGCGCGGGCCGCGGCCGTGTACCGGGACCGGGGCCGGCAGGAGGACGCGGCGGCCTCGCTGGCGGACGCGGCGGCGGGCGCGCGGACCCCCGCCGAGCGGGCGGCCTACCTGGAGCGGGCCGGGCAGCTGGCCTGGGAGCGCGGAGACCCCGAGGTCGCGCTGCGGCACTTCCGGGAGGCGGTCCGGCTCGACCCCGACCAGCGGGCCGCGCAGGCGGGTCAGGGCCGGGCGCTGGCGGCCCTCGGCCGGACGACGCAGGCCCTGAACGCCTACCGGGTGGCCCTCGCCCGGCAGCCGTGCCCGCGGTACGCCCTGGAACTGGGCGAGTTGTACGAGTCGCTGGGCATGCCGGAAGCGGCCCGGGTGCAGTACGACCTGCTGCGGGAGCGGGTGCGGGCCGCCGCCGCGGGCGGGGCGGACGAGGAGCTGGTGCTGGGCCGCTTCGAGGCCGACCACGGCGATCCGCAGGCGGCGGTGCGGCGGCTGCGGGCGGAGTGGGGGCGCCAGCCCGGGACGGAGGTCGCCGACGCGCTGGGCTGGGCCCTGTACCGGGCCGGGGAGCCGGAGAAGGCCCTGCGGTTCGCGCTGGCGGCGACGGACTCCGAACGCGGGGGCGGGGTGCGCGACGCGGTGTCCATGTACCACCGGGGCGTGATCGAGCGGGAACTGAAGCGCTACGGCGCGGCCCGCCGGCACCTCGCGGAGGCGCTGCGGATCAACCCGCACTTCTCTCCCCTGCACGCGCGTGCGGCCCGGAAGGCGTCGCAGGAGCTGGGGGAACCGCCCGACGAGAATGTTCCGGAGATGGCCGGGCCATGAGTTCGTGCGGGTGCCCCGTGACACCCGCACGAGCTCGGTGGGGCCATCGGATCACAGGTTGCCGCGGCGGGCCTGCTCGCGCTCGATCGCCTCGAACAGGGCCTTGAAGTTGCCCTTGCCGAAGCCCATCGAGCCGTGGCGCTCGATGATCTCGAAGAACACGGTCGGACGGTCCTGGACCGGCTTGGTGAAGATCTGCAGCAGGTAGCCGTCCTCGTCGCGGTCGGCGAGGATCTTCAGTTCGCGCAGGGTGTCGATCGGGACGCGGGTCTCGCCCACCCACTCCCCGAGCGTGTCGTAGTAGGAGTCGGGCGTGTTGAGGAACTCGACGCCGGCCGCCCGCATCGTGCGGACCGTCTGGACGATGTCGCCCGTGTTGAGGGCGATGTGCTGCACGCCCGCCCCGCCGTAGAACTCCAGGTATTCGTCGATCTGGGACTTCTTCTTGGCGATGGCCGGCTCGTTGATCGGGAACTTGACCTTGAGCGTGCCGTCGGCGACGACCTTGGACATCAGCGCGCTGTACTCGGTGGCGATGTCGTCGCCCACGAACTCCTTCATGTTCGTGAAGCCCATGACCTTGTTGTAGAAGCCGACCCACTCGTCCATCCGGCCGAGCTCGACGTTGCCGACGCAGTGGTCGATCGCCTGGAAGGTGCGCTGGGCGGGCGGCTCGACGATCGGCTTGGCCGCGACGTAGCCGGGCAGGTAGGGGCCGTCGTAGCCGGAGCGCTCGACGAGGGTGTGGCGGGTCTCGCCGTAGGTGGCGATGGCGGCCAGGACGACCGTGCCGTGTTCGTCCTTCTGCTCGTACGGCTCGGCGACCGAGCGGGCGCCGTGCTCCAGGGCGTAGGCGTAGGCGGCGCGCGCGTCCGGGACCTCGATGGCGAGGTCGACGACGCCGTCGCCGTGCTCGGCCACGTGCTTCGCGAGGAAGTGGCCCCACTCGGTGGAGGGCTTGACGACCGAGGTGAGGACGAAGCGGGCGGAGCCGTTCTCCAGCACGTAGCTCGCGGTCTCGCGGCTGCCGTTCTCCGGTCCGGAGTAGGCGACCAGCTTCATGCCGAAGGCGGTGGAGTAGTAGTGCGCCGCCTGCTTGGCGTTGCCCACGGCGAAGACGACCGCGTCCATTCCCTTGACCGGGAAGGGGTCGGCCTGCCGGGCGGTGTCGGGAGTGTGGTGTGTGGTCTGCGTCATAGCCGCAGGGTCTCCCCGACCGGCAAGGTGCGCAATAGTTGGCGATTCTGCTGGGCAATCTGCTCAGCAATACGGCCGTACAGGCCGCCCTTCTGTACAGGATGACCATGCCGGGAGGCTGCTGTGGCGATCGATCATCTGGACGGCCGGATCATCCTGCTGCTCGCCCGGGAGCCGCGGATCGGGGTGCTGGAGATGTCCCGGCGGCTGGGTGTGGCCCGCGGCACCGTGCAGGCCCGGCTGGACCGGCTTCAGTCGAACGGAGTCATCCGGGGGTTCGGTCCGCAGGTGGATCCCGCCGCGCTCGGCTACCCGGTCACGGCGTTCGCGACGCTGCAGATCCGGCAGGGGCAAGGGCCCGACGTACGAGCCCACTTGACGACCGTGCCGGAGGTGCTGGAGCTGCACACCACCACCGGCACCGGGGACATGCTGTGCCGGCTCGTGGCCCGCTCGAACGCCGATCTCCAGCGTGTGATCGACCGGGTCGTCGGTTTTGATGGCATCGTCCGGGCCTCCACGGCGATCGTCATGGAGAACCCCGTTCCGCTGCGGATCATCCCGCTCGTGGAGCAGGCCGCGGAGGAGACCTGAGTCGTGGGGTGAGCGCCTGTGAACTTCTGGGAGTACCTGGTCAGCCGGCACCAGCAGCTGCTCACGGACGCCTACCAGCACGCGAGCGTCGTCTTTCAGTGCATGGTCGTGGCGACCGTGCTCGGCGTGCTGATCGGTGTCGCCGGCTATCGCAGCGAGTGGGCCGGGAACCTCGCGACCGCGACCACCGCCACCATCCTGACCGTGCCGGCGCTCGCGCTGATCGGCCTGCTCATTCCCGTCGTGGGCCTCGGCGTGCCGCCCACGGTGGTCGCGCTGACGCTGTACGGGCTGCTGCCGGTCGTGCGCAACGCGATCGTCGGGCTGCGCCGCGTCGACCCGACACTGGTGGACGCCGCCGCGGGCATCGGCATGTCCCGGCCGGCCCGGCTGCTGCGCGTCGAGCTGCCGCTGGCCTGGCCGCCGATCCTGACCGGGATCCGGGTCTCCACCCAGATGCTGATGGGCATCGCGGCCATCGCGGCGTACGCCTCGGGGCCCGGTCTCGGCAACGTCATCTTCCGCGGCCTCGCCTCGCTGGGCAGCGCCGACGCGCTCAACCAGGTCCTCGCGGGGACGCTCGGCATCGTCGTCCTGGCGTTGCTGTTCGACGCCGCGTACGTCCTGATGGGACGGCTGACCATCCCCAGGGGGATCCGTGCCTGAGACCGGCGGCCACGGTGCCTCCATCGAGCTGGAGGGCCTGACCAAGCGCTACCCCGGCAGTGCGCAGCCGGCGGTGGACGACGTGAGCATGGAGATCGAGGCGGGCGAGGTCGTCGTCTTCGTCGGCCCGTCGGGCTGCGGGAAGTCGACCACGCTCAAGATGATCAACCGCCTGATCGAGCCGACCTGCGGCCGCATCCGCATCGGCGGCGAGGACGTCACCGACATGGACCCGGTCAAGCTGCGCCGCAAGGTGGGCTACGCCATCCAGTCCGCCGGGCTCTTCCCGCACATGACGGTCTCCCAGAACATCGGGATCGTCCCGAAGATGATCGGCTGGCCGAAGGCACGGATCGAGGAGCGGACGGAGGAGCTGCTCGACCTCGTGGGCCTGGACCCCGGGGAGTTCCACGGCCGCTACCCGCGTCAGCTGTCCGGCGGGCAGCAGCAGCGTGTGGGCGTGGCCCGGGCCCTGGCCGCCGATCCCCCGGTGCTGCTGATGGACGAGCCGTTCGGGGCGGTGGACCCCATCACCCGGGACCACCTCCAGGACGAGCTGATCCGGCTGCAGCACGAACTGCACAAGACGATCGTCTTCGTCACCCACGACTTCGACGAGGCGATCAAGATCGGCGACCGGATCGCCGTCCTGCGCGAGCGGTCGCACATCGCGCAGTTCGACACCCCCGAGGCGATCCTGACCAACCCGGCGGACGACTTCGTGTCCGGGTTCGTGGGCGCCGGTGCGGCACTGAAGCGGCTGAACCTGACCCGGGTACGGGACGTGGAGATCACCGACTATCCGACGGTCACGGTCGACGACCCGTTGCAGCAGATCTTCAACCGGCTGCGCACCAGCGGCAGCAACGAGGTCCTGCTGCTCGACCGGCGCGGACGGCCCTACAAGTGGCTACGGCGCGGCGATCTGATGCGGGCCCGGGGCTCGCTGGCCCGCGCCGGGACACCGGTGCACGACACCGTCACCCGGGACGCGACCCTGCGGGACGCCCTGGAGGCCGTGCTCACCGACAACGTGGGCCGAGTGCCGGTGACCGGGCGGCGCGGCGAGTACACGGGCGTCGTCGACATGGAGACCCTCATGAACTCCGTGCACGAGATGCTGGTGGCCGACCGGTTGCGGCTCGACGCGATGGAGGACCAGCACGAGCTGGAGTCGCTGCGGGCCTCGCAGGCGCACGCGGAGCAGGAGGGGGCATCCGGCCCGGCGGCCTTGAGCGGCCCGGGAGGAGAACGGTGAGCGCCACGGAGGTCGAGGAAACCTCCGTGCCTCTCGAGGAGGCCGCGGCGCCCCCACCGGAGCGCCGGCCCACCCGCCTCACCTGGCGGAAGCTGACGTTCCTGCCGGTTGCCCTGATCGCCGTGCTGCTCGCCACCTGGCTGTGGTTCCAGCAGGCCGACCTGGACGCGCTCACCCGCGACGCCTTGTCGGGCGGCCAGGTGAGCAAGGCGCTGTGGCAGCACATCCAACTGACCGTGCTCTCTACGTTCTTCGTGCTCGGCATCGCGATCCCGCTGGGCATCCTGCTGACCCGCGGGGCGGTGAGCAGGGCCACCCCGGTGGTGATGGCCTTCGCCAACACGGGTCAGGCGACCCCGGCGATCGGCCTGCTGGCCCTCTTGGTCGTCTGGCTGGGCATCGGCCGCAGGGCCGCCCTGACCGGCATCATCGTCTACGCCGTCCTGCCCGTGCTCTCCCACACGATCACCGGCCTGAAGGCGAACGACCCGACCCTGCTGGAGGCGGCCCGGGGCATCGGCATGTCCCCGTGGGGGGTGCTGGCGCGAGTCGAACTCCCCCTGGCGGTCCCGCTGATCCTCGCGGGCGTGCGCACGGCCCTCGTCCTGAACGTCGGTACGGCGACCCTGGCGGTCTTCGGCGGGGGCGGCGGCCTCGGTGTGCTGATCACGACCGGCATCACCAACCAGCGGATGCCGGTGCTGGTGCTGGGATCGGTCCTCACGGTGGTGCTGGCACTGCTGGTGGACTGGCTGGCGTCGATCGCCGAACTGCTGCTGCGGCCGCGAGGGCTGCGGCCGTGAAGCGGCGTACGTCCGCGCCACGAAGTTGTTCGGCCGCGCCGTCACCGGGTTCAGGACCTCGCTGAACGCGAAGGCGGATGCGGACGGCGAGGATCCACATCAGGTGGCGTGGGAGTGGCTGGTGGGGAAGACGTTTGCCAGAGAGGGCTAGCCCCCAGAGTTGCAAAGAAACCCTTGCAAGGGTTTCTTTGCAACGTTATCTTTGCATGCATGCCCGACGAACCGGCTCCGCGACTGCTCGACGCCCGCTCCCTGCGCGGCCTGGCCCACCCCCTGCGGATGCAGCTGCTGACCGCACTACGGCGGGGCGGACCCGCCACTGCCTCCCAACTGGCGGAGAGGCTGGGCGAGTCGAGCGGTGCCACGAGCTACCACCTACGGCAACTCGCCGCGCACGGCTTCGTCACCGACGACCCGGAGCGTGGCAAGGGGCGGGAGCGCTGGTGGAAGGCGGTGGACCGGGGCGTCCAACTCGACGAGACGCTCATCCAGGATCCGGATCCCACCGTACGCGGAGCCGTCGCCCTGTTCCGCTACGAGCTCGCGAACGTGCACACGCGGGAGGTCGCGACCTATCTCGGCAACACGAGCGAATGGGGCGCGCAGTGGGACGGCGCGACCGATCTGAGCGACTTCACACTGCGGCTCACTCCCGAACTCGCACGTGAGCTGATCGGCAGGATGCACGAGCTCGTCCAGAGCTACAGCCCGCTGCCCGAGGGCACCCCGGACGCCGAGTCGGTACGCGTCCACACGCACGTCTTCCCCGTCCGCACCGACTGAAGGGATTCGCCATGCACCCGGACATCCACCTCGCCCTGCACCACGCCCGCTCCGCGGAACTCCGAGCCGAGACCGGACCCCACCCGACGCCCCGTCCCGACCTCCGCGCACGCCTCGGCTGGACCCTGATAGAAGTCGGGTTACGGCTCGCCACCCGGCCGGGGACAGCGGCCACCGCCCACTAACAACTCGGCACGGACCCCTTGCCCGTCTCCAGGGCCACCAGGGAACTCACCGTGCCCTTGAGGGTGGTCACCGGAATCAGCCGCAAGCCCTTCGGCAGCTCGGCGCGGGCGTCCCCGCACTCCGCCTTCGGCACCAGGAACACCGTCGCACCGTCCCGCTTCGCGGCCTGCGTCTTGAGGGCGACGCCCCCCACCGCACCGACCCGGCCGGTCGCGTCGATCGTGCCCGTACCGGCGATGACCCGGCCACCCGTGAGATCGCCACCCGTGCCGTCGCCGTCGAGCTTGTCGATGATCCCGAGGGAGAAGAGCAGCCCCGCACTGGGCCCGCCCACATCCGCGAGCTTCAGGCTGACCTCGACGTCCTCGCCGTCGAGACCGAGGTAGCCCAGCGCGGCCCGCGTCGCCGCGTCCTGGGACTCCCTCATCTGCTTCTCGTTGTGCCGCTCGATCTCCTTGACGCTGTTCCCGCTCGGGTAGACGGAGTCGCGCGGCATGACCGCCTGGTCGGTGCGGAACCAGCTGTCGATGATGTCGGGGAGCGAGACGCGGGTGCCCGGGGAGGTCGCCTCGATGGTGGTCATCCGCAGCTGGCCCCGGGTGTCCCGGACCGGTGCCCCGGAGATGGTGATCACCTCCGTGCCCTTGTTCTCGCCCAGCACGTTCGCCGTCAGCCCCGGCTGCGCCACCGAGAACGGCAGCGGCGCGAACACCGCCGTGGCGAACAGGGCCACGACGGGCAGGGCGCAGACGGCGATGGCCTGGGGGCGTGTGAGGCGAGAGAACACGGGATCAATCTAACGCGGGCGTGCGGTACGCCCGGGATCAGGGCGTCGGCGGCCCTCCCCCGCGACCCGGCGTCCGTCAGCGCAGCGCCTCCGCGACCTCCCGGGCCGCGTCGACGACCCGCGGTCCCACCCGCTCCGGCACCGCCTCCGCCAGCATCACCACGCCCACGCTGCCCTCGACGCCCGTCACGCCCAGCAGCGGCGCCGCCGCCCCGCACGCGCCCGCCTCCAGCTCCCCGTGGGTCAGGGTGTAGCCGGGACCGGCCATCGGGTGCTGCCGGGCCCCGAGGATCGCCTTGCCGGCGGCTCCCCGGTCCAGCGGGTGCCGGAACCCGGCCCGGTAGGCGACGTGATAGTCCGTCCAGGTCGGCTCCACGACGGCCACCGCGAGCGCGTCCGCGCCGTCGACCAGGGTCAGATGCGCCGTCGCGCCGATGTCCTCGGCGAGTGATCGCAGCGCCGGCATCGCGGCCTCCCGCACCAGCGGATGGACCTGCCGCCCCAGCCGCAGCACCCCGAGCCCGACCCGGGCACGTCCTCCGAGGTCACGGCGTATGAGGGCGTGCTGTTCCAGCGTCGCGAGCAACCGGTACACGACGGTCCGGTTCACTCCGAGCCGAAGGGAGAGCTCGGTCACGGTGAGCCCGTGATCCGTGTCGGCGAGCAGCTTGAGGACACGCAGTCCCCGGTCGAGCGTCTGGGAGGTCTCCGCGGTCACGACGCCCACTCCTTAGTGGTGAGGTCGGCGGCCCCTCGGTCGGCGGATACGTCACCGAGTCCCGTCGGTCACGCGCTTCAGAGGCCGCCGATCGGCCGGCGGCCCGGCCTGTCCGGACCGCGTCGCTTCACGGCTGCGCTCCGCGGCGGCGCTGCCACGGGGCGTATGCGTAGCCGGACAGTAGCGAAGCAGGTTCGCTCAGCGGAAGCCTCCGTCCAGAATCCGGGCACGACGCGGGACCGACTGGCCCTGTTTGCCCGGATAGGTGCAACACCGGGCTCTCACGCCCCACGGAGCACGCACGCACTACACCCACACATGCGGAACGGGCCGGGCATGGCCCGGCCCGCCGACGGCAACGCCCGGCGTCACTTCATTCGCGTGGCCCACTCCTGCACCTTGGCGATCCGCTGCTTCAACTGCCCCGCCGTCGCCTCGGCCGCCGGGGGCCCTCCGCACACGCGCCGCAGCTCCGTGTGGATCACGCCGTGCGGCTTGCCGCTCTGGTGGACGTACGCGCCGACCATCGTGTTGAGCTGCCGCCGCAGCTCCATCATCTCCTTGTGGGAGACCACCGGCCGCCGCTCGGCCGGCACTTCGAGCAGGTCGGCTTCCTCGTCCGGTTTCTTGCGGCTGTGCGCGATCTGCCGGGCCTGCCGCTTCTGCAGCAGCAACTGCACCTGGTCGGGTTCCAGCAGCCCCGGGATGCCGAGGTAGTCCTGCTCCTCTTCACTGCCCGGGTGCGCCTGCATGCCGAACTCGGCGCCGTTGTACATGACCCGGTCGAAGACGGCGTCGGACTCCAGCGCCTCGAAAGGCAGCATGTCCTGCTCGCCGGTGTCCTCGTCCTGCTCCCGGTTCGCCTCGTCCATCTCCTTCTCGGACTCGGCGTAGGGGTCCTCCTCGCCCTCCTTCTTGGGCTTGTCGAGGACGTGGTCGCGCTCGCGCTCCATCTCGTTGGCGAAGGAGAGCAGGTCGGGCACGGTCGGCAGGAACACCGAGGCGGTCTCGCCGCGCCGCCGGGACCGCACGAAACGCCCGACGGCCTGCGCGAAGAAGAGCGGCGTGGAGATGGTGGTGGCGTACACGCCCACCGCCAGGCGCGGTACGTCGACGCCCTCGGACACCATCCGCACCGCGACCATCCACCGGTCGTTGTTCGCGCTGAACTCGTCGATTCGCTCGGAGGCGCCGGAGTCGTCGGAGAGCACGAGAGTGGCCTTGCTGCCGGTGATGTCCCGGATGAGCTTGGCGTAGGCGCGCGCCGAGTCCTGATCGGAGGCGATGACGAGGGCACCGGCGTCCGGGATGGCCTTCCTGACCTCGGTCAGCCGCTGGTCGGCCGCCCGCAGCACGGAGGGCATCCACTCACCGCGCGGGTCCAGGGCGGTCCGCCAGGCCTGGCTGATGGCGTCCTTGGTCATGGGCTCGCCGAGCCGGGCGGCGATCTCGTCACCGGCCTTGGTGCGCCAGCGCATGTTGCCGCTGTAGGAGAGGAAGATGACCGGCCGGACGACGTTGTCGGCGAGCGCGTTGCCGTAGCCGTAGGTGTAGTCGGCCGCCGACCGCCGGATGCCGTCGTTGCCCTCCTCGTACGTGACGAAGGGGATGGGGTTGGTGTCGGACCGGAAGGGTGTACCGGTCAGCGCGAGCCGGCGGGTGGCGGGCTCGAACGCCTCCAGGCAGGCCTCGCCCCAGGACTTGCTGTCACCGGCGTGGTGGATCTCGTCGAGGATGACGAGGGTCTTGCGCTGCTCGACGCGGTTGCGGTGCAGCATGGGCCGTACTCCGACACCGGCGTACGTCACGGCGATCCCGTGGTACTCCCGGCCGAGCGGCCCGGCGCTGTACTCCGGGTCGAGCTTGATCCCTATACGGGCGGCGGCCTCGGCCCACTGCTTCTTCAGGTGCTCGGTCGGGGCCACCACGGTCACCTGCTGCACGACGTGGTGGTGGAGCAGCCAGGAGGCCAGCGTCAGCGCGAAGGTCGTCTTGCCGGCGCCGGGGGTGGCGACCGCCAGGAAGTCCCGCGGCTGCTCCTGGATGTACTTCTCCATCGCGCCCTGCTGCCAGGCGCGGAGCTTGCTGGCGGTACCCCAAGGGGCGCGGCCGGGGAACGCCGGGGACAGGTGGTGCGAGGCAGTGCTGGTGCCGGCGGTGGTAGTCACGGTCTCCGTTGGGGGTCGGGCGGCTCGTTCGAGGGAGCCTGACGGCTCGGCTACGTATGACAACCGGGCCACCCTACCGGCGCCCCGAGCCCACCCGTGCCCGGACCGGGCCGGGTCACCGGCGGGTGGGACCGACGTCACAACCCCCGCAAGCGCCCCGCGATCCACCCGACCTCCGCCTCGGCCCCGGAGGCCACGTCGACGACCAGCGCATAGGCCGCGTCCTGGTCCAGCCCGGCCGGGTCGACGCCGTTGAGGGCGAGGAAGGTGGCGGTGGCCGGCCAGGCGGTGCGCTTGTTCCCGTCGACGAGGGGAGGGTTGGCGGCGAGCGCGTGCAGCAGGGCGGCCGCCTGCTCGTACAGGTCGTCGTAGGCGGCCGTACCGAACATCCGGGCGCGGGCGGTGCGCGGCGGAGGCGAGCAGTCCGGGAGTACGCGCCTGGGGCGGCCGCCCCCGAAGGCCACCTCGGCGATGGCGGTGACCTCGTCGACGGTCAGGTAACGGGTCATTCGCCGAGCCTCCGCAGCAGCTCGGCGTGGTGCCGCGCGAGCCCCTCGGCGACGGCACGCACGCGTGCGCCCTCCTCGCGCCGGTGTCCGCGTACGGCGTCCCGCACCACCTCTACGGGCGTGCGGCCCTGCGCGTGCGCGAGGTCGTCGAGGGCCGAGCGCAGGACGGGGCCGTGGGCAGCACGAGGTGGGACATGCCCAGAGGTACGGCGGGCGATCACGGGGTGACGACCGCTTTACCGATCCCCTGGGGCCCGCGTCCGCCGTCCACCTCTGCCGTCTGCCGTCTGCCGTCTGCCGTCTGCCGTCTGCCGTCTGCCGTCCATCGTCGTCTGCCGTCTGCCGTCCGTCGTCCGTCGTCCGCCCCGGATCTATGGTCGTCGTTCCCGCAGTCGTGTCGACACCCAGGCCCCGGCCAGCGCCACCACCGCCATCGGCAGGAACACCGCGGTGAAGGCGGCCGGGTGGGAGCCGGAGGTGTGGGTGGCCGTGTGGGTCACCGTGCCGCCGCCCAGCGCGGCGAAGGCGGCGCCTCCGGCGGACAGCAGGACGACGTTGGAAAGGCCGTCGGAGATCTGGAGGGCGGCGGAGTTGGTGCCGGCCTCCTCCGGGGCGGACAGTTTGAGCAGCAGCACGCTCGTGGAGGAGATCACGAGCCCCATCCCGAAACAGCCGAAGGCCCAGGCGACGGCCACGGTCCAGACGGGCACGGAGTCGACCAGCACACTCGGGGCCGTGGCGATGGCCGCGGCCACCAGCAGCATCCCGACCGTGGCCAGCCGCTCCCGGTAGGGCTCCACCCGCGGCCGTGACTGCACCCACGAGCCCAGCGCCCACGTCCCACCGCCCGCGGCGAGCGAGAAACCGGCCAGGGTCGGACTGAGCCCGCGCTGCGTGACCAGCATCAGCGGCACGAACGACTCGGCGGCGATGAACGACCCGGCCGCGACGCCGCGCAACAGCACGACGGACGGCAGCCCGCGGGCGGCCCGGTACGTGCCGCGCGGCAGCAGCCCGAGCACGGCCGGCACGAGCAGGGCCACACCCACGGCACCGGGCAGGAGCGAGAGCGGACGCAAGTCCTGGGCGGCGTACTGGAGCAGCCCGGCCCCCAGGGAGACGGCCAGGGCAAGCCGAATGCGCCGGCGGTCGACGGGGGCGGGCGCTGCGCCCACCGGGACGGACGGGAGATCCGCCGGGGCGGCTGCGAAGTCTGCCGGGGCGGACGGGAGATCTTCGGGCGCGGCCGGGTCCGCCGTCACGGCCGGGTCCGCCGTCCTGGCCTCGTCCACCGTCCTGGTCTGGTCCACCGTCACGGCCGGGTCCACCGTCCTGGCCTGATCCGCCGTCCTGGTCTGGTCCACCGTCACGGCCGGATCCGCCGTCCTGGCCTGGTCCACCGTCACGGCCGGATCCGCCGTCCTGGCCTGGTCCACCGTCACGGCCGGATCCGCCGTCCTGGCCTGGTCCACCGTCACGGCCGGGTCCACCGTCCTGGCCTGATCCGCCGCCAGAACCGGGTCCAACGGGACAGGCCGGTCGGCCAGGGCCGTCCGTTCAGCCGGGACGGGCAGGTCCGACGGCACGGGCGGATCCGCCTGGGCCGGCAGACCCGCCTGGTCCGGCCGGTCCGTCTGGGCCGATCGGTCCCGTTGGGTCGGTCGGTCCGTCTGATCCTGCAGATCCGTCCTGGCCGACAGATCCATCCTGGCCGAGGGGTCCGTCTTGGCGGGCAGGTCCGTCTTGGGGGAACTCTCCGACTGGGCGGGCCTGTTGGCGGTCCCTCCCGCCGGTCCCGACGCCCGACGCCGGATCTGCGGCAGCGCGAGTGCGAGTGGGAAGACGACGAGCACGGGGATCCCCACGAACACCCACCGCCACCCCAACTGCTCGGTCACCGTGCCGGCCGCGAGAGGACCGACGATCGACGGCAGCACCCAGCTCGCGGCGAAGGCGGCCATGATGGCGGGCCGCAGCCGTTCCGGATACGCCCGCCCGACGACGACGTACAGCGCGACGATCACCAGCCCGCCGCCGAACCCCTGCACGGCCCGCCCCAGAATGAACACCCACATCGTCCCGGCGGTCCCCGACAGCAGCAGCCCGGCCCCGAAGGAGGCGATGCCGGTCGTCAACGGCCCGAGGGGGCCGCTCCGGTCCGACCACTGCCCGGAGAGCACCATCCCGAACAGGCTCGTCGTGAAGTACCCGGAGAACGCGAAGGCGTACAGGGACACCCCGTCCAGTTCCCGGGCCGCGACAGGCATCGCCGTGCCGACGGCGGTCGCCTCGAAGGCGATGAGCAGCACGACGGAGACGATCCCGACACTCAACGCCCGGTAGGCCGCCCCCAGTACGCCCTCTTCCCGCTCGGCCACGAAAGGCGGACCAGCGGCTTCCTGGACATCGGCATCATGTGGCTTCGGGACGGTCATGCCCGCCAGCGTAAGGTGCACGCCTGTCTGTGACCCCTGTCCCGAGACGGTCTCCGCCTGAGACCTTGGTCGTACACCCCTCTTCTCGGCCACCCCTTTCATGAACCGCGTGTGGCAGTCACATTGCAGCCCGTCCGACACCCTTGAGCCCCATGCCCGGCCGACCTACGGTCACTGCACCGAGTTCGAAAACGGCGATCGCGTGGGTCCGAAGCCCGCCACCGCAGTGGAACGCCGAACTCGATCACGGCCGTGTGCCCGAGTGGTTCAGGGGCTCGCCTGCAAAGCGAGTTACGTGGGTTCGAATCCCGCCACGGCCTCCACCTGCCGGCCAGGCAGAACGAAAGGGTGGTGCCTCCGGAGGGGCGCCGCCCTCTCGCTCTTCCGTCTCAGTTCCCGTCTCGGTTCCGTTGAGCTCGGCGGGGCAGGCATGCCTGTCGCCTCATCGGCCGCCAGGACAGATCTTGATGGTCCCTGAGTCGCACAAGCGCGACCGTCTCCGTGACGTCTTCCTCAAGTGGCCCCCGTTCCGTGAGATCGAGCGCCCGCGCCGCCGCACTCACGGCCGAATGCTGACTGTTCCTGACTGCCACCGGCGGCCACATGAGTGTCTTCGGCAGCCCCGACCGTCTCGCCGGCTTCGACGGCGTCGCCCCGGTGCCTCGCGACTCCGGCAAGGTCAGCGGCAACCTACGGCGCCCACAGCGATACAACCGCCGCCTCCAACGCGTCTTCCGCACCCCAGCGTTGTTCAGCATCCGGGCCGGCCCGTGCCCGGCAACCGGAAACGACTACGAGGCGAGGGAAGTCGCGCACAACCCCGAATGCCTCTCAGGTGTCCAGGACATGACCCGTAGCCCGCGCTCCGGTCGTCGTGCCTTCCAGGGCCGACGAGGAATTTCCGACAAGGAGAACCCCGTGCACCTCCGCCCCTCGGCTGCCGTCCTGGCCGCTGCCGTGATCGCCGTCGCCGGTCCCCCTGTCGCCGCGCCCCTGGCGCACGCGGAGGAGGGCGGGCCCGAACTGGTCGTGTCCGCCCTGCCGTCCGCGACTCCCAAGCCGGGTGAGGTGTACGACAAGTCCGTCACCCTCACCAACAAGGGCACAGCCGCCGTGGACGGGGTCGCCTTCCGGGTGCGTCTGACCCGAGGGCTGGACTTCCCCGAGAAGATGGCGGGCTGCACCTACTCGACCGTCAAGGACCAGGTACGGCAGGCGCTCTGCGAGCTCGACACGGTCATCGAACCCGGTGCCTCCATCACCACGCCCGTCCGGTTCAAGGCGCTGGACAACGCGCTGATGGAGGCCGTCGAGTACGGCACGGGCGTGAGCGGTGAGGCGCCGGGCGAGGGGTACGACGACAGCCACCGGCGACTCACCCTGACCGCGGACAACACCGCCGACCTCGTCGCGGTCGGTGAGGAGACCGAGGCCCTGCCCGGCGGGGAGCAGTCGGTCACGGCGACCCTGCGCAACGACGGCCCCGGCTGGGTGCAGAACCAGGAGAGCGACGATCTTCCGGGCCTGCTGGTGCAGATCCCGCCGGGCACCGTCGCCGTCGGGGTGCCGAAGGACTGCGCGCCGTTCGGGATCGACGGGCCCAGCGGGCCGCAGGGGACCACGGGCAAGCCCAAGTACGTGTGCTGGCCGCAGAACGGGACCCTCGACGCCGGTCAGTCCCTGGCCTACACCTTCATGCTGAAGATCAAGAAGTCCGCTCAGGATCCCGAGGGTGAGATCAAGGCGTCGTCGGTCTACGACATCGCCCCGGTGTACGACAAGAACCGCGCCAACAACACCGCCCTGATCAGCATCGACCTGCCGAGCGACTACGAGCCCGGGCCGAGCCCCTCGGACGGCGCGGACGGCGGCTCCGGCGACGGCGGGAGCGGCAACGACCCGGAGGGTCAGGCCGCCGGCGGCACGGGCGCCACGGCTTCCCCTTCGGCGTCGGCCCCGGCCGGCACCACGACCGGCGGCTCCACCGGCACCACGACCGGCAGTACGACCGGCGGCAACCTCGCCACCACCGGCTCCGACGGCACCCCGCTGCTCGCCGGTGCGGCGGCCGCCGCCACGGTGATCGGCGGGGGCCTGGTGTTCGTCGTGCGCCGCCGCACCGCCTCCGAGTCCGCCTGACGGCGGATCCGTCAGAGCACCCGGCCCGCCTCGTCATGGAAGGCATGCGTCCAGTAGTGGCGGGCCGGCCTGTCGGCGGTCACACCCGTCGGGTCGACCGTCGACAGGACCTGGAGCATCGTCATGGCCAGCTGGTCGTAGGTATCGGTCGTCAGCTCGTGGGACGACTGGGCGTCTATCGCGCGCTCGCGGTGCAGGAGCCAGAGGGTGAAGGCGAGGGTCGACACGTCCGTGTTGAGCGGGTAGAGCGTCGCCTCGGGTTCGCTCCAGTTGAGGACGGCGCCCGTCGCGCCGTCGACGACCAGACTGTTGTCCTCGACCAGGTGGCCGAGGCGGAGCAGACGGTGGGCCCCGGCGGGAAGCTCCGCCGGGGCGTCGGTGTCGGCGTGGTACTCGGCGAGCGTCGCCAAGGGGACGTCCGTGTCCAGGGAGAAGACGTGGACGTCCTCCGGGAGGCCCACCTCGCGCAGGAAGCGGCGGGTCGGCTCGTGCGTGAGGGCCGCGGGGAAGTCGACGTCCTCGAAGCGCGCCACCTTGCCGGGGCCGAACTCCTGGTCCAAGAGGCGGTGCGGGAGGTCCAGGGAGAGGCCGGACGCGCCGCCCCGGCCCGCCACCAGGGACAGGGGGCGGATCAGTGCCGCCATCTTCCAGAACGGGGCCGGTTCGCCGTCCGCGCCGTCGCGGAACACCGCCAGGAGGTGCTGGGACGCCTCCGCCACCGCCTTGGGGCCGTAGCGGCCCGCGTAGGAGGCGAACTGGCCGCGCAGGCCCGCCAGTTCGTCGGTGGCCTCCGCGAAGCGGACCAGCGTCCGCAAGGAGGGGGCCAGGGGGCGGCGGTCCATCAGGCCGGGGCGGTCGTGCAGGACGTACGCCGTCGAGATCTCGCCCGTCGCGCCGTCGAGCAGGACCGACTCCGTCTCCAGGCCGCCGGGGCCCAGCAGTCCCCCGATCACCAACTGCTCGCGCAGCTCGGCCGAAAGGCACTCGTCCGGGTCGGCCGTCGAGCCGGCGATCGTGCGCAGACCCTCGCGGCTCAGCTCCGCGAAGCTCAGCACACCACTGTCGCAGGGCAGTCCGGGGCCGGTCAGCCAGTGCCGCGTGGACGCGTGCGTCACCCACGGATCCAGCTCGGACTCGGTCAGGGTGATCACCGCGGAACCGGTGTCGGTCATACTCATGGGCTCCCCCGCATGTGCTTGCTCACCGTCCCCTGACGGAACACGGCAGACCGCCCGGCCCAGCCCGGCAGCCGTTCCCCACTGCCCAGAACAGTACGCCCCACCACTGACAACGCCCCGGACCAGCGACGCGCGCCCGGCGACCACGCCGCGTCACCCCACAAGACGCTCAGAGCACCCTCGCGCGTTCCCTTTCCGCCGAAATCGCTTTCATTCCTGGCGCGGCATCAGATTTCACGCGGGCGGAGCGGGATCCGGTGGGGCGGAGTCCGGTGGGCTCCGGTGGGGCGGAGTCCGATGGGCGGAGTCCGATGGGCGGAGTCCGATGGGCGGAGTCCGATGCGCCGGTTCCGGGCCGCCCCGGGGCGGCACCGGCCTCAGGTCCGTTCCGTGACCACCGCGGCCTGGGGGCGGATCGGGAGGCGGTTCACCGGGCGGCCCGTCGCGGCGCGGACGGCGGACGCCACGGCCGCCGGGGACGTCACCACCGGCACCGCGCTGACCGCCTTGGCCCCGAAGGGGGCGACCACGTCCCGTTCCTCGACCAGCCGGACGATGCGGATGTCGGGCGCGTCGAGGGCGGTCGGGAGGGCGTACCCGGTGAGGTCGGGGTGGCGGATCAGACCGCGTGGCGTGCGGAGGTTCTCCGTGAGCGCGATGCCCACGCCCTGGGTCACACCCCCCTCGATCCGGGCGGTGAGCTGGGCCGGGTTCAGGACGCGGCCCACGTCCTGGGCGACGGCCAGCTCCACGACCCGTACGGAACCGATCTCGATGTCGACGTCCACCACCGCGCGGATCGCGCAGAAGGCCATGCCCACGAAGGCGTCGCCCTGGCCGGTCTCGTTCAGCGGCTCGGTCGGGTGCGGGCGGCACTGGGCGGTGGCCCACAGTTCCTTGCCGTCCAGCGCCTCGGTGACGGTCGTGGAGAGCACCCCGTCGTACGACGTGATCTTGCCGTCGGTGATCTGGAGCAGCTCCGTCGACATGCCGAACTTGTGGGCGAGCGGCTGGAGGAGCTGGGTGCGGACCATCTTGGCCGCGCGCTCCACCGCCCCGCCCGAGACCCAGGTGTGCCGGCCCCGGCAGCCCGGGCCCGCCGAGGGCTGGTCGGTGTCGACCGGCGCCACGTGCACCTCGTCGATGCCGAGCGTCTCCTGGACGATCTGGCGGGCCAGCGTCGTGAAGCCCTGGCCGGTCTCGACGGCCGCGCACAGGACCGTCGCGACGCCGTCGTGGACTTTCACGGTGGCCGTGGAGACCTCGTCCGCGCCCTCTGCGCCGAGCATGTGCACCATGCCCACGCCGTAGCCCACGCCCCGGCGCACGGCGCCCGGTTCGCCCGCGCCCTCGGGGCCGCCGGGCAGCAGCCACTCGTCCTCGGGCGTGTCCTTGGGCAGCGGCGGCAGCGGGAAGTCCCGTACGGACTGGAGCAGTTCGGCCACAGGGGCGGGGCAGGTGACCGTCTGGCCGGTCGGCAGCACGTCGCCCGTCGCCAGGGCGTTGCGCAGCCGCACCTCGGCCGGGTCGATGCCGAGCTTCTTGGCGATCTTGTCCATCTGCGCCTCGTAGGCGGCGCAGACCTGCATGGCTCCTTCGCCGCGCACGTGGCCGGACGGGGGGTTGTTGGTGCGTACGGCCCAGCCCTCGATGAAGGCGTTCGGGACGACATAGGGGCCGCAGGCGAACGCGACGGCGGCCGCCAGGGCCTCGGAGGAGGTGTCGGCGTAGGCACCCGCGTCGAGCAGGATCTGCGCCTCGACCTTGACGAGTCTGCCCTCGGTGTCGGCGTGATGGCGGTAGCGCAGCAGCGTGGGGTGCCGGTGGACGTGGCCGAGGAAGGACTCCTCGCGCGTGGCGGTGAGTTTCACCGGGCAGCCGGTGCGCAGCGCCAGCAGGCCGAGCGGGAGCTGGAAGCCCTGGTCCTCGCGGTCGGCGGTGGCGCCGGGGACGCCGGTGACGACGACCTTGACACGCTCGGGCTCCAGGCCGAAGGCGGCGGCGGCCGCGTCGCGGTCGGCGTGCGGGTCGGTGGAGGCGAGGTACAGCTCCACCCCGCCGTCCGGGCGCGGCACGGCCAGGCCCGCCTCGGCCCCGATGGGCGCGGGGTCCTGGCGGCCGATGCGGTACAGGCCCTCGACGACGATCTCGCCGGCCGCCTCCGGGTCGCCGTGGCGCAGCGGGATGTGCCGGATCAGGTTGCCGTCGGGGTGCAGCGGCTCGGCCTCGAAGGCCTGCTCCGGATCGGTCACCGGGTCGAGCACCTCGTACTCGACGATGACGGCGGCGGCGGCCATCCGCGCGGTGTCCGGGTGGTCGGCGGCGACGGCGGCGATGGGCTCGCCGTGGTGGCGCACGACCTCGGAGGCGAAGAACGGGCGGTCGGCCTTGCCACGGCCGTGCAACGGGCTGCCGGGGACGTCCTCGTGGGTGACGACGGCGCGTACGCCGGGCATCTCGCGCGCGTGGGAGGTGTCGATGGAGACGATGCGCGCGTGCGGGTGCGGTGAGCGCAGCACGGCCGCCCACAGCAGGCCCTCGGCCCACAGGTCGGCGGCGTACGGGAAGGTGCCCTCCGTCTTGGCGCGGGCGTCGGCGGGCGGGAGCGAGGCGCCGATGCCGTGCGGGAGGGGCTCGGGGGCGGGGGCGGCCTCCGCGGCCTGTGCGGTGGCTGCTTCGTTGCTCACGCTGGGCCTCCGTCCTGGCCGTAGGGCTGGTCGTGCGGGTCCGGGGAGTGCGGGATGTGCGGTTCCGGGGGCGCTCCGAAGGCCGACGCGTTCACGCCACCGGCGCCCGGGCCCGCCTGGTGCGGGATGCGGGCCTCGTCGGTGTCGCCGTCGGCGGGCGCGGAGTGGGCCTCGCGTTCGGCGACGACTTCCTTGACGGCGTCCACCACGCCCCGGTAGCCGGAGCAGCGGCACAGGTTGCCGCACAGCGCCTGGCGGGTCTCGAGCTCGGTGGGGGCCGGGTTGCCCTCCAGCAGGTCGTGCACGGTCATCGCCATGCCGGGGACGCAGAAACCGCACTGCACGGCGCCGCAGCGCGCGAGCGCCCGCTGCACGTCCGAGGGCTGCCCGTCCTCGGCCAGACCCTCGACGGTGCGGACCTCGCTGCCGGCGGCGGTCACGGCCGGGACGAGGCAGGACGCCACGAGCCGCCCGTCGACCTGGACGTTGCACGCGCCGCACTCGCCCTGCGAGCAGCCGTCCTTGGCACCCGCGAGTCCGAGCCGCTCTCGCAGCACGTACAGCAGGGACTCGCCGATCCACGCGTCGGTGACGGGGCGGTCGGTGCCGTTGACGCGCAGGGCGTACGAGGCGAGGGGGTGTTCCTCCTGGGGGGCGGCACCGGCCGGGGCGTCCGAGGTGCCGGCCGGGTCGGTCGCCGGGGCCTCCTCGGAAGCCCGGTCGTCCCCGGTCTCGCCGTCGGCGGCATCCGGTCCGGTGCGGGCGGCCGCCTCCGCCGGGGCGTGCAGGGTCCCGGCAGCGGCCTCGGAGGGGCCGTCAGCGGCCTCTGGGACCCTTGGAGCATCCTCGGCGGGGCCGACGGGCTCACCGGACCCCGGAGCGCCCTGTGAGGTCTCCTGGGCGTCTGGAGCACCCTGAGGGAGCGCGCCGGCTTCCGGGTGCGCCTCGTGCACGGATTCCGGGAGGAACTCGCCGGGGGCGTCGGCGTACGGCTCGGGCTCCTGAGCGGCGGGCATCGGGTGACCGGCGGCACCGGACGGGTCCGGCCCGTGCCCGGCGAAGCCGTCCGCCTCCGACCCCTGGTCGGCGGCACCAGCGGACTCGGGCCCGTGGTCGGGGAAGCCGGTGGTCTCCCGGCCCTGGCCGACGGCGTCGGCGGGCTCCGGCCCACGGTCGGCGAACTCGGCGAATTCCTGGCCCTGGTCGGCGAAACCGGCAGCCCCCGGCCCGCGGTCGGCGAACTCGGCGGACTCCTGGCCGCGATCGGCGAACTCCTGGCCCTGGTGGGCGAACCCGGCGGCCCCCGGCCCGCGGTCGGCGAACTCGGCGGACTCCTGGCCCTGGTCGGCGAAACCGGCAGCCCCCGGCCCGCGGTCGGCGAACTCGGCGGGCCGCTGGCCCGGACCGGCGAAGCTGGCGGGCTCCGGCCCGCGGTCGGCATAGCGGGACGGCTCCGCCGTGTGGCCGGTCGCTCCGAGGGTCTCCGGCGCGTACTCCGACGGCTCGGGCGCGTGACCGGCGTGGGGCGCCTTCGGACCGTGCCCGGCGTTGCCGGACGGCTCCGGCGCATGGCCGAACTGCCCGGTTTCGTGCCCGGGGCCGGTGCCCTCGTGGACTCCCGGTGCGGGGACGTCCTGCGGGTACCCGACCTCGTCCGGGCCCGCCTCCCGCGGCACCGCCCCGGCGGCCTGCTGGTCGGAGGCGTATCCGGCGGCCGCTCCGGCGTCGGCCCGCTGTCCCTGTCCCTGTCCCTGTCCCTGTCCGTGCCCCTGCTCGTGCCCGTGCTCGTGCCCGTGCTCGTGGGGGTGGCCCTGCTGCTCCTGCGCCGCCGCGTCCTGCGGGTCCTGCTGCCCCCACGGCCGGCCCGCGGCCTGCGTCGCCCACGGCGCGGGCGCACCGCCCGGCAGCGTGGCCGGCGGGGTGCCGCCCCACTGCTCGACCAATGAGGACGTGGTGAACTCGCCCGATTCGTCCGGGAGGTCGCCCCCGGCGACGGGAATGGACCACTGCCCCGTGACGTCGTGGCCGGGCGCGGCGGCCGCGGTCTCCTCGAAGTTCCACTGCCCGGTCGCTGCCGGGTTGTACGTGAACCGGTCGTCCCCGGCGTGCTGCCGCGCTCCCGCGTCGGAGCCGTAGGGCGTCCCGGGGTCGTACGGCGCGTCGGAGCCGTACGGCTGTTCGGGCAGGTCGTGGCCCTGCTGCTGGTGCCCGCCGTGGTCGTGACCGTGCTGCTGGTGCCCGGCGTTCGGGTCGTGCCACTGCGCCCCGTCGGCGGGCGCGCCCGGCACCGGCCACGCGCCCGTGGCCGCCGGGTCGGTTCCGGCCGTCGTCGCGGGAGTGACCGTTATCTGCGGCGGCACGTAGCCGTGGCCCGGCGCGGCGAGAGGGCTGTCGGCGGCCAGCAAGGCGTCGACGCCCCCCTCGGGGAGCTCGACGAAGGCCGTGGCGCCGTCGTCGTACTCGCCCTGGGGCAGCGGGTCCCAGCGGCTGCCGCCCCGGGGCGTGCCCTCTCCGTGCTGGTCGTCGGTCACGACAGCGCCCTCCCCAGTGCTCGTCGGGCCAGCGCGGCGACGGTGCGCCGCAGGTGCAGTACGGCGGGCGGAAGCTGCGCGACCGAGCCGTCCTCGGCCGGCGCCGCGTCGGGGATGCAGGCCGCGGCGACGTACTCCCCGAACGCGCTCAGCGCCTCCGGCACGAGCGCGCGGTTGTTGTCCCAGTCGATGAGGTTGCCGACCCACTGCTCGGCGTCCAGCGGCCGCAGCGGCATCGGCGCTATGGCGCCCACCGCGCAGCGCACGCCCCGGCGCGCGGGGTCCAGGACCAGGGCCACGGACGCCACCGCGCGCCCCGGCCCGGTCCGGCCGGTCGCCTTCAGGAAGACCTGCGGGGCGTGCAGCAGCGGCACGCGCACGTAGCCGATGAGTTCACCGGCACGGAGCATGTCCATCCCGGCGAGCAGGTGCGACACGGGGATCTCCCGGCGGGCTCCGCCCGGGCCCGCGATGATCAGTGTCGCCTCCAGGGCGGCCAGCACCGGCAGCGCGTCCCCGGTGGGGGCGGCCGAGGCGATGTTGCCGCCCAGGGTGCCCGCGTTGCGGATGTGCGGCGGGCCCGCGGCACGCGCGGCGGCGGCCAGCGCCGGGATGAGGGCCGCGAAGTCGGGGCGGCCCATACGCGCGTGCGTGAGGCCCGCGCCGAGCAGCGCGTGACCGTCGAGGTACTGCCAGCCGCGGATCTCGTTGATCCGCCCGAGGCCCACCAGGGCGGCGGGCCTGAGCTGTCCGGAGTTGACGGCGGCCATCAGGTCGGTGCCGCCCGCGACGGGCACGGCGGCGGGCACGGCGGTGAGTGCCGCCACGGCCTCGTCCAGTGTTGTGGGCAGCGTGACGGCCTGCGCCGCCTGCGGTGCGTGCGTGGTCAAACCGGCTGCCCCTTCCCGCTGCCCCACCTGGTCCCACCTGTGCTGCCGTACGGTACGTGCTGACAGGGCGGACGTGGCAACTCTGGCACATCTTGGCGGGAGCCGAGGACACGGGTCCGCTAGGAGGCATTCGCCCACCTCACCGGCGAGATGGTCCGTTTTCGCACAGGTTCACCACTGCGTTCCGATTGGCACTTTCGGTTACCCTTGTGCGCTTTTTCCGTGGCCTGTTCGAGCTGTTCGGTCGCACCGGCCGCCGCTACCGGATGGGCGGCGGGCCGTCGATCGGGCGGCCCAGGACCCCGGGACGCCGCTGCCAGGGCAGCGGGCCCGTGGGCGGCCGGTAGCCGACACCCAGGGCGTCGAGCCGCCGGTAATGGACGCTCATACGGCGCTCGAAGCCGGCGAAGTCCCGCTCCGGCGGGACCGGCAGGGCGCTCCAGGCGACCTCCGCGAAGGCCGCGAGACGGGGGAACGCCTGGTAGTCCACGCGCCCCTGGTCCTCCACCACCTCCGTCCACAGGTTGGCCTGGGTGCCCAGCACGTGCCGGGCCTCCTCGGGCGTCAGCTCCGGCGGCACCGGCTCGAACCGGTAGACGTCCTCCAGGGTGCGCACCCACCCGATCGGTACCGGCTCCTCGGGGCCCGCGTCCTGACGGTGGTCCAGGTACACCTGCTGCTCGGGGCACATGACGACGTCGTGGCCGGCCCGGGCGGCGGCGATGCCCCCGGCGTAGCCGCGCCAGGAGGACACCGCGGCGCCCTCGGCGAGACCGCCCTCCAGGATCTCGTCCCAGCCGATCAGCCGGCGGCCGCGCTCGGCGAGCCAGGTGCCGAAGTGCCCGATGAACCAGGACTGGAGTCCGTCCTCGCCCGCGAGCCCGAGTTCCCTGATGCGCGCCTGCGCGGTCCGCGACCTCCGCCACTGGTCCTTGGGGCATTCGTCGCCGCCGACGTGGACGAACTCCGAGGGGAACAGCGCGAGTACTTCCTCGAAGACGCCCTCGTAGAAGCGCAGGGTGGTGTCCGTGGGGGCGAGTACGTTCGGGTTGATTCCCCAGGTGTCCCAGACGGTGAGGGTGCTGGTGTCGATGACGTCGGTGTTGCCGAGTTCCGGGTACGCGGCGATGGCGGCCTGCGAGTGCCCCGGCACGTCGATTTCGGGGACGACGGTGACATGCCGCTCGGCGGCGTAGGCGACGATCTCCCGGATGTCGTCCTGGGTGTAGTA
Organism: Streptomyces sp. NPDC092370; assembly: GCF_044755265.1. Taxonomy (NCBI): domain Bacteria; kingdom Bacillati; phylum Actinomycetota; class Actinomycetes; order Kitasatosporales; family Streptomycetaceae; genus Streptomyces; species Streptomyces sp. NPDC092370. Next base: position 99,209 of record NZ_JBIVQO010000001.1, on the reverse strand, counting down.
GCCGCCGTGCGGTTTGTCCTCCCACAACGGCGAGGCCCGGTGGCCGGTTTTGGTGCGGGCGCGCCAGGAGCCGATCTCGGTCAGCCGCGGATGCCGCCTGATCTCGATACGCCAGCCCTGGTCGTCCGTCAGGTGGAAGTGGAAGACGTTGAGTTTGTGCGCCGCCAGCAGATCGAGGTGACGGAGCACGCCTTCCTTCGGCATGAAGTGCCGGGCGACGTCGAGCATCGTGCCGCGCCAGCGGAACCGGGGGGCGTCCTCGATCGTGCGGTACGGCACGGCCCAGGACCGGTCGCGGTCGAGCGGTGCCCTGCGGAAGGCGTCGGGGCCGAGGAGTTGCCGCAGGGTCTGTGCGCCCCAGAAGACACCGGCCGCTTTGCCGCCCTCGATGAGGACGCCGTGCCGGTCGCTGACGAGGCGGTACTCCTCGGGGCCGAGCCCGGCGGCGAGCCGGAGGGTGACGCCGTCGCCGCAGTTGTCACCGGGCTGCCTCCCCTCGTGCAGGGGCAGGCCGGTGGACTGCCCCAGGACGGTGCGCAGCCAGTGGCCGACGCCCTCCGTCCCGGCGCCCGCGTCGAGCCGGGAGCGGGCCGTCAACCGCACCTCACCGGGCGCGGCGACGACGCTGCGGGGGTGCGGAACCAGTTCGGTCACGTCAGTCCTTCACCGCTCCGCCCAGTCCGGAGACCAGGCGCCGCTGTACGAGTACGAAGAAGACCAGGACGGGAACGGTCATCACCGTGGAGGCGGCCATGACTCCGCCCCAGTCCGGGTCGTCGGGCTTGTAGAAGACGAGCAGGGCCATCGGCAGCGTCGACTGCGCGGTGTCACTGATGATGAACGACTTGGCGAACAGGAAGTCGTTCCAGGCGGAGATGAACGAGAACACGCTGGTGGCCACGAGACCCGGCAGGACGAGCGGGAAAAGGATCTGCCAGAGGAATCGGGCCCGGCTCGCCCCATCGATACAGGCGGCCTCCTCCAGCGCCTCGGGAACGGCTTTCACGAACCCCCGCAGCATCCAGATCGCGAAGGGCAGCGAGAAGGCGATGTGGGGCAGGATCAGCGAGCTCAGCGTGTTCAGCTGACCGGCGTCCCGCATGAGGAAGAACAGAGGGATCGTGAGGGCTTCCACGGGCACCATCTGGGCGACCAGAAACATGATCAGAAGGGTGGTCCGCAGGCGGAAGCGGAATCGTGTGACGGCGGTCGCGGCGAGAAACGCGATCAGCGCGGAGGCAATCACGACACTGCCCGCGACGACAAGGCTGTTGAGGAAGTAACGGCCGAATTCCTGCTGCCCGAAGACGCGCCGGAAGGAATCCAGGGAGGGCGCGAGCGTCCACGGCCTGGGTTCGCTCGACTCGATCTCCCCGGCCGGTTTGAAGGCGCTGAGCACCATCCAGTAGAGGGGGAAGGCCACGACGACCGCGATCAGCAGGGCGGAGGCCTCGGCGGCCGGCCGGCCCGGGCGGCGCACACGGCTGCGTAGCGGGTTCACAGTTCCTCCCCCTGACGGCGCAGCAGCCGCAGGTACACCAGGGTGACAGCGAGCAGGATCAGCAGCATCACGACGCCGATCGCGGAGCCGAGGCCGTACTGCGACGAGGCGAAGGCCTGCTGGTAGGCGTAGACGTTCAGGACGAGGTTCTGGCCGGCGATGCCGCCGCCGCTCGTCATGACGTAGATCTGCGTGAAGACCTTGAAGTCCCAGATGACCGACTGGATCGTGACGACGACCAGGATCGGCCGGAGTATCGGGGCGAGCACCGACCGCCAGATCCGCCACTGCGAGGCGCCGTCGAGGGCGGCGGCCTCCAGCACTTCGCCGGGTACGGCGCGGATGCCGGCGTACACGGTCACCATCACGAACGGGAAGGAGCACCACACCACTTCGAGCAGGACGAGGAAGAAGGCGCTGAGACGGCCGTACGTCCACGAGTGGTCGCCGAGGCCCAGCATCCGGTTCACCGGGCCGAAGTCCGGGTCGAAGAGGAACAGCCACACCGGGAGGAGGAGTTCGAGGAGGTCTGGGGTGCGCAGGCGGTGGCCAGGAGGGTGGCGAGCGCGGTGAGCCCGGCGATACGGACGGACAGCTTCATGGAGTGCTCCTCCGAGGGGGTGTTGCAACATGCGCAATGAAGGTTTCGCTGTGCACAACACCACGGAGGCTAGGGACTGCATGAACACGACCACAAGAGGTCTCCACCACTCTGTGACCGGCGGACGCACCCCGCGCAACGCCCGGACAGCACAAAAGCCCTCAGGGCACGCAAACGCGCCCTGAGGGCTTCACGCCCCGCGGGGAGGGGCTACTTGTCGCCCTTGCCCTTGTCGTCGTCGCCGGAGCTCATGGACTCGTAGATCTCCTTGCACATGGGACACACGGGGTACTTCTTCGGGTCGCGGCCCGGCACCCAGACCTTGCCGCACAGCGCCACGACGGGAGTGCCGTCGAGGGCGCTCGCCATGATCTTGTCCTTCTGGACGTAATGGGCGAAGCGCTCGTGGTCACCGTCACCGTGCGAGGTCTGCGGCGTCGGCTCAACGAGGGTCCCCGTACCAGTCCCGCGCTCGGGCTCGAGAGTGCTCATAGGGCCAAGGGTACTGAAAGCTCACACGCATCAGTTGAGCGACGGGTCGTCCGGGTACGTCGCCACCATCGCCAGCTCGTTGCGCTGGCGGCGCAGCACCTCGCGCCAGAGCCGCTCGGGAGACGGGGACGAGACGTCACCGGGCTCCGACTCCACGACGTACCACGCGCCGTCCACCAGCTCGTCCTCCAATTGGCCGGGGCCCCAGCCGGCGTACCCGGCGAAGATGCGCAGGGAGCCGAGGGCGGAGGCCAGCAGCTCCGGCGGGGCCTCCAGATCGACCAGACCGATCGCGCCGTGCACCCGGCGCCAGCCCAGCGGGGCGGCCTCGCCGGACACGCCGCCGGGGACGACCGCGACGCCGAGGGCGGAGTCCAGCGACACCGGGCCGCCCTGGAACACGACACCCGGTTCCACGGCGAGATCCCCCCAGCCCTCCAGGATGTCCCCCACGTCCACCGGGGTGGGACGGTTGAGGACGACACCGAGGGAGCCCTCCTCGTCGTGGTCGAGGAGCAGCACCACCGCACGGTCGAAGTTCGGGTCCGCCAGGGCGGGGGTGGCCACGAGCAACCGCCCTGTGAGCGAGGACACCTCGGTCATGGCAGACATGATCCCGCATCTTGCCCTCGCGTGGGGAGGCAATGCGGCAGAGGCAGGGAACACAGCCATGAATCGAAGAGGTGGCCTGGTAAGGCCTCGGTCGGGGGCGGCGGGGGGACACGGCCGGGCACACCGAAGCGTCCCCGGCGCACCAAACCCGGCCGTGACCCCATGTGCCCGGTTCGGAACGGTTCGTGTTGTGACAGAGCTATGACGAGGCTGGGGCTCACTCAGGCTTACAGAAGGGGGGTGGAGGGCGACTACCCTTTCCCTCCTGGCCCCTGCCCGACTCCATGGAACGCGAGATTCATGACCGTCAACGACGATGTCCTGCTTGTCCACGGCGGAACCCCGCTGGAGGGCGAGATCCGTGTCCGCGGTGCGAAGAACCTCGTACCGAAGGCCATGGTCGCAGCGCTGCTCGGCAGCGCTCCCAGCCGGCTCCGCAATGTTCCGGACATCCGCGACGTCCGAGTCGTACGGGGTCTGCTGCAACTGCACGGTGTGACGGTCCGCCCGGGTGACGAACCCGGCGAACTGGTGATGGATCCGACACGCGTGGAGAGCGCGAACGTCGCTGACATCGATGCCCACGCGGGTTCGAGCCGTATTCCGATCCTGTTCTGCGGACCGCTGCTGCACCGCCTCGGCCACGCCTTCATCCCCGGCCTCGGCGGCTGCGACATCGGCGGCCGGCCCATCGACTTCCACTTCGAGGTGCTGCGGCAGTTCGGCGCGAAGATCGAGAAGCGGGCGGACGGCCAGTACCTGGAGGCGCCCCGGCGGCTGCGCGGCACGAAGATCCAGCTGCCGTACCCGTCCGTCGGCGCAACCGAGCAGGTGCTGCTGACGGCCGTCCTCGCCGAGGGCGTCACGGAGCTGTCCAACGCGGCCGTCGAGCCGGAGATCGAGGACCTCATCTGCGTGCTGCAGAAGATGGGCGCGATCATCGCGATGGACACCGACCGGACGATCCGCATCACCGGTGTGGACCAGCTCGGCGGCTACAACCACCGTGCCCTCCCGGACCGCCTGGAGGCGGCGTCCTGGGCGTCCGCTGCGCTGGCGACCGAGGGCAACATCTACATCCGCGGCGCCCAGCAGCGCTCGATGATGACGTTCCTGAACACCTACCGCAAGGTGGGTGGTGCCTTCGAGATCGACGACGAGGGCATCCGTTTCTGGCACCCCGGCGGCCAGCTGAAGTCCATAGCGCTGGAGACGGACGTCCACCCGGGCTTCCAGACCGACTGGCAGCAGCCGCTGGTGGTCGCCCTGACCCAGGCCACGGGCCTGTCCATCATCCACGAGACGGTCTACGAGTCCCGCCTCGGCTTCACGTCCGCCCTGAACCAGATGGGCGCGCACATCCAGCTCTACCGCGAGTGCCTGGGCGGCTCGAACTGCCGCTTCGGCCAGCGCAACTTCCTGCACTCGGCCGTCGTCTCCGGCCCGACCAGGCTCCAGGGCGCGGATCTGGTCATCCCCGACCTCCGCGGAGGCTTCTCGTACCTGATCGCGGCGCTCGCGGCCCAGGGCACGTCCCGCGTCCACGGCATCGGCCTCATCAACCGCGGCTACGAGAACTTCATGGAGAAGCTCGTGGAGCTGGGCGCGAAGGTGGAGCTGCCGGGCAAGGCGCTCGGCTGATCCCCTCTCTGCGACAACGCCCACCCGGCTGCCGTCCTGGGGGTCACACCCCGGGACGGCGCCGTAGGGAGAAGCTCGTGGAGCCGGCCGCGAAGGTGGGGCTGCCGGGCAAGGCGCTCGGCTGATCCCCGCGGGAGCGGCGCACGCAGTGACGCCAAAGGGGCGGCCACCCGGTTTCGGGTGGCCGCCCCTTTGATGTCACTCACTGTGATGCGTACACCATCGGCGTACGACCAGCAGGGTTACTTGCCCTTTGCGGCTTCCTTGAGCTTCGAGCCCGCGGAGACCTTCACGCTGTACCCGGCGGGGATCTGGATGGGCTCGCCGGTCTGCGGGTTGCGGGCGGTGCGAGCGGCACGGTGGGTGCGCTCGAAGGTCAGGAAGCCGGGGATGGTGACCTTCTCGTCGCCCTTGGAGACGATGTCGCCGACGACGTCGGCGAACGCGGCCAGCACGGCGTCGGCGTCCTTGCGGGTCACCTCGGCGCGGTCGGCCAGCGCGGCCACCAGCTCACTGCGGTTCATGTTGTTACTCCCGTGTTCATCTTGCCGTTGAGGCGTCAGATCGAAGCCGATGCTGCCAGGGTCCTCCGTGAGTCCCCGGACCCGGGTCCGTCGTCAGACCCTCGCGCCCAGGGACGCATCCTGCCTCTACCTGCGGCGGGAAAGCCAATCCGGCACCCGCAGGAGTCGTGAGAACACCCTTGGGGAGTCACACGAAAAAGAGGGCCTGAGCCTGGCGCCACGATAGCTGCGCTGCTGACAGGGTTCTTGCGACGCGCCGGGTTCCCGGCGGCCGTGGGGTTACTCACAGTCCGGGGAGCCGGCGCCCCCGGGCCCTGCGGCAGGGGTCCGGGCGGGCCTGGGCCTCAGACGCCGGACGGGCTGCCCGCCCCCGCACCGACCGCCCTGGCGGCCTCCCGCACGGCACCGGCGACCGCGCCCGCGACCTTGTCGTTGAAGACACTCGGAATGATGTAGTTCGGGTTCAGCTCGTCCTCGGTCACCACGTCCGCGAGCGCCTTGGCGGCGGCCAGCATCATCTCGGTGTTGACCGTCCGGGACTGCGCGTCCAGCAGACCTCGGAAGACACCCGGGAAGACCAGCACGTTGTTGATCTGGTTCGGGAAGTCCGAACGGCCGGTGGCGACGACGGCCGCGGTCTGACGGGCGATCGCCGGGTCGACCTCGGGGTCCGGGTTCGCGAGAGCGAACACGATCGCACCGTCGGCCATGGCGGCCACGTCGTCCCCGTCGAGGACGTTCGGGGCCGAGACGCCGATGAAGACGTCGGCGCCGCGCACGGCCTCCTTCAGGGTGCCCGTGAGGCCCTCGGGGTTGGTGTTGTCGGCGATCCAGCGCAGCGCCGAGTCCGGGGCGGCGTCCACCAGGTCCTCGCGACCCGCGTGCACCACGCCGTGGATGTCGGCGACGACGGCGTTCTTCACGCCCGCGGCGAGCAGCAGCTTCAGGATGGCCGTACCGGCCGCGCCGGCGCCGGACATGACGACCCGGATGGTCTCGATCGCCCTGCCGGTGACACGAAGTGCGTTCGTCAGGGCGGCGAGGACGACGATCGCGGTGCCGTGCTGGTCGTCGTGGAAGACGGGGATGTCGAGGGCCTCGCGCAGCCGGGCCTCGATCTCGAAGCAGCGCGGGGCGGAGATGTCCTCGAGGTTGATGCCCGCGAAGCCGGGGGCGATCGCCTTGACGATCTCGACGATCGCGTCGGTGTCCTGGGTGTCGAGGCAGATCGGCCAGGCGTCGATGCCGGCGAACCGCTTGAAGAGGGCGGCCTTGCCCTCCATGACGGGCAGCGCGGCCTTGGGGCCGATGTTGCCCAGGCCCAGCACGGCGGAACCGTCCGTCACGACCGCAACGGAGTTGCGCTTGATGGTGAGGCGGCGGGCGTCCTCGGGGTTCTCGGCGATCGCCATGCACACGCGGGCCACGCCCGGCGTGTAGACCATGGAGAGGTCGTCACGGTTGCGGATGGGGTGCTTGGACGCCATCTCGATCTTGCCGCCGAGGTGCATGAGGAAGGTCCGGTCCGAGACCTTGCCCAGCGTGACGCCCTCGATGCCGCGGAGTTCCTCGACGATCTCTTCCGCGTGCGCGGTCGACGTGGCCGCGATGGTGACGTCGATGCGGAGCTTCTCGTGACCGGATGCGGTGACGTCGAGGCCGGTCACCGAGCCTCCGGAGGACTCCACGGCGGTGGTGAGCTGCGAGACGGCGGTTCCGCTCGCGGGCACCTCCAGCCGGACCGTCATCGAGTAGGAGACGCTGGGCGCCGTTGCCATGGCCGACTTCCTCTGCTTTCACCTGACGCTGAGTTGTGCCGTCCGATCGTCGCACCTACCGCCGAGTAGCAGGTAGCCGCCCTCGATTGCGAACGTTTTGTTCGCGGAACGGGGTGGAAGGGGCCGGAAAAAAAGAGACCCACGTCACGTGGACGTGGGTCCCTTTCGAAGTAAGTGGCACCGACCCGCCATGCTCGCCTCGCGGCAAGTGGTCGCTCGTAGCGACGAAGGTTGGGCCCGGGGGCTTGGATCGAGCCGGTGCCACATCCAGGCTAACAAACAGATCCCGTAAGGCCATTCCCGTACCGGTAGTTCATTTCGCCGACAAGTGGGTATCGGGCCTCAGTCCCTGAGCAGATCCGGAATTCCCGCCGCGTCGGGGTCGTCCCGGTCCGCCGAGACGACCGTCAGCTGCTGGGTGGCCCGGGTCAGCGCGACGTACAGGACGCGCAGGCCGGCCGGGGACTCGTCGGCGATCTCCGCCGGGGAGACCACGACCGTCGCGTCGTACTCCAGGCCCTTCGCCTCCAGGCTGCCCAGCGCCACGACCCGGTCGCCCAGACCGGCGAGCCAGCGGCGCGCCTCGTCGCGGCGCTGCATGGCGACGACCACGCCGACCGTGCCGTCGACGCGCTCCAGCAGCCGGGCCGCCTCGTCGCGGACGGTCGCGCCCAGCGTGTCCTCCACGAGGGTGAAGCGGGGCTCCACACCGGTGGAGCGGACCGCCTTCGGTGACACGGAGCCGGGCATGGCGAGGGCGAGGACCTTCGAGGCGAGGTCGGCGATCTCGGCCGGGTTGCGGTAGTTCACGGTGAGTTCGAAGCGGCGGCGGGGGCGGCTGCCGAGGGCCTCGTCACGGGCCTGGGCGGCCTCGTCGGGGTCGGACCAGGAGGACTGGGCCGGGTCGCCGACGACCGTCCAGGTGGCGTGCCGGCCGCGGCGGCCGACCATGCGCCACTGCATCGGGGTGAGGTCCTGGGCTTCGTCGACGATGACGTGGGCGTACTCGACACGCTCCTGGGCGAGGCGTTCGGCGCGCTCGCGCTGCGACTCCTCGCGCACCGGCATCAGCTCCTCCAGGCCGGTGAGCTGGTCGAGCGGGTCGAGTTCGCGCTTCTTGCGGGGGCGGGCCGGGGCTCCGAGGACGGCCTGCAACTCGTCGAGCAGGGCGATGTCGTGCACCGAGCGGCCCTCGCGCCTGAGGGAGCGGGCGACCTTGCGGACCTCGCCGGGGTTCAGGATCCGCCGGGCCCAGCGGCCGAGGCGGCGTTCGTCGGCCATGGCGTCGAGGACGGCCGCCGGGGTCAGCTCCGGCCACCAGGCGTCGAGGAACGCGATGAAGGCGTCCTCGCAGGTGATGTCCTCGTCGAAGGAGGAGCGCAGCTCGGCCGCGAGCTCAGGGTCGCTGTGCCGGCCGGCCGCGCCGGACCGCTCCCACAGGGCGTCCAGGAGGAGCTTGCGAGCGCGGGGGCGCAGCAGGTTCACCGGGGCGGTCCCGCCGAGGGCGGCGCGGCGGATGCCGTCCAGTTCCCCGGCCTCCAGCTCCAGACGGCGGCCGAAGGCGACCACGCGCAGCCGGGCGGGCGGATCGTTCCCCTCCAGTGCCCCGCGCGCGGCCTTCCGCAGCACCTTGAGCATGCGGGAGGAGCCCTTGGCGCGGGCCACGGACGGGGAGTCGTAGAGCGTGGCCTCACTGCCCTCGACCAGGGAGCCGATGGCGCGGATGGCGACCTGGCCCTCCTCGCCGAGGGAGGGCAGCACGCCCTCGGTGTAGGCGACGAGCAGCGGGGTCGGCGAGACGATCAGGATGCCGCCCGCGTACCGCCGCCGGTCCTGGTAGAGGAGGTAGGCGGCGCGGTGCAGGGCGACCGCGGTCTTGCCGGTGCCCGGGCCGCCCTCGACGTACGTCACGGAGGCGGCGGGCGCGCGGATGACCAGGTCCTGCTCGGCCTGGATGGAGGCGACGATGTCGCGCATGGTGTGGCTGCGCGCCTGGCCGAGCGCGGCCATCAGGGCGCCGTCGCCGATGACGGGCAGCTCCTCGCCGTCGAGGTACGCCGTCAGCTCGGGGCGCATCAGGTCGTCCTCGACGCCCAGCACCCTGCGCCCCTTGGAGCGGATGACGCGGCGGCGGACGACACGGCCGGGGTCGACGGGGGTGGAGCGGTAGAACGGGGCGGCGGCCGGGGCCCGCCAGTCGATGACGAGCGGCGCGTAGTCCTGGTCGAGGACGCCGATGCGGCCGATGTGCAGGGTCTCGGCGATGTCCGCGGTGTGGTCGGGGCGTACGGCGCCCTCCGCCGGCTCGATCGCGGTGTACGCCCCGTCGGGGCCCTTCTTGCCGTCCTTGCCGGTCAGCAGGTCGATCCGGCCGAAGAGGAAGTCCTCGAACTCGTTGTTCAGCCGGCTGAGGTGGATGCCCGCGCGGAAGACCTGGGCGTCCCGCTCGGCCAGTGCGCCCGGGGTGCCGACCTGGCCGCGCCGGGCCGCGTCCTGCATCAGGAACTCCGCCTCGTGGATCTTCTCCTCGAGGCGCCGGTAGACCCGGTCCAGGTGTTCCTGTTCGACGTGGATCTCCCGGTCACGAACCGAATCGTGCACCGAACCGACCGCGTCTTGTCTCTGAGCCTGAACGGCCACCGGGCCCCCTTCTGACGTGCTGGGCAGCCGTCAACCGTACGCGAAGGGGACCCCTGGAGGCTACGGGCGGGCGGGCGGGCGCGGGAACAGTTGCCCCGATGGCGCCCGCCGTACGGCCGAACAGTCCTACGCGTCGACCTCGACCAGCCGCTTGCCGTCGAAGGTCACGACCTCGAAGTGGTCGATCTGGTTCGGGTCGAACGCGGCGCCGCCCTGGACGTACAGCGGCTGCTTGGCCTTCTCGGTGCTGGCGTCGGGGAGGCCGTAGCCCCACTCCGGGACGGACCAGGAGGACAGGGTCTCGCGCTCGCCGTTCTTGCCGACCGCGACGAGAGCGCACTTCAGCGGGCCCTTGACGTTCTTGATCTCGGTGACCACGCCCGTCCCCCAATCCTTCTTCTGGACGGCGACCGTCGCGGTGACCTTGGTGGTCGGGTCGGTGGCCGAGATCTTGTCGGAGATGCCGTCGAAGGCCTCCTTGGCGGGGCTCGCGGCGAGCGGGCGGTTCTCCGAGCCGCCGCTGTCGCCGCCGTTCGTCGCGACCGCGACGAAGGGGCCGCCGATGATCAGCGCGCCGGCCGCGGCCACCATGTAGAAGCTGCGCCGGCGCTTCTGGGCGCGGCGGTCGGCGACCTCGTCGACCAGCTTCTCCACCAGGCGCGGGCGGGGCTTCGCGGACAGCGACTCGCCGATCGCCGGTGTGCTGCCGGAGCCGGGCAGATCGGCGAGGGCGGCGAGCATCGGCTCCATGCCGGCCAGTTCGTCGAGCTGCTGGGCGCACCATTCGCAGGTGGCGAGGTGGGCTTCGAAGGCGGTCGCCTCGGCGTCGTCGAGGATGCCGAGGGCGTAGGCGCCGACGGTCTCGTGCTCGTTCGGCACCGGAGATTCCTGCATGGGGCCAGACATACCCATGCCTCCCGTACCGAATCCCTGATTACCCCCGTAAACACTCATCACGCCGTCACCCCCCGCTCCTCCAGTGCGAGCTTCATGGAACGCAGGGCGTAGAACACCCTGGAGCGGACGGTGCCGCTGGGTATGCCCAGGGTCTCGGCCGCCTCATTGACGGTACGCCCCTTGAAGTACGTCTCGACGAGCACCTCCCGGTGGGCGGGGGTCAGGTCGTCGAGAGCGTCCGAGAGAGTCATCAGCCACAGCGCCTTGTCGATCTCGTCCTCCGCGGGGATGACCTCCAGCGGCGACGGGTCGACCTCCTGCGGCCGGGCCTGCCGGCTGCGGTGGCCGTCGATGACGATGCGCCGGGCGACCGTCACCAGCCAGGGGCGTACCGATCCGGTCGCCCGATTGAGCTGACCGGCGTTCTTCCAGGCACGGATGAGCGTCTCCTGGACGACGTCCTCGGCGCGCTGCCGGTCTCCGGCGACCAGGCGCAGGACATATGCCAGAAGGGGTCCGGCGTGTTCGCGATAGAGCGCACGCATCAGCTCCTCGTCGGGTTCCGAGGGCTGGGACATGCGATGTCGGGCCCTCGGTGCACGTTCATTGGCCACGACGGAATCTTTGCGCACGCCCACCTCCGGTGTCCGGGGGTTCCCCCAGTCGGTCGCTCCACAAGCCGTACGGACGTGAGCGGTTGGGCGTTCAAAGAGACCCGACAGATTTCCTCGGAGTGACGTGACGAGGGGGACATGGGTGCACATTCCCACCCCGCGTTCTTTACATTTCCGCCACATCGGCCAGATCAAGCCAGGCCTTCCCTACGGTGGCGTAGGTAAACGGCATGTAACCGAAATCACTTTGCCGCCGCGGCCACAGAAGTCGCATTTAGGACAAGGGAATTGAGTGCACGGACCACTCAATTCCGCTTTACGCGCGGGCGAGTGCCGCGCGCCGACGATGCCGGGCGACTCGTTCGCGGTTCCCGCAGACCTCACTGGAGCACCAACGCCGCCTGCGTCCCCGGGAGGTGTCGAGGTACACGATGGGGCAGTTGTCCCCTTCGCACTGACGCAGGGCCGCGCGGGCGACGGGGTCGGTCAGCAGGTCCACGGCGTCCCGGGCGACGACCGCGAGCAGGGCGGCGCAGCCGGGCGGGGCGTCCAACCGCCGCAGCAGCTGGCCGTCCTCGCCGCGGACCGCGCGCGGAGCCGGGGGCGCGGTGCGGGCCAGGTCGTTGACGCGGGCGAGGGCCAGGTCGTACGTCGCGACTCCGGGTCTCGGCCGGCAGCGCACCAACCGGTCGATCTGATCGCGCAGTTCACGGAAGGCGAGCACCCAGCCGGTGTCGGCGTGGGCCAGGGCGGTGTCCGCGGGGACGAGTCCGGAGCCGGTGATCCAGGCGCGCAGCACGTCGACGGAGCCGAGCCGCTCCTGCGGGTGCGTGGTGGAAAGCAGGTCCAGGCAGATCCGCCCGGCGTCGAAGCGCAGCTCGTACGGGGTCGTGGCCGTACCCAGTGCCATGTGCCTGTCACCGCCTAGGGGTTCACCCCGGTCGCGAGGCTTCAGTGAGACGCCAGTGAGAGGGCCGGGAAACCGTTCCCCCTTACAGTGCCTGCCCGCGACGACGCCGAAAAGCCCTCACGCACACGTCGCCCCGACGGCCGCCCGGCGGGGCCCGCGTTCAGGCCACGCCCCGGGGGGCCGTGACGCCCGGCGGTCGGACGCGACCAGACCGGCCCGCCCGCGCCGCGAGCACGCGCCCCGGTCGCGGGGACACCCGCCGCGCACCCCTTCCCGAAGCCGAACCGGCCCCGGGACGACCTCCCCCCGGGCCGCCCCGCGCCCACCGGCATCACCCCCCGGCGGGCACCGGCCGGACACCACGTCCCCCGAACACCACACCCGGCCGACTCCCGGGCCGACCCACCCACGGGCAACCACACCCCGACGGCCTCCCCGCACCAACCCCCGCCCACCACCGGCATCACCCCCCGGCGGGCACCGGCCGGACACCACGTCCCCCGAACACCACACCCGGCGACTCCCCGGCGCGGGTATCACCCCAGGCAGGCCTCCCCACCCGGGCATCACCCCCGGCCCGGCTCTCCCCAGCCGGCCCGTGCGCCCCGCAGGACCACATCCGGCGTGTTCTGGATCAACCTCCGGACGGGCTCACGCGTCCGCGTACTTCGTTTCCGCGCTGGGGTCCAGGGCCAGGCGGTAGCCCCGTTTGACCACCGTCTGGATCAGCTTCGGGGTGCCGAGGGCCGCGCGGAGGCGGGCCATGGCCGTCTCCACCGCGTGTTCGTCGCGGCCGGAGCCCGGCAGGGCGCGCAGCAGGTCGGCGCGAGCGACGACCCAGCCGGGGCGACGGGAGAGGGCGCGCAGGAGGGACATACCGGCGGGCGGGACCGGCTTGAGGTCACCGTCGACCAGGACGGCGTGGCCGCGGATCTCCACACGGTGCCCGGCGACCGGGAAGGAGCGTGCCCGCGCGGGGAGTTCCTGGCACAGGAGCTGGACCAGGGGGCCGAGGCGGAAGCGTTCGGGCTGGACCGTGTCGATGCCGCTGGACTGCAGCGGCAGCGCGGTGACCGGGCCGACGCAGGCCGACAGGACGTCGTGGCCGAGCGCCGCCAGCACCTCGTCGAGCAGTCCGCGCTCCTTCGCCCGGGAGAGAAGGGAGGCCGCGGCCGGGGCACTGGTGAAGGTCACCGCGTCCACGGCCCGGGCGACCGTCGCGTCCAGCAGGCGGTCGACCGGCGTGATGTCCTCCGGCGGCATCCAGCGGTACACGGGCACCCCGACCACCTCGGCCCCGCCCTCCCGCAGCGCCTCCACGAACCCGGGCAGCGGCTCACCGTGCAGCTGGATCGCGATGCGCAGGCCGTCGACGCCCTCCTCCAGCAGCCGGTCCAGCACCTCCGCCATGGACTCCGACGACGGCGACCACTCCTCCGTCAGGCCGGCGGCCCGCACCGCGCCCTTGACCTTCGGCCCACGCGCCAGGATCCGTACGCCGCTCAGCCGCGCCAGCAGCTCCTCGCCCAGCCCCCAGCCGTCGGCGGCCTCGACCCAGCCCCGGAAGCCGATCGCGGTCGTGGCCACGACGATGTCCGGCAGCTGCTCGACGATCTCCTTCGTCGCGGCCAGCAGTTCGCTGTCGTCGGCGAGCGGCACGATGCGCAGGGCAGGGGCGTGCAGGACGGCGGCACCCCGCCGCTGCAGCAGCGCCCCGAGCTCATCGGCCCGGCGCGCGGCCGTCACGCCCACGGTGAAGCCCGCCAGGGGTCCGTGGTCCGGTCGCTGTTCTTCCTCGTACATGGCTCTCGTCCCGCATCCAGTCGTCGTACTTCGTGGGTACGGCGTACCTACATGCCGATCGAGCCTGTCAACGGCTCGTGACAGGCTCGGATCGGCGTGATTGCGCTGGTGTTACGTCACACCTCGGCGTAGCTGAGCTGCGGCTTCGCCTCCGAGGTCGCGGTGGTGACGGGTACCCGGGGAGCCGTACGGCGAAGGTATACGGCCCAGGTGACCGCGAAGCAGACCGCGTAGAAGGCGAGGAAGGCGACGAACGCCCCGGTGCCGGAGCCGTAGGAGAGGAAGGACTGGCGGAAGGCGAGGTTGATGCCGACGCCGCCGAGCGCGCCCACCGCGCCGATCAGGCCCATGGAGGCCCCGGAGAGCCGCCGCCCGTAGGCCGCCGCCGCCTCGCCCTCCAGTCCCTTGGCCAGGGCCTTGTTCTGGAAGATGCCCGGGATCATCTTGAACGTCGAGCCGTTGCCGAGCCCGCTCAGCACGAACAGCACCACGAATGCCCCGGTGAACAGCGCCAGCGACTTCTCCATGGAGGCGCCGATCAGGACCGCCGTCGCGACGCCCATGGCGACGTAGTTCCACAGGCTGATCCGCGCGCCGCCGTACCGGTCGGCGAGCCGGCCACCGACGGGCCGGATCAGGGAGCCGAGCAGCGGCCCGAGGAACGTGACGTACGCGGCCTCCAGCGGGGTCCGTCCGAACTGGTTCTGCAGGACCTGGCCGAAGGCGAAGCTGTAGCCGATGAAGGAGCCGAAGGTGCCGACGTAGAGGAACGACATGATCCAGGTGTGGCCGTCCCGCGCGGCGTCCTTGGCGGCGCCGGTGTCGTTCTTCACGTTCTCCAGGTTGTCCATGAAGAGGGCGGCCATGACCGCGGCCACGACGATCAGCGGGATGTAGATCCCGAGCAGCACCCGCGGGCCGCCGCCCGCTCCGATGATCGCCAGGGCGACCAGCTGCGCCACCGGCACGCCGATGTTTCCGCCGCCCGCGTTCAGGCCGAGCGCCCAGCCCTTCTTCCGCAGCGGGAAGAAGGCGTTGATGTTGGTCATGGAGGAGGCGAAGTTGCCGCCGCCGACACCGGCGAGCAGTCCTACGAGCAGGAACGTGGAGAAGGAGGTCCCCGGCTCCATCACGGTGAACGCGGCGACGGTGGGGACCAGCAGGAGGGCCGCGGAGATGATCGTCCAGTTCCGTCCGCCGAAGATCGCCACGGCGAAGGTGTAGGGGACGCGGACGACGGCACCGACCAGCGTGACCATCGAGGTCAGCATGAACTTGTCGGCGGGGGTCAGGCCGTACTCCGGGCCCATGAAGAGCACCAGCACGGACCACAGGGTCCAGATCGAGAAGCCGATGTGCTCGGACAGGACGGAGAAGAAGAGGTTCCGGCGGGCGACCTTCTCTCCGGTCTCCTTCCAGAACGTCTCGTTCTCCGGATCCCAGTGCTGGATCCAGCGTCCGCCCTTGCTCGGGGGTGCGGGTGCCGTGCCAGGGCCTGTCATGACGCCTCCACTGTGCTCCGGGGCTCGGTCGTACTTCGTGTGACTGACCCGAAGGTAGGGAGGACGCGTTTCCTGCCTGTGGCACCGGGTGACCGCGAGGGAACTTTGCTCTCACCCCGGGCTCGGGCGGGATGAGAGGTTGCGGGAGGTTTCCGTGTCGGTGCTGCGGGGACTGCTCGTGGGGGTGCTGGGGGTGGGGCTGGTGGTACGGGCCCGGAGGCTGCGCCCCGTAGGACCCGGGCGCGGGATGGCCCTGGTGCGGGGCTGGTGAGGGCCCCCGGGCACGGGCCGGGCACGGGCGGACCGCCGTAGGGACCGGAAGCGGCCGGGCCGGGGTACGGGCCCGGCGCGGGCGGAGCCGACGGCCGCGACCCGGCGGGCGTCCACGCGCCGCAGGGACCGGGGGCGGGCTGCCGCCCGGCGTACGGTCCCGGTGCCGGCTGGGCATACGGCCCGGGGACCACCTGCGCGTACGGCCCGCCCGCGAACGGATTGCCCTGCCCCTGGGGCTGCGCCGGCGGCAGGTACCGCAGCCGTCCGTTCTCGTCCACACCGGCAAACCCTGGGGAACGGAGTCCCGTTATCCTCTTGCGGACCCCACATGGGAAGGGGAAAGTCCATGTCCGCTGAGTCGGGGGCCGAGCGGCCTGAGGCGCAGCGCCCGCAGCGCACCTTTGCCGGAAACGCCGCCTTCGGAGCGGGAATGCTCCTCGTGCTGGCGACGGCGACGCTCGGCGCGTTCGCGGCCGTGGCCCTGCTGGGCAGGGCGGTGGGCGCGGCCCCACTGTCCGGCATGGTGCCCGACGACGGGAACAACGCCCTGGTGGTGGGAGGCATCGCGGTCGGCGGGCTGACCGGGCTGATGTTGCCGGTGATCCTGTTCGGCATGGTGCGGGGGAACGACGATACGCCCCGGGTCGGTCCGGGAGCGGCGGCGCGCAAAGTGCTGGCCGTGCTGGTGTTCGACGTCTGGCTGCTGGTCGTGGCGTTGCTCGTCGCCCAGCTGGGGTGGTTCCTCCCGGCTCAGGTCACCACCGTCGTCGCCGTCTTCGCCGTCGGGTTCAGCTGGATGCCGCTCGCAATGGTCCCCTGGGAGCGGTTCGGTCTCGGCGATGCGTTCGCCAAGCGCCGGGGTTCCGCCACGTCACACCAGGCGGAGTGAGTCCGCCAGCTCGTCGGCGACCTTGACGAGTTCCGCGCCGAGTCCCAGGGACGTCCACAGCAGCCGGCCTTCCAGCGCGGTGGGGTGCCGGCGCGGCAGGACATAGTGGGCCACACCCTCGACGATCGTTCCGCCGTCCGCGTCCGGGTCCGTGGGCTCTTGGCGGTGCACGCGCAGGGCTGGTCCCAGAGGCAGTTCGACCTCGATGAGCATCTGCTCCCCGCCGAAGTATGGGCCGTCCGCGCGCTCCGCCTCGGCCCGGAAGGCGGCCACCGTCTCTCACCTGGACCGAAAAGGAACCCTCGGAAAGGGCCACTCGTCGTCCGCCCCCGCCGATGCCGGGTCAGCTTAGCTTCGGGGTGCCGAGCGCCTCCGGCTGCCACGAACCTTCACCCGAGGCGCCCCATTCGGCCACAACCGGGGTTTCCGCTTCGCCGCGATGTCCTCGACCCAGCCGAACACGAGGATCGCCGCACCGATGAGGGGCCAGACGAGGGCGAACATCCAGAGGGTGTACGTGGTGTCCAGGGCGGACACCGCTCGGTCGCTCTGGAGGAACGGCAGCTCGTACAACAGGTCGAGGATCGGGACCGTGGCCATGATGAGGAGGTTGTGCCAGAGGTAGATCGTGACAGCGCGGTTGTTGGAGAGGGTCACGAGCTTGTCCCACCTGGCCAGGCGGCCCGGGAGTTCGCGCCAGGACGGGGAGTACTGGAGGAGGACTACCACGAAGCCGAAGGACCAGGCCGCCTGGGCCAGGGGGATGTCGTTGAGGTCCCAGCCGTCGGGGCCCAGGTGACCCGAGGCCCACCACAGGCCGAAGGCCATGAGCAGGGCCGCACAGGAGATCGACAGGTAGCGGGGGATCTGCTTGAGCAGGCCCTCCTGGTGGGCGAAGCCCAGGATCCAGCAGCCGCCGTAGACCGCGAAGTCGGTCACCGCGTTGCCCGTCTCGCCGGGGATCTTCACCAGGCCCGTGCCGACGACCGCCGTGAGGCCCAGCGGTGCCAGCAGCGTCGGCCACGGTGCCCGGCGGAACGCCCACAACAGCAGCGGGGAGGCGATGACGAACCAGAGGTAGGCCCGCAGGTACCACAGCGGACCGGCCGCCTGCACCGCCCAGGTGTCCTCCAGCAGGCCGGACTTGGCGCCGAGGTGCCAGGGGAAGGGCGGGGCGCCGACGGGGAAGAAGTAGTTGGCCAGCTCGACCAGGCCCCAGGCACCGCCGCGGTCGGGGTCCTTCAGCGGGTTCCAGCCGGCCGCGAACATCATCGCCAGCACCACCACGCCGAACACCCAGAGCGGGGGCAGGAGCCGGCGGATCCGGCCCCGGATCACACCGAACGCCGGGCGGTTCAGCGAGCGCGCCATCAGGGAGCCCGCCAGCGCGAACATCACGCCCATCGACGGGAACAACACCGTCAGCCACGCCCAGCCGAACAGGTGGTAGACGACGACACGGACCAGGGCGATCGAGCGCAGCAGGTCGAGGTAGCGGTCACGGCCTCCGCCCTGGCGCGCCGGTGCGGCGGGTGCGGTCGCGGTGGCGGGTCCGCCCGCCGGTGCGGGGTCGCTCGTGCGCTGCTGTGGCATGGCGTAGGACGCTCCCGGCATGCCGGACGGCACAGATGACGTGGGGATCGGGTTTCCGTGGGTCATGCCACCGGCCTCCGCTCGGAGCTGCTCTGGGACCGCTGGCGCGGCAGGGGGCCGCCGCCGGGCGCGTCGACCACACCGGTGCGCCGCAGCTTCTGCCAGCGCAGCCGGCCGCCGGTGAGGGCGGTGATCCAGGACTGGAGCAGTACGACGTACATCAGCTGGCGGTACAGGATCTGCTGCAGAGGCAGCGAGATGAGGTGGGTCATGCGCTCGCGGTCGAGCCGGAAGGCGTAGGCCGCGCAGACCGCCTGGATGGCCAGGACGCCGAGCCACGCCATGATCGTCTTCTGGGTGGGGCCGAACACGAGGCCGTAGATGAGGAACACGTCGATCAGCGGGGCCAGCAGGGGCGCCAGGACCATGAAGAGGGACACCAGCGGCAGTCCGACGCGGCCGAAGCGGCCCGAGGGGCCCTTGTCCACCAGGGCTCGGCGGTGTTTCCAGATGGCCTGCATGGTGCCGTACGACCAGCGGTAGCGCTGGGACCACAGCTGCTGGACCGTCTCCGGCGCCTCGGTCCAGGCACGGGCGTTCTCCGCGTAGACCACGCGCCAGCCGTCGCGGTGCAGGGCCATGGTGATGTCGGTGTCCTCGGCGAGGGTGTCGTCGCTCATGCCGCCGACCCGTTCCAGCGCGCTGCGGCGGAAGGCTCCGACCGCGCCGGGGATCGTCGGCATGCAGCGCAGCACGTCGTACATCCGGCGGTCGAGGTTGAAGCCCATCACGTATTCGATGTGCTGCCAGGCGCCGATGAGGGTGTCCTTGTTGCCGACCTTGGCGTTGCCCGCCACCGCGCCCACGCGCGGGTCGCCGAAGGGCTGCACCAGTTCGCGCACGGTGGACGGTTCGAAGACCGTGTCGCCGTCCATCATCACGATCAGGTCGTACCGGGCGTTGGCCACACCGCGGTTGAGCGCGGCCGGCTTGCCCGCGTTGAGCTGGCGGACGACCCGGACGTTCGGCAGGCCCATGGCCTCGACGATCCGTGACGTGCCGTCGGAGGAGCCGTC
This sequence comes from Streptomyces sp. NPDC092370, assembly GCF_044755265.1. Lineage (NCBI taxonomy): Bacteria > Bacillati > Actinomycetota > Actinomycetes > Kitasatosporales > Streptomycetaceae > Streptomyces > Streptomyces sp. NPDC092370. The sequence goes on along the minus strand of NZ_JBIVQO010000001.1, from coordinate 79,863 downwards.
GTCGATGACGAGGACCTCGATGGGGTGGTCACTGCCGGCGAGGGAACGGACCGTGTTCTCGATGCACTTGGCCTCGTTGTACGCCGGGACCAGAACCGACACCGGTTCGGTGACCGGCGCTCCCCAGCGGAAACCGCGGCGGCGCACCCGGCGTGCGTGCACCCCGGAGAGCAGCAGCATCAGCACGAAACGGCCGATGACGAGGGTGCCGACGACCGCGAGTGCGACGACCAGCCCGTCGGTGAGGTGCTCCGAGGCCTGGACCAGGAAGATCCACGCCGCGCCCTTCCACCGGTCGAGGCCGGTGACGCGGGAGTGGGCGCTCGGGGCGTCGAGGGCCTCGGTGAGGTTGCTGAACGCGTAGCCCTTCTCGCGCAGGTCGGGCAGCATGCGGTCGAGTGCCTCGACGGTCTGGTGGCGGTCGCCGCCGGAGTCGTGCATCAGGACGATCGCGCCTTGGCCGCCCTTGGGCGTGGCACGCCGGACGATCTCGGCGACTCCGGGCTTGCGCCAGTCCTCGCTGTCGGTGTTGTTGACGACGGTGATGTAGCCGCGGTCGCCGATGTACTCGGTCACCGGCCAGGACCTGTTGTCCATGGCGTCGGCGAAGGAGGAGTACGGCGGCCGGAAGAGGGAGGTACGGATGCCCGCCGCGCCCGAGAGGGCGAGCTGGTTCTGGGACAGTTCCCAGTCGATGCGCTTCTTGGACTGGTAGGACAGGTCCGGGTGGTTGAAGGTGTGCAGGCCGACCTCGTGGCCTTCATCGACCATGCGCTGGACCAGGTCGGGGTAGCGCGAGGCCATGGTGCCGGTGACGAAGAAGACGGCGTGTGCGTCGTGCTCCTTCAGGACGTCCAGGACTTTCGGCGTCCAGACCGGGTCGGGGCCGTCGTCGAAGGTGAGCACCAGGCGGTGGTCGGGCACACGCAGGCTCTCCGTGCGGCCGCTGCGGGTGTCGATGACGGGCCCGCCGCTCATGATCTTCTCCGGCACCTGGTCGGTGGCGGCGGGCGGCCGGACCCGGTGGTCGGCGAGGATCTCGCTGTGCACGTAACCGCGCAGCATGAGCATCGCCATCAGCGCGACGAGGACGAGCAGGGGCAGGAGCAGGCGCAGCGGCAGGCGGCGCCTGGAGCCGCCACGGGCTCGGGGCGCCGGCCCGGAACGGCGGGTACGGGATGCCATGGGTGGTGGTACTCCGGGGTGGTGCGGGATGGGGTGCTGCGGGGACGTTCGGCACTGCGGGGATGTCGGTGCTGCGGGGACGTTCGGTACTGCGGGGATGCGGTGCTGCGGGGATGTCGGTGCTGCGGGGACGGTGCCGGCGTGCTCCGCGGCGCCGTCGGCGGGTCTCGCACTTCCCAGCGGGACCGGGAGCCCTAAGCACGCGAGCGTGAGGCGCCGGAGCGCCCTTCCCTCGGATCTCCCCCCGGGGGGAGACGTGACAGGCACCGCTCGCGCGGCCGGGACCACTGCCGGCGGCCGGGAAGGTTCACCGGCTCGCGATGCTCGGCAGGGCACCTCGCCGCGTTGTCGCATCACCCGGGTACATCCCGTACGCGGGCGATGCTCCGCCGTGCGCACCGCACCGGACGCCGCGAGCTGTCCGGCCGGCCTTTCCGGCCGTCAGCACTAGAGGGTGGGCGTCGGTTCGGCGGGCGGCGTCTCGGCCGGGCCTTCGGCGACCGTGCCGGTGCCGTCGCTGTCGCCGGCGCCCAGGGTTTCGGTCGGCTCGGGCGTGGGCTCGACCGTCGGCGTCGGGTCGGGGGCCGGCGTGGCCGGCGGGTCGGCCGGCTTGGTCGGGACCGGGACGGTCACGCCGGTGCCCGGGTCCGGTGTGGTCCGGGTCGCGGTCGGCGAGGGGCGTGCCGTCGTGCCGCGGCGACCGGGTTCGGCGGTGGCGCCGCGTTCGACGGCGCCGGGATCGGGCGAGGCTGAAGCGGCCTCGTCAGCCGTCGGCGCGTTGCCCGGGGCGGTGGTGCCGGTGCCGGTGCCGGTGGCCGGGTCCGACTGCTTGGGCAGCGGCGGGCTGTCGACCTGCCCGGCCGACGGATCCTGCTTCTGGCCCGGTACGGGCAGCCAGGGCGCGTTGGAGTTGCCCGACAGCAGCGTGGCGACGATGACGACGGCGTAGACCCCGCAGGCCAGGGCGATGACTATGCCGATCCGGCGGAAGCGCCGGCTGCGGCGGCCCGACTCGTCGACGAAGACCGGCCGGTCGGCGGGGGCCGGGCCCACACCGATGCCTTCCTCGACCCGCCGCACGAACCCGTCCCCGAGTTGTACGGCGTCGAGCTGGATGGTGACCTCGTGCGGGTCGTGGGTGTGCCCGGCGGGATCGGGGGTCCAGGCAGGGTCGTGGGCGCGCCCGACCGGGTGGGCGTCCTCCTGCCAGGGGTCGTGGACTGCGGTCCGGAACTCGGTGCCCGAGTCGAACGAGCGGAAGGAGTCGGCCTCGCCCTCGCTCTGCCGGGGGATGCCGCGCAGTACCTCCGTACCGGCGGGCAGCCGGTAGCCACTCGCCCGGTCGTCACCGTCGCGCACCTGGGTGGCTCTCCGGTCTCCGACGCTGCCGTCCGCGGGGAACTCCCCGGTCGCCGCCGCGGCCTCGGGCCACTCGCGTTGGGCGTCTTCTCGCCAACTTGTCACACGCACGCACTTCCCCCCACGGGATGGTTCGGGTGCGCTACGACCTGAACACCCGCCGTCGGATCGGGCCCCCACCCGTCCCAGCGCCCCCTATTACCACAGCGTGCTCAGGCATTGAATGTAGCGCACGAGGAGGTTGTGTGTGCGCGCGGGTATCGAATCGTGTCAGTCGTGAGACGTCATGAGGACATCGTCACCGGCCGGAATCCATCGTCCGACGGGCCGCCGCAGCCACCCCTCCTCTGCGGCGAGCCGGGCCGCCGCCTGCCGCAGGGCGTCGAACGCGGGGTGGGTGAGGCCCTTGCGCCACACCAGAGACGGGGGACAGCGTCACCTGCCGGGTGGTCCGCACGAACAGCTCGGCCCCCAGCTCCCGCTCCAGCCGCCGCACATCCCGGCTGAGCGCTCGCTGAGCCACATGCAGCCGCACGGCGGCCCGCGTGAAGTGCAGTTCCTCGGCAACGGTGACGAAGGCACGCAGCAGGCGGGGATCGAGATGGGCAGGCTCGCGGTGAACCTAAAGCGGCGGACGCCGGGAGCCCGGGCTCAGGAGGGCCCGGGCTCAGGAGGGCCTCAGGGGCCGGTGACCCGGGCCTCACGGGCGGGTGTTCTTCGGGGACCTCTCCGTCTCGCCCGACTGGAGGTCCGAGTCGTGGAAACCCTCCTCGCCGCTGAAACCCTCCGCGCCGACCGGCGCCGCAGCCTGCCCCACTCTGTGACGTGGGACCGAGCGCATCGGCGGGCGGGTCAGGGTGATCTGACGGACGACCTGCTGAAAGCAGGCGAGGGCGGCGAGGCCGGGCAGGGCGGCCGCGGCGATGCCGAGGATCGTCCGCGGTGCCTGGACGACGCACAGCAGCACGGCGATGCACGAGAAGACCAGCACCACGCACCACGAGTGCACGGCACGGCGCTGGTGCAGCGCGGCCCGCAGGACGGACAGCGAGCCCACCAGCCAGGGTCCGTACACCAGCAGGGGCCACCAGGTGCGCAGGCCCCGCGCCGCGGGGGACACCGCGACCACGCGCAGGGAGTCGTAGGCGACGAGGCCGCTCAGAAGGCTCACGGCGGAGGCGATGACGGCCGCCAGGACGGCGACGAGGAAGCTGGTGGTGCGCAGTGCGCGCGGGGCCTTGCGGGTCCGGACCTTGCGGTGACGCCGAGGGACCTCCCGCACGGGCGGCAGTTCCTCGGTGATGTCCTGGAGCCGCCGCATGTGGGTGCCCGGGACGGAGACCGGTGCCGGCTCCGCGACCTCGGCCAGGTCCTGGTCACGTGGAGCGGGGATCCTCGCCGCCTGCTCACCGAGGGCCTCCTCGAGGATGAACGCCAGTTCCTCGGCGGGGTCCCAGGTCGGGTCCGGCGGTGTCAGGGGAGTGATGAAGTCCCGGGCCGGAGCCCGGTGCCGGCCAGTGCCCTCGACTTTGTCGTACATGGCGTGACCCGGCTATTTCGAAAGCGCGAAAGCCGGCCAATCCGTCGCCCCGATCCATCGCCGGGCGAGGTCCCTTTCCAGCGCGCTCATGGCGTCGATGAAATCACGGAGCACCGGCTCGGTCACCTGCAACGTGACCGGACAACCACCTCTGGTGAGTGTGCCGTTGACTGTCGCCGACGAATGCGCTGGAGCTGGGATGTAGGTATACGGGCCGAGCGTTACCGCCCAGCCGTCTTTCCTGGTCGCCTCGGTCATGTACCCACTAACCGTCGACCCACTTCCCCGGATGCGCGGCAAACGAGTGAAGGATTTTCCCGAATGAGCATCTTTTCCATGCGTCATGAGGAACATCAAGAATCTCCATATCTCTGTATGAAGATCAGAGAGCGAATGTTTCCGGCCACGGGTTTCGGCCTCCAGGTCATGGATCCACCACCTGGGTGCGTGGCCGCGCACGGAACAGGTGTGGGACCGCTTGATCGTCCCGGGACGACGGTGGCCGCATGCCGCACCTGTCCCGTACCGCCGCCTGTTCCGCCTGCCGGGCGGGCGCCCGCGCGTTCACCGCCGGGAACCTCATCGCCCGACTGCCCATGGGCATCTTCGGCATCAGCGCGGTCGTGATGATCGCCGGGACCCGGGACTCGTACGCCCTCGCCGGTGCCGTCGCGGCGACGGGGCTCGCGGCCACCGACTGGTCACGCCCTGGATCGCGCGGCTCGTCGACGGCACGGCCAGGCCCGGTTCACCCTGCCCGCCACGGTGATCGCCGTCCTCGCCCTCCAGGCCGCGGGCCCCTGCGTGGCAGGCCTGCCGTACGGCACCGTGAAGCCCGACGGACCGGCCGAGGCCCGGCTGCCCCGGTGCGTGGCGGCGATGGCCGCGCTGCCGACTCTGCCGCTGCCGGCCGCGGCCCTCAGCGGTTCGCTCCTCCTCCTGGCGGCCACGCTGCTGGTGGCCGGGATGGCGACGGCACCGACGATGGTCACCGCCATGACGCTGGTCCAGCAGCGCACCCTCGAGGGGCGGCTGAGCCAGGGCGTGACCCCCGCGGTGACCGGTCTGCTGGGCGGCATCGCCTGCGGCACGCGTGATCGGCCGCTGGACCGTGGAGCACCTCTCGCCGACGACGGGTTTCGCGGTCCCGGTGACGGCAGCGGCCCTGACCCTGACCCCGTCCTTGCGCCGCGCTTCGAATCGCTTCACCAAGTATTCCGCGCCCCATTGACGCTCTCACGCACCCCGCATACGTTCGATCGTCGAAGCGCTTCGACGTCGTGCGCCGGGAGAGTAGGGGAACCCCCACATGAAGTTCACCGACGGCTACTGGCTCCTGCGCGAGGGCGTCACCGCGGCCCATCCGGCCCAGGCCCTCGACATCACCGAGTCGGACGGCGCACTGGAGATCCACGCCCCGACCCGGCCCGTCCGCTCCCGCGGCGACCTGATGACCGGCCCGGTCCTCACGGTCAGGGCGCACACCCCCATGCCGGACGTCATCGGCCTGACGCTGACGCACTTCACCGGCGGACAGCCCCGCGGCCCGGAGTTCGAGCTCACGGCGTCGGACACCACCGCGGAGATCACGTACGACGACGAGCACGCGATCCTGACCTCGGGCGACCTGTCGGTCCGGCTGGCCCGGGGCGGCCCCTGGCACGTCGAGTTCCTCGCGCACGGCCGCACGCTCACCAGCAGCGGCCACAAGAACGCGGGCATCATGCGGGACGCCTCGGGCGCACACCACCTGCGCGAGCAACTGGTCCTGAAGGTCGGCACCTCCGTCTACGGCCTCGGCGAGCGCTTCGGCCCGCTGGTGAAGAACGGGCAGGTCGTCGACGTCTGGCAGGCCGACGGCGGCACGTGCAGCGAACAGGCGTACAAGAACGTGCCCTTCTACCTCACGGACGCGGGCTACGGCGTCTTCGTCGACCACCCGGGCAAGGTGTCCTTCGAGGTCGCCTCGGAGGTGGTCTCCCGGGTGCAGTTCAGCGCGGAGACACAGGAGTTGACGTATTACGTCATCCACGGTCCCACCCCGAAGGAGATCCTCCGCAAGTACACCGCCCTGACCGGACGTCCGGCCCTGCCGCCCGCCTGGTCGTTCGGCCTGTGGTTGTCGACGTCCTTCACCACCTCTTACGACGAAGAGACGGTGACGTCCTTCATCGAGGGCATGAAGGAGCGTGAACTGCCGCTGTCCGTCTTCCACTTCGACTGCTTCTGGATGCGGGAGTTCAACTGGTGCGATTTCCGGTGGGATTCACGGGTGTTTCCCGACCCCGAGGGCATGCTGGCCCGGTTGAAGGCCCGTGACCTGCGCGTCTCCGTGTGGATCAATCCGTACATCGCCCAGCGCTCCCCGCTGTTCGCCGAGGGCAAGGCGCTCGGGCATCTGCTGAAACGCCCGGACGGCGATGTCTGGCAGTGGGACATGTGGCAGCCCGGCATGGCCCTGGTCGACTTCACGTCACCGGCCGCCCGCGACTGGTACGCCGGCAAGCTGGAGGCACTGCTCGCGCAGGGCGTCGACTGTTTCAAGACCGACTTCGGCGAACGGGTGCCCCTCGACGTGGTCTGGTCCGACGGCTCGGACCCGGAGCGGATGCACAACTACTACACGTACCTGTACAACCGCACGGTCTTCGAAGTGCTGCGCAAACACCGCGGCGAGCAGGAGGCCGTCCTCTTCGCCCGGTCGGCGACGACGGGAAGTCAGCAGTTCCCCGTCCACTGGGGCGGCGACTGCGAGGCGACGTACGAGTCGATGGCGGAGTCGCTGCGCGGCGGTCTGTCCCTCGGGCTGTCGGGCTTCGGCTTCTGGAGTCATGACATCGGCGGCTTCGAGGGCACCCCCACCCCGGCCCTGTTCAAGCGCTGGCTGGCCTTCGGACTGCTCTCCTCCCACAGCCGTCTGCACGGCAGCAGCTCCTACCGGGTGCCCTGGCACTTCGACGAGGAGTCGGTCGAGGTGGCACGCCACTTCACCCGGCTGAAGCTCCGCCTCATGCCCTATCTGTACGAGACGGCCCGCGCGGCCCACACCGAGGGCCTGCCCCTGATGCGGGCCATGGTGCTGGAGTTCCCGGACGACCCGGGGTGCGCGCACCTGGAACGGCAGTACATGCTCGGCCCGGACCTGCTGGTCGCCCCGGTGTTCGGCGACGACGGCGACGTCACGTACTACGTCCCCGAGGGCACCTGGACCCACTTCCTCACCGGCGAGACGGTGACCGGCCCGCGCTGGGTGCGCGAGCGCCACGGCTTCCTGAGCGCGCCCCTGCTGGTGCGGCCCGGCGCGGTGATCCCGGTCGGCGCGCGGGACGACCGGCCCGACTACGACCACGCCGACGGGGTGACACTGCGGGCGTACGGCCTGCGGCCCGGCGACGAGGTGACGGTGCCGGTCGGGGACGTGACCTTCACGGTCGTCCGCGAGGGGAACCGGCTGCGGGCGACGTGCGGCACGCCGGCAGCCGTCTGGGGCCTGGCCGCGGGCGAACGCGAGGTCCAGGCCCCGCCCGGCACGGGTCTGCTCACGCTGGAGCTGGACTGATGGTCAAGATCACGGACGTGGCGCGCCGGGCCGGGGTCTCCCCCAGCACCGTCTCCTACGCGCTGAGCGGCAAGCGTCCGATCTCCGAGGAGACCCGGCGGCGCGTCCAGGCGGCCGTCCGCGACCTGGGCTACCGCCCCCACGCGGGCGGCCGGGTCCTGACCGGCGGCGAGCCGAACGTCCTGGCCCTCGCCGCGCCGCTGCGCCGCGGCGTGCATGTCCCGGTGGTGATGCGGCTGGCCGTGTCGGTGGTGACGACGGCCCGCGCCCACGACCACGACGTCCTGCTGCTCACCCGGGAGGAGGCCGAGGAGGGACTGGGCCGTGCCCTGGGCACGGACTCGGTGGCCGGGCTGCTGCTGACGGACGTCGAGCTCGACGATCCCCGTCTGCCCCGGCTGCGCGCCCTGGACCGCCCGTCGGTCCTGATCGGCCTTCCCGCGGACCCGTACGGCCTGACCTGCGTGGACCTCGATTTCCAGGCGGCGGGCGAGGCGTGTGTGAACCATCTGGCGGAGCTGGGCCACCGCCGGGTCGCCCTGGTCGGCTCACCCCCGGAGGTCTACCTCCGGGGAACGGCCTACGCCCACCACCTCATGCGGGGCTTCACCGCCGCCGCCACCCGCCGCGGCCTGACCGCGTCCGTCCACCCGGCCGGCCCCGACCCCGCCACGGCCCCCGGGCTCGCCGAGCGGCTGCTGCGCGAACACCCGTCCCTCACGGCCGTCGTGCTGCACAACGAGCCCCTCCTGGAACCACTGATCCGCGCGTTCCGGCGGCTCGGCCTACGGATCCCCGGCGACCTGTCGCTCATCGCCGTCTGCCCCGACGACCTCGCGACGACGCCCGGACTCCCGGTCACGTCCGTGTCCCTCCCGGCCGACGAGTTGGGCACCCGCGCGGTGGAACTCCTGATGCACAAGCTCCACGCCACCCCGGTACCGCGGACGACGCTGCTGCCCCCGCACCTGACGGAACGGGCCAGTACGTCACGCCGGGTGCCGGCCTAGAGAGCCTGTCGTTCGAGGGCGGGCACCTCCGGTTCTGACAGCTGCACGCACCGGGCCCCGCTCACCGCGATCAGGTCGCAGGACGGTCTCGAACCGGAGCCGGGGTCCCATGACAAAGGCCCCGCCGCTCGAAAGCGGCGGGGCCTTTGCCCACATGGGATGAGTGGAGATGGCGGGAATCGAACCCGCGTCCAACGGTGCAGAATCAGGGCTTCTCCGTGTGCAGTTCGCTGTGATTTTCTCGGCCCCGGCGATCACGCGAACAAGTCGCCGACGGGCCCAGTCACTGTTTGGTTTCCCATCGAGCCCCGTGACCGGGCTCGATGGTTTAGTTCCCTAGATTATGCCAGGATCCGGGCCGGGAACACTCCCGGGCTGACACCCATTTAGGGTCCTTCACTCACTGCTTATCAGGCAGCGAGGGCGAAGGACTGGGAATCGCGCTTAGTAGTGGCGATTATTTTTTGCGACATATGGTTTACGAGATCATTGCCGCTTCCTCGACACGCTTCCCCTGCTTCGACATCCGCTGTCGAAACCGATCATCCCCATGTTGTGTTGACAATCCCTCCGGAGAGGGGCGCGCACCCGCTGTGGGGTGCAGTCACCATCGTACGTGACCAACGCGGGTCGGTGCCAGCGTATTCCTACGTCCCGCGCTGCCTCCGCTTCACCGCCGCGATCGCGCGGTCGGTCTCCCGCCGGTCCTGCTTCTCACGGAGCGCCTGGCGCTTGTCGTACTCCTTCTTGCCCTTCGCCAGCGCGATCTCGACCTTGGCCCGGCCGTCCTTGAAGTAGAGCGCCAGGGGCACGATGGTGTGACCCGTCTCCCCCGTCTTCGACTCCAGCTTGTCGATCTCGGCGCGGTGCAGCAGCAGCTTCCGCTTGCGCCGGGCGCTGTGGTTGGTCCAGGTGCCCTGGCTGTACTCCGGCACGTGCACGTTGTGCAGCCACGCCTCGTTCCCGTCCAGCTGTACGAAGCCGTCGACCAGCGACGCCCGCCCCTGACGCAGGGACTTCACCTCGGTCCCGGTGAGGACCAGGCCGGCCTCGTAGGTGTCGATGATGAGGTAGTCGTGCCGCGCCTTCTTGTTCTGCGCGATCAGCTTGCGCCCTTTTTCCTTAGCCATAGTGCCGACCATTTTCGCACTACGGAGGGGCTCTGCGGAAAGTCGATTACGAGGGGCTCGCGAGGCCGCGCAGCACGGCCTGGGCCCGCTGGAGGGCGTCCTCGTCGGTCTCCAGGTCGGGCGTGATGCCCCGGCCGTCGGCCCCGCGGCCGGAGGGGGTGCGGTAGTGCCCGACGGTCAGCTCCGCCACGGAGCCGTCGGGGAGGCGGCTCGGCATCTGGACCGAGCCCTTGCCGAAGGTGCGGGAGCCGACGACGAGCGCCCGTCCCCGGTCCTGCACGGCGCCGGTGAGCAGCTCGGCCGCGCTCATCGTGCCACCGTCGACGAGCGTGACCAGGGGCTTGGTGGTGTCGCCGCCGGGTTCGGCGTGCAGGGCGCGCTGCTCGCCGTCGACGTCGTAGGTGGCGACCAGGCCGCCGTCGAGGAAGGCGGAGGCGGCGGTCACGGCCTCGGTGACCAGGCCGCCGGAGTTGCCGCGCAGGTCGAGCACGATCCCGGCGCCGCGCGGGGCCCGGCGGACGGCGGCGCGGACCTGGTGGCCGGAACCCTTGGTGAAGGTGGCGACCTTGATGACGGTGACCCGGCCGGCGAGCTCCCGGACGGTGACCGAGTCGGTGGACAGACGGGCCCGGCGCAGGGTCTGGGTCCAGGCGCGTGAGCCGCGCTCCAGGCCGAGGCGGACGGCGGTGCCGGCGGGGGCGTCGGTGGCGTCCCCGCGCAGTAAGGAGACGACCTCGGTGACGGGTCGGCCGTCGGTCTGCTCGCCGTCGACGCTGCGCAGCAGGTCCCCGGGGCGGATCCCGGCGGTGGCCGCGGGCGAACCGGCGCGCACCTTCGTCACCTCGATGCGGCCGTCCCGTTCGCTGCGGGCCCAGAGGCCGACGCCGGTGTACTGGCCGTCGAGGGCCTCCTCGAACTCCTGGTACTCGCCCCGGGAGTAGACGGCGCCCCAGCGGTCTCCGCTGCGGCTGACGGCCCGCTTCGCGGCCTCCATCGGGGACGTGCCGTCGGCCACGGCCTCCTCGGCCGCGCGCGCGACGTCCGTCCGGGACGCGGCGGGGCCGGCCGAACGGACCTTGCCCGGCGCGGAGTTCCGGTCGTCCTGCGGCAACGCCCCCGTGGCCGCACCGGCGACGAGCACACTCGCGAACACCAAGGTCAGGGCTGCCCCGCGGCGGATGCGACGGGGCTGACAGAACGGGTCACGACCTGACATGCCGGTGAGTCTAGGACAAGGGGAAGGGCCGTACGGTCGGTTGACCGCACGGCCCCTCTTGGCATGCGTCACACCTTCAAGTACTTGCGCAGCGCGAAGAACGCGGCCAACGCGGGCATCAGGAGGCTCGTGGCGAGGATGAGCGGCAGCTTCGTGAGGACGGCGTCCCAGCCGATGAAGTTGATGAGTGTGAGCTGATCGGCCAGGGCCAGTCCGTGGTCGATGATGAAGTACCGGGCGGCCAGCAGGAAGGCGCACGCGACAGTGCCGCCGATGAGTCCGGCGACCGCAGCCTCCATGATGAACGGCGCCTGGATGTAGAAGCCCGAGGCGCCGACCAGGCGCATGATGCCCGTTTCACGCCGCCTGCTGAACGCCGAGACGCGCACCGTGTTGACGATCAGCATCAGCGCGACGACCAGCATCAGCGCCATCACCGCGCGCGCGGCCCAGTTCATGCCCTCCAGCAGCTTGAAGAGGTTGTCCAGGGTCTCCTTCTGGTCCTGCACCGACTGCACGCCGTCCCGGCCGTTGAAGGCGGTGGCGATGACCTGGTATTTCTCCGGGTCCTTCAGCTTGATGCGGTACGACTCCTGCATCTGGTCCGGCGTGAGGGAGCTGGCGAGCGGTGAGTCGCCGAACTGCTCCTTGTAGTGCTTGTACGCCTGGTCCTGCGACTCGTACGTGACCGTCTGGACGACGCCCATCTTGCCGAGGTCGGCCTTGATCTGCTTCTTCTGGTCGTCGGTCACCGCGCCCTTGGCGCAGTTGGGGTCGGACTCGGCATCGCTCTTGTTGCAGAGGAAGATCGAGACGTTGACCTTGTCGTACCAGTAGCCCTTCATGGTGTTGACCTGGTCGCTCATCAGGAGCGACCCGCCGAACAGGGCGAGCGAGAGGGCGACGGAGACGACGACGGCGAACGTCATCGTCAGGTTGCGGCGGAGACCGACACCGATCTCCGACAGGACGAACTGGGCGCGCATGGCGACTGGTTATGCCTTTCCGTGGATCTCGGGTGCGGTATCAGTGCTGGTAGCCGTAGACACCGCGGGCCTGGTCGCGCACGAGGCGGCCCTTCTCCAGTTCGATGACGCGCTTGCGCATCTGGTCCACGATGTTCTGGTCGTGGGTGGCCATCACCACGGTCGTGCCCGTCCGGTTGATGCGGTCGAGCAGCTTCATGATGCCGACGGAGGTCTGCGGGTCGAGGTTGCCGGTGGGCTCGTCGGCGATGAGCAGCTTGGGCCGGTTGACGAAGGCCCGCGCGATGGCGACGCGCTGCTGCTCACCACCGGACAGCTCGCCGGGCATCCGGTCCTCCTTGCCGCCGAGCCCGACGAGGTCGAGCACCTGGGGCACGGACTTGCGGATCTCGCCGCGAGACTTGCCGATGACCTCCTGCGCGAAGGCGACGTTCTCGCCGACCGTCTTGTTGGGCAGCAGGCGGAAGTCCTGGAACACCGTCCCCAGCTGGCGCCGCATCTGCGGAACCTTCCAGTTGGAGAGGCGGGCGAGGTCCTTGCCCAGAACGTGCACCTGCCCGTGACTGCACCGCTCCTCGCGGAGGATCAGCCGCAGGAAGGTGGACTTTCCGGAGCCGGAGGACCCCACGAGGAACACGAACTCGCCCTTCTCGACCTCCAGGGAGACATCCCTGAGGGCGGGGCGGGTCTGCTTGGGGTAGACCTTGGAGACGTTGTCGAATCGGATCACGGATGCACCACGGGTCGCCGGGGGTAGATGAGCGTGACCATACGCGAACCGGGTAGGCCACCGCAGTCACCGGTCGCGGTTGCGCATCGGTTGTGCCGTTTTGTACGCCCCGGCAACGCGGGGACCTGCACACTCGGCCCCGCGCCCCGCAGCGGAGGGAATCCGCGAGACCACCCCTTTGGGAGCGAGCCGCGCGCCCTCCGCCGGAACCTGGCAGAGTAGAGGGGGGAACATTCCCGTCCCCCCACACGTTGGACCCGTGGAACCGGCGCAAGGAGGGCAAGCGCATGACGTACGACCGGCTGGTGTGCGCGAACTGCGCGTCCCCTGTGAACGAGGGCCGTTGCGCCGTGTGCCGCGCGAACCGCGAGCGGCTGCAGCAGGAGAACTTCTTCGCGGGTCTGAACCCGATGGCGCTGATCGCACTGCTGACGGTGCTGATCGCGGCGGTGGCCCTCTTGGCGCACCAGACCGCGTAAGGGCGCGGCAGCCGCCCCCGGACATGGCCGAGGGCCCGGAGCGTTTCACTCCGGGCCCTCGGTGTTGCGCTGCGCACGGTCCGTGAGAACGCGCCTACCGTCAGGCGGCAGCCCCGCCGTTGCCGCCCACGAGGCGCGGCAGCAGACGGAAGCCGACACCGCCGGCGATCATCGTGGCGGCGCCGATCACCAGGAAGGTGGTCTGCGCGGCACCCGTCTCGGCGAGCTCCTCGCCACTGCCCTGCGCCTGCGGCGCCGGGGTGGAGTCGGAGCCGATCTCGGTGAGGGCGGAGGAGCCCTCCTCCTGCGGCGAGGTGCCGCCGTCGGGGTCGGCGTTGTTGCCACCGCCACCGTTGCCGCCACCGTTGCCGTTGCCGCCACCGTTGCCGCCGCCGTTGCCGTTCCCGTTGCCCGGGTCGGTCGGGGCGACGGTCGGGTCCTCGGTCGGCTCGGTGGGCTCCTCCGTGGGCTCGGTCGGCTCCTCGGTGGGCTCCTCGGTCGACGGCGGGTCCGTCGGGAGGCTGGTCGGCGGGTCGGTCGGGAGCTCGGTCGGGAGCTCGGTCGGCGTCGGGGCCGGCGACTCCTCGGCGCACAGGATGCCCAGCAGGCAGTCCTCGGACTCCGCGGCGGATGCGGCACCGGCGGCGGTCAGCGAGGCGCCGGCGGCGATCACGGCACCGGCCGCTATCCGCGCGACACGGATCCGCGTCTTCTTCGTCATGTGGTTGCTACCCCCAGTAGCTCATCGTCATTAGGCAGCGCTCGGGGCTGTGCTCGACGGGGGAAGCTGCGGTGAAAGGCCCCCCGGTTCACATGCGCCCCAGAGACACGCATGCCGCGCTTCACCCTTCCCACTTTTCAAGAGCACGTCAAGGCCGTTTGCAGCCGCCATGTCCAACTACGGGGGCTATGCCGGGAGTCTGAGCGTGTGAGTGTGACGCAAAACCCAGACATGCGGGCATAGAAAAGGCAACTGCCGCCCACGGAGCGGCAGTTGCCTTGTCGACAAACTTACTTCTGCTGCTGCTTGCGCCAGCGAATTCCGGCCTCGAGGAAACCGTCGATCTCGCCGTTGAACACGGCCTCGGGGTTGCCGACCTCGAAGTCGGTGCGCAGGTCCTTGACCATCTGGTACGGGTGCAGGACGTAAGAACGCATCTGGTTGCCCCAGGAGCTCCCGCCGTCCTTGAGGGCGTCCATCTTGGCCCGCTCCTCCTGGCGCTGCCGCTCCAGCAGCTTCGCCTGGAGAACGTTCATGGCGGTCGCCTTGTTCTGGATCTGCGACCGCTCGTTCTGGCAGGAGACGACGATGCCGGTGGGGAGGTGGGTCAGCCGCACCGCGGAGTCGGTGGTGTTGACGCCCTGCCCGCCGGGGCCTGACGAGCGGTACACGTCCACGCGCAGTTCGGACTCGTCGATCTCGATGTGGTCGGTCTGCTCCACCACGGGCAGGATCTCGACGCCCGCGAAGGAGGTCTGGCGCCGGCCCTGGTTGTCGAAGGGCGAGATGCGCACGAGCCGGTGCGTGCCCTGCTCGACGGAGAGCGTGCCGTACGCGTAGGGCACCTGGACGGCGAAGGTGGTCGACTTGATTCCGGCCTCTTCCGCGTACGACGTCTCGTAGATCTCTGTCTTGTAACCGTGCTGCTCGGCCCACCGCAGGTACATGCGCTGGAGCTTCTCGGCGAAGTCGGCGGCGTCGACGCCACCGGCCTCGGCGCGGATGTTCACCAGCGCCTCCCGGGAGTCGTACTCACCGGAGAGGAGCGTGCGGACCTCCATCTCGTCCAGCGCCTTCTTCACGGCGGCGAGCTCGGACTCGGCCTCGGCGCGGGTGTCCGGGTCGTCCTCCTCCTCGGCCATCTCGAAGAGAACGCCCAGGTCGTCGATGCGACCGCGCAGGGTCTCGGCCTTGCGCACCTCGGCCTGGAGGTGGGACAGCTTGCTGGTGATCTTCTGCGCCTCATCGGGGTTGTCCCAGAGGGACGGCGCGGCCGCCTGCTCCTCGAGCACGGCGATGTCTGCCCTCAGCTTCTCGAGGTCCAGAACGGCCTCGATCGACTCCATGGTCGAGGAGAGGGACTTGAGCTCTTCGGATACGTCGACGACTGCCACGCCCTCCAGCGTAACGGCTCCGCCCGGCGGCCATCGCCGGGCGGCCGGAGACGGCGGCTCAGGGGGACTGGGGCGCCGAGCTCCCGGTGTCCTGGGGAGGACTGCTCGCGTCGTCGTCCGAGGTGGACAGCCACGCGCCGACGCCTATCGCCGCCGCCAGGGCGACCG
Source organism: Streptomyces sp. NPDC092370 (assembly GCF_044755265.1). Classification (NCBI taxonomy): domain Bacteria; kingdom Bacillati; phylum Actinomycetota; class Actinomycetes; order Kitasatosporales; family Streptomycetaceae; genus Streptomyces; species Streptomyces sp. NPDC092370. Next base: position 64,386 of record NZ_JBIVQO010000001.1, on the reverse strand, counting down.
CGCCCGCTCCCAGGGCTATCCGGCGGCGCCGAGTCGCCGCGCGGTTGCGGGCCGAGCCCGGGCGGGGGGCGCCGGGGGCGCGGGGCGCCCGGGCCGTCCCGTGGGCGCCGCCGGCCAGCTCGTCGGGGGCGGGGACGCGCATCGAGGTGTGGGTGTCCCGGTTGGAGTCGGCCGGCTTCGCACCCGGCACCAGGGGGACCGCACCCCGCCGCCGGACCCGCTCGCGAGCCGGTGCCGGTCCGGCCGGCTGTTCCTCGCGGTCGGCCTCCTCCGCGGAGTCGGTGTCCGGCTCGTCCACCTCCAGCGGGGGCATGCCCGCCAGCATCGGCAGCAGCTCCCGCAGCCGGGCGCCGAGCTCCGAGGCCCGCAGCCGCGAGGCCGGGGCCTTGGCGAGGCACTGCACCAGCAGCTGCCACAGCTCGTCCGGGATGCCGGGCAGCGGGACGACCGTCTCCGTGACGTGCCGGCGCAGGACCGCGCCCGGGTGGCCGCCGCCGAACGGGGTGAAGCCCGCCAGCAGCTCGTAGAGGACCGTGGCGAGCGCGTAGATGTCGACGGACGCACGCGGGGGCAGGCCCTCGACGATCTCCGGGGCGAGGTAGTCCGGGGTGCCGATGATCTTCGTGGCCTTGGTCCGGCGCGGAGTGTCGATGAGCTTGGCCACACCGAAGTCGGTCAGCAGCGCGCGGTGCGAGCCGCCGGGTCCGAGCGGGCCCTGCATGTCCAGAAGTACGTTCTCCGGCTTGACGTCCCGGTGCACGACACCCGCGGCGTGGGCGGCCGCCAGTCCGTCGGCGATGTCCGCCGCGATGGCGACGGCCGCCTCGGGGGCCAGACGCCGGTCCCGGTCCAGCCGGGTTCGCAGGTCCGTGCCGCGGACGAGGTCCATGACGAGCGCCAGGTCGTTGCCGTCGACGACCAGGTCGCGCACCGACACCACGTGCGGGTGCTCCAGGCCGAGCAGCGCTGTGCGCTCCTGCACGAAGCGCCCGACGAGCTCCTGGTCCGACGCGAGGTCCTCGCGCAGCAGCTTGATGGCGACGGGGCCTTCGGGGCCCTCACCCAGCCACACCGTGCCGGCGCTGCCCCGCCCCAGGATCTGGTGGGCGGTGTACCGGCTGCCGATCTTCCGTGCCAAGGCTGCTCCTACCGACGCGTGTTGTCGCTAAAACTACGCGTCCGGAGAGCCAACCTTCACCGTGGAGGCGGAAATCACCCGCCAGGTGTCGACAAATCACCAACCCCGCAGGGCGGTTCCGGTCAGTTCGTGCCGGAACCGCTCCCGCCGAGCTTCTCGAACCAGCCGGTCACGGTGCCGAACCAGTCGGTGAGCTGGTCCCAGTAGCCCTTGCCCGTGCCGATCCACTCCTGGAGCGGGCTCAGTTCCCAGACCAGCCAGCCCGCGACGAACAGGATGACGATCGTGAACAGGCAGCCCTTCAGGCAGCCCAGCCCGGGGATCCTCATCCGGTTGGCGCTGCGCTGGCGCGGCTGCCGGGGCTCGCGCTGGGGCCGCTGCGGCTGCTGGGGCTGGGCCGGGGGCGCCGGCGGGGCGTAGCGCTGCGGCGGCTGGGGCCGCTGGGGCTGGGGTGGCTGGGGGGCGTACTGCTGGGGCTGCTGCTGCGGATGGCCGTAGCCGGGTCCGGGCGGGGGCGCCTGGCGGCGCGGGGGCTGCTGCTGCGGCTGTGGCCGGGCCACTTGGCGCTGGGGGCGGCGGCGCAGCGGGTCCTGGCCGGGGTCGAGGTACTGGACCTGCGTCTGCTCGTTGCGGTCGCGGGCCGCCCGCAGCTGGTTCTGCCAGGGGTGCGGGTCCTCGGGGCCACCCTGCTGCCCCTGCTGCGAGCCCGGCGGGACGGGCGGCATGACGGCGGTCGGGTCGGCCGCGCCCCGGTGGGGCATGACGGCGGTGGGGTCGGCCGCGCCGGCCGGACCGCCGGTGTGCGGCAGCACGCTGGTCGCGGCGTTCGGGTCGTACGCGCCCGCGTTCTGCGGGAGGACCTGGGTCGGGTCGGCGGCGCCGGGCGTGTCCGGTACCGGCGCGGGGGCCGGGTCGGGCACGAGGAGCATGCCGACGCCCTCGGCGGCGGCGATCTGCGCGGAGTTCGCGTGCACCCCGATGCCCTCGGCGACGACGCGCAGGCCGCGGGCGAGGTTCTCGGCGCTGGGCCGCTCGTCCGGGTTCTTGCGCAGGCAGCGCTCGATGACCGTCCACAGCGGGTCGGGGACCGTGGAAGGACGGCGCGGCTCGGCGCTCAGGTGCTGGTGCAGCACCTCCAGGGCGGAACCGCCGGCGAACGGCGGGCGACCGGTGACCAGCTCGTACAGCAGGATGCCGGCGCCGTAGATGTCGACGGCGGAGGTCTGCGGGCGCCCCTCGGCGGACTCGGGCGCGACGTACGCGGGTGTGCCGACGAACTCCTGGGTGCGGGTCAGTCCCGGGGAGTCGGCCAGCCGGGCGATGCCGAAGTCGGTCAGCAGCGGGTGCATCTGGCCGTCGTACTGCTGGAGCAGCACGTTGGCCGGCTTGAGGTCGCGGTGGACCACGCCGTCGGCGTGGCTGGCGGCGAGCGCGTCGGCGATCTGGGCGGTGAGCAGGGCGGCGGCGACCGGGGTGAACGGCCCGTTCTCCCGCAGGTAGCGGTGCAGGTCGGGGCCCTCGACGAGGTCCATGACCAGCGCCAGCAGCTCGCCCTCGACCACCAGGTCACGGACCCGGACGATGTTCGGGTGGGTCAGCCGGAGCAGGACGGAGCGCTCCCGGAGGAACCGCATGACGATGTCCGGGTCGCCGGCCAGCTCTTCCTTGAGGACCTTGATCGCGACGGTCTCGCCGGGCTGCCCCGGAACGGCCGCCTCGGCGCCCGCGGTCTCGCGCTGGCGGGCTCGCCAGACGGTGCCCGTGGCGCCGCGTCCGAGCGGCTCCTCGAGCAGGTACTTGCTGCCTACCGGCCGCACGTCATGCGCTCCCTGGTGCTTGCCTTGCCTGCTGGCCTGTCCGGACCACTGTAGTGCCGGGCAGCCGAGGACCGGAGTGTCGTCTTTCTGTGGGTCTTACGTTTCCGCTCTCACATTCGTTCGAAGGAAAGACGCTGACCTCGGTCTTGCGGTTGCCGGGAACGAACGTGACCGATCTCAAGCAGTCGCCCGTGGGTCATCTCTCAGGCACTTTTACGGGCAGAGCCGACCAATCAAGATCACCTTTTTCTGAGAGAGGGGCGCACTGTCAGTGGCAGGTGCGAGGATGCGTGCAGTACTGGCCGACGTGCTGGGGCGGGGTGGGGGACTCCGCGCCCGGGCAGAAGGGACCGCTGACGGCGATGCAGATCCGGCTGACCGTCGTAGATCCGCTGGGCCCGTCGGCGCCGGCGCGGGACCGCGCCCCGCGCAGCGACGTGCTGGTCACGGCACCCGCCGGTACGGCGCTCGCGGCGGTGGCGTCGGCGCTGGCCCAGGTGGTCCTCGGCGGTGACGGCTCGGGCACGCCGGTGCTGTACGCCGGGGAGCAGCGGTTGGACGCCCAGCGCTGCACCCTCGGCGAGCCCCCGCTGACCGACGGTGCCGTGCTGTCCGTGGGCGCGCCCGGGGAGCCGGAGCCACACCCCGAACTGGACGACGCCCCGGCCCAGCTCCAGGTCGTCGCCGGCCCGGACGCCGGCGGCGTCCATCTGCTGCACGGCGGCGAGATCCGCATCGGCCGCTCCGCCGACGCCGACGTGCCGCTGGACGACCCGGACGTCTCCCGGCTGCACTGCGCGGTGACGGTGAGCGCGGACGGCCGCGTCCAGGTCGCCGACCTGGACTCCACGAACGGCACGACGGTGAACGGCACGCGTGTGGGCGGCAGGGCGGTCCCCTTCGCGCCGGGTGCGCTGCTGCGGATCGGCGAATCGGCCCTGCGGCTGGCTCCCGCCGGGGGGCCGGGCGCCCGGGTGGAGACGACTCCCGACGGGGAGGGGCACGTGCGCGTGCCCGCCGGGGGCGGGACGGAATCCCCCGTGTCCCCCGCGCGCGTGGCGGACCCGGGACCCGCCGGGCCCCTCGGTCCCACGCATCGTGCCTACGGCTTGGCGGCCGGGGGCGCGCCGGGTGCTTCGGAGCACGGCTCCACCGATCCGGCCGTGGTGCCGGAGCAGGGCGGGTCGCCGAGGATCGAGAGGGCAGGCGCGGGCGCGGGCTCCGAAGCGCCGCGGGGACGGGACCAGGGCGGCTGGGCCCGGCCGACGGGCAGCGGCGGCGAGGCCGAATCGGTAGGCAGCCCGAGCCAGGTGCCGCCCCGGGGCGCCGGACACGCGGCACACGCGGGAGACAACCGGAGCGAGAACCCCCCGCGAAGCACCGCAGACCCAGCCCGCCCGGGAGGCAACCGGAACGAGATGCCGCCCCAGGGCGCCGGACACGCGGCACACGCGGGAGACAACCGGAGCGAGACCCCCCCGCGAAGCACCGCAGACGCACCTCAGCCGGGAAGCAACCGGAACGAGATGCCGCCCCGGGGCGCCGGGCGCGCGGCCCATGGAGGAAACAACCGGAGCGAGGCGCCGATCGGCGGCACGCGCGACGGGTCGCGGTCAGGGACCGCCGGTGCCGCGCAGGCTGTCGTCGGGACTGCCGGAGCACCCGCCGGGCAGCAGGCTGCCGCTCAGGGGAGTGCCTTCGCATCCCCGGCCGAGGCCACGCGGCAGCGCGACGGGGTCCGGGCCGGAAGCGGCGCCGGGGACACGCACGCGGGTCGTTCCGGCGCCGGGGCGTTCGGCGACGCGGTCCCCGTCCGGCCCGCGACGGCGTACGACGCCGGCGTCGCGGACGGCACCGGCCCTCACCCCTGGGGCCCGGACGGGTCGGTCGCTCCCGCTGTTCCCCCCCGTGCCGTGGACCCGGCCCTCGCGGACGAGCAGATCGGCCGGGGACGCGAAAGCACTCCCCTGCGCGGCACCGACGTGCCCCCGGGCACCCGCAGGCGCGGGGGGCTCGGCGCGTGGGCCCGGCGGCTGGCCGGAGGACGTGGCGAGCAGGCGGCGGACCCGCGCGGGGCGTACGAGGACGAGCCGGCCGCGGTGACGGCGGTGGAGCACCACCCGGTCGTCGTGCCGGCCGCGCCGGAGACCTGGCCGGACCCGGCCACCCTGCTGCTGACGGCGCTGGGGCCGGGTCCCCGGCTGTGGGAGCGCGACCCCGGCCACCCGGAGGCGCTCGCCATACGCCTCGGTACGGCCGACCGGGCGGCGCCGGACGGCTCGGGCCTGCTGCCCGCCGTGCCCGTGACCTCCGGGTTGCGCGAGGTCGGGGCCCTGGGGCTGGCCGGGCCGCGGGCGCGGCTGTCCGGGCTGGCCCGTGCCGTGCTGGCCCAGCTCGCCGCGCTGCACTCGCCCGACACCCTGGAGATCGTCCTGATCGCCGCGGACCGTGCCCGGTCCCTCGAGGAGCGCACCGCCGAGTGGTCCTGGCTGGGCTGGCTGCCGCACGTCCGCCCGGGGCACGGGCAGGACTGCCGGCTGCTCCTGGCCCACGACCGCGAGCAGGCCGCGGCCCGCACCGACGAGCTCACCCGCCGCCTGGAGGACCACCTCGCGGAGGCGGGTCCGGGCGCCGCCACCGGTACCGGCGGTCCGCCGGTGGGCGCCTCGGCCCGCGGCAGCGCACAGCCCGCGGGCTCCGGCCCGGCCCCGCACCACTCCGTCCCGGCCCCCCGGCGCCCCTCCTGGGCGCGTGACGACGCTTCCGCCGCCGACGTGACCGGTTCCTTCCCGGGCCCGTACACCGTGCTCGTCGTGGACGGCGACCCCGGCGGATCCGACCTGCGCAAAGCCGTCGCGCGGCTGGCGCTGGAGGGCCCCGGGGCCGGGATCCACGTCATCTGCCTGGCCGAGACCGCCGCCGCCTCCCCTGCCTCACCGGTGACGGAGACGTACGAGGCGGCCTGCTCGGTGGCACCGACCTTCCGGCAGTGCGGCGCGGTCGCGCTGCTCAGCGGGGACGTGGCCACGGCCCTGCGGCTGATGCGCGTGGCCCGGGCCGGTGGCGAAGGGGCGCAGGCGGCACCCGTCGGGCACGGCACCATCGCCACCGTCGATGCCGTCTCCACGGCCTGGGCCGAACGCTTCGCGCGGGCGCTGGCGCCGCTGCGGACGGACGGCCCGGCGAGCGACCGCCAGCCGCGCGTGTCCGCACCACTGCCGCAGGCGGCCCGGCTGCTCGACGAACTGGGCCTGGCCCGGGCCACCCCGGCCTCGCTGATGGCGCGCTGGGCGGACGCGGCCGACGACGCCGACGCGCTGGGCGGACGCGTGCGCGCGGTGCTGGGCGCCGGGCCGCGCGGCCCGGTCTGCGCGGACCTCGCAGCCCAGGGGCCGCATCTGCTGGTCGAGGGCCCGCCGGGCAGCGGCCGTACGGAGCTGCTGCGGGCGATCGTCGCGTCCCTGGCCGCCGCCGAGCGGCCGGACCGCCTCGGCATCGTGCTGGTCGACGGCCGGGGCGGCCCGGGTGCGGGCGGCGGGCACGGCGAGGGACTGCGGGTGTGTACGGACGTACCGCATGTCACCACCCTGCTCATGGCGCACGACCCGGTCCGGATGCGGGAGTTCGCTCAGTCGCTGAGCGCCGAGCTGAAGCGGCGTGCCGAGTTGCTCGGGCGGTCCGACTTCGACGAGTGGCACACCGGGCGCGAGCTGTCGGGCCGTATGGTCGCCCAGCGCACGGCCACGGCACGGGGCGGTGCCCCGGCCGGGCCGCCCGCCTCGGGAGGCTCCGGCGACCTCGACTCCCCGTCCAGTTCCACCATGCGGCTGCGGCCCGGAGCGGCCCGGCGGCAGGCGGAGGCGGCCGCGCCCCCGCTCCCCCGGCTCGTCGTGGTCGTCGACGACCTGGACGCGCTGGTCTCCCCGGCGCTCGGCTCGACCGGGCGGCCCGCGGCCGGTTCGGTGATGCGCGCGCTGGAGGCCGTGGCCCGGGAGGGCCGGCGGCTCGGCGTCCATCTGGTGGCGGCCACCGGTCCCTGCGCGCGGACGGCGGAGACGGAACCGGCGCGCCGGGCCACCCTGCGCGTCACGCTCGACGCCCCGGCCCCGGGCCCGGACGAGCCCGCGCCCGGGCGCGGGCGGCTGACCGGCGCGGACGGGCGGGTCACCCCGTTCCAGGGTGGGCGGGTCACCGGCCGGATCCCCCGCACGGCGACGCTGCGCCCCACCGTCGTGCCCCTGGAATGGCACCGCATGGGTGACCCTCCGGCCCGGCGTCCGGTGCGGGAGCTCGGAAACGGGCCGACCGACCTGGCACTGTTGGCCAGCGCGCTGGAAAGGGCGGCACGGGAGGTCGCGGCGGCGAAGGTGCCGTCGCTCCTGTAACCGGGTACGGCCGCCGGTCCCACGGCGTCATGGGGCCGCGTCCCTGGTCACGAGGGAGTCACGATCCCCCGCTTGACAGCCGACGCCATCTTGCCGCCCCCGCACACCCGGGCGTAGACCAGATCGCACGGGAGCGCGCTCGACGTTCGACGAGGAACGAAGAACGGGGCAGTCATGCGCATGACGAGCAGCACCATCCGGACACGCTGGTCGCCCGAGCGGGACAAGGCGACCCCCCAGCACCGCAGAGCCGTCAAGGCCGCGGCCGCCGTCGCCGCGGGAGCGCTCGCGCTCTCGCTCTCCGCCTGCGGAGGCAGCGACAAGGACACCAGTGGAAGCACGGGCGACAGCGAGGAGACCGCCAACAGCGTCAACCTTCCGAAGCTGGACGGGACGAGCCTGGAGATCGCCGCCGTGTGGAGCGGCACGGAACAGGCCAACTTCAAGAAGGTCCTGGCGGAGTTCGAGAAGCGCACGGGCGCCAAGGTCACGTTCGTGCCCGCTCAGGACCCGATCATCAACTTCATCGGCTCGAAGGTGGCCGGCGGGCAGCCGCCGGACATCGCGATGCTGCCGCAGCCGGGCGCCATCAAGCAGGCCGTCGACCGGGGCTGGGCCAAGCCCCTCGGCGCCGACGCCCTCAAGGAGCTCGGCGAGAACTACTCGCAGGGCTGGCAGGACATCGGCAAGGTCGGCGGCAAGCAGTACGGCGTCTACTACAAGGCCGCCAACAAGTCCCTGATCTGGTACAACAACCAGGTCTTCGAGAACGCCGGGGCGAGCGAGCCCGAGACCTGGCCGGATCTGCTCAAGACCGCGCAGACGGTCTACGACTCCGGCGTCACCCCGTTCTCCGTCGGCGGCGCCGAGGGCTGGACGCTGACCGACTGGTTCGAGAACGTGTACCTCTCGCAGGCCGGGCCGGAGAAGTACGACCAGCTGGCCAAGCACGAGATCAAGTGGACGGACCCGTCCGTGAAGGACGCGCTGACCACGCTCGCGCAGGTCTGGGGCAAGCCGGAGTACATCGCGGGCGGGGCGAACGGGGCGTTGCAGACCGACTTCCCGGCGTCCGTCACGCAGGTCTTCACCGGCGGGGACCAGCCCAAGGCCGCCATGGTGGCCGCGGGTGACTTCGCGCAGGTCAACATCCCGGAGAACATGAAGATCGGCACGGACGCGAAGGTGTTCCCGTTCCCGGCGGTCGGTGACAACGGACCGGTGGTCTCGGGCGGCGACGCGGCCGTGATCCTTCAGGACTCGAAGGGGTCGCAGGCCCTGGCCACCTGGCTCGCCTCGCCGGACGCGGCACAGATCCAGGCCAAGCTGGGCGGTTACCTCTCTCCGAACAAGAACGTGCCGAACTCCGCGTACCCGAACGCGGTGCAGCAGAAGATCGCCAAGGCGCTCATCGACGCCGGTGACGACTTCCGCTTCGACATGTCCGACCAGGCCCCGCAGGCGTTCGGCGGGACGCCCGGCAAGGGCGAGTGGAAGATCCTCCAGGACTTCCTGAAGAACCCGAAGGACATCGCGGGCACGCAGGCGAAGCTGGAGACCGAAGCGGCCGCGGCGTACGGGAACTGACGTCATGACGTCGGTGACGGCGGCAGGGGGCACCAAGCCCCCTGCCGCTCCCAAGTCGCGCAAGAGTGTGACCGGCACCCGCAGGACCGTCGCGGCGCTGTTCCTGTTGCCCGCGTTCGTCCTGCTCGGCGCGCTCGTGGTGTACCCGATCGGGTACTCGGTCGTACGCAGTTTCTACGACCAGTCCGGTGACGGCTTCGCCGGAATAGACAACTACCAGGCCCTCTTCACCGACGAGGGCATCCGCACCGCGTTGAAGAACAACATCATCTGGGTGGTGTTCGCGCCGACGGTCGCCACGGCCCTCGGCCTGATCTTCGCGGTGCTGACCGAACGGGTGCGCTGGGGTACGGCGTTCAAACTGGTCGTCTTCATGCCGATGGCGATCTCGATGCTGGCGGCGGGCATCATCTTCCGCCTGGTGTACGACCAGGACCCGGACAAGGGTGTGGCGAACGCGGTGTGGGTGGGCGTGCACGACACGTTCTCCCAGGCGTCGGCCTTCCCGAAGGCCCACCCGGGGCGGGACTCGCCGCTTAAGCCGGCCGGCGGCGGTGCGTTCATCACCACGTCGCCCGTGCGCACCGGCGAGGCGGTCTCACTGCCCCTGGTGGGAGTGGCGCCCGACATGATGCCGGACGGCGCGAAGGCCGCCGTGGCGCCGAAGCCGGAGCCGGACAAGGTCACCGGGACGACCTGGCAGGACTTCACGCGCGGCAAGGGCGTCGGCAAGCTCAACAGCGTCGACACGGCCGAACTCGGCTACGCCGGCATGAAGATCGAGGCCGTGAAGGACGGCAGGGTCGTGGCGTCGGCGACGGCCGCCGGCGACGGCACCTTCACCCTGCCCGCCGCGGCCGACGGGGCCCAACTGCGCCTCCCGGCGAGCAACTTCAAGGAGCCCTACAACGGCCTGGACTGGCTCGGCCCGTCCCTGGTCACCCCGTCCATCATCGGCTCGTACATCTGGATGTGGGCGGGCTTCGCGATGGTGCTGATCGCGGCCGGGCTCGCGGGGGTGCCCCGGGAGCTGCTGGAGGCCGCCCGGGTCGACGGCGCGACCGAGTGGCAGGTGTTCAGACGGGTCACGGTGCCGCTGCTGGCGCCGGTCCTCGCGGTCGTCATCGTCACCCTGATGATCAATGTGCTGAAGATCTTCGACCTGGTCTTCATCATCGCGCCGGGATCCGCCCAGGACGACGCGAACGTCCTCGCGCTGGAGCTGTACCGCAAGGGCTTCTCCGAGGACCAGCCGGGCATCGCCAGCGCCATCTCGGTGTTCCTGCTGCTGCTCGTGATCCCGGTGATGTGGTTCAACGTGCGTCGGCTCAGGCGGGAGGTGCGGCGATGAAGGCCAAGCAGTCGCTGGGGTCGCGGCTCGCCGAGGGGGTCGGCGGCGGGCTGGTGCGGGTGTTCCTCATCGTGGTCGGCCTGTTCTGGCTGGTGCCGACGATCGGTCTGCTGCTGGCCAGTCTCCGTTCGCCGGAGAACATCGCGGCGAGCGGCTGGTGGAAGGTGTTCACCGAGCCCTCGCAGATCACCTTCGACAGCTACGCGAAGCTGCTGGAGAACGACGACATCACCAGCAGCCTGCTGAACACGGTGTGGATCACCGTCCCGGCGACCCTGCTGGTCGTGATCATCGGCTCGCTCGCGGGCTACGCCTTCGCCTGGATGGAGTTCCCGGGCCGGGACTGGTGGTTCCTGGGCGTGGTCGGCCTGTTGGTCGTGCCGGTGCAGGTCGCGCTGATCCCGATCGCCGAACTCTTCGGCAAGATTGGCGTCTTCGGCTCGGTGATCGGCGTGGTGCTGTTCCACGTCGGATTCGGTCTGCCGTTCGCGGTGTTCCTGCTGCGGAACTTCTTCGCGGAGATCCCGCGCGAGCTGCTGGAGGCGGCGCGGCTGGACGGGGCGGGTGAACTGCGCCTGTTCTTCCGTGTCGTGATGCCGCTCGGCGGCCCGGCGATCGCCTCGCTCGGCATCTTCCAGTTCCTGTGGGTGTGGAACGACATGCTGGTCGCGCTGATCTTCTCGGACTCCGGGAGCCAGCCGATCACGGTCGCGCTGCAGACGCAGGTACGGCAGTTCGGCAACAACATCGATGTGCTGGCACCCGGCGCGTTCATCTCCATGGTGGTCCCGCTGGCCGTCTTCTTCGCGTTCCAGCGGCAGTTCGTGTCCGGCGTCATGGCGGGCGCGGTCAAGTAGCGCGCACGGCAAGGTACTCGGAGGGGCGGGCCGGGGGCGGGCCGCCCCTTCCGCGTTCCCCCGGATGCCGTAGCCGGCGTAACCAAGTCGGCCCATCGGCCGTTCCCGGGCCGAACGCCCGCGCCGACCGATGGATGGCATCTTGCCCAGGTTCAGTGTCATTGTCCCCGCGTACCAGGTTCAGGCGTACCTGCACGAGTGCCTGGAGTCGGTGCTCTCCCAGTCCTGTCCCGATCTGGAACTGATCGTCGTCGACGACTGCTCTCCGGACGCGTGCGGCGCGATCACCGACGAGTTCGCCGCCGGCGACGCGCGCGTACGCCCCGTCCACCTGCCGGAGAACGTCGGACTGGGCCGCGCGAGAAACGCGGGCGTGGCGCACGCGAGCGGCGACTACCTGCTGTTCCTCGACGGTGACGACACCCTCACGCCCGACGCCCTGCGGTCGATCGCCGACCGGCTGAAGGAGACGGGCGAGCCGGACGTGCTGGTCTTCGACTACGCGCGCAGCTACTGGACGGGGGAGGCGATCCGCAACCAGGCGGCCCTGCAGCTGACCGAGCGGGGCCCGGCGCCGTTCCGCCTGGAGGATCGGCCGGGCCTGCTGCGGCTGCTGATGGTCGCCTGGAACAAGGCCTACCGGCGGGAGTTCGTCGAGCGGGAGGGGTTCGTCTTCCCGCCCGGCGTCTACGAGGACACGCCGTGGACCTATCCGGTGCTGATGACCGCCGAGTCGATCGCGACCCTCGACCGGGTCTGCGTGCACTACCGGCAGCGGCGGCAGGGCAGCATCCTGCGCACCACCAGCGAGCGGCACTTCGACATCTTCGAGCAGTACGACCGGGTCTTCGCCCATCTCGACGAGCGTCCCGAGCTGGCCCAGTGGCGGCCGGTGTTGTTCCGCCGCATGGTGCACCACCTGGCGATCGTGTACTCCCGGCGGGACCGGCTGCCCCGGGGCGCGCGCGCCGACTTCCTGCGCCGGGCCCGCGCCCACTACCGCCGCTACCGCACCCCCGGTGCTCCCGTCCCCCTGCGCTGCCGGATCCACCACGTCCTGATCCGCTTCGGCCTGCACCGCACCTACCGCACCCTGCAGTTCGCGTCGGCCGTGCACCGCGCCGCCGCCAGGGCCGTCGGGAAGCTGACGCGAGGCCTGCGGTCGGCCGCCCTCACGACCCACTACCGCGTCCAGCGCTGCCTGCCGCTGCGCGCCGACCGTGCCGTCTTCGCCGCGTACGAGGGACGCGGACACGGGTGCAACCCGGGCGCGCTGGAGGCCGCGTTCCGCGAGTTCGCGCCGCACATCCGCACGTCCTGGATCGCCCGCCGCGAGCACCACCACACGATCCCGCCCGGCCCGCGCCGCCTCGTCCCCGGGACGGCCGCCTACTGGACGGCACTCGCCCGCTCCCGGTACCTGGTCAGCAACACCGGCTTCGACGACCGTCTGGCCAAGCGCCGGGGCCAGGTCCTGATCCACACCGGGCACGGCACCCCGCTGGGGCACATCGGCCTCGACCTCCAGGAGCGCCCCGCGGCGGCCCGCGGCCGGGACTTCGCACGGCTGCTGAAGGACGTCGACCGCTGGGACTACGTGCTGTCCGCCAACCGCCACACCACGCTGACCCACGAACGCGTCCATCCCGGCCGCTACACCACGCTGGAGTACGGCTACCCCCGCAACGACGTGTTCCGGACGGCGACCCCGGCGGACGTGGCCCGGCTGCGCGCCTCCCTCGGCATCCCCCGGGGCGCGGTGGCGATCCTGTACGCGCCGACCCACCGCGACTACCGCCGCTCCCAGCGTCACCCCCTCGACCTGCAGCGGATCGCGCGGCGCCTCGGCCCGCGCTTCGTCGTCCTGGCCCGCGCCCACCACGCCTACGACGCCCCGCTGACCACCACCTGCGGCCGGGTCGTCGACGTCAGCGACCACCCGAGTGTGGAGTCGCTCTGCCTGGCGTCGGACGCCCTGGTCACGGACTACTCCTCGCTGATGTTCGACTACGCCAACCTGGACCGGCCGATCGTGATCCACGCCGACGACTGGGAGGCGTACGACGCGGCCCGGGGCACGTACTTCGACCTGCGCGAGGTCCCGCCGGGCGCGGTCGCACGCGGCGAGGACGAGCTGATCGACATCTTCGCCACCGGTCACTGGCGCGGCTCCCGCTCGGCCCAGCTGCGGGCGGCGTTCCGCGAACGGTTCTGCACCTACGACGACGGCCGGGCCGCCGAGCGGGTGGTGCGCCGGGTGGTGCTCGGGGAGTCGGAGCTGCCGCCGGTCGTGCCGCTCGGCGAGCGCCGTCCGGTGCCCTCGGCGGCGGCCGAGCTGGGCCATGAGCCGCTCACCACGGTGTCGCTGCCGGCCGGCCCCCACGCCGTCACCGACAGCCTCTGACCACGGTTTCCACTCCGGGGAGTCCGCATGCCCTCCAGCCCGTCGCGGCCGACACCCAGCCGGCCGCCCTCCTGTCGTCCGTCCGGGCGGCCGGGACGCCCGCGCGCCGCGTGAGACGGCCCGGCTCCAGCAGATCCGCCTCCTGACAGAAAGAGCAGACGGAATGCCCCGCTTCAGCATCGTCGTCCCGTCCCATGGGGTCGCGGGCCGGCTGTCCCTGGCGCTGGACTCGGTCCTCGCCCAGTCGTTCGGCGACTTCGAGCTGATCCCGGTGTGCGACGCACCCGACGCGCCGGCGGCGGACGTCGTCGCCGGGTACGCCGAGCGGGACTCCCGGGTGACGCCGGTGCACTCGCCGCCGTCGGCCGGTCTGGCCGGGGCACGCAACGCCGGGCTGCGGTCGGCGGTCGGCGGCCATGTGCTGTTCCTCGACGGCGACGACGTCCTGGTCCCGGGGGCGCTGGCGGCGCTGGACACCCGGCTGGCCGAGGCCGGTGACGCGGACGCCCCGGTGGACGTCCTGTACTTCGAGCACGAGCGCACCCCCTGGTGGGAGGGCGAGCCGGCCAACCCGGTCGCCCCCCTGCTGGCCAGGACGCCGGACGGGGCCTTCTCCCCCGGCCGGGCCCCGCGGCTGACGGGCGTGGCACTGCCGGCGTGGAGCGCGGTCTACCGCCGGGCCTTCCTCACCGAGCAGGGCATCGCCTTCCCCGGGAACCACTTCACCGACGTCGGCTTCGGCGGTCTCGTCACCCTGCGCGCGGAGCGGGTGGCGGCCCTGCGCGCGGTCGTCGTCCGGCATCTGCTGCGCCGGCAGGGGAACCGCCTGAACCTCCCCGGCGAGCACCACACCGAGCTGCTCGACCAGACCGAGCTGGTGCTGACGCGGGCCGTGGAGCAGGGGCTTGCGGCGGACCGGCTGACGCCGCTGTTCGAGCAGCTCTTCGCCGCCGTGCTGAAGACGGCCGCCCATCCGCGGCGGCTGACGTCCGGCCGCCGTGCCTTCTTCCGGCGGGCGAGCGCGCTCTACCGGCAGCACCGGCCCGCCGGCCACCGGGCGCCCGGCGGGAGCCTCGGCGTCCAGCACCGGCTGCTCGCCTCCGGGTCGTACACGGCCTTCCACGCCCTGCGCGCCGCCAACCGGAGTGCGCTGCGGGCCACCGGGCTGTTCCCCCGCCCCCGGGGGCTGCGCACCCGGCTGCGGTACGCGATGCACCTGCGCCTCCCGCTCGACCGGAACCTCGTCGTGTACTGCGCGTACTGGGGCCGCGGCTACGCCTGCAATCCGGCGGCGATCCACGCCAAGGCCCGCGAGCTCGCCCCGCACCTGCGCGCGGTGTTCCTGGTGGAGCCGGACGCGGTGGGCAGCCTGCCGCCGGACGTGGAGCACGCGGTGATCGGCAGCCGGAAGTACTGGGAGGTGCTGGCCCGCGCCGGGTACCTGGTCAACAACGCCAACTTCGCGGACGCCGTGGTCAAGCGTCCCGGCAGCGTCCACCTCCAGACGCAGCACGGCACGCCGCTGAAGACGATGGGCGCCGACCAGGCGACCTATCCCGTGGTGGCCGCGGCCACCGGCAGCTTCACCAGGCTGCTGGCCCGGGTGGACCGCTGGGACTACAACCTCACCTCCAACCGGCACTCCACCGAGATGTGGGAGCGGGCGTTCCCGAGCGCCCACGAGACCCTCGAGTACGGCTATCCGCGCAACGACGTCTACTGCACGGCGTCCGCCGAGGACGTCGCCCGCGTCCGCAAGGAACTGGGCGTCCCCGACGGCAAGAAGGCCCTGCTCTACGCGCCCACGCACCGCGACTACGCCACCGGCTTCGCGTCGGGCCTGGACCTGGCCGAGTTCTGCGAGGCGATCGGCGACGACTACGTGGTGCTGCTGCGCGCCCACTACTTCTACGACCAGGGCTCCTCCCGGGGTGGCGGCCGGATCATCGACGTCACCGGGCACCGCTCGTCCGAGGACGTGTGCCTGGCCGCGGACGCGCTGATCACCGACTACTCGTCGATCATGTTCGACTACGCCAACCTGGACCGGCCGATCGTCGTGTACGCCGACGACTGGGACGTCTACCGGGAGACCCGGGGCGTCTACTTCGACCTGATGGAACTCCCGCCCGGCCGGGTCGCCCGTACGCCCGGGGAGCTGGCGGCCCTCTTCCGCGACGGCTCCTACGCCGACGCGTCCGCCGCTGCCCTGCGTGCCGCCTTCCGGGAGCGCTTCTGCCAGTTCGACGACGGGCGCGCCGCCGAGCGCGTCGTGCGCCGGGTGCTGCTGGGGGAGCCGCCCGAGTCGATCCCGCCCGTGATCCCGCTCGCGGAGCGCGTCCCGGCCCCCGCCACCCTCGTGAGGAGCTGACCGAAGAAGTGCCCCGCTTCAGCATCATCGTCCCCGTCTACAAGGTGCAGGGCTTCCTGCGTGAGTGTCTCGACTCGGTGCTCGGCCAGTCCTGCGGCGACTTCGAGGTGATCGCCGTCGACGACCGGTCGCCCGACGGCAGCGGCGCGATCCTCGACGAGTACGCCGCCCGCGACGCCCGGCTGCGAGTGCTGCACCTGCCCGAGAACGTCGGCCTGGGCCGGGCCCGCAACGCCGGTCTGGAACAGGCGGCCGGCGACTACGTCCTCTTCCTGGACAGCGACGACCTTTACACGCCGGGCCTGCTGGCCGCCGTCGCCGCCCGCCTGGCGGTGACGGACGACCCGGACGTCCTGGTCTTCGACCATGTGCGCACCCACTGGTGGGGCCGGGGCGGGCGCAGCGAGGCGGCGGACCTGCTGGCCTCGGCCGGCCTGGAGACGTTCGGCATCCGGGAGAGCCCGCAGTACCTGAACCTGTTCCTGGTCGCCTGGAACAAGGCCTATCGGCGGGACTTCTTCCTGGAGCACGGTCTTCGGTACGCGGCGGGACTGTACGAGGACGCGCCCGTCACCTACCGGTCGATGGTGCTGGCCGACCGCATCGCCTGTCTGGACCGGATCGGCGTGGAGTACCGGCAACGCCGGCAGGGCGCGATCACCAAGACGCCGGGGCGCCGGCACTTCGACATCTTCCCGCAGTACGAGGGGCTGTTCGCGTTCCTGGAGCAGCGCCCCGACCTCGACTGGGCGCGGCCGTTGCTGCTGGAGCGGGCGCTGGACCACATGCTGTTCGTGCTGGCCCGCGAGGACCGGGTGCGGCCCGCGGACCGGGGGGACTTCTACCGCGAGATCCGTTCCTTCCACCGCCGTCATCTCCCGGAGGGCGGCTTCCTGCGGCCGGACGGCTGGCGCGGGGTCGAGATGCGGCTGCTGGCCTCGGCGCCCTACGCGTCGTACGCGGCGGCGCGCGGGCTGCGGAATCTGCGCGCGACCGCCGTGGGCGGGCAGCGGCGGGTGGCGAAGAAGGCGTCGAAGACGGCCCTGCGCGGCTGGTACGCGGCCCAGTCGAAGCGCCCCCTGGATCCGCATCTCGCCGTCTACTCGGCGACCCACCACGGGGGCGTGTCCGGTGATCCCGCGGCGATCTACGAGAAAGCGCGCGAGATCGCCCCGCACCTCCGGGGCGTGTGGGTGGTCCGGGAGGACGCGGTGGAGGCGCTGCCGCCCGGCGTCGACCATGTGACGCCGGGCTCGCGGCGCTACCACGAGGTCATGGCGCGGGCCACGTACTGGGTGAACAACGTCAACTGGCCCGGCACCCTCGCCAAGCGGCCCGGCAGCGTCCACATCCACACCCACCAGGGCACCCCGCTCAAGTACATGGGCGCCGACCTGCTGACCAAGCCGGGCGCCCGGCACGGCTTCGACGTGCCGCAGATGCTGCGCCGGGCCGACCGCTGGGACTACAGCCTGGTCGCGGGGCGGCACGCGGAACGGGCCTGGGAGCGGGCCTATCCGTGCCACTTCACCTCGCTGCGGACCGGCAGCCCGCGCAACGACGTGCTGATCGGCGCGGGGCCCGAGCGGGGCCGGGAGGTGCGCGAGCGGCTCGGCATCCCGCCCGGCGACACGGTCGTGCTGTACGCGCCGACCCGGCGCGACTACCGGCGGGGCGGACATGTCGACCGGTTCGACCCGGCCCGGTTCGCCGAGGACCTGGGCCCCGGGCACACGCTGGTCGTCCGGCTGCACCCGTCGCTGGCGTCGGGTGTCGCGCGGGGCCTCGGCCTGGCCGATCTGCACCGGCGGGGCGTGCTGGTGGACGCGACCGACGAGCCGCACGTGGAGGACGTGATGCTCGCCTCCGACGTGCTGGTCACCGACTACTCCGCCCTGATGTTCGACTACGCCCTGCTGGACCGCCCGATCGTCGTCCACGCCGACGACTGGGGCGCGTTCGCGGCCAGCCGGGGCGCCTACTTCGACATCACGGCCGACGCGCCGGGCCATGTGTCGCGCTCGTACCGGGAGCTGGCCTGGCTGTTCGCGTCCGGCACCTGGCAGGACGCGGAGGCGGCGCGGCTGCGCTCCGGCTTCCGGGAGCGCTACTGCGAGTTCGAGGACGGGCGGGCCGCCGAGCGGGTCGTCCGGCTGCTGATGCTGGGCGAGCGGGGTGGCGCGCTGCTGCCCGCGGCCCGCCGGACCGAGGGCGTCCGCCCCCGACCCCAGGCGCTGATCGAGAGATGAGAACTCCCGCGACCCCCGAGGCCGCCCCCTCCCTGCCGGGCCAGCGGGCCGCCTCGGCCCGGCCGCCCGCCGCCGAGCGGCTGCCGTGGGTGCACGGGTGGCACGCGGCCTTGGTGGCCGTGCCCACGGCGGCTCTGTTCGTGCTGGGCTACCGGCGCCGCTGGATCTGCGACGACGGGCTCATCTACCTGCGTCCGGTGCGGCAGATCCTGGCGGGCAACGGGCCCGTGTTCAACGTCGGGGAGCGGGCGGAGAGTTCGACCGGCACCTTGTGGCAGTGGCTGCTGGTGCTCGCCACGCGGGTCACCGGGGAGGACCCGGCGTTCCTCGCGGTCGGTCTCGGCCTGGCCTTGAGCACCGCCGGGTTCGCGTTCGCCCTGTTCGCCACCTGCCGGCTGCACCGGGGCGCGGGAGTGCTGCTCCCGGCGGGCGTGTTCGTGCTGCTGGCCGTGCCGCCGTTCTGGTCGTACATGACCTCGGGTCTGGAGAGCGGCCTCGGCGCCTTCTGGACCGGCCTGTCGTGGTGGCTGCTGACGCGGACCCGGCGCGGTCAGGAGGCCCGGGAGACGTACCGGGCCGCCTTCGTGTTCGGGCTGGGTCCGCTGGTCCGGCCCGATCTGGCGGTGGTCACGGCATGTTTCCTGGCGGCGCAGTGGTGGGTGCTGCGGCCCTCCCGCCGGGGCACGGTGGCGGTGCTGGCCTCGGCGGGAGCGGTGCCGCTGGCGTACGAGGTGTTCCGGGCGGGGTACTACGGGGTCCTGGTGCCGCTGCCGGCCATCGCCAAGGAGGCGGGCGCCAGCGACTGGAGCCGGGGCGCCGGGTATGTGCAGGAGACGCTCGGGCCCTACTGGCTGTGGCCCGTCGTTCCCGTGCTCGGGGCGCTGGCGGCTCTGCTGGTGCGCCGCGCCCGGCGGCAGCGGCGGGAGCGCGCCCCGCGCCGGGCCTCCCTCGCGGTGCTGCTGGCGCCGCTCGCGGCGGGTCTGCTGCTGGCCGGGTACGTCGTCCGGGTCGGCGGCGACTACATGCACGCCCGCATGATCCTGCCCGCCCTGCTCCTGTTGCTCCTGCCGGTGCTGGTCGTGCCCGCGACCAGGTTCACGGGTGTCGCGAGCGCGCTGCTGGCGGTGTGGCTGTGCGCGGCGGTCAGCCCGCTGCGGACGCCGTTCGACGTGCGCAGCACGCCCGGCTCGTTCAACGTGCGCAGCTCCGACGTGGAGGGCCTCGGCGACCACAACCCGGTGCGCACCGCCACCTGGGTGGCCAACTGGCCCGCCCTGCCGGAGGGGCGCGCCATGCTGGCGCGGGCCGAGCGCGCGCCCGGGCCGACGCTGCTCTACTTCGACGCCGCGCGGCGGCTGCACGCCACACCGGCGCGCGCGGACTCCCCGTACCGGGTGGTGATCGTGGGACGTCACCTCGGAGTGACGGGGGCGGCGGCGCCGCTGGACGCCTACGTCAACGACGCCTGGGGGCTGGCCAGCCCGATCGGCGCGCATCTGGCGCTGGAGCGGTGGAGCTGGCCCGGGCACGAGAAGTTCCTGCGCAATCACTGGGTCTTCGCGGAGTGGGCGGCCAAGCATCCGCCGCGGCGCGACCTGCTGCGGGCCGGGGCTCCCCCAGAGGCGGTCGAGGCGGCCCGGGCCGCGCTGGGCTGCGGGGAACTCGCCGAGTTGAGGGAGTCGGTGCGTGCGCCCCTCACCGCCGAGCGGTTCTGGCGGAACCTCACCGGGGCGGTCGAGCGGACGCGGTTCCGTTTCGCGCGCTGGCCGGCGGCGGCGCAGCAGGCGCTGTGCGACCGACCGGCAGGTGGGCGTAGCGGCCTCACCCGATGAAGTGACCCGGGGTCAGGGCGTGTACAGGGGCGGGAACATTCGGCGCATGTCCCAGACCCCCTCCCCTCTCCGGTGAGCGCCCCGGTCCTGGTCCGGCGGGCCGTGCGCGGCGCGACGGCCCTGCGCGGCGGCCGTGCCGGGCGGCTCACCCCGTACCAGCTCTACGGCGCCCTGTTCTGGCTGGTGATGACGCTGGCGTACTGGCGGATCCCGCTGTGCTGCGACGCGGGACAGCACGCGGCGGTCGTCGAGCGTCTGAAGGCCGATCTGCTGCACCCGGCCCACACCATGGCCGATCTGCCGGGTGAGGGCAGCCCGTACTACGGCCCGTACGCCGTCGCCCAGGGCGTGCTGGCGCGGCTGACGGGGCTGTCGGGCTGGGAGGTCGTGAAGCTCGCCGGGCCGGTGCACCTGCTGGTGCTGCTGACGGGGCTCGGCCGTTTCGTGAGGACCCTCACCTCGCGTCCCTGGGCGCCGGTGTGGGCACTGCTGTGCATGACGCTGCTGTGGGGCACCGCGCGGATCCTGTGGAGCGGCTACCTCGGGCTGATGTCGATGACGACGAACCTGGGCTACCCGTCCGCGCTGGCGATCGGCCTGACGTTCTGGGCGTGGGCCTGGACGGGCACCCGCGCGCGGGACGACGCCCCCGCCGTGCGGTTCGTCGGGCCGAGCGGGCTCGGCGGCTGGTGGGGGTACGCCGGCATCGGCGCCCTGTACGGGCTGATCCTGCTCACCCATCCCGTGACGGCGGCCTCCGCGCTCACCGGGGCGGTGGCGATCGTGGCGTCACGGCAGCGCGGCTGGCGCCGGCCGGTCACGGCACGCTGGGCGCTCACCGCGGCGGCCTGCGCGACGGCCGCCCTGACCTGGCCGTACTACGACGTTCTGACGCTGGTGGGGGACACCGGCATGGACGCGATGCACCGGCAGCTGTACGAGAGGATGCTCGCCAACGCGTGGCTGGCGCTGCTCGGGCTGCCCGCGTTGTGGGGGCGGGCCCGCAGGTCGGCGCGTGATCCGCTGGTGTGGATGTTCCTGCTGGAGTGCCTGCTGGTGGCGTACGGCTGGGTGAGCGGGCACTACACGTACGCCCGGGCCCTGTGGGCCGTGCTGGTGCCGCTGCAGTTCGCGCTGGCGGTGGAGTTGGCGGCGCCCCGGCCCTGGAGCCGGGCCAGGCGGGTGCTGGGCGGGGCGGCGGCGGCCGGGGCGTGCGTCGGGTTCGTCACCGTGCACGCCGGGGCGGTCGTGCCGCGCTCGGTCGACCCGGTGGGGTTCACGCAGCCGACGCGCTGGCCGTCGTACGACTGGGCGGCGCGGCACATCGGGCCCGGCGAGGTCGTGATCACCGACGGGTACTTCGCCTCTCACGCCATCGCCGGGTACGGGCCGAACCTGGCGGCGCCCATCTGGCCCGACCCGGCTCTGGACGAGCGGAGGCGGGAGCGCCGGGCGGCCGATGTCCGCGCCTATCTGGCCCCCGGCTCGACCCGCGCCGAGCGGTCCGCCGTCGCCCGCCGCTATCACGTGCGCTGGCTGCTGCTGACGCGCCGGCACCCGGTGCCCGAGGAGGCCGTGGTGGTGGCGTGGAGCCGTCGGACGGGGGAGGTGCTGGCGCGGGTCGGGGGGTGACCTCCGCGGGCCTGCGGGGTCACTCGATGACGAGGTCGACCTCGATGTTGCCGCGGGTGGCGTTGGAGTACGGGCAGACCTGGTGGGCCTGCTCGACCAGCTTGCGGCCGGTCGCCTCGTCCACGCTGTCGGGCAGCTCCACGCGGAGCGTGACGGCGAGGCCGAAGCCCTCGCCCTGCTTGCCTATGGAGACCTCGGCGGTCACGGCGGCGTCGCTGACGTCGACCTTGGCCTGGCGGCCGACGAGGCCGAGGGCGCTGCCGAAGCAGGCGGCGTAACCGGCGGCGAAGAGCTGCTCGGGGTTGGTGCCCTGGCCGTTGCCGCCCATCGCCTGGGGCACGCCCAGGGCGAGGTCCAGCACGCCGTCGGAGCTGACGGCGCGGCCGTCGCGGCCGTGGGTGGCGGTGGCGACAGCGGTGTAGAGCGCGTCCATGGAAGACCTTCCCTCTCACGTCATGGTTCGGCGGCCCGCTTCCGGGCCGCCCGACACCAGAATTAGAGCACACAACTAAGTTGTGCGCAATTGAATGGCGGGCGCGAGCTACCCTGGAGGCATGAACGCGCCCGACGACGACTGGCTCCGCCTGGACCAGCAGATCTGTTTCTCCCTGCACGCGGCCTCCCGCGCCTTCAACGGCGTCTACCGCCAGATCCTCAAGGACCTCGGGCTCACCTACCCGCAGTACCTGGTGATGCTGGTCCTGTGGGAGCACGACGAGCTGCCCGTGAAAAAGCTCGGCGAACACCTGCGGCTCGACTCGGGCACCCTGTCGCCGCTGCTCAAGCGGCTGGAGGCGGCCGGTCTGGTGCGCCGGGAGCGCAGCGCGCGCGACGAGCGGTCGGTGGAGGTGCGGCTGACCGGGGAGGGCGTCGCCCTGCGCGGGCGGGCGCTTCAGGTGCCGCGCCGGATCGCCGCCTCGACCGGCTTCGACCCCGAGGAGATCCGCGCCCTGCGCGCCCGCCTCGACGAGCTCACCACCGCCCTGGACGCCGCCGCGTTCGCGGAGCCGCAGGGCGGCTCACCGGCAGGCGAGCCGTCGTAGCGGCACCGGGCGGTTCGCCGGGCGGCTCGTCCGCCGGCTGCCGCCGCACGTGGAGGCGGAGCACCACGCCGTCCCGGGCGTGTTCCTCCCGGACGGCGAACTCCTCCCTCAGCACGGCGAGTTTGGCGCGCTCGACCGGGTCGGGCGGGGACCAGCGCGGGTCCAGCGCGTACGGCTCGGAGACGACCCAGACACGGTCCACCGAGGCGAGCCGCCGGCGCAGCTCCCCGGGGGACGCCTCCCGGCCCCACAGCGTCCCGGAGCGGGACGCGGACTCCCGCAGCGCGATGTCCCGCGCCCGCTGGAACCCCTTGGGGTAAGCCAGCGCGGCGAGCCTGCCGACCGACGGCACGAACAGCACCGGATCGCCGGGCCGCATCTGCCGGACGGCGAGCGCGGAGACCACGGCGAGGTTGTCCGGGCGGTGGGCGGCGGCACGGTCCTGGCGATGCACGGGGAGCTGGGTCAGGAAGGTGACGACGAGGGCGAGGACACCGGCGGCCCCCAGCAGGGCGTGCACCCGCCGGCCGCCGACCCGCATCCGCCGCCCCTCGAACCGCATCCGCCCCAGAGCCCGGGCCACCCGTCCGGCCCCGGCCGCGACCAGCAGGGACGCACCCGCCAGCGCGTAGAGCACATACCGGTCGTGGTAGAGCGGCCGGACCTGCGACACGGCCATCAGGACCGTCGGCGGCACGAGCAGCAGCGGCAGCGCGACCGCCGCGGTCCGCCGCTCCCACAGCCCCACGGCCGACAGCAGCAGCGACCCCCAGAACACCGGCCCCGCCGGGCCGGGAGAGAAGTTCCCGGCCAGCCTCTCCACCCGGTCCCACCCCGGCGCCACCAGCCACGCCACCTGCCCGGACTGCCCCCGCGACACCCACACCAGCGGCACCAGGAGCAGCGCCACCGCCACCGCCGCCCGACCCCAGCCGGACCAGAGCCCTCTCGGTACCCGCAGCAGGGCCAGCGTCACCGCGTGCGCGCACAGCACCGGAACCGCCAGCTCGTGCAGGGCACAGGTCAGGCCGACGACCGCCCCGTACGGTCCCCAGCCCCGGCCCCCCACCCCGTCCACAGTCCTCAGAAGCAGCAGCGTCGAGGCCGCCACGCCCGCCGCGACGAGCGCGTACGACCGTCCCTCCTGGGCGTAGTGGCCGACCATCGGCGTGATCGCGTAGAGGACACCGGCCCACAGGCCGACCCGGGGCCCCGCCAGCCGGACCCCCAGGGCCGCGACCAGACCGGCCGTCGCCGTCGCCGCGCACACCGACGGCAGGCGCAGTACGACCTCGCCGGGATGGACGGCGAGGACGGCGTGCATGAACAGGTAGTAGAGGCCGTGCACCGCGTCCACGTCGTGCAGCAGCCGCCAGATCTGCGGGACCGTACGCTGCGCGACCTGGAAGGTGACACTCTCGTCACCCCACATGCCGCCGCGGTCCAGCCCCCACAGCCCGATCGCGAGCATCACCGCCATGGGCACCGCCACGGGCACCACATCCGCGCCGAACCGGCCGCTCCCCCTCGACTGTCCGCTCTTCACGGCCCGATTCTGTGGCGCTTAGTACCTTTTGACAGGGTTTGATGGTGTGTTATCACTTTAATGTCATTCGCCCGGCTTACGATTCGTCGTGATGAATGCCGTGATGCATACCGAGACGGACATCGAGAGGCCGCTCGCCGAGGTCGCCGTCGTGGTGATCGGTTACGACGACGCCGCCCATGTGCCGGACGCCGTGCGCTCGGCGCTCGACCAGGGCCCGGCCGTACGCGAGGTGGTGGCCGTCGACGACTGCTCGACGGACGGCAGCGCGGACCTCCTCGACCGGCTCGCCGCCTCGGAGCCCCGCCTGAAGGTGATCCGCCGCCGGGTCAACAGCGGCGGCTGCGGCACCCCGCGCAACACCGGACTCGACGCGGTGACCGCGCCGTACGTGATGTTCCTGGACAGTGACGACGTCCTGCCGCCCGGCGCGGTCGACGCGCTGCTCGAAGCGGCCTCGGGTGCGCGTGCGGAGGTCGCGGGCGGCCTGTGCGTCCGCCGGGAGGTGCCCTCGGGGCGCGAGGTCCCCTGGCAGGCACGCCTCTACGCGCTGCACGCCGTGGTGCCGCACCCCGCGCAGCGGCCCCGCCTGGTCGACGACACGCTCTGCGTCAACAAGCTCTACCGCACCGGTTTCCTGCGCGCGCACGGCATCCGCTTCCCCGAGGGCCGCTTCCCGTACGAGGACGTCGTCTTCACCGCGCGCGTGCTCGCCGCGGCCCCGCGCATCGCCCTGGTCCCGGACCGGGTGTACGTGTGGCACGTGCGCCGGTCGGCCGAACGGCTGTCGATCTCCCTGGACCGGGCCGGCGTCGAGAACTGGCGGGCCCGCACGGAGGCCTGCCGACAGGCGCACGAAGTGCTGCTGGGCGCCGGCCACAAGGAACTCGCGCGGGCCGTGCGCGCCAAGTTCCTCGACCACGACCTGCGGATGTACCTGCGTGAACTGGGGTTGCGCGACATCGCCTACCGGCGCGCGTGGTGGGAGCTCACGCGGTCGCATCTCGCGCAGTACGACGCCGACGACTGGGCGCGCAACCCGGGCGCTCCCGGCCGGCTGGCCGGGCGGGTCGTCCTGGCCTCCCCGGAGCCGCGCGACCTGCCCCGGCTGCGGGAACTGGCCGCCCGCCCGGCCCGTCTGTACCCGCCGTACGCCCGCGCCGCGGACGGCACGCCCGTGTGGTCGGACGGCCTGCCCCAGGTCTCCCTGGAACCTCTGCAGGACAGGCCGGTGCGTGCGCTGCCCCTCGCCGTCGACGGGGAGCTGCGGCCACGCGCGCGCAGCACCCGGCTGCGGCTGCGCCTGCACGAGCTGTACGGGCGCGTGGCGCAGGCGGGACCGGAGAGGGTGGAGACGGAGTGGCGGCACCGGAACGACGAGAACGTGGCGGTCCGGGGCGCGACCGTCGCGCTCGTGCCGTGCGCGACGGGCTCCGGGGCCGCCGGGGACGCCGGCACCTGGTGGGCCGAGACGACCGTTGACCTCGCCGCGCTGGCGGCACTCGGCGTGGGCACCTGGGACCTGCGCCTTCGCATCCGCTTCCGCGACGGCGCGAGCCGCGACGTCACCGCGCACGCGCTCACGGGCGCCGGGCTGCTGCGCCGCAGCGCCGTCCCGAGCGCCCGGCACGGCGTGGTACTCGTACAGCCGTACACCACCCACTCCGGCGCGCTGGCGCTGCGGGTGGCCCCCGGCGTACGCGGTGTGCTGTCGGTCGCCCGCGCACGACTGCGCCGCCTGCTTCACTGAGAGCGCGACACCCGCGACGGAGCGGCGCACAGCACCACCACGGGTCAACTGGAGAGGGGACGACCGCACATGACCTGGTTGATCACCGGCGGCGCCGGCTACATCGGCGCGCACGTGGTACGGGCGATGACCGCGGCGGGGGAACAGGCGGTGGTGTACGACGACCTGTCCACCGGTATCGCCGAGCGCGTGCCCGACGGGGTGCCCCTGGTGGCGGGCTCGACCCTGGACGCCGAGCGGCTCGCCCGCGCCCTCGCGGACCACGCGGTCACCGGTGTCGTCCATCTCGCGGCGAAGAAGCAGGTCGGCGAGTCGGTCGAACTGCCGCTGCACTACTTCCGGGAGAACGTCGAGGGCCTGCGGATCCTGCTGGACGCCGTGACGGCGGCGCGGGTGCCGTCCTTCGTCTTCTCCTCCTCGGCGGCGGTGTACGGCATGCCGGACGTGGACCTGGTGACGGAGGAGACGCCGTGCGTGCCCATGTCGCCGTACGGCGAGACCAAACTGGCCGGTGAGTGGCTGGTGCGCGCGACGGGGCGGGCGACCGGGCTGTCGACCGCGTGCCTGCGCTACTTCAACGTGGCGGGCGCGGCGAGCCCGGAGCTCGCGGACGTCGGGGTGTTCAACCTCGTGCCCATGGTCTTCGAGAAGCTGACGGAGGACGCGCCGCCGCGGATCTTCGGCGACGACTACCCGACCCACGACGGCACCTGTGTGCGCGACTACATCCACGTCGTCGACCTGGCCGAGGCCCATGTGGCGGCGGCCCGGGCCCTGCGCGCCTCCCCCGGCCGCGGTCTCACGCTGAACATCGGCCGGGGCGAGGGGGTGTCCGTGCGCGAGATGATCGACCGCATCAACGCGGTCACCGGCTACGACCGGCCGCCCACGGTGGCGCCCCGGCGCGCGGGCGACCCGGCCCGGGTCGTCGCCTCCGCCGACCGCGCGGCCACGGAACTCGGCTGGAAGGCCCGGCACGACGTGCAGGACATGATCACGTCGGCCTGGGAGGGGTGGCTGCGGCTGCATCCGGAGGCGGAGCGGAGCTGATCCGTCCGAGCCTTTGACGAGCCCCGGGGCGACTGCCGGGGCTCACTCGAGCGCCGCTCACCCACGCGTGACCTCGCTGTCGAGGGGCGCGCTCACGCGGGGCGCACACCCGCCGGGGGCGGGGCAATCGACGAGAGGCACACCCGCCGGCGCGGGGCCACATCGACGAGACGCACGCTCACCGGGACAAGGCCGCTTCGGCGAGGCGGGGCCGCCTCACGACGCCTCGGACCGCGGCCTCGAAGGGGACCTCGAGGTCCCTCCCTACAGCGCCTTGAGCCCTTCCGCCGTGGCCCGGGCCAACGCGGCCAGATACCCCTTCGGCAGCTTCGGGCTTCGGATCACCACCGAGCGCCAGTACAGCGGGCCGGAGATCAGGTCGAGGGCCAGGTCGCGGTCGATGCCCTCGCGGAGCTCGCCGCGGCGTTCCGCCGCCGTCACGATGCCGGTGGCGACGCCGTCACGGCCCTCGCGCAGGGCCTTCTGCATGGCCTCGGCGATCTCGGGGTTGCGGGCCGCCTCGGCCTGGAGATCGGGGATGACCTGTGAGGCGACGGGGTGGCGCAGGGCACGGGACGTCACCTCGTAGAGCAGCCGCAGGTCGCCCTCCAGGGAGCCGGTGTCCGGCGCGGGCAGGCCCTGCACGGCGAGCGCCGAGACGATGTCCAGCACCAGGTGCAGCTTGGAGCGCCAGCGGCGGTAGACCGCCGTCTTCCCGACGCCCGCCCGGCGCGCGATCCCCTCGATGGACATCCGCGCGTAGCCGACGGCCGCGAGTTCCTCGAAGACGGCCGCCCGGATCGCTTCCGTCACGTCCTCCCGCAGTACGGCGGCCCCCGCGGGGGCCCGGCGGCGCGGCGGCTGCTTGGGCTCGTCGGGCTTCGTCGTCATGCCGACAGCATAGGCCGTCACGACGAAACGGTTGCGTTCCGACGTTCGCCCGTCGTACGCTCCCGTTACGACGATACGGTCCCGTCCCGACGTAAGAATCCGTGAAGAGTCCGGTAAGACCACTCCCGCCCGGAGCTTCATGGCCCCCAGGCCCCACCCCCGTCCCCCGAGCGAAAGCAGCGGATGTGAGTACGGTCCTCCACGCGCCGCCCCAGACCCCGGCCCCGGCCCCGGCCGACGACGACCTCGCGGCCCTCGCCGCCCGTCACGGTCTCTCGGTCAGCGGCGCCCGGCCCTCCCTGCCCGAGTACGTCCGCCGGCTGTGGGCCCGCCGCCACTTCATCACCGCGTTCGCCACCGCCAAGCTCACCGCCCAGTACAGCCAGGCGAAGCTCGGCCAGGTCTGGCAGGTGATGACCCCACTGCTGAACGCGGCGGTCTACTACTTCATCTTCGGCGTGCTGCTCGGCACCAAGCACGGCGTGCCGGACTACATCCCGTTCCTGGTCACGGGCGTGTTCATCTGGACGTTCACACAGAGCTCGATCATGGCGGGCACCCGCGCCGTCTCCGGCAACCTCGGCCTGGTCCGCGCCCTGCACTTCCCGCGCGCCGCACTGCCGATCTCCTTCTGCCTCCAGCAGCTCCAGCAGCTGCTGTTCTCGATGGGCGCCCTGATCGTCATCCTGCTCTGCTTCGGCGTGCCGGTCGGCGTGTCCTGGCTGCTGGCGCTGCCGGCCCTGTTCCTGCAGTTCACGTTCAACGCCGGCGTCGCCATGGTCATGGCCCGGATGGGCGCCAAGACCCCCGACATCGCCCAGCTGATGCCGTTCGTGCTGCGCACCTGGATGTACGTCTCGGGTGTCATGTGGAGCATCGACAAGCTGGCGCAGAAGGACAGCCTTCCCCACGCGGTGACCATCGCCCTGGCGGCCAACCCGGCCGCCGTCTACATCGACCTGATGCGCTTCGCCCTGATCGACAGCTTCCACGCGAGCCAGCTCCCCGCCCACGTGTGGGCGCTCGCCGCCGGCTGGGCGCTGGTCGCCGGGATCGGCGGCTTCATCTACTTCTGGAAGGCTGAGGAGACGTACGGCCGTGGCTGAGCACCCGAGCGAGAAGATCCCCACCGTCGTCGCCGACGGCGTCGACATCGTCTACCGCGTCAACGGCATGGGCGCCGGACGCGGCTCGGCGACCGCCGCCCTCAACCGCATCGTGCGCCGCAAGCAGACCGAGAAGGCGTCGGGCGTGCGCCGGGTGCACGCCGTGAATAACGTGTCCTTCGTCGCCTACCGGGGCGAGGCGATCGGCCTGATCGGCACCAACGGCTCCGGCAAGTCGACCCTGCTGAAGGCCGTCGCCGGGCTCCTCCCGGTGGAGAACGGCCGTATCTACACCGACGGCCAGCCCTCCCTCCTCGGCGTCAACGCGGCCCTGATGAACGACCTCACCGGCGAGCGCAACGTGCACCTCGGCGGCCTGGCCATGGGCATGTCCCGTGAGCAGGTCAAGGACCGCTACCAGGAGATCGTCGACTTCTCCGGCATCAACGAGAAGGGCGACTTCATCACCCTGCCGATGCGGACCTACTCCTCCGGCATGGCCGCCCGGCTGCGGTTCTCCATCGCCGCCGCCAAGGACCACGACGTCCTGCTGATCGACGAGGCGCTGGCCACCGGCGACCGTTCCTTCCAGAAGCGCTCGGAGGAGCGCATCCGCGAGCTGCGCAAGCACGCGGGCACGGTGTTCCTGGTCAGCCACAACAACAAGTCGATCCGCGACACCTGCGACCGCGTGCTGTGGCTTGAGCGCGGGGAGCTGCGCATGGACGGGCCGACGGAGGACGTCCTCAAGGAGTACGAGGCGTTCACCGGGGACAAGGCCGCCAAGCCGAAGCCCAAGGACACGGTTCCCTCGTGAGGCCCACCCAGCCGACCCTTTCGCCCCATTGATGGCAGCATGACCGCATACGGTGCAGCTGTGAGAGGGGGTCCCCGGGATGGCCGAACTCAGTGTCATCGTCCACGGGCCGAACGTCCAGGACCATCTGACGGAACTCCTCGACTCCCTCGCCGCCCACCCCCTCGCGGACGCCGAGGTGATCGTGGCCGCGGTCGGCGACTGGGCCCGGGAGACGGCCGAGCGGCACACCCCGGACGTCCAGATCGTGCCGCTGCCGGACGGCACCGGGGACACGGTGGCCCGGGCGGCGGGCGCCGCCAGGGCGTCCGGCCGCTGG
Organism: Streptomyces sp. NPDC092370; assembly: GCF_044755265.1. Lineage (NCBI taxonomy): Bacteria > Bacillati > Actinomycetota > Actinomycetes > Kitasatosporales > Streptomycetaceae > Streptomyces > Streptomyces sp. NPDC092370. Next base: position 34,241 of record NZ_JBIVQO010000001.1, on the reverse strand, counting down.
CTGCACTTCGTGCACGCCAAGGACGGGCTGCCGGCCGGCACCCCCCGCACCGTCGCGGAGCGGGTGGCCGAACTGCCCGACGAGGTCGACGTCCTCCTGCTCGACCACGTCCGCAGCACCTGGCACACCTCCGGCATGCCCTCCCCGGACGGCCCGCTCCTCGCCCGGGCGGGCCGCGCCGACGTCGCCCTCGACGACAGTGCGCCCCTGCTGCGGCTGACCCCGCTGCTGGGCACCCGCGTCCTGCGCGCGGACTTCTGGCGGGCGCACGAGCACCGGCTCGCCACCGGCGACGAGCCGTATGCCGCACTGGCCGCCCTGCTGCTCGCCGGCCGCGTCGCCTGCCTGCCGCACGTCGCCTACGAGGACCGCCGGCTGCGCCCCGCGAGCCTGCCCCCGGTCACCCCCGAGCAGCGCTACGGCCTCGTCGAGCGCTACGAGTCCCTCCTCGACCTCACCCGCGGCCGGCGCGCCGCGCACACCGTGCTCTACGACGTCATGGTCCGCGACTGCCTGCGCACCTTCGCCCGCGGCGGCATGCCGGAGGAGGTCGCGCGGGAGTTCTTCCACCGGGCGTCCCTGGCCGCCCTGCGCCGCCGCCCCGAGGGCTACCGCCGCCCCGCCGGGCTCGAAGGCGTCCGCCGCTCCCTGCTGGAGGAGGGCGCGTACGCCAAGTACCGGGCCTTCCAGGCCGTCAACCGCACCCGCCGCACCGCCAGGTCGGCCGTACGGGCCCGGAAGCGCCAGGCCGGTGCCAAGCTCCGCGACCACCAGTACCGCAGGGCGCTCGGCCGCCCCGTCAACCCGCACCTCGCGGTGTTCTCGGCGTACTGGAACCGCGGGGTGGCCTGCAATCCGGCCGCGATCGCCGCCAAGCTCGCCGAACTCGCCCCCCAGATCCACGCGGTGTGGGTGGTGACCGAGGAGAACGCGGCCCTCCTCCCGCCCGGCACCGACCACGTGGTGCCCGGCAGCCGCCGCTACTGGGAGGTGCTGGCGACCGCCAAGTACCTCGTCAACAACGTCAACTTCCCGAACGCGGTGGTCAAACGCCCGGACGCGATCCACGTCCAGACCCACCACGGCACGCCCCTGAAGCGCATGGGCATCGACCAGATGGCGTTCCCGGCCGCCGCGCAGGGCCTGGACTTCCGGGCGTTGCTGGAGCGCATCGACAAGTGGGACTTCAGCGTCTCGGCCAACAGCCACACCACCCGCATGTGGGAGCGCGCGTACCCGTCGCACTACGTCTCCCTGGATTACGGTTATCCGCGCAACGACGTCTACTACACGGCCGGCGCCGGTGACGTCCGCGCGGTCCGCGACCGCCTCGGCATCGCCCCGGGCCGCCGCGCCGTCCTCTACGCGCCCACCCACCGCGACTACGAGGCCGGCTGGACCCCGCGCCTGGATCTCGCCGCCCTCGCCGACCGCCTGGGCGAGGACACGGTCCTGCTCGTGCGCGGCCACTACTTCTACGGCGGCGCCGCCTCCCCGCTCACCAACCTGCGCCGCACGGGCCGGATCATCGACGTCTCCTCCTACGACCCGGTCGAGGAGCTGTGCCTGGCGGCGGACGTCCTGGTCACGGACTACTCCTCGATCATGTTCGACTACGCCAACCTCGACCGGCCGATCGTGATCCACGCCGACGACTGGGAGACGTACCGCACGACCCGGGGCGTCTACTTCGACCTGATGGACCAGGCCCCGGGCCCGGTCGCCCGCACCCAGGAGGAGCTGACGGAGACTCTCACCACCGAGGCCTGGCGTGACGAGGGCGCGGCGAAGACCCGGGCCGTCTTCCGCCGCCGGTTCTGCGAGTACGACGACGGACGCGCCGCCGAACGCGTCGTGCGCCGGGTCTTCCTCGGCCAGGACGAACGGGACCTGCCGCCCGTGCTGCCGGTCGAGGAACGCACACCCGCCCCCACCCCGCAGGAGGCGACCGCATGAGCACCCCCGACGTCACCGTGACGGTCATCGTCTACAACGACGCCGAACGGCTCACCCGCGCGGTCGAATCGGTCCGCCGCCAGACCCACACGAACATCGAGATCATCATCAGCGACGACCACTCCACGGACGAGACCCCGGCGGTGGCCCAGCGGCTGGCGGCCCGAGATCCCCGTGTCCGCCACCTCCGCCTGGAGCGGAACAGCGGCGGCTGCAGCACCCCCCGCAACCGCGCCCTGCGGATCGCACGCGCCCCGTTCCTGATGTTCCTCGACAGCGACGACGAACTCCCCGACAACGCCGTCGAACTGCTGCTCGCCGCGCATCGCGAACGCGAGATCGACTTCGCGATGGGCGCGGTGCAGCGGATCCGGGTGGACAACGGCCGCCGCTCGACCTGGATGCCGCACCTGGTCGCCGAGCGCCGCACCCTCGACGGCATCGAGGCGGACCCGCGCCTGCTCTTCGAGCACCTGTCGACGAGCAAGATGTACGCCCGTGCCTTCCTCGACCGGCACGACCTGCGCTTCCCCGAGGGCATCCACTACGAGGACCAGTTGTTCTCTGCGCAGGCGTACTGTCTGGCCGAAAGCTTCACCATCATCCCGGAGCCGGTCTACCGCTGGTACGTGGCACCCTTCGCGGCCTCCGAGGCGGCCTCGATCTCCAACCAGCGGCACAGGCTCGCCAACGTCCGGGACCGGATCCACGTCCAGCACCTCATCGACGCGTTCCTGGCCGAGAGCGGGCACGAGTCGCTGCGCGAGGACAAGGACCACAAGTTCCTCAAGCACGACTTCCGGATGTACGCCGGGGACCTGCCCTACCGGGACGACGCCTGGCTGACGTCCTTCGCGGACATCGTCACCCCCTACCTCGGCACACTCACCCCGGGCGCGTTCGCGCGTCTCCCGCGCGCCGAACGCGTCGTCATCCAGCTGATCCGCGAGGGCCGTCTGCCGGAGGCGCGTCTGGCGGCCCGGGGCCTGGGGCACGGGGTGGCACCGAGGCGTGTGATCACCGACGGGGACGGCCGCACCTACTGGGGGGACCGGGTCCCCCAGTCGGAGTGGTCACGCCGCGAACTGGACGTCTCCGACCTGGAGTTGGAGACCCGTCCCTTCCCGAGCGCCCAGTTCCGCCACGAGATCAAGGAGATCACCCGAGGGCCGGGTGCTTCGATCGACCTCACGATCCGCACCTACGACCCGGCGCTGCGCCTCCCCGTCGGCCCGCAGCGAGCGACGCTCCTCATCGCCCCGGGCGGCCGCCGTCTCCGCGTCCACTTCCGCCTCTCCCCCGTCCGCCCCGGCCTCTTCGAAGGACACGCCCACCTCGACCTCGCGGCGGCCCCGCTCCCCCTCCAGGGCTTCGCCGGAATCCGCCACCCGCTGCTCCGCCTCCAGCACCAGGGCCTGTCCCACACGGGCCTGCTGCTGGCGCCCCTGACCTTCCCGACGCTGACGACCCGCGTCCCCTCCCACCGTCTGACGGTGGAACCGGAGGGCCACGGCCCGGGCCGCCTCCAGGTCCGCTGGGAGCCGGTGGGCGTGACGGCGAGGCTGATCCGCCCGACGGTACGCAGGGTGGCCCGCCCGAGGGTGAAACGGGCGGTGCGCTTGGTGGCGAGCGCATTGAAGTAACCGCCCGGCCGCGGGCATGGGCGCCGCGGGGTGGCCCGGGTGGGCCCGGCGGCACCCAGGCCCGCAGCCGGGGTTGCGGACCCACCCGGTCTCGGCGACCCCCGCGCAGCACCCCCTAACGCACCACCGCGTACAACACCTGCCCCTCGGGCCCCCGAGCCACCTCCCGCAGCCCCGCTCCCCCACTCCCCGTGTCCACGACCCACCGCACCCCGTACTCCCGCAGGATCTCCCCCCGCTCCTCCCTCGGCGTCCCGTCCGCGAAGTACCTCCGCACCGCCCGCTCCCGCCGCCCCTCGTCCGGCAGGAAGAAGTCGGGATACCCCGGCGCGACCGTGTACGCCCCGTACGCCGGGATCTGCCGGGCCGGCCGCCCCTCCCGCGCCATCACCACATCCCCGTACCCCACCCAGCGCGTCATCCAGTGGTACCCGGTCCACGGCCGCCGGTACTTCTCCGCGACGGCCTCCGGCAGATCCCGCGGCTTCACCACGTACCCGACCGTCCCCACCTGCGTCCACGCGCCCAGAGCCAGCGCCGCGCCCAGGACGCACGCCCACCCGACCCGCACCCCGCGCCGCCCTGCCTCGCACGCCTCCACGGCCGCCGCGAGCTGCGCCGGGATCAGCGCCGCCGGCAACGCCCGCCCCCAGGCGTAGTGCCCGCTGACCCCGCCCACCGTCACCACCACGACACCCAGCACGAAGAACAGCACCAGCGGATCCCACCGGTCCCGCCACGCCCGCATCCCCAGGGCCACCACCCCGAGCAGCACCAGCCAGTACCGCCCGAGCAGGTCCTCGTACAACGGCCGGTGCACCGCCTCCAGCCCGTCCCCCGCCCCGAACAGCGCGAAGAAGTCGTAGTACGGCCACAGCGCCAGCACCGCGAGCCCCACGGCCAGCCCACCGCCGAGCCGGAGCCACACCTGCCGGCCGGGCCGCGCCGCCACCACCGTCGCGACCGCGCCCAGCGACGCCACCACGCCCGAGAACTGGTGGCACAGCGCGATCACCGCCCACAGCGTCCCGAGTCCGGGCCACACCCCCCATCCGGCACCGCTGCGCACCGCCCGCGCCAGCCATGCCCAGAGGTGGAACGCCAGCGCCAGCGCGAACAGGCTCGGGTACGACACCGTCAGCGCCAGCGAGTTGAGCCCGTAGAAGCCACTCCACTTGAACAGGGCCGTTCCCCACAGGAACAGCAGGCTCAGCAGGGCGAGCGCGGGCGCGGCACGATGACCGGTCAGCGTCCGCACGTACCGCCACACCCCTGTCACCAGCAGCCCCAGCCCTGCCAGTGCCGCCAGCCGCAGCACCACGAAGACCGACAGGCCGCTGACCCGCGCGAGGCAGCCGAGCACCAGCATCCAGGGCGAGTAGTACGGGCTCGGCGTGTCCGCGTCGACGAGCGGATTGCCCGGGTCGACGAGGTCGTGCCGCAGGCGCTGGACGGTCGCCGCGTGCATCCCGAGATCACCGGCCCACGGCAGCCGGACGATGACCAGGAGCAACAGCAGGACCACCACCGCGGCAGCGGCCTGCGCGGCGACGACGGCCGGTCTAGGCGCGGCGCGCATCGTGCTGGAACACCCGGGCCCGGTGGACGAGGAACAGGAAGGCGGAGGCCAGGACGATGGGCACCGCCTTGACGGCATGGGATTCGAGAGGCCCGTCCAGGCCGAGGCCGTGAAACCCGGCGTGGAACAGTCCGCTGTCCAAGGCGACGCCGAGCGCGCCGAACACGAAGAACAGCCCGATCCGACGCCGGGTCCGGGACGCCCGGTCGCGAGAGGTGACGTACCGGAAGCCGAGGTGCTTGCCGCCCCTCGCGACCAGGCCGGCCCGCACGGTCGCCACCATGGCGGACCGGTGCAGCCCGTGCAGGGGCACGTTGGACACCGGGACGTTGACGGCGACACCGCTGCCGCCGACCGGCGCGAAGTCCGCCACTTCGAGGATGACGCGCTTGACCGGGAGGGCGGGGGCGGCCACCCGCTCCTCGGCGAGGTTCACAGTCACGACCCAAGCCTTAGCCGGATTCGGGGTCGCCTCGCCCTAAGACACACCGAGAACAAGCGCCCCGGGCCGGAACCGGCCCGGGGCGCCCGTCACGCCGTGCGCCTACGAATGCGTGCGCAGCAGCGTCCTCATCGTGCGCATCGCCACCGACAGGTTGGCGAGGTCGAACGCGTCGGAGCTCTGGATCTCCTCCAGCGTGGTGCGGGCACGGCCGAGGATCGCCGCGTTCTTCTCCTCCCACGCCTTGTAGCGCTGCTCGGGCGTCGAGGTGCCGTTGCCCACCGCCAGGACGTCGGCGGTCAGCGCGGCGTGGGCCGCGTACAGATCCTCGCGGATCGCCGCGCGGGCCATGGACTGCCAGCGGTCGGAGCGGGGCAGCTCGATGATGCGGTCCATGAGCTGGGTGATGCGCAGCCGGTCGGCGAGGTCGTAGTAGACCTCCGCGACGTCCAGCGGCTCCCGGCCCATGCGGTCGGCGACCGAGACGATGTCGAGCGTCGGGAAGGCCGAGGAGAAGCCCGCCACCCGGGTGGCGAGTTCGTCCGGGACGCCGGCGCCCGTCAGCTCGTCGTAGATCTTCTGGTACCACTCCAGGTCGGCGCCGCGCAGCAGCTTCGGCAGCTGCCCCCAGACCTGCTCGACCCGTTCGGCGAAGAAGTCGACGGTCCCGGCGAGCTCCAGCGGCTGCGGCCGGTTGTTGAGCAACCAGCGCGTGCCGCGCTCCACCAGGCGACGGGCGTGCAGCCGGATACGGGTCTGGACCTCGGCCTCGACCTTGTTGTCGAGCGCCTCGACCCCGTCCCACACCGGGGACTGGCGGAAGATCGCCCGGGCCGCGGTCTGGGCCCGCACGATCTCCTCCAGCGACGCGCCGGTCTCCTCGCGCAGACGGTGCAGGTACGTCGTACCGCCCGTGTTGACCGTGTCGTTGACCAGGACGGTCGTGGTGATCTCGCGGCGCAGCGGGTGGCCGTCGAGCCGGTCGGAGAACTGCTCGCGCAGCTCCGTCGGGAAGTACGCGTGCAGCAGGCCCTTCAGGTACGGGTCGTCGGGCAGCGAGGTGTGGAGCAGCTCCTCGGCGACCGTGATCTTCGTGTAGGCCAGCAGTACGGCCGTCTCCGGGCCGGTCAGGCCCTGGCCCTGGGCGAGCCGCTCGCGGATCTGCCGGTCCGTGGGCAGGAACTCCAGTGCCCGGTCGAGGTGTCCCTCCCTGACCAGGTGCTTCATGAAGCGCTGCTGGGCGTGGAGCATGGCGCTGGACTGGGCGAGGGCGTTACCGATCGCAGTGTTCTGCGCGTAGTTGTTGCGCAGCACCAGGCGGCCGACCTCGTCGGTCATCTCGGCGAGCAGCTTGTTGCGCTGCTTGACGGTCATGTCGCCGTCCGTGACCAGGCCGTTGAGCAGGATCTTGATGTTCACCTCGTGGTCGGAGGTGTCCACGCCCGCGCTGTTGTCGATGGCGTCGGTGTTGATCCGGCCACCGTGCAGCGCGAACTCGATCCGGCCCAGCTGGGTCAGGCCGAGGTTGCCGCCCTCGCCGACGACCTTGACGCGCAGGTCCTTGCCGTCGACGCGGATGGCGTCGTTGGCCTTGTCGCCGACGTCCGCGTTCGACTCGGTCGAGGCCTTCACGTACGTGCCGATGCCGCCGTTCCACAGCAGGTCCACCGGCGCGTGGAGGATCGCCTTCATCAGGTCGGCCGGGGTCAGCTTGGTGACCTTGGCCTCGATGCCGAGGGCCTCACGGATGTGCGCGTTGACCGGGATCGCCTTGGCCGTGCGCGGGAAGATGCCGCCACCGGCAGACAGCAGCCCCTTGTCGTAGTCCTCCCAGCTGGAGCGGGGGAGCTCGAACAGGCGGCGCCGCTCGGCGTAGGAGGTCGCGGCGTCCGGGTTGGGGTCGAGGAAGATGTGCCGGTGGTCGAAGGCGGCGACCAGGCGGATGTGCTCGGAGAGCAGCATGCCGTTGCCGAAGACGTCACCCGACATGTCGCCGATGCCGACGACCGTGAAGTCCTCGTTCTGGGTGTCGACGCCCATGTCGCGGAAGTGCCGCTTGACGGACTCCCAGGCACCACGGGCGGTGATGCCCATGCCCTTGTGGTCGTAACCGGCGGAGCCGCCGGAGGCGAAGGCGTCACCGAGCCAGAAGTTGTAGTTCTCGGCGACGCCGTTGGCGATGTCGGAGAAGGTCGCGGTGCCCTTGTCGGCGGCGACGACGAGGTACGTGTCGTCCTCGTCGTGGCGGACGACGTCGGCGGGCGGGACGACCTCGCCCGCGACCATGTTGTCGGTGATGTCGAGCAGCGCCGAGATGAACGTCTTGTAGCTGGCGATGCCCTCGGCCAGCCACGCGTCACGGTCGACGCTCGGGTCGGGCAGCTGCTTGGCGACGAAGCCGCCCTTGGCGCCCACCGGCACGATGACGGTGTTCTTCACCATCTGCGCCTTGACCAGGCCGAGGATCTCGGTGCGGAAGTCCTCACGCCGGTCGGACCAGCGCAGGCCTCCGCGCGCGACCTTGCCGAAGCGCAGGTGCACGCCCTCGACGCGCGGCGAGTACACCCAGATCTCGAACGCCGGGCGCGGTGCCGGCAGGTCGGGGATGGCCTGCGGGTCGAACTTCATGGAGACGTAGTCGTGCGGCCGGCCGCCCGCGGCCTCCTGGAAGAAGTTGGTCCGCAGGGTCGCCTTGATGACGGTCAGGAAGGACCGCAGGATCCGGTCCTCGTCGAGCGAGGCCACCTGGTCGAGGGCCGCGTCGACCTCCTCCAGCAGCGCGTCCACGATCTCGTGCCCGGCGCGCTGCCGGTCCGGCGACATCCGCGCCTCGAACAGGGAGACGAGCAGCCGGGTGGTGTGGACGTTGTTGCGGAGGGTGTCCTCCATGTAGTCCTGGCTGAACGTCGACGCCGCCTGGCGCAGGTACTTGGCGTACGCGCGCAGCACCACGGCCTGGCGCCAGGTCAGCCCGGCGCTGAGCACGAGGGCGTTGAAGCCGTCGTTCTCCGCCTTGCCGGTCCAGGTGGCGGCGAAGGCGTCCTGGAAGCGCTCGCGGGCGTCGTCGCCGAAGTGGTCCCCGGCGCCGTTCGCACGCGGCATGCGCAGACCGAAGTCGTAGATCCAGGCCACGCTGCGGTCCGAGCAGCGCAGCTCGTACGGCCGCTCGTCGACGACCTCGACACCGAGCCGGTTGAGGACCGGCAGCACGGCCGACAGGGAGATCGCGTCACCCGTGCGGTAGATCTTGAAGCGGCGCTCCTCGGGGGCGGCGCCCACCGGCTCGTACAGGCTGAGCGCGAAGTCCTTGCCCTCCTCGGCGTTCAGCTGCTCGAGGTGGACGAGGTCGGCGACCGCGGCGCGCGGGTTGTGGTCGGCCTTGTAGCCCTCGGGGAAGGCGTGCGCGTACCGGCGCATCGCTTCGGCCGCGTGCTCCTCGCCGAGCTCGGCGTTGAGCGCCTCGGCGAAGGCGTCCTCCCAGGAGCGGGCGGCCTCCACCAGCCGGGCCTCGATGCGCTCCTTGTCGGAGTCGGACAGCTCCGGCAGCTCGGTGCCCTGCGGGACCCGGACCACGAAGTGCAGCCGGGACAGGATCGACTCGGTGTTCCAGGCCGTGAAGTCGACGCTGATGCCGCCGAGCTCCTCCTTGAGGATCTCGATGATCCTCAGGCGCACGGCCGTGGTGTAGCGGTCGCGCGGGAGGTAGACGAGGGCGGAGTAGTAGCGCCCGTACTCGTCCTGGCGCAGGTAGAGCCTGAGGCGCCTGCGCTCCTGGAGGTACAGGACGGAGGTGACGATGGCCCGCAGCTCGTCGACCGGGGTCTGGAAGAGCTCGTCGCGCGGGTACGTCTCCAGGATCTGCGTCAGGTCACGGCCGTCGTGGCTGTTGGGCGAGAATCCGGCCCGCTCCAGGACCTCCTCGACCTTGCGACGGATGACCGGGACCCGGCGCACGGACTCGGTGTAGGCGGCGGAGGAGAACAGTCCGAGGAAGCGGCGCTCGCCGATGACGTTGCCCTCGGCGTCGAACTTCTTGACGCCGATGTAGTCCAGGTACGACGGCCGGTGCACGGTCGCCCGGCTGTTCGCCTTGGTCAGCACGAGCAGCTTGTGCTCGCGCGCCTTGGCCCGGGCGTCGGCGGGCAGCCGCTCGAACGACGGGCTGACCGGGTGGCTCTCCTCGGCCGCGTGGTGCGGGTCCGCGCGCAGTATGCCGAGCCCGGTGCCCGGCACGGCGGCCAGCGAGTCGTCGTCGCGCAGCTGGTACTCGCGGTAGCCGAGGAACGTGAAGTGGTCGTCGGCCAGCCAGCGCAGCAGCTCGCGGGCCTCCTCGACCTGGGGTCCGGGCAGGTCGGAGGGGATGGGCTCGTCCGGCAGCCCCTCCGCCAGCCGGATCGCCGCCTCCCGCATCTTGCCCCAGTCCTCGACGGCCTCACGGGCGTCGGACAGCACGCGCAGCAGGTCGGCGGTGATCTGCTTCAGATCGGCCCGGTCGGTCTCGCGGTCGATCTCGACGTGGATCCAGGACTCGACGTGCGCGTCGTGCGGAAGGTCGCCGGTCGCCGGGGTGGACAGGACCTCGATGAGCTTGCCGGTGACATCGCGCCGCACCACGAACTGCGGGTGGATGACGACGTGGATCCCGCGCCCCTGACGCGTCAGCTCATTGGTGACGGAGTCGACGAGGAAGGGCATGTCGTCGGTGACGACCTCTACCACGGAGTGGCTGCAGGTCCACCCGTTCTCTTCCACCGTGGGGGTGTGCACGCGCACGTTGGCGGTGCCCTGGGGGCGGTTCTCGGCCAGCCGGTAGTGCGATACGGCGGCTCCGAAGACATCGACCGGGTCGCGGTCGGTGAGGTCCTCCGGGGCCGTGTGCAGGTAGTAACGCTGGAGGAACGTAAGGAGGGTCTCGCGGTCCGGGGCCTTCTGGGCGTCTGGGGTCTCCTCGCCCGTCGACCCGGTCGGTAGGTGCCCCCCGACCGGGCTGTTCTCAGCTACCCGGGCGGCCCTCTCGAGCAACTCGGCCTTGGCTTCGTCCAGCTTGGTCTGCATTGTCCTCTGGCTCCTGTCGCGCGCCGTTGCGTGACGTAGAAGGAAGTACGGCCTCTGCGCTTACGACCTCACGTCGTGACACGGGGTATCCGGTCTGTTCCGACGCTATGCCGCAAGGTGAGATGAGCGGGGGTGTCTGAGCCATTCTTGAGCTGCGCCACCGGTGTGACACTGCTCTCTGCGACGCCTGGGAACGGATGATGCTCGGCGTCCCGGGAGTCCTCGATGCCACGTCCCGCCTGCGAAGACCAGCGACCGCCGCCCGGTCACGGATGTCGTCCGTGCTCTCCGGGCGCAGGGCAGGGACGACGACGTCCCCGCGAACTATCGCGCTGATCACGCCACTAAGGCTATCGCTCCTTACAGGTACTCCGTCATGAGCCGTATGTGTACAAAACCAGCCCTGGAAGTTTGACGTTCTGCACAGTGCCGCTACGCATCTTGGTCTGGAGGACCTCCGGGGTACCGGTCAGGCCGCGAGCCGCTGCGCCTCTTCGACCGCTTCTTCCAGCGTGTCCACCACAGGAACGCCGACCGCTTCCAGGCTCACCCGGCTGTGCGACCCGCCGGTGTACAGCACGGCCCGGGCCCCTACATGCAGGGCGGCCACGGCGTCGTCCGCCGCGTCCCCGATCACCACGGTGCGCTCCGGCGCCACCCCGCTCAGGGACGCCAGGTGCCGCACCATGTGCTCGGCCTTACTGCCCCCCGACGGCCCGGTCCGCCCGTCCACCCGTATGAAGTGCGGCTCGATTCCGAAGCCCCGCACCAGGGGAACGAGCTCCTCGTGCACGTACATGCTCAGGATCGACTGGCTGCACCCCGCCGACCGCCAGCCGGACAGCAGCTCCACGGCCCCCGCCGTCAGCCCGCACGTCGTCCGGTGCTCGGCGTAGTACCGGTGGAAGATGTCGTCCATGGCCTCCCACTCGGCCTCGGTCGGCAGCCGCCCCATCAGTCGCTCATAGAACTTCGGCACCGGTACGCAGTACAGCTCCCGGTACCTCTCCAGCGTCAGCGGCTCCAGCCCCAGCTCGGCGAAGGCCGCGTTCGTCGCCCCGATGATCGCGTCGATGTCGTGGAACAGCGTCCCGTTCCAGTCCCAGACAATGTGCGCGCGCGTCTTCATCCCCATGCCCGAAAACGTACCCGCCTCCACTGACAATCAAGAGACGGCGCCTCAACGCGCCCCCTCGGAGCGCCCCCTCGGCCGGTTCAGGTCCCGCGCTCCACCAGGTTGGGGATCTCCTGCGTGGCGAACCACAGCAGCTCGTGGTCCTCCGCCCCGTCCACGACGAACTGCGCGTCGCCGTCCCCGCCGTCCGCCGCCGGCAGTGCCTCCACGGCCGCCGTCACGTCGGCCTCGGCGTCCGCCGCGTCGGCGTGCACCGACGCCGCCTTGCCCATGGGCACCGCACCCGCGACCAGCACCTCGCCGAGCGCCGCCGGATCGAGTGCCCGGTCCGGATCCGCGCTCACGGCCCGGTCGGCCACGTCGACGGCGACCACGACCCGGCGCCGTGGCGCCTCGGGCTCGGCCGCCAGCAGCCGCAGCGAGGCCAGAGCGGCCCGGCTGAGCGCCGCGTACTCCAGCTCCTCGATGTCGTCGGAGACGTACCACTCGCGCAGCCCGGGCGTCACGGCGTAGGCGGCGAACGGCCCGGCTCCCAGCTGGCCCGCCTTGTACGCCTCGGCGAGACCGGGGAGGGTCAGGGGCACGTAGACACGCATGGCTGGCCGCTTTCGTGGTCGGGTCGGAGGGCTCCGGAGGGCCTTCAGGATACGTGCGGGGCGTCCCCTTTCGAGTCCCGCCCCGTGCCGCCCGACGCGTCCACCCCGGTCCCGGAATTCACCCGGCACACCCCCGCGCCGACGGGGACCACACCCCCGGCATCACCCGGATAGGTGAACATTCCGCCGCCCGCGCCCCGAGGCACGCTGCCTTGCCGCCACCCCCATCGGCCCCGTACAAGATCACCGACCGAAGTTACTCCCGGGTATCCCCCGGGCCCACGAACGGGGACCCCCATGCACAAGGTCATGACCAGGACCCAGCACCGTCCGGCCACCCGCCCACCGAGCCACCACGAGCCCCACCACCCGATCACCCGACGCCCCACGGCGAGCACCCCACCCGACGCTCCCGTGAGCAGCGCCTCCGGCAAGCCCGACAACACGACACCCCACCCGCCGGGGAGCACCGCACCCGGCACATCCAGCAAGACGACACCACACACGTCCGCGAGCACCACACCCACCGTCCGCCACAACACCGCACCCGGCACACCCGGCAGCACCGCACCCGGCACACCCGACAACACGACACCCCACCCGCCGGGGAGCACCACACCCACCATCCGCCACAACACCGCACCCGGCACACCCGGCAGCACGGCACACGACACGCGCACTCCCGCCAACGCCGGAGCCACCCGGCCGGGGGCCGGACACCCGCAGGTGTCCGGCCCCGCCCTCGCCGGCACCCGAACCGCACCGCCCGCCCCTGCCGGCGCCGCGCCCCCGCGCTCCCCCGGCAGCGGCCGGACCCGGCCTCCGGCCGCGGGTGGCCGTCCACCGGCCTCCGCCCGCACCAGGACCTCCCGCACGCGCCCCGCGGACACGCGCCCATCGACGCCCTCCACCACCCGCACAGCGCCCCGCAGGGCGACGGACACCACCACCCCGGCGCGCGCGGGCACCATTGCCCCGGCCGCCACCGAAGCCGCCCCGCGCCTCCCGGTCCAGGGCTTCCGCCAGGCGGCGGTCCCCCAGCCCCGGCCCACCGATCTCTTCGCCGATCTCCTCGTCGCCGTCCTGAGCGGGCACCGCCCCGTCCACTCGATGCTCCGCCACACCCGCGGACGCGCCTACGACGAACTGGCCTGGCTCGCCGAACGCGGCCCCCTGCGCACCCGCGGCGCCCGCCCCGTCGTCCGCGACATCGGCTACTTCGAGCCCCGCCCGGGCGCCATCGAGGCCTTCGCCCGCATCGGCGCCGGTGACCGGCTGCGCGCCATGGCCTTCCGCCTGGAACTGGGCGAGGACCTGCGCTGGCGCTGCACGGCGGTGGAGCTCGGCGGCCCCCGCCCACCCCGCCCGGAATCCGACTGAGGCCTGCACGCCGAGGGGCCGGACACCCGCAGGTGTCCGGCCCCTCAAGCCGCTACGCGACTACCGTCACTTCTTACGACGCCCGCGGCTGCGCGCCTGCTTGCGCCGCTCCGCGCGCGTGAGGCCGTCGGCCTGGGAACGCACCGGCTCGCCGTCCTCGGTGAAGTCGCCCTCGATGGTGCCGCCCTCGCCGTCGACCGTCGGCGCGGAGAAGTGGAGGTTGCGCCGCTGCGGGACGTCGAGCCCCTTGGCCCGGATCTCCGGCCGGGCGCCGGCCTGCGCCGGCACCGCGTCGTGCTTCTCGAGGTCGGCCACCGGCTTGGAGTCCTCGACCGGGACCTCCTCGACCTGCTGCTCGACCTGGACCTCCAGGTTGAACAGGTAGCCGACGGACTCCTCCTTGATGCCCTCCATCATCGCGGTGAACATGTCGAAGCCCTCGCGCTGGTACTCGACCAGCGGGTCCTTCTGCGCCATGGCGCGCAGGCCGATGCCCTCCTGGAGGTAGTCCATCTCGTAGAGGTGCTCGCGCCACTTGCGGTCGAGGACCGACAGCACGACCCGGCGCTCCAGCTCGCGCATGATCTCGGAGCCGAGCTGCGCCTCACGCGCCGCGTACTGCTCGTGAATGTCGTCCTTGATGGAGTCGCCGATGAACTCGGCGGTCAGGCCGGCGCGGTCGCCGGCCGCCTCTTCCAGCTCCTCGACGGTGATGTTGCACGGGTAGAGCTGCTTGAAGGCGCCCCACAGCCGGTCGAGGTCCCAGTCCTCCGGGAAGCCCTCGGCGGTCTCGGCCTGGACGTAGGCGTCGATGGTGTCGTCCATGAAGTGCTGGATCTGCTCGTGCAGGTCCTCGCCCTCCAGGACGCGGCGCCGCTCGCCGTAGATGACCTCGCGCTGCCGGTTGAGGACCTCGTCGTACTTGAGGACGTTCTTCCGGGTCTCGAAGTTCTGCTGCTCGACCTGCGACTGGGCGGACGCGATCGCCTTCGTGACCATCCGGTTCTCGATCGGCACGTCGTCCGGGACGTTCGCCATCGACATCACGCGCTCGACCATCTGGGCCTTGAACAGGCGCATCAGGTCATCGCCGAGGGAAAGGTAGAAGCGCGACTCGCCGGGGTCGCCCTGACGGCCGGAACGACCTCGCAGCTGGTTGTCGATGCGCCGCGACTCGTGCCGCTCGGTACCGAGCACGTAGAGCCCGCCGAGCTTCTCGACCTCGTCCTTCTCGGCCTGGACGGCCTTCTCGGCCCGCTCGAGCGCCTCGGGCAGGGCGTGCGCCCACTCGTCGATGTGCTCCTCGGGGTCGAGGCCGCGCTGACGCAGCTCCGCCTCGGCGAGGTCCTCGGGGTTGCCGCCGAGCTTGATGTCCGTACCACGCCCGGCCATGTTCGTGGCCACCGTGACGGCGCCCCTGCGGCCGGCCTGGGCGACGATCGTCGCCTCACGGTCGTGCTGCTTGGCGTTCAGCACCTCGTGCTGGATGCCGCGCTTGCTGAGCTGCTGCGAGAGGTACTCGGACTTCTCGACCGAGGTGGTGCCGACGAGGATCGGCTGACCCTTGCGGTGCTTGTCCTCGATGTCGTCGACGACCGCCTCGAACTTGGCGACCTCGGTGCGGTAGATCAGGTCCGACTGGTCCTTGCGGACCATCGGCCGGTTGGTCGGGATCGGCACCACGCCGAGCTTGTAGATCTGGTGGAACTCGGCGGCCTCGGTCATGGCCGTACCGGTCATGCCGCACAGACCGGGCTGTTCCTTGCCGTTGTGGTCGTGGCGCTTGTACAGGCGGAAGAAGTTCTGGAGGGTGATCGTGGCGAGCGTCTGGTTCTCGTCCTTGATCGGCACCGCTTCCTTGGCCTCGATCGCCTGGTGCATGCCCTCGTTGTAGCGGCGGCCCGCGAGGATACGTCCGGTGTGCTCGTCGACGATCATGACCTCGTCGTCGATGATGACGTAGTCCTTGTCCTTCTTGAAGAGCTCCTTGGCCTTGATGGCGTTGTTCAGGTAACCCACCAGCGGGGTGTTCACCGACTCGTAGAGGTTGTCGATGCCCAGCCAGTCCTCGACCTTGGCGACACCCGACTCGTGGATGGCGACCGTGCGCTTCTTCTCGTCGACGTCGTAGTCGCCGGTCTCCTCGATGCCCTTGAGCGGCTGGCCGGCCTCGCCGCGCTTGAGGCGCTTCACCAGCTTGGCGAAGTCCCCGTACCACTTGGTGGCCTGGTCGGCCGGGCCGGAGATGATCAGCGGCGTACGGGCCTCGTCGATGAGGATGGAGTCGACCTCGTCGACGACGGCGAAGTTGTGGCCGCGCTGCACGAGCTCGTCCTGGGACCACGCCATGTTGTCGCGCAGATAGTCGAAGCCGAACTCGTTGTTGGTGCCGTACGTGATGTCGCAGGCGTACTGCTCGCGGCGCTGAGCCGGCGTCATGTTGGCGAGGATGCAGCCCACGCTCAGGCCCAGGAAGCGGTGGACGCGGCCCATCATCTCGGAGTCGCGCTCGGCCAGGTAGTCGTTGACCGTGATGATGTGGACGCCCTTGCCGGACAGGGCGTTGAGGTACGCGGGAAGGGTGCCGACGAGGGTCTTGCCCTCACCGGTCTTCATCTCGGCCACGTAGCCCATGTGCAGCGCCGCGCCGCCCATCATCTGCACGTCGTAGTGACGCTGGCCGAGGACGCGCTTGGCGGCCTCGCGGACGGTGGCGAAAGCCTCGGGCAGCAGGTCGTCCAGGGTCTCGCCGTCGGCATAGCGCTGCTTGTACTCATCGGTGAGGGCGCGCAGCTCGGCGTCGGAGAGGTCGACGAAGTCCTCTTCGATGGAGTTGACCTGGTCCGCGATGCGGTGCAGCTTGCGCAGGATCTTGCCTTCGCCTGCACGCATGATCTTCGAGAGGACGGACACGGGGGTTGGTCTCCTTGCCGGTCGGGCCTGGGACGGTCGGTTACCACTTGACTTACTGAGCAACGGCCATCGTATGCGAGGACCCCGCCGCGCCGGGAGGGCCTGCCGTGACGGCGACCGTCCGCTGCTTCCATTCTGATTCACGTCTGCTTCAAAGGGGACAACGTCCGGCCCTCCCGGATGGTGCCGCACCTCTCGGCCGAATCGCACACCACGTGATCACCCGCTCACGCACGGCAAATCGATGGCGGCGCGGCCGGCCTCCGAGCAGAATCGGCCGATGGACCCCGTCACCCTCACCACGGACCGCCTCCTGCTGCGCCCGGTGGGCCCCCAGGACACCGACGCGGTGTACGACGCCTGCCAGGACCCCGACATCCAGCGCTGGACCACGATCCCCTCGCCCTACCTGCGCGAGCACGCCCGGAACTTCACGGAGCAACTGGCACCGCGGGGCTGGGCGGACGGCTCCATGTTCACCTTCGGTGTCTTCCTGCACTCCGGAGAACTGGCGGGGATGCTCGGCATCACGCTGCGCGCCCTGGGCCTGGGCGAGATCGGCTTCTGGGCCGCGAAACAGCACCGCGCCAACGGCTACGTCACCGAGGCCGTCCTGACCGCCTGCCGCTGGTCCTTCACCCACGCCGCACTCGACCGCGTCGAATGGCGCGCGGAGGTGGGCAACCGGGCGTCCCGAGCGGTGGCCGAACGAGCGGGTTTCACGATCGAGGGCACACTGCGCTCCGCGACGAACAACAAGGGGGTACGCCGTGACGCCTGGGTGGGCTCGCTGCTCCCCTCGGACCTGGGCCTCCCGTCGGTGGCCCCGTACCTGCCGGCACGCTGACCGGCTCGATCTCCCTGGCGAACCCGCAGGTCACAGCCCGTTGTCAGTCCCAGCCCCTACGCTGCGACCATGACCACTCCGCGCCCCACAGCAGACCTCTCCGCGGACGAGGCCCGCAGAATCGCGCTGCGTGCCCAGGGCTTCCTCGGCGTGCCCGACCGTCGCTCCGGCGTCCGGGGCGTCCTTCGCCACCTGGGCGCGATACAGCTCGACACCATCTCGGTCCTGGCCCGCTCCCATGAACTCGTGCCGTACGCCCGCCTGGGCGCGGTGGGCCGGAGGACGGTCGAGGACGCCTACTGGCAGGACACCCACTCCTTCGAGTACTGGTCCCACGCCGCGTGCATCCTCCCGATCGAGGAGTGGCCCCACTTCGCCTTCCGCCGCCGTGCCTACCGCAACCGCCCGCACTGGAACCACGAGCTGCCCGACGGCGCCTACGACCGGGTCATCAAACAGCTCCGCTCCGAAGGCCCCCTCACAGCCACGGAGTTGGGCGGCGCGAAGAAGACGAACGACTGGTGGGACTGGTCCGGCTCCAAGGTCGCCGTCGAACGCGCCCTGATGTACGGCGAGGTGGTGTGCGTGGAGCGCCGCGGCTGGAAGCGCGTCTACGACCTGGCCGAGCGGGCCGTCCCGGAGGCGCTGCTGCACGACGAGCTGGACGACACCGAGTGCCTGCGCCGCCTGGTCCGTCTGGCGGGCCGGTCGCTCGGGGTCGGGACCCGTGCTGACATCGCCGACTACCACCGTCTCAAGGGGGAACAGGTCGACGCGGTGATCGCCGACTCGGGTCTGGTCCCGGTCTCGGTCGAGGGCTGGGGCAAGCCGGCCTGGGCCGATCCCGCGGCCCTGGAGACGTCCCCGCGGGGGCGTCACCGCACGACGCTGCTGTCGCCCTTCGACTCCCTGATCTGGGAGCGGGCTCGCACGGAGCGGATCTTCGGCTTCACGCACCGCCTGGAGGCCTACGTCCCCAGGCAGAAGCGGGTCTACGGCTACTTCGCGATGCCGGTGCTGGCCGGTGGCCGTCTCGTCGGCCGCGTGGACCCGGCCCGCGAGGGCCGCACACTGGTGGCCAAGCAGGTCACGCTCGACGGCCCGAAGTCGGTCCCGGCCGTCGCCCAGGCCCTGGCCGAGGCGGCTACCTGGGTGGGCTGCACGGACGTCCGCGTGGATCGGGTCGACGCGCCGGACCTGCGCGAGCCCCTGGTGAAGGACCTCGCACGCCTGCTCGGCTGAGGCCGGGTCCTAGCGGATCTCGAGGATCTTTTCCCGCATCGCGTACACCACCGCTTCCATCCTGGAGTGCAGTTGCAGCTTCTCCAGGATGTTGCGGACGTGGTTCTTCACGGTGTTCTCGGAGATGAACAACTCCTTGGCGATGTCGCGGTTGTTCATTCCCGTGGCGACGAGCTTGAGGACTTCGAGTTCACGGTCGGTCAGGCGCGGAGCGGGCACCAGCCGGCGCTCGTCCGTGCGCTGGATCATCGACTTGAACTCGGTGAGGAGTTTCGACGCCATGGACGGGCTGATCTGCGACTGCCCGTCGGCCACCGCGCGAATGGCGGTGGCCACCTCGTCGGTGGAGATCTCCTTGAGGAGATAGCCGGTCGCGCCCGCCTTGATGGCGTCGTAGAGGTCGGCTTCCTCGTCGCTGATCGTCAGCATGATGATCTTGGCGCTGGGTGCCACCTCCTTGATGGAGGTGCATGCCTCGATCCCGCCCCTCTTGGGCATCCGGACGTCCATCAGGACGATGTCGGGCAGCAGGTCGGCGGCCTTCTCGACGGCCTCGGCGCCGTCGCCCGCCTCTCCCACGACCTGGATGTCCTCCTCGGCGGCGAGCACGATCTCCAGACCACGGCGGAACAAGGCGTGATCGTCCACCACGAGGACTCTGATCGGTTCCTTGCGTGGAGTCCCCGAGTCCGGGCCCATGGCGACGACGCCGTCGCCGGCATCCTTGTCACGCATCGGTCCGAAGCTGTCCGCCATCGTTCCTCCCCCTGAAGGCTGTGGCCTGAGGTCCTGAGCCATCGCCAACCCAGAGCAACGACCCACCGGTTGGGCCGTGGCCACCATGATTTCATGCCCGGACGGCACCGGGGTGCCGGAGCGGGGCGCGAAGTGGTCGCACGGGGGTGCCCCTGGGGGCGCACACGCGCTCCAGGGGCACCGGTTCCGCTGTCACCCGGCATGGTCAGCCGCCGAGCGCACCGCCCGCGTCGGGAGAGTGCGCCTGGGTGACCATGGTGTCCGTGCTGAGATGGATCACGCCGTAGTCGTAGGCGTGCCGTCGGTAGACGACACTCGGTTCCTTGGTCTCGGAGTCGACGAACAGATAGAAGTCGTGCCCGACCAGCTCCATCTCGTAGAGAGCCTGGTCGAGGGTCATGGGTGCTGCGACGTGGGTCTTCTCGCGGACGACGATGGGGCCGTCACCCTGCACTTCCAGTGAGCCGATCTTCTTCGTGGGTACGGCCTCGGGCTCCTCCTCGGAGGCGGGCACCAGGCCGTTTCCGTTGAGCGTCGCCACGCCCGGGACGTGGTCGGCGACCTCGGCGGCCGGGATCCGGCGCGCTCCACGGCGCGAGTACCGCTTGTCGTGCTGCCTGCGCAGCCGGGCTTCCAGCTTTTCCGCCGCCAGGTCGAGCGCCGCGTACGGGTCGCTCGCCGCTGCCTCCGCCCGGATCACCGGACCGCGGGAGCGGAGTGTGATCTCCACTCGGTCACAGCGGTCGGCCTGTCGGGGGTTCGGCTCCTTGGACACCTCGACGTCGAGGCTGATCACCTTGCCGTCGAGCTTCTGGATCTTCTCCAGCTTCAGCTTCTCGGCCACGTGCTTCCGGAACCGCTCGGGCACCTCGGTCTTGCGGCCCTTGACGACGATGTCCACGCAGAACTCCGTTCCCGGATCGCTCCGCTTCGATGCGGAGCGTCTCCCTTTTGCACCAGGTTCCGGTGAGCCCCGGAACCTTCGGACTCGGTGACTTCCACCTCCTCCCCCATGGGCAAGATCTCCACTCCACCGTCGCGAGTGATGAAGAAAAACGCGCGGCACGGCATTCGGATTGGAGAGGTGTGGCCTGCGGCTTTCCCTCTCAACCGAACATATCTCGCCCGGACGGATGTCGTCACCCTCTACTGCGGCGTACCTCCGTTCAGGTGAATAGGCCCTCTCGTTACCTGCAACGACACAAGATCTCGGTCAGTTCCGGTTTATTTCCAATGAGTCCGGTGATGCCGCGACGACTGCCGCGCACACCATGTCGACGACCCCGTCGGTGTCATCCGCGCCCGCGATTCCCTGCCGGGCGGGCCGCCGGCCCGTCCTCTCTCGCCTTGATCCGACGTTCTGTTCCTCTCTGCTTTCCCACGTCTCTCGCCCGTACACGGCCGAAGTCCCCGCAGCGTTCGGAATCGGCCCCGTCGCGCGGTACGAGGCCGCAAGCCTGTACGAGACCGCGCGCACGGCTCGTGCGGCCTCCGCGAGAGAGGCCCCGGTGGTCATCACGTCGTCGACGAGGACGACCGGCCCTCCGGAGAGCAGCCGGACACCGACGGGAGCCACCTCCAGGGCCCCCGCGAGATTGTCCAGCCGCTGCCGGGAGTTGAGCCCCGACTGATCGGCGACGGCCCGCCGCTGCCGCAGCACGCCGAGCACCCGGGCCGGCAGCCCTCTCCGCCGCAACTCCACCGCCGCCGCGAGCGCGATCCGCCGTGTCGGATCATGCCCCCGGGCCCGCACGGCGCGCCGCCCGGACGGCACCGGCACGAGCAGCACAGGAGCTCTGCCACCCCGGGACCGCGCCATCCCGGCCGCAGCCGGAGCCGAGGCGTCCCGGAGCCCCGCCCGCACGGCCCCCGCGAGCGCCACCCCGAGCGGCCCGGCCAGTGCCAGAGCGCCTCGCTCCTTGTGGGCCAGCAGCGCCGCCCGGACCTCGTCCGCATACCGGGCCGCCGCGTGCACCATGGGCAGCCCGGGCGGCTCCGGCACCGGACGCACCCGACGCACCGCCGCTCCGCTCAGCACCGCACGGCACCGGGCGCACAGCACCGTACGAAGCGCTCCGCAGCCCCCGCACTCGCCCGGCAGCACCAGGTCGGTCAGGTCCTGCCACCACCCCCACATGGCCACCACTGTGCCCACCCGGGCCCGGCCCGACCACCCCTGTGGACAACCCCCTGTGCACAACCAGCCGCGCCGCGACCCGGCCGTCCCCCATACGAGTGGAGCCCGCACGGGTGAAGTCACCACGCGTGAAGCCGACAGGAGTGAAGCCGGCAGAGCGACACCCGCACAGGCCCGGCCCCCTACGGACCGCGCCCCAGACCGGCGGCAGCGCGGTGAACCGCCCCGCCCCACAGCGGCGGCAACCCCGTGCACCGCCCCGCCCGAACGCCGACGGCCGCTCCTGCCGAGTCCATCCTCGGCAGGAGCGGCCGCCCGCGTTCAGCACACCCCGGCGACACCTCCGGGACGCTCACACCTCACCCCGGATAAACCGGCGCCGTCCCCTCCGTCACCCTCTGCCACTGCTCCCCCGACGGCAGCCGGACGATGCCGTCCACCGAGTACGCCACCAGCGGCAACTGGTCGTCCTCTGCGGCGGTGACGTCCTTGACGCCGGTCAGGGCCGCGGGCACCGGCACGTCCGGGGTGGAACCGTCGACCTGGACGTACCGCATCTGCTCGACGCCCCCGTGTTCGCGCCCGACCACCACGAGCCGGCTGTCCCCGGCCCACGACATGGCCGAGACCTGCTCCAACTCCGGTGTCGCGGAGCGCAGTTCGACCACGCTGACGGCCGGCTCACCGCCCTGCTTCTCGCCCCTCTCGATCAACCCGATGAGCAGGGTCTTCTTGCCGCCCTTCTCCACGACGAGCGCGATCCGCACCCCGTCGGCGGCCACCCGCACGGACTGGATCCGTCCATCGAGGTGCGGCATGCGCACCTCCAGCGGATCGCCCTTGCCCTCCTGGAGGAGGAGCAGCCGGGGATGTTCGGGGTCGCGGTCGGCCACCCACAGACCGTCGTCCGCGTCCCAGCTGGGCGTGGTCAGCCGCTGCTTCTCGGCCCCGCCCTGGCTGCGCAGCACCGGCTCGCCCAGCGAACCGCCCGATACCAGCGAGCCCACGTACAGCGACTTGCCGTCGAGGCTGACACCGGCCGCGGTGTGCTCGTCACGCGAGACCGCCACCGACCGCAGCGCCGTTTCACCCTCGCCGAGCGCCCCCGGCGCCGGTTCCGGATCGGTGTCACTGTTGCCCGCGGCGATCCGTACGAGCCGGTGCTTGCCGTCGACGAAGTACAGGTAGTCGGGGTGCCGCGCCGCGCTCCGGGAGGCCGCCGCTTCGGCCGCTCCCTGGGTGAGCGAGCACAGGTTCTCCCCGCCGGCCCGCAGCTCGACCTCGTCCACCGCGGGGCTGAGGTTCCGCAGCGTGAAGAGCAGCTGGGCGGCCATCTCCTCGCACCGGTTGGTGCCGACGCCCTCGGCCTTGTCGTTGAGCGGAACCGTCAGCTTGTTCCGGTCGTCGGGCGTCAGGGCGCCGGCGTCCTTCGCCAGCGCCGTACCGGTGGGGAAACTCGATCTGACCACGGGCCCCAGCCACCGCGTAGGCCCGTTGAGCAGGGAGCTCACCATCTGCGTCATGGGCTCCACGCGCCGACGCACGTAGACCGGGTCGGCGACCGCCGTGGGCTGTGACTTCGATCCGGCCGCGTCGGCGTTCGAGGCGAAGTAGTACTTGCTGACGGACATGTAGTTGCGCTGGAAGTCCGACTCGCCCATGACGACGCCCTGCGGCAGCGCGTCGATCCGCCACTGCCGCTTGTCGTCCTGCGTCAGGCGCACGCTCCTGCCGTACGCCCCCTTCGCGGGCGCGTACGCCTGCTGCGCGTCGACGGTGGCGACCTTGGTGCCGGTCAGCATGTACGAGATCTCGCCCCTGTCCTCACCACCGCCGCCGGCCTCGGGCTTGGCGCCCGGCCCGTCCGTCAGCACGGTGGCGGACGCCTCGGGCCGCCAGGTCTTCGCGGCGTCGCCGGTCAGGTACTGGCGTGCCGTCTTGTAGTGCGGATCGTCGCTGGTGAGCGCCTCCAGGAAGCCCTGCACGATCTCCGAGGGCGGCGCGTCCTCCCCCGGCGGCACGGCGAACACCCGCACCTGTGTCTCCTGGCGCGGGGTGGACTCCACGCCCCGCAGATCCCCGCTGTCCGGCATCGAGGCGCACCCCGCCAGCACCAGGACGCCACCGGCGGCGTACACCATCACGCGCGCGGGCCTGCGCCGGCCGCGCCCCTCGCGGTCAGCGCCCACGAGATGCCTCCCCTTGCCTGTCCACGTCCCGGGGCCCGGTCTCCCGGCCGCCCGATCCCGCGGAGCGGTCGTCGTCGTCCCGGGGCCCGTTCCCGACCGGATCCCGGGTCGGCCCGGCCCGGCCGCCGGCGTCCTCGCCCCGCCCCGACCCCTCCGGCTCACTCACGCCCGCGCCGGGAGCCGACTGCTCCGCCCCCGCCGCCTCGTCCTGCCGCCGCGTGGCCGAGGCGGGCCTGGGCACCACACGCGAACCGTTGCCGGGCAGGGCCGTCGGATCCGCCGTGGGGGCGACACGCGGCGGTATCGGGTCCCGCTTCGTGCCCTGCGGCACCGGCCCGCTCACCGGCTGCGCCGGCACGGTCGCCCGCTTCTCGCCGTCCCCACCGCCGCACGGCAGGCCGGCATCGTCCAGCCCCCGGTTCCGCCGTGAATCCTTGGGCTCCAGCGGTATCGGAGAGCCCCGCAGCGGCTCGTCGGCGGTCCTGGGCAGCGTCAGCCGGAACTGCGAACCACCCCCTGGCTCACCCCACGCCTGCAGCCAGCCGCCGTGCAGCCGCGCGTCCTCCAGGGCGATCGACAGCCCCAGGCCCGTACCACCGGTGGTACGGGCGCGGGCCGGGTCGGCCCGCCAGAAGCGGCTGAACACCCGGGTCGCCTCGCCCGGCTTCAGACCGACCCCGTAGTCCCGCACCGCCACGGCGACGGCACCACCGGCCGCGGCGAGCTTGACGACGACGTCCCTGCCCTCACCGTGCTCGACGGCGTTGACGACGAGGTTGCGCAGCACCCGCTCCACGCGCCGGGCATCGGCCTCGGCGACGACGGGCTGCTGGTCCCCGAGGACCCGAATGCGGGTGCCCTTGCGTTCCGCGAGCGGCTCGGCCCCGCTGACCACCCGCCGTACGACGTCCCTGAGGTCTATCGGCTCCGCCTCCAGCGCCGCGGCGCCCGCGTCGAACCGGCTGATCTCCAGCAGGTCGGCGAGCAGCGACTCGAACCGGTCCAGCTGGTCGGCGAGCAGTTCCGCCGACCGGGCGGTCACCGGGTCGAAGTCCACACGCGCCTCGTGGATGACGTCGGCGGCCATCCGGACGGTCGTCAGCGGCGTGCGCAGCTCGTGCGACACGTCCGACACGAACCGCCGCTGCATCCGCGACAGGTCCTCCAGCTGGCTGATCTTCAGCTGGAGATTCTGCGCCATCTTGTTGAAGGCCTCACCGAGCCGCGCGATGTCGTCCTCGCCGGTGACCTTCATACGCTCCTGAAGCCGCCCGGCCGACAGCCGCTCGGCGATCCCCGCCGCCATCCGCACCGGCGTGACGACCTGCCGCACGACGAGCCAGGCGATCGCTCCGAGCAGGACCACGACGAACAGCCCGGCCGTCGCCAGCGTGCCCTTGACCAGGCTCAGCGACTTCTCCTCCTGGGTGAGCGGGAAGAGGTAGTACAGCTGGTACGGGTCGCCGTTGGGGTCGTCGACCTGCATGCCGATGACCAGGCCCGGCTGGGAGTCCTTGGTCTCGTTGTTGTAGGTGATGCGGGTATAGCTCTGCGCGGCCGCCGTACTGCTGCCGACCCGCTCACGCAGGTCGGCGGGCACGCTCCTGCTCCAGTCCACCTCGCCGGAGGCACGCTGCCCGCGGCCGCCCGCGCCGTCGGCGTCGGAGGCCGGGAGCGTCACCACGTCGAAGGCGCCCTGGCCGCCACTGGACAGCGAGGAGACGAGGTCGCTCATCCACGGGGTGACGTTCTGCGCGGGGCGCCCGTCCGCCGTGACGGCGTCGTCGCCGGTGCCGCTCGCCGCCTCGCCGGCCCGCTGCTTGGCCACCGCGAACCCGCCCGTGGCCTGGCTCTGGGACGCCTTCACCTTGGCGTCCAGCAGGCCGTTGCGCACCTGCCCGATGACGACGAAGCCCAGCAGCAGCACCACACCGAGCGACATCAGCAGGGTCGTGACGACGACCTTGAGCTGGATGTTGCGCCGCCACAGCCGCATGACGGGCAGCAGCGGCCGGCGCACCCATCGCATGAACAGACGGATGACCGGGCTGCCCTGGACGCCGCCCTGGAGCAGGCCGCTCTCCAGGAACCGCGCCCAGCGGGAGCCGGATTTCCGCCGCCCGACAGGCCGCTCCGGGCGGGCCCCGGACCGGCCGGGCGCCGAAGCGGCACTGTCGCCGGACATGTCAGCTCGGCCCTGCCTTGTACCCGACACCACGAACGGTCACCACGATCTCCGGCTTCTCCGGGTCCTTCTCGACCTTGGAGCGCAGCCGCTGCACATGCACGTTGACCAGCCGCGTGTCCGCCGCGTGCCGATAGCCCCACACCTGCTCCAGCAGCACCTCGCGGGTGAACACCTGCCAAGGCTTGCGGGCCAGCGCGACCAGCAGGTCGAACTCCAGCGGCGTCAGCGCGATCGACTGCCCGTCCCGCTTCACGGAGTGACCGGCCACGTCGATGACCAGGTCACCGATGGCGAGCTGCTCCGGAGCGGGCTCCTCGGACCTCCGAAGCCGCGCCCGGATACGGGCCACCAGCTCCTTCGGCTTGAACGGCTTCACGATGTAGTCGTCGGCACCGGACTCCAGGCCCACGACGACATCGACGGTGTCGCTCTTCGCGGTCAGCATCACGATCGGCACGCCCGACTCCGCCCTGATCAGGCGGCACACCTCGATGCCGTCCCGGCCGGGCAGCATCAGGTCGAGCAGCACCAGATCGGGCTTGGCCTCGCGAAAAGCGGCCAGCGCCTTGTCGCCGTCGGCCACGAACGACGGCTCGAAACCCTCACCACGCAGCACGATGCCGAGCATCTCGGCCAGTGCGGTGTCGTCGTCGACGACAAGGACTCGTCCCTTCATAAACGACATCATCCCATTCTCATAACGGTGGCGAAGGCAGTGGTGAGGTAGCTCACCGGCCAGTGACCATAGTCGCAGCTAGCGCTACTGTCTGCCCTCGCCCGCCCGCCGATGATCTCGACGCGGACGAGACCCGCCCGGTTTCAGGGCCTCTCAAGGGCAGGGAAGACCGCAGAACGGAGCACGGCGAGGCGAGGGTGCCCGGAACCCGCCTCGCCCCGCGCACCCTCTGCAACCGCCTGCTCAGTCCGCCGACACCCGTCGCGACCGCGCACACACCTCTGCGAGTGCCTCCGCCGTCACAGGCGAAACGACACCCTCTTCCGTGACGATCGCCGTCACCAGCTCGGCCGGGGTCACGTCAAACGCCGGGTTGTAGGCCTGTGTCCCCAGCGGCGCCACCGGAATCCCACCGCCCGCCTCCGCACCGGCCACCGGCACCTGCGGCGCGGTCACCTCCGTCACCTCGTGCCCCGGCCGCTGCTCGACCTCGATGGACGCACCGTCCGCAGTGTCCAGATCCACCGTCGTCACCGGCGCCACCACGATGAACGGCACATGGTGGTACCGCGCCAGCACCGCCAGCGGATAGCTCCCGACCTTGTTCGCCACCGAACCGTCCGCCGTGATGCGGTCCGCCCCGATCAGCACCGCGTCCACCTCACCGGCGGCGAACAGCGACCCCGCCGCATTGTCGGTGAGCAGCGTGTACGCCATCCCGCTGCGAGCCGCCTCGTACGCCGTCAGGCGAGCTCCCTGCAGCAACGGCCGTGTCTCGTCCACCCACAGCCGCCGCAGCCGCCCCGTCCGGTGTGCCGCGAGCGCCACCGCGAACGCCGTCCCCTCCCCGCCCGACACCAGCGAACCGGTGTTGCAGTGGGTGAGGATCCGGTGCCCGCCCCCGGGCAGCAACTCGTCGAGCAACGCCAGCCCGTGCTCGGCCATCCGCCCACTGGCCTCGGCATCCTCCCGGTGCAGCTGCCGCGCCGCGGCCAGCGCCGCCGCGGCCGCCTGCCGGACGTCACCGCCCTCGGCGAGCGCCGCCCGGTGAGCCGCCTGGGCCCGGCGCACACCCACAGCCAGGTTCACCGCGGTCGGCCGGGCACCCGCCAGCGCGGAGGCGGCCTCGTCCACGTCGAAACCCCGCATGGCCGCGAGCGCGACCCCGTACGCCCCCGCGATGCCGAGCAGGGGCGCTCCGCGCACGGCGAGCGAGCGAATCGCCTCCACGAGTGCGGACGCGTCCGTACAGACCAGTTCGACCTCCTCTACGGGCAGTCTCGTCTGGTCCAGCAGGACCAGAACGGGGCCTTCCGGTGGCTCTTCCCAGCGGATCGCGGGGATGTCAGTCGGCCGTTTGTCGTCACCGCTGTGCGCGTACTGATCAGCCATGCCGTCAGTCTGCCCCCTATCGAGCGGACAATTGAAGGTACGCAGCCCATACCGCGGCCGGTCATTCCAAGACCACCCCATGGCACGATGGCTGCCAACCTGCCGCCGCGACCGCGGACGGGCACCGTGAAGGAGCGACGATGAACGACACTCCGGGCTGGGCCTCGCCCGGATCCGCCCCGTCCGACGGGCAGAAGCCGGATCAGTCCGGCCCTGCCGAGCCCACCGACCGCCCCGGACCCGCACAGCCCGCGGACCAGCCGGCCGAGCCCGGCCGGACCCCGCAGGGCCCGGGCCCGCAGTGGTCCAAGGAGCAGCCGCCACCGGCCCAGTGGTCCGCCCCCAGCGGCCCGGCCGTCCCCGGCCAGGCGCCCCCGCCCCCGCCGCCCGGCCCGGGCTGGGGCACCCAGCCTCCCGGCGGCCACGGTCCCGGCGGATACGGCCCCGGAGGCCGCCCCGGACACGGCGCCCCCGGCGGCTGGGGAAGCGGCTGGGGCGGCCCCCCGCCCGCCGCCAAGCCCGGCGTCATCCCGCTCCGCCCGCTCGGCGTGGGCGAGATCCTCGACGGCGCGGTCTCCACCATGCGCACCTACTGGCGCACGGTCCTGGGCATCTCGCTCACCGTCGCCGTCCTCACCGAGGTCATCGTCGTCCTCTTCCAGGGCCTCGTCCTGGACGAGGCCACTACCGACGCCCTCAACGATCCCAGCGCGACCCTCAGCGAGCTGACCCGCGCCATGGGCGACGCCATGCTCAACTCCACGGTCGTCTTCGTGATCTCCCTGGTCGGCACCGTCATCGCCACCGCGCTGCTCACCACCGTCACCAGCCGTGCCGTCCTCGGCACGTCGGTGACCATCGGCGAAGCCTGGCGGGACGCCCGCCCTCAGGTCCTCAAACTGTTCGGCCTGATCTGCGTGTTGCTGCTCATCACCGTCGGCGTCGTCACCGTGGGAGCCCTGCCCGGCCTCCTCGTCACCGTCGCCGGGAACAACGGCGCAGGCGTCGCTCTCACGGTTCTCGGCATCATCGGCGCCGGCATCGTCGCCCTGTGGCTGGCGATCCGCTTCTCTCTCGCCTCGCCCGCCCTCATGCTGGAGAAGCAGGGCATCAAGAAGGCCATGAGCCGGTCCGCGAAGCTGGTCCAGGGCACCTGGTGGCGGATCTTCGGCATCCAGCTGCTCGCCACGCTCATCGCGAACGTCGTCGCCTCGATCATCGTCATCCCCTTCACCCTCCTCGCCGCGGCCCTCAGCGGCGACGGCCTCACCGGCTGGCTCAACAGCGGTGTCGGCAGCCTCGGCTGGACGTTCCTCATCATCAGCGGCATCGGCTCGGTGATCGGCTCCATGATCACGTTGCCGATCACGGCAGGTGTCACCGTGCTCCTCTACATCGACCAGCGCATCCGCCGCGAGGCCCTCGACCTCGAACTGGCCCGCGCCGCAGGCGTCCAGGGCTACGGCTCCCCCGCCCCCGGCGCCACTCCGGGGAGCTGATGCGGTGAGCAGGGCGGGGGAACTTCTCATCACGGCGCTGCCACGCGCCGGGATACGGACGCTGCTGAGCGCCGGCGACACACCCCTGCTGTCGCCGGCCCGCTCCGCCGACGAACCGCCCCTCACCACACCGCGCGACCCCGCGCGCGAGGCGGCCCGGCGCGAGCTGTCCAAGCGGATGTACCACGAGGACGACCCCAGCCTGTTCCAGCGCGCCCTGGACGCCTTCTGGGACTGGCTCGGCAAACTCTTCGACGCCACCTCGGCCGCCACCCCCGGCGGCACCCTCGGCCTGATCGTCATCATCCTGGCCGTCATCGCGCTCCTGGCCGCCCTGTGGTGGCGCCTGGGCACCCCCCGCCGCCGACCCACCTCGTCCGCCGCCCTGTTCGACGACCGCCCTCGCAGCGCCGCCGACCACCGCGCCACGGCCGAGGCGCACGCCGCACAGGGCCACTGGAACCAGGCCGTCCAGGAACGCATGCGGGCCCTCGTCCGCGCCCTGGAGGAACGCGCCCTCCTCGACGTCCGCCCCGGCCGCACCGCCGACGAGGCCGTAGCCGAAGCCGGCCGCGCCCTGCCGGCCCACACCGACCGGCTGCGCACCGCCGCACGCGACTTCGACGACGTGACGTACGGCGGCCGCTCGGCGACCGAGCAGTCGTACCATCGCATCGCGGAACTCGACCGCGACCTGGAACGCACCAAGCCCCAGCTGACGGCGAGCGGCGCGAGCACGGCCCCCACCGGCCGCCAGGGAGCCGCCGAATGACCACCGAGGCCACCCTCTCCTCCACCTCGGCCTCGCCCACCGCCCGCCAGGTGTGGACCCGCGCCCGCGGCATCGCGCTCGCCCTCGTGGTGCTCCTCGTGGGAGCTGTCGCCATCGCCGTCATCCGCTCCGACGCCCGCCACGGCGAACTCGACCCGCGCTCCGCCGACCCCAACGGCAGCCGCGCCGTCGCCGAACTCCTCGCCGACCGCGGCGTGGACACCCGGGTCGTCACGACCCTGAACGACGCGGCCACCGCAGCCGGACCGGACACCACCCTCCTGGTGGCCGCCCCCGACCTGCTGACCCCCGGTCAGCAGCATCGCCTGCACCGCGCGTTCGCCGATTCCCACGGCCGCACCGTCCTGGTCGCCTCCGGCAGCGCCTCCATCGAACGGCTCGCCCCCGGCGTCACCGCCGACCCCGCCACCAGTCTCGACTCGACGCTCTCCCCAAACTGCACCCTGCCCGCCGCCCGGCGCGCCGGCACCGCCGAGACCGGCGGCGTCCGCTACACCACCACCCACCTCGGCGCGGACCAGTGCTACCCCAGCGAGCGTCTGGCCACCCTGCTGCGCATCCCGGACCCACGCGGGGACGGCGACACCATCGCCCTGGGCGCGCCCGACATCCTCCTCAACGACCGCCTCGACGAGCAGGGCAACGCCTCGCTCGCCCTCCAACTGCTCGGCTCCCGCCCTCATCTCGTCTGGTATCTCCCCTCGCTCTCCGACACGTCGGCCAGCGACGCCGACGACGAACGCAGCTTCTTCGACCTGCTCCCCCCGGGCTGGCTCTGGGGCACCCTGCAGCTCTTCATCGCCGCGGCCCTGGCCGCCCTGTGGAGGGCACGCCGGCTCGGCCCCCTCGTGCCCGAAAATCTCCCCGTCGCGATCCGCGCCTCGGAAACCGCCGAAGGCCGCGCCCGCCTCTACCGCAAGGCCGACGCCCGCGACCGCGCGGCCGACGCTCTTCGTTCCACCACCCGCACCCGCCTCGCCCCCCTCGTAGGCGTCCCCGTCACCCAGGCGCACACGCCCGAGGCCCTGCTCCCCGCCCTGTCCGCCCACCTCCACGGCGACGGCCGGGACCAGCACGCACTCCTCTTCGGACCACCGCCCAGCGACGACACAGCGCTCATCGCACTCGCCGACCGACTCGACGCCCTCGAAAGAGAGGTACGCCGTCCATGATGGACCCGACCACTGACAACGCCGGGCAGACCGGGGACCCGGGCACCGCCCGAGACGCCCTGGAGGCCCTGCGCGCCGAGATCGCCAAGGCCGTGGTCGGCCAGGACCCCGCCGTCACCGGCCTCGTCGTCGCCCTGCTCTGCCGCGGCCACGTCCTCCTCGAAGGCGTCCCCGGCGTCGCCAAGACCCTCCTGGTCCGAGCGCTCGCCTCCGCCCTCGAACTCGACACCAAGCGCGTCCAGTTCACTCCCGACCTCATGCCGAGCGACGTGACCGGTTCCCTGGTCTACGACACCCGCAGCGCCGAGTTCTCCTTCCAGCCCGGCCCGGTCTTCACCAACCTTCTCCTCGCCGACGAGATCAACCGCACGCCTCCCAAGACCCAGTCGTCCCTCCTGGAAGCCATGGAGGAACGCCAAGTCACCGTCGACGGCACCCCCCGCCCCCTCCCCGACCCGTTCCTGGTCGCAGCAACCCAGAACCCGGTCGAGTACGAGGGGACCTACCCCCTCCCGGAAGCCCAGCTGGACCGCTTCCTCCTCAAGCTCACCATCCCCCTGCCGTCCCGCGAGGACGAGATCGACGTCCTCACCCGTCACGCCGAAGGTTTCAACCCACGCGACCTGCGGGCCGCCGGCGTCCGCCCCGTGGCGGGCCCCGCCGACCTGGAAGCAGCCCGAGCCGCCGTCGCCAAGACGACCATCTCCCCGGAGATCACCGCCTACGTCGTCGACATCTGCCGCGCCACCCGCGAGTCGCCGTCCCTCACCCTCGGCGTCTCCCCACGAGGCGCCACGGCCCTCCTGTCCACCGCCCGCGCCTGGGCCTGGCTGACCGGCCGCGACTACGTCATCCCGGACGATGTGAAGGCACTCGCCCTCCCCACCCTCCGGCACCGCGTGCAGCTCCGCCCGGAGGCCGAGATGGAAGGCGTGACGGCCGACTCGGTCATCACCGCCATCCTCGCCCACGTCCCCGTCCCCCGCTGATGGCACTCACCGGACGCGCCGCCCTCCTCGCGGCCCTGGGCTCCCTCCCCGTCGGCATCTGGGAGCCCAGCTGGACGGGCATCCTGGCGGTCAACGCTCCCCTGGCCGCGGCCTGCGCCTGTGACTTCGCACTGGCCGCCCCCGTACGACGCCTGGGCCTGACCCGCTCCGGCGACACCTCCGTACGCCTGGGCGACACGGCGGACGTGACCCTCACGCTCACCAACCCGTCCCGCCGCCCCCTCCGCGCCCGGCTCCGTGACGCCTGGCCCCCCAGCAGCTGGACACCGGGCACGGAAACGACGGCTTCCCGCCACCGCATCACGGTCCCGCCGGGGGAACGCCGCCGTGTGACGACCCGGCTGCGCCCCACCCGCCGAGGTGACCGCCAGACCGACCGCGTCACCATCCGCTCGTACGGCCCCCTCGGCCTTTTCGCCCGCCAGGGCACCCACCAGGCCCCCTGGGCGGTACGCGTCCTTCCCCCGTTCACCAGCCGCAAGCACCTGCCGTCCAAACTGGCCCGCCTGCGCGAACTGGACGGCCGGACCAGCGTCCTCACCCGCGGTGAAGGCACCGAGTTCGACAGCCTGCGCGAGTACGTCCCGGGCGATGACACCCGTTCCATCGACTGGCGCGCCACAGCCCGCCAGACCACGGTCGCCGTACGCACCTGGCGTCCCGAGCGGGACCGTCACATCCTCCTGGTCCTCGACACCGGGCGCACCTCGGCCGGCCGCGTGGGCGACGCCCCCCGCCTGGACGCCGCCATGGACGCGGCCCTCCTGCTCGCCGCCCTCGCCTCCCGCGCCGGCGACCGCGTGGACCTTCTCGCCTACGACCGCAAAGTCCGCGCCCTCGTCCAGGGCCGCACCGCAGGCGATGTCCTTCCCGCGCTGGTCAACGCCATGGCCACGCTCGAACCGGAACTCGTCGAGATGGACGCCCGGGGTCTCACGGCCACCGCCCTGCGCACGTCTCCCCGCCGCTCCCTGATCGTCCTGCTCACGTCTTCGGACGCGGCCCCCGTCGAAGAGGGCCTGCTCCCGGTCCTCCCCCAGCTCACTCAGCGCCATACGGTCCTGCTGGCCTCGGTGGCGGACCCGCACATCACCCGCATGGCCAAGGGCCGCGGGGATGTCGACGCCGTGTACGAGGCCGCCGCAGCCGCCCAGGCCCAGTCGGAACGTCACCGTACGGCAGAGCAACTCCGCCGCCACGGCGTCACGGTCGTCGACGCCGCACCGGACGACCTGGCGCCGGCGCTGGCGGATGCCTATCTGGCGTTGAAGGCGGCCGGACGCCTTTGAACGAAAGCGGGCCCCGAAAGGGGTCCTGAAACGCAGAAAACCCCCGCATCCGAAGATGCGGGGGTTTTCCCAAAAATTGTTCGGCGGCGTCCTACTCTCCCACAGGGTCCCCCCTGCAGTACCATCGGCGCTGTAAGGCTTAGCTTCCGGGTTCGGAATGTAACCGGGCGTTTCCCCTACGCTATAACCACCGAAACACTATGAAACTGTCAGCCGCACCACGTGTGGCACGTGGGGCTGTTCGTGGTTTCAGAACCAACACAGTGGACGCGAGCAACTGAGGACAAGCCCTCGGCCTATTAGTACCGGTCAACTCCACACGTTACCGTGCTTCCATATCCGGCCTATCAAC